>JADJCV010000004.1:0-1362500 GCA_016703025.1 Candidatus Avedoeria danica
TCAGCTTCCGGCAAGCAGGTCCACTCTCCCGATCCTGAACTTCCAGGGCCAGGACGACGTCTGCGAGAGCTGGATCGAGGTTCAGAACCTGGGTTGCCGGAACGCCAAGGCGGCCCTCGTGACCTGGGGCGAGCCGCCGCCTTGCCCCGCCGGCCGCCGGCCCGCTGAAGGTGGAGTGCACCGGCCTCCTGGAAGCCCGGCAGTACGTGGAACGCCCTTGGCGCGCAGGTCCCGACCGGCTCGAAGAGCGGTATCCTCTTCAAGTCGTCGGCCCGCCAGCTGTCCGAGGACGGCATCGACGTCATCCCCGAGGACGACATCACGGGCGACTACGTCTGCGAAGTCCTCTTCTTCAACGTCGTCGGTGACGCGGACGACTACCGCCGCTTCAAGAAGGCCTACAACGAGGGCCTCGTGTTCGACAGCATCGACATGGTCCGCGCTTCCGGCGACGGCCCGCTCGCGGTCGACGTGCACCGCAGCTGCCCCGGCGACGCGACCCCGGGCGTGGACGTGACGAGCAAGTACAACGGCCTGGCCGGTACGCACTCGGCACGTACGACGAGGTCTACGGCGGCTACAGCTACTACGTGCCGCTCGTGTACGCCAGCGCCGCTGGCTTCAACACGATCATCTACGTCCAGAACGGCGGCCTCATGTGCTCGTCGCTGGAGATCTGGTTCAAGGCCCGCGACGACTGCCTGCGCGCGACGATCTGCGGCATCGCGACGCTGGCGCCGGGCGAGACCTACCAGCTGGACGCGAACGACTGCGTCGGCCCCGGACTTCCAGGGCAGCGCGTGGATCCGCTCGACCCAGGTGATGGGCATCGCGGTGGACATCATCGGCGGCGACGTCCTGATGACCTACGTCGGCGAGCCGGGTGAGATCAACTACACGTTCGATCCGAACCAGTCGACCACCCAGGACGGCAACCAGGTCGCCTTCGGTCCGCTGATCTACAGCGAGTACCAGGGTTGGGACACGGGTGTCCAGGTCCGGACCGCTCGGGCGACATCATCACGACGCTGGTGGACTGGGTCTGCCCGCGCGGCAGCCAGACCTTCTTCCTGCCGGTCGTCTTCGACCTGCCGGGCAACTGGGTCGGCAGCATGCGCGCCGAGAGCCAGGAGTGGATCACGCCGGGTGGTCCGAACGTCCTCGCGCCGAACATCGTCGGTGTGGCGACGCTCATCAAGTACAACGACGTGGCCCGCACGCAGAAGACCGAGGCGATCGCCTACAACCTTCTGCCCGAGCACAAGATCTATGACTGGCAGCTCGGCAACGGTGGTGGCGGCCTGCACAGCGGTATCGGCTTGATCGCCATCCCGTCCGTGCTCCGCGACCTCGAGAACAGCGGCCTGACCACGGAGATCGCGATCGCGAACGTCGTCCCGAAGCCCGGCTTCACCGACCTCGTGATCTACTTCTACGACCAGAACGGCCTGCTGGACTACATCTGCCAGAAGCTGAACGAGAAGCAGGTCGAGTACATCGACCTCTCAAACGTGGGGCTACATCAACGACGGCTTCAAGGGCTCGGCGATCATCAGCGCCTGGTTCTGGGAGCACGACGTCTTCGACGCCCGTGGCTTCTTCCTGCGCAACCTCGTCGGCCTCGGTGCCGTGTCGATCGAGCGCAAGGGTACCCACGGTGGTGAGGATGTTCCGGGCGACGAGGCTGCGGGCAGCCGTGGCATCCCGTTCACCTTCACGTACGACGAAGAGGGGCGAGCCGCTCTTTGAGTACTGCTTCATGGGCCCCGTGCCCCTCTGCCCCGGCTTCCCGGACAACCGCGTCGGTCCTGGCGACTGCGCGGCGACGGGCATCGGTGCGGCGACGATCGAGATCCCGGGCGGCGCGCCGTTCTCGGCCTACCCGCGCGGTGACATCGGCGGCGGCAACTGCACGAACGCCGGCGTGAACGACCGCAACTGGGGCACGCACGACTTCACGGTCTGCCCGGGCACCAGCGAGATGACGGTCACGATCAACACGGTCACGCTGGCGCCGTTCAACGGTGCGAGCTGCGGCATCGCGGGTCAGGACTTGCTCCTCGCGTTGTTCATCGGCCCGGACGGGTTCAACCCGAACTCCGAGTGCGAGAACTTCATCGAGAACAACAAGCCTGACTTCCAGGGCCTCGGCGCCGGCTCGTCGTACACGTTCCAGATCCCGGATGCACCAGGGGCGTACACGCTCATGATGCAGAACAACTGCGACACGACCCCGCCGCAGTCGATCGGTAGCGTGGACTTCGAGATCGACCTCAACTAGCTGATCGCCCGATCGCGTCGGGTCCGCCCGACCTGATCCAAGACAGCCCACAGCCGCCCCCGGGGATTCCCCGGGGGCGGTTGCCTTCGTTGTTCGGCCGGTTCGTTCGGGCCCGCCGATCCGTGAGGCGTTCGCCTCCCAGCGCTTCCAGACCGGCGTGCCGGCATTCATGATGCTAAACTGTCGCCGTTGTCGGCTCGCCATCCTGGCGGCCGCGTGGATCCTGCATATCGGAGGCCTCCATGCTCTGTCGTTCCGCCCTTCGGCCAGCACTTGCCGCCGTGCTTGCGGCCCTGCTTGCCTGTTCGGGCGCGCCCGGTGCGGTGCAGGCACAGGCGCCCGGCGCCGGGGTGTTGACGCTGGTCGATCAGACCGCCGGCGTCAGCTACGCCGTGGCATCGGACGGAGCGACGCGCGCGGTGCTGGGCGCAGGCCGGCGGGCATACGTGCTCGACGTCGCCGCCGACGGCACCACCACGGTGGTCGGCCGCACCCCCATCCTTCCCGCCGCGGTGCGCGCGCTCCTGCTCGATGGGACGCGCCTCTTCGTGGCGCCGGAGGGCCGGGGCATCCACGTCTTCAACATCGCCGATCCCGCTGCGCCGACCGAGATCGGGGTCATCCCGGTGACCCATGAGGTGCGGGAGATGGTCCTGCGCGAGGGACGGCGGGTCACCGCCGAGTTCGGTGAAGGGGTGGCGATCTACGATGTGACCGGCGACGACGTGCCCGTTGCACCGCTGGCGGTCGAGCCACGCGCCGCGCCGTGACCTACGTGGCCGTGCAGGACGATCTGGTCTATGCGGCCTACGCCACCGAGGGCCTCGGGATCATCGACATCTCGACGCCCACCGAGCCGCGCTACCTCGGACAGGCGGAGCTTCCGCCGAACGGCAAGGCGGAGAGCATCGTGGTGGCTGGCGCCACGGCGCTCATGGCCGCGGGCTCGGCGCTTGGGATCTACGACGTCGCGAACCCGCGCGAGCCCAAGCTCATCGGCACGGTCCAGAACGGGACGGTCATTCGCACGGTCGCCGTCGTCGGGAGCACGCTCTACGTGGGCCACGGCACGCAGGGCGTGGGCGTATACGACTTCACGACACCTGCCGCGCCGACGCTCCTGCGGACGCTGCCGACGCTCAATGACGTCGTGCGGATGCGGAGCGTCGGGACACGGCTGTACGTTGTCGACTGGCTGGCCGGGCTGACGCTGTACGACGTCTCGACCGCGGATGCGCCGCCCATCGGCCAGGTGGCGGACGTGGCGGGGTTGCCCTTTGGCCTGGCACAGGCCGGCGGCAACGTCTTCGTCGGGTTCGCCCACGACCGCCTGTCGGTGATCGACGTCGTCGCGATGCGTGAGGTGGCGTCGGCGCCGCTGCCGCCGGCCTCCCAGGACGTCTATGTGGATGTCGCGGACGACCGGCTGGCGGTTGGGGACGTGCGGACTGGGCTCGACCTGTTCGACGTGGCCGATCCGCGCGCGCCGCGTCCGCTCGTGCACATGGAGGCCCAAGTGCGTGACGTGCTCCTGCTGGACGACCAGAGCCTGATCACGACGGGCGGCACGCAGGGCTTGGCCACGTGGGATCTGACGGACCCCGCCCAACCGCAGCGACGGCTGCGCACCCCGACCACCGCCTTCATGTGGGGCCTGGCCGCCGATGACGCGAACGTCTTTGTGGCGGATCGGGAGAACGGACTCATCGTGTATGCCGCGCGCGCCCCGAGAGCGCGTGGCCGATCGTCGGCCGGGTGGAGCTCGGCACCGATCGGGCCGAGGCCCGCGATGTCGTGCTTCTGGATCCGGACACCGTGGCCGTGGCCGCCGACGAAGGAGGGCTGTACGTGGTCGATGTCAGCGACCGCGCTGCCCCGGCGGTCGTCGGCATCCTGAACACGCGCTTCGTGCCCACCGTCCTGACGGTGCGCGATGACCTCGTGTTCGCCGGCGGGCGCTCGCGCGGGATCGCCGTCTTCGACGTTGCCGACCGGGCCAGGCCCCGCTTCGTCGGCCTGCATGATCTGTCGACCGCCGTGTCGTCGCTGACGTGGAGTGAGGATCGTCTCTTTGCGGCGGCCGGCAACGAGGGTGTCCTGGCGTTCGAGCTCGGGACGATCCCGCCGCCCGGGACGGTGGTCTCGGAGCGAGGACCGCTCGCTGACGCCCCATCGACGCCGGCGCCGGACGGCAACTCCGGCATCGTCCAACAGGCGCCGCAGCCCACACCCGGCCGGTGGCGAACCGGCTTGGCGGTCCTCGGCGGCGTGGCGATTGCCCTCGCGGCCATCGCCATCGGACGCGCCGCTCGCCGACGGCGGCTGCGATCCGACGAGCCCTCGGTCGACGGATCCTAAGTGTTCTTGACAGTTCGACTAACCCGTCGGTGGTCAGCGGTGTTTGATCAGTTATGTCTGCGTTTGGCTGCACCGCGGTGTTGGGAAGCAGGGGGCATGACGAGCTCCGGGCGGGCCGACGCGCGCCCGGAATCGACGGCACGCGACGTCAGCGCCGTCGGTGACGACGGGAACGACGAGCGCGCGCTCCTCGTGCGCGGCCAAGCCGGGGACCGTCAGGCCTTTGGCCAGCTGTACCAGCGCCATGTGGACGGGGTGTACGCCTACATCGCGCTGCGCGTTCGTGACTCCGCGCTGGCGGACGACTTGACGCAGGACGTCTTCGTCAGCGCCTGGCGGAGCTTGGCCGGGTTCCAGTGGCAGGGCAGCCTGGCGCCGTGGCTCATGCGGATCGCGCACAACCGCATCGCCAACCACTGGCGCACGCAGGGTCGGCGGCCGGAACAGGTGTCGTTGCCGAGCGGCGACGACCCGGATGACCCGCGACCGGAGTTTGCCGACGCCGAGTCGCCGAGTGACGACGCGAGCCTCGGGCTCGGATCGGCCGATCTCAGCCGGGCGATGGAGCGACTCACGGACCTGCAGCGTCAGGTCATCGCGCTGCGCTTCGGTGCGGGCCTCAGCTTGGCCGAGACGGCCGACATGCTCCAGCGAACGCAGAACGCGGTGAAGAACCTGCAGCACAACGCGCTGGCCAACCTGCGGCGCCACCTTCCGAGCGAGCGTGCGCTGTGATGGCGCCGATGTCCATCGCCGACGCCCTGGCGAGCTGCCTGAGCCGCATCGAGGCGGGCGAGGCGCTGTCGGATGTCTTGGCCGACCACCCAGCCCATGCCGACGAGCTCAAGGCGCTGGTCCGGGCGGCCATGGCCGTGCGGACGCACCGTCCGGCGCCGTCGCCGTCGTACCGTGCGTCGTTGCAGCATCATCTGAGCACCCTGCCGCCGCCCGACCGCACACCACTCTTCGTTCGCCCGCGCCTGACGGCCCGCGTCTGGGCACTGCGGACCGCTGCCGCGGTGGCTGCCGGCGTCGTCGCGTTCTCGGGTCTGGCCGTCGCCTCGGCGGACAGCCGGCCGGGCGACGTGCTCTATCCGATCCGCCGCGGCGTCGAGCGCATCCACGACGTGGCGGACCGCGTGGCGCCGCCGATCGGGCGGGCGATCGACTATCTGACGATCCGGACCGTGCCCGACGAACCGTCCTCGGCCACGCCCGAACCGACCGCTGCACTCGCGCCGGGTTCGACGGTGATCGAGCCGCTCGACCGCCCGACGCGGGCGCGCAACACCGTGCCACCCGCCGATGACGCCCAGACCGGCGAGCCGGCTGCCACGGGCCGCCGCTCGCTGCCCAACCCGGGGGTCGTCGTCGTCGGAGACGCCGGGACGCAACCTGCGCCGCAGACGGCGGACGACGCCGCAGCGACGCTTCGCGCCGGCCAAGCCGAGACGGCCGTCGCCGGTGAACCCGCCGAGCCCACCGCGACGGCGCGCCGCAGCCAGACGCCGGCCGCCGCGGGGACCGACACCCCGCCGCCCGCCGCGCCACCGGTGGTGGCGGCCACGGCCGTCCCGCCCGGCGCCGCGGGCGGGCTCAGCGGGATCGTCACGGGCCAGGAGGGCACCGGACTGCCGGGCGCGATGGTCTCGGTCTATCCGCTCCGTGAAGACGGTGAGCCTCGCTGGGGCGCCCGCGTCAGCCTTCGCACCCAGATCGACGGCACATTCGTGTTCGGCGATCTGCCCCCCGGTCGCTACAAGCTGGCCGTCGGTGAGCTGGCGCCGTGGGTGTGGCGTGTCTGGTACAAGGACACGCTGAACGTGAAGCAGGCCGAGCCGATCACCGTCGAGCCAGGCCGCGAAACGGACGGGATCGAGGTTCGCCTGCGCCGCAACCCGTGGTCGTTCACCGGGTGGGGCGGACACGGGCGGCGGGGACGGCGGTAGGGGCGAAGCATCCGCCGTGCGTCCACCCGGACGACCATCTTGTCAGACCGTCGACCGCGCATCCACCCCCCGCGTAGGGGCGACGCGTGTGGGCCGCGGTGCCGGCATCTGGGACGCTGTTACGCCTCCCGTTCCACCGCGTCCACGCGCTCGCGTTCGCGCAGGAAGAGCAGGAACTCGCGGGCGAAGGCGCGTTGGTCGGGGGTGAGTTCGGCGGCGAGCTCGTCGAGGCTAGGGCCGCCGGTTTCGAGCTTGACGGCGGGGATGTACTGCTCGCCGGCGAGGTAGGCTTCCTGGATCAACTCGAAGGCGGTCGTGCGGAAGTGTGTCGCCAGGTCCTCCAGCTCCGAGATCCGCGGGCTGGACTTGCCGGCCTCGATGCCTGAGATGTAGCTGCCGGACACGCCGATCCGCGTGCCGAGATCGGCCTGGGTGAACCGGAAGCCGCGGCGCTTGCGGAACAGGACCTTGGCGATCTCTTCGCCCAGCTTGCTCATCCCGAGATGCCCTCGCCGACCGCCTTGGGCGCGGTGCCGTTGGCCGTCGGTCCGTGCGGCACCGCGGGCAGCCAGCTGGTGGCGTAGCCGGGGTTCTCGAGTGCCAGGGCGGCCTCGGTGACGTGCAGCGGGTGGAACGTGTCCATCATCACCGCCGTCTCCTCGGTGCGCGCCTTGCCGATCGAAGCCTCCGTCGTGCCCGGGTGCGGGCCGTGCGGCAGGCCCGACGGGTGGAGGGTGATGTCGTACAACCCGACGCCCTTGCGGCTCATGAAGTCACCGTTGACGTAATAGAGGACTTCGTCCGAGTTCACGTTGGCGTGGTTGTAGGGCGCCGGGATGCTGTCGGGGTGGTAGTCGAACAGGCGCGGGACAAACGAGCAGATCACGTAGCCGCTGCCCTCGAACGTCTGATGGACGGGCGGCGGCTGGTGGACCCGGCCGGTGATCGGCTCGAAGTCGGCGATGTTGAACACGAACGGGTAGACGAAGCCGTCCCAACCGACGACATCGAACGGGTGGTGGTCCAGCCAATTGGCCGAAAGGCGGTCGCGGACCTTGATCCGGACCTCGAACTCGCCGAACTCGTCGAACGTCTCGAGGGTGTCGGGTCCGCGGAAGTCCCGCTCGCAGAACGGCGAATGCTCGAGGAGTTGGCCGTACCAGTTGCGGTAGCGCTGCGGCGTCGTGATCTGATCGCGCGATTCGAAGACGACGAGGCGGTTCTCGGGCGTGTCGTAGTGCAGCTGGTAGGTCGTCGAGTAAGGGATGACGACGTAGTCGCCCGGACCGAAGCGCAGGGAGCCGAAGACGGACCGCAGCGTCCCGGTGCCCTCGTGGACGAACAGGCACTCGTAGGCCTGGCCGTTGCGGTAGAAGTAGGACATCGACTCCGTCGGGCGGGCGATGGCCATCGTGATGTCCTGGTTGCCGATCAGCACGGTCCGACCCGCGACGCCGTCGCCGCCGGGGGCGATGTTCTGCGTGCTGAACTGGCGGTGCCGCAGCGCGCCGTAGTCGGCGTACTTCACCGACGCGTCGCCGAGGTCGGCCACCCGGAGGACGCGGGTGGGCTGGTGGTGGTGGTAGAGGATGCTCTGGATGCCGGCGAACCCGGCGACGCCCATGACCTCCTCGCGGTAGAGGGTGCCGTCGGGGCGGCGGAATTGGGTGTGGCGTTTGGGGGGGATGGCGCCCAGGCGTTGGTAGAACATGGGTTAGAGGTTCCCTCGCTTGCTCTGCTCGACCTCGATGGACTCGAACAGCGCCTTGAAGTTGCCGATGCAGAAGCCGCGCGAGCCGTGGCGTTCGATGAGCTCGATGAACAGCGTCGGGCGGTCCTGGAGGGCTGGCTGAAGATCTGAAGGAGGTAGCCTTCCTCGTCGCGGTCGACGAGGATGCCGAGCTCGCGGATGGCCGCCAAGTCCTCGTCGATCTTGCCGACGCGCTCGGGCAGGATGTCGTAGTAGCTGTCCGGAACGCGCAGGAAGCGGACGCCGCGGCTGCGCAGCTCGCGCACGGCCCCCAGGATGTCGCCCGTGCTCATTGCGATGTGCTGGACGCCGGGGCCGCGGTAGAAGTCCAGGTACTCTTCGATCTGGCTCTTCTTGCGGCCCTCGGCCGGCTCGTTGATCGGCATCTTGATCCGGCCGGTGCCGTTCTGCATGACCTTGCTCATCAGCGCCGAGTACTCGGTTGAGATCGCCTCGTCGTCGAAGTGCTGGAGCATCCGGAAGCCCATGACGTGGTGGTACCACTTCACCCAGTGGTTCATCTTGCCGAGCTGGACGTTGCCGACCACGTGGTCCACGTGCGCCAGGCCGACCGGCTTGGTGGCCGCGAGGGACGTGTAGGCCTTGTAGCCCGGCAGGAACGCGCCGGCGTAGTCCGAGCGGTCGACGAACGTGTGGACGGTGTCGCCGAACGTGGCGATGGAGGACATGCGGACGACGCCGTGCTCGTCGCGGCGCTCGAAGGGCGGGGCGATCGGCTGGCCGCCGCGCATCGTCGTGGCGCTGAACGCCTGCTCGGCGTCGTCGACCTGGAAGGCCATGACCTTCACACCGTCGCCGTGGATCAGCTGGTGGGCCGCCACGGTGCTGTCCGGCTTGTAGCTGGACGTGAAGACGAAGCGGATCTTGCCCTGCTGGAGGACGTAGCTGCACGTCTCGCGGTTGCCGGTCTCCAGCCCGCTGTAGGCGACGGGCTCGAACCCGAACCCGTGCTGCCAGAAGTAGGCCGCCTGGTAGGCGTTGCCGACGTAGAACTCGATGTGGTCGACGTCCTTGAGCGTCAGGAAGTCGGCCTCGGCGGTGATCGGGCGGTCCTGCTCGGCCCGGACCTCGGCTTCGATCGTCATGGGGCTACCCTCCATCGCCGCTGCGGTCATAACCGCCGCGGTACGGCGCGTGTTCGAACGGTCACGCCGACGTCGCGGGGCGGGGTCGGCCGGGGGCGTCAGACTAACATCGGCGGGGCGGATTGGCAAAGGGGATGCGGGGTGCGCGCGGGCGGCGTGGGACTTCACCGAGGACCGGCGAATCTCTCGGTTAGACAGGCGACCGATCTAACCGAGACACGGCGCCTGTCTGCGTTAGACAGACGTGCGATCCAACCGAGATATCGCGGCTCTCTCGGGTCGATCTGACCGGCCCCCCGGTGCCGCGATCAGGTATTCAAGGCTTCTCGGCAGGGGAAGAAGACCTCGGTTCTCGGCTTCGGCACGCTCGGCTCGTCGAGGTAGCACTCCCAGGGCGCATCCGTCGAGACGTAGCCATTGTCCTTTAGCCAGCCCGCGACTGCTTCGTAGGCCGCGGCCACGCCGCTGTACGCTCCGACGTGCACCGTGCGAGCGGTCCGACCGCCGGGGAGAGTTGAGGCCTCGACTCGCCCTTCGGGTCGCAGGTCGCCCTCGACGCCGATCCCGGCCTCGATGTCGAAGCCGTCTGCGGTGATCCGGTACCGGCCGAACGGCACGTCGGCGGTCTTCAGATGCTGCCGCTCGACGAGCCCCATGATCTCACCGTAGGCGCCGCCGAGGAAGTCGGCGATGCCGTCGCTGGTGTCCGCATGTCCGCAGACCACGGCGGTGCGCTGTTCCGGAAGGTCAGCCAACGTGACTTCGTAGCTCATGATCCCTCCTGGTTGATCGATGTCCCGACCTAGTGGCGGCCACCACACGATCATAGGCCAAGGCTGATGCGCAAGCACGCGTCCAAGGCCAGAAGATCACGCGCCGGCAAGTGGCCGAGACGCCGAATGACGAGGGACTGCGGGACCGTAAGGATGGTACCGGCCAGGATGGCGGCCGGCCGGTCCAGGCCGGCCGTACCCACGGTCAGGCGGTGATTGACCGGGTAATCCTGCTCGGGCACCCTGCTCGTGATGGGCACGATGATCACATTGGCGCTGTAGCGGTTGCCGACGTCGTTCTGAACGACCACGGCCGGTCGGACTTTCTGCTGGGCGAAGTCCGTGACAAAGGGAAGGGGCAGTAGCACCACGTCCCCGCGCCGAAGTGGGTCTTGATCAGTCATCCCAGCACCACCCTTGACCGGCCGCCGCGTCCTGGGCTCCGAGGACCAACTGCACATCGGTGGCAGGATCCTCGCCAGCCTGTTGATAGGCCTCTGCCAGCCGCCGCTCGAAGTGGCGCTGCTGCAACCGTTCAATGCGCTCCTGAACTGCCCGGCGCACGAACTCACTCCGATTCTCGGTCACTGCGGAAGCCGCCTCATCCAGTTCCCGGCGCAAGCTGTCCGGCATCGTGACCATCACGCGATCCATACGCGAGCCTCCAAATGATCTGCATCATTGCGAGGTCTGAGTATGCACGATCAGGCCGTGGTCGGCAATACCAGATGCGGCCCCGGTCAGCCGCCCACATACGCCGCCAGATGATCCCCCGTAAGCGTACCCCGCCCCGCCACAAGCTCCCCCGGCGTCCCCTCGAACACAACCCGCCCCCCATCATGCCCCGCCCCCGGCCCGAGGTCGATGAGAGCATGATGCTTGTCCACGGCGTTATGGCTGTCCGCGGCCATCCGCCCGTCCGTCCGCGGCGATCATGCCGCATCGCTCGCCGCTTCGTTCGCCGCACCGCCCGCCGGCGGCCCGGTCGCCCACGGGCCGGCGCGAGCGTCTTGACCCTTGGCCCGCAAGTGGCGCAGGATCTTGTCGATCACCTTCGGTTCTTGGATCAGCGCGATGACCCGCATCGTGCCGCCGCACTTCGGACACTGCAGCGGGTCGACCTCGTAGATCCGGCGGAGGAGGTCGGCCCAGCGGCGTCGGGCGTCCGCGATCGAGACGTCCTTCGACTCGATCGTCACGCCGCCCAGCGGCAGCTCTGCGTCGGTCCGCATGACGTCAGCGACCTCGGCTACGTCGGCGACGTCGGCGACCCGCATCGCGTCTTCCGCTGCCTGCGCCTTCCGTCGCACACCGCGCGTCCGGTTGGCGTAGTAGCCGTAGTAGCGTTGCAGCACCTGCACCTTGTCGGGGATGTGGTCCACCAGGTGCGCGATGAAGGCCGTTGCCTCGAACGTGTGTGGCCCCGCGGTCGGGCCGTCGGACTTGTCGGAGGTGTACGTCACCGTCCCTGCTTCGGCGTCGTCGGCCAGCCGCTCCAACGACACCGGGCACCGCGCGCAGTAGCAGGCCAACCGCGCGTGGGCCGCCGTGTCGTCCTGGTCCAGCCACACGCCGTCGTGTACGCTGAAGCCGGAGTGCTGCCAGCCGAGCATGCCGTCCGCCACCTCCAGCTCGAACAGTTCGCGGTCCACGAACAGCATCAGCACGCCGCGCCGGAACGCCTCTGTCAGCACCTCGGCGGAGTGGGCCGGCAGGTGCACGAACGTGCCGTCGCGGCGAAAGCCGCCGTCGGTAACCAGAGCATGGATGTGGGGTTGCCAGTTCAGGAGCGAGCCGTGGGTCTGGATGCACAGCACGATCCCCACCGACACGTCCGGCTCATCGAGCGTCGCCCTGACGAACTCCGTCGCCGTCCGTGCCGCGGTTCGGGCTAGATCGCCCAGCAGCTTGCGCCGCCACCGGAAGTACGGCCGCAGGCGCTTCGGCAGCACGAACACCATCTGGCGGTGTGGTACCGGCGCCAACAACTCGTCGCCCAGCCACAGTGTCCAGCTGGCCAGGCGCTTGGCGGGGTCCCCGCGCGGCCCTCAGGCCGCGTGGGGTGCCTTGGCGTGGCAGCTCGGGCAGAAGTAGCGCGCCTTACAGCTGAACGCCAGCAGGTACTCGGCGTGGCAGGCCTCGCAGCGCGCGCGCGCAAAGCCGGCCTCCAACACGCCGCAGGCGAGGTACCGGGCGACGACCGCGTCCACCACCCGCCGCCAACGGCCGTGTTCGTGCTCGAACACATCCTCGTAGCGGCCGCAGAAGCGCTCGAAGTGGTCCGTCAGCAGCCGGTACAGCGGCGATGCCAGCGGCCGGCGCGGGCGGTACACGCCGGCCGGAGAGGGGCATGCGGCCAGCGCCAGTCTCCCCGGAGCGGGGTGGGTGGCGGGGCCAGTTTAGCACCTGGCCGCCATGGCCGGCCGACATGAGGCGCGCCGTGCGGTTGAGGGCCGGGCCGAAGTAGTCGCCGTCGCGCGCCTCGGCCTTGCCCAAGTGGATGTCCATCCGCACGCGCAGGTCGCCGAAGCCCTCGCCGAACGCGCCCCAATCCTCCGCCGCCAGCGCCCGCTGCGCGTCCGCCGCCGCCACCAGGGCCGCGTCGGCGTCCTCGAACGCGGCGTGGAAGGCGTCGCCCACCGTCTTGAACACCAAGCCGCCGCGTTCCTCGATCGCCGCGCGCAGCAACGCGTCGTGCCGCGCCAGGGCGGCGGCCATGGCCGGGCCGCGCTCCTCCCAGCGCGCCGTCGAGCCCTCGATGTCCGTGAACAGGAAGGTCAAGGTGCGGCTGGTGAAGGCGGCGGTGGCGTCCATGGGACCGGGGAGCGGACGAGGCTCGTCATGGCGAGGCCCTGGAAGGTCGGCGATGGGGACTTGGCAGCAGCATCTTCGATGGCCTGAACGATACCTCGGACGCGTGGCGTCCCGCGGTGCCTTGGCTATGATTCGGCCGGTCAGGGACCGATCGACGTCGAGGGCCCCATGTTGGATATCGAAACCCATCGAAGTGAGGTGGCACAGCTCTGTCGTCGGCTGCGCGTGAAGCGGCTCGATGTTTTTGGTTCGGCAACCACTACGCGCTACGGCCCTACCAACGACATCGACTTTCTTGTCGAGTTCGACCAAGCTGCCGGAAAACGATTCGAACGCTACTTCGAGCTCAAGGAAGGCCTGGAGGCGCTCTTTCTACGTCCGGCAGACCTTGTCACGATCGAGGCCATGCGCAATCACTATTTCATCGCGGCGGTGGACGAAAGCCGCAGGCCGCTGTATGTCGCGTGAAGTGGATAAACTCGTCTTTGACACGGTCAAGGCGCTCGAAGCCATTGAAGCGTTTACCGCGGGACTCGACTTTCCTGCCTTTCTGCAAAGCGACGTGATTCAGTCCGCCGTCGAGCGAGAGTTCGAAATTGTCGGAGAGAGCTAAGGAGGTCCACTCATCTACCCGCCCAGAACGCGGCGCCCGGGCAGGGAATGTCCACCGCGATGGCGCGGTAGATACCGGCCAGCTCAGCGGCCGATGGGGCGTGCCAATAGGCGGCGGGCTCTGACGCGATGTCGCGCAGCGCCGATGCGTCGAGGTCCGAGCCGAGGCCGATGGTGAAGATCCGAATGCCGCCCGCTTTTGCCGCGGAGGCCCGGGTCACCGCGGCGCTGACCGGCTGCGGGTTGGAACGCCCATCGGTGAGAAGGATGAGAACCGGCGCGTTATCGGGATCGTGGCGGGCACTGGCGAGCTCGGAGGCGCCGGAATCCACGCCGCAGACGATGCAGGTCTGCGGCGCGGCGGCCATCGATCCCAACGCGGCGTCGAGCGCGGCCCGGTCGGCGGTCAGGCCGCTGAGCAGGGTGGCCTGAGCATTGAAGACGACCACCGCCGCCTGATCGCCCTGACCCAGCCGCAGGGCGGAGAGGAAGGCCTGGGCCGCCTCACGGGCGGCATCGAGCTTGGTCCGCGAGCTGCCAGGCGCCGTGACCTCGAGCATCGATAACGAGGCGTCGAGGACGAGCACGGCATCGACGCGGCGTTGCTCAGGCAGGCAGGTCTCGCGGAGGAGAAGGGGAAGGAAGATCGGGGCGGGGTCGCGGGTAGGCGTTTGGCTGGGCGTGATGGTGGGAGTCGGAGTGGTCGTCGCCGGCACCAGGGTGACCGTTGGGCTGGGTAACAAGCCATTGAACGTAGCGATGTCATTGGGAAAGTTGTCGCCGCGATCGGCGCATGCTTCGAACGCCAGATGCTCGGTCAACCGCGCGCCGGACTCCGATACACGCCACGATCTGAAATCGAAGGGGCCGCGAATTGATGCCCCGGCGATCAGGTGCGAGCCGTCTCCGCTCCACGCGATAGATGCCTGGGGGCCGGCGTACGATGGTATGGCCGACGACGCCGGATCATAGCGAAGGTTTACAGGCGACTCCACCGGGGCGCGGGCGACCAGCTCGAGCTCGCCACCCTCCCGCCAGCGATACGTTCCGATGGAGGTCACACCGTGCACCGCCAGAAGCTCCGGATTGACCCAACCCTTATTGAACGCGACGCCACCGGTCATGGTGATGCCTGGCGTGGACACTTGCCAAGCGATCCGTGCGACCAAGTCGACGACATTGAGCTCGCCAACGATCCAGCGGTTCGTGATCAGAAGCTTCTCGTCGGTCGAAAGGGTTGCGTGGGTGACCCGGAGTGGGTGGTGCCTGAACCCGCCCCGGGTGACGCAATCGATCGGGTACCGCCCAATCGGCTTGATGACAACATCCCGGCCCAGCCTCTCCATATTCTGGACATCGATCGATACGACGCGGTTGGAGCTCGCCAAGTCGTCACGACTCGGCTCGGTCATGGGCACCAGGACCAGGTGGGCCACGGTCCCACTTGAGGCCATGATGATCTCGGCCACGGGAACCGGAAGCTCAAGACGTCCTCGTTCAGGGCCTAAGCGCTTGCCGATCCAATCGATTTCCGAGAGAGCGAACTTGGAAACACCGAAGAATTGGCCTCCGACACATGGTTTGGCTCGATCGGACGACTCCTGGGTGGCGATGAGAAGATACTGTCCGTCCGGTGTGATGGCCGTTCCGCCGACCGGCGTTGTCCAGGGCACCGACGAGAGCCACGTGGCCTCCCAACCGTCCCCGCCCCCGGTCGTCCTGTGCAAGGCATAAACGCTGTGGAGCGGCGCCGTGAGCGGGCCCGTGGCATAGATGCCATTCGTCCTGTTGGCGATGACCAGCGACAGGTCGGATACGAACGCCATTCGGCCCGGCGATGAAAATTGCTTCCCAAGATGAAATGGCTTTGCAGATTTGAGATCGAAGATCGAAACGGCATCGCAACCGTCAGGGGGCGAAATCGCATTGTCCTCAGTAAACAGGATGATGTCCGCGAGCGGCGGGAGGTGACTCTGGTCACTGGAGCGTGGGACCGAAGACGTTGGGGTGGCGGACTCATCTGAGATCCACATGGGGCCGAGGCTGGCCACGATTATCGTGAGCCCGATGAGGAACGACGCCAGGGGAGCAGTGTAGGTGTTCATCGACGGATTCCTTACCCGACTCGGACGATGTGCACGGCAGCGCCGGACATGTTGAGGTTCACCCGGTCTTCGACGCCTTCACCCTATCGCACTGGACAGCATGGTAGCATAGCCCCCTCCCCCATCCCGTCCCTGCTATCCTTCACGGTCGTTTGCGGTCAAGCCGACTTCGTCACGGACCGCCCAACCGGGGAGCCAACCGCCATGTCCGGCCATTCCAAGTGGTCCACCATCAAGCACAAGAAGGGCGCCGCCGACGCCAAGCGCGGCGCCATCTTCACCAAGCTGGCCAAGGGCCTGACCGTCGCCGCGCAGAACGGCGGCGGGGACCCGGAGATGAACTTCAGCTTGCGCCTGGCCGTGGACGGAGCCCGCGCGGCCAACATGCCCAAGGACAACATCGACCGGGCCATCCAGCGCGGCGTGGGCGGGGACAAGGCGACGGCGCTGGACGACGTGACCTACGAGGGCTACGGCCCCGGCGGCGTGGCCATCATCGTCGAGGCCACCACGGACAATCGCAACCGCACCGCCGGGCAGGTGCGCTCCGTCTTCACCAAGCACGGCTGCAGCCTGGGCGAGAGCGGCACCGTGGCCTGGCAGTTAGTTCAAGCGGCGCGGGGGGATAGGAATTTCAATCGCGCCCCCTCCGTAGCCCGGCAGTCTAGGCCCCTCCCACCGCCGCGTCAACCGCCCCATCCGCGTCTCCAACGCGGTCGCGCCGCCATGCGCACGCCCATCCGAACGGCCGTGCGCCCTGTCCGGCACCACGGCCGCGCCCGCACCGCCTGCCGAAAGCCCTCCGCCCCGCGCTCACGCCCCTCAGCACCCGCCATCACTCGCCATTCAGCCCACGGCGCCGCGTCCTAGAGGCAGCCGCCACCGCCGCCGCCGCTCGCGGGCGGCGGTCGCGTCCCGCCTCGTGCCGTCCGCGGCCATGATGCTTGTCCACGGCGTTATGGCTGTCCACGGCCATCCGCCCGTCCGTCCGCGGCGATCATGCCGCATCGCTCGCCGCTTCTTTCGCCGCACCGCCCGCCGGCGGCCCAGTCGCCCACGGGCCGGCGCGAGCGTCTTGACCCTTGGCCCGCAAGTGGCGCAGGATCTGCGAGGAATGACCTGGGCACTCCGATAACGCTATCGCCGTTGAACGCAACCGCTCAGGCCGGTCAGGTGCAGGGGAGACGTCGGATCGATCGAGCGTTCCGCGCGATACGCGGCCGAACCAGCAGCCTATAGTAGGGGGCATGGACTGAGCCAAGCACGCCCAGTGACGTCGGAGTATGCGAAGAGCGAAGGACGGAGGTTACGCCGAGACGTACTTGCCGCGCGGGTCAGGCGGACGTCTGTCGATCCGAGCAGTCTTCAGATCGAGCGATTGAACATGGGTGGCGGACGGCCCGTGACGGGCTTGCGCCGGTTGCCTCTTGGTGGCGCGACGGTGTCAGACGCTGCCGTTGGCCGACCCACCGCGTCCGTTGCGGAGCAGGCGCAGCACTTCGGCCATGTCGGTTTTCAGGCCGGTAACATCCGTTTTCAGGCCGGTAACATCCGTTTTCAGGCCGGTAACATCCGTTTTCAGGCCACCAACATCCGTTTTCAGGCCATCAACATCCGTTTTCAGGCCATCAAGATCCGTTTTCAGGCCATCAAGATCCGTTTTCAGGCCATGAATACCAGACTCAATGCTCATCACGCGCGTCTTGATATCGATCACGTCGGTCTGCAAGCTTGCCAGGAGGCCTTGCAGAATCCGCTGATCCCGACCCAAGTCCACATCCGCCTGCTTGAGCGCTCGGGTTTCAGCCTCTAGTTTGGTCACGCGGCTGTCTGAGACGACGGCCATCAGCCGCAACCGTTCTTTGAAGTGTCCGTAGTCCGGGGCACTATCGTGTTCCTGTCGTGGTCTGTCACTGCCGGTAGTGACAGTATACGCGGAGTATGTTACACCGGCAATGTCAGTTCCGGCCGCGTACCTCTGTCGGACAGCCTGCCGGGCCGCATGGTGTGGTCTCGAAGCGCCACGAAACGGCCGCGCCCGTTCGCACTCAAGCCTCCCCACGCGAGAAGATTTCAAAACGCGTGTTCGTGGCTCAGGACTTGACAGAGGAGCAACGGCGAGAGGACTTTGCCGCCCTCGACCGCATGCGTGAGACGGTCATGGGCGTGTCACCGGAGGAGATCGAACGGGAGGTCGCGCGGGCTGTCGTGGTGGTTCGGGAGGGCTCCGGCGTGGCATTGACCCGCCCGCGCCCCATCCCTTCGGCCCACGCATCGCCAGCTACGCCGCCTACGGGTACGCACAGGCCGTCCGAAACTCAAATCGGTACGGCCGATACCCCCCCGCGACGGCCGTCACCCCCACCGTCCGACAGGCCTCGAGGAGATAGGAATTTCAATCGCGCCCCCTCCGGAGCCCGGCCAGTCTGGGCCCCTCCCACCCCCGCGTCAACCGCCCCATTCGCGTCCCCAGCGCCGTCGCCACCCTCTCCGCACGCCCATCCGAACGGCGTGCGCCCCCCTCCGACACCACATCCGCGCCAGCACCGCCTGCCGGAACCCCTCCGACCCGCGATCACGCCCCTCATCACCCCCCATCGGCCCACATCGTCGCGTGCACGAGGCAGCCGCCACCGTCGCCGCCCCTCGCGAGCGGCGGTCGCGTCCCGCCTCGTGCCGTCCGCGGCCATCATGCTTGTCCACGGCGTTATGGCTGTCCGCGGCCATCCGCCCGTCCGTCCGCGGCGATCATGCCGCATCGCTCGCCGCTTCGTTCGCCGCACCGCCCGCCGGCGGCCCGGTCGCCCACGGGCCGGCGCGAGCGTCTTGACCCTTGGCCCGTAAGTGGCGCAGGATCTTGTCGATCACCTTCGGTTCTTGGATGCGACCAGAACGCGCTGAGGTTCGCCACGAACCGCCAACCGAAGCTGATCAGCCACGCCAGCACGAAGCACGCGCCGCTGGCCGCCCACATCGCCGTGCCGTGCGGCCAGACGAAGCGCGTGCCGGCGGGGGCGATCAGCGGGAAGAGCGCGACGTAGCCGATCAGCATCGGCACGCCGCGCAGGATGAACTGCGTCGCGGCGCGGCCGAAGTCGTTCGCCAGCCAGTACGCTATGTAGCCCATCGGCCGCAGCAGATCGCCGGCGATCTCGCCCGTGTGGACGCTGCGCATCACGTCGAACCAGCCGAACGCCGCCAGCGGGCCGATGACCGCCTGGCTGATCGCGGTGAACGTGATCGCGGCCGGCAGCGTGATGCCGGCGGCTTCCGAACGGCCGTCGTAGAGCGCCGTGATCACGGCGACGCGGAGCATGCCGAAGAAGAAGTTCGTCGCCAGCCCGGCCAGCGCCACGGTGCGGTACGTCAGGTGGCGGCGGAAGCTCTGGCGGGCGATGGCGACGGGGAGCATGGCGGGATTGTGCCATGCCGCCTGGCGGGCGGACGTTCGACCACGACGGGAGGTCGTTCGGTGGCGGCGGCGCCCGGCTGTGCGGCCCTTCGACTCACGCGCCCACCAGCTCCACCGCGTCGCCAACCGCGACTTCCCCGCCCTCGATCACGTAGCAGTCCAGCGCCAGCTTGCCGTCGAACCGCTCGACGATGCCGCGCAAGATCGAAGGGTCCCGCGCCTGCGTGTCCGGGTCGTACGACGTCATGACGCAGCGCATCCGCAGATCCTGCACGCCGATCCACACGTCGCCGATCCGCAGCCGCAATCCCGGCCACTCGCGTTCCGCCAGCCCTTCCACGCCGCCGACGACGAGGTTCGGCCGCAGCCGCCGCCCGTCCCGCCCGAACGCCGTGATCGCCCCGTCCGTGGCCACGAGCAGGGGCAGCACGTCGAACCGCTCGGGCCCGTCGAATCGCACGAGCCCCGCGCCGGGCCCCGCGATCGCCACTACGTCCGCGTTCACCGCCTGGCCGTCCCACGGCCTGCCGTCCACGAGCACGTCGCCGCCTGCACCGATCGACCCCTTGTGCCCGAGGAACCGCGGGTGCGAGCGCGAGGTCACGACCCGCCCGCGCCCGTCCTCGACGTGCACGATCCGATCCCCCTCGATGCCCAGCGGGCCGATCCGCGCCCGATCCAGCGGCTCGCCGCCCATCGTCTTGACGGGGTATCGCCACAGTTCCGCGACATGCATCGCCACGCTTCCCTCCGGATCGGTGCGCGCCGCGAGGTGTGGCGCCTCACGTTGTCGGCGGGGGAGGGCGGAGCGTTACGGGGGCGGGGGGTGAGGATCGCAACGCCCAAAGTAGGCGTCGATCGTGCGAATGGTCGATCGTGCGAATGTGCGGAGCGAACCATGATCAAGGTGAGCCGATCCGACTACCGCGGTAGCAGCGGGGAGATAGGAATTTCAATCGCCCCCCTCCGGAGCCCGGCCAGTCTAGGCCCCTCCCACCCCCGCGTCAACCGCCCCATCCGCGTCCCCAGCGCCGTCGCACCCTCTCCGCACGCCCATCCGAACGGCGTGCGCCCCCCTCCGACACCACATCCGCGCCAGCACCGCCTGCCGGAACCCCTCCGACCCGCGATCACGCCCCTCATCACCCCCCATCGGCCCACATCGTCGCGTGCACGAGGCAGCCGCCACCGTCGCCGCCCCTCGCGAGCGGCGGTCGCGTCCCGCCTCGTGCCGTCCGCGGCCATTACAGGGACGGCGTATCGCCGCTCGGGTCCGCGTCGTCATTCCCATCGGCTAACCGTCTGACCTCACAGGCGGGGCCAACCTCGCCGTTGTGCGCACGACCGCCGCAATGTGCTGCGCCGCTCAACGGATGACGGCGTGCGGCGACGGCGAGTGCCCAGGATCGTGCCGGAAGGAGCCCATGTCTTGTTGGCCGATCGCTCTCGGTTGCGGTTTCTGACCGTGTCCTACCTCATCGCCGGCCTCATCGGGACGGCCATCGCCGGTTCCCGCGCCGGCGCCGAGCCCGCCTTGCGGCCACCATCTCAGGCCGACCACGCCCACTGGTATCGCGTCCCGAATCCGGCCACCGGGAGTCTCAGGGCCGTGGACATGGTCTCGTCCGATGTTGCCTGGGCGGTGTCCATGTCATCGGTCGATGGGCCGGGCCAAGTGCTGGTGTTCCGTGACGGCACGTGGCAAGCGGCCAGCACTCACCGGAACGTGTACTTGATGTCCATCGGCATGCTGTCGGAGACCGAGGGCTGGGCGGTCGGGTACGAGCTGGGGGGGACGACGCGCTCGGTGCTCCTGCCGATCCGCTCCGGCCGCGTCGGGCCGGTCGAGCGCACGCCATGCCACAGCCTGTACGACGTTCAGCTGTTGAGCCCATCCGAAGGCTGGGCTGTTGGCTCTGGCGGGAGCGGCGGGAAGGAGATGTGCATGGCGCACCTCCAGAACGGCAGCTGGTCCCCAGTGCCCAGCCCGGGCGCGGGGTTGTTGATCGGCGTCGAAATGGTGGACGCCGAACGAGGCTGGGCGGTTGGCTGGGAGGGGAAGACGCTCCTTTACGACGATGGCGCGTGGCGGGAAGTGCCCGGCCCCGAGTCGCCCGACGCGCCCGCCGGCTATCTTGACTTCGCGCTGATGGACATGGACCGCGGCTGGGCTGTCGGCGGCTTCGGACGTTCGACGCTCAGGCTTGCGGACGGTCGGTGGAACGTGGTGGACACCGGATTTGACATCGTGTTGGGCGGCGTGGACATGCTGTCCGGCGATCTGGCCTTCGCGGCCGGCCGAGGCAAGTCCGGTGCAACGGACAAACCCTTCGTTCTCCGCTTCCAGGATGGCGGCTGGCGCGAGGAGGACCTGAGCCGTGCGTCGGCGGACATCGGGCTCTTGGACGTGGACATGATCGCGCCGGACGACGGTTGGGCCGTCGGCTTTCGCAATACGCTCCGCTACGGTGTGCCGCCTTGGGCCACCGCCACCGCGTCGCCCACCGCACTTCCGACGCTTGACGCCACCCCCACCGCAGCTCCGACGGGCCCGCCGTCGTACCTGCCGGCGCTGCTCTGCGGCGCGCGTTTCGTCGGCATCACGTCCGCCCGACGCTGATGCCGCCCGTGCGACGCCGCGCCTATCCCCCAACTTCGCCTCGACGAACCCCACGATCATCTTGTAGCACCGCACCAGGTTCGCACCCTGGATGACGAGGAGCGGGCAGCGGATGGCGTCCACGGCGACCAGGGGGCTGTCGACGAGCGGCTGGTCGTATCCGCCGCTCGTCGCGGCGGTCACGTTTGCGCGCGCCACTATGATCAGCGTTTCGGCGACGTCATGGGCTTGACGGATTCGGGTCCGCCTCCGTCGCCCATGACCGACCGATTCTACCGAGCTGGAGTTCCGCCGTGGCGATCGAAACGCTTGCTTACACCGTCGTCGACCGGTTCGACGGCGTCGAGATCCGCCAGTACGACGGCTATGTCGTCGCCGAGACCGAAGTCGAAGGCGACCGGTCGGGTGCGACCAACGAGGGTTTCCGCCGGCTGGCGGGCTACATCTTCGGCGGCAATCGCGGCGACCGGAAGATCGCCATGACGGCGCCGGTGCTGCAGGCGAAGGGGCAGAGGATCGCGATGACCGCGCCCGTGCTCCAACAGGCGACCGGCGGCGCCGACGCGTCGGCGGACGCCGGCCCGTGGCTGATTCAGTTCACGATGCCCGCCGCGTATGCGCTCGACGCGTTGCCCGAGCCCATCGACGCCCGCGTTCGGCTCCGCGCCGAGCCGGCGCGACGGGTCGCGGCGCTGCGCTACTCGGGCGGCTGGTCGACGCGGCGGTACGAACTGAAGCTCCGTCAGCTCTACGATGCGCTCACCCGCCGCGGCGTTGCCGTCGCCGGCGCCCCCGTCTGGGCGCGGTACAATCCGCCGATCACGCCGTGGTTCCTGCGGCGCAACGAGATCCTCGTCGACGTAGCCCCTTGAGCACGCCACGCCCGGACCGCATAGCCGGGTTGCCACGCCGTCCTGCACATTTCGGCGATGGCGATCAGGCCAGAACGGCGTCCGTCTGAGAGAAGTCGTCGCCGACGCACAGGAGCGGCAGTCCTGCCAGGCGTGCCGTGGCGAGGCACAGGCAGTCGCCGAAGTTCAGGCCGGCGGGGTGCCGACCCTTGCCGTACGCGTCGTAGATGGCGACCGCCTCCCGCCCATGCAGCCCGTCAAACGGGATCGTGACGATCCCGAACGCGTCGAGGAAGTGATACAGCAGCGGGATCGACGCCTCGCCGGCCCGTGCCGCAAGTACGATGCCCGCCTCGGCCAGCGTCGGCGCCCCGACGGCCCGCGGCGATGCGCGCCAGAGCCGTTCCAGGAGGTCCGTTGCACAGTCCTCCCGAAACAGGATCGCGAGGATGGCCGACGCGTCGAGGATCACACGCCCTCCGGTCCGTAGCCGAGGATCGCGTCCTCCTCGTCGCGGCTCAA
The DNA here is from genome assembly GCA_016703025.1 of Candidatus Avedoeria danica. Classification (NCBI taxonomy): domain Bacteria; kingdom Bacillati; phylum Chloroflexota; class Ardenticatenia; order Candidatus Epilineales; family Candidatus Epilineaceae; genus Candidatus Avedoeria; species Candidatus Avedoeria danica. The sequence continues at coordinate 23,154 of JADJCV010000004.1, forward strand.
CCGTCGACCCAGCTGCGCCGCCGGGATCGCCGGCCAGATCTCGCGCTCCATGATCCGCATCGCCCGCGCAAACGGGTCGCCCGCCGGCGCGTAGAGGACCAAACGGGCCTTGCGCTCTTCCAGGGCACGCCGCACCGCTTCGACCTTCGTCTCGCCCGTCATGCCGGCGACCTCGGCGACGAGGCGCTCGACGCGCTCGTTCTTGATGTTCAGTGCCATAGCTCCGTCCTCCGGGCACAACCATAGGCCGGATGGTGTAACGGTGCAAGAAAGGTGTATCGGTGGTGTGTCGTCGCTGGCGTTCCCGCACCCGGCGTGCCTGTGACCGTCCGGCGTTGCGCGATGACGATGGCCGGGATAGGGATTTCAATATGCCGTGGGCACGTACGAGAGCATCCGCGTGGTCTCCTCCGGCGCCTTCCTGGCGCTGTTGGAAGCGGAAGGAGCTGAGCGGCCATGATCAAGACGAAACCGACGATCCGGTCAAGGACTTCCCGCCTTTCCCTAGCGCGACCTGTTCTGCTACAACAATTCGGGCGTTGCGAACAAGGGGAGCAGAGCGATGAAGATGCGAACGCTGGGTCGGGGCGAATGGGCGCTCGAAGTGAGCGAGCAAGGGCTCGGGTGCATGGGGATGAGCGAGTTCTACGGCCACGCCGACGAAGCCGAGGCCGAAGCCACGCTGCTTCGGGCGGTGGAGCTTGGGGTCACCTTCTTCGACACCGCCGACATGTACGGCCCGTTCACCAACGAGCAGCTGCTGGGCCGTGTGCTGGCGCCGCACCGCGACCGCGCGGTGATCGCCACCAAGTTCGCCACCGTACGCGGCGAGCATGGCGAATGGCTCGGCCTGCGCGGCGACGCGGCCTACGTACACGAGGCCTGTGACGCGTCGCTGCGGCGCTTGGGCGTCGATCACATCGACCTCTACTTCCAGCACCGCGTCGACCGCACCGTTCCGATCGAGGAGACCGTGGGGGCGATGGCCGAGCTGGTCGCCGCAGGCAAGGTGCGCCACCTGGGGTTGAGCGAGGCATCCGCCGAGACGATTCGTCGCGCACATGCCGTGCACCCGATCACCGCGCTACAGACCGAATACTCGCTCTGGGAGCGTGACCTGGAAGCGGTGATCCTGCCGACGCTTCGGGAGCTGGGCATCGGTCTGGTGGCGTACTCGCCGCTCGGCCGCGGCTTCCTCACCGGGAAGCTGAACGACCCCACGGCCCTGGACGACGGGGACTTTCGCCTGGGGGGAGTGCCGCGCTTGTCGGGCGAGAATCTGCAGTCCAACCGGTTGCTGGTCGACCAGCTCACGAGCATCGCCGCCGACATCGGCGCGGAGCCCGCACAGGTGGCGCTGGCGTGGGTGCTGTCGCGCGGTGGTGACGTCGTCCCGATCCCCGGCACCAAGCGTCGCCGCTGGCTCGAGCAGAACGTGGCGGCTGGCGACGTGGAGCTGTCGCCGGACGCGCTCGCGCGGCTGGAAGCAGCGTTCCCGCCGGGCGTTGCGGCGGGCGACCGCTACCAGAGCATGGACTCGGTCAACGGATGATGGGGATAGGCAATTCAATCGCCCCCCCGCCTGAGCCCGGCAGTCTAAGCCCCTCCCACCAGAGTGTCAGCGGGTGCGCGATGTCGATTGCCGACGTGCCGACGTCGACGCGCTGCCGGGTACGGCCTCGATCAGCCGCCCACGTACGCCGCCAAATGCTCCCCCGTGAGCGTCGAGCGGGCGGCGACGAGATCGCCCGGCGTGCCCTCGAACACGATCCGCCCCCCGTCATGCCCCGCCCCCGGCCCGAGATCGATGATCCAGTCGGCGTGCGCCATGACCGCCTGGTGGTGCGCGATGACGATGGCCGACTTGCCGGCGTCGACGAGCCGGTCGAGCAGGCCGAGCAGGTGCGCCACGTCGGCCAGGTGGAGGCCGGTGGTCGGCTCGTCGAGGACGTAGACGTTGCCCTTATCGCCCATGTGGATGGCCAGCTTGAGGCGCTGGCGCTCGCCGCCGGACAGCGTCGTGAGCGGCTGGCCGAGGCTGAGGTAGCCGAGCCCGACGTCGGCGAGGCGGCCGAGGACAGCGTGCGCGGCCGGCGTCTTGGCCTCGCCTTCGCCGAAGAACGCCGCGGCCTCGGTCACCGACATCGCGAGCACCTCGCTGATGTCGCGGCCTCCCAGGTGGTACTCCAGCACGGATGCCTGGAACCGCTTTCCCTCGCACTCCTCGCACGTCGTGGCGACGCCGGCCATCACGCCGAGGTCGGTGTAGATCACGCCGGCGCCTTTGCACGTCGGGCAGGCGCCCTCGGAGTTGGCGCTGAAGAGCGCCGGCTTCACGCCGTTGGCCTTGGCGAACGCCGTGCGGATCGGGTCGAGCAGGCCGGTGTACGTGGCCGGATTGCTCCGCCGGGAGCCGCGGATCGGGGTCTGGTCGACGGACACGACGCCGTCCCGACCTGACACCGAGCCGTGGATCAGTGAGGACTTGCCCGAGCCGGCCACGCCGGTGACGACGACGAGCACGCCGAGCGGGATGTCGACATCGACGTTCTGCAGGTTGTGGGTGCTGGCGCCGCGCACCTCGAGCACCGCCGATGAGGTCCGCACCGCCTTCTTCAAGGCGGCCCGGTCGTCCAGGTGCCGCCCGGTCAGCGTATCGCTCCTGCGCAGCCCTTCGACGGTGCCCTCGAACACGACCTCGCCGCCCGCCGTGCCGGCGCGCGGGCCGAGGTCGACGACGTGGTCGGCGATATGAATCGTCTCCGGCTTGTGCTCCACGACGAGCACGGTGTTGCCCTTGTCGCGCAGCCGCAGCAGCAGGTCGTTCATCCGCTGGATGTCGTGCGGGTGCAGCCCGATGGTCGGCTCATCGAAGACGTAGGTGACGTCGGTCAGCGACGACCCGAGGTGGCGGATCATCTTCGTGCGCTGCGCCTCGCCGCCCGAGAGCGTGCCGGTCGGGCGCTCGAGCGACAGGTAGCCGAGCCCGATCTCGACGAACGAGTCCAGGCTGTGCCGCAGCGCGCCCAGCAGGGGCGCCACGGACGGCTCGTCCAGGCCGCGCACCCACGCGGCGAGGTCGCTGATCTGCATCGCGCAGGCGTCGGCGATGTTGATCCCGTTGATCTTCGACGATCGGGCCCCCTCGCTCAGCCGGGTGCCGCCGCACTCGGGGCAGGCGGTGAACGTCACCACCCGCTCCACGAAGGCGCGGATGTGCGGCTGGAGGGTGTCGACGTCCTTGGAGAGCATCGACTTCTGGAGCTTCGGGATCAGGCCCTCGTAGGTGAGGTTGATGCCGTCGACCTTGATCTTCGTCGGCTCCTTGTAGAGGAGGTCGTGGAGTTCCCGCTTGGTAAACGTGCGGATGGGCTTGCCCGGATCGAAGAAGCCGCAGCCGCTGAAGATGCGGCCATACCAACCTTCCATGCTGTAGCCGGGGATCGTGAGCGCTCCCTCGCTGAGCGACTTGCTGTCGTCGTACAGCTGCGTCAGGTCGAAGTCGGTCACCCGGCCCATGCCCTCGCAGCGCGGGCACATGCCGCCCGTGATCGTGAAGCTCCGCTTCTCCGCCTGGCTGGACCCGCGCTCAACGGTGATCGCCCCGCTGCCGTGGGCCGAGGCGACGTTGAACGAGAACGCCTGGGGCGAGCCGATGTGCGGCTGCCCGAGCCGGCTGAAGAGGATGCGCAGCATCGCGTTGGCGTCGGTGGCGGTGCCGACGGTGGAGCGGGCGTTGGCGCCCATCCGCTCCTGGTCGACGATGATCGCCGTCGTCAGCCCGTCGAGCACGTCGACCTCCGGCCGCGCCAGCGTCGGCATGAAGCCCTGGACGAAGGCGCTGTACGTCTCGTTGATCATCCGCTGCGACTCGGCGGCGATCGTGTCGAACACGAGCGAGGTCTTGCCGGAGCCCGAGACGCCGGTAAAGACCGTCAGCCGGCGCTTCGGGAGCTCGATGCTGACGTTCTTGAGGTTGTTCTCGCGGGCGCCGTGCACGCGGATCCGATCGTGGCGGTCGGCGGGGTGCAGCGCGGGCGGCTGCGTGTCCGTCGTGGTGGGCATGTTCGTCGTGTCTCCATGGGTAATGGGCTGTCTGGGAAGCCGATCCGTTTGGATGCCGTCGACGCCAGGGGCTCAAGCCCCGGGTGCCGACATGGCGATCACCCGACGGCTCAGCGCAGCTCCTGGATGCGGATCAGGTTGCCCGCGGGATCGCGGACCGCGCAGTCCCGAACGCCGTACGGCTGCTCGATCGGCTCTTGGACGATCTCGACGTCGCTGGCTTGCAGCCGCTCGAAGGCGCCGTCGAGGTCCTGGGTGGCCAGCATGATGATGGCGAAGGTGCCCTTGGCCATCATCTCTTCGATCGTACGTCGCTCGTCGTCGGTGATGCCGGGGGCGGCGAACGGCGGATACAGGACGATGGACGTGCCGGGCTGGTCGGCGTGACCGACCGTGATCCAGCGCATCCCGGCGTAGCCGACGTCGTTGCGGACCTCAAAGCCGAGCGTATCGCGGTAGAAGGCGAGGGAAGCGTCGGGGTCGGTGTGCGGGAGGAAGCTCGAGTGAATGGTGATACTCATGTTCCGCCCTCAACCCATCGCTTGCTTAACGAGCGCGCCGATCCTTGCCTCGCCCTCGGCGGTCAGCTCCGTCAGCGCAAAGGTGGTCGGCCACATCGATCCGTCGTCGAGGTTCGCCTCGTCGCTGAAGCCGAGCGTCGCGTATCGCGTCTTGAACTTCTGGGCGCTCTGGAAGAAGCAGAGGACCTTGCCGTCCTTGGCATACGCGGGCATCCCGTACCAGGTCTTCGGTGAGAGAGCTGGCGCGCTGGCCTTGATGATCTCGTGGAGCCGCTTGGCCATGGCGCGATCTGGCTCCGGCATCTCGGCGATCTTCGCGAGCACGTCGTTTTCCCCTTCCGCCTTGTTCTTGTTCGCGCGCGCTTCCGCCTTCAGCTCACGAGCGCGCTCCTGCATCGCCTCTCGTTCCTCGGCCGAGAACCCGTCGGGCGACTTGTCGGCAGCGGTGGTGCGCTTGGTCGAGCTCTGCGTGTCCTTCATGGTACGTTTCCTCTTGTGCGGGTCGCGGTGAGGACGACCCTCTTGCCCGGCACCAATGTCCGAGGCCGCCATTCTAGGGGCGGCTCGGATCCGGTGCTTCTCGATTCCTGACAGGCTTGGTCACCTGTTTCGCGACGCACGCCGGCATCCCGGCCGTGGCGCTCTCCGCGTGGCGGCGGTAGACGCTGGGCGGCACGCCGACAAGCTCGGTGAAGCGCGTGCTGAACGTGCCCAGCGAGCTGCAGCCGACCTCGAAGCAGACCTCGGTGACGCTGAGGTCGCCGCGTCGCAACAGCGCCATCGCGCGCTCGATGCGCCGCGTCATCAGGTAGCTGTACGGCGGCTCGCCGTAGGCGATTCGGAACTGGCGGCTGAGGTGCCCGGCCGACATGTTCACGCCGCGCGCGAGCGCCTCGACATCCAGCGGCTGCGCGTACTCGCGGTCGATGCGGTCGCGGACGCGGCGGAGGAGGGCGAGGTCGCGGAGGTGGTGGGATGGGGCGGGGGGCGGGCTCACTTGGGCGATGTTGCCATGGGGGGGCGGGGTTGGCTAGTGACGTTGGCGTCCCGTGCGATGCCGTGTCAGGGCTGGTCTGGCGGCCGCACGAGCGCAGATGCTTTGCGCCACGGCACACTCGCTAGCCGCGGAAAAGCGAAGAGGCGCGCCTTGCCTCACGCGGCCTCACTCTCGCGAATCCGTTCGTCGATCTCCGCGCCGCGCATGCTGGCGAAGTGCCATGCGTTGGCCAGGTCCTCGGCACGAAGGGTCGGATAAGCGCGAAGCAGTTCCGACTCAGATGTACCCAGCCGGCGCGCCTGGACCAGCAACCAGACGGAAATGCGCGTCCGGACGACGCAGTGCTCGCCGCCGCTCACGCCGGGCATGGCATCAATGCCCGGGTAGGAGTTGCCCAGGTCACGCGCGACCCATTGCAGGACTTGTGCCTTCTCGCCTTGGCTGAGGTTGGCGAGCAGCGATTCGATGGTTTGCAGGTCGGTCATGTCAGGCCAACTGCTTGGGCCGCGGCGCCGGCGTGCCGCTGAGCATCCCGCTCGCGCTGATATCTTCATCTACGTCGGGCCAATGCACGCCCTGCCCGCTGCCGATGATCTCGCAATTGCGACGCTGGGCGGGCGTCGCATCCGACAGGCGCCATGACCAAGCGAGCGGAACGCTGATCGTTCGGCCGTCCGAGAGGTAGGCGATAATCTCGTCGTCCGTCACTTCGACACGGCTGATGCGCGGATCAGGCGTCGCCACAGTGTTCATGCCAAGCCTCCATGATGCGCGGGAGATGATCCAGAACAAGCCGGCGAATGCGATTGACCTCGTTGGCCGTAAAACCGTCGTTGGTGCTCAATGCCACTGGTTCGAGCCAGAACTTGCAGACCTGGCGATCGCGTCGGACATGGACGTGGGGCGGTTCGGCACAGTCGAAACTGTAGAAGAACAGCCGGTACGGCCCGTCCGTACCTCTGATCGTTGGCATCGGCGGTCAACTCCTGCGCTGCGCCCATTCTAGCAGGGACAACGGCGCCCCTAGACCTCCCCATACCGATACTTCGTACTCCCCTCCACCAGCCGCACCTCGGCGGCCGTCAAGTCGAACAGCCCATACACAATCCCGTTCAGCTCCGTCTCCAACCCCACGATCTCCGCCGTCAGCCCCTCATGCCCCGCCCGCTGCTCCCCCAGCCACCCGTCCCAGTCGTCCCGCTCCCGCAGCGCGATGTCCCGCCGGAACACCTTGTTCACCTCCGCCCGAAACGCCGGGAACTCCAACGTCCACCACGCCGTGAGCTTCTGGTTCAGCGCAACGCCCGGGACGCCGAGGTCCGCGGCGATGCGGCGGCGGGCGCGCTGGTGGAGGGCGTAGCGGGACTTGGCGGCGGCGGTGATGCGGAGGGCGAGGTCGGCGAGGGCGGTGCGGGTGGGGGTGGGGGCGGTGGGGATGGGGAGCTTTGCCATGTACTGATCGAACAGGCGGAAGCGCTGTTGCCCGGCCCGCTCGCCGAGTGGTTGTCCAATCTGCATCAACACGAACCACGCGCAGCGCGATGCGAGCGGCCAGAGGGCATGCTCGTTATCCAATGGCGAGAAGTACGCAGTATTCGCGAGCACGGCGCTGTCCTCGTTCAGCGAGAACCGGGGAGACTTGGCGATATCTGGCCAAATGAGCTTCGGAACGTCGAACGCGCGCCAATAATCCACCGTGTCCTGAATCTCGAACCATTGATAGTTGCCCGGCTTGCGGCCGGGCCACGAGCCGCTGTCGCCGTAATCCCGCGGGCGCGGCTCCAGCCGCTGACGCAGGCTTGACAGGTGAGACTCGATCGCTGGATACGCAGCAATCTCGATCCCGCGGCGTGCGAAGATGAGCCACTGCCCCTTGTCTTCCTGATACCAAGGCCGCAGATCCTCCCCCCGAAAGATCGGCCGAATGATCTCCGCACTCCGCGGATCCTCCTGCACCAACCGAACGCGCGTCGCCGTGTCAATGATGAACGCCTCGTTCAGGCCGGTCTTGATGCCGTAGTAGATCCGCCCCTCCACGACCTCGCCTAGCGGTGTCCCGCCTGCCAGCAACTTCGCCAACAGCTTCCGCGCGGCATCATCTCCGAGCTGCCAACCCTTATCGCTCTGGTCGTGGATCGCCACCTGGATGCGCTTGGCCGTAACCTGCTGCCGGAAGTCACGGATGCCCTCGCCGCGCGTGAACGTTGAGGCGGAGGCCACGTAGCTGATGAGTTGCGGGAGGGCGTTGCGGATGACGACGATGGCCGGATAGACATCCGGAGCATCCGCGAAGACGCGGTTGTCGCCGAGGTCGACGATGGCCTCGACGGTGCACTCCGTGCGGAGGTGGTAGCGGAGCGGGCTGGCGTAGTTGGCGCGCAGCCAGCTGTTGCTGGCGACGTAGGACAGGCGCCGGCCGGCGCGGAGCAAGCCGAGGCCTTGGCCGATGAAGTAGACGAAGATGTCGGCCGTGCCGTGGTAGACGTCGGGCAGGAGGGTGGCCAGGAACGGCTTGATGTCGCCGAGCGACTCCTGCCGCACATACGGCGGGTTCCCGATCACCGCGTCGAACCCGCTCGTCCACGCATCCAGCCGCCCAAACCGGTCGAAGAAGACCTCCGGGAACTCCAGCTCCCAATGGAAGAACCGCCGCTCCCCCGCGATCCGATCGGCCTCGTCCAACATCGCCGTCCAGTGCGGCAGCGCCATGCCGCCGTGGAGGATGTGGGCGACGAACTCGGGCCACGTGCCCTCGTCGATCGTCAGGCCGAAGTGGCGGGCGGTCCAGACGTCGGCCAGGCGGCGGGCCTTGGCGGTCTGGACGCGCACCTGATCATGGAACAGCGCCTCGGCGGCGTGGACGTCCTCGACGGTGTCGGAGCGCATCGCCTCGATCTCGGACATCAGGCCGTTGGCGGTGAGCATCGCGCCGGCGAAGGCGCTGTCGGTGGTCATGCTCAGCTGGCCGGCGGCCTCCGCGGCGGCGACGGCCTTCACGCGGCGCTCGGACACGCGCCGCGGCGGCGTGCCGAGCGGGACGTCCGCCACGCGCGCGCCGACGAGGCTGTTGCCGGTGCGCAGGTGGTGGTCCAGGAAGCTGAGCGGCCGGTCGCGCGCCACCGTCGCCAGCCATAGGCTCAGCTTGGCCAGCTCGACGGCCAGCGGGTTCACATCGACGCCGTATATACACGCCTGCACGATCCGCCGCCGCCAGTACGCCAGCTCACCCTCCTCGCCCAGGTCCGGCGGGACGTCCAGCGCCAGCCCGACCATGTGGCGGGCCACGTGCTCGGTGGCGGCCACCAGGAAGTGGCCGGAGCCCATCGCGGGGTCGAGGATGTTGATCGATAGGATCGCGTCGACCAGCGCCGCCTTGCCGCCGCCGGCCGCCGTCGATGCCGACGTCGCCGTCGATCCGATCGCCCCATCGCCTAAGTGCTGCCCGGTCAGATCCTCCAGCACCGGCCCCACCGTCTGCTCGACGATGTACTGCACGATGTAATCGGGCGTGTAGTAGCTCCCCGTCGACTTGCGCTCGCCCTTGTCCGTCGTGAGGTACACGCGCCCGGCGGCGACTGCGATGGATTGGCCCGCGACGGCCGGCGCGTACACCTCGCGGCCCTTCTCGCGCGTCACCGCCAGATCCGCCTCGGCAAAGCGCAGCCGGTACTCCAGCAGCCCTTCGTAGATGCTCCCGAGATGCCGCACTTCGAGGTCGCGGTAGTCCACGAACTGCCGCCCGCCGCCGCGCCGGTCGTCCGCCCGCGCTACGAGGTCGATCGCCCGACGGAGCGCGCGGTCGCCGACGCTGTGGGACTCGAGGAACGGGTGGCGGGCGCCGTCGAAGAGGCCGCCGTTGTAGGCAGGAATGTCGAGTTCGGGATGACCGTTGGCGATGTATCGCCACAGAGCGTTCAGTCCGATCCAGATGTTGTCCATGCTCGTCGCGACCGGTGTGTCACGCTCGATGTCGATCGCAACCAGTCGCTTGCGCGCCTGCAGGCTGTACGTTTCCCTGAACATCTTGTTCGACGCAAGGGGCAAGACCCCGCGATCCTCGGCATACAGCACGAACAACAACCGGTACAGCACGATCAGACTGTTGTCGTACACCGCCTTCAGCGTCGCGTCATCGCTCGCCAGCCGATTCGACGGCATGTCGTAGAAGCCCTGAGCCAAGACCGCGAGCGCCTCGTAGACCTGTTCCTTCAGGCTGTCGCTGATGCCCTGGGCATAGGTGCGGCTGTCGGTCAGCACGCGGTCGAGCCACGACGGGCCGTCGGCGGTGGTGAAGGCCGCGGCGCGGAAGAAGAGCCAGAAGTACTTGAGGGCGTCGAGGGCAGTCGTGGCCGATGCCGATGCGGTTCGTCGTCGTCGTCGTCGACTGCAACGCGCCCGCCGCCTGCTCGATCAGCGCCGGCAGATCGACCTCGTAGTAGACATCCAGCCGCTTGGACGTATCCCGATGCACCAACCGCCAGTGGCGGCCGTTCGTCAAAATGCCCCACGGCAGGCCGGAGTAGCGCACGTAGGCGTCGATCTGATAACTCGGGTTGTCGCTCGTCTTCAACCCCAGCGACTGCTGCCGCGCCGTCAACGGCTGGTCCAACCGCTTGGCCCACGCCTTGGCGTCGCCGATGGCGATCGCTCCCCTGAAGTCCGCTTCCGATGCCAACCCCGTCGACGGTGTCGCCGCTCGCGTCGCCTCGTCCGCATACAGCACGTAGTCCGGCGTCATCGGCCCGAGCGGCGTCTTCATCGACACCTGGACGGTGAACAAATGGCCGAGTGCGCGGAGCACCGGGCGGACCCAACCCTCCTCGACCTGCGCCTCGTTCGTGCCCTCCGGCTCGAAGGCGGCCCACAGCGGAGCGAGCACCGCCAGCACGTCGCGGCCGTCGACAGCGGACCATGCAGGGTCGCCGGGCAGGACGTGCGTCAGGAAGTGATCCGCGAAGAGGTAGTGGTTGCGGTGCGTTTCGAGGGTGAGGGCGAGTTGGGCGGGCGGTCGCGCGGGGGGCGGCGTGGGCGTGGGCATGGGCGACACCGTGGGAGGGGGGATCGGGCGATCGCCCGGCCCTGAACGGCCGGGCTACAATAACGACGCCGGCTGAAGCCGGCTACAGTCTGAATAGCCTGCTTCAGCAGGCGCAGTTATTGTAGCCCGGCGATTTATCGCCGGGCGGTCACCGGACCACGAGTATCTCGATCAATTGCGCAATCTACATCACGGGCAGGCGCACCCGCCATCGCCCCCACCGCCGCCCGCCAATGCGCCTCCCAGAACGCCTCGAACGCCGCCGAAGCCGTGAACCGCGACATGCGGTCGGCGGCGTTGCGGCCGAGGCGGCGGCGGCGCGGCTCGTCGCGGAGCAGGTCTTCGATCACACCGACCCACAATGGAACGTCGTGCGCCGGATCGGCCGCCGACAGCACTCGACCCGTGCGGTTGTCGTTGACGATCTCCCGCGGGCCGCCCTCATCGCTCACCAACGTGGGCAGGCCGCTCGCTAGCGCTTCAAGGATGACCTGGCCGAGCGTGTCCGTGCGCGACGGGAAGACAAACAGGTCGGCGCTCGCGTACAGCCGGGCGAGGGCGGCGTCGTCCTGGCGGCCGAGCAGGTAGGCGGGCAGGCCGGCGAGCGCCTCGCCGAGCGACGCGGCGCACGGACCGTCGCCGGCGATGACGAGCGCCACGTCGCGCCGCGTGGCGCAGATCGCCTGGAAGACGGAGGCGAGGAACGCGACGTTCTTCTCCTGGCTGAGGCGCGCGCAGAAGAACAGGCGCAGCGGCTCGTGCACGCCGAGGCCGGCCCAGATGCGGACGTCGCGATGGCGGGGGTTGAACGTGGCGGTGTCGACGCAGGGCGGCGCGGCGGTGATCCGGTCGTCGGGGATCCCGAGATCGCCCAGTTGCTCGCGGTAGGCCAGGCTGCGGGACAGGACGGCCGCCATCTGACCGTAGAACCAACCGACGTAGCCGCTCGTCGCGGCCGTCATGCGGAAGTCGCCGCCGCTGAGGTGGCGGACATATGCCGGGAAGTCCGTGTGGTACGTCCCGAGCACCGGGATGCGCAGCAGCTTGGCCACGAGCCAGCCGCACAGACCCATCGGGCCGGGTGTGTCGACGTGTACGGCGTCGAACTGCTGGCGGTCCGCCCACTCGAGGATCTCGACGATCGGCGGCAGCGTCAGCGTGAGGTCCGGGTAGAACGGCATCCCGCGCTCGACGAGCGGCATGAAGTTCTTGCGATAGGGCGCATCGAAGCTCGGCTCGCTGCTGCACGTGTGCACCGTCAGCGCCAGCTGTCGCACCGCCGCCTCGTCGCCCATCTCGCGGATGAAGCGCACCACGCCGTTCACGTCATCGAACGTGTCCGTGAACACGCCAACGCGCAGGTTTTCGCGCGTCGGCACGCGTCCCTGTCCGGTGATCCGCGCCAGATCGTTGCGCTCGCGGTTCTGGTGCGCCAGCGAGAAGTAGTACGGCAGCTGGATGCACTGCTGCATGAGGATGGCCGCGAACGCATCGAAGATCGCCCCGATGCGGCCGTCCGACAGCGCGTCGGCGACGGACTCGGCGATGCCGCCCGACACGTCGCGCTGGACGGCCGCCATGAACGCGAACATCGCGGCGTGTTCGGACAGCGGTGCGACGCCGCTCTTCACGGCCTGATGGATGGCCGGATGCTCGGCGATGCGGTTGCTGCACGATGCGGCGATCAGGTCGGCGAGGAGCGTGCTGCCGGTCCTGGCCGACGTGCCGCCGGACTTCGACCGAACGAACACGCGCCGCAAACGCCCGCCCGTGCGCTTCACCGCGATCGCGATCGCGGCGCGCCGACGGCCCGTCGCTCGCGGGTGCTCGCCGACGAGCATCTGCATCATACCTGCCGACGCCGACGATGCTGCGGATGCCGATCGCGGTCGTACCTGGCGGGCGGCGTAATGGATGCCAACGCTCATCAGGTTGTGCGCCAGCTTCACGCTCGATCCGGCCTCGCCGCCCGGTCGGCAGCGGGCGGTGCGCAAACACTCCAGGAGGTCGGGAACCGTGCGCGCGTCTGCGTCGAACTCGGTGTACGTGAGGCCGATGTTGAGCAGGCCGTGGTCGTCGCTGCCGCCGGTGCGGGTCTTGATCCAGGGTTCGGGCCACAAGGGTCGCAGGCCATGCGCGTCGGCCAGCGCATCGATTCCCTCGGGCGTGAGTTGGTCCAGCACCGGCTCGAGGGACCGGCGATGGAGCGCGCTGTGCGCTCCGTTGAGGGTCTCGAACCCCTTGAACAGCAGGATCAGCCGTTCGAGGTGCCAGCGTTCGAGCACGTCGTTCTGGCGATAGACCGGATGGGCCACCGCATGGGCGATCCGGCGCTGCTCGACGATGTCCGCCACGGCATAGATGTCGTGCGCGACGGCCTGCAGGTCCGCGTGGTCGCCCGGCGTGATGCCCCAGAGCAGCAAGTGGATCTTGCACCGGTCCTCGGGGAACCAGCACGTCAGCTCCTCACCGACGAGGAGATCCATGCCCGCCGTGTCGAACGACCGCTCGCCGCCCTGAACGAGTGACGCGATCCCGTCGATCGTGTCGTGGTCCGTGATCGTCACCACGTCCATCCCGCGGCTCCGGGCCTGCGCGAAGACGTCGGCCGGCGAGCTGTAGCTCTCGGGACAGCGAATCGCGTTCAACAGCGCTTCGTCGGACCGGTTGCTGGCACTGCTGTGGCAGTGCAGGTCGATTCGTCGCGGGCGGCCGACGCTTACATCGAATTCAGAGGCGACATCCAGGGCAAACGCGCGCGAATCGTGCGGCCTCACGACCTACTCCTGTCGATCCTGTGAGTCAACGGCAGCGAAGTCGTGCGGCAGGCGCGCTCATCCGACGATCGGACGCGGTCGGCCGTCCCGCAGCGGGGCCGAGCATAGCGAGGGAGTGTGATGTGCGGATGAAGGCTCGAACATGGATGGGCAATCGTCGACGAGCCGCGAAGACCGTGTCGGTGCCTCGCGGAGTCGCGGTGCACGCGCTGGCCGCGCGCGAGCCCGGCTGGGCCGGACGCAATGGACGCCGACGCGGTGGGCGCGTATCCTCCGTGCCCATGATCCCCACCCTCCCCGACCAAACCTTCGCCCTCAGCGACGAGGACCTCCAAACCCTCCTCGCCTACGGCGTCACCGAGCACCACGCCCGCGGCGAGGCGATCTACCTCGAGGGCGACGACGTGCGGTCGCTGTGGTGGATCAAGAGCGGCCGCGTCCACATGGCCAAGGGATCGAGCGGTGGTGCGGAGAGCCTGATCGCGTTCTACGGCCCGGGTCAGACGTTCTGCGTCGCCGCGACGCTGCTCGGCCGGCCGTTCCCGTGCTCGGCCCGCGCCGCCTCGGACGTCGAGATCGTCCGGATCCCGGCGGCGAAGTTCCTCGAGCTGTTCGAGCAGCTGCCCGGCTTCGCCAAGCGCCTGCTCAAAGAGATGGCCCCGCGGTTCTGCGACGCCCACTGCGACTGCGCGCTGAACGTCGAGCGCGTGGACAAGCGTCTGGCCTACACGCTCCTGCGCCTGGACGGCCACTTCGGCGGCGAGACGATCCCGTTCACCCGCCAGGAGCTGGCGCAGATGGTGAACACGACCGTCGAGAGCTGCATCCGCAAGCTGTCCGCATGGACGAAGGCGGGCTGGCTGGAGAGCGGGCGCGGCGAGGTGCGGGTGGTGGACCGGGGGGCGTTGGACGCGATCCTGATGGCCGATTGAGGCCGAACGGACCCAACGACCAGCGCCGACCGCGAATCCAGGTACGTGTAGGGGCACGGCATGCCGTGCCCTTCTTCCGTCCGGCAGCCGCGGTGTCGTCGTGATTTCGAACGATGGGCACGGCATGCCGTGCCCCTACCATGGGCTTCTGCGTGGCCGACGCGTGTCGATCGGCCCGTGAGGATCGCCGAGCGGGCCGCAGCATCAGCCGGCCTTCACCCCCCCCACACCCACATCCCCACCCACGCGACCACAAACCCCCCCACCCACCAACACGTCTCCCGCCCGAACGCGCGAATGCTCCGGAAGCTCGGGATCGCCGTCGAGTCGCTGGCCTGACGGGCGAGAACGAGGACGCCGGCGCGGACTGTCCAGAGCGCGAAGTACGCGGCCACGAGCCGCTGGTCCGCCAGCGCCAGCCCCGCCGCGCCGAGCAGCGTCGGCAGCAGCCCGACCGTCAGCGCGTTCCGCGCGCCGGTCGGACCGTCCATCCAGGCGCGCTCGACGAGCACGACGCCGGGGAGGAACAGCGCAAGAGGTGCCCAGACGGCAAACGCCCGCGCGGCGCCGACGCCCCACGCCCGGAAGCCAAGGAGCAGGCACGGCACGGTGAGGAGGACATGCGTCAGGACGAGCAGGCGCCGATCGACCGGCACCCACTCCAGCCGCAGCAGGAACAGGACGCCGACGCCGGCGGCCACGGTGGCCAATACGGCGATCCATGCCTGCCGCTCGCTCTCGGGCAGCTGCGACAGGAACGCCCCGGCGAGGATCACGCAGCCCGCAAGGATCGCCATGCCCCGCGCGTCGCTGCGCCTTGGCACGGCCGCGGACCGGGACACCGGCTCCGGCCCCGAGCTGTCGCGAAAGCGGTCCATCACGCTCGTGATCCACTCGCTGACGATCACGAGGCCGGCCATCGACGCCACGAGCGCCACCGTCGCCGCGTCCGGCAGCCGCGGGTAGAACGCCACGACCGCGCCGCCTACGGAAGCGATCGCGAAGCTCACCCAGGCCTGCCGGTCGATGGGCGGCCGGGAGGCTGCGCCGTCGGGCGGGCGGGCGACGGATGTGGCCACGGGGACGGCCGTCACATCGGCCCCATGAGCGCGAACCCGATCAACGTCAGCGCGGCCAAGAGCGCCGTGCCTCGCCGGACGAGCGGCACCCAGGCGCCCCGCTGCGTGCGGGCGGCCCACGTGAATCCCGCCTGGCCGAGCACGAGCAGCGGCAGTGTGCCGGCCGCGAACGCCGCCATCCACGCCGCGCCTGCAGGCACGCTCGGCGCCGCCGCGGCGGCACCGGCGGCGGCGTACAGCATGCCGCACGGCAGGAGGGGCGTCAGCAGGCCGAGGCCGAGCGCGCGGGCCGGAGGCCGCAGGCCCCGCAGGCGCCGGGCGCCGACGCCGTGCCATCGGCTCAGGAACAGCGGTGCGTTCGCCGCAGGCCGCAGCGCGTACCACAAGAGCGGCAGCGTGCCGATCGCGGCCAGCACCGGCCAGCTGAGCACCGGCCGCAGCGGCGCGCCGATGGACGCGAATGCCGCGCCGACGGCGCTGTAGGCCGTGATCCGAGCGCCGTGGTAGAGGCCCAGGCTGGCGAAGGGCGTTCGCTCCGGTCGGCCGAGCAGGCACGCCAGCGGCCCGCACATCCCGAGGCAGTGGATGCCGGCCGCCAGCCCGAGGGCGAAGAACGCCGCCGCGCCCGCCGCGGTGTGTGCGTGGGCATGCGCCCCTTCGAGGGCGTCCAGCAGCGCCGTCATGGACCGATGAACTGCAGTTGCGACGTGATGATCAAGCCCGTGCTCCGATCACGCGTCTCGACGATGACGTCGAACGTGCCGTCGTCGCCGTCGTCGTCGCCATCCTCGTTCGCTCCGTCGCCCGCTTTGTCGCCCGCTCCGTCGCCCGCTCCGTCGCCCGCTCCGTCGCCCGCTTTGTCGCCCACTTTGTCGCCCGCGTCCTCGCCGGCCTTCTCGTATGCATCCACCGGCATGCTGACGATCACCGGCACGCGCTGGTCGGTCAGGCTGTCGAGTTCGACGCTCGGGATTGGGAGGATCGCGGTCGCGCCTTCGGGCAGCACGGCGCGGATCTCGAACGTGCTTCGCTGAGGCGTCTTGTTCACGATGTGGATGAAGTACTGGTTGCGGTACGCGCCGTCGTCGAGGACGTACGGGGCGCCGGTCTGGCGGATGAGCGTCGCCTCGAACGGCTTGCGCTGGTAGGCGAAGACGAGACCCGTGCCGGCCAGCACGGCCAGGATCACGGCGTACAGATAGATCTTCGGCCGACCCATGCGCGTCTTACCGCCCGCCAGGCCGTGCAGCGAGTCGTAGCGCACGAGTCCGAGGGGCCGGTTCAGCTTGGCCATCACGTCGTCGCAGGCGTCGATGCATGCCGCGCAGCCGATGCACTCCAGCTGCAGCCCCTCGCGGATGTCGATCGCGGTCGGACAGACCTCGACGCACCGGAAGCAGTCGACGCAGTCGCCGGCGCCCGGCGTGTGCACGCTGCCGCGCGGCTCGCCGCGGACGGCGTCGTAGCCGATGACGACGGTGTCCTCGTCCGTCAGGGCGGACTGCAGGCGGCCGTACGGGCATAGGACGAGGCACGTCTGCTCGCGGAACCAGGCGAAGTCGAAGTACAGCGCGCCGGTGATCGCCGCCATCCAGACGAAGGCCGTCCAGTGCTCGCGCGGGGACACGAAGACCCACTCGCGCAGCTGCTCGAGGCTCACGAAGTAGCTGATGAAGATGTGCGACACGACGAGCGCCGCCACGAGGTACAGCGCGTGCTTCGTCACGAGGATCCGCAGCTTGCGCGCGTTCATCGGCTGCTTGGCCAGCCTGACCTGTTCGTGCTTCGAGCCTTCCAGCCAGCGCTCGATCGGGCGGAACACGCCCTCGAGGAACACGGTCTGCGGGCATGCCCAGCCGCACCACAGCCGGCCGAGAAGCGACGTGACGAGGAAGATCGCCAGCACGCCGCCGGCCAGGAGGAAGAAGAGCAGGTAGGCGTCCTGGGCGTTGAAGGTCTGCCCGAACAGGAAGAAGCGCCGGTTCAGGATGTCGAGGAAGATCAGCGGCTTGCCGCCGACGCGCACCATCGGCGCGGCGGCGTAGATCACGATCAGCGCGAGGAACGCCCGCTTGCGCCACTTCGTGAAGCGACCGTGCACGTCGGCGACGCGCACCTTGTCGCGACGGCCGTCCGAGCGGATCGAGCCGCGGCGCTGGTGGAGGGTGATCGGCTGGCTGTCCACGTTACGGTTCGGGTGTACCTTCTGGCACCTTGGCACCGGGCGGGTTGCTGCCCTTCAGCGACACGACGTAGGCCGAGGCGTTCACGATCTGCTCCGGCTTAAGCACGCCGCGCCACGTCGGCATCCCTTTCTCCGGCACCCCCGAGTAGACCGTGGCTCCGATTTGATCCGGCCGGCCGCCGTGGATCCAGTAGTCGTCGGTCAGGTTCGGGCCGATCTTGCCCTCGCCCAGGCTGCCGTGACAGGCAAAGCACGTCGTCTCGAACGTCAGCTTGCCGTCCGCCAGCGCCGCGGGGTCCTTCCCCGCCGCGAGGACCTCGTCGGCCGTCGGCGCCTTGCCGAGCTTCTCCTCCTGCAGCGCCATGAGCGCCGTGAACTGCTGGTCGTGCTGCTCGCGCAGCGTCGGCTCGGTGCCGAACGTCTGGCGGGTCGTCCACCAGAAGAGCGCGACGAAGATCGTCAATGCGAACGTGCCGAGCCACCAGCGCGGCAGCTCGTTGTCGAACTCCTGGATGCCGTCGAAGTCATGGTCGCGAACGACGTCGCGGCGTTCGTTCTTCATCGTAAGCTCCTCCGTGTGCGCATCAGTCCGGGTCGTCGAACGGCATGAGCGCCAAGCGGTCCTGGGCGGCGCGGGCGGCGGGACGCCATTGCCAGAGGGCGACGGCGGTGAAGATGGCGACGAATGCCAGCAGGAACAGCAGCAGTCCCGGGTCGCCGGGCAGCCCTTCGGTGATTATCGCGCGCACATCGGCCTCCTCATGGCGTCGTCGATGTCGTCGACATCGTTGCCCGGTCCTTGCCGAGCTTCTGCAGGTAGGCGATCAGCGCGATCAGCTCCGTGTCCGGCGCGGCGTCCGCCTCGCCGGACACGGCCAAGCCGTCGGCGATCGACTTCGCCTGTGCTTCGGCCGCGGCGGACGCGCCCTGGATCGCTGCCGCGTCGTACGGCACGCCGAGCTTGCGCATTGTCGTCATCACGCGCGGGATCCGCTCGCGGTCGAGGCGGGTGTCGGCCAGGAAGGCGTAGCTCGGCATGATCGAGCCCTGCGACGTCGAGCGCGGGTCGAGCATGTGGCGGTAGTGCCAGAGGTCGGGGTACTTGCCGCCGACGCGCGCCAGGTCCGGGCCGGTGCGCTTGCTGCCCCACTGGAACGGGTGGTCGTACATGGACTCCCAGGCCTCGCTCGGCGGTCCGTAGCGCAGGGACTCGGAGGCGAGGGCCCGGATCATCTGGGTGTGGCAGACGTAGCAGCCCTCGCGCCGGAAGATGTCCCGCCCGGCCAGCTCGAGCGGCGAATACGGGGTGGCGGTGCGCTCGAGCGCGAGGGCCTCCTTCGAGAAGACGAGCGGCAGGATCTGCACCATGCCGCCGACGAGCACCGCCACGAGGACAAGCACGGTGAACAGCAGCGCCTTGCCCTCGAGCACCTCGTGCCAGCTCGTACCCTCGTACACGCCGAGGCCGCGGGCGCGCACGGTGCGGACGAGGACCGCGAACAGCAGCAGCGCCACGAGCACGGCCGCGCCCACCTGGACGCTTCGCACACCAAGGGCCATCGACAGCAGGAAGCCGACGACGACGAGGCCCATGACCGGCGAGAGGAGGAGCTGGATCGCGCTCGGTCCCTTGGCCTTGGCCACGACGCTGACCGTGACCGTCGTCGTCTCGGCGCGGCCGGAGCGGGCCGTCTTGATCAGGTTCCAGGCCATGACGAGGAACATCGACAGGTAGAGCAGGCCACCGACCATGCGCACCATGTACATCGTGCGGCTGGCCGAGATGCTCTCGAGGAAGTTCGGGTAGAGGAGCGTGCCCTCCGGGGTGAGCGCCCGCCACATCAGGCCCTGGGTGATCCCGCTGACGTACATCGAGGCCATGTAGAGGACGATCCCGACCATGCCGAGCCAGAAGTGGAGGTTGGCCAGCCGCTCGCTGTGGAGCTTCGTGCGGTACAGCCGGGGCACGAGCCAGTAGAACATGCCGGCCGCCATGAAGCCGTTCCAGCCGAGGGCGCCGCCGTGGACGTGGCTGATCACCCAGTCCGTGTTGTGCGCCAGGGCGTTCACGCTGCGGATCGACATCATCGGCCCCTCGAAGGTGGCCATGCCGTAGAACGTGACGGCGGCGGCGAAGAACTTCACCACCGGATCCGTGCGCAGCTTGTCCCACGCACCGCGCAGCGTCAGCAGGCCGTTGATCATGCCGCCCCAGCTCGGGGCCCAGAGCATGACGCTGAAGACCGTCCCGAGGTTCTGCGCCCAGTCCGGCAGGGCGCTGTTCAGGAGGTGGTGCGGCCCGGCCCAGATGTAGAGGAACACGAGCGACCAGAAGTGGATGATCGACAGCCGGTAGCTGTAGACCGGCTTGCCGATCGCCTTTGGCATGAAGTAGTACATGATCCCGAGCACGGGCGTGGTCAGGAAGAACGCCACCGCGTTGTGGCCGTACCACCACTGCACGAGCGCGTCCTGCACGCCGCCGAACACGCTGTAGGAGTGGAGCACGTCGCTCGGCAGCGCCAGGCTGTTCACGATGTGCAGGACCGCCACGGTCAGGATGCTGGCGATGTAGAACCAGAGCGCGACGTACAGGTTCTTCTCGTTGCGCTTGACCAGCGTCCAGAAGAAGTTCACGGCAAACGCCACCCACACCAGGGCGATGGCGATGTCGATGATCCACTCCAGCTCGGCGTACTCCTTGCCCTGGGTCAGGCCCAGCGGCAGCGTCAGGGCGGCCGAGACGATGATCAGCTGCCAGCCCCAGAAGTGGATGGCCGACAGGAAGTCCGACGCCATTCTGGTCTTTAGCAGTCTCTGCGTGCTGTAGTACACGCCGGCGAAGATCATGTTGCCGACGAACGCGAAGATCACGGCGTTCGTGTGCAGCGGCCGGAGGCGGCCGAACTGCAGCCAGGGCAGCGAGCCCCCGCCGTTCAGCTGCCAGAACGCCAGCTGCGAGGCGATAATGAAGCCGACGAGCATGCCGACGGCGCCCCAAAGCACGGACGCCCAGAGAAAGCGGCGCACCGATACGTCGTCGTACGTGACATTGCGTTCTTCGATCACGGATCGTCCTCCAAGGGCTTGAGCGAGAGCTGCAGACTGTGGTCCATGTCCTCGTTGCGGACGGAATAGACAAAGAAGGCGACGGCCAGCGCCGCCAGGATGACGCTGAGGAAGATGAGCGCGATGAGCACGTTCATCGCCGCAGCGCCCGGGTCGTCGCGGCGCTGACGATGAGCGAACTCGTCGGCATCGTGACGGCGCACAGGAGGGGCGAGAAGCGCCCACTCAGCGCCAGGGCGACGAGGACGATGTTGTAGCTCCAGGCGAAGATCAGGTTCCCCCACAGCGCCCGGTGTAGCGCCCGCGACGTGTCGAACAGCTCCGGCAGCCAGGCGAGCGATCCGCTGGCGAAGCTGAAGTCGCTCTGGTCGGAGAGCGCGCTGCGCTCCCAGGCCGGGCTGCCGCTGACGGCCGCGCCGCCGAGGGCGAGCGCGTCGTTCAGGCCGTCGCCGAGCATCAGGCTTGGCCGGTCGGCGACGCGGTCCGCCTTGTCCTGCGGGCTGCAACCCGCGCGCGTCTCGTCCGGCGTGAGCCCGAGCTGGCGCGCCATGTCGTCGACGCGCCCCTGTCGGTCGCCGCTCAGCAAACCGACGCCGAGGCCGAGGTCGCGCAGTCTTCGGACCGACTGCGGCCCGTCCATGAGGACGCGCTCGACGAGGCCGAACGTCGCCACCGCCCGCCCGTCGCGGCGCAGATCCGCCCAGGCGAGGCCGTCGGCGTTCATGCTCCGGCCGAGGAACCATGTGCCGGCGCCGTCGACGTAGCGAACGCCCTCGCCGGGGATCTCCTCGGCCACGCCGTCGTCCGGATACGGCTCGCCGTGCGCCGCGAGCTCGTGGTACAGCGCCCGGCTGACCGGGTGCCGGCTGGCACCCGCGGCGCCCATCAGCGCCCGCCGCTCGTCGTCGGCGAGGGCATCGAGTTGGCGGCCGTCGGCCAGCTCGAGGTCAGCCAGCGTCAGCGTGCCGGTCTTGTCCAACCAGACCTGACGCACCGCCAGGATGCGATCGAGCACGCCCGGCTGCCGGAGCGTGACGCCGCTGCGCGCCAGCCGCTGATCGGCGAGCGTCCGCGCCAGCGGCACGGCGATGCCGAGGCCGCACGGGCACGTGACGACGAGCACGGAGATGAAGACCTGCGCCGCCCGCTGCGGGTCATGCGGCCACCAGCCGACGAGCCCGGCCATTGCCGCGGCCAGCACGACGAACACGTACACCTTCACGCTCCAACGCCAGAGCACGGGCAGGTCCTCGTGGCCGCGCTCCTGCGGCAGCAGCGCCGCCAGCGCCGATGCGTCGAAGCCGTGGAGCGTCGTCACGCGCGCCGGCTGGCGGCTGAGCAGCCGCGCGCCGGCCCGCACGGTCTCGCCGGCAGCCACCGCGCTCGGCTGGCGCTCGCCGGTCAGCGACGCGAGGTCGAACTCGAGCGTGCGGTCGCCGTCGAGACGGGCCTCGGCCGGGCAGAGGCTGCCCGGCTGGAGGAGCAGCCGCTGACCGGCGCCCACCTTGGCCCACGGGACCTCGCGCGGCTGCGGGTCGAGCGCCGTCACGGTGGCGTGGCTGAACGCGTCCGACGTGAGCAGGCGCCGCCGGTTGGCCAGGAGCGTGCGTTCCTGCAGAAAGCGGCCGAGGAGCATGAACGTCAGGAAGACGTTCACCGAGTCCAGGTACATCGCGTCGGCGCGGCCATGGGCGAACGCCCACAGCGATCCGACGTAGGCCGCCGCGAGCCCGATGGCCACCGGGATGTCGAAGTGGGCGATGCCGTGGCGCAGCGCGTGCCAGGCGCGGCCGAAGAAGTAGCTGCCGCCATATGCCACGGCGACGGTCGTGAGGAGCAGGCTGAGGCCGCGCAGCCAGGCCTGCAGGTCGCCGCCGGCCTCGCTGAGCCCGAGATAGAACGGCAGCGAGAACGACATCGTGTTCAGCGTGATGGCCGCGCACACGCCGAGCCTGAGCAGCAGGCCGCGGCTTGGATCGGCGCCCGCCCCTTGCTCGCTCGGCCGGACGCGGTAGCCGAAGTCCGCCAAGGTCTCGAGGTAGCCGCGCACATCGAACCGCTGCGGATCGAACCGTAAGCTCAATTGGCCCAAGGCCGAGTTCACGCCCAGCCGGACGAGCCCGTCCCGCCGTGCCAGCTTGTCGATCGCCCAGACGCATGCCGCGCACTGGATGCCCTCGACGGCCAGGTTCAACTGCCCCGCGCGCGCGCCCGGGTGGTCGTCGAGCCACTCGAGCGACGCCCGGCGCTCGAAGTAATCGAGCAGCGGCCGGATGTGCCGCGGGCGCAACTGGTAGTAACCGTCGAGCCCGGCTTCCGACAGCAAGCGATGCACCGCCAGACAGCCGGCACAGCAGTACCCGTCGCTGCGGCTGCGCGGGACGGCGTTGCCGCAGTGCAGGCAGACGGCAGCGCCTGCGGTTGGGCGGACGGGCAGGGGGGGGGCTTGGGCGGTCAGGCTCATGGCGGGGTTCAGTATGAAGGGGGGTGGGGTGGGGGGTGCATGACGGGGGTCATAGTGTGGGACGTCGCGGGAGCGGATGGGGCGGGACGTCGTCAAGGAGTCAACGGCTTCAGCCGTTGTCTCCTCCGCCGCTGCGCTTCCAGCCCCACCCCATCCGCGCTACACTCCCCGCCTCACCCGCCCCGCCCCTCCCGGAAGGCACGAACGCCGCGTGAACACCGACGATTCCATGCCCCTCGCCGCTCCGGCGGGCGAACCGACTGCCGTCTCCTTCCCGCCCGCCCCGCCCACCCAGCCCCCCCACGACGCCGATGTTCTCGTCATCGGCGCCGGCTTGGCCGGGCTGCGCTGCGCCGGGCTGCTGGCCGAGGCGGGTGTTCGGACGGTCGTGCTCGAGGCCGGTGACGGCGTCGGCGGCCGGGTGCGGACGGACGAAGTGGACGGGTTCCTCCTCGACCGTGGCTTCCAGGTGCTGCCGACGGCCTATCCGGAAGCCCGCGCGGCGCTGGACTTCGATCGGCTTGTGCTCCAGCCGTTCTATCCGGGTGCGCTGGTTTGGGCGGACGGCCGGTTCCACCTGGCGGCCGATCCGACCCGCCGGCTGTTCGACGCGATCCGCCACGCGCGCGCGCCGATCGGCAGCTTGGCGGACAAGGTGCGCCTCATGCGCCTGACCGGCGCGATCAATGCGCCCGACGACGACGAGCGCTGGACATGGCCGGACATCCCCACGGCCGACGCGCTCGCCCAGGCGGGCATCAGCGACGGGATGATCGACCGCTTCTTCCGGCCCTTCCTCGGCGGCGTGTTCGCCGACCTCGATCTGCAGACGAGCGCCCGGATGTTCGCGTTCGTCTGGCGGATGTTCGCCGCCGGCACGACCACCGTGCCGGAGCACGGGATGGGGGCCATCGCCCTTCAGTTGGCCGGCCGGCTGCCGCACGGCACCGTGGTGCTCGACACGCCGGTGCAAGCCATCGCGGCGCTCGACCCGACGGACGGTCGTGCCGCGCTGGCCCACGCCACGCTCCGCTCGGGCGACATTCTCTCCGCGCGCGCCATCGTCGTGGCCACCGATGAGCTGGCCGCGGCGCGGCTGTTGGAGTCCGCGACCCCGCCGCGCCGCGGACGCGGGTTGACGTGCCTCTACTTCGACGCGCCGGAGCCGCCCATCGCCGCACCCGTCCTGGCGCTCGACGGCATGGGCGAAGGTCCGGTGACGAACCTGGCCGTCATGAGCGCCGTATCGAGCGCCTACGCTCCCCCGGGTCGCGCCCTGGTCTCGGCGACCGTCATCGGACTGCCGCAAGACGACGACGCGGCCCTCGAAGCGTCCGTGCGCGCCCAGCTGCGCGGCTGGTTCGGCACGGTCGTCGACGACTGGCGGCACCTGCGGACCTACCGCATTGCCGAGGCGCTGCCCGATCAATCCCCGGGCCGCCTCGTGCCGCCCGTCCGGCCGCACATCCTCGGCGCGGGGTTGTTCGTGGCGGGCGATCACCGGACGAACGCATCGATCGACGGGGCATTGTTGAGCGGACGGATGGCGGCGGAGGCGGTGATCGCGCATTTGTAGGGGCACGCCGTGCCCCTACCGGGGTGAATCGGTTGGCGCGTTGGGTGTCGCCTCGACGGTCGGGAGGGGCGTCGGTGTTGGGGCGACGTCCTCGTTGCGCAGGACGCGCGGCAGCCACAGGCCGTAGCGCACCGGCGTCGACGTGGCGGTCGGCGTGCGGGTGGAGGTGGGCGTCGGGGTCGACGTGGCGGTCGGCGTCCGCGTGAAGGTGGGCGTCGGGGTCGGGGTGGCCGCGGTCAGGCGGAGAATCGTCAGGCCGGTCAGGCGATCGGCGACGAACACGAGGCCGCCGGTGGCCGAGCCGCCCGACGCGGCCACATCGCGTGCGTCCGAGGCGAAGTAGGCGGCCACGAGGCGCGGTGCGTCGGGGCGGCGGACGTCGATGACGTGAAGGCCGCCGGGGCCGTCGACGGCGAGGGCGTAGTCGCGTCCGGAAAGGGCGGTGCGGCGGACGAACCGCAGGCCGGACAGCGTGCCCTTGATCGCCGGCGCGCGCGGGTTCGTGACGTCCAACACGGTGACACCGCCGCTCTCGGTGGGGGCGAACACGCCGAGGCCGACGACGGCCAGGTCGCCGGCGGCGCTCATGTGACGCGCCGGCTGCGACAGCGGCAGCGAGCCGAACGCGCTCGGCGCCTCGGGGCGGGTCAGGTCGTAGGCGTAGATGCCGTTCGCGCCGTTCGCCTCGAACAGCACGTTGCCGGCGACGGTGACGCCGGACGCGTCGTCGTTGGGATACGTGATCCGGTTCACCCACGCCGGCCGGGCAGGGCTGGCGACGTTGGCCACCTGCAACCCGATCGAGCCGCTGGCCGCGTAGCCGAACGCGCCGGCCGCCGCGACATCCTGGGCGTAGCCGTCCGAGCCGACGCACGCCGGCGCCGCCGGCCGCGTCCCATCGCCCAGCGTGCTGACGCACAGGCCGCTCGAGCCCATCGCCAGCACCGCCGCCCCGCCGGCCACCGCGACGTCCTCGGCCTGCGTCGGCAGGTCGACCTGCCCGACAACGGCCGGCGCGGACGGATCGGCGACGCTGACGACGAGCAGGCGCTGCTCGGCGTCGACGCCGTACACGCGGTCGCCCTGGACGTCGAGGCCGAGCCATCGGCCGTCGAGCCGGCCGACGACGGTCAGCGAGATGATCGGGTCGAGCTGTGTGATGCGGGCGGCCGGGTTGGCGGGGGCGGCGATGACGGCCCCGATCGCGGGGCGCGTCCGGTGGGTGGTCGACGTCGCGAGCACGGCGGAAAGTGCGGCGATGGCGGCGAGGGTCGTCGCGGCGGTGCGGTTGGGGGGCATGGGAAATCCTCGTGCGCGTTGGTGTTGCGGGGGTGTCAACGCGGCATCCCGGCGGTGTATCACGCCGAAACGGCGCCGGGACGGTCGGACTCCGGTGGATTCGTCGGGGGCTTCACGGCGCCAGCCGCTCGATGGCCCAGCCCGCGCCGTGCGGCCGATAGCGCAGGCGATCGTGCAAGCGGTGGGGGCGCGCCTGCCAGAACTCCACCGCGTCCGGCGTCAGGCGGTAGCCGCCCCAGTGCGGCGGTCGGGGCACGTCGGCGCCCGCGAACCGCGCCTCGGTCTCGGCGACGCGGGCGACGAGCGCCGCCCGATCCGCCAGGACGGTGCTCTGCAAGGAGGCCCACGTGCCGATCCGGCTGTCGCGCGCCCGCGTCGCGAAATAGGCGTCGCTGGCCGCGGCGTCGATCGGCGCGACCGGACCCTCGGCTCGCACCTGGCGGCCCATCGCCGGCCAGTGGAACAGCAATGACGCCCAGCCGTTCGCGGCCAGCTCTTGTCCCTTGCGGCTCTCGGTGTTCGTGAAGAACACGAATCCGCCCGCGTCGAACTCCTTGAGGAGCACCATCCGCGCCGAAGGACGGCCCTCGGCGCTCGCCGTGGCGAGGGCGACGGCCGACGGATCGGCCGACCTGTCGGGCACGCCTGACGATGTGACCACGCGCCACTCCGTCCACCAACGCTCGAACTGGGCCATGGGCGTCGCGGCCGCATCGACCTTGTTGAACGAGGGTTCGTCGGCGTCGGGTGGGGGCATGCGCTGACCTGCGGGGTGTTCGGGGTATGGGAGCGGGTATGGGCGCGGGTATGGGAGCGGGTATGGGCGCGGATTATAGTGGCCGGCTCGGCCGGACGCGCTCGGCTCAGCCGGTGGTGCCCGGCGCCCAGCCGACGATCCCGGCCTGCCGCCCCGTCCGTCCCCCCTCCGCCCGGTGCGAGAACCACGTGCCGACATCGCCGGCCGTCGATATCCCGCACATCGCCACATGATCCGGCGCCAGGCCGGCGGCCACGAGCTGATCGCGATTCGCGGCCGCCAGATCGAACGCCGTCGCGCCGCGCCGGTCCACGATCCAGCGCGCGGCGTCGTCGGGCCACGCCGCGGCGGCCGCGTCCGCCACGTTCCCGCCCACGTCGTAGTGCTCGACGCCGATGCACGGGCCGATCGCGGCGCGAACGTCGCCCGGGCGGCTCCCGAGCGCGGCCATCGCGCGGACCGCCGCGCCGGCGGCCCCCGCCACCGTGCCCCGCCAGCCGGCGTGGACGGCCGCCGCCGTCCGGCGGACGGGGTCGGCCAGCAGGATCGGGACGCAGTCCGCCGCGAGGGCGACGAGCGCCACGCCGGGCTCGGCCGTCACGAGGACGTCGCAGCCGGGCAGGGCGGTGGCCGGCCGCAATGCACCGCGGCCGCGATCGGCCGAGCCGACGACGGCGACGTCCGCGCCGTGGACCTGTTCGGCGAGCACGAGCGCGCCCGCGTCCAGCCCGAGCGCTGCGGCGACGGCCGCGCGGTTCGCGACGACCGCCTCCGCCGCGTCGCCGACGTGCAGGCCGAGGTTCAGCGCGGCATACGGCGCGGCGCTGACGCCGCCGTTGCGCGTCGTGAAGGCGTGGCGCAGGCCGTCGAGTCCGTCCAGGAGCGCCGAGCGCAGCAAGGGGACGGGAGGGGCCGAGATGTGCCAGCCGAAGGGCGTTGTCGGGGGCGGCTGGATCAGCGGCAGCCGCACTGGAAGGTCAGCGGGTTGAAGAGCGGGTGATAGGGCAGCGCGTTGTTCAGGAGCGTGAGTGAGCGGCGCTTGGTGTTGTACGGGCCGAGCGGCACGTTGCGCCGGCACGGCTGATCGTAGCCGCCGACGGCCTGCGGGTTGGCCATGGCGGCGGCGAGGAGGGCGGCCGGCACCTTCGGCTCGACTTGGGGGCACAGGATCGGCCCTGCGGTCGGGACGGTCGGGCGGCCGGTGGGCAGCGCGGTGGGGGCGACCGTCGGGCCGGCGGACGTTTCCTGGGGCGTGATGGTCGGGGTCGGCGGAACGTAGGTCGGCGTCGGGGTCGGCGGAACATCGGACGCGGTCGGGATGGGCGTCGAGCCGCTGGCGGTCGCGGTGGCCGTGGCCGTCATCGCCGGCCCAACCGGACCCTGGTACGTCGCCACGTAGACCCGCGATCGCAGCCAGCGCGGCGTCGCCATGCCGACGGCGGGTGCGCCGGCGGCGTCGAGGAAGTCGAGCGACACGTCGGGCACCGCGTCGCCGTTCAGGTCGAGCAGGAAGATGTTCGGCCCGACTTGCGGCAGCGCGGTCACGTAGTCCACCCCCGGCGCGATGGCGTCGGCGAACGTCGCGGCGAGCTGCGTGCCGCTCACGGAGAGCGTTGTCGTGATGACGCTGCCGTCCACGAACAGCCCGCCGTAGCGCCCGGCGTAGCGGCCGAGCGCCACGACGTCCGCCGTCGGCGCCGGCTGCGGCGTCGCGGTCGGACCCGGCGTCGGCGATGCGGCGGGCGTCGGGGCGCTGAGGCCGAGGACGTTCACGACGGCGCAGCCGGCCGTGCGGTCCATCGAAGCGGTCGTGTTGCCGAGGGTGGCCACCGCCATGCGTCGCTCGGGCACCCAGATCACGTAGGCGCCCCATCCAGGAATGTTCCCGCCGTGGCTCAGGATCGGGTCGAGGCCGAGATCGCGCTCGACGAAGATCCCATAGCCGTACGCCTGATCGCCGAGCATGAGCTCCATCTGCCGGCTCGTCATCGCGGTCACGGACGCCGTCGATAGCACCGGCGCGCCGCCGCGCATGAGCAGATCGGCCCACTTCACGAGGTCCGTCGTCGTCGAGAAGGCGAAGCCGGCCGGAGCGGCCGGCCAGTTGTCGTAGGCGTCGACCGCGTCGATCCGCGGCATGCCGGTCGCGGCGTCGATGTAGTGCCCGAACGTCGTGTTGCCGTACGCCGCCGCGTCGCTCGCCAGGAGCATCGTCTGCGTCATCGCCGCCGGTCCCCAGACCTTCTGGCGCATGTAGTCGTTGTAGGACATGCCGCTCAGCCGCTCGATCGCCGCGCCGGCCAGCGAGAAGTTCGGGTTGCTGTAGTTCCAGAACGTCCCCGGCGGGGCGTGCAGCGTCGTCGTCACGTTGGCGACGGCCCACGCGGCCAGGCTGCCCGGCGTCGTCGGGCCGGCGATGCCGCCGGTGGTGATGAACAGGCTGTCCGGGTAGGCCGACGAGTGCGTGAGAAGGTGCCAGGGCGTGAGATCGTCGCCGTCCACGCCGGGGCTGTCCCACGCGCCGCCGATCCCGAAGCCGGGCAGCGCGACGGACAGCGGCTGCTGGAGATCGATCTTGCCCTGCTCGACCTGCTGCATGAGCCCGGCGGCGGTCATCATCTTCGTGACGGACCCGATCCGGAACAGCGTGTCGGCGTCCACATCGCCGCCTTGGGCCGCGTTCTTCACGCCGTACCCCTTGGCGTACGTCAGCCGCCCGTCCAGCATCACCGCCACCTGCGCGCCCGGCACGCCCTTGGCCTGCATCTCGGCCGCCATGCATGCGTCGATCGCGGCGTACGGGTCCGCCTGCTGCGCGCCGGCCAGCCCGTCCGACGTCGTCGCGTGGTCGCCGTCGGATGCGCGATAGGCTTGGATCGCCTCGAGCGCCGTCGTCTGCTCGAGGACATCCGGCGCGTTCGCCAGGCGTGCCAAGCGCGACAGGGGCGACAGGGGCGACAGGGGCGATTCGGCCTGCGCGGCCGAACGAAGGCCGGACGCGGTGAGGCCGGACGCGGTGAGCATCGATGGCTTGTCGATCGCCCCGGGGAGCGGGCGCGCCGCGCGGACGGGCGCGATCAGCAGCGGCACGAGCAGCACGGCAACCGTGAGCAGCAGCATTGCGGCGAGCGAGCGGATCTTCGGCGACATCGTCGGGACTCCTGGGCAGCGGGGGCGTGGTGCGCATGAGTGTAAAGCGAACTTGACAGCCTCGTCAAGCGATTCCGGCCTTCCGTCGATCACGGGCGAGCGACCGCAGCGAGCGGCCTCACGTCGCGATCGCGCAACCGTCCTTGCGCGGATCGCTCCCGCCGTGCCGCACGCCGGCGTCGTCGACGACGATCACCTGGCCGCCGCCGAACGTGCCCGCCGGTGGTGTGTCGTCGCGGGCGATCACATCGTGACCGCGATCCGCCAGGCCACGACGCACGGTGTCATCGAACCACGGCTCGAGCGCCACGCGGCCGCCCGGCGTGATCTGGAAGCGCGGCGCATCGAGGGCGCGCTGGGCATCGAACCCGTGCCAGGCGATGTTCGCCAGCACCTGGAGGTGCCCCTGCGGCTGCATGTGGCCGCCCATCACGCCGAACACGCCGAACAGCGAGCCGTCCGTGGCGCGGGTCGCCAGCCCCGGGATGATGGTGTGGAACGGCCGCTTGCCGCCCGCCAGCCGGTTCGGGTGGCCCGCCGCCAGGACGAAGCCGGCCCCGCGGTTCTGGATCGGGATCCCGGTCTCGCCCGCCACGAGGCCGCTGCCGAAGCCCATGTAGTTGGACTGGATGAACGAGCACGCGTTGCCGGCCGCGTCGACGACCGCCAAGTAGACCGTTCCGCCCGGACCCGGCACGCCCGTCGTCGGCATGCCCATCGCGCGGTCCGAGTGAACGAGCGCCCGCCGAGCGGCGAGGTATGCCGGATCGAGGAGTTGTGCGATCGGCACCGCGTAGGCATCGGGGTCGGCCACGTGGGCCGCTGCGTCGGCGAAGCCGAGGCGCATCGCTTCGATGAGCGGGTGGAGGTGGGCGACATCGCCCCATGCGGCTGCCGATGTCGGGGCTTCGTCGCCGGCAGCGGCGGCGCGGCGCCGTTCATCGGGTCGTTCGGCCGACGGTTCGCCGCGCCACCCGTCCGCGATGCCGAGCGCGATGAGCGCCGCCAGACCCTGGCCCGGCGGCGGACACTGCCAGACGCGCAGGCCGGCGAACCCGACGCGGATCGGATCGACCCAGCGGCCGGCGTGGCGGGCGATGTCGTCCGCCGTCAGCCAGCCCCCGCCCGCGGCGACGGCCGCGGCGATCGCCCCGCCGAGCGGGCCGCCGTACAGCGCCGCGCGGCCGCCTTCTGCGACGGCGCGCAGGCTGCGGCCCATCGCCGGCAGGCGCATGACCTCGCCTTCGCGCGGCGCACGGCCGTCCAACAGGAGATGTCGGCGCGCGGCCGGATCGCCCGCCAGGAGGCGCTCGCTGGCCCGCCACGCCGCTGCGATGCGCTCGCTCACCGGGAAGCCACCCTCGGCCAGCTCGATCGCCGGCGCCAGCAACGCATCGAGCCCCATCGTGCCGCGCGACGCCGCCAACTCGGCCCAGGCATCGACGGCGCCGGGAACGGTGACGCTGAAGGCGCCGCGCTGCGGGACGGCGGCGTGGCCGGCTGCGACGAGGGCGTCGGCGTCGGCCGCGCGCGGGGCGGCGCCGCTGCCGTCGTAGGCGTCGACCCGGCCGGCGGCGGCGTCGAACACCAGCGCGAACGCGTCGCCGCCCATCCCGCAGCCCGTCGGCTCCACGACGGCCAGCGCGGCGGCCGTGGCGATGGCCGCGTCGACGGCGTTCCCGCCGGCCAGGAGCGTCCGGACACCGGCCATCGCCGCGAGCGGCTGGCTGGCCGCGACGACGCCACGCGTGCCGAGGACGGTGCTGCGGCGGCTCGGGAAGGCGGAGCGAATGGACATTGGTCGGATTGTATCCGGTTGTATACTCGCACCGCCCCCCCGGCGCGCGGCGGCGCGTCGACGACGGATGACCCGGCTGAGCGCGCGGCCGAGCAAGAGGTCCAACGATCTTCGTGGCCAGCATGACGGACGACGACAAGTGGATGGCCCAGATGCGGCGCGGCTCGCTCGAGCTGTGCGTCCTGGCGATCCTGGCGCGGGGTCGGCGTTACGGCTACGACATCGTGCAGGCCCTCTCGGGGGCGGACGGCTTCGTCATCAAAGAGGGGACGATCTACCCGCTCCTCAACCGGCTGCGCTCGGAGGGGCTCGTCGACGCGGAGTGGCAGCCGTCGCCGCAGGGGCCGGACCGCAAGTACTACGCGCTGACGCGCCAAGGTGAGGCGCGCCTGTCGGCCGTACGCGACCAGTGGCGGATCTTCGCCGACGACATCGCGCGCATCCTCGAGGGCGACGCATGACATCCGAACTCGACCGCGTCCGCGACGATTACCTCGGTCGACTGCGCCGTGCGCTCCACCGCGTCACGCCGGACGTGGCGGCCGAGACCGAACAGGAGATCCGTGCCCACATCGAGGACGCGCTCGCCGCCCGCGGCCAGGCGACGGTAGGCGCGCTGCTCGACGTCCTCGAACGGCTCGGCTCGCCGGAGGACTATGCGCCGGACGTGGCGCTCTACATGATGGTCGATCGCGGCTACCACGAGTGGTCGCTCCGGCACATGATCGGCAGCGCGCGCTTTTGGGCGCTTTCGACCGCCGCCGGCGCCGCCGTCGTGCTGATCTTCGGGCTTCTCTACGCGTTCGTCCTGGCTGCGATCGCCGCCGGCATCCAGCACGTCGCCGCCGACCTCGTGCACCCGGACGGTGGCGGGTTCCACGTCCTGCCCGGCGTCGCGACGTGGCCGCTGCTGACCGTCGGCCCGGCGGCGCTCATCGGCCTGACCGCGGTGCTGCGTTGGTTCATCGGCCAGTACGTCCAGCGCGCCCGGCCGATGGGCCTCGGCGGCGAGACGACGGAGCGGGCGTGGGCCAGCCAGACACAGCGGACGATCCTCACGCTGGCGCTGATCGGGCTCGTCGTGACGATGGTGGGGGGGCTCCTGGCGCAGGGGATCCGCTTCGAGCAGGCGTGCCGGGTGCACGTGGACGCGGCGGCGCTGCGGTCGCCGATGGCGCTCGTCGGGTACGCCGGGCTGGCGTTGTTCTTTCTGGCGCCCGTCGTCGGGCTGATCCTGGGCCTGCGGGTGCGGGACGACGAGACGGGCCTGTAGCGTTGTCGTTGGGGGTTGCGGCTGCCCGGGCGACCACTTTCGCGGCCCCCGGGCGCCGGCCACCTCGTTGCGACTTGACACCGCTCCCACGCTGGTGATAACCTTCCCCGCTCGTGAGCAGCGAGGTTCCGTTTTCACACGGGACGTCGAAACAACCCAGCGTTGACCCGTCAGAAGGAGGGACATCGGACACCAGCAAGCGTTTCGGCGGTGCAGACCGCAGATCGAGTACTGGGTCGGATGTCTCCGCCGCGACCGCGAGGTCACGGCGGATTTGTTTCGGGGGCTGGGAAGCGAGCCGGAGGAAGCGTCGGGGGCCGAGAGGCTGGGGCGCGGGGACCTTAACACTAGAAGAGAGAGCAGAAGCGGGCGCTCAGAGGCGAGGAATCGCCTGAGGGGTCGATGTTCGGCGCGCGGGAGCAGCAGGGCAGTCGCAAGGCAGGCCGGGTGCGAGCGGGCGAAGGATGTCGGCTAACCTCGAATGAAGCAGGAACAACAGACGAAGAGTTTGATCCTGGCTCAGGATGAACGCTGGCGGCGTGCTTAACACATGCAAGTCGAACGCGCATCCCCTGAACTTCGGTGAGGGGGAGGGCAAGTGGCGAACGGGTGAGTAACACGTAGGAACCTGCCCTGGAGTGGGGGAAAACGGCTGGAAACGGTCGCTAATCCCGCATAGTCTCCTTCGGGAGTAAAGCTTTAGCGCTTCAGGAAGGGCCTGCGGCCTATCAGGTAGTTGGTGGGGTAAAGGCCTACCAAGCCGATGACGGGTAGGGGGCGTGAGAGCGCGACCCCCCACACGGGAACTGAGACACGGTCCCGACGCCTACGGGCGGCAGCAGTGAGGAATCTTGCGCAATGGGGGAAACCCTGACGCAGCGACGCCGCGTGCGGGAAGAAGGCCTTCGGGTCGTAAACCGCTTTTCTGTGGGACGAGGAAGGACGGTACCTCAGGAATAAGTCCCGGCTAACTACGTGCCAGCAGCCGCGGTAAAACGTAGGGGGCGAGCGTTATCCGGAATCACTGGGCGTAAAGGGCGTCTAGGCGGCACGTCAAGTCTTGCGTGAAATCTCCTGGCTCAACTAGGAGAGTGCGTGGGAAACTAGCGAGCTAGAGACGTGGAGGGGTGCACGGAATTCCCGGTGGAGTGGTGGAATGCGTTGATATCGGGAGGAACACCAGAAGCGAAGGCGGTGCACTGGCCACGGACTGACGCTGAAGCGCGACAGCGTGGGGAGCAAACGGGATTAGATACCCCGGTAGTCCACGCCGTAAACGATGACAACTAGGTGTGTAACCGAAGGGTTATGCGTACCGCAGCAAACGCGATAAGTCGTCCGCCTGGGGAGTACGGCCGCAAGGCTAAAACTCAAAGGAATTGACGGGGGCCCGCACAAGCAGCGGAGCGTGTGGTTTAATTCGATGCAACGCGAAGAACCTTACCTGGGCTTGACATGCATGTGGTAGGGAACCGAAAGGGGACCGACCTTCGGGAGCATGCACAGGTGCTGCATGGCTGTCGTCAGCTCGTGCCGTGAGGTGTTGGGTTAAGTCCCGCAACGAGCGCAACCCCTGGCGTATGTTTCACGTGTCATGCGCAACTGCCGGCGTAAGCCGGAGGAAGGTGGGGATGACGTCAAGTCAGCATGGTCCTTATGTCCAGGGGCCACACACACGCTACAATGGCCGTTACAGAGGGCAGCCACGTCGCGAGGCGGAGCTAATCCCAAAAGGCGGTCGTAGTTCGGATTGGAGTCTGCAACCCGACTCCATGAAGGCGGAGTTGCTAGTAACCGCAGGTCAGCCATACTGCGGTGAATACGTTCCCGGGCCTTGTACACACCGCCCGTCACGTCATGGGAGTCGGCCACACTTGAAGTCGGTTAAGGGAAGACACCCGGCTGCCTAGAGTGGGGCTGGCGACTGGGACGAAGTCGTAACAAGGTAGCTGTACCGGAAGGTGCGGCTGGATCACCTCCTTTCTAAGAGGCACTGAGGCCAGGTGAAAGCCTGGGCTCTGAGCCGGACGAGCGCACAAACAGCTTCTGCTCTCTCTTGTGGTGGTGAGGTGGGACGCGAAAGCGTCCGACTCGCCCCGGGCTCGCAGCGTGCGAGCGGATGGGATGTCGTTGGGGAGCAGAAGCGTGGAGACGCGGAGCCGAGAGCACGAAAGTGGTTGAGGCGAGCGGGGAAGCGGGGCTGTAGCTCAGCGGTAGAGCGTCTGCTTTGCAAGCAGAGGGTCAGGGGTTCGAGTCCCCTCAGCTCCAAGACGCTGCGAAGGACGAACCGACAGGGCGGAGCCCACGGTGAGTCGAAACAGCGGAAGCGGCAAGCGCGAGAGCGCGTAGCGCGACCGTGCAGCGGAGTGCTGGGACCTTAACAGTTGAACATAGAGCCAAGGAAGCCGAGCGGGCATGCACGAGGAAGCTACAAAGGGCGCACGGGGGATGCCTTGGCACGATGGGCCGAAGAAGGACGTGGTTGGCTGCGAAAAGCCACGGTGAGCCGCCAGCAGGCATTGAACCGTGGGTGTCCGAATGGGGAAACCCGGCGTGGAGAACCCACGTCACCGCATGCTGAACACATAGGCATGACGGGGGTAAGCCAGGGAACTGAAACATCTCAGTACCTGGAGGAAAAGAGAGTATTCCGTTAGTAGTGGTGAGCGAAAGCGGAGGAGCCTAAACCGAGTCCGTGTAAGCATGCAGGCGTTGCGGACTGGGGGTTGTACGGCCTAGCAGGGTTGCTGCACCGACCCGACGGAGTAAGAAACCGACACCTTAGACGAAGGCCACTGGAAAGGGCCGCCATAGATGGTGAAAGCCCAGTAGACGAAAAGGTGACGGCTCCGGTTAGAGACCGTGAGTACCACGGGGCACGTGAAATCCTGTGGGAATCAGGGTGGACCACCACCCAAGGCTAAATACCCATCGTGACCGATAGTGAACAAGTACCGTGAGGGAAAGGTGAAAAGCACCCCGGCGAGGGGAGTGAAATAGAACCTGAAACCGTGTGCCTACAAACTGTGGGAGGGCTATGGCAGCAATGCAATGCCTGACCGCGTGCCTTTTGGAGCATGAACCGACGAGTTACCCTCTGTTGCAAGGTTAAGGGAGGAACACCCGGAGCCGGAGCGAAAGCGAGTCTGAAAAGGGCGTTGAGTAGCAGGGGGTAGGCCCGAAACCCGGTGAGCTTACCGTGACCAGGGTGAAGCGGGAGTAATGTCCCGTGGAGGCCCGCACCGACCAATGTTGCAAAATTGGCGGATGAGTTGCGGTAAGGGGTGAAATGCCAAACGAACCGGGAGATAGCTGGTTCTCCCCGAAATCGCTTTAGGGCGAGCCTGACGGATAGGTTGACGGGGGTAGAGCACTGGATGGGCTAGGGGGCGTCAAGCTTACCAAACCCAACCAAACTCCGAATACCGTCAAGTGTTACCGTTGGAGTTGGACGGTGGGAGATGAGTTTCATCGTCGAAAGGGAAACAGCCCAGACCGCCAGCTAAGGTCCCAGAGTGTGTGCTAAGTGGGAAAGGAAGTGGGCGTACAGAGACAGCCAGGAGGTTGGCTTAGAAGCAGCCACCCTTTAAAGAGTGCGTAATAGCTCACTGGTCAAGTGCTCCTGCGCCGAAAATGTAACGGGGCTAAAGCACACCACCGAAGCTGCGGAGCCATCGCAAGATGGTTGGTAGGGGAGCGTTGCCGGAGCGAAGAAGCCGTACCGAGAGGAGCGGTGGAGTTCCGGGAAGTGAGAATGTCGGTATGAGTAGCGAAAAGTGCGTGCGAACCGCACTCACCGAAAGCCTGAGGTTTCCAACGGAAGGACGATCCGCGTTGGGTTAGTCGGGCCTAAGCCGAGGGCGAAAGCCGTAGGCGAAGGACAACAGGTCAATATTCCTGTACCGATTTCAGGGAGCGATGGGGTGACGCTGAAGGATAGGCCAGCCTGGGGATGGAGATGCCAGGTGCCAAGCGTGTGGCCGATGACGGTGGTAGGGAAATCCGCCACCCGAGGAGAAGGCGTGATGGCGAAGCCGCGAAAGCGGATAAGTGGTTGAGTCCAAGCAGCCAAGAAAAGCCTCTAAGCGATGAACTGAGATCGCCCGTACCGCAAACCGACACAGGTGGGCAGGTCGAGCAGACCAAGGTGAGCGAGAGAACCCTCGTTAAGGAACTCGGCAAAATTGAGCCGTAACTTCGGGAGAAGGCTCGCCCCTGAGCTTGAAGCGCACACGCGTGGAGGGCATGGGGGTCGCAGAGAAATGGCCCTGGCGACTGTTTACCAAAAACACAGGTCTCTGCTAACGCGAAAGCGGACGTATAGGGGCTGACGCCTGCCCAGTGCCCGAAGGTTAAAGGGAGATGTCAAGGGAAACCTGAAGCGTTGAACTGAAGCCCGGGTGAACGGCGGCCGTAACTATAACGGTCCTAAGGTAGCGAAATTCCTTGTCGGGTAAGTTCCGACCCGCACGAAAGGCGTAACGATCAGGGCGCTGTCTCAACGAGGGACTCGGCGAAATTGAAATCTGCGTGAAGATGCGCAGTACCCGCAGCAGGACAAAAAGACCCCGTGGAGCTTTACTACAGCTTGTCATTGGGTCTGGGCTGCACATGTGTAGGATAGGTGGGAGGCTATGAAGCCTGGTCGCTAGACTGGGTGGAGCCACCGTTGAAATACCACCCTTGTGCAGTCTAGGCCCTAACGGACGGCCGTGAACCGGCGCCCGAACAGTGACTGGTGGGTAGTTTGACTGGGGCGGTCGCCTCCTAAAGAGTAACGGAGGCGCCCAAAGGTCACCTCAGGCCGAATGGAAACCGGCCGTCGAGTGTAAAGGCAGAAGGTGGCTTGACTGTGAGACGGACATGTCGAGCAGGAGCGAAAGCTGGGCTTAGTGATCCCACGGTACCGGGTGGAAGGGCCGTGGCTTAACGGATAAAAGCTACCCCGGGGATAACAGGCTAGTCATGCCCAAGCGTCCACAGCGACGGCATGGCTCGGCACCTCGATGTCGGCTCGTCCCATCCTGGGGCTGGAGCAGGTCCCAAGGGTTTGGCTGTTCGCCAATTAAAGGGGCACGCGAGCTGGGTTCAGAACGTCGTGAGACAGTTCGGTCTCTATCCGCTGTGGGCGAAGGTGATTTGAGGAGAGCTGCCCCTAGTACGAGAGGACCGGGGTGGACCGACCACTGGTGGGCCGGTTGTGGTGCCAACTGCATCGCCGGGTAGCCAAGTCGGGAACGGATAACCGCTGAAAGCATCTAAGTGGGAAGCCGTCTCCAAGATGAGATCACCCATCGGGCAACCGAGTAAGCGCGCTGGAAGACCACCAGTTTGATAGGGCGGAGGTGTAAGGGCTGCAAGGTCTTAAGCTGACCGCTACTAACGCGCGAGGGCTTCCTCGTGTCTGTCTGTTCTGCTTCACTTGGCTCATGTTCAACTTTTAGGGTCCGAGCGCTATTAACAAGTGCATAAGCACTTTCCGACACGTCAATGACGGGTCTGAAAGGTGATCCTAGCGGCGGAGCAACACCTGGTCCCATCCCGAACCCAGCAGTTAAGTCCGCCAGCGCCGATGGTACTTCCGGGGCAGCCCGGTGGGAGAGCAGGTCATCGCCTTCAGACCCGTTCATTGTTTAACCCGAAATCCAACCCCTTCTCACCCTCGCCGCGCCGGGCCGGACCGTCGCCCGCACCGGCTGGCGGTACCCTTCCGCTGGCTACGGGCGCAGGCGTTCGTAGGCGCGTGCGTCGTCGATGTCTGTCGCCACGCCGGCGTCGTCCACGGCGACCTCGCGCACGGCGCCGCCTGCGTTCCGCACCACGTCTCGCGGCCACCGCTCTGACGGTAGCGCTGCGAGCGCCGCGATGTGTGCCGCTCCAAAGATCACCGGGTGTCCACGCCGCCCTCGAGTACCGGCGCGACGATCGCGCGCGGACCTTCGGGTGCGTTGCGGAAAGTACGGATGATGCGTTCCACAGTGTCGGGCCGCATGAGCGGCAGGTCGCCCGGCATGACGAGCACCGCGTCGGGCGGCGCAGGCGGACGCGATGCGATGGCGGTGGCGGCGTCGGCCAGGAGCGCCAGTGCCGCCTGCAGTGACGGCGTCGGGCAGTCTCCCGCGTCGCCCGCCCCCGCGGTGGCGGCCCGCGTCACCCGGGCGATGTCGGCGCCCGCCGCACCCGCCGTGTGCACGGCTGTTTCGTCGCCGGGGCGCACGACGACGACGAGGCGGTCAACCCCGGCTTCGCGGAGGATCGCCAAGACCCGGCCGAGGATCGTCGTGTCGCCCCACGGCAGGTGGAGCTTGGCGCGGCCCATCCGTGTACTGGCCCCGGCCGCCAGCACGACCGCCGTGATTTCGACCGGCGCGGCCTTATTCACTCGGCAACCACGCCATCACGCATGTCCGCACTGCCGGCCGGACCACGCTCGACGGCGATGATCTCGGCCAGGACGCTCACCGCGATCTCGGCCGGCGTCCGGGCACCGATCGCCAGGCCGACGGGGCCATGGATGCGCGCGATGGCGCGCTCGTCCCAGCCGGCCGCCCGCAGCCGATCGCGCCGCGCCGCTTGCGAGGCACGGCCGCCGAGCGCGCCGATGTAGCCGGCCGAGGTCCGCAGCGCGGCATCGAGCGCCGGGTCGTCGATCTTCGGGTCGTGGCTCAGGACGACGATTGCTGCGGTGGCGGTCGGTGCGAGCGTGGACAGCGCCGCGGCCGGGGCCTCGTGCACGATCGCGTCGGCGTCCGGGAAGCGTGCGGCGGTGGCGAAGGCGCGGCGCGGGTCGACGACCGTCACGCGCCGGTCGACGGCGCGCGCCAGCTTCGCGAGGACCACCGCGATCTCGCCGGCGCCGACGAGGATCACATGTGGCGGCGCGGCCCGTGAAGCGGCGGCGTCACGCCAAGCGTCGGGTGTGAGTTGGACGATTTCCACCTCGAGCCGCCCGCCGCACGCCAGCCCGACCGACCACGCCGTCTCGTCGGCCACGTCGAACGCCAATCGCCGCGGCTGGCCGTCGCCGCCGAGCATCGCGAGCGCCGCCTCGATGACGGCGGTCTCGACGCAGCCGCCGCTCACCGAGCCGGCGAACGCTCCGTCGGGTGCCACGGCCATCGCGCTGCCCACCGGCCAGGGTGCGGAGCCCCAGGTGCGGGTAACGGTGGCCATGGCCACGGACGCGGCGCCGGCGGCGAGCCAGGCGCTCACGGCAGCGGTGACGTTGTGCACGCGCGGCGCCTTTCGGTAACGCAACGGAGGCGCCTTGGCGGCGCCGGGACTGCCGTATATTATCGGCCGCGCCGGGTCGGACGTCACGACGCCCGGCCACCGATCCACCGGCCAGCTTCGAAGGAGGCACGGGATGGCGCGCCATGCGTTCACGCTCAACGGGCAGCCGCGCGAGATCGAGGCCCCGGACGACATGCCCCTGCTCTGGGTGCTGCGCGACCTCGTCGGCCTCACCGGGGCCAAGTACGGCTGCGGCGAGGGCGTGTGCGGCAGCTGCACCG
Organism: Candidatus Avedoeria danica; assembly: GCA_016703025.1. Lineage (NCBI taxonomy): Bacteria > Bacillati > Chloroflexota > Ardenticatenia > Candidatus Epilineales > Candidatus Epilineaceae > Candidatus Avedoeria > Candidatus Avedoeria danica. Next base: position 63,648 of record JADJCV010000004.1, read on the forward strand.
TCCTGGTCGACGGGGCCGCGGTGCCGAGCTGCCAGCTCAGCGTCACCGAGGTCCGCGGCAGCGCTGTGACGACGATCGAGGGTCTTTCGCCCGACGGCAGCCACCCGCTGCAGCAGGCCTGGATCCACGAGGACGTGCCGCAGTGCGGCTACTGCCAGGCCGGGCAGATCATGGGCGCCGCAGCGCTCCTCGCGGCCAAGCCGGCGCCGTCGGATGCCGAGATCGACGCCGCCATGGCCGGCCACGTCTGCCGCTGCGGGACGTACGTCCGGATCCGCGCCGCCATTCACCGCGCCGCGCAGGAGGCCCGCGCATGAGCCACGAAGCCAGTCACGAAGCCACGGCGGCCCCCGATTTGGCGTCCACCTGCGCCTCCCGCCTCGTCTCCCGCCGCGATGTCCTCAAGGGCGCCGCCGGCTTCCAGCTGGCCGCCGTCCTCGGCCCGTTCGATCAGATTGTCGGCTTCGTCGCCGCGCGCGCGGATGGGACGCTCGCCGACGTGTCGCCCGCTGCGATCGCGCAGTCCGGCGGATCGCGGATCAGCCAATGGCTCACCGTCGCGCCGGACGGCACCGTGACGATCACGGCGCACAAGGGCGATCTCGGCCAGGGCATCCGTACGACCGTGGCCATGATCATCGCCGAGGAGCTCGACGCCGACTGGGACGCTGTGACGGTCGTCCAGGCGCCGGCCGACAATGCGTTCGGCAACCAGGGTGTGGCCGGCAGCGGCAGCACGTCGAGCATGTACAACAGCGCCACGAACGGCCTGCGCCCCGTCGGCGCCGCCGCGCGCCTCATGCTCGTGGAGGCCGCCGCGGCGCGCTGGGGGATCCCGGCCACGCGCTGCCGCACCGAGAAGAGCACCGTCATCGCTGACGATGGTCGCCGCTTGACCTACGGCGAGTTGGCCGCGGACGCCGCGAGGCGCACGCCGCCGGCCGCCAACGCCGTCCAACTCAAGAACGCGGCGAACTTCACGCTTGTTGGGCGGCCGACGCTGCGCGTGGACAATGCCGACGTCGTCACCGGCAAGGCGGAGTTCGCGCTCGATGTGGACCGGCCCGGAACGCGCTACGCCGTCGTCAGCAAGTCGCCGTTCGTCGGCGGCCGGGTGCACAGCGTCGACGATGCGGCGGCGCGCGCCGTGTCGGGCGTCATCGACGTCGTGAACGTCGGCAATGGCGTCGCCGTCGTCGGGGAGCACACGTGGGCCGCGCTCAAGGGGCGGGCGGCGCTCAACGTCGTTTGGGACGATCGCGGCAACGCCGGTCTGTCCAGCGATGGGATCATGGCCGCCAAGGCCGCCGCCCTGCCTGCCGCGCCGCCGATCGACGTGCCCGGTGCGCGCGTCGTCGCCACGACGCTCGATTTGCCGTTCCTGGCCCACGCCACGATGGAGCCGATGACGTGCATGGCCGAGGTCGTCGGCGACCGCGTGACGGTCTGGGTCGGCACGCAGAGCCCGTCCAGCGCCCGGCAAGGCGCGGCGCAGGCGGCGGGTGTGCCCGAGGGCAACGTGATGGTGAACTGCATGCTGATGGGCGGCGGCTTCGGCCGGCGCGGCGGCAACGAGTGGGTGCGCGAGGCGGTGATGCTTTCCAAGCGCGTCGGCGCGCCCGTCAAGCTGCTCTATCCGCGCGACGAGGACATGCGCACGGACAACTTCCGCCCGGCCAGCCACCACCGCCTGCGCGGTGCGGTGGACGCCGCGGGCCGGATCGTCGCCTGGCAGCACCATCTGGCCTCCGGCGGGAGCGGCAACGGCCCGAACCCGAACCTGGCGAACCAGGTGCGTCCGAGCTACAACGTCGCCTCGCCCGACCTGCAGGCCGTCGGCGTCGGCGATCCGGTGTCCGTTGGGGCGTGGCGGTCCGTGTCGCACTCCCAGATCAACCCGGCCAACGAGGTCCTGATGGACATGCTGGCCCACGCCGCGTCCCAGGACCCGCTGGCCTTCCGGCTGGCGAACCTCACGAACAACCGGCTGCGCGGCGTGCTCGAGTTGGCCGCCGAGAAGGCCGATTGGGGCTCGGCGCTGCCGGCGCGTGTCGGCCGCGGGATCGCCGCTTGTGCCGCCTGGAACTCGTACGTGGCCCAGGTCGTCGAGCTCGAGGTCGCGACGGACGGCCGGATCAAGGTCCGGCGCGTCGTCGCCGCGGTCGATTGCGGCCAGGTGATCAATCCGCTCGGCGTGGCAGCCCAGATCGAGGGCGCCTCGGTCGACGGCCTCTCGACGGCGCTCGGCGCGGCGATCACCGTCGAAGCGGGCCGCGTCCAGCAGCGCACGTTCGCCGAGTACGTCTGGTTCCGGATGGCGGACACGCCGCCGATCGAGGTCCACCTCCTCACCGGCAAGAGCAGCAGCGCCGGCGGCATGGGCGAGCTCGGCTACCCGGCGATGCCGGCCGCCGTGATCAACGCCGTCTTCGCCGCCACCGGCATCCGCGTCACGCGCCTGCCGATCCAGCCGGCGGATGTCGCGCTGGCTGGCGCCCCGACGCCGGTGCCGACGGTGGTATCGACGGCCGTGCCGACGGCGGTCCCGCCGACTGCGCCGCCGACCGCCGTCCCGCCGCAGCCGACGGACGGGCCGGGGACGCCGGCTGCGAAGGTGTTCCTGCCGTGGGGTGGGACGGGGCGGCCGTGAGGGACGCGCGATGAATGCCATCGAATCGGACTGCCTCGTGATGCCGCGGGGAGGCCCCCGCCCCCGGCGCGCGGGCGCGCCGACCCCTCCCCCAATGCTGGGGCGGGGTGGAAGGGCGCTCGGCGCGCTGATCGGCGTCGTTGTGGTTGCGACGATGGCACCCGCTCAAGCGCTTGCTCAGTTCCCGACGGAAACGGCCGATCCAACGCCAACCTTGTCGACGCCGACCGCTGTGCCCCTGTCCGTCATCGCCCCCGGCGCGTCCGTCGAGCGCCTGGCGACCGGCTTCCAGTTCACCGAGGGGCCGGCGGCTGACGCGAACGGCGATGTCTTCTTCTCGGACGTCCGCGCCTCGCGCATCCACCGCTGGTCGGTGTCAGGTGGCGCGCTGACGACGCATCGCGAGGGGGCAGTTGGCACGAACGGGCTGTACTTCGACGGCCGGGGGCGCCTCGTCGTGTGCGAGAGCGGCGCGCGGCGGGTCGTGCGGGAGGAAGCCGACGGGACGATCACGGTGCTGGCCGACGCATTCGACGGCAAGCGGCTGAACAGCCCGAACGACGTCTGGATTCATCCGGCCGGCCACATCTACTTCACCGACCCGCGCTACGGCAGCACCGCCGACATCGAGCAGGACGGGATGCACGTCTATCTGCTCCCGGCCGACGGCGGTCCGATCCGCCGCGTGACCGGCGACCTGCGCCAGCCGAACGGGGTGATCGGCACGCCGGACGGCCGCATCGTCTACATCACCGATCCGGGCGCCGGGGCGAATCGGACGTGGCGCTACCGCGTCGATTCCGACGGATCGCTCGTCGATCAGTCGGAATACGTCCCCGTCGGCGGTGACGGAATGGCGATCGACGAGGCCGGCAACGTTTACTTGGCCACCGGGGGCCGCGTGCGCGTCTTCGCGCCCGGCGGGGCGCCGCTAGCGGATATCGCCGTCAGCGAATCGCCCACGAACGTCGCCTTCGGCGGCGCGGACTTCCGGACGCTCTTCATCACCGCCCGGACCGGCTTCTACGCCGTCCGCATGGCGGTGCGCGGTGCCGACGGGCCATTTGCGTGGGGATCGCCTTCGCCCGAGCCGTCCGCCACCGCGAGCGCGACGCCGATGCCCCTGCCCGTGCCCGCGCCGAGGTTGTACCTGCCGTGGTCCGTACGCCAGGGCGGATGAGCGTCGTTGATCCAGCGCAACAGGAGATCGCCATGCCCCGCCACCCCACACTCTCCGTGCTTCTCGCCGCAACCACGCTCACCCTCGCCGCCGCCCTGCCGCTCGCCCGCCTCGCCGCGCGCGACTCCGCCTCTGCCAGCACCGGTCCAGCGAGCGCCCATCCAGCGAGCGCCGATGCGGTCAGCGCCGCCCACGCCCCCGTGACCGTCACGCTCTACCACAGCAGCCTCGCGTGGCGCACCGCACCGTGGCTCTTCGTGTCGGCCGTCGTGACGCACGCCGAGGGCATACGGTCCGACGGGCGGGGCGGCGTGTCGGGCCGCGAAGGAAGCGGCCACGGGCGGGCGCGGCGGGACGGGTGGGTCGACGTGCAGCTGAATGGTGGGAGCGGGCGGCTGTTTCGGCCGTACGACACCGTTTCGATCGTCACGGGCTCGTTCATCACACCGCAGATCGGCGTGCCGCTCACGTTCATCGTGCCCGAGCTGCGGGTCGACGTGAGCGCGGACCGCACGGCCGTCGAAGGCGTCGCCGCGCCCGGCACCGCCGTGACGATCGCCGTCGACCCCTCGCCGGGCGGCGGGGCGACGACGCCTTTGCAAACCGTCCTCGCCGGACCGACCGGGCGCTTTCGCTGGGCCGTCGGCGAGGGCATGCAACTAGCGCCCGGGCAGGGCGGCTGGGCGATCGTGCGCGACGCCGACGGGAACGCGTTTCGGGCGCGCTTCGCGGCCTTCCAGCTGCGCATCGGCCTCGGCCGGGCCACCGGCGCGGGCTGGCTGACGCCGGCGGCCGACCTGGACGTGCGCTACGGTGCGCTCCGCACGGACGGCCGGCTTCGGATGGTCGGCCACAACGCCGTGTCGCGAACGCCCGACGGCCGCCGCCGCTACGTCGCCGCGTCGCCGTCGTCCTCCATCGCGGGTACGGCGTGCACCGTGACGATCGTGAGCTCGATCCTCAGCCCGCGCAGCCGCGCGTTCCTGCTCCCGACCTTGTCCGTCGAAACGGCCGCCGCCGATCGCGCCGCCGGCACGGCCCCGCCCGGGGCCGCGATCGCCGTCGAGGTCTTCGCCGCCGACGACGGTACGGACAACGACGCGGACCGCGACGTGCCCCCCATCGCCCGCATTGCCGTGACGGCGGATGCCGCAGGTCGATGGGACGTCGACCTCCCGGCGGCGGCGCCGCACCGTCCCGGCGGCCGCATCGAAGCCGTCCTGGACCTCGGCGACGGGCTCGAAGTGGCCGCCGCGGCGATCTGGCCGCGCTTCACGGTGGCCGTCGAGGGCGCGCGCGTGTCCGCGGACGCACCGTCCAAAGGTCGCTACATCCTCACCGTCCGCGCGCCCGACGGCGCCTTGATCGGCCGCACGGGTACGCTCGGCACGGATGCCGACGACCGGATGACGATCGACCTCGGGCCGGAGGGGAGTTGGTACGCCGGCGACCCTGTCCTGCCCGACGGCATGCACACCGCGCTCCTGCGCGGCGGCACGATCGAGGTCGACAGCGGTGTCGGTGGCGAACCGCTGCGCCTCGACATCCCGAATCTGAGGGCCGCAGCCGACGCCGACGCCGAAGCGTTCGCCGGAACGGCGCCGGCCGGCGCGGACCTCGACATCGAGGTGATCGGCCCGTTCGGCGCGCGGCGGTTCGCAGCGACGGCCGATGCGTCCGGGCAGTGGTCGCTGCCCCTCGCCGGCCGGATCGATGTCGGCAGTGGCGTCGGGGCGCGCATCTGGTACGCCGACCGCGCGGGTCACCGCTTCTACGTGGACAGTGCGGTCGTGCAGATCCGCGCCGACACCGAGCGCAGCATGGTGGAAGCCGCGCCGTGGATCGGCCGAGCGATGTATGCCGAGGTCGTCGATGCGACCGGGCGCGTCGTCGGCTCGGCGGCGATGCCGGCGGACGAAGGTCCCGACGACGATGAACGGTGGCAGGTGCGTTCGTTCACGAACCCGATGGAGATCTTCGATCGCCGCGGCAACGACGTGCCGTTGCAGGCCGGCGACACGATCCGTGTCCGTCTCGGCGACGACGAAGCGGCGTGGGTCCTGCCGCCCATCGAAGCCCGGCTGCACCCCGATCGGAGCCTCGTCGTCGGTCGGACGTCACCTGGCGCGCACCTCGAGGTCATCGCCGGCGAGCTCGACGACCCGCTGACCGTGTCGACGACCGTCACGGCCGGCGCGGACGGCACGTTCAGCGCCGACCTCGACGGCCGCGTCAGCCGAGCCAGCATCGACTTGATGGAGGGCGTCTACGTCCGCGGCACGTTCGGTCGTCATGTGCTGCTGCGCTTCGTTCTGTCGGCCGGCATGACGTTCGACGCCGACCGTTCCCTGGTCAGCGGCGTGCTCGAGCCGAACGTCGAAGTCGTCGCCCTGCTCCTGGCCGGCGACACCGTTCGCGCCTCCGGCCGCGTGCAAACCGGGTCCCGCGGCCGCTTCACGGTGGAGCTGCGCGACGCCGCTGGGGCCGGGGTCATCGCCCACGAGGGCGATCGGCTGACAGTCGAGGCGGCCGCGGCCGTGCTCTACCCGCGGATGGAGCTGATCGTCCCGCGCCTATCGATCGAGCGCGGTCCGCCCGATCGGACGATCGTCGGCGATCGGCCGGCGGAGGGACAGCTGTCCGTCGGCAACAGCACCGCCCACTGGACATGGCCGGTCGGCGGCGCCAGCAACGGCATCTCGGTCGACGAGGTGCGCAGCGAGGCCGGCCGCTGGACGGCCTTCCTGAACGGCGGTGTCGTGCCCGGCGACGTGTTCGGGGTCAGTCTCTTCCTCGGCAACGGCCACGTCGTCGAGCGCCGGCTCGTCCTCCCGATCCTCGCCGTCGAGCACGGCGGCCCGCAGGTGTGCGGCTTCGGCCCGGCGCTTGGCGACGCCTCGCTCGCCCTCGTCGGCGCCGACGGTACGACGCGCGCGTCCGTCGCGGGTCCGCTCTCGGCCGACGGCACGATCGATGCGCGCTGGGCGGACGGCGCCGGCCGCCCCGTCCACAGCCGGGCCGGCGACCGCGTTGTCGGGCGCGTGGGCGATGCGGACATCGAGATCGAGATGGGCGTCCTGACCGCGACGCTCGACTTGGCGGGCAGCCGGCTGTTCAGCCGTGTCCGCCCGGGCCTCGGCGCCAAGCTGACGTCGCCCACCCGCGACTGCCTGTACCGGCTCCGCGCCGACGACGAGCACTGGCTGGCAGCGCGTGGGCTGTACGCGGCCACGCACGTCGGGTCCTCCAAACGCGAGCCGCCCGGCGAGGGGCAGGTCGTGCTCCAACTACCCACCGCCCCCCTCGCCGAGCGCGGCGTCGACATGCACCTCGCCAGCACGAGCCGCCATCGCATCTTCCGCACCGTCTACCACGCCCTCACGCTCGAGGCCGACGTCACCGCCGGCCGCATCGCCGGCGGTACCCGCCCGCACGCCGACGTTCGCCTGACGGTGACCAGTCCCGACGGCGCCGTGCGCGCCGTGATCGCGGCCCTGGCCGACGCATCCGGCGCGTTCATCGCACCCACGGTCGACGACATCGGCCGCCCGATCGCCCTCACACCCGGCGACCGCATCGCCGCCTACTCCGCACTCGCCCCCGGCGCCGACGTCGTCGACGGCATCGGCCCCGAGACCGCGACGATGACGATCGACGACCTCGCCGTTGATGCAGGCGCGGGCGCGATCGTCGGCCGGGCGCCGGCCGGGCGGCGCGTCTGGCTGGCGCTCGACGTCGGCGTCCTCGGCCGCCGCTGGCTCAGCGCCACCGCGACCGTCGACGGCGTCTTCGCGGTGCGAGACGACGACCTTCCGGTGCGCGGCGGGTGGACGCTGGCGGATGTGCGGGCGGTGCGGGCGGAGGTGGGGCAGGACGGGGGGCACTTGACCGTGGTGCGTGGGTCGCGGGCGACGCATGCGTTGTTCTTGCCGTGGGGAGAGAGGGGCGAGTAGAGAGCCGACCCTACGGCACCTCCCGCGCCCCGATGCTCGGCGGATCGCCGTAGCACGCCCCGACGAGGTCGCCGGCGACGCCCACGATTCGCATCCCGGCGCGCGCCGCCGGACTGCCGGACTCGATCGCCCCGTCCTGGCCCAACCGCGGGTCGCGGCCGATCACGGCGCCCTGCTCGGTGACGGGCAGCTGGGGGGCCGATCGCGCCGGAGCGTCCGTTGCGAACCACAGGTTGTTCCGGAACACGAACGTCTCGGGCGCCGTGGCATCGCCGACGTTCACCGCGGTCCGCAGCACGCCGGCGCGGAACACGACGACGTTGTTCGCGAACGTGCCGTCGCGTGCCGGCTCGAACGTGAAGCCGTCCGCCGACCTCGTCTCCTGGAGGATGCGCATCACCCAGCGTCCCGGATCGACGATCGTATTGTGCGCGGCCAGGCAGTCCACGCAGCCGACGAACGCCACCGCCGCCTCGCTGCCCTCGATCCAGTTGGCGACGACCCGCACGTCGCGCGCTTCGGCGTTCGGTTGCGACGGATCGAGCGGCGGGCGGAAGTACGCGAAGCCCGTCGAGCCGCCCATGTTCACCGCCCGCCCGCCGGCCCGGACCATCCGGTTCGCCCGGACCTCGATGTCGTTCGATCCGCCTTTCGCCTGTACGGCGTTCCCCGAGATCTCGTCGAACCGGCTGCGCGCCACCACGGCCGCCCGGACGCCGACCATGTCGATCCCGCTGCCCGACCCGCCGCCGCCGCACCGCCGGAACGCGCTGTCGCGCACGACGACGTCGCGCAGTCCGGATAGCTTCAGACAGTCCTGGTTCCCGCTGCTGCCGATGTTCCGGATCGCCACGCGCTCGAACGTCAGGTGGAAGCTCGTCGGGTCGCCTGCGACACTTCCCCCGTCGTCGGCGTTGATCCCGTTCCCGCTCGCCCCCTCCACCACGACGTCGTGGACGACGACAAAGCGCGCCCGAGTGAGGTGCAGCCCCTCGCCGCTGCCGGCGATGATCGGCGCCTCGGGCCACGGCTCACCGTCGGCGCCCGGTCCCGTGCCCGGCGCGCCGCCGATCCAGATCGGGGCGTCGGCCGCCCCAGCCAGGTCGTCGAGGTACGTCCCGCCGTTGTAGCGCCCCGGCGCAAGCCGAATCGCCACACCCGGCGCGGCCTCCCGCGCCGCCCGCCGCAGCGTCAGGAACGGCCGCTCTGCGCTGCCGTCGCCCGCGCCGTCGTCGCCCCCCGGCGCCACCCGGATGATGCGCGACGGGGATTGCCCGTCGTGGAACGAGGACACGGCGCCGCAGGCCGCGGCGACGAGCGGGGTCGGCGTTGCGGTCGGGAGGACGTCGGTCGGGCCGGCCGTCGGCGACGGGACGAGCGTCGTTGCGGACGGCGCGGGGGTCGTCGGCGCAACGGTCGCCAGCGCGCGCGTCGGCGGTGCGGTGGGCGCTGCTGGCAGCTGCGACATCTGCACGATGTCCATCGCCAAAGGCAGATACGCGTAGTCGCGACCCGTGTCCTGGGCGCTCACGCCGACGGACGCCGTCCACGTCGCGTCGCGCCGCTGGACGACGAGGGCTGCGAGCCCGACGACGACGCACCCTGCGGCGGTGCGCCGGCTGGTACGCCACCACGGCAGATTCTCCTTGTTCCGCACTCTGGTGAAACCCCGAGCGTGTCCAGCGGTGGCGTACTAGCCACTCGGCGACTCGGCGGAGCCCTGCCCCGACGGCGTCTGACCGGGCGGCAGTTGGCCATGCTGGCCCTGCTGGGCCTGCGTACGCGCCCGTTGCAGGCTGTCCTGCAGCGCCTGGACGATGGACGGCATCATGTCGCGCGAGATCGCCACGCGCACCTGCGGTCGGATCTTGAGGCTGTCCGGCAGCTGATCCGTTGTCGTCGGCGGCGTCACGACGCCGAACACGACGAAGAACTCCGGGCCCATGTGCTGGACGAGCACCTGGTTGGCGTACACGAGCGGCACGTCCTCGCGGTCCTGCCACTCGAGGGGGATGCGGACCTGGAACTGGGGGGACTTCAGGGGTTGGGTCGGGTCGTCGGGCATGGGTGGGGGCCTCGTGGGGGGTGGGGTGGTTCGGTTCAATCGGCCGATGTGGCGAATTGGCGGTCGCCGGCGTCGCCCAGGCCGGGGACGATGTACCCGGCAGGCCATGGGTCGTCGCCGCCGGTCAGGCGCGCATCGAGGGCGGCGAGGTGGATGGGTACGGTCGGATGGGCGGCTTGCAGCGCCGCGACGCCCTCGGGCGCGCCGATCAGGCCGACGAAACGCACGTCCGTCGCCTTGGATCGCTCCATGAGCAGGTCGATCGCCGCGATCGCGCTGCCGGCCGTGGCCAGCATCGGGTCCAGCACGATGACCGTCGCACCCGCCAGGCTGCGGCCCGACGCGCGGTCGTAATACACGACGGGCCGCAGCGTCGCCTCGTCACGGTAAAGGCCGAGGTGGCGGACTTCGGCGTCCGGCAACAGCCCCAGCGCACCGTCCGCCATCCCGAGCCCCGCCCGCAGAATGGGCACGAGGACGATCGGTGCGGCCAGCGCCGTGCCGTCGACTTGGGCGAGCGGCGTCGCGACACGCACGCCGACCGTGGCGACATCCGCCAACGCGTCGTGCAGCAACAACGCGGTCAATCGCTCCACCAGCCCGCGAAATGCGGCCGGCGGGGTCGTGGCGTCCCGCAACTGCGTGACGAGCGCACGCACGAGCGGGTGCTGGCTGACGATCAAGCGGCTCACGGGCGTGCTCCCATGCGAATCGGCAACGTGGACAGTGTTCACGGGGGCGGCATCGGTGTCAACTGCCGACCCAGCGCCTGTGATATCATCGCCGCCATGGGAACGTTTGTGCGCCTGTCCGCCGCTTGGGGCCGCACTCCGCCGGCTCCGACGCCGGCCGCGACCCACGGCCCGCCCGGATGACGATCGAACGCGGCCGCGCCGTCACCCCCGAGCGCCTGCCCGAGGACCTCGCCGAGCCGTCCCTTCGGCCGCGCCGCCTGGCGGAGTACATCGGCCAGGATCGCCTTCGCCAGAACCTCAGCATCCTCATCGAAGCCGCCCAGGCCCGCGCCGAGCCGTTGGACCACGTCCTGTTCTACGGTCCGCCCGGCCTCGGCAAGACGACGCTGGCGAACATCCTGGCCCATGAGATGGGCGTCAAGATCAAGACGACCGCCGGCCCCGCCATCGAACGCGCCGGCGACCTTGCGGCGATCCTGACGAACCTCGGCCAGGGCGACGTCCTGTTCATCGACGAGATCCACCGCCTCCGCCGCGACGTCGAGGAGGTCCTCTACTCCGCCATGGAGGACTTCGCGCTCGACATCATCGTCGGCAAGGGGCCGTCCGCGCGCAGCATCCGCCTCAGCCTCCCCCCGTTCACCATCGTCGGCGCCACCACCCGCCCCGCCATGCTCGCCGCTCCGCTCCGCGACCGCTTCGGCGCCGTCTACCGCCTGGACTTCTACGACGCCGCCGCCATGGAGCAGATCGTCACCCGCGGCGCGGAGGTCCTCCGCATCCCGATCACGGCCCCCGGCGCCGTCCTGATCGCCAAGCGCGCCCGCGGCACCCCCCGCGTCGCCCTCCGCCTGCTCCGCCGCGTCCGCGACTACGCCGAGGTCCGCGCCGCCGGACGGATCGAGGACGTCGTCGCCGACGAGGCGATGCGGCTCATGGAGATCGACGACCTCGGCTTGGACGACCTCGACCGCCGCGTGCTCGAGACGATGATCCTCAAGTTCGGCGGCGGCCCCGTCGGCCTGGAGACGATCGCCGCCAGCATCGGCGAGGAGGCGGACACGATCGAGGACGTCGTCGAACCTTACCTCCTCCAGCTCGGCTTCCTGGACCGGACCCCGCGCGGTCGCGTCGCCACCGAGCATGCCTACCGCCACTTGGGGATTCAACCGACACCGAAGGCCGGACAGGTCCCGCTGTTCTAAGGAGCACTCCATGATCGAGCCACCGAACATCCCGACCTGGGTGCAGCACCTCGGGACGTTCCTCCTGGTCGCAAGCCCGAGCCTGGTGCTCGTCGTCGCCTACGCCGTGGACAAAGACGCGCGCGGCTTGCGGCCGTGGCTGTACGGCGCCCTCGCGCTGGCCGACGTCGGCGCGTTCGGACTGGGCGGGTTGTTCGCGCTGACCGGCATGCTGACAGGGCTGCAGGGCATCGAATCCGCGCCCGCGCTGGGGGACGGCTTCACGTCCGCCTTCCTCAGCCTCGGCATCTGGACGATGGGCACGGCCGTCGTTGCCCTCGTCCTCCTCTTGCCCCCCGTCCGCCGCGTCCTCGCCCGCCTCATCCCGATCGACCCGACGCGCGTCGTCCACGCCGTCGCGCTGCAACTCGCTGCGCTCACGGTGTGGGTCAGCGGCGCGATCGCGATCTTCATGCCCGTCCTGATGGCCGACCCGGAGGGCATGGCACAGATCGGCGAGGCGACGGCGCAGGCCGGCCTCACCGGCCTGTGGGTCCAGAACGCGGCGTTCGTCGTCCTCAGCGTCCTCGGCGTCGGCGCGCTCGTGCAGCGCGACTGGCGCGCCACGCTCGAACGCCTCGGCCTCACGCAGGCCGTCTCGCTCAAGTGGTGGATCGGCGGCGCCGCCCTCGCCCTCATCGTCGCCGTCGCCACGGACCAGCTCTGGACGATGCTCGACCCGGCCGGCGCGGCCGAACTCGGCAAGCTCTCCGATCAGCTGTTCGGCCCGCTCATCGCCAGCGGCGGCATCGCGGCCGCGTTGACGATCGGCCTCGCGCCCGGGATCGGCGAGGAGCTCCTCTTCCGCGGCGCCGCCCAGCCGCGCTTCGGCCTGATCGCAACGTCGCTGCTCTTCGCCGCGGTCCACACGCAGTACACCATCTCGTGGGCGCTCGTGCAGATCCTGATCGTCGGCCTGATCCTCGGCACCGTCCGCAACCGCGCCGGGACGCGGACGGCCATCCTGGTGCACGCGACGTTCAACGCGGCGCAGGTGTTGTTGTCGTTGTATGGGTGAATGGGGCGGCGGGCGACGGCGACGTTGGGCGGCAATGCGATCGGGTGGGCGGGATACGGGAAGGTGAAGCCCGAGGGCAGAACGTGGCGCCCGCGGGCACCCACGAGGGGTGCCCCTACCGCATGGGGACGAGCTTGGAGGCGAGGTCGAGGAGTTCGTCCTTCGTGAACGTCGTCGTCTTCATCCGCAGCCGCGTCCCGCCGTTGTCCCACGTGAGGACGTGTTGCTCCCGCAGCGTCCAGAGCTTGGCGGGTGCGCCGCCGACCGTGACGTCGGTCGCCTCGCCCTCCTCCGTCATCTCCGCGCCTTCCTTGACCGCCCACTGCGTCAGGGTGAACACCTTGGCGAAGTTCAGCGTGACGATCGTTCGCGCCTGCGGCAGCGTGGGGTCGCCGTCGCCGTCGCGTGCCGTCACCCAGTGGTAGCTGAACTGATCGTCGGGGCTCTCGCTCGGCAGCTCGAACAACGGCATCGTCGCCGACGTCAGGAGCTCCTCGCGCTTGACCCTCTTCGAAGACACCTGCTGCTCCGGCCGTTCCGGCAGCGGCGAATCCGTCGGGCGATCGGCGGTGCCGCTGGAGATCATCCCGACCGCCGCAGAATCCGTCACCGACTCCCCGGCGCCCACCTCGCCGCCGCCCGCCGCACCGCCGCCCGCCGCATCGCTCTCCGCCGCCGGAGCGTTCGCCGCGCCGCCATCGGCCGCCGGCGCCGCGGCATCGTCGCCGCCCGTGGTGCCGCACGCGGCCACGGTCAGCAGCAGCACGGTCAACGTCGGCATCGCCATTCTCGCCACACGCTTGCAGATCATCGCCTTGTCTCCTCGTCGCACGCGCAACCGGCGGTTCGGCCTCAACGGACGCCGCCGGGCGGGGAATCGAATGTTCGTTCAAGATCACGGCACGGCGGCCCGGACGGCGCATGTGCAGTGTGACCGGCCAGAGGCTAGCCGGCCGACATGAGAGGGCGATTATACAGAGATCGGCGTGTTCTGTGCTTCGCCGCGCGCCGTGCATGCTACGATGCCGCCGTGAACGCCCCATCCCGTGCCCGCGGCGCGGTCGAACCGATCGTCGACCCCCCCGCTCTCCCCGCGGCCCGCATCCTCCGCCTTCGCGTCGCCGCGGCCGGACTGCCGCCGGACACCGCGCGGCCCGGCGCGGCGCGGCCGGGCGAGTCGATCGTCCTCGTCGGGGGGATCGGGCGCGGGGGGGCGGCGGTCCTGGCGGCTGCGTGCGGCGCATGGCTCGGCCGCCGCGTGCCGCCGGCCGACCTCGTGCAGGCCGCGGGCTGGCCCGACGGACCGGGTTGGGATGTCGCCGCCATCGCCGCGCGCCTCGACTCGCTGGCCGCCGCCGGGAACGACCATCCCGCGCTCGGCGCCAGCGTCGCCCTCGGCGACGGCGGCCTCGCGCGTGCTTGCCATGCCATCGCTCGTGCCTCCGACGCCGGGCTGTGGATCGATGCCGGGACGGTGCCGCTTCACGCCGCCACCGCCCGCATCTGTGATGCGCTCGGCCTGAACCCGCTCGAGGTCCAGTCGGGCGGCGCGCTGCTTGCCACGGCAATGCCCTCCGTCGCCCGCACTTGCGTCGAGCAGCTGTCCGCAGACGGGTTCGATGCCGTGATCGTCGGCAAGGTCGTCGCCGGCCCTGCTTCCGTCACGCTGGCCATGGGCGGCACGCAGCGGCCGCTCGGATGTCCGGAGCGCGACGCGGTCGATGCGATCCTCGGCGTCGAACCACCGGCTGCCGCGTAGCGAATGAACTACCCGTCGTCCCGCCGGAACTGCAGCGGCGGCCGCACGGCGTCGTCGCCAACGCCGTCGTCCGGTCGCTGCGGGTAGCGGAACGGGGTCAGCGCCAGCCGGACGCGGTCGAGCTTCAGGCTGCCGGCCTCGGGCGGCGGGGCGACGTCGGTCACCGTCACCTCGAGCGAGAGCTCGCCGACCTCGAGGACGGTCTGGGCGCCCGGGACGGCGGGCAGGATCTGGCGATCCCGCAGCAGCGCGCGCAAGTGGGCCTCCTGGCTGGCGGCCTGCGCCAGCACCGCCACCTTCGGCGGGCTGGCCGCCTCGCCGGTCACGTCGCGGTCATACAGCCAGACGTCGAGCGAGGTCAGGCTGCCGACCTTGCGCGCCTGGATGTTGATGCTGGCCGAGAGGCCCTCGCGCTCGTCGTACACCAGCCACGTCTGGTAGAAGTGCTCGTCCGCGCCGTCGTACAGGACGGACGCCGTCCCGCCGAAGTCGAGCTTCCCCGGTCCGAGGCCGGCCTCGCCTGAGCGCTGCCACGGCGCGCGGGGCAGCGGCACGGAGGCCGTATCGTCCGGCGGGAGCTCGGGCAGGTGGAGCCGGCCGGTGCGCTGGGGTGCCGCGCGCGTCGCGGATGTCTGCGCCTGCGTGTCTGACGGCGGCCCATCCGGCGACAACGGGTCGAACGCCGGCGAACCGTCCGCGTCCTCCAGCAACAGCGCCCCGGTTTCACCCGGCGCCCCGTCGCCCGTGGCGCGTTCGTGCGCCGCCAAGCGGGCACGGCGGCGCGCCTTGGCGCGCGCGCGGGCGTCGTCCAGCGACGCGCGGGGCTGGCGCAGGACGGCGAGGGCGAGGCCGGTGAGCGCGAGGAGCGCCACGAGGCCCAGCCAGAACGACGGCCGCGTGAGCCGCTGCAGCGCCCCGCCCCGCACCGGCGCCGTCGTCGTCGTGACGATGCCCGTCGCGCGGACGGCGGTCGGCACGCCGGCGTCCAGTCGCCCCACCGCGGCCAGCCCCTTGGCCAGCTGGCGCGCGTTCTCGGCGGCCACCGGATCCGCGCCGTCGGCACCTTGGGTGCTCAGCACGGCGGCCAGCGTCGGGGCGGGGAAGGACGCCAGTCGTTCGGCGGCGAGTTCGGCGTCCGGCCGGCGCACGTACGCGTCCGCGACAAGGCGAACGTAGGTCGCGCGGTCGGCGGCGGTCAGATCGACCGGCAGCGCGTCCGTCCAGGCCACGGGCCAGAGCCACCAGCCGATGACGAGCCAGCCGAGGAGCACGCCGACGGCGAACGGCCAGCCCCACGCGGGCGGCGGCGCGAAGCGGACGCGTGTCCGCGCCGTGGCCGGCGGCCCGTCGCCCTCATCGTCATACCCTTGGCTCAGGCGCTCGAGCTCGGTCGCATCGTCCATCGCCGTTCCTCCGGTCATGCTCGGCCGCCGCGCTCAGCGCAAGGGGACCGTGGCGAACTTGGGGGCCTCCGAGAGGACCTCGCTGCCGCCGGGTGTGACGAGGACGAGGTCTTCGATCCGCACCCCGAACCGCCCCGGCACGTACACGCCCGGCTCGACCGTGACGACGCTGCCGGCGGCCAGCACGATGTCGCCCGACGTCAGGCTCAACTTCGGCGCCTCGTGGATCTCCATCCCGACACCGTGCCCCAGTCCGTGGCCGAAGTGCTCGCCATGGCCGGCGGCCGCGATCAGGTCGCGCGCGACGGCGTCGATGTCGAAGGCCTTGCGGCCCGGCCGAATGGCGGCCGTCGCCTGGCGGTTCGCGGCGTCGACGAGATCCCACACGCGGTGGTAGTCGGGATCGTCCACCGGCCCGAGGCTGAACGTGCGCGTGAGGTCGGCGGCGTACTCGCCCCAGCGCGCGCCCATGTCGATGACGATGGGCTCGCCGGCGCGCAGCACGCGGTCCGATGTCTCGTGATGGGGCGATGCGCCGTGCTCGCCGCCGGCGACGATCGTCTCGAACGCCAGGCCGGAGGCGCCGTTCTGGCGGAGAAAGACCTCGATGGCCCACGCGAGCTCGCGCTCCGTCATGCCCGGCCGCGCCGTGCGGACGGCGTGCGCCATCCCGGCATCCGTCAGCGCCGCGGCGCGCCGGATCGTGGCCACCTCGTCCACCGACTTCGAGAGGCGCTGGCCCTCGACGAGCCCCTTGGCCGCCACCCAGTCGATCCCTTCGGCCTTCGACCGCAGCTCGTCCAAGCGGGAAACGGTGACGTGGTCGGCCTCGAACCCGCAGCGGGACAGGCCGGCCTCGGCCAGCGCCTTGCCGACCGCCTCGATCTGGGCGTAGCCGGCCCGGACGACCTCGCAATCCGGCGCCTCGACCGGGCCGCGCTCGTAGTAGCGGCTGTCGACGAAGAGCAGCGCGTGGTCAGGCAGGACGAGAACGATGCCGGCCGAACCGCCGAAGCCGGTCACGTAGCGCCGGTTGGGGTGGCTCATGATCGCCAGCGCGTCCAGGCGGTGGGCCGCCATGTCGGCGCGGAGGCGCGCCAGGCGGGCGGCGGACGGGGCGGCGTGGTCGACCGATTCTACCGACATGCGCTACCTCGGCGGTTGCGTGCCGGCCGGCGCGGGCGGGCGCGCGCGGCCGGCGCGGGGGTGGGCGGTCAGGAGGGCGTCTCGGACCTGGGTCTGGCTGACGTGGGTGTAGATCTGGGTGGTCTGGAGGTTCTTGTGACCGAGCAGCTCCTGGACACAGCGCAGATCGGCACCGCCGTCCATGAGGTGGGTGGCGAAGCTGTGGCGCAGGACGTGCGGCGTGATGTCGTCGCGGCCGATCGCGCGCCCGTACGCGGCCACGAGGCGCTGGACGCTGCGCGGACCGAGCCGGGCGCCCCGGCGGTTCAGGAAGACGGCGTCGGACGGCCGGGCGGTTTGGCCGGCCTGCCGGGCCAGCCACGGCCGACCGGCGGCCAGGTAGCGCGTCATCGCCAGCGCCCACGGCGCCCCGAAGAGGGCCATGCGCTCGCGGCTGCCCTTGCCGAAGACCCGCATCTGCCGCCCGGCTACGTCGACCGCGCCGACGTCCAGCCGCACGAGTTCGGCGATCCGCAGTCCGCCGCCGTACAGCGTCTCGAGCACGGCTCGGTCGCGCAGGCCGCGCGGGCCGTCGGGCGGTGGGGCGTCGAGCAGCGCCAGCACCTCCTCGACGGACAGAACCCGCGGCAGGTGCTGGGCGAGCTTCGGCGCCCGCATGCCGCGGAACGGGTCGCTCGGGAGGCGCTGCTCGCGCACCAGGTAGCGCCCGAACGCGCGCAGCTCGCTGATCCGCCGCGCCACCGAGGCCGGTGCCAGCGCTGCGATGTGCGGCGCCGCCAGCATCGCCCGCAGCCGCGGCCGGTCGATGTCCGCCCAGCTGCGCGCGCCCGAACCCACGAGCCAGCGCAGCGCCTCGCCGATCTCGGCGCCGTAGTTCCGGACGGTATACGGTGAGGCGTTGCGGACGCCCTTCAGGTAGCGCAGGTAGGCGTCGAGCGCTGCGGCGAGCGGCTTGGGCAGCGGGCGTGCTGTCGGCGCGTCCGCGGGGTGCGCGCCGGGCGCTGGGGCTTCGGTCAACGGCGAAGCGGGGGTTGGTGCCATCGCGCGGGATTGTAGCAGTAGGGGCGGCCCCCCGTGGCCGCCCTTCGTCGTATGCACACCATGTCCCGCGACGAACGGCAACCCCCTCACCGCGGCCAGTTCCGATACGGCGCACACGGCAGCGCCCGCGCGATCGCCCCATAGATCGCCGTCAGGTCCTCCCCATCCGGCGCCTCGAAGTAGTCGTTCGGCCCGCTCGCCATCCGCCCGAGCGCCTCGCGGTCGACGTCCTGCCCTAGCCCGATCGTGAACAGCCGCGCCCCCGCGGCCTTCACGCCCTCCGCTGCGCGTTCCGCCTCGCTGACCGGCACCGGGTTCGACCGGCCGTCCGTCAGCAGCACGACGGCTGCGGTGGCATCGGCCCGGCGGCGGGCGCTCGTCAGCTCGGCGGCCGCGGCGTCCAGCCCGAGGTCGATGCGCGTGAGCTGGGCGAGGGCGACGCGGTCGAGGGCGCCATCGAGGGTGGCGCGGTCGGCGGTGAGCGGGGCGTCGAGCGTCGCGCCGGCGTTGAACGTGACGAGCGCGGCGTGGTCGCCGTCGGCGGCGAGGTTCAGGCGGGCGATGAAGTCCCGCGCAGCGGCGACGGCGGCGTCGATCTTGGGGCGGCCGGCACGGGTGAGGTCGCGCATGCTCGTCGAGGCGTCGAGGACGAGGAGGATGTCGAGGCGGGGTGGGACGGGGACGCAGGCGGGCTCGGAGAGGGCGATGGGGAGGTGGATGGGCGCGGGCGTGCGGGTGGGGGAGGGGGTTGGCGTGGCGGTCGGGGGAGGGGTGTCGGTGGGGGTGGGGGTTACGGTGCGGGTGGGGGAGGGGGTGCGGGTGGAGGACGGGGTGGGGGAGATCAAGGGGGTGGGTGATGGGGTGGCCGTCGGGTGGACGACCGGGGGACAGACAACCTCGACGTCTCCCACGGCGGGCGCGATGAACATCACGGAACCGGGTTCGCCGTCGTCACGCAGCGGCATGCCCAGCGGCATGCCCAGCGGTATTCCCAGCGGTGCCGCATGCACGCGGTTCGAACGCGCTGCAATCGGCTGGGGTTGCGTGGGTCCAAGGCACGCCAGCTCGATCCGTGTCGGGACCTTGGCGTGCGCGTATAGCGGATACCAGAGCGCCACCTGGCCGCCGATGTTGTAGATGCCCGCCCGTTGATCGAACCGCGTTGCGCCGGCGACGAGCGTGTCCGTGGTCGGGAGGGTGGCCAGACCGCCCTGGGCCCAGTTCTCCTGGATCCGCGCCGCCGGATGGAAGCGCGTGTGGTCCGGGGGCTGCCAGCCGCCGTCCTGCACGGGGGCGTACAAGACGTCGCCCAGCGCGACGCCGACGTCCGGGCCGTTGCCGATCGACGGCGGGTTGAGGCCGGGTCCCTCGAACGCCGTGGCGTCGGGTGCGACCATATCGCCCAAGCGGTCCTTGAGGCCCAGCAGGAGCGCGCCGTCCGCCGCGAAGCCGATGTCCGCCAGGATCGGCATCGGGTGCACGTTCATCTCGCGGTTGAGCGAGATCGATTGCCACGGCCACCATTCCACCCTCGGCGGGCCGCTGATCAGCTGGATCGTGCCGCGTGTGTAGTCGAGCGTCGTGCTGTAGACCACGTGCATCCCTCGGCCATCGAGCCTCGACGCATAGACGACGGCACGAAGGAGCGAACGGCGAACCTCGTTCTCGGCGCTGTGGATCACGCCGTGGTACAGCGTACCGGCCCGGACCGCAAGTCCCCACGGCCGGGCATCGTCGGCCCACGCCTCGTCCAGACCGCCGTTCGGGAAGCTGTCGATCAGGCGTCCATCCGGCACGCTGAAGCGGTAGATCCGGCGGTCGTCCAGGTTCGTGACGAACAGCTCGGTCTCTGCCTCGTCGAGGTCGATGTCGCCAAGGCTCGTCTTGCCGGCCCAGTAGCGCGCCGAGGCGTCGGTGCCACGCGCGCCTGGGAAGTGGTGATCCGCGCCCGCGTCCGGAACGGCAATCGGCTGTGTGATGTCGCCCGTCGCCGCGTCGATGCGGTAGACCGCGCCCGGCCCGCCCGGGCCGAACGCCACGCCCCGCCGATGCGTGGCCGCCGCGTACACGGCGTGCTCCCGCGCGCTGTACGCCAGCCCCCAGATCGCCCCGATCGCGCTGTCCTGCACGTTCTTCCGGCCGAACTCGAGGTGCGGCTGATCGCTCGGCGTGTCCTGGAACAAGACCACGCGGTCGACACACGCCGCCGCCACGAATGGGTTCATGGTGTTGCACGCCGCACCGGCGACCGCGACCGGGATGCCGCCCCGCCCCTGCTGCCGTGGTGCCCCCGTCGCCAGCCCGCCGGCCACGGCCACGAACGTCACGGCGGCCGCGCACGCGCGAAGCACACCCGCGGACGGTCGGCGGACTTCGTGTTCGGCGCGGCGGTCCATGTGCAGCTCCTCGATCAGGCGATCTCGAGTCCTTCGGTTCGCACTTCGCGGGCCGCGTCCGCCGCCGACGTCGCGGCCACCGCCGCCCCAACCCGCCTCCGCCACCACCGCCGCCCGCTCATCCCCAACCGCACCGCCCCGTCGAGCACGATGAGCGCCATCCCCACCCGCAACAACGCCCCCCCCGCCCCGTCCCGCACGTGCGACCCGATCCGCAGCGCGTGCCAGCCGCCCAAGAGCACGCCGAGGCGCACGAGGCCGTGCCAGCTCGGCACGACCCGCAGCCGCATCGCGGCCGTGCCGAGTGCGGCGACGACGGCGACGCCGGCCAGGCCAAGGACGAGCGAGTCGCCGTAGTACGAGCGGTCCGTGAACGCATGCCAGAGCTTGTCGGGTGCCCAGTGGCCGATCCGCACCGTCACGGCGGAGAGGTAGAGGAGCGGGTGGACGAGGACGAGCGCGACGATCAGCCGGCCGAGCAGCTTGTGCGCGTCACGCGCCTCGATCGCCCTTGCGGCCGCCGGGGCGTGCCGGGCAAGCGGCAGCCGCCGGATGAGCCACGCCGCCCGCGGGAGGCGGGCCGTCGCCGCGAGGACGATCTGGAGCGCGATGAGCAGCGCCAGCGCCAGGCCGGTCACCATCGCGCCAAGGTAGAGCCACTGCCCTGGCGCGCCGTCGCCGCCGGGCGCGAGCATCGTCCAGTCGTTCATCGGCCGTCGATCTCTTTCTGCAGCGCTTCGAGCGCCGCGGCATCGTCCAGGCCGCTCGTCGTGCCGGCCAGCGGCAGCTTGGCCGCCTTCCACGCCGCCAGCCCGAAGCCGTCGATCGCGCCGATCCGGCCGGCGCCGCTCGTCCGGAGGAGTTCGATCGCAGCGTAGCCGCGGAAGTCCTTCATGCAGTACGGCACCACCGTCGTTGCGCCGAGATCCGTGGCGGCCACGAACTGCGGCACGTCCGTGAGCGGCACCGAGCGCGCGCCCGGGATGTGCTCCTGCGCGAACTCCTCCGGCCGCCGCACATCGATCGCGATGACCTCGCCGCGGCCGATCGCAGCCGCGAGGTCGAGCGGCTCGTACATCGCGATCCCGGCGTCGACGTCGGGCGGGCGGGCGTTCGGGTCGAGCGCCAGCGTCGTCACGTCCGGCACGACGGTGACGCCGCCGAACTCGGAGGCGACGACGAGGCCGGCGCCGTTCGGCCAGACCCGCTCCGGCACGCCGCCGACCCAGCGCAGGCCGCGCTGCGTTGCGGTGCCGCCCGGCGGGACATCGAAAACCTCGACATAACCATTGGCCTCGGCGACGACGAGCCGGTCGCCGAGCCACGCCACGCCGAGCGCCGTACCGGCCGTCGGGATGATCGGCCCGTCGATCCGGCCGGCCGCCGCGTCGTCGAGCGAAGCGACGGTCACGCCGTCGGGACCGCGCGCGATCGCCATCCGGCCGTTCTCGAGGGCGACGTCCGTCACGGTGCCCGTGAGGACGGTCGTGCAGCACGCGTAGTCGCCGGTCGGCGTGCGCGCCATGATGGACAGCCCGTTGTCCCGGTTGCTGACGAACACGCCCGCCGTGGACGGCGTGATCTCCAGCGGGTAGCCGCCGACCTCGAGGAGCTGCTTCGACGCGCCCGTTGCCCGGTCCGCGACGAAGATCGAGCCCGACGAGTCGGCCGCGATGACCCGCTCGCCGTCGATCGCGACGCTGATCGCCTGCCACGGCTCGTCGTTCCGCCAGAGCAAGCTCTTCTCATCCAGGTCGTGCAGCGGCCGCTTCATGAGCGCGACCCCGTCGTCGCCCAAGGCCACCGCCACCTCGTCTTCCGAGACGTCGAGGCCGTGCGCGGTGCGGAGGATGCCGCCGGGGGAGAGGAGCGTGATCGTCGAGGTGTCGAGGTCGACCAGGCCGACGCCGACCGTGGCATCCACGAGCGCCAGCCGGCCGTCGATCTGGAGCGCGTGCTCCACGATGCCGGGCGTGACGAGGCTGAGCAGCACCTTGCCCGACGCGCCGTCCACGCACCGGATCCCGCCGTACGCCCGGTCTCCTCGCCCGAGCGCACGCGACCAGCACGTCCGGTGGCCCGCGACGCTGACGCCGCCCAGCCGGCCCTCGATGCTGTGCGTCGTCCGCACCGGCGCCGCGCCGCCCGGCGTTACGATCGCCAGCTCGCCGTCCGTCTGCAGCCCGAGCACGCCGTGCCCACCGCTCAGCGTCGTCGGCGGCGCCGCCAGCGGCAGCGTCGATGCCGGCGCATCGGCGAGCGCGTCCGGGCGGTCGAACTGGATCGCTGTGGCCGTGTAGGCGGCCACGCGGTCGCCGACGGCGTACAGGCCGTTCACGCCGGGGCGCGTGGCGCAGTTCAGCGGTGCACCGTCCGGCAGTGCGTAGGCGCACAGCTCGCCGCCCGGCCCGAGAATGACGACGTGGCGGCCGACGAGCGCGAAGCCGCTGAACGCGATGGCCGGGTGGAACACGGCGTCATGCTGCCGCAGCGCGCCGTCCACGTTCTCGAACACGGTGACGCCGCCGTCCTGGAGTTCGACGACGGACCACGCGCCGTCGCCCATCATGTGCACCGCCGGCAGGGCGAGAGCCTGGCAGCCGTCCCACGTCACCGGGCCGTCGGCCGCCAGGTCGACGGTGCAGATGTTGGCGCCGCGCAGGACGACGGCCCAGCGGCCGTCGAGGACGTCGACGTCGATGACGCCGTCGTCCGCCGGCGGCGATGCGCCGACCGTCGCCCAATCGCCCGCCCCGCCTAGCCGGCCGACGACAACGCGCTTGCCGAGGACGAGGATCATCCGGTCGCCGGCCACGTCGAAGTCGCCGAGCGAGCCGCCGACCTGGATGAGATCGTCCTCGACGACGATCGGCACGCGATCGGGCGGCAACGCGCTGCCCGTGGAGTCGAACACGCGCCAGGCACCCAGGCCGAACGCGACGGCGACGGCAGCGACGACGAACTGAGTGGCACGTGTCATGGTTCCCCCCGCGTTGTACGGACAGCCCTTCAGACGATTTCGTTCCATCCGGCCGCGACCGCCGCCTCGGCCAGCCGCTTCACATCCTGAGCCCGGTCCTTCGGACAGACCAGCACGACATCGTCCAGCACGACGACGACCATGTCCTCGAGGCCGATCGTCGCGACGCGCATGCCGTCGGGTGCGAAGATCAGGCTGCCGTGGGTGTCGAGGCCGACGTGCCGGCCGCGCACCGCGTTGCCGTCGGCGTCGGCCGCATCCGCCAGCAGCGCTTCGGCCAGCTGCGGCCAGGCGCCGATGTCCCGCCACGCGAAGTCGGCCGGCACGCACGCCACGTTCGCGCTCGGCTCGAGGATCCCGTAGTCGATCGTCGTGCGGTCCTCGACGCGCGCCCAGATCGCCGGCAGCGCCGCCGCGAGCTCGCCGCCGCTGCGCACGACGTCGGCGACGGCATCGATCGTGGCGGCCAGGCGCGGCAGGTGGGCGTGGTAGGCGGCGGTGATCGTCGGGACGGTCCAGACGAACATGCCGCTGTTCCAAAGGTGCGTGCCGGCGGCCAGATAGCCCTCGGCCGTTGCCCGATCCGGCTTCTCGACGAAGCGGACGACGTGCCGCGCGGCCGTCGGGTCCAGCATGGAGGACCGACGATCCTGGTCGCCGGGGTCGACGCCATGCGACGCATGACGGGCGAGCACCGGGCCGATCTCGACATAACCATAGCCCGTGTTCGGCTCCGTCGGCCGGATCCCGAACGTCACGAGGTAGCCGCCGGCCGCCGCGGCGACGGCGCGGTCGAGCGCGTCCAGAAACGCGTCGACCGGCGTGATGTCGTGGTCCGCGGTCAGCACGGCGACCGTTGCGTACGGGTCGCGCGCCGCCACGACACCGATGCCGAGCGCGACGGCCGCCGCGTTGCCGAGCGCCGCCGGCTCGCCGACGACGTGCTCCGGCGGCACGCCGGGCAGCTGGCGGCGGACTTCGCCCGCGTACTCGGCGTTCGTCACGACGACGACGCGGTCCGGCGGCACGCGCCCGGCCAGCCGGTCCACGGTCGTCTGCAGCATGGACCGCGCGCCCAGGAGCGGCAGGAGCTGCTTCGGGCGCAGCCGGCGGGAGTACGGCCAGAGCCGCGTGCCGCTGCCGCCGGCGACGATCACGGCCCACAGCCGTTCGTCGGCGGGTTGGGTCGATGGGGGCATGACGCATCCTTCGAGCGGGGCGATGCGACGATCGAGCGCCGCTGCGCGCTCCATTCTACCGCCGTGCCGCCGTCCAGCGCCCGCCGGCCTGTCGCGCCAGGCCTTTCAGCTCCAGCAGCGCCAGCGCGCCGCCGACCGTCGCCGCATCGAGCCCGGTGCGCCGCGCCAGCTCGTCGGCGGCCGACGGGCGGTCCGACAGCGCGGCGACGAGCGCCGCCTCGGCCGGATCGTCCGGCAGCTGCCGCCGCGCGTCGGAGTCGGCCGCGCGGCGGTCGAGGTCGAGGACGGCCAGCACGTCCTCCGCCGACGTCGCCAGCGCGGCGCCGGCGCTGATGAGCCCGTGCGCGCCGTGCGATCGGTCGCTCGTGATCGGCCCGGGGACGGCCAGCACGTCGCGGCCTTCCTCGAGCGCGCACGACGCCGTGATCAGCGCCCCGCTCCGCATGCCGGCCTCGACGACGACGCACGCCAGCGACAGCCCGGCGATGATCCGATTCCGCGCCGGGAACCGCCCGGCCACCGGCTCGACGCCGGGCGCGCACTCGCTCACGACGCACCCACCTCCGGCGATGATCCGGGCGTGCAGCTCGACGTGCTGGGGCGGGTAGACCCCGTCGATGCCGCCCGCGACGACGGCCACCGTGCTGCCGCCCGCCTCGAGTGCGGCGTCGTGCGCCGCCGCGTCGATGCCGAGCGCCAGACCGGAGACGATGACGATGCCCTGCCGCGCGAGCGGCGCGACGATCCGCCACGTCGCATCCCGTCCGTACGCCGTCGCGGCGCGCGTCCCGACGACGGCCACGGCCGGGCCGGCCAGGGGGGCGATGTCGCCGCGCACGAAGAGGACGAACGGCGGTGTCGCGGTCTGCGCGAGGAGCGGCGGATAGCGCGGATCGACCAGCGGGAGGACGTGCGCGCCGCAGGCATGGACGGCCGCCATGATCGCCTCCGGCGACCGCCGCGCGCGGAGCGACACGAGCCGCTCGGCCACCGGCGCCGTCACGATCGGCGCCAGGTCGGCCGCGTCGGCCCGCCAAGCGGCCGCGGCGCTGCCGAAGCGGGCGATGACGTCGCGCAACCGCCGCGGTCCGAGGCCGTCGACGGTGACGAGGGCCACGATGTGCGCCATGTCGTCGGCGCGGCCGGGGGATGGCGGCGCCTGGGCGGGGGATGGGGTTGGGTTCATCGGTCGACGCCCCTGTAACGATGGGGCGTGGGTGGCGGGGGGATGATAGGTGGGGCGGGGGTCCGGGGGCAACCGGTTGCGGGCGGGGGCGGCACGCGCCCTATGCTATCCTCCCCCCCGTGCCCGACACGCCCGACCTGCCGCCCGCGCCCGCCGCCCACCGCACCGTCCGCGGCGCGTTCCGCACGACGGCCGGCCTCGACCGCGCCCTGGCGCGCCTCGCCGCCGCCCGCCCGCCGGCCATCGTCGGCGTCGTCGCCGCGGACGCGGCGGCCGAGCGGTGGCTTGCCGGATCGTCCTCGGGCGCGGCACGCACGTTGCTCGTCGTGCTCGCCGGTGCGGTCGAAGACGTGGCGCTCGGGTATCGACAGGCTTGGCAGGCGATCGAGCTCTCGGGCGGGGTGCCGTCGGCCGGCGGGCGGCTGCGCGAGGGGGTGCTCGACGGCGGGAGCATGTACGGGGGCGATGCGAGGGATGCGCTGCACGTCCGCGTCGAACTGCCGGAGGACGACCTGACGGCGCTCCTCGACTGGGCCGCCGACCTCCGGGCGCTGGCCGGCGGCGCCGGCGCGTTCGTCCTGCCGGGAACGGGGTGCGGCTGGGTCGTCGTGCCGCCGGGCGCGCGCGCCGAAGAGTCGCTGGCGTGGCTGGGTGCCAAGGTGCGGGGCCGAAGAGGACGGTTGGCGGTCGCCGCAGCGGCGGCGATCGCTTCGTGAGCGCGGCGACGCACGGCGCGCCGGCAACTGTTTTGGAGGGGTAACGGTGAGCTATCAGAGTCGAGCAATTGTCGGGCTCCTGTTGATCTTCGCCAGCTTCGGCGTCCTCTTCTACAGCAGCCCCGCGCGCACCGGCATCAGCGCGCCGGACGACGTCTGGGTGTACAGCTTCGTCGGCCTCTTCGCCCTCGGCTTCATGTTGTTCTCGATGGGCATCCTCGGCCACCAGGACGCGTACACCGCGTTCGTCAGCGGCTTCGTGCTCTACCTGCTCGTCGGCGGCGCGATCACGCTGACGCTCTACGTCACGGGCAACGGCATCCATCAGTACTCGCTCGAGGACGCCGCGAACCCGGCCTTCTGGGGCGAGGCGATGCGCTTGTCCATCCTGTGGCCGCTGACGATCGTCCAGCTGACCGGATTCTGGGGCTGGGAGGCGTTCAGCTGGTAGGGGCGAGGGAACGGTTCGAACGGATGGAACGGACGTGCTCGGCCGGCGCGATCGCCGCGTGGACGGCGGTCGCCCTTTCGGCTGTCCTGGCCGGCTGCCGCGTCCGCCCAACGCCGTCGATCGCCCCGCCGCCGACCACCGCCGCGCCGCCGACCACCGCCGCGCCGCTTGACGTCGGCGGTGCGTCCGATGCCACTGCCGACTCGCCCGATCCGGCGGCCAGTGCGACGCCCTTGCCTTCGCCGACCACGCTGCTGCCGATCGTCCCGACGCGCACGTCGCCGCCCAGCGCCTCCGCCACGCCCACCGCGGCGTTCCCGAATGCCGCCGTCCTCATCGGCAAGCGCCTCGAAGGCGGTGCGATCGGCCCGATCTTCCACTTGGACGATGTCCGGACCGGCGAGCACCCCGGCTATACGCGGATCGTCTGGGCGATGGACGAGGACGCCGGCGCGCCGCGTTGGACGACGCTTCTCCGGCGGGACGTCGAGGGCACGGCGGTCATCGACGTCGCGCTGTACGACGTCTCGGCGTTCGCCAAGCCCGAGACGTTGGACGCGCAGTCGCCGCAGAGCCCGATCGTCGACAGCATCCGGCAGCAGCGCGTGGCGGACGACGCCGAGCTGCGCTTCGCCGTCCGCCTGGCGCGGCCGGCCGGCTACCGCGTGACGGTGATCGACGGGCCGGTGCGCGTCGTCCTCGACGTGGCGCACGATCCGTGACGGCGGCGGCGCGTTGACCCGAGTCGCGCGGCGGGGCCATCGACCATGACGCCTTCTCAACCCCGCGCCCCCCTCGCCGACCGGATGCGGCCGCGCACGCTCGACGCCTTCGCCGGGCAGGCGGCGATCGTCGGCCCCGGGCGGCTGTTGCGGCGGGCGATCCAGGCGGACCAGCTCTCCAGCGTGATCTTCTGGGGCCCGCCCGGCACCGGCAAGACGACGCTCGCGCGGATCATCGCCCGGACGACGAGCGCGCACTTCATCGCCTTGAACGCCGTCCTGGCGGGCGTGGCGGACATCCGCAGCGCGGTGGCCGAGGCCGAGAAGCGGCGCCAGGGTCTCTTCCCGCAGCGGACGATCCTGTTCGTCGACGAGGTCCATCGCTTCAACAAGGCGCAGCAGGATGCGCTGCTTCCGCACGTCGAGAACGGGCTGATCACGTTGATCGGGGCGACGACCGAGAACCCGTTCTTCGAGGTGAACAAGGCGCTCGTCAGCCGGTCGCGGATCTTCCGCCTCGAGTCGCTCTCCGACGACGACCTGCGCGCCGTCGCCCGCCACGCGCTGTCCGACGTCGCCGACGGCTACGGCGCGTTGGACGTCGTCCTGGACGCGGATGCGCTCGACCACCTCGTGAAGGTCGCCAACGGCGACGCCCGCGGCCTGCTGAACGCCCTCGAGCTGGCCGTCGAGACGACGCCGCCCGACGCGGACGGCCGGATCCATGTCGACCTGCCCGTGGCCGAGGAGTCCATCCAGCGGCGGGCCGTGCTGTACGACAAGGAGGGCGATGCGCACTACGACACGATCAGCGCCTTCATCAAGGCGTGCCGCGGCAGCGACCCGGACGCGGCCCTCTACTGGCTGGCCCGCATGGTGTACGCCGGCGAAGATCCGCGCTTCATCTTCCGGCGCTTGTTCATCCTTTGCGGCGAGGACATCGGGATGGCCGACCCCACCAGCGTCGCCACCGTCGC
Organism: Candidatus Avedoeria danica; assembly: GCA_016703025.1. Lineage (NCBI taxonomy): Bacteria > Bacillati > Chloroflexota > Ardenticatenia > Candidatus Epilineales > Candidatus Epilineaceae > Candidatus Avedoeria > Candidatus Avedoeria danica. The sequence continues at coordinate 92,429 of JADJCV010000004.1, forward strand.
CGCCTGCGCCCAGGCCTTCGAGTGGGTCGGCCTGCCCGAGGGCCGCTTCCACCTGGCGCTGGCCACGCTGACCGTCGCCACCGCCGCCAAGAGCAACACGGCGCTCGGCTTCTTCGATGCGCTGGCCGTCGTCGAGAAGGAGCGGGCCGAGGACGTCCCGCCCCATCTGCGCGACGGCAACCGCGACGCGGCCGCCTTCGGCGACGGCAAGGGCTACCTCTACCCCCACAGCTGGCGCGACGGCTGGGTGGCGCAGCAGTACCTGCCGACGGGCCTGCAGGGCCGTGTCTTCTACCAGCCGACGGACCATGGCCACGAGGCCACGCTGAAGGACGATGTCGCCCGGCGCCGCGAGGCACAGCTGGCGGCGATGATCGACGGCGAGGCGGCGATCCGCCAGACCCTCTCGTGGTCCGGCCCGCTGTCCGGCGGTGAGAGCGACCGCGCCCGCTGGCTGGACCGCGCGACAAGCGGCGCCGGCGACCGCCTGGCGGCCGTCCGCGACCGCGTGATCGACGCCGCCGCGCTGCAGCGCCACGACCGCGTTCTCGACCTGCGCGCCGGCACCGGCCTGCTGACGTGGGAAGCGCTGCGTCGCTGCCCCGAAGGCGGTGTCTGGTCCGTCGCGGCCGACGATGCCGAGGCCGCGGCCATCCTGACCATGGCCGCGCGCCTCGGCGCCGGCGTCCTCGCCCCGACCGTCATCGTCGCCCCGCTCGACGCCGTCGCCGCAGCCGTGCGTGCGAATGCGGACGGCGCGCTCGAATTCGACGCGATTGTCGGCCGCGACGCCTTCGCCGCCCTCCCGCCCGATGGATGGCCCGCCGCTGCCGCCGCCCTCGCCACCCTCCTCGCCCCCGGCGGCCGCATCGCCCTCGCCGAGCCCGCCCCGACCGCCTCGACCCTCCCCTCGGCCCTCGTCGCACCCCAGGACCCGCGCCTGGACGCCGCGCTGCGCGAGCGGATCGCCGCCGCCGAGGCCGACCTCGTCGCGGAGCTGGCGGTGCGGCACGGCGGGGCGGAGGCGTTGGCGGCGGCGTGGCGGGGTGGGGGGACAGGGGAGCGGCGGGCGCGGCGGGTGCGAGGAACTTCGACGGCGTCATCGACATCACCGTCGAGACGACGATCTCCGCGTCGCGCCTGCCCGTGACGCCGACGTTGATCGCGCGGTGGTTCGAGGATGCGGCAGGGGCGTATCGGCGGGTGTTGGATGCGCATCTGACGGCGGATGAGGTGGCGCGGTATCGGTCGGTGGTGGCGGGGCGGGTGGGGGAGACGGCGGGGTGGGGCGTGGGGACGGGGTGGGTGGTGGGGAGGAGGGACGGGTAGGGGCGGGCCGTGCGGAGGCGGTGGGCGGGATGATCGGGGGCGTGGGCAACGGACGGGGCAACGGCTTCTACCGTGGATCCGTCGATCGTCCGACACGGCCCAGGCGGTGTTGCCGGCCTGCCCACGATCGAAAGCCCTTGTCCCCCCCACCGCCGTATGCTACGCTGCCGATCGATAAGGGGGGAACCATGCGCCGATCCGAACCACGCCCGCAGTACCCGCGCCTCACGGTGCTTCTCGCGCTCGCCTGCCTCGCCGCAGTTGCCGCTGCCGTCGCTGTCGTCGTCGCGTCGACATCGACGGACGATCGCGGCCGCGTGCATGCGCAGGACGAGGCCAAGGTCTATCTGCCGTTCGTCTGGCGCGGCGTCACGCGCGCCGACCTCGTCGCGCCGCGCGAGGTGGTGCCGACGCGACCGCCGAGCGCCACGCCGACGAGCGAGGAGCCGGCGACGGTGCCGCCGACGTTCACGGCCATCCCGTCCGTCACGCCGACGCCGGCCGGGGACGGCTTTATCGGCGGCAGGCTCCTCCTCGGGAAGGACCCGGCGCCGGCGGGCATGGGCGACGGTTTCGGGCCGGGGCTGTTCCTTCTGAAGTGCAAGGAAGGCCGGAAGCCGTGCGAGCGCGTCGGCCGGACCGCCGTCCTGGACGAGGACGGCCACTACAAGTTCCAGAACCCGGCGGCGCTGGCCGACGACGAGACGTACGTGGTCCATTGGCGCAACGAGACGTACAACGACCTGTTCGGCCTGCGGGAGTGGCTCGGTGCGTGGTACTCCGAGGCGATCACGCCGCAGCGGTACACGCCGGGCGCCGAGATCACGATCGAGGACTTCCAGCTCGAGCCGATCGAGCTGACCGGGCCGAGCAACGGCACGGGCTACTCGGGCCTGCCCTGGACGTTCACCTGGGACCCGCGCCAGAACGAGATCGGCACGTACCGCTGGGCGATTTGCGACTGCTTCGGCGACGGACTGCACCACCGCGACACCGACAAGTCGTTCAAGTCGCCGTCCGTCGGCCGGAACGGTGCGTACACGATGGCGAACTATCCGGACTTCATCCGCCGGGCCGGCATCGGCATCGAGCACAAGTACTTCTGGTACGTTCACGTGGACGGTCCGCGCGGGAGCTGGGGCCAGAGCCACGACCAGTGGATGTTGTGGTTCGAGTCCGTCTTCCAGGCGTTCCGGCCGTTCGGCGTCACCGGCTTCAGCCGTTGGCAGCGGGTCGATTCGGCCGAGGCCGCGGCGTCGATCGCCCAGACCGGTGCCTTCGACGCGCACGTGTACATGCCGTCCGTCTGGCGCGCCGTCGACCGCACCGAGCTGCCGGCGGCCGTCCAGGCACCGTCCGAGCCGACGGCCACCGGCCCGCCGGTCGTCACCGCGGCGCCCACCGCCGTCACGCCCACCGAGGTGCCCGCCACCGACGAGCCGACGGTCGAGCCGACGGAGATCCCGCCGCCGACGCCGATCAAGCCGGCGACGGGCACGATCCGCGGCCGCTACGTCAAGGAGGGCGTGCCGCTGTCGCCCGGCTACGGCGCCGACAGCTTCCCGCAGATCGAGCTGAAGGTGCGCACCGGCGGCGTCGGGCAGTGGACGAAAGTGGCGAACGCGGTCACGGTCGAGGACGGGACGTTCGCCTTCGAAGCGCCGCCGGCGCTCGAGGAGGATCAGGTCTACCAGGTCTGGTGGACGAACGACGACACGATCGTCCTCTACGACAACGAGTCGCTCGGCAAGTGGTATTCCCGCAACATCACGCCCGATCAGATGGCCGATGGCAAGGACGTCGATCTCGGTACGGTCGAGCTGCGCGATCTCGAGCTCAAGTTCCCGGAGAACGACGTTCACTACAGCCTGCCGCACGACTACCGCTGGGAGACGCGCAATGAGGTGCCCACGGAGAACTACCGCTGGACGCTCTACAAGACGTGCAACGACCTGAGCGAACGATTCCCGTCGGGCAGCCACCGCACGCCGTCGCTCGGCCACCGCGGGACGATCAACATCAGCTCGCCGCCGCAGGGGTTCAAGATGGACGAGCGGTACTGCTGGTACGTCTACATCGAGGACAACCAAGGCCGCGGCAGCGGCTGGACGTACTACCGGTACAAGACGATCTTCCTGAGCGCGCTGGGTCGGATCGCGGCGGGGGCGGGCGGGTCGTTGGACGTGGGGCGGTGGATCCAACGTCGGTGGTAGGGGCACCCCTTGTGGGTGCCCTCCGCCCGTCGCACATCGCACGTTGGGCACCCACAAGGGGTGCCCCTACCGGTCGGATCGTGCCACCGGTAGGTAGATCGTGCGGGTGCCGTCGACCGTCGCCGCCTGCGTCGACGTTGCGGTCGGCGTCGCCGTCCGCCGGGCGGTCGCCGTCGACGTCGGTGTGTACGCCTCCGCCGGCCACCACGGCGGCGCGTCCATCGACCACGGCGTGCGCGTCGGCCGGGGCGGCGGCGTCGGCCAGGCCGGGGTGGACGGCGGGGCGGCGGTCTGCGTCGGGCCGGCGGTGGGGGACGGCGGCGGCGTGAACGAGAGCGGCGGCGGGCAGTTGCGCTCGCCGCGGCGGCAGGTGTAGTCGCGGCCGTGGAAGCGCTCGTCGGCCCACCAGCCGCCGAACGCGGCGCCGAGGTCGCGGAACGGGACGATGGCGCCGCCGACGACGTGTATCCGGTCGGCATCATCGATGCGCAGCGTCCAACGCGCCGTCTCGATCCCGTGCGGCGCCGTGCCGATGGGCAACCAGACGTCCGCCTGGATCACGATGCCGTCCGTTGCCGCATGCCGGAGCGTCGTGAGCGGGATGCGGGATGTGTGCTGTGACGCCGAAAGGCGCACTTGCTCGGTCGCGGCCACGAGGAGCTCCATCGTCCGGGCGTTGTGGATGAAGATGCCGACGTCCGCCGGCAGCACGCCGTCGTTGCCGATCGTGAACACGAACATCCGGCCGTCGCCCTCGCCCTCGACGGTGGCGGCGTTCAGCTCGATGTTCGGAGTCGCGGCCAGCAGATAGGTCGCGAAGCGCGTCCAGCGGTCGACGGCCGGCAGGATGCGGTCGGGCGGCGGGTTGAACGCCACCGCCAGGCTCGAGGCGACGGTGAAGGCGCCGGTGGCGCCCAGGCGGCGAACGAAGAGCGTGTCGTCGCTGCCGTACGTCTCCGGCGAGAAGGCGTAGGCGCCGCGGACCTTGTAGAACCAGTCCATCGTGCTGCCGTACGCGCCGTACAGGCCGCGCGCCGTCCAGACGTGCGGCGAGCCGTAGTAGCCGTTCGCCTCCGTCAGCTCGCTGCCCTTTGCCCCGAGCAGCTCGTACGTGCCGGCGTCCGGCAGCGGCGCGGAGGCGGAGTAGCCCCACGGATGGAGGAGGAGGTCCGTGCCGGAGTGGTAGGACACGGCCACCGCCAAGTGATCGATGCCGGCGGCGAAGTCCCGCACGGCGCGCGTCTCGGGCTCGGACCAGACGCTCGGTCCGCGATAGACCTCGGTGTCGACGTTCGCTTCGCCGCGGTCCCACAGCACATCGTAGTTCCGGTTCGGGTCCGTGCCGCCGATGGGGTCTTCCTCGATGCTGCCGTCCCCGTCCGCGTCGCCGAATGGCAGCGCTCGGGCCAAGCCGCCGAACGCACCGCTGAACCGGCCGACGCCCATCTCCGGCGCGCCGGCCAGATGGCGCTGCCAGCCCTCGACGAACGGATTGTCCGGGTGGGCATCCGCCCAATCCGCCTCGAACAGCCAGCGGTCGACGCCGTACGCGCCAAGGCCGAAGCCGATGGGCGCGTCCTCGTCCGTGCGCCCGTCGCCGTCGTCGTCGCAACACGTCGGGTTGGCGGTCTTCCGCCAGGCCTGGTTGTCCACGAGCGCGAGCTCGTTGCCGTCCACGTTCACGCTCGGCACGAAGTACGCCGCCCGCGTGTCGACGAGGTAGGTGAGGACGGGATCGACGCCGTAGCCCGCGACGAGCGTCCAAAGCGTGTGGAGCGGCACGGCGGCGCTGACGAGTTCGCGCGCGTGGTGCTGCCCGTCCGTGTACATCGCCGGCCGATCGTCGACCGGCTGCCCAAGTCGCTCGTTGGCCACACGCGCCGCCAGGATCTCGCGCCCCTGCCACGACGTCCCGATCCGGTAGACCTCGACGAGGTCGGGAAAGTCCGCTTCGAGCTGCCGCAGGAAGGCGTTCACCTGGGCCGGCGTGCCGTAGTGGTCGAAGCCGATCGCGTAGCCATCGGGCGCAGGCAGCTCGCCGGCCGCGCGGGCCTCGGCAGCGCGCTCGACGGCGGCCGTCGGCAGGGCGTCCGGCCCGAGCTCGCTCCACGGCGCGTCGCCTTCCAGGTACGCGCCGAGGGGGCGCGGCTGGCGGGGGGCGGAGCGCGACGCGGGCGGGGGCGCGGCCCACATCGCGCCGAGGGCGAAGAGGGTGAGTGCGGTGGTGGCGAGGGCGATGGCGAAGCGAGGACGCATGGGCGGTTCCGTTGGGGTGAGGAACCGAATTGTAGCCGCCTACGGTGTCGGCCAAGGCTCGCACGCCGCCCCGAGCGGTTCGATCAACCGCACCCCGCGTTCGCGCGTGATCTCGGCATGCTCGTCCGCGCTCGCGAAGACCGCCACGCGTCCGGTGCGGCTGTCCGAGGCGACGAGCGGTTCGCCGCGCAGGAGGAACGTCGGATCCTCCGGCATGCGGCGGTTCCAGGCCCATTGCGACAAGTGTCCGGCGGCGCCGACCCAGCGGCGGACAGCGGGATCGAGGCTGAACGTCAGGATCTCGGCCGGCGTGTCGTCCAGCTCGCCCCAGCGGACCAGGGAAGCGTAGCGGTCGATGAGGAACGGGCGGAGGCGCTCGAGGGCGCTCGGCCAAAGCGGTGCGTCGGGCAGGGAGAGGCGGACGATCCGATAGGGGATCGCGCACTGGAACGCGTCGGCATGCGCGTCGGCGAAGGCCACGAGGGCCTGCCATTGGCGGTCACCGTAGTCCGTCGGGTGGTAGCGCCGGCGGCCGTCGGGCCGGAGAGGGGTGTGTGCGGCGGTGGGGGAGGACACAGGTCGGCTCCTTGGACGGGACGGGGCGGGGGGCGACAGCAAGGAACGTGCCGTGGGTGTACGTGGCGGAGAGATGGGGGTTGCACGCCGCCTCGACCAACCGATGTGTCTGGCGCACGGTGGCTGATGGGCCGAAGTCCGTCCGGCTCGCCCCAGCCCACGTGAACAGCAAGGGAGGCGGGGACACCGCGCCCCGCCTCCCTCGACCCTGCCGATTCAAGTCAAACCGCCGAACCACGCGCCGCACGCAGCGCATGGCCGATCACTCCGTGACGAGTACCCGGATCGGCGGCAGCGGGATCCCGTTCACGCGGACCTTCGTCCCGACGACGTCCGCGTTGCCGCTCACGTCGTCCTGCCACACGACGAGCCACTGGCCGTCGCTGAGCACGGTGGCCGCCGCAGCGCGCTGTGCGCCCGTGCCGCCGCCGACGATCCGCTCCGGGCCGACGCCGGCACCGTTCGAGCGCAGGCGCTGGAGGACGACGTCGGGGCCCGTCGTCGCATCGTCGCGGTTGAACAGAAGGAGGTTGTAGGCATCGCGCTCGAAGTCCGCCGTCGCCGTCGCCAGCAGGAACGGCGCGTACTCGTCGACGGCCGGATCGTTGACGACCGGGAAGAGCGTGCCGCGCGGCAGCCCGCTCTCGGTCATGCGCGCGCCGAAGATGTCCTTCTGCGTCGCGGCCTCGGCGACGTGCGTGAAGAGCACGAGGTAGTCCGTTCGCGGGTCGAGGACGTCGACCGTGATCACGGGCTCGCTCGAAACGCCCGGGCCCTTGGCGAGGCCGAAGGCGACGCCGCGCGCCGTGAGCGCCTTCGTGAGGCGCATGCCCAGGACATCGCCCTCGTCGGCGCTGTCGTCGCCGAACACCAGGAGGTAGCCGCTGGCCGTGGCGATCAGGCTCGGGTTCAGCTGGTTGCCGATTCCGCCCGCCACCACGATCGGCGTGCCGCGCGTGCGGCCGTTGGGGAAGACACGCTGGGCGTAGACGTCGTAGTCCGCCGCGTCCGGCGCCTTCTCGCTCCAGACCACGATGTCGCCGGCAATGTAAGGTGCGCGCTGATCGCCCTTCTTGCCCGCGTTCGCGCCCGTGCCGGTGGCGCCGGTGAACGGCCACTCGCCGCTCTCGGCGCTCGGGATCGCGTAGCCGTTCGTCCGCACGCGCTTGGCGAACAGCTCATGGCCACTGCCGCGGTCCTCGGTCCAGACCACGAGCTCGTCGCTGCTGGGCAGCGGCGCGATGAACGGGTCCAACTGGTCGCGCCCAACGACCACCGGCGGCGCGGCGGTCGGCGCTGGCGGCGTCTGGGCGGCGGCCGAGCCGTGTCCCAGAGACGCGCCGATGACGAGCACGGTGCTTGCCAACAAGATCACTCGACGGATGTTCACGCAGTTCCTCCCCCTATCGCTGACGGATCAATCGTTTCGGTCGATGCGGCCACGCTCGCACCTCGTGCGCCCCGCCCGTGGGGCCTGACTCCGCCGCCGCCGGCCGCGGCGGCGCATCCATCGGGCTGCTCGGCGCATGACAGTGCTAACGGTTGTCACCCTGTGACACGTTCACGCTGACCAACGGTTGCACTGTCGCTCCGGATACGGGCGCCGTTACGGATTGGACAGCGGGAACCGCCCCGCTAGCGCCGAAACCCTGCCCGATAGAGCTCCCCCCCCGACAGCCACCACAACTCCGCCGCACCCTCATCCCAGAAGACGCCCTGCAGCGCGCGAATCCGCCCGCGCGCGTCGTCGCTCCCGGGCTCGGCGGCCGGCAGGATCGGCAGCGCGTGCTGCGCCTCGAACGCGCCGTCCGCGCCGAGCGCCACGATCCGCCCGCGCGCGGCATCCGCGACGAGCACGCGGCCGGCCGTCGGGCTCGTGTAGAGAGCCAACGTGCCGTCCAGCCCGCCCGGCACATCAGTCGCGGTGAACGGGGCCGGCTCGCCTTCGCTGAATCGACGGATCGCACCGCCGGGCAGGAGCACGAAGACCGTGCCGTCGATCGCCATGTCCGTCGCCTGCGCCAGATCGACCCGCTCCGTCAGCCACGCCTCGGCGGCCGCGAACGACGGGCCCGGCGCGGCCGCGTAGCGTGAGATCCCGTTGGCCGTGTCCACGCCGTACAGGCTCCCGTCGTAGCCGCCGATCGCCCGCGTGCCCTGCGCCAGGCCGCCCGCCACCGCCAGCGGCCGCGCCGCAACGCCCTCGATCGCCCAGAGCCGCCCCGTCGCGTCGAGCGCCACCACCTGCCCTGCCGCCCCGCCGGCGGTCCCTCCGGCCAGCGGCAGCCACGCCAGGTCGATCAGATCCCCCACGGGCTGGCCGTTCACGTGCACGCCGGATTGCAGCGCGGGCAGCACCCCCGCTGCCGTCACGGCCTCCACGACGCCATTGGCGACGTTCAGCACGTAGCGCGCCTCGCCCACCGCCACCATGCGCCGCGGTTCGCTGTCCGCGCCCTGCACGCGCGCGACCCCGGCCGCATCGGTCAACCGCACCATGCCCGCATCCTGCGCCGGATCGATCGGCGCCATCGTGGCGACCGGCACCGCCGCACCGGCGCTGCCCGCGTCGTTTGATGTGCCCGGCCGTGTGCCTTCCGGAGCGCGCTCGACCGCACCTTCGGCCGCGCCGAGCGGCGCCGTCCCTCCGATCGCCGCCGCGCCACCCGCCGGCGCCATGCCGTCCGGCCCGGCCCCGGTCGCGTCACCCGACGGGACGCTCTGCCGCAGGCGGTCGAAGCCCGCGCGGATGCCGCCCGGCTGGCGGGCGAGCACGGCCAGCGCGGCGATCAGGACGAGCGGCGGCAGGAGCACGGCCGCCGTCGCCAACAGCCGCGACCACTCCGTTCGATCGCGGGACTCGAGCCGCCGTGGGAACAGCGCCAGGAACAGCCGCGCCGCCGACCGCCCGGCCCGCCCGCCGACCGCCCGCCACGGCACGCCCGACAGCGCATCGCGCGCGCTTCGTGCGCCGCGCCGCACCGCCGCGTCGACCGGATTGCCGGCCGCCGAGCGATCGGCCGCAGCGCCCGTCCAGCGCACCGGCACCGGCATCGGCGCGCGGTGCTCGGGCGTTGTCGTGGGCGTCGGTGCCGGAGCCGGTGCCGGTGTCGTCTGGGCAAACGCCACGACGACCGCGGCCGACGGCGGGGACACCGCGGTCGACAGCGCCGCCGCCCAGCGCGGGATCGGCGTGGCGAACAGCGCGGCCACGACGCCCTCGCTCAGCGTTCCGTCCGCGTCGGCGGTGGCGAGGAGCAGCACGAGGCCGCGCCGATAGCCGCTCGGCTCCCAGCGCGTCCAGTGCAGGATCGGCTCGAGCTGGCCCGGCCGGCCGAGCGGCGGACGCATCGGGTCGTCGCTCAAGATCACGCCGTCCAAGCCGCGGCGCTGCGCCCGGCCAACCGGCAGCCCGTCGGCGGACGACGCGAACGCCAGCAGCGATCCGACCTCGGCCAGGAGGACCTCGTCGCCGTCCGCCACGGCGACGCTGACGGCCGCCGTCAGCCCGCGGGCACCGGGCGGCTGGCTGGCCGCCCGCGCCCGGAGCGCGGCATCGGCGGCCAGGATGGCGGTGCGCATGCGCGCCGTCGTGCTCCCCGACGCCGTCGCCAACGCGTCGACGAGCGTCGCGACCAGCGCCGCCTCGTGCCCATCGCGCCCGGCCTCGTCGCCGGATACGGATACCAGCGCCGCCACGTGCAGCCGCCGGCCGCGCAGCCGAAGGGCGCCGGCGGCGGTGGCGGACGGGCGCCCGGCACGGAGGAGGGCAGGGGCGGGCAGGGTCATCGCGGCTTCACCCCATGCGCCCACAAGATGACGGGCCGCTGCAACCCCATCCAACCCCCGCGTAGGGGCGACGCATGCGCCGCCCCTACGCGGGGGTACATGGCGTGGTTGGGGTGCCGGCATCTGGGGCGGGTATCGCGGAGGGACGCATGCGTCGCCCCTACAACCACTCGATGGTGCCGGGCGGCTTGGAGGTGATGTCGTACACCACCCGGTTCACGCCGTGGACCTCGTTCACGATGCGGTTGGCGATCCGGCCGAGGAGGGCGTGCGGGAGCTTGGCCCAGTCGGCGGTCATGCCGTCGGTGCTCGTGACGGCGCGTACGGCCACCATGCGGCCGTACGTGCGCTGGTCGCCCATCACGCCGACGGAGCGGATGGGGGTGAGGACGGCGAAGTACTGCCACGGGGCCTCGTCGCCGAGGCCGGGGGCGGCGCGCTCGATCTCGTGGCGGACGATCTGGTCGGCGGCGCGCAGGACGGCCAGGCCTTCGGGCTCGACGGCGCCGAGGTGGCGGACGGCGAGGCCGGGGCCGGGGAAGGGCTGGCGCTGGACGGTCGGCTCCGGCAGGCCGAGCTCGCGACCGACGGCGCGCACCTCGTCCTTGAAGAGAAAGCGCAGCGGCTCGATGATCTCGAACTCGATGTCCTCCGGCAGACCGCCGACGTTGTGGTGCGTCTTGATCTTGTGGGCCGCGGCCGTGTCGGAGCTGCTGGCCGACTCGATGACATCCGGGTAGAGCGTGCCCTGTGCCAGATAGCGAAACTCGCCGACGGCCGCCGCCTCGCGCTCGAAGACGCGGATGAACGTCTCCCCGATCACCTTGCGCTTTTGCTCGGGGTCGTCGACGCCGGCCAGGGCGCCGAGGAACGTGTCGGCGGCGTCGACGGTGCGGCACGGGATCTCGAGGTCGCGGCACAGCGCCTCGACCTCCAGGCGCTCCCCCTCGCGCAGCAGGCCGTGGTCGATGAAGAGCGCCATCATCCTGTCCCCGACCGCCTGATGGACGAGCGCCGCCATGACGGACGAGTCGACGCCGCCCGAGAGCGCGACGAGGACGCGGTCGCCGCCGATCTGCGTGCGCAGTTCGTCGAGCGTGGTCGCGATGAAGTGGGCCGGCGTCCAGTCGCCGTCGCAGCCGCAGACGCCGCGGACGAAGTTGCGCAGCAGCTTGGCGCCTTGCGGCGTGTGCGCCACCTCGGGGTGGAACTGGACGGCGTAGTACCCCCGGTCGAGGTCGCCCATGATCGCGTACGGCGAGTTGTCCGTGTGTCCAAGGCTCCGAAAGCCCGGCGGCAACGCCTCGACGCGGTCGCCGTGGTTCATCCATGCGGCGATGTGGCGGGGCAGGTCGTTGAACAGCGCCACACCGCCGTCGAGCTCGACCTCGGCGGAGCCGTACTCGCGGTGCGCCGAAGCGGCCACCGCGCCCCCGAGATCGTGCGCCAGGAGTTGCATGCCGTAGCAGATTCCGAGAACGGGCAGGCCGCTGGCAAGGATCGTCGGCTGCAGCGTCGGCGCGCCGGCGTCGTACACGCTGTCCGGCCCGCCCGAGAGCACGAAGCCCTTGGGGTTGAGGGCGGCGATCCGCTCCGGCGGCGCGTTCCACGGCACGAGCTCGCAGTAGACGCCCTGCTCGCGGATGCGGCGGCAGATGAGCTGGGCGGTCTGGCCGCCGAAGTCGATGACGGCAATCGTGTCGGTGGTTGGGTGGTCCATCGATCCCTCGCAGCGCGGCACGGACGCCGTCTGAATCACGCGGATGAACGGTGCGGACGAATCCGGTTGGCACGGGAATATTGTTGGCGGGGGTTGCACGGGGCAAGTCCTGCCGCATTCCCACCACAATCCGTCTTGGCGAGGACGGATTCGCGAGGACGGACGCCACCACATTCCGGCGGATGGGTCTATCTTCTCCGCCGGCCACCGAACCGACGCAAGGAGAGGAGTCGAGGATGCCCGCGCCCGAGATCCGCCCAGACCACCCGATGTCCGCGCCCGGCAGCCCGCCGGCGGGCGCCCGCCGGTGGCTGTGGCTCACCGCACCGCTCGCCGTCCTCGTGGCCGCCGCCTCGATCGTCGGCCTGGCCGTGCCGGGCTTCTATCGCGACCCGGTCGCCTGGTCGACGCAGGCTGTGGCCCAGGACGCGGCGGACCTGGCGTACGTGCTCCCGGTGCTCGTCGTCAGTGCGCTGTTCGCGGCGCGCGGCTCGCTGCGCGGCTGGCTGGTCTGGCTCGGCGCGCTGTCCTACCTGGTCTACACGTTCGTCATCTACGCCTTCGCCGTCCAGCACAACCGCCTGTTCCTCGTCTACGTGGCAGCGCTCGGCTGCGCGCTCTGGGCGCTGATCGGCGGGTTGGCGCAGACGGACTGGGACGATGTGAAGGCCGGCTTCTCGCCGCGCGCACCGGTCAGGGCGATGGGCGTGCTGCTGCTCGTCCCCGCCGTCCTGTTCACGCTCCTCTGGCTGTCCGAGGAGGTGCCCGCGGCGCTGGCCGGCACGGTGCCGCAGGGCGTCGTGGACAACGGCGTGCCGACGAACCCGGTCCACGTCATCGACCTGTCCATGATGCTGCCGGCGATGGCGATCGTCGGCTGGTGGGCTTGGCGGAAGCGGGCGATCGGCTACGGCTTGGCGCCCGTGCTCCTCGTGAACACGCTGTTTCAGAACGCGGCGATCGCGACGATGATGGCGTTCGCGCTGCGCGCCGGACTGCCGGCGGAACCGGTGATGATGGCGGTGTTCGCCGGGATGGGCGCGACCGTGCTCGCGGCGCTCGTGTGGTACCTGCGGGCGCCGTAGCCCTCGCCGCCGAGCGTTCGCGTCGCCCAAGCGGCTGGTGCCCCGCCACTGGACATGCCTCTGGGGTGCCCGGCAGAGCATGGTGCCCGGACATCCTAGGCGTCCGCCTCGATGATCCGCTGCAGCAGGACCGGCACCGGCGCCCCGCGCACGACCTTGTCGGCGACGCTGCCGAGGGCCAGGCGCAGCAGCCCGGTCCGGCCGTGCGTGGTCAGGGCGATCAGGTCGACGCCCTCGCCGGCCAGCGTTTGCATCGCGGCCGCCATGTCGCCGCCGTCGATGATCCGCGTGGCGGTGACGACCCCGGCCGCGCGCAGCGCCACCGCCGCGACGGCCAAGTGCTCGGTCACCTCGGCGATCTGGACGTCGCGCGCCGCTTCGAACCCGTCCAGCTGCGGGTCCCCGGCGACGTAGACGAGCGTCACGGTGGCATCGAAGGCGCGCGCGAGCCACTCTACGGTCGGCAGGACGGCGCGGGCGGTCGGGGAGCCGTCGAGCATGACCGCGATGTGGCGCAGCGCGAAAGGCGCGGCCGCGCCGGTCCGAACGAGCACGAGCGGCCGTGTGCTGCGGTGGATCACGTGCTCCGCCACGCTGCCGATCGCCCAGCGGCTCAGGCCACTGCGGCCGTGGGTGGCCATGACGATCAGCCACGCGTCGTGCTTCTCGGCCGCGCCGAGGATCGCCTCGGCGGGCGGGCTTTCGAGGATCTGGGTGTCCGCCTTTACGCCAAGCGCCGCGGCGTCGTCGGCTTGCGCCTTCAGATGGGCCACGCTGTCGGCTTCCGCCTCACGGATGAGCGCATCGATGTCGGGCAGGTCGACGGGAACGGCGCCCGCCTGCATCGGCGCGGCGCCGAACCACGGCGGAACATCGACGCCCACGACGACCGGCGCGGTGACGAGCACGAGCCGGCCGCCGGTCCGTCGCGCGATCTCGGCAGCCGGCGCGAGCGCCGCCGCCGACTCGGTCGAGCCGTCCAACGGCACCAGGATCAGCGGTTCGCGAGGCGTGTTCGGGCTCACGGGTTCCTCCTTGCCTCGGCCGCAGCGGTTGCTGCGGCCGTGTGGATCGTCCTGCGCCGGATGCCGAAGCATCCTTGGGCTCATGATATCCTCGGACGGCGTCGATGGCATGCTGCCGCGATATGGAAGGCATTCGATCATGGAACCGCCGCCGCGCGCCGAGACCGCTTCCCTTGCGCCGTTCTTCAATGCCCGTTCGGTCGCCGTCATCGGCGCCTCGCGCGATCCGTCCGGTGTCGGCCACCGCGTCGTCCGCGGGCTGCTGGACGCGGGCTACACGGGACGGGTGATGCCGGTGAACCCGGCCGCCGCGACGATCGCCGGACTGCCGGCGTACGCGTCGGTCGACGCGCTGCCCGAAGCGCCGGCGTTGGCCGTCGTGGCGGTGCCGGCGGCGGCGGTCGAGCAAGTGGTGGCGGCGTGCGCGGACCGCGGGGTGCGCGCCGTCGTCGTCCTGTCGGCCGGGTACGCCGAGACCGGCGCCGAAGGGCGGGCGCGGCAGGAGCGCCTTGCGCAGCAGGTGCGCCAAGCCGGCATGCGCCTCGTCGGTCCAAACAGCCTCGGAATCCTCTGCACGGATCCGTCCCTTCGCCTGAACGCCTCGTTCTCGCCCGTCTTTCCGCCCGAAGGCTCCGTGGCGCTCGCTTCGGAGAGCGGGGCCGTCGGGCTGGCGGTGCTCCAGCTGGCCAAGGCGCGGCACTTGGGCGTCTCCGCGTTCGTCAGCCTCGGCAACCGGGCGGACGTATCGAGCAACGACCTCCTGGAGTGGTGGGCGGAGGATCCGCGGACGAGCGTCGTGCTGCTCTACCTTGAGTCGTTCGGCAACCCGCGGCGCTTCGCCGACGTCGCGCGGCGCGTGGCGCGGCGCAAGCCGATCGTGGCGCTGAAGAGCGGGCGGAGCGCCGCCGGGCAACGGGCCGCCGGGTCGCACACCGCGGCGCTGGCTGCGCCGGACATCGCCGTCGATGCCCTCTTCGCCCAGACCGGCGTGCTCCGGGCGGGGACGATCGACGAACTGTTCGGCCTCGGCGCGCTCCTCGGCAGCCAACCGCTGCCGCGCGGCCGCCGCGTGGCGCTCCTGACGAACGCGGGCGGCCCGGGGATCTTGTGCGCCGATGCCTGTCAGGCGAGCGGTCTCGCGGTCGTCGAGCTCGCCGCGGAGACGCGCGATGCGCTGGCCGCCCTCCTGCCCGCGGCGGCCAGCGTCGCCAACCCCGTCGATACGCTTGCCGCCGTCGCGCCCGAGGCGTACCGGCGCTGCGTCGAGGTCCTCCTGGCCGCGCCGGAGGTCGACGCGCTCATCACGTTGTTCGTCCCGGTCGGCATCACGCCGGCGGAGGACATCGGCGCGGCGATCGTCGATGGCGTGGCGGCGGGGCGTGCGGCGGGGCATGCCCAGCCCGTGCTGGCGTGCCTGATGGGCGGGCAGACGCCGGCCCGTGAGACGCCGCTCGACGGCCGGGGCGAGCGGATTCCGGTCTATCCGTTTCCCGAGCATGCCGTCGGCGCGCTGGCCGCGGCCGCGCGCCACGCCGAGTGGTGCTCCCAGCCGCCCGGCCAGGTCCCGGCGTTTGCCGATGTGCACGCCGAGTCGGCACGCGAGCGGTGCCGCACCGCCGGCGACGGGACCGGCGGCTGGCTGTCGGCGGCCGAGGTGCGCGCCGTGCTGGCCGACTTCGGCCTGCCGATCACGGCCGGCGGCGTCGCCCGGACGGCCGACGAGGCCGTGGCGCTCGCGGACGGCATCGGGTACCCGGTGGCGCTGAAGGCGGCCTCGCGGCGGATCGTGCACAAGACCGAGGTCGGCGGCGTTCGGCTGGGGCTGGCGGACGGCGCGGACGTGCGGACGGCGTTCGAGGCGATGCGCGCCTCCGTCGGCGCCGTGGACGCGGCCGCGGCCGACGACGGCGTGCTCGTCCAGCCGATGCTGCGCGGCGGGGTCGAGGTGATGGCCGGCGTGACGACCGACCCGCTCTTCGGCCCGCTGATCGCGTTCGGCCTGGGCGGGATCCACGTCGAGATCCTGGGCGACGTCGCGTTCCGTGTCGCGCCGCTCAGCGACGTCGACGCGGGTGAGATCATCCGTGCGATCCGCGGCCACCGGCTGCTTCTCGGCTACCGCGGCCACCCGGCGGCCGACATCGCCGCGCTGGAAGACCTCGTGCTGCGCCTCTCGGCGCTGGCCGTCGCCGTACCCGAGATCGCCGAAATCGATCTGAACCCGGTCTTTGCGCTGGCGAATGGGTGCATGATTGCGGATGCGCGGATCCGGGTGGTGCCGGTCGGGCCGGCGGTGGCGCGGCCCGGCATTCGAGCGGGCGTCATGCTGACGCCTACAGCGAGGAAGGACCCCGACCATGGATGAGCAGCAGCGCTTGCGCACGGCCTGGCAGGACGAGATCGACGGGGAGGCGTTGTATCGCGCGGCTGCCGCACGGGAGGCCGGCAAGCCGCTGGCCGAGGCGTTCGAGAAGATGGCGGCGGACGAGGCGCGTCACGCGGTCGTCCTGGCGGAGCGGCTGGCCGCGCTCGGCGCGCCCGTCGGCGATCCGCGGCCGAGCGGGCGGGCGCGTGTCTTGATCCGGCTGATCCGCCTCGTCGGACCGGCGGCCGTCCTGCCGCAGCTGCAGGCCAACGAGCGTGCTGGAGTGGCGGCCTACAGCGTTCCCGAGGCCAAGGGCACGCCCGAAGCGGCGCTGGCTGCCGACGAGCAGTCCCACCTCCAAGTCCTCCGCGCGATGGGCGGCAAGGGCATGGCCGGCGCGGCCGTGGCCCAGCTCGAGGGCCGGCACCGCGCGGTCAGCGGCAATGCGCTGCGGGCGGCGGTGCTCGGCGCGAACGACGGGCTCGTCTCCAACCTGAGCCTCGTGATGGGCGTCGCCGGCGCGTCGATGGCTGGGCGGGAGATCCTCGTGACCGGCCTGGCGGGCCTGTTGGCCGGCGCCGTTTCGATGGCGCTCGGCGAGTGGCTGTCCGTGCAGAGCTCGCGCGAGCTCTTCGCCCGGCAGCTCGAGATCGAGTCGGCGGAGCTCGCGGCCTCACCGGAGGAGGAGGAGGCCGAGCTTGCGGCGATCTATCGGTCCAAGGGCCTGCCCGAGGACCAGGCGCGCGCGTTTGCCGCGCGACTGATCGCCGACCCGAGCGCGGCGATCGACACGCTGGCGCGCGAGGAGCTCGGCTTCGATCCGGCCGAGCTCGGCGGGTCGGCGTGGGAGGCGGCAGCGACGTCGTTCGCGTTGTTCGCCGTCGGCGCCGTCATCCCGGTCGCCCCGTTCGCGCTGCTCGCCGGCAACACCGCCGTCGTCGTCAGCCTGGTGGCCAGCGCGCTCGGCCTGTTCGGGATCGGCGCGGCGATCACGCTGATGACCGGGCGGAGCGTCTGGGCGTCGGGCTTCCGGCAGGTGCTGTTCGGGCTGGCTGCGGCGGGGGTGACGTTCGGGGTGGGGCGGTTGATCGGGGTGGCGATTGCAGGGTAGGGCCTGACGGCCCTACTTCGCTCCCTGCAGCTCGCGCATGTAGGCCACCAGGTCCAACAGGTCCGCGTCCACCAAGACCGGGTTCCCGCCCTTCGGCGGCATCGCCACGCCCGTCGTGTTCAGCGGATCGCCGGCGTCGCGGCCGACCTTCAGGAACGCGACGAGTTCGTCGTCGGTCTTGTCCTTGACGAATGCGCTGGCCGTGATGTCCTTGCCGAGGTTCGGAAGGCCTTTGGCGTCCGGCCCGTGGCAGGCAGCGCACGTGACGAACAGCTCCTTGCCGTGCGCGGCGTCGCCTGACGAAGCGGCCGGCGCGGCGTCGTCCGCTGGCGCTTCGGCGGCTGTCGATGCCGCACCCTCGCGGGCGAGTCGGGCGGCCTCCTCGGTCTCCATCGGCACGCCGCACGCCGTGGCGAGCGCGGCCACGAGCAGCGCGCCGGCGAGGGCGCGGGCGGCGGGTCGGCGGTGGGGTTGGATCGTCGTCGGGCGGGTCATCGAAATCTCCTCGGTGCGGTACTTGAACGCGATTATAGATTATACCGGTCCGGCGCTGGCAACGCGCCGGGCGACCGGCGTATCATCCCGATAAGGAGGGGGTGCCGCATCCGCCACCGGACTCCTTCTCTGACTGGCCACTTGGCCACCGCACGGAATCCTGGCGGCCCAGGTCGGCCGAAGCACCGGAGATTGCCTTCACCGTGGGTCCGGGTCGATGAGCGTTTCGCGCGACAACGCCCCCGAAGCCGCACTTCGTGAGAGCGAGGACCGCTTCCAGGTGCTCGTCGATGCTGCGCCGGTGGCGATCCTGATCGTCGACGACGACGGCCGGATCATGCTGGCGAATGCCGGCGCCGAGGCGATTTTCGGCTACGCACGCAGCGAGGTCATCGGCCGGCCGGTCGAAGTCCTCGTTCCGTCGGCCGCCCGCGCGGCGCACGAGCGCCATCGGGCCGGCTATAGCACTGCGCCGCGCGCCCGTCCGATGGGCATCGGCATCGAGCTCGAGGGCCTGCGGCGCGACGGGCGGACGTTTCCGATCGAGGTCGGGCTCAGCGTCGCCCAGGCGCAGGGCCGGACCCAGGTCATCGCCTTCATCACCGACATCACGGCGCGCAAGCAGGCCGAGCGGGCGATCCTGGACGAGCGGAGCCGGCTGGCGCGCGACCTGCACGACGCCGTCACGCAATCGCTTTTCTCCGCCAGCCTGATCGCCGACGTGCTGCCGCGGCTCTGGGAGCGGGACGCCGTCGAGGGACGGCGCCGCCTGGAGGAACTGCGCGCCCTGACGCGCGGCGCGCTGGCGGAGATGCGCATCCTCTTGCTGGAATTGCGCCCGGGTGCGCTGACGGAGGTGCCGCTGGCCGAGCTGCTGCGGCACGTGGCCGACGCGTCGACGAACCGCACGCCGATCGGGCTCGACCTGCGCGTGGATGGGGACGGCGTGCTGCCGCCCGACGTCCAGATCGGCCTCTTCCGCATCGTCCAGGAAGCGCTGAACAACGTCGCCCGCCACGCGAACGCGCGCGGCGTGACGATCCGCTTGGACCAGCGCGCCGGCCACGTCGAACTCGAGGTGGCGGACGATGGCGTCGGCTTCGATCCGGCGTCCGTCGACGCCTCGCACCTCGGCCTGCGGATCATGCGCGAGCGGGCGGAGGCGATCGGCGCGGCGATCGTTGTCGACGGCCGTTGCGGCGGCAGCGCCGGCGGGAGCGGCACGCGGGTGGCGGTCCGTTGGTCGGTCGGCGATGCAGGAGGCGACGCGTGACCGAAGCCCATGCGGGTTCCGATGCGCGCGAGCGTGCTGCCGGGCGCCCGACGATCCGGGTGATGATCGTCGACGACCACCGCATCGTCCGCAGCGGCCTGGCTGCGTTCCTCTCGGCGTTCGACGACCTTGATCTCGTTGCCGAGGCGGGCAGCGGCGACGAGGCGCTGCGGGTCTGCCCGATCGCCCGGCCGGATGTCGTGCTCATGGACTTGGTCATGCCGGGGCTCGACGGGGCCACGACGACGCGGCTGCTGCGCGAACGGCATCCGTTCGTGCAGGTCGTGGCGCTCACGAGCTTCCCGGAGGCGGACCTCGTGGCGTCGGTCCTGCGCGCCGGCGCGCTGAGCTACCTCCTCAAGAGCATCTCGGCGATCGACCTGGCCGAGGCGATCCGCGCCGCCCATGCCGGCCGGACGACGCTGGCGCCGGAGGCCGCCCAGGCGCTCGTCCAGGCGACGGCGCATCCGAACGAAATCGTGAGCGACCTCACCGAGCGCGAGCACGAGGTGCTCGGGCTGCTGGTCGAGGGCTTTCCAACCCCGACATCGCCGCGCGGCTCATCGTCAGCCGCTCGACGGTCAAGGCGCACGTCAGCACGGTGTTGTCCAAGCTGGGCGTCGCGAATCGGACCGAGGCGGTGTCGCTGGCACTGCAGCGGGGGCTCGTGCGGCGCTGATCGGCGAGTGGGCAGCCGATGGCTCTTGCGATCGCCGTCACGATCTCCCCCAACTGGCCACTCCAACCCTGTCCAACTGCCCGGTCTCGCCGGGCGGCGCCCGCGGTAGCATCGATCGTCACGGTGCCGAGTGCGTCGGGCAGCGGACGGGTCGGGCTGACTGCGGATTCGGCCGATGTCGGATCATGCGGCTGAGAGATCGGACGGGCGGGTGGGGATCTACTTGGCGGATGCGGACCGGAACGTACGGTCGGCGATGCGGCTCCTGCTCGAGCACGCGGCCGACCACCGTGTCGTTGGGGAGGCGGCGGATGCGCCGACGCTGCTCGCCGGACTCGTCATCGTGCTCCCGCGCCTTGTCATCGTCGACTGGGCGCTTCCCGGACTGCCGCGCCACGATCCGCTGCGCCCGCTCGTCGACGGCCAGCCGGGCTGCGCGTGGTCGTGATCAGCGCCCGCCCCGGCGACGGCGACGCGAGTCGACAGGCCGGGGCGGACGGGTTCGTGTGCAAGCTGGAGCCGCCGGAGCGGTTGCTGGGGGTGGTGGCGGGGTTGATGGGGGGAGGGTAGGCGGTCTTCGGAGCCCTGGCGGGGGATCAGGAACTGGCATGACGGGCGAGAGTCGGATACGACAGGTCACCCGCTGCTCTCGCCAGACCAGAGCCCACCGTTTCATGCGTCTCGACCGACACGGCGTAGTCGACCCCCGGCACGTCGAAGCCGAACAGCTGGCGGAACGCCTGCCTGCATTCGGCCCAGTCCGTGAGCGCATACAGGTTCGCGGTGTCGAGCTGCGGCCAGCGCGCAGCGATCTCGGTCTGGATTTCAGCCGCAAGCTCGCGATCGTCCAGGCGGATGCGGTCTTCGGCGTCGAGCGTCGGCTCGACGCCAGGGGCGAGGTGATCGCGGAACAGTCGCATGATTTGGTCGATGGCCTCCTCGTGGACGCCGTGCTCTCTCATCACGGCGTACGTCGTGCTCACGTAGAGCGGGAAGATCGGGATCGCCATCGCCGCCTGGGTGATGACCGACTTGTTGACCGACGCGTAGCACCGTCCGCCGATCGCCGGCCGAAGGCGCGCGTCGAGGCGACGGCAGGTGGCCTCCATGTCCGCCTTGGCCCGGCCCATCGTGCCGCGCAGGTAGAACGGTTGCGTGAGGTCGGTCCGCTGTAGGAGTAGGCGATCACGCGTGCGTTGCGGGCGAGTAGGCCGGTGTGGAGCAACGCCGTCACCCAGCGCTCGAGGTCGCTGCCGCCCATGACGGCGATCGTGTCGGCGATCTCCCGTTCGCTGGCGCTCGGAACTTCGATCGGCACGACCTCCTCGGTGCGCAGGTTGATCGTCTTCTCGGTCGCCGGTCCGCCGATCGTCTTCAGCACCGAACGGTGGGTCACGCCCGACACGGGATCGGTTCGCATCAGCGCCGCCAAGCTGTAGATGACGAGGTCGACGGTCCCAAGCCGCGCCCTCAGGTGCGTCAGCGCTTCCCGCAGCACTTCGCCGGAAAACGCATCGCCCCTGACGTTGACGGCCTCCAGTCCGTCGGCAGTCGCTGCCGCCGAGAAGGCCGCGGTGTTGTAAGCGCCCGCCGATGCGGTTCGACCGGACCTGGCCGGGCGTTGGAAGCCCACACCAAGCGTGTTCATCCCGTAGCCGAACGCCGCCACGATTCGCGTCGCCAGCCCGTAGCCGGACGAAGCGCCAAGGATGAGCGCGTTGCCGCCGGTCCAGCCGTCACGGGCGCGCCGGGCGCGGTCGATCTGCCGCTCGACATTGCGCGCGCAGCCGGTGGGATGGGCATTCGTGGCGATGAAGCCGCGAATGCGGGGAGAGACGAGCGGCTCACGCATCGCAGTTCGTCTCCGCCGTCCACTCGACCAGGCAGCCGCCCCAGCTCAACCCGCCGCCGAAGCCGACGAGAGCGACAAGATCACCGGCCCGGACACGGCCCGCCCGCACGGCGTGGTCGAGCGCCAGCGGAATGCTGGCGGTCGACGTGTTGCCGAGTGCGCCACGCAGTTGTAGAGGCGCTCCGGCGGCAGGCCGAGGTGCTTGGCGGCATGCTCCAGGATGCGGGCGTTGGCCTGGTGCGGGATCACCAGATCGATGGCCTCGACCGGCAGGCCGGCCGCCCGCGCCAGGCTGTGCGTGACGTCGACGACGATCCGGCTGGCGAAGCGGAAGACCTCGGGTCCGACCATCTGCAAAATGGGCGCCGGCGATGTCGGAACCGCGTGCGCCGCCTGCGGTGTGACCCCGATGGGCAAGTGAATGAGGCGGCCCTGCCGGCCATCGCTGCCGAGCGAGAACGTGAGGACGCCGCCCGGTCCGTCCCGCCGCTCGATCACGACGGCGCCCGCCCCGTCCCCAAACAGCACGCACATCGTCCGGTCCTGCCAGTCCACGACGCGCGTCATGATCTCGGCACCGATCACGAGCGCTCGGTCATGGTGTCCGCCGCTGATCAGGGCGGTTGCCACGGACATCGCATAGACGAAGCCGGTGCATGCGCTCTGGACGTCGAATGCGGTGGCCCGATCCGCTCGAGCGCCAGCTGAACGGCGCAAGCGGTGTTGGGCACCAGCGATGTGAACGTGTTGCTGGCGCAGATGATGAGGTCGATGTCCTCTGCGAACAGTCCGGCGCGCTGGAGAGCCGCGGCACCGGCCGCCGCCGCCAGCGCCTTCGGTGCGGTCGTCCTCCGCGGCGATGTGGCGCCGGACGATCCCGGTCCGGGTCTGAATCCATTCGTCCGTCGTGTTCACGAAGCACGCGACGTCGTCGTTCGTCAGCAGGCCGGGCGGCACGTGTGCGCCCCAGCCCGTGATGTGCACGTTCCGGGAGCTGACCTTGCGCATGTCGACGCCGCAGCGGCCCGGCCGCGTCACGCCGCCACGTCCCGGACCGCCGCGATGAGCTGCCGGCGCTCGGCGACGAGGTGGCCAGCGCCGGGTTGTCGTCGGGCGGCAGCCGGCGTATGCCCGCGGCCACCGATCCACGCACGAGCACGAGCGGCGAGCTGACCGCGGCGCCCGCGGCATCGCTGGTCCGTGCGATCGTGACGGTGCCGAAGATCCGGTTGTAGGCGCGCTCGTGTCGCGGCGCGAGGCTGAGCAGCGCCGTGTCGACGCCGAAGCCGCTGAAGACGGTGACGGTCGACCGCATGAGCTCGATGAGGACGGCATCGGTGGCGCGGTGGCCCGGCTCGGTGACGAGCCGCCAGCACGCGCCAATCACCGTCCCCTCGGCCCGAATTGCATCGACCGCCCCGCCGAACCGCTGCTCGGACGGCAGCCCGGCCGGCCCATCGAGCGTGATCGACACCGTGCCGACGATGGCGCCGGCCTCCTCAACCACGACGACCATGTTCTCGGGGCCGTGTCAATGTCGGTGTAGTGCCGCAAGCGGCCATCCGGCTGCGGCGCGCAGTAGCCGAGGGCAATGTAGGCGTCGTGCGTCAGGCGGTAGACGGCATCGAGGTCGGCGGTGGAGGTTGCAGGGCGGATGAGCATGGTTAGGTCCTCGTGTCTCCCGAGCGGAGCAGGCAACTAGACGTCGGCTGTGGACTTGATCCCTGTGTGCGCCCGATCCGCCGGCGCTCCCCCAGCTACCCGGCGCACGATCCCCTCGAACACGCCGTACGGCAGCCACCGCCGCAGCGCCGCCAGCACGACGGCGTCGCGGCCCACAAAGTACGCCGCCCGCGACCGCCGGCAGTCCAACACGCACCGGACCGCGGCAACGAACGCGGCGGCGTCGGCGTCGTGTGCGGCGCGGCCGTCCGCGCGGTTGACGGCGCGGCGCAGCGCCGGCCCGTAGACCGGGCTCGTCACATCGAGGCTGGCGACGGCTTTGCGGCGGAGTTCGCTGCGGTGGTTGCCGGGCTCGACGAGGCAGACATCGACGCCAGTCGGCGCAAGCTCGAAGCGCAGCGCCCGCGTCATCGCCCCCAACGCCGCTTTGGACGCGGCGTACGGCGCCAGGAACGGCGCCGGCACGTGGGCGCTGATCGATCCAACGTTGACGACACGGCCGCGCCCGCCGCAGGAGCGGCAGCAGCGCGCGCGTCACGGCCAGCGTGCCGAGGACGTTCACCTCGAACGCCTCGTGGACACGGTCGAGGTCGAGCTCTTCGAGCGGACCGGCCACGACGACGCCGGCGTTGTTCACCAGCGCATCGAGCGGCTGGTCGCCGATGATCGCATCGACGTCGCGCGCCAGTCGCGCCACCGCCGCCCGGTCCCGCACGTCGAGCACAATGGGCGTCACGCCGCCGCCTCCGTCGCGTTGCAGCCGCTCGGCGTCGGCCGCTGAGCGCACCGTGCCGATGACGGTATCGCCTGCAACGGCCAAGTCGAGCGCCAGGGCGCGACCGAGGCCGGACGATGCACCGGTGATCACGATGCAGCGCGGCCGGTCGGCGGCGTCGCTCACGGCCGCGCCCCAACGCCGGCTGCCGCGGCTGCGACGCCGACTGCATCGGGCACGACCAGACGCGCGGCGTCGGCGCTCGACAGTACGGTGTCCGGGAATCGGGCCTCGATTTGCCCGATGTGCGCGGGGTAGTCCAGTCGAAGCACACTTCCCGCCTCGACGTTCAATCCCGGCACCGGCATCGGCTCGGTAACTGCCTCCATCTTGAGCCGCTGGCGATAAAACGGAATGTGCCGGCGCTGCGCAGCCGAGACGACGTAGCGCACGCCATACGCAGCAGCGTTTGCATTGTGCGCGCGGAACAACCGCAGCACGTAGGTGGCGTATGACTCCGAACATCGTGGATCGACAGCGAGGCGCGATGACTCGACAACCGGGCCGGCGTCGGCGAGCCAGGGCAACTCCAGGGTGGGCCAGAAGTCGAACAAGAAAAGGTGATGACCCGGCTGCCCGTGCCGGTAGACGTTGCTGCGGACCGTGCCGACCAGACGGCCCCGGTCGCGGAGCATGTACGAGTACGCGAACGGCGAGTCGTCAAGTGCGTCGCGGACCTGCTCTGCGTCGTTGGGCGCCATGCCACCCACCGCCTGCCAGGCGCGGTAGCGCAGGTGGAACACTGCCTCGCGGTCGGCGGTGGTGAGGGCGGGCTCGAGCGTCAGGTGATCGTGGCTGCGGGGTCGGTGTCCATGGTCGGTTGGTCTCCCTGTAAGAACCTGCAAGAAGCCGAGGTTGGTGTGGGTCCGGCGGCCGGTGCGCCGGGACGGGCGATGCGGCTACACGGCCGCCTCAAACGCGTCGTCCGCCGCCGGATCGTCAGCGTGCGCGGTTCGAACGGGCCGGAGCGGCTTTCGGCCGACGATGAGGTCGCTCGCCCCGCGGAACGTCGTCTCGGCTTCGACGATCTCGAAGCCGCCGGCCAGGAACGCGGCGCGGAACGTCGCCGCGTCATGGCGCCAGTACGTACCGCCCTTGAAGGCATCGGCGATGCGCTGGTTGTGGCGAACGGCCGAGCGCGCGCGCCAGAACAGCCCGATGGCCGTGGCGACCCCGCTTGAGCGGCACGCTTCGCGGAAGACGTAGCGCGACCACTCGCGGACGTCGATCGGCGCGCCCGGATCGATCGCGAAGATCTGCCCGCCCGGCCTGAGCCAGCGGGAGCACTTCGCGATCACGGCGACAGGGTCGCGGAACGCATACAGAGAGTGGACCGCCGTGACGAGGGCGACGCTCTCGTCGGGGAGGTCGAACGCATCGACGTCGGCGGTGAGAATCTCAACGTTGCCGAGGCCGAGCGCCGTGCGCTTCGTGATCGCATGGGCATTCATAGCGTCGCTGGCGTCGACGTGGACCACGTGACACTTCGGCCACGCCTTGGCCGCCGCCAGCGAGTAGTTGCCGGTGCCGGCGCCGAGCTCGACGAGCGTGTCGCCTGCGCGCAGCTGCAGCGCCGCGAGGAATCGGCGGTAGCCGTCGACGAGCGCTCGATAGGCCGGGTTGTGCTCGGCCATGACGTCGTAGACGGCGGCGTACGAATGCCAATCGACATCGTCGTGGGGCGTCGAGCGGGCATACGGCAGGGTCGTGGCGGCCATCGCGGGCTCCTTGGGGCATGCGTTTGAGTGCGTTCGGCACGTAGGTGGTCGCGGCTGAACCGCAGGCTGCCGGGATGCGCCGGATGTGCGCAGACCCTGCCATGCCTCGGCCTCGACCTTCCACAGGGCAACGGGCTCCTCGACTTGCCTCGTCGCGCCAGCGTTGGAAGGCACACGGCACGCCAATGCTGAACAACCCATCGCCTTGTTCCATCACAGGCTACCCGGGTAGAATCGGCACCGCTACCGTGTTTCGGCAACAAATCGGCAACGGTCTGGAAGCGCCGCCGGATCAGCAGCGGCGCGGTATGCGCCCGATACCGAACTGGCGCACCTGCGGCAGGACCTCCAATCGGCCGCGCTGACCGCCTGGAATGGGCGCTCCTGCATTTCGAGGCATTATCGGGTCAACGTTGAGGGGTCACGGCATCGGGTTTCGCGTCGCCGCGTCGGGCCCGCAGCCGCCCTGCGACCGAGATGGCCCGACCGTGGCCGCGGAATGCGCAAAGGGCGCGCACCTCAGCGTATCAGCGTCGGAAATGGCTCCACTGAACGGTGCCCAAGGTGCTCGATGCGCTTCAATGTCTGGCGCGCGACGCCAACGGCTTCAGGAACGCTCACGGTCATGACGATCGGCTCGGGTGGGGTCTCGAAGTACGGCCGAAATGCCCTCGGTACGGCCGTGAGGTCGGGCTCGCCGGCCGGATGAACGTCGACGGGGATACCCATCCGATCAGAGCCCGATACAACCGAGGCTTGGCGCCAAAGATCGCATGTCGCAGCCTGAGATCCGCGTGCATGTGGAGTGCCAACCAGGAAATGATGGGAGCGAACAGCTGTCCTTCGCCGGTGAAACGCCCAACTTCGCCGGCCGAATGGGGATCGACTCCGGCCTGGGCAAGGCTGTAGCCGAAGACCGCCTCCGTCGGGAAACACGGACGGTTCGGGCTCGGCATGTACAAGCCGATCGTCCCGCAGAGCACGCCGTCCTTGCGGATGGCGTAAAAGCGATCCGGATGGCTGTCCGTGTGCTCCCCGATATAGCCCTTGCGCCGATAGGCGGTGCAGCAGAAGTCCATGGCCTCGTCGAGCAACCGCCCGGATGCCAGCTCGATCTCGTAGGGTCCCGCCTGCCCGTGGCTCATGGTCGCAACTCCTCGATCCGGTCCCATCGGCGATCGATCAGGACTCGTCGGGCCGCGGCTTGGTCGCCACGACGAGCTGGTTTTGGCCGGCATAGACAACCTCGACGCTCTCGGCATCGAAGCCCGCGCCGGCGATGAGGGCGCGCATTCGCGTCTCGTCCACGAAGTCATAGCGGTCGAGAATCCGGAGATTGATCAGCGCGATGAGTAGAAGGCGCCACAGCACACCGACGCTGTGTCGCGTCAGCGCGATCGCCCCATGCCGCGCTCGGTAGTCGGCGAAGTGCGCGCGCAGCACCGGCCCCATCCGCGGCTGCCCACGCGGATCGCACAGGATGAGCCGGCCGCCGGGAGCCAGTTGCGCGTGGATCGCCTGCAGGGCTTCCAACTTGTCAGGGAGCGTGTAGAAGGTGTTGTTGATCACCACGCAGTCCGGATCGCCCCAATCGATCGGGTCGAAGATCGAGGCATTGCGGAAGTCGATCTCGGCGCTGCGCCACGCGGCATCCGGTCGCGTGCGCGATCGGGTCGCGGTCTCGCGTGCGCGATCGAGCATCTCCGCCTGTCGATCGATCCCGAGGTAGCTCACCGGCGCTGCAATGTGATGCAGGAGCCCCCCGGTCCCGCAACCCAAGTCGACCAGCTTCGAGCCCGCGGGGATCTTGCCGGCGACCGCATCCATCATGTCGCGGTAGGGATAGGATCGAGTGACCGTTGGATACACCCGGGCGTAGACTCGCCACAGCAAGGACTCAGTGCGCATGAACGATGATCCCATCGATCCGGTCCTCCCTCGTGACGCCGCATCATGGTGAGCGCCCCGGCTCCACTGGCGACGGGCCAGACCGCGAGGGGGTGGTTGGAGAGCAACCGACGCGCCGACGCTGAACAACCCATCGCCTTGTTGCATCACAGGCTACCCGGGTAGAATCGGCACCGCTACCGTGTTTCGGCAACAAATCGGCAACGGACGGGAACCGCCGCTGGCGGCACTCCGCCGTGCCTGCCGGTGCCATGGACCCGACACGCGGATGCGCACGACGAACGGACCCCATCGCCGGACGGCCCGAGAGCCCCCGCCGCGGAGCACCCATGCCCCTCGACGTCATCACCCCCGACGCCGTCCGCGAGGCCCTGCGCGCCCTGCGCTACGCCAACGAGCTGCGCGGTTCGCCGCTCCTCCATCTCGACATCGTGTCGCTTCGCCTCCGCGCCGACGACCTAGCGGACACCCGGCAGGGCCGCGCCTGGGCGCTCGGGCGCTGTCTCGAGGACGTCGTCGATGAACAGCTCCGGCGCCTGCGCGGCGCGCCGACCGGCGCGTCGGCCGGGGCGGCATCGACATCGACGGCGGCGCGGCACATGCCCGACGACGAGCTGGCGCAGCTGTGGCAGGACCTCCAGTCCGGCAGCGCCGACCGCCTGGACTGGGCGCTCCTGCACTGGCGCTACCTGTCCCCGACGCGGCAACCGGTGCGGGCCGTCGAGCGCGCGCTCGGGGTGGCGGCTCGAACCGTGCAGAACCGGGTGGCGCGCGGCGTGGCCGCGCTGACGGATGTCCTGTGGCAGAGCGAGGTCGAGGCGACACGACAACTCGAGACGACGACGGGCGTGCGGTCGACGGACCGCGTGATGGTGGACGAGGCGGCACAGCCGCGGGACGTGGTCGAGCTCATGGGCGAGCTGCGGGCGCTGATCGGTCAGCACCGCGCGTCGGTCCGGATCAGCCCGGCGCAGCTCGAGGCGGTGGCGCGCTATCCCGCCGCCGAGCTGATCGCCTACCGCCTCGGGCGCATCGCCGAGTGGAGCTTGCCCCGCTACCGTCTCGACAGCCGCTTCGTCGACCTGTCGCTGCTGGTGGACATGGGCGAAGAAGCGCAGTCCGGCCGCTGGCAGGCGCGAGAGGAGCACTTCGCCGATCTGCGCGACGTGCTGGCGATGGTTGCCGAGCCGGCGGTCGTCCTGCTGGGCCGCCCGGCAGCGGCAAGAGCACGCTGCTCCGGCGCCTCGAACTCGACCTGTCGCGCGACGCGCTTGGCCCCGGCGACATCGATGCGGCCGCGCCGCTCACGTTCTTCGTTTCGCTCAACCAGTACCGTTCGGCGGCGCCCGACGCCGCGTTGCCGGCACCGAAGGACTGGCTGGCCGAGCGGTGGGCCGCGCGCTACCCGCAGCTGCCGCCGCTCGCCGATCTGGCGGCGGAACGCGGCATCGTGTTCCTGCTTGACGGCCTGAACGAGATGCCGCACCGCACGGCCGCGGACTATCGGGAGCGGATCGGGCTGTGGCGACAGTTTCTCTTGGAGACCGTGACACCCGGTTCGGGCCATCGGGCGGTCATCGCCTGCCGCAGCCTGGACTATTCTGCGCCGTTGTCGACGCCGGCGCTGCGCGTGCCGCAAGTGCAGGTGGAACCGTTGACCGACCACGAGGTCGAGGCGTTCCTGCGGCGCTACAGCCCCGGACATGGGCACGAACTGTGGGCGCAGCTGCGCGGAACGAACGTCCTCGGGGCGCTGCGGGTGGCCGTTCTTCCTGCGGCTGGTGGTGGAGTCGGCGGAGGACACGGGGCGGTGGGAGGGCGGTGTGGCGGCGCTGTTCACGGCGGCGGTGCGGCGGGCGCTCGTGCGCGAGATCGAGCGGCACAACCCGCTGCTCGAGCCGAACGGGCTGCTGGACGGGCGCGACTATGCGCGCATCGTGGGCGGACGGGGCTGGCGGACGCCCTACGAGCTGCCGGGCAGGGCGCGCTGATCCGCCGTCTGGCGGAGCTGGCCTACGTGATCCAGGTGGCGGCGATCGACGGCGCGTCGTCCCAGGTGCGGGTCGGCTACGCGGAGGCGCTGGCGCTGCTGGGCGGCGAAGGCGGCACCGCCGGCGACGGCGCGGCGGGCCGATGCGCTGCGGAGGTGATCGGGGTCGGCGCCGCACTCGGCCTGCTGGATGAGGACCGCGCTGCGGACGAGGTGATGTTCAGGCATCAGCTCGTGCAGGAGTACTTCGCGGCGCGGCGATTGGCGCGCGAGCCGAACGCGGAACGGGTGCGGCGCGAGTGGCGGGCCGAAGCGGTCACGCCGCGCCTCGACGACGTGCTGGACGGCCTGGACCCGGCCGACGAGTTGCCGCCGCTGCCGTCCACCGGCTGGGAGGAGACGACACTCCTCGCCGCCGCGATGGCGGATGCGCCGGAGGTGATCGTGCGCGGCGTGATGGCGACGAACCTGGCGCTGGCCGGGCGGGCGGCTGCGCTGCCGGAGGTGCGGGGGCGCTTGGGCGATGCGGTGATCGATGACGTGCGTTGGGCGCTCGTGCGCCGCAGCCGGGATCCGGCGGCGGACCTGCGGGAGCGGATCGACTGCGGGCATACGGTCGGGGAGCTCGGCGACCCGCGGTTCGAGCGGCGGGTGGGGGCGTACGGCACCTACGCGTGGCCGCCGTTCGTCGCCGTCGATGGCGGGCTGTACCCAATCGGGGAGGACGAGGCGATCGAGCGGCCCGCCGGCGGAACGGCCGCCAACCGCGAAGCGCATGAGCCGCGTCATCTGGTGGACGTGTGCGCGTTTCAGATCGGTCAGTTTCCGGTGACGAACGCCGAGTGGTCCCTGTTCATGGCGGCCGGCGGATATGACGACGAGCGGTGGTGGGAGACCGACGACGGCCGCCGCTGGCGGCGCGGGGCGCTGGCCAACGAGGGGTCCAAGGGCAACGACCGGCGCTGGCGAGCGCGCTTTCTGGACGACCCACGCCTGTTCGACGTGATGGAAGCCCAGGGCCGGTTTCCATCCTTGGAGGCGCTCGAACGCTGGCGCGGCTGGCTGCAGCTCGACGATGCGGCCTTCGAGGCCGCCCTCGCCGACCGGTGGGCGATGCGCCGCGCGACGGAACCGGCCTTTTGGGCCGATGTACGGCTGAACAGGCCGACCCAGCCGGTCGTCGGCATCTGCTGGTACGAGGCGCGCGCGTACTGCGCCTGGCTCTCGGCGCAGAGCGGGCGCGCGGTCCGCTTGCCGACCGAGGTCGAGTGGGAGGCGGCCGCTCGCGGCGGCGACGGTCGGCGCTACCCGTGGGGCGAGGCGTTTCACCGATTGAATGCCAACACGCTCGCCACGCGGGTGCAGCGGTCGACGCCTGTCGGGGTATTTCCGTCCGGCGACTCGCCGGCCGGCGTGTCGGACGCAAGCGGGAACACGTATGAGTGGACGGCAAGCCTGTGGGGCGAACAAGATGATGCGCCGACCTTCGGATACCCGTACGACTCGAACGACGGCCGCGAGGCGATAACGGCGGGACCGACGCTCCTGCGCGTCGTGCGTGGCGGGTCGGGGGGGCTCGAACACCTCGACGCGCGCCCCGCGTATCGCAACCGGTACCATCCGACGTATCGCTACTACGGCGTCGGATTTCGCCTGGCGATTTCGTCCACCCCAACGGCGCCGTCGCCACCCCCCAACACCCGCACCTCCCGATGCAGGTGCGGCTCCGTCGCTGCCCCCGTGCCGCCGCGGCGGCCGACGTCGTAGATCAGCCGGAGGAACTCCGATTAGCGGCGAGGTGCGTCTTTCCGCGAGAACGGCGTGTTGTCCCGCCGTGGTCATGCCATAGTGTCCGTAGTGTGGTAAACTCGGCATGAGGTGACACATGTCGGAATCTACGACAAGACTCGGCGCGAATGGCCGAATCGTCCTCCCTGCCGCCTACCGCAAGGCGCTAGGTTTGGCGCAGGGCGATGAGTTGGTTCTCACGCTCGAGGACGACGCGCTGCGCATCATGTCGCTGAACGCGGCCATCCGGCGTGCTCAGGCGATCGTCAGGCAATACATTCCCGAGGGAACGAGGCTATCGGACGAGCTGCTGGCGGATCGCCGTGTCGAGGCCGCGCATGAGTGATCGCCTTGTCGTATTGGATGCCTCGGCGCTGCTGGCGCTCCTGTTGGCGGAACCCGGCGCAGCGAGGGTGGCCGCACTGCTTCCGGATGCAACGGTAAGCGCCGTCAACCTATCGGAGGTCGTCGCGAAGCTCGCGGAGCACGGGATGCCGGCGGCCGCGATCCGGACGTCGATCGACAGTCTCAATCTGGACGTTCGTGACTTCGACGCACGGACCGCGTTTGAGGCGGGCTTGCTGCGGCCATCGACAAAGGCGCTCGGGCTATCCCTGGGCGATCGGGTATGCCTGGCGCTGGCTCGTGAGCTAGGGCTGCCGGCGATCACCACCGAGCGGGCGTGGGCGAGCGCGGACGTCGGCGTCGCCGTCGAGGTCATTCGGTAGCGACGACCTGCGTTCGCTAGCCCACCGGTTGACTATGTATTCGCCCGAGCCGCAACCCTACGGCACCGCTCCCACGTCCCTGAGCGTCCACCCCAACGGCGCCGTCGCCACCCCGTGCACCCGCACCTCCCAGTGCAGGTGCGGCCCGTCGCCGCCCCCCGTCCCCCCACCGCGCCGATCACGTCGCCCGCCTCGACCACCCGCCCGACGTCCACCAGCCACCGCTCCAGGTGTGCGAACCCGGAGTACACACCCCAGCCGTGGTCGATCCAGACCGTGTTGCCGGTGACGCGCTGCGTTTCGGCGACGGCCACCCGCCCGCGCGCCGGCGCGTACACCGGCGTGCCCGGGCGGGCGCGGAAGTCGACGCCGTTGTGGAAGCCGTTGTACACGCCGTCGTTGTAGTTGCGGCGCGTCCCGAACGGCGAGGAGAGCATCGTCGTCGTCATCGGCGTGCGCCACGCGCCCTGCCAGAGCCGCTCGGGCGACACGGTCTGCCAGATCGGCCGCATCCGCTCCAGCTCCTCCGCCCGCACCACCGGGTCGATCGTCACCGCCAGGTTCGGCTTGCCCGTCGTGTCGAGCGTGATCGTCTCGCTGGCGTAGTCGGCATTGCGGATCGGCAGGAGGACGCTCTGGGGCGATGATCCGCCCGCGCCGTCGATGATCGTGAGGAAGACGGACTGTTGTCCGGGCGACAGGTCCGGCGGCGCCGCCAGGAGCCCGGCGAACGTCGCGCCGTCGATGCGGATCAGCTCGGTCTCGACGTCCGCCAGCACGGCCAGCACCTTGCCGGCGCCCTCCGCCCGCACGCGCACGAGCACCGGGTCGCCCTGGGCGATGGCCGCGGGCGACACGACGAACGGCTGCGTCGGGTCCATCGGTTCGGGCGTCGGTGTGAGCGTCGGCGGCGACGTTGGGGTCGGCTGCGTCGGGACGGCATCCAGCGGCTTCACGAGCCGGACGAAGTCGGCGTTGATCCACCCACGCGTCTCGGCCGGCGAGCGCACCGCCAGCCATCCGCCGTCGTCGTTCTTCCCTTCGACGGCCACCGCCGTTCCCTGCCCGACGGCGCCGACGACCGGGTGCAGCGTGTTCGGCCCGCCGCGGATGTTCAGCGACGGCGGCTCGACGAAGGCGTCGGCCGGGAACGTCGGCGTCGGGGTCGCGGTGGGGGTCGAGGTTGCGGTCGACGTCGCGGACGCGGTGGGCGTCGGCGTGATCGTAGGGACGGGGGTGGCGGTGGGGGTGGCGAAGCGGCAGCCGGCGAGGGCAACGGTACAGGTGCCGACCAGGAAGACGCGCCCAAAGCCGGCGCGCGGAACAATGCGCGGCGACGAAACCACAGGACAACGAAGCACCCTTGTTTCCTCGCTCGACTCCGCGGCCTCCCCCTCCCCCAAACTTGGGGGAGGGGGTCGGGGGGTGAGGGCCTGCCGAACGGCAAGCATCGCCCCACCGGCGGCCGATTGTACGGCCCCCCCCCCAACGCAAGCCCCAACCCCGCCCCTCCCGCTACGGTATACTCGCCCCACCATGCGCACCCCCCTCCCAGCCTCCCCCCGCCGCCTCGTCTTCATGGGCACCCCCGCCTTCGCCGTCCCCACCCTCGACGCCCTCCTCGGCGCGGGCGACCCCAGCGGCGCCCGCGCGTATGACGTCGCCGCGGTCTTCACCCAGCCCGACCGCCCCGCCGGCCGCGGCCGCGCCGGCGCCGCCTCGCCCGTCAAGCAGCGGGCGATCGAGGCGGGCGTGCCGACGATCCACCAGCCCCCCTCGCTCCGCCGCGGTCCCGCCGCCGCCGATGCCGTCGCCGCCCTCGCCGCGCTGGCGCCCGACCTCGTCGTCGTCGCCGCCTACGGCCTGCTCCTCCCGCCGTCGATCCTCGATGGCCCGCCGTTCGGCGCGCTGAACGTCCATGCCTCCCTCCTGCCGCGCTGGCGCGGCGCCGCCCCGATCCAGCACGCCGTCCTCGCGGGCGACGCCGAGACCGGCGTGACGATCATGCGGATGGACGCCGGCCTCGACACCGGGCCGATGATCGCCATGGCGGCGACGGCCATCGGTGCGCGTGAGACGGCGGGCGAGCTGACCGAGCGGCTGGCGGTGCTTGGCGGCGACCTTCTCGTCGCGACCCTCCCGGCCTGGTTCGCCGGCACGGCCATCGCCGCGCCGCAGGACGACGGCGCGGCGACGCATGCCCCCCGGTTGACGCGCGAGGACGGGCGGCTCGACGCGGCCGAGGGCGCGCTGCGGTTGGAGCGGCGGGTGCGGGCGATGCATCCGTGGCCGGGCGCGTGGCTGGAACTGCCCGACGGCACGGTGCTGAAGGTGCTCGCGGCCGACGTCGTGCCGCTGCCTGTCGCCGACGTCCGGTCATCGCGCGCCGGCGACGACGTGTCACCGCCCGCCGCCCCGTCGGCGCTCCGAACCACCGACGGCTGGCCGGTCCTGCCGACGCCCGACGGCGGCCTCCGGCTGCGCACCGTCCAGCCGGCCGGCAAGCGACCGATGGACGGCGACGCCTTCCTGCGCGGCCGCCCCGAGGTCGTCGCGCGCGGATGAGCTGTCCGTCATCGGGGCGGCCGCGGGTTGCCGGCGTGATCGTCGATGCGATGCCGATCGTCGCGTTGACCGTGCTGGTCGGGCTGGCGTCGGCGCTCGCGGTTGCCCTCGCGACGACGCGCGGCGCCCCGCGGACTGCCCAGGACCCGCCCCCGCTCCCGTCGTCCGCCGCCACGCTCGACATCCCGACGCTCCCGCCGGGCATACCGACGCCCGAGATCCCGCCGACGCCCGGCCCGAGCCCGACGCCCACGCCGACGGCTTCGGTGACCCCGACCGCCACGCCGACGCCCACGCCGACGGACACCGCAACCGTGCTCGCCACCTACACCGCCCGCCCGTCGCCGACGCTCGAGCCCACGGACGATTCCCCGCCCGCGACATCGCCTGCCCCGCCGACGCCGACGAGCCGCCGCCTCTGGCTGCCGGTGGCCCATCGGAAGGCCCTCCTGCCGTGAGCGATGCGCCTGCGTCCGCGGCGCCTGAGCCGTTGCCTTCTGCCAACGCCGGCTCGCCCGCCCGTTCGCCGCTCGCACCCCGCCCGCTTCCGCCCGCCGTGCCGCCGCGCCGGGTGCGCGTCGTCGACGTCGGCCGGATGGCCTATCGCCCGGTCTGGGACCTGCAGCACGCGCGCGTCGAGGCGCGCAAGGTCGGCGGGGGCATGGACGAGCTGCTCCTCGTCGAGCACGATCCAGTCCTGACGCTCGGCCGTCGCGGCGGCGGCGACCACATCCTGCGCCCGGCCGCCGACCTCGCCGCCGCCGGCATCGACGTCGTGGCGATCGAACGCGGCGGGGACGTGACGTACCACGGGCCGGGCCAGCTGGTGGCCTATCCGATCCTCGATCTGCACGGCTTCCGGACGGACGTCCGGTGGTACAGCCTGTCGCTCCTCGACGTCGTCGTCCGGGCGCTGGCCGCGTTCGGGATCTCCGCCGAGGCAAGGGCCGGCGCCGACACGGGCGTCTGGGTGCCGCTCGAGGGAACGGGCGATCGGTGGGGCAAGATCGCGGCGCTCGGCGTGCGGATCGAGCGTTGGATCACGTATCATGGCATCGCCTTGAACGTCGACCCGGACCTTGGGCACTTCGATTGGATCGTCCCGTGCGGCCTGACCGGCGTGACGACGGTTTCGATGGCCGGCCTCCTTGGCCGGCCGGTGTCGATCGACGAAGTTCGGCCGGCGTTCCTGGCGGCGTTTGCCGAGGTGTTCGACGCGACGTTGGATGGGGCGTTGGAAGTGTTGTCGTCGTAGGGGCATGCCGTGCCCCTACCATTGTGAATCGATCCACTGTGAATCGATTGCCAGTGTGGGTCGGTTGTTCCACGTGATCACGAGGTCCATTGCCATGTCGATCGCCCGATTTCTCGCCGCCATCGCCGCACTGTGCACCGGCCTCGCGCTCCTCGCCTGGCTGGCGCTCGTCACCGTCGTCGGCGGGGCGATGGTCGGGTTCGGCGGCGCGCCGGCTGCAACCGGGACGGTCGCACCGGGACCGACGAGCGCTGTCGCCGCTGTGGTCCCATCGGCGACCGACGTCGTTCCCACCACTGAGGTCGCCGCCGCGACGGGCATCGCCCCCACGGTCTCCACCTCTCCTGCCACACCGCGGACGACCGCCAGCGCGTCCGCGACGGATGCCACGCCGGGCCGCGGCACGGACGGCGTCAGCCAGCTGGCCGTCGATTGGCCGACCATCCCGACGCTCGTCGGCTGGACGCCCGTGACGACGACGGCCAGCTTCCTGGTGTATGCCGCGGAGCCGGACGACGCCGTCCTGGTGGCCGCCGCCCAACGCTGGGCGCCGCGCCTCGAGTCGATCCTCGATTACGTCGGCGATCGGCTGGGGCGCGATCTGCCGACGGTCCCGACGGCGATCGTCTTCGCCAAGCGCTACGAGGCCGCGTGCCCGGCCCGCGGCCTTGCCGCGCCGCCGGACGCCGAACGCACGGCGCCGCTCATCATGGTCTTCATCGACGCCGACACGCTCGACGTCCAGATCCGCGCCGTGCTGGCCCACGAGATCACGCACCACCTGACGATGGACGGCGCGTTCGTCGGCGACGGCGTGCTGACCGAGGGGATCGCCAACTGGGGGGCGGGCGCCTACGCGCTGGCCTGGCAGGGATTCGACAGCTGGGACGCGGCGGCGCGGACGTACCTCTCCTCCGGCGACTACGTCTCGGTGGCCGACCCCAACGGTCTCGTGCCGCCGTCTGGCGAGGCGTGCATCGCCCGACGCGACCGCGTCTACAACGTCCGCTCGGCGTTCGTCGACTGGCTCATCGCGCGCTACGGCATCGAGACCGTCCTGGCGATGCCCAAGACGACGATTGCCGTTGACGCCGGCAACGGCGAAACCGCGGAGCGCACCGTGCCGGACTACGCCGCAGCGACGGGCGACTCTCTGACGCAACTCGAGCGGCGTTGGCTGGCCGAGCTCACGCGGGACGCCGCCCCTCCGGCCGCGGACGCCCGATGAGCCCGACCACGCTCCGCGTCGCCGTCGCCCAGCTGAACGTACGTGTCGGCGACATCGCCGCGAACACGGCGGCCATCGTCGACGGGCTCGCCCAGGCGCGGGCGGCCGGCGCCGACATCGCCGTCTTCCCGGAGCTGGCGGTGTGCGGCTACCCGCCCGAGGACCTCCTGCTCCGGCCGTCGTTCGTCGCGGCCAACGAGGCGGCGGTGGCGGCGATCGCGCGCCACACGGCCGGCCTGACCGCCATCGTCGGCTTCGCGGACCGCGCGGGGGCGATCTGTTCAACGCCGCCGCCGTGCTGCATGACGGACGTCTCGTCGACGTCTACCACAAGGCCTACCTGCCGAACTACGGCGTGTTCGACGAAGAGCGCTACTTCAAGGGCGGCGACCGCGCGCCGGTCTACCGCCGCGGCGATGCGCGCTTCGGGGTCAGCATCTGCGAGGACATCTGGTACCCCATCGGCCCGCCCGAGCTTCAGGCGCGATCGGGCGCCGCGCTGCTCGTGAACATCTCGGCCTCGCCGTTCGTGCAGGACAAGCACCGCATGCGCGAGCGGATGCTGCGCACGCGCGCCGCCGACAACACGGCGTTCCTGGTCTACTGCAACCTCGTCGGCGGCCAGGACGAGCTCCTGTTCGACGGCAACAGCCTCGTCGTCGGCCCGACCGGTGACATCCTGGCCCGCGGCGCGTCGTTTGCGCCGGACATGTTCGTCGTCGATCTGAACCTCGAGGAGGTCTTCCGCGAGCGCCTGCTCGACCCGCGAAACCGCAAGGTCCGCTTCGGCGCGTTGCGCGGCGCGGGCGGGCGCGGCGCCTGGCGCGGCGGCGGTGGCGCGGATGTGCCTGCGGAGATCGTGCTCGACGAAGTTCACAAGGTTCAGGTCGACAACGCCGCCGAGCGCGACGCCACACCGCCGTCGCCCCGCTTGTCGTCCACGCCGCCCACACCATCCACACCGCCCCCGCCGTCCGTGCCGCTCCGCACGCCCGCGGACCCCGGCCCGCCGCCGCTCGTCGATCTGGCGGAGGTCTGGGCGGCGCTCAAGCTCGGCACGCGGGACTACGTCCACAAGAACGGCTTCCAGCGCGTCGTCCTCGGCCTGTCCGGCGGCATCGACTCGGCGCTCGTGGCCACGCTGGCCGCGGACGCGCTCGGTCCTGCCGCCGTCGTCTGCGTCGGGATGCCGACACGCTACTCGGCGCCCGAGAGCCTCGGCGACGCCAGGGATCTCTGCGAGCGGCAGGGAATCGAGTTCCTGACGATCGGCATCGACGATGCGTTCCAGAGCTACCTCGACATGCTCGCACCCACGTTCGCGGGCCGCGCGCCGGACACGACCGAGGAGAACATCCAGTCGCGGATCCGCGGGAACGTCCTGATGGCCCTGTCGAACAAGTTCGGCTGGATGGTCCTCGCGACGGGCAACAAGAGCGAGACGAGCGTCGGCTACTCCACGCTCTACGGCGACACCGCCGGCGGCTTCGCGCCGATCAAAGACGTGCTGAAGATGCTCGTGTACGACCTCGCCCGCTGGCGGAACGCCCTCGGCCCCGCCCCCGTCATCCCGGAGCGCTCGATCCAGCGCCCGCCGACCGCCGAGCTCCGCGCGAACCAGACGGACCAGGACACGCTCCCGCCGTACGCCGTGCTCGACCCGATCCTCGTCGCCTACGTCGAGGACGAGCTGAGCGTCGACGAGATCGTCGCGCTGCTCGGCGCCGACCGCACCGTCGTGGATCAGATCGCCCGCTGGGTCGACCGCGCCGAGTACAAGCGCCGCCAGGCGCCGCCCGGTATCAAGATCACCGCGCGCGCCTTCGGGCGGGACCGCCGGATGCCGATCACGAAGCGGGTGACGGGGGTCGATTCGGCCGGGTGACGCGCGGATCCCTTCGGCCGGCGGCATCCCGCCCCTACCTCACGTCCAACACCGCCAACCCCCCTTCGCCCAGCGCCACGACCACCCGCGGCCCCACGACGCTCAGCATGGATGGCACGTACGGGAAGCCGGTCGCCGCCGTCCATTGCCCCGTCAGCGCCGGCCGCGCCGGATCGGTCGCATCGATGACGGCCGCGGAGAGCGTACCGCCCGGCGGCTCGGCCAGCGGCCCGCCGATGATGCGCTGGCCGACGACGTACAGGCGGCTGCCGTCGATTTTCATGTCGGCGACGGTGCCCATGTCGAGGCCGGCCGCGCCGATGACCCGTGGGGCGGCCATGTTCTGCACGTCGACCGCCCAGACCGCCGCCCGGTCGCGGCCGCTGCCCAGCCACGCGGCGTGGATCGAATCGACGGCGATGAAGGCCGTCCGACCATCCGCGCTGAGCGCCACCGCGGTGACGACGCCCGGCGTCGACAGATGGCCGCTTTCGCGCGGCGACGCCGGGTTGCGCGCGTTGATCAGCGTCAGGCCGGCCGTGCCGTCGGCCACGTACACCCGTCCGTCGCGCACCGCCAGGCCGCGCGGCTGGCCGGGCGTCTCGACCCGCCCCGCCCGAATCGGGATGCTGCGCGGATCGCTGACGTCGAAGACGGTGAAGCCCGCGTTCCGTTCGGCGACCCATGCGAACCCGTCGGCCAGGACGACGCGCCGGGCCGTCGGGCTGGCGCGCAGGCCGTCCAGCGCCGTCCCGGTGCTCGCATCGAGCGGTTCGGCCACGGGCGCGACGAGCTCGCCCAGCACCTGCAGCGTGCGGAGCGGCGTGAGCCCTCCGACGATCACGCCCATCTCACCGCGCATCGCCAGGTCGGTCGGCGGTAGCGGCAGCGAGATGTCCTTGAACCCGAAGGCGGTGCCGAGCGCCGGCTCGCCGTCCGACGGGCGCGTGCGCACCGGGCCGATGCCCCCGTTCACGGTCGTGGCGAAGGCCAGGCCGGTGCCGGGCGGCCCGGCGGCGACGGCGGCACTGAAGCCGAGCCCGGCCACCACGCCCTCGAAGACCGAGCCCTCACCCTCCGTGAAGTCGCCGTTCAGGGGGTCGAAGAGCGGCATCTTGGCGGCCGCGACGCTGCCGAGCATGCCGCCGGCGAACAGGAGCACCCCGTTGCCGGCCGCCATCGCGCGGCCGAGGCCGACGGCGTCGACGTAGGGCAGTTGGTCGAAATTGAAGGCATTCGGGCTGTCCTCGACGACGAACATCTGCAGCACCTCGCCCTGCCGCGACCCCACCCAGACGTTCGAGCCGACGGCCGCCACGAACGCCGGCTCGCCGCCGTTGAACCCGACCGACGTCTCGCCGACGAACCGTGGGTCGCGGCCCGACACATCGATCACGGTGAGGCCGCCTGCCGTGAGGACGAAGGCGCGATCGCGGGCCGCGGCGACGCCCCCGACCCCGGTCGCCACCGCCAGCCCGTCCGTGGTGCCGCCGGGTGCCGGTTGATCCGGCCGATCGAGGAGGACGAGCAGCACGGCCGATTCATCCGCCCGCGACAGCTGGACCACCGCCCGCCGTCCGGTGATCGCGACGCCGACGGGGCGCACGTCGCCGAGGTCGAGCCGCGTCGACTGCGGTACGGCGGCATTGCGCGCATCCACGGTCACCAGATACCCGCCCGAGTCCGTCGAGCCGACGACGGCGAACCAGCCGGCGGTGTCGTTGCTGCCCGCCGTGACGTCGATGGCACCGGGCGGCACGGCCACGCGCGCCGCCAGCCGCGGCCGGGACGGATCGGTGACGTCGAGCAGCCGCAGCCCCGTCCCGTCGCCGGCGGGAATCGCACGTGCTGCCGGGCCCGGGTCGCTGCCCCCGCCCGCGGTGATGCCGAACACCCCGAAATCCGTCACCACCGGCTCGAGGGCCCGCGGCGGGCCGACGAGCGCGGCCAGCCGGCCACGGGTGACCGCCAAGGCGATGATCCGCTCGCCGACCGTGGCCGATCCGAGGGGCTCGGGCCCCTCGCCCCGCCGCCGGTCGCTGCCCCGCAAGCGGTACGACGCCACCCGTGCCCCTGACGCGACATAACCGATATCGACGTCCGCCGCGGCCGAAGCGGCCACGCCGCCGAGGGTTGCGGCCAAGGAGAGCACCACGGCGGGCTTCGCCCCGGTCAGCCCGTTCGTGACGAGCGGCAGGAAGACGCGGTGGGCGCGGGCGGGGGTCGGGCGGAGCGGCGGTGCGGGCGGTGCGGGTGGGGGCGGGCCGCGCGGGCGCCTCCGTTGGCGCCGCGGTCGGCGCAACGTCCGCGCGGCGCTGCCAGCGCGTCAGGCCGTACGAGCCGGCCGCCACGAGGACGCCGCCGGCGTGGACCGGGTCGGCCGCAACGTCCAGTGCGTCCGCCGGCGCCGTCCACGTGCCGACGATGCCGCCCCCGCCGGCCAGCGGGGCATCCACCGCGACCAAGCGGTCGCCGGGCATGTGGCCGAACTCCGGGTCGAGACGGGCAAGCCGCACGATCGCCCTGCCGCCGACGTCCACGACGTCAAGCCCCGTGACGTCCGCGAAGCGTGCGATGCGGCGCGGAATGTCCGGCCGCGTGTCGAACGCGAAGAGGCCGCCCAGCGGGTCGACGAGCCAGGCGCGCCCGTCCCCGACCGCGAGGCGGGGTGCGACGAACCGGGCGTCCTCGCTGTCGAACAGCGTCTGGCCGAGCGGACGAGGTTGCATCGGATCGGACAGGTCGAACGTGAAGAGCCGGTCGCTGCCGGCCACGAGCAGCCGGTGGCCGACGGCAGCGACGTCGACGATCACGGGTGTGGACGGGGACAACGCGCTGACGGTCCGGATGTGGGCCGGATCGCGGGCGTCCATGACGTGCACGGCGCTGCCCGGGCCGACGACCGCGAGCCACCCCGGCCCGGCCGCGGGCGGCATGCCGGTTTGGACTTCGGTGATGTAGCCGATCGTCTGCGGCGCGCTGATGACGGTTGTGCTGACGATCCGCACGCCGCCGTTGCCTTCGACGATGTACAGCCGATCGCCGGCGGCGGTGATCCCTTGGACGTGCGTGAGCCCGGCGAGCGAACCGACCGGCGCGCTGGTGGCCACATCGACGATCGCCAGCCGTTGTCGGGCGGTCGCGCCGCGCGGATCGCCCTCGATGACGAACGCATGGCCGCCGACGGCGGTGGCGAGGATCGCGCCGCCGGACATCACCTCGCCGACGGCGGTGATCGAGGCGGGCTGGCGATGTTCGAGCACCGTGCAGCCGCCGAGCGCGGACGACAGCACGAGCCACGGCGTGTCGGAGGTGATCGGACCGAGGACGATGTCGGTCGGGCCGACGAACGTGGCCGTCGCGTGCCGGCCGAGCCGGCGCGGCGAGGCAAGCGTCGAGACGTCGAACAGGTCGATGTCGTGGAAGACCGCACGCGGCTGCGGATCGTCCAACACGTTCGGCGTGACGAGCGCCGCGAGCGTCCGGGCGCCGGCCGACCGCACATCGACCGCCGACACGATCCGATCGATGCGTGCCGCGACGTTGGGACGGTCCAGCCGCGCGAGATCGATCACGGCCGCACCCGCCGAGCCGCCGGCCACGGCCACGCTCCCGGCCGCCGCCACATCCACGAACGCGCCAGCCGGGCCGCCGAGCTTGAGCCAGCTCCGGACGGCCGGCTCGTCGGAAATCCGCACGTCGACGACGATCAGCCTGTTGCCGGCGTCCGGCCCTGCCGGCACCGAGCCGAGCACGAGGACCGTGCCGTCCAGCGCCGCCACGGCCCGCGCCTCGACGCCCAGCGGCAGCCAGCCGGCGTCGCGCGGCCGATATGGATCGGCGGCATCGACGACGAGCAGTCCGCCGCCGCCGACGGCGAACGCGATCAAGCCGTCGGCCACGGTGCTGACCGCCTGGATGGGTGGGCTGCCGGCGTCGGCGCAGGCTGCCGCGGATGCGCGGGGGCGCGGCGGGCGCATGGCGAGGGCGCCGTCGACCGCGGGGCGAGGGAGGCACAGGCGCGCCGCAATCTGAGGCGCGGTGCGGTCATCCAGGTCGATGACGGCCAGGCCCGCCCCGCCGAGCGCTGCGAACGCCGCTCGGCCGCCGGCCGTCAGGTCGAGCGGCGAGGCGGGCAACAGCCCGGTGCGGCCGACGATGTGCGGCGCCGTGCGGTCCGTCACGTCGAGGACGACCACCCGTGATCCGATGCCGGCCGCCACGGCACCGTCGTCGAGTGCGGCGACGGTCTCGGCGGTTCCGCCCGCGGCATCGATGAGCACGACGTCGCCGGCCGAGGGGTCTTGGGCGGCGGACCGCCCGGCGGGGAAGGCGCCGGCACCCAGGGCGAGGCCGACGGCGAGGGCCGCGGCGCCGAGGCGTGGGCTGAGGCGGCAGGCGGGGTTCGACGGCGGGATGCGGCTCATGGCACGTCTGCTCCTTGGCTGCGGCGATGTCGTGCGCAACCATACCACGGCACGCAGCGCGGACAACCCGTGAAAACCGCCGCACCGCCGCCGCGCAGCCGACGATCCGGCCCGATCGAGCGCATGATAAAATGATCAGCCCCGCCCGCCAGACAGGCCGGCGGCACGACGACACCGTCCGCCCGGCGGACGACGCCGAAGGCTCGAAGAGGCTGCCGTGATCCGTTTTCCGAGGTGGCTCGCCGTGGCGCTCATCCTCACCGCCGCGCTCGCTCCCGTTGCGTGCGGCGGAGCGCCGGGCGCTGCCGTGCCGACGCCGAGCGGCGTGTCGCCGTTCGGATCGACGCCGATCCCCGCCGCGAGCGACGGCTCGGCCGACGGCGCCGCCGCGTCCGACGTGCCGACCGCGGCGCGTTTCACCGCCGTCCAAGCGGCCTCCGGGCTGCACTTCCGACACGTCAACGGCGGCAGCGGCCAGAAGTACATGGTCGAGACGATGGGCGCCGGCGGCGGCCTGCTGGACGTCGACAACGATGGTGACCTGGACGCCTATCTGGTCCAGAGCGGGCCGCTGCCGGGTTACGCCGACGCGACGCCGCTGCCGAACGAGCTGTTCCTGAACGACGGCACGGGCCGGTTCACGAACGCCACGGCCACGAGCGGTGCCGGCAACACCGGCTACG
Organism: Candidatus Avedoeria danica; assembly: GCA_016703025.1. Taxonomy (NCBI): domain Bacteria; kingdom Bacillati; phylum Chloroflexota; class Ardenticatenia; order Candidatus Epilineales; family Candidatus Epilineaceae; genus Candidatus Avedoeria; species Candidatus Avedoeria danica. Next base: position 136,830 of record JADJCV010000004.1, read on the forward strand.
GCATGGGCACATGCTTCGGCGACGTGCACAACGACGGCTGGGTGGACATCTATGTCGCCAACTTCGGCCCCGACGCGCTCCTGATGAACAACGGCGACGGGACGTTCACCGACGGCACGACGGCCGCCGGTGTGGCGAACACGTTGTGGGCGTCGAGCTGCGCGATGGCGGACTACGACCGGGACGGCTGGCTCGACATCTTCGTCGTCAACTACGTCGACCACAGCCTGGCGAACCACAAGCGCTGCGGGCCGGCCGAGACGCCGATGTATTGCCATCCGGACGTCTACAACGGGGCCCAGGATGTGCTCTACCACAACAACGGCGATGGAACGTTCGAAAACGTTGCGGTTTCGGCGGGCGTGGCGGACGACGACCCGTCGCAGGGCAAGGGCCTGGGCGTCATGTGGCTCGACCACGACGACGACGGGTGGATGGACGTGTTCGTGGCCAACGACTCGACGCGCCAGTTCCTGTACCACAACAAGGGCGACGGCACGTTCGCCGAGGTCGGTGTCGAGCAGGGGGTGGCGTTCGATGCCGAGGGGAAGACCGAGGCCGGGATGGGGATCGCCGTGGGCGACATCGACAACGATGCGCGGCTCGACCTCTTCCTCACGACGCTCGACGTCGAGAGCAGCACGCTCTACCACAACGGGTCCGGCGGCTGGTTCGAGGACCTCACGGACGTGTACGGGCTCGGCGTCGATCCGCAGTCGCGCGTCGGCTTCGGCACGACGTTCCTCGACGCCGAGAACGACGGCGACCTCGACCTCTTCATCACGAACGGCCACATCATCGACAACATCCAGCTGACGAGCCCGCGGCTGACGTACGAGCAGACGGACCAGCTCTTCCTGAACGGCGGCGACGGCCACTTCACGGACGTCTCCGCCCAAGCCGGTGACCCGTTCGGCGTGCCCGGCGTCGGTCGATCCGCCGTTGCGGGCGACCTCGACGGCGACGCCGACCTCGATCTCCTCGTCACCCACAACAACCGCGACGCCGTCGTGCTCCGCAACGACGCGAGCCCGCGCGGCCACGCCGTCGCCCTCGACCTGCGCAGCCGGTTCGGCGGCCGTCCGGCGATCGGCGCGCGGGCGACGGTTCGTGCCGGCACGCGCGCTTGGGTGGCCGAGCTGGCCGCCGGCGGGAGCTACCAGGGGCAGGGCAGTTCCGTGCTGCACGTCGGCATTGGCGATGCGGCGGCGGTCGACGAGATCGTCGTCCGCTGGCCCGAGGGATCCAGCCAGACGGTGGCGGGCGCCGATGTGCGCATCGACGCGGTGACGCGCATCGAGCAGGCCGGGGCACGATGAGCGCAGCCGCCGAACGCGGACGGGCGAAGGGCCTTGCGGCGACCACCGCCACCGGGACCACCGCTCGGACGCGCTCCGTGCGCACGATGGCGGCGGTGAGGATCGCGGCCGCTCTCTTCGCCACCCTCGCGACCGCCGGCTGCGGCGCCGGCGTCGGCACGCCGGCCGTCCGGGGCGAGCCGGCCACCCCGAGCGCCGCGGCGCTCGAGTCGCTTCGCCAGCTCGACACACTGGTCGATGCCGGCAAGCTGGACGAAGCCGTGACGCTGGCGGGCGGCTTGGTCGAGCGCGAGCCGAACGCGGTCGAGATTCGGCTGGCGCACGGCCTCGTCCTCGGCCAGCGGGACGGCTTCGCGGCCGCGGTGCCGGTGCTCCTTGGCGCGCTGGCGGTGGACGAGCGCCACGTCCCGACGCTGACGGCGCTGGCCCGCGGCTACGACGAGGACGGCGACACGGCCAACGCGCTGACGTACGCGCGGCGCATCCTGGCCGTCGATGCCCGGAACGGCTACGGCGCGGCGCTCGTCGGCCGGGCGCTCATGGAGGGCGGCGACTACGACGGGGCGCTGGAGGTGCTGACGCGGGCCCAGGGAAGCGGCATGGCGGACGTGTTCAGCTTGATGGGCCGAGCGTACGCGCGCAAGGGCGAGGCGCCCAAGGCCGAACAGTCGTTCCGACGGGCGCTCGATCTTGACCCGCGCTCGCTGGAGGCGACGCTGAACCTTGGCCAGTTGCTGGTGCGCGACGGGCGGACGGCGGAGGGCCAGCTACTGCTCGATCGCCACAAGGCCCTCTCGGCGGATGCCGATGCCGCACAGTTCGCGGAGCAGTCGAGCCAGGTGTCCGGTGCCGGATCACAGAACTTCCTCGTGCTGGGTGAGGCGCGCCGCACGCAAGGCGATCTGGCCGGCGCCGCGGACGCGTTCGAGCGCGCCGCGGCACGCGACCCGAGCGACGCGCGCCCGCTGATCGGGCTGGCGACGGTGGCGATGGACCGCCGCGCCCATGACGAGGCGCTCGAGTTCGCGCGCCGGGCCGTCGCGCTTGACGGCCAGTTGCCGCTGGCGCACCTCCTGTACGGTGTGGAACTCGTCCGGGCCGGCGAGGTGGAAGCGGCGGAGGCGGCGCTCGACCGATCGCGACGGCTCGCACCGTGGCAGGCGCGCGAGTGGGACATGGTCGGCCAAGCGCTCGTCGACATCGACGAGCTCGACGATGCGATCCGGGCATACGACGAGGCGCGCAAGCTGGCCCCGACGGACGACGTGATCGCCCTTCGGCTCGGCTACCTGCACTACGCCCTCGGCGACTTCGCCGGCGCCCGCGACGAGCTGCGCGCCGCGTCCGAGCGGTCCGTGGACAACGGCGACCTTGTGCTCGCCCTGGCGCTGGCGCTCGACCGGCTGGGCGATCCAGGAGTCGATGCGGCGCTGGACGAGGCGGTGGCGCGGTATGCCCGCCAGCGGGTCGGTACGCCCCAGGAGCGCGTCGCCACGTTCCGCATCTTCGAAGGCGGCGACGCGACGCTCGCTCGCTTCCTCGAGCGCTCGCGGGCCGCAGGAGCGGGCGCGACGGCGGCGCCCTGAGCGTTTGCGCCTTAGGCGATCCGCCGCGCATGTGTCAGAATCGCCCCTTCATCGCCCGTCGCCCCCAAAGCGGTTCCGCCGTCCCCCACCTGCCGAGCGGCTTATCTCGATGGACCCCTCCTCCCTGCCGCCGCACCCGTCCGGTGCGCGCGTGCCGCCAAGAATCGCTGCCGCCTGGCGCAGGCGCCACCCATACGTGGTGGCGTATGCCGTGCTCGTCGTGCTCGTGCCGCTCGGCGCCTGGCTGTGGCGGACGCCGAGCGCCCGTTCCGGCGGCACGGGCGGCGAGGCGACGGTCGTGGCGCGGCACGGGACGTCGGAGGGCGGTGGCATCGACGCGCCGCAGGGCGACCGCGACGGCGCATCCGGCGGAACGCCCGCCGGCCCGAGCGCGACGCCGTCCATCACCCCGACGCCCTCGATCTCGCCCACGCCGTCCGATACGCCGACGCCGACGCTCTCGCCCACGCCGACGGACACGCCGTCGCCGACGCTTTCACCGACGCCGTCCGTCGAGGACATGGTGCCGATCGTGCCCGGGATCGACCAGACGATGAAGGACCGGCTGCGGGGCATCGTCGGCACGGGGCAGGGCATGGGGCGGCGGGCCGACGTCCTGATGAAGGTCGGCGACAGCCTGACCGACAACACGTACTTCCTGGGGCAATCGGGTTGCGGCTGGACGGCGCTTGACGCGTACGCGGACCTGCAGCCGGTGATCGACCACTTCCGCGCCGGCGCGCTGGCGCCCGAGCTCGAGACGAGCGGCTGCGCGGCGAACAGCCTCACGCGCATCAGCTGGGCGGCGAACTCGGGCTGGACGGCCGCGGCCGTCTTCGGGACGTACAAGGAGCCGCGCGCCGAGTGTCCGCCGCCGGACGATTACGCGCTGGCGTGCGAGCTGAGGCTCATCCAGCCCGGCGTGGCCGTCATCCTGTTCGGAACGAACGATGCCCAGAACGACATCGACGTCCGCTATTACGAAAGCACGCTGCGCCGGATCGTCGACGAGCTTGCGGCCAAGGGCGTCGTACCGCTGCTCACGACGATCCCGCCGCGCCTCGACCGGCCGAACGCGCACGCGCGGATCACGTGGTACAACCAGGCCGTCGTCCGGGTGGCGCAGGGGAGCCAGGTGCCGCTGATCAACCTCTGGCGCGCGCTCTGGTCGCCGGACGTCGTGAACGCCGGGATGGCCGGCGACGGGATCCACCTGAACACGTTCGGCGGGGGGCCGTCGAACTTCACGCCCGCTGGGCTGCGGTTCGGCGTGAACCAGCGCAACCTCATCACGCTCCAGGCGCTCGCGCGACTCAAACGCGTCGTGTTCGACGATGGGCCGCCCGAACCATGATGACGCGAGGCTGAGGGCGCCGTGCTCTTCCCGACGCTGACGTTCGCCGTGTTCTTCGTGCTGGTCTTCCCGATCAGTTGGGCGCTGCGCCCCCATCGCCAGCGCTGGCAGTGGTTCATGATCGCGGCCAGCTACCTGTTCTACGGCTGGTGGGATCCGCGCTTCGTCGCCCTGATCGCACTCTCGGCCGCCGCCAACGCCGTGTTCGGCCGCCGGATCCACGCCGCCGCGGGTGGGCGGCGGCGGGCGTGGCTGTGGCTGGCCGTCTCGTTCAACCTCGCGCTCCTGGGCTGGTTCAAGTACTACGGCTTCTTCGCGCGCGAGGTCAACGGCGTGCTCGTCGACCTCGGCTTCGATGGCGGCATGCGGCTGTTGGACATCGCGCTGCCCGTCGGGATCTCGTTCTTCACGTTCCATGCCATCAGCTACGTGGTGGACATCGGCCGCGGCAAGCTCGAGCCCGTCGGGTTCGCCGAGTACGCCGTCTACGCCGCGTTCTTCCCGCACCTCGTCGCCGGGCCGATCGTGCGCGCCAGCGAGTTCCTGCCGCAGCTGTTCGTCCCGCGCGCCCTCACGCGCGCCGACGTGACGCGGGCCGGGGCGCTGATCGCGGGCGGGATGTTCAAGAAGGTCTTCGTCAGCACGTTTGTCGCCGCCGCCATCGTCGATCCCGTCTTCAGCGTGCCCGATCGCTACGGCTCGTTCGACGTCCTCATCGCGATCTACGGCTACGCCGTGCAGATCTATGCCGACTTCAGCGCGTACACGGACATCGCCATCGGCGTCGCGCTCCTTCTCGGCATCTCGTTCCCGCAGAACTTCGACCGGCCGTACGCCGCCGCCAGCATCCAGGACTTCTGGCGCCGCTGGCACATGACGCTCTCGCGCTGGCTGCGCGACTACCTCTACATCCCGCTCGGCGGCAGCCGCAAGGGGCGCGTCCGGACGTACGTCAACCTGCTGCTGACGATGACGCTCGGCGGGTTGTGGCACGGCGCGAGCTTGACGTTCGTGGCGTGGGGGGCGTTGCACGGGGCGGGGCTGGCGGTGGAGCGGTTGGTGGCGGGTGCATCCGGGGCGGTCCGTGGTGTCGGTGGCGGCGGCGATGTCGCGTCGGCGTCGCGCCCCGTTCGCCTATGGCTCGGCCGGCTGATCACGTTCCACTTCGTGTGCGCCGGCTGGGTCTTGTTCCGCGCACCGACGTTCGACGCGGCCGCCTTGATGTTCCGGCGCCTGTTCACGGCCGGCGGCGCGGTCGAGGTCGCCTCGGTCCCCGTCGTCGCCGTGATCGCGCTCGCCCTTGCCGCCCAGCTCGTCCCGCCGGGGGTCGGCCGCCGCGCCGCCGACGCGTTCGGCCGGTTGCCGCTCCTCGTCCAGGGCGCGGCCGTCGGTGCGGCGCTCTTCCTGGCGATCGCCCTCGGGCCCGAGGGCGTGGCGCCGTTCATCTATTTCCAGTTCTGATGGAAGCCCCAGAAGTGAAGGACCACGACGAACCGGGTGCGATCTCGCCCCGCCGCGTCTACGGCGGCGTCGTCCTCGCCCTCGGCCTGGCCGGCGCGCTGTCGACGGGCCGCGTGCTGAAGGTAGCCGAGCGCTTGCCGTTCGGGTCGGGGCGCACATTGCTCGTCGACGGGCTCGAGATCGTCGATGCGGCCGCGCACCGGATCGGGCTCGCCGCGCCGTCGCACGGCGTGCAGCGGGCGCGCGTTGCGCTCGGCCTCGCGCCGGGCGACGACGGGCCGGTGGCGCGGCTGGCGGACGGCACGGCGAGCGTCGGCGGCGCGAACGAGAAGCCGCCGGATGCGGACGATCCGCGCGCGGCGACGGCGGCGGCGCTCGTGCGCGGCGCGGGGGGCGGCAGCGCGCGAGCGGCGTCGGGCACGGCCGGCGCGAACGGGGTGGGCGGCGGATCGGACACGGCGGGCGGGACGGCCACCGCGTGGTGGCGCACGGCGGGCGCCGACCGCGGTGCCGTCGGGCCGTCGCCGACGCGGTGGTCGCAGCCGACCATGACGCCGCCGCCCGCCCGGCCGATCTCGCCGGACGCGCCGCTGCGGGTGATCGTCGCCGGCGACAGCTTCGCCCAGCCGCTCGGCTTCGAACTCCAGAACTTCGCGACGCGCGACGGGATGACGTCCGTCGAGGTGGACGGGCGGATCAGCACCGGGCTGGCGCGGCCGGACTACTTCGACTGGCCGGCGCAGGTGGCGGTCATCGCGGACACGACCGGCGTCGAGGCGATCGTGTTCTTCGTGGGCGCGAACGACGACCAGAACATGATCCTGGACGATGACACCGTCGTCGAGATCGCCTCGCCCGAGTGGACGAACGCGTATGCCGAACGCGCGGCGTCGCTGATGGACGCGTGCCGGGAGATTCGGCTCTACTGGGTCGGCCTGCCGGTCATGCGCGACGCGGACGACCACCGGGCGGCCGCGGCCGTGAACGTCGCCGTGCGGCGCGCGGCGGCGACGCGGCCCTGGGTGAAGTTCATCGACATCTGGGAGACGTTCCAAGGCCCGGACGGCCGCTTCAGCCTCTACCTGCCGGACGAGACGGGCGAGCTGATCGAGGTTCGGGGTCCGGACGGCGTCCACCTCAGCCGCACGGGCACGAACATGGTGGCCGCCATGCTGTACAACGCCTTCGGCCGCACGTGGAGCCTGGCGACGCCGACGCCGACACCCACGGCGACGGACATGCCGACGGACACGGCGGAGCCCACCGCCCCGCCCACCGCCCCGCTGCCCGGCGCACGGCCGCCCGTAGCGCCGTCGCCGCCGATCACGCCGCCGTGGCCCGTCGGCTTCGAGACGGCGACACCGACGCCACGGACCGTCCGTCCGTCGTCGCCGCGGATCGTCACGGCGACGCCGCACGGGTGACGGGCGGCCGACGGCAGCACCGCGCGGTCACCGGGACGCGTTTGCCTCGAGCGTGTGCAGCAGCGCCTGCAACCCCAGCCGATAGCTCTCCGCCCCGAACCCGTACACGCCGCCCACACACACCGCCCCGAGCACGGACACCCGCCGGAAATCCTCCCGCGCCGCCACGTTCGACAGGTGCACCTCGACGGCGGGCACGCCCGCGGCCGCGATCGCGTCCCGCAGCGCGACGGACGTGTGGGACAGTCCGCCGGCGTTGATCAGGATGCCGTCGAGCCCGGCGTCCATGGCCGCGTGAATCGCGTCGATCAATGCGCCCTCATGGTTCGACTGAACGATCGTCAGTTCGTCGCCACTCGCCGCGCCGGTCGCAAGCAAGGACGTGTCGATCTCGGCCAGCGTCGCCGTGCCGTAAACGTCCGGCTCGCGGCGGCCGGTCAGGTTCAGGTTGGGTCCGTGGAGCACGAGGATGCGCCGCTTGGGAACCGTCGTCGTCGACACGTGCTGGAGGGTCCGTTATCCGAGGTGATCGAACGACGCCTGCAGCGTCTCGAGCGCGTGGTCGACCTCGCCCGGCTGGATGACGAGCGGCGGGGCGATCCGGATGACGTGGTGGTGCGTCTCCTTGCAGAGCAGCCCGCGATCCCGCAGGTCCTCGCAGTAGCGGCGCGCCCCGCCGGCCTCTGGCCAGAGCTCGATGCCGATCCACAGCCCGACCTGGCGCACCTCTTTGATCGAGCCTTGGTCGAACGATTCGAGGCCCGCGCCGAAGCGCCGGCCCATGGCCGCCGCGTTCTCGACCATCCCCTCGTCGCGCAGCACCGTCAGCGCTTCCGTGGCCACCGCCGCGCCAAGCGGGTTGCCGCCGAACGTGCTGCCGTGGTCGCCGGGCTGGAAGACGTCCATGACCGCGTCGTCCGCCAGGAACGCGCTGACCGGGTACATCCCGCCCGCCAGCGCCTTGCCGAGCGTCACGCCGTCCGGCCGGACGCCCTCGTGGTCGCACGCCATGAGCAGGCCCGTGCGGCCGAGGCCGCTCTGGATCTCGTCGGCGATCATGAGGACGTTGTTCACGTCGCAGATCTGGCGGATCCGCTTGAGCGTCCCGTGCGGCGGGACGATGATCCCGGCCTCCCCCTGGATCGGCTCCAGGAGCACGGCGCACGTGTTCGGCGTGATCGCCCGCTCGATGGCGTCCGCGTCCCCGAACGGCACGAGCTTGAAGCCGGGCGTGAACGGCCCGAAGCCGGCGCGGTACTGCGGCTCGTCGGAGAACGAGATGATCGTGATCGTCCGCCCGCCGAAGTTGCCGGCCATGACGATGATCTCCGCCTGTCCGTCCGGGATCCCCTTGACGGTGTAGCCCCACTTGCGCGCCGCCTTGAGCGCCGTCTCGACGGCCTCGGCGCCGGTGTTCATCGGCAGGACGCGCTGGTAGCCGGTCATCTCGCACAGGATCCGATAGAACGGCCCGAGCTTGTCGTTGCGGAACGCGCGGCTCGTGAGGGCCATCCGCTGCGCCTGCTCGAGGAACGCGGCGACGATCCGCGGGTGGTTGTGCCCCTGGTTCACCGCGCCGTATGCCGCCAGGCAGTCCAGGTAGCGCTTGCCGTCGACGTCCCACACCCAGCTGCCGAGGCCGCCGGTCAACACGACGTCCAACGGACGGTAGTTGTGGGCGCCGTACCGCTCTTCGAGGGCGATATAGTCCTGGCTGGACGGATCCTTCACACCGGTGGCGGTGTCGACCATGGCGGGCTCCCGAAGCGCGTGGCGCGTGGACAGGCGCGCGGACAGGCGAGTGGGCGGCGATTATAGGGTGATTGCGGATGCGGTGTGTCGCGAACCGCGGCGGCCCGCTCACATTGGGCGCTCCCCGGGCGTACACTGTTTGGGTCGCTGTTTGGGTCGTGGGTGCCGCGCGGAAGGGCTGTCGATCCGCTCGTCCGCCCTTGAGCCGTGCCACCCATCGAAGGAGCTCGAAATGAATCCACGTGCACGCACGGCTCCGGCCCTGCTCGCCCTCGCCGCCGTCTTCGCCCTCGTCGGGGCACGCACGACGCTCGCCGACCGCCCGGCGTCCTCGCGCCCCGCCCGCCCCGCCCAAGCCGCCACGCCCACGCCGGACCCGCGCCCCAACCTCGTCGCCGACCGCGGCGAGTGGAAGCTCAAGGGTCGCAACATCGGCGTGTGGAACCGCTGCGTCACCGGCAACGGCTATGACCAGGGCTTCCACCTCTGCATCGCCAACCACGGCAACGCGCCGTCCGGCCCGTTCGTCGTCACCGCGGACGGTGCGCCGTCCGTGCCGGTCCTCTCGACCGGCGGGCTCGAGCCCGCCGAGACGTTGTGCGCGCCCGTCGACGTCGCGCCGGGCGTCGGCCTCTTCGTCGACGCCGGCGACGCCGTAGCGGAGTCGAACGAGGACGACAACTGGCAGCCGCCCATGCCCGTGCCGACGCTGCAGGCGATTGCCCACCCGACGTGCGTGCCGCGACCGACGCCCATGGCCGAGCTGACCGGGACCGGCTGGTCGGGCTTCGTCGACACCCAGGGCTTCGACTGCTGGCCGTCCCACCTGCCGTCGAAGTTCGTCGATGGCGCCCGCGTGGCGAACGACGGCGAGGTCGCGGCCGGTCCGTTCCGCGTCGGCCCGCCCGGCTGGACGATCCCCGATCTGCCGGCCGATGCGGATCGGACGGTCGATCATCACCGCGTCACCGCCAACTACTCGAGCGAGATCGACCCCGACAACGATGTGCCGGAGCACTCCGAGACGAACAACACGATCTACTTCCTGCGCGCGACGGCGCCGGCGACATGCACGCCGGGCCCGACCCGCACGCCAAGGCCCGCGCCGACCGTCGTCATCGAGCGCGCCGAGTACCGCCACATGGGCTTCGACGCGGTATGCCTGCCCGAGGTCGTCGCCCCGCGCGTCTTCGTGCGCATCGCCAACACCGGCGACGCGACCGCCTACGGCGTCAGCGTCTTTGCCGACAACGGCAGCCCGCCGCGCAAGATCTGGGACCTCACGGCCGGTGCCCGTGTCGATGTCGAGCCGTTCGACGCTCCCGTCCGCTTCGTGCGGGTCGTCGCCGACGATCGGCACTTCGACTGGCAGGACGGCGACGGCCGCCGCATCCCCCAGGTCACGCTGACGCCGCCGCCGACGTGCACCGTCGATCCGATGGTGACGCCGTCGCCCACGCCGTCGCCCACCCCGACGCCGATCGGGACGCCCGGACCGCCCGACCTGACGGCGACGTTCACGTTGGACATCGGGCGCTGCGAGGGCGACGACGGCGCGCTGTTCGGCCGGTACCATTACCGTCCGTGCATCCTCAACCAGGGCGGCACCGAGGCCCGCGGCTTCGTCGCGCGCTTCGGCGAGGGCGCCGCGGCCGAGGACGTCGCCGTGCCGCAGCTCGATGCGGGCGGGCGGCTCTGCCTGGCCGAGCGGGCGCTCGTGTCGACCGTCATCCACGTCGACCCGGACAACCGCGTCGCCGAGTCCGACGAGACGAACAACCGCGTGCCGGTGCAGATCCCGCCCGAGCGCCCGCCGGTGCGCTGCACGCCCGGCCCGACGCCGACCGCGACGGCGACGCCCCTCCCGCTGCCCAACCTGCGCGGCTGGGCCCGCTGGTGGATCGACCTGCCGGAGGGCTGCATCCCGACCGACCGGCCGGTGCCGCCGTTCTACAGCGAGGTCACGGTCCACAACGATGGCGGCGCCGTCGCCGGGTCGTTCGACACCGTCGCCGAACCACCCGGCGCCCAGCGCTGGGCATTCGAGGCACTGCCGGCCGGCGCGAGCTACACCCGCGGCCCTGGCCTGCTCACGTTCTACCGCGCCGCGATCGACCCCGACAACCGCGTCGCCGAGAGCGACGAGCGAGACAACGACATCTACGTCCCGGTGCCGACGATGCCGCCATACTGCCCGACGGCGACCCCAACGCCCATCCTGACGGTGACGCCCATCACGACGGCGACACCGACGCGCACGCCATCGGCGGTGCCCGGACGGACGCTGTACGTGCCGCTTGTCGTGCGGATGACGGGGGTCGGCGGGCGCTGATGCCGGCGCTCGGTCCGCGACCTCACATTTATAGGTAGACAGCGAACGAGGCGGATGATATAATCGCCGCATGTTGGATGCGACCGATCACATCATCGTTCAGCGCCTACAGGCCGACGGCCGGGCGACGCAGCTCGAACTGGCGCAGGCCGTCGGCCTCTCGCAGCCGGCGGTGGCGGAACGGATCCGCAAGCTCGAGCAGCGTGGCGTCATCGTCGGATACACGGCGCGCGTGGATGCCGCCATGCTCGGCAAGGACATCACGGCCTTCATCGGTGTCGCCATCGACCATCCCCGGCACTTCGACGCCTTTGCGGAGATCGTGCTCGCGCTCGACGACGTGCTCGAGTGTCACCGCGTCGCCGGCGAGGACTCGTACCTCCTGAAGGTGAAGACTCAGAACACGGGCACGCTGGACGCGCTCCTCGTGGGCACGCTGCGCACCATTCCGGGGGTGACACGGACGGACACGACGATCGTGCTGGCGTCCATCAAGGACGAGTCGCGCATCTTCGTGTCGCCGCAACGCCGCGAGGACGCCGGAAGGAAGAAGGGATGACGAGCACGATGACGTTTCCACTTGCCCGCCGGATGGCGCGGATGGAGGCCTCGGCCATTCGGGAGATCCTGAAGGTGGCCGAGCGGCCCGATGTCCTCTCCTTCGCCGGTGGACTGCCGGCCCCCGAGCTCTTCCCGATCGACGCGATTGCCGATGCGCACGCCCGCGTGCTGGCGCGCGAAGGCGCCGCTGCGCTGCAGTACAGCGCCACCGAGGGCTTCGTTCCGCTGCGGGACTGGATCAGCACGCGCCTGCGCGCCGCCGGCATCGACTGCGATGTCGAGCGCACGCTGATCACGACCGGTTCGCAGCAGGGCATCGACTTGGCCGCGCGCGTGCTCGTCAACCCGGGTGACCGAGTGGCGGTCGAGAACCCGAGCTACATCGCCGCGCTCCAGGTGTTCAGCGGCTACGAGGCCCGTTTCGCCGCGGTTGCCAGCGACCACGACGGACTGCAGGTCGATGATCTCGAACGTCAGCACGCGGCGGAGCCGGTCAAACTCGTCTACGTCGTCCCGAACTTCGAGAACCCCAAGGGCACCACGCTCTCGCTCGCCCGGCGGCACGCGCTCGTGGCCTTCGCCCAGCGGCACGGCGTCCCGATCCTCGAGGACGACCCATACGGCGAGCTTCGCTTCGAGGGCACGCCGCTCCCGTCGCTTGCCGCGCTCGACGACATGGGCGTCGTGGTCCACCTCGGCACGTTCTCCAAGACGCTCGCCCCCGGCCTTCGCGTGGCATGGGCCGTCGGGCCGATCGAAGTGCTGCGGGCGATGACCGTCGCCAAGCAGGCCACCGACCTGCACTCCGCCAGCCTCACGCAGCGTGCGGTCTCGGCCATGTTCGAGCGGTTCGACTACGAGGCGCACTTGACGACGCTGCGCCGCGTCTACGGCGAGCGACGGACGACGATGCTGGCCGCTCTCGACCGCCACATGCCGCCGGGCACCGGTTGGACGCAGCCCGAGGGCGGCATGTTCACCTGGGTGGAGCTGCCGGGCCGCCTGCGCGCCGAGGACATCTTCGAGGCGGCGTTGGCCGTGAAGGTCGCGTTCGTCCCGGGCAGCCCGTTCTATGCCGTGGAGAAGCGCTACGACACCCTTCGACTGAACTTCTCGAACCGGCCCCCCGACCTCATCGACGACGGGATGGCGCGGCTGGGGCAGGTGGTCGCGGGTGCGCTGGCGGGGACGAGGACCGGCAACGGCCTCAGCCGTTGATGCGAACCGGTCCGTCCGATCCGATCCGTCCGATCCGTCCGATCCCTGATCCGTCGCCCCCCGTCGATCCCTACCCCCCGGCGATGCCCGCACGCACAACCGCCTCCACATTTCCCATCCCCACCTCCTCGAACAGCCGTACGTCGCCGACGTCCACCGGCAACACGAACCGCTGCCGCCCGCCCACGCGCTTCTTGTCGGCGGCCATCGCCGCCAGGATCGCGCCGGGCTCCACGTCGGCAGCCACCGCAGTGACATCCGTCGGCAGGCCGAGGGCGCCCAGGAGCGCCGCGAGACGATCCGGAAGGTCGGCCGCCCTCAACACGCCCGTGCCCTCCGCCAACCGCGCCGCCCACACGAGCCCGATCGCCACCGCCTCCCCATGCGGCACCTCGTAGCCCGCGGCCTTCTCGATGCCATGGGCGAACGTGTGCCCCAGGTTCAGCACCACCCGCCGCCCGCCCTCACGCTCGCGCAGGTCGCGGCGGACGATCGCGGCCTTCACGGCCACGGCGCGGGCGACGACGTCGATGAGGTCGTCGTCCGGCCAGTTGGCGACGCCGAGCGACGGATCGTAGCCCGCCGCAACGCGCGCCTCGAGCGCTTCGAGCAGCGCGCCGTCGCCGATGACCGCCGCCTTGACGACCTCGGCCAGGCCTGCGGCGAAGAGGGTGGCGGGCAGCGTCGCCAGGACGGCGATGTCGGCGACCACGCGGCGCGGGGGGTGGAAGGAGCCGGCCAGGTTCTTGCCCGCCCCCAGATTGATCCCGGTCTTGCCGCCGACCGCTGCATCGACCATCCCGAGGAGTGTCGTCGGCACGGCGGTCCAGGCGACGCCGCGCAGGAATGTCGCCGCCGCGAACCCGGCCGCATCCGTCAGAGCCCCGCCGCCGAGCGCGACGATGTGGCTGCCGCGATCCAGGCCGGCGGACTGCCAGCTGTTCCAGAGCGCGAGCAATGATTCGTGGCTCTTGGCCGCCTCGCCCGCCGGCAGCACGTCGACCGCGACCGGCGCGAGGCCGTGGGATGCGAGCGACGCCGCGACGCTGGCGGCGTGGAGCGGCGCGACCGTCGCGTCGCTGACGAGCACGACCGGCCCGGTCGTGCCCTCGGCCCTCAAGACCGCCCCGAGGGCGGGCAGCAGCCCGCGGCCGATGACGATGCGGTGTCCCGTTCCGCCCCCACCGACCCAGACCGCGCGCGTCGACGCCCAACCGGGTGTGGCGGCCAGTCCCTCAACCAGCGCGACGGCGGCGTCGGCCGTCTCCTCCACCCCGCGGCGGTCCGCGCCCGTCTCGATATGCCACGGCAGAGCGCCGTACAACACCCGCCGCCGGCCATGCAGCCGGCCGAGGCGCGGCCACACCGATGTCGACCCGCCCAGCAACGGCCGCTCGCCGGGTGCGGCGGCGAGCCGCTCGGCCAGGATGTCGATCGGCGCGTCGAGGACGAGGATGAGGGCGACCGCGGCGAGCGCCGCCCGGTTCGCGGGGTCGACAAGCGTGCCGCCGCCGAGGGCGACGACGGCGTCGGGACGCGCGCGCAGCTCGTCGACGAGGGCCGCCACGGCCGCGGCCTCGCGCGCGCGGAAGCCCGCTTCGCCGTCCGTTTCGAAGATCGCCGCGATCGGCATCCCGGCAGCGTGCGCGACGACGTCGTCCAAGTCGACGCAGCGGCGGTTCATGCGATCTGCAAGGGCGTGGGCGAGCGTCGTCTTGCCGGCGGCGGGCATCCCGGCCAGCAGGACGGGCACCTCGCGGCGGCGGGTCATCGAACATCGCCCTTGGGATCGTCGCCGTACCCGAAGCGCCATGCCGCATCGTCCATCGGCAGGTCGGCGACGCGGTTGCGGCGCAGGCGGGCGAAGCGGTCGTCGAGCTCGTCGATGCTGTCCCCGCCGAGCTTCTCGAGCAGGGCGTCGGCCAGGACGAAGGCGATGACGGCCTCGGCGGCGACGGCGGCGCGGGGGACGGCGCAGATGTCGGAGCGCTCGTAGCGCGTCTCGGCGGCCTCACCCGTCGCCAGGTCGACCGATGCCAACGGCGTGAGCGTCGTCGAGATCGGCTTCATCGCGCCGCGGACGACGATCGGCGCGCCGGTCGTGATCCCGCCCTCGAGCCCGCCGCCGCGGCCGCCGGTGCGGACGATCCGCGTGCGGCGCGCCGTGGCGTCGTCGTCGGCCGCGCCGCCATCGCCGTCCTCGCCGCCGGCCTCGAGCGTGAACCGATCATGCACTTCGGTCCCGCGGCGCGCCGCGTTCGCGAACGCCGGCCCGATCTCCGCGCCCTTGATGGCCGGGATGCTCGTCACGGCCCCGATCAGCCGCCCGGTCAGCCGCCGGTCCCAGTGCACGTGGCTCCCGAGCCCCGGCGGCACGCCCAGCGCCACGACCTCGAACACGCCGCCGAGCGTGTCGCGATCCCGTGCGGCGGCCTGGATCGCGGCCCGCATCGCGGCGGAAGCGGCGACGTCGGGGCAGCGCACCTCGGACGCCTCGGCGGCGACGAAGCGGGCGGCATAAGGATTGTCGGACGGCGTCGCGGCGGCGGCTTCCACGGGCAGGTCGACCGCGACGTCGCCGATTCGCACGACATAACTGCCGATCGCGATGCCGAATCGCCCCAGCAGCTGTAGGCACACCCCCCCCACCGCCACCCGTGCCGCAAGCTCGCGCGCGCTGGCGCGCTCCAAGCCAAGGCGCAGCTCGCGGTAGCCATACTTCACGGCGGCCGACAGGTCGGCGTGGCCGGGTCGGGGGACCGTCAGCGGCGGAATGTCGCGCTCGGCCCACGACGCATGGTCGGCATTGGGAACCATCAGGGCGATCGGGGCGCCGGTCGTGCGGCCGTCGAGGACGCCGGCCGTGATCCGGACGCGGTCGTGCTCGATCGCCATCCGCCCGCCGCTGCCGAAGCCCTTCTGGCGGCGGGCCATCAGCGCGTCGAGCGCGGCGCGGTCGATCGGCAGGCCGGCCGGCATGCCCTCGAGGATCGCCGTCAGGGACGGGCCGTGCGACTCGCCGGCGGTCAGGAAGCGCAGCGGCATCGTCGGGGCGGCGCGGTCAGGCGCCGTTGCGGGACGGCGCGGACGACGCGAGCGTCGAGGCCAGCGGGGCCATCATCGACCAGCCTTCCGCAGCCTGCCGCATCACGTGCAGCGGCGCATCCACGCCCGTCCAGAGCGTGAACGCCGCCGCCGCCTGGTGGACGAGCATGCCCAGCCCGCCCTCGGCCGTCGCGCCGCACGTCCGCGCGTGACGAACGAACGCGGTCTCGGCCGGGTGGGCGACGAGGTCGATCACCGTGACACCGGCCGGCACCGGGATCGGCAGCGGCCAGGGCGACGCGCCGACGTCCGGCGAAGCGCCGATGGACGTCGCGTTGACGACCAGCGCGGCGCCGGCGGTTCGGGCGACGAGGATGGCGGAATCGAACGGCCCGGTGCCGAGTTCGGCGCCCGGGAAGTGCCGGTGCAGGTGGCTGACGAGCACCGCCGCGCGGCCGCTCGACCGGTTCAGCACGTCCACGGCGTAGCCGCCCGCCAGCAGCACGCCGACGACGGCCCGCGCCGATCCGCCGGCACCCAAGACAACGGCGCGCTTGCCCCGCCCGTCGGCCACCCCCAGCGCGCGGACGATGTGGCCGAAGCCGACCACGTCCGTGTTCTCGCCGCGCAGGTGCCCATCGGCGGTCATGACGACGGTGTTCACCGCCCCGGTCTTCAGCACGATCCGGCTCTCGTCCTCGACGAGATTCCGCATGCTCACCTTGTACGGCACCGTGACGTTCACCCCCGTCAGCGCACCTGCGCGCAGCTGCGCGACGACATCGTCCAGGGCGTGCGGGTCGGGCGGCGTCGGTCGCAGCTCGTAGGCCGCGTCGATGCCGGCGGCGGCGAAGGCGGCGTTGTGCATGGCCGGCGAGGCGCTGGCGACAAGCGGCCAGCCGACGAGGGCGTAGTGGGCAGTGGGCATGGGGGGATTGTAGCGCGGTGATGACCGATGGCCGGCCCAGTACACCACCAGCGGGCACGCTCGGGGTTGCCGCCAGAGCGCGGAATCCGGATGACTCTGGAGTGGCGGAGTACTAGCCCTCTTCGCCGCCCGGCAAGCTCAACGTGTAGTTCAGCGTATTGCCCGTGAGGTAGTTGAACACCCTGAACGAGTAGCTTGGCGTCATATCTGAGCACCAAGGCGCAACCGTGAGCGACTGACCGGCCTTGAAGCGAACCTCCTCGACGAACGGGTTGGCCGCCGTCCGGAAGCTCTTGAGGTAGTACTTCTGGCTCGGCCCGAAC
This sequence comes from Candidatus Avedoeria danica, assembly GCA_016703025.1. NCBI lineage: Bacteria > Bacillati > Chloroflexota > Ardenticatenia > Candidatus Epilineales > Candidatus Epilineaceae > Candidatus Avedoeria > Candidatus Avedoeria danica. The sequence continues at coordinate 154,133 of JADJCV010000004.1, forward strand.
CAGATCCGCTCGCCGAACGGGCTGCTCGTCAGAAAGGCATCGCCCTCGTTGTTCCAAACCTCGACACCGATGCCGTTCTCGGAGGGCGTACCGCCGGCGGACATCGTGTAGTTCAGGCGGAGCGTGTACTCGTTGCAGGCGGTGAGCGCTGCGGTGTGCGACGCGAAGCTGCCGCCGCCGTCGCCGTTCAGGGTGACGTTCTGGATGACGGCCACGTCGGCCGCGTGCGCGACCGACGTCGGCTCGATGGCGCTGACGGCGAGCGCCGTGGCGCAAGCGATCCACACGGTGGGCAAGAAGTTTCGGCTCAGCATCGTCGACTCCGCTGTAGGGTGGAGCGCCGATCACGGCGCAAGCGTTCCGGCTCAGAGAGCGGGCGGGATTGTACGGCGGTCCGCAGGCGCCGGCCAGTCCGCAAAGCTGCGACGTCGGCGGCGGTTGTCCGACGCGGTTCCCAGGCGATGCTGAGCTTTGACGCCTGCGTGACCCGTCGGTACATTCGTCGCGGCCCCAACCTGTGCATCATGGCTTCCGCGCATTATGGCCACTGTGCAACATGGCCGCCGCACCGGACCGCGCGACGCGACATGCCGATGGAACACCAGCTCGAGCCGAATCACATCCTCGTCGAACGCGCGCGCGCGGTGTCGCTGGCGGTCGCCGAGCGGCCGCGCCCGGTCGGCACGGTCACGTTCCTCTTCTCGGACATCGAGGGCAGCACCCGCATGTGGGAGCGGTTTGCCGCCGGCATGAATGCCGCTCTGGCCCGCCACGATGCGCTCATGTTGCGGGCGATCGAGGACGCCGGCGGCGTCGTGTTCAAGACCGTCGGCGATGCGTTCTGCGCCGTGTTCGACCGCGCCGGTGACGCGCTTCGGGCCAGCCTTGCGGCCCAGACCGCCATCGCGGCGGAGGACTGGAGCGCTTTTTCGTCCGGTTTCCCGCCCCTGCGCGTTCGCATGGCCCTGCACACCGGCACGGCCAGCATGCGGGACGACGACTACTTCGGGCCGGTGCTCAACCGCGTGGCCCGGCTGGAGGCGGCCGGCCATGGGGGCCAGGTGCTCGTCTCGCTCGTCACCCAACAGCTGCTGCGCGATGGGCTGCCTGACGGCGTCACGCTGCGCGACCTCGGCGAGCACACGCTCAAGGACCTGACCCACACCGAGCACATCTATGAGGTCATCACCGATCTTCTCGTCGGGACATCGGAACCGCTGAGGACTGCGGGCCAGCTCGCGGCCGGTGAGCGCATCCTCGTCGACGACGCGGCGGACGCCCAGCCGCTGCCGGCTGCGCTCGCCACGCTGCTGGCGGTCGTACGCGACGAGAGCCGTACGGTCACGCTGTCGCCCGAGGCACTGCGCGACGTGGCCCGCCATCCGCCGGCCGACCTCGAGGTCTATCGCCTGGGGCGGGTCGCAGCTTGGTCGCAGTCCCAGTTCCGCCTCGATGGCCGGTTCGTGGAACTCGCGCTGCTGATCGATCAAGGCGAAGAGACGTCCACCGGGCGTTGGGCCGCCCGCGATGAGCGCTTCTCCGACCTTGCCGTCCTCGTCGCCGCCGCACCGGACCCGGCGCTCGTTGTGCTCGGCCCGCCCGGCAGCGGCAAGAGCACGCTGCTCCGGCGGCTGGAGCTGGACGCGTCGGTCGCGGCACTGCGAAGCGGTGCGGCGGACGCGCCGATCACGTTCTATCTGGAGTTGAACCACTACAAGGCCGACAGCCCGGGCGCGCCGCTGCCGTTGCCGATGGAGTGGCTCGCGTCCAATTGGCGACTCCGCTATCCGGACCTCCCCGAACTGTCGACGCTCATGCGGACATCGCAGGTGACGCTCCTCTTGGACGCGCTGAACGAGATGCCCGTGGCGGACGAATCCGCGTTTCGCGAGGCCACTCGACGCTGGAAGGACTTCATCCACCAGACCGTGCAGCAGGCGCCCCGCACCCGCCTGGTCTTCACGTGCCGCAGCCTCGACTACAGCGCACCACTGTCCACACCGGAGCTGCGGGTGCCGCAGGTGCGCATCGAGCCGATGAGCGACGACCAAGTACGGCAGTTCCTGCGACTCTACAGCCCGCTCGACTGGCGGGAGATCTGGGACGAGCTGCACCGTAGCCAGCAGCTCGAGCTCGTCCGCTCGCCCTACTTTCTGAAGCTCCTTGTGGAACAGGTCGCCGACCGCGGCGTCGTACCGCACGGCCGCGCTGCGTTGTTCACCGGCTTCGTCAGGCAGGCGTTGCGCCGCGAGCTCGAGCGAGACAACCCGCTGTTCAATCCCGGCCAGCTCCTGTCGACGCGCGACTGTCGCCGCCTGGCGAACTGGGCGTGGCGCACGGAATGGGAGCTGCCGGACCACGGCCTGCTCATCCCCAAGCTGTTCGATTTGGCGTACTCCATGCAGGCCGAGCACGCCGACGGCAAGGCAGCCCACCTGCGGCTGGACTACGACGCGGCGCTCGAAATCCTGGCCGATCAGCGGGACGAGGACATCCTGCGCGCCGGGATGGCGCTGTCCGTGCTCGACGAGGACACCGTCAGCGACGAAATCCTCTACGTCCACCAGCTCGTGCAGGAGTACTTCGCCGCGCAGCGACTGGCGACGACACCCGATGGCGTTGCCGACCTCGTCAGATCGCCATGGCGGGCGGACGAGGTGCAGCCTTCGCTCGCCGAGATCGAGCGGATGATCACCCCCGCCGACCCGCTGCCGCCGCTGCCGACGACCGGCTGGGAGCAGACGGTGTTGATGGCCGCGGCGATGACGACCGAGCCGGACCGGTTCGTGCAGGCCGTGATGGACGGCAACCTGGCGCTGGCCGGTTGGTGCGCGGCGCAAGCGGACGTTCAGCTGTCGGACAGCACGCGGGCGCAGTTGGCCGAGGCGCTCGTGGTCCGCAGCCGCGACCCCGAGGCGGACCTGCGCGCGCGGATCGACGCCGCATCAGCCGTCGGCCGGATGGGCGATCCGCGGTTCGAGCGGCGGCAGGGAACGGACGTGAAGTACCTGTTGCCGCCGATGGTTGAGATCCCATCCGGGACGTACATCGTGGGCCACGACGACCCGAACGCTGAGGACGAGTCGCCGGCGCATCACGTGTCGTTGGCGGCTTTCCGCCTCGGCATGTTCCCGGTCACGAACGCCGAGTGGGCGTGCTTCATGGCCGCCGGGGGCTACGATGACCCGCGGTGGTGGGACACCAACGCCGCGCGCGCGTGGCAGCACGGTGAGGGGACGGCGGAAGGCGTGCGCAACGGGCTGCGATTCTGGCGCCAGCGCTATCTCCAAGAACCGGGGTTGTTGGACGCTCGGCTGTCCGACGGGCGGATCGACGCGGAACGCTATGCGTTGTGGCGGACCCGCTTGGCGATGGATGACGGCACATTCGAGGAGGATTTGCGAGCGTCCTATCGTGGGGGCCGGGAAACGGCGCCACGGTACTGGCAAGATGAGGACTTCAACCTGCCGTCGCAACCCGTGATCGGCGTCAGTTGGTTCGAATCCCGCGCCTATGTCCTATGGCTATCGGCTCAGTCGGGCCGTTCATTCAGACTACCATCGGAAGCGGAGTGGGAGGCAGCGGCGCGCGGCTCCGACGGTCGACGCTATGCGTTCGGCGATTTCGCCTTCGAGTATGCGTGCAACACGGTGGAAGCACACGTCAGGCGGACCACACCCGTTGGCGTGTTTCCGAGCGGCGACACACCCGAAGGCCTGGCGGACATGACGGGCAACATTTGGGAGTGGACGAACAGCCTGTTCGGCCGTCGACAGGACCGAGCCGACTATCGCTACCCATACGATCCGGATGACGGTCGCGAACGCGCCGATGCGGGTGCCGAGCTGAACCGAATCGCACGCGGCGGAGGCTGGTATTACGGGCTGGACGTTTCCAGCGCGACGACACGGTATGTGTTCTATCCGGACGGGCGCAACTTCAGCGTTGGCTTCCGGCTGGCGGAATGGGCCCCGCCGATCCGCTAGCTGCCCGCCCCCTCGCTCACCGTCACCTTGATCATCTTCACCGGCGTCCGCGGCCGATCCCCAGGGCCGGTCGGCGTGGCCTCGATCGCGCGGACGACGTCAATGCCGTCCGTGACCTTGCCGAAGACGGGGTGCTTGGACGGGCCGGGGGAGAAGTAGTCCAGGAAGTCGTTGTGCCTGGTGTTGACGAAGAACTGCGCGCCGCCGGAGTCCGGCTGCCCGGTGTTCGCCATCGACAGCGTTCCGACGTCGTTGGAGAGGCTCAGGTCGATCGGGTGCTCGTCCTTCAAGCGGCCGAGCGGCGAGCCGCCGGTGCCGGCGCGCGGGCTGTTCGGGTCCTTGGTGTGCTCGCAGCCGAACTGGACCATGAAGTCCTTGATCACGCGGTGGAAGTGCAGCCCGTCGTAGAAGCCGGACTTCACGAGCGCGATGAAGTTGCCGGCCGTGATCGGCATCTGGTCCTGGAAGATCTCGGCCTTGAACGTGCCGAGCGAGGTCTCGAAGGTTGCGGTTGGGTTGGCCATGGGCGGGCGTTGCTTCCTTGGGTGGAGATCCGACATGGGTGAGGCCGAGCGGGGGAGGTCATCGGGCGGGCGAGTATAGGGGGCGGGCCGGATGGGATCAAGTCCGGAACAGGCGGAGCTGCCTCGTCACGGGCCAAGTCAACGCGCGCCCATATGTGAGATCATTTGTGAGATCACGATTGGATACCGCTACGGCCTGGGCGTATCCGCGCCCATTCGTCTGCGTTGTCACTTGCAGCCCCCGCTGCGCGGTCATGGGTTGGCCGCGGCGTTATCGGAGCGTAAGCGTCCAATGGGGGCGGTGTGTGTGCCCGAAAGGGCGAAACGGAACCGCTGTCCAAATGATCGCCCCGTGGTCCGGCCCGCCCTCAAGCGGGCGACCGATGCAGAGGCCGTCCGCCCCATTCGAGCGGACGGTCAGCCGTGCTTGTTGCCTGGTTGACCTGCAATTCACGGCACCTGCGCCTTCCCCAACCCCAATCACAACGGAACGGCTGCAGGCTGGCGACTCCGCCGGTCCCCGAGCCGCGGCCCCCGCATGCGCCGTGACGGCGTCCGCGGGTGGCCGTTTCCGCGCTTCCATCCGGAGGTAGTCCGCCCATGACATCCATCGAACGAATGCCTGTCGCCGTGAAGTGCTGCGTGTCCTGGATCTCGCGGCAGACCGTCATGCGCCTGCTGCGCGTGACGGTGAAGGCCGGCTTGGCCCTTCTGGTGACCGTCATCGTCAGCGCGCAGGGACCGCCCGAGTCGGTCGCGGCCATCGGCACGGCGCCGCCGCTCGGCACGGCGGGCAGCTTCGCGGTCCTGGCCGGGAGCACGGCCACGAACACCGGACCGACGATCGTCAACGGCGACCTCGGGGTCAGCCCAGGCAGCGCGGTGACGGGTTTCCCGCCCGGCGTGGTGGTGGGCGGCATCATCCACGCCGCGGATGCGGTCGCGGCGCAGGCGCAGTTGGATGCCACGACCGCCCGGAACAACCTCGCTGGGCAGGCGTGCGATACGAACCTCACCGGCATGGATCTGGGAGGCATGATACTAACACCCGGCGTCTACTGCTTTTCCACGTCGGCCTTCCTGTCGGCCGGGACACTGACGCTGAACGCGTTGGGTGATCCGAACGCCGTGTTCGTCTTCCAGATCGGCTCGACGCTGATCACGGGCTCCGGCACGTCCGTCGTCATCATCAACGGCGGCCAGGAGTGCAACGTCTTCTGGCAGGTAGGCAGTTCGGCGACGCTCGGCACGACGACGTCCTTCAGAGGGAACATTCTGGCGCTCGCCAGCGTGACCTTGAACACCGGTGCGACGCTCCTGGGCCGCGCGTTCGCCAGCGTCGGCGCGGTGACGATGGACGCCAACGTCATCACCCGCGCCGATTGCATCGTCCCGGGCGAACCGGACGTCGAGCTGGACCTGACGAAGACCGACTCCCCGGATCCGGTGATTGCCGGCCAGAACCTGACCTACGTCCTGACGGTCACGAACAACGGCACGGACCCCGCGCCGAACGTGACGATCATCGACAACTTGCCGGTGGGAACGGTCTTCGTGTCCGCGACGCCCAGCACCGGCGGAATCTGCACGCTGAGTGGCGGCAACGTCGTCACCTGCGTCTGGGCCGGCGACACGGCGCCCGGCGGCACGCGCAGCGTGACGATCGTGGTGCGCGTCTGCCCGGACGTGCTGTGCGGAACGATACTGGTCAACACTGCCGTCGCCTCGGCGGACTTCGGCCTGCCGGACCCGGCGACGACGGCGACGACCGTGGGCACGCGGTCCGACTTGTCGATCACGAAGACGCGGACCAGCCCGGTCGGCCCCGGCACCGCCGGGCAGAACATCACCTACAGCATCGTCGTCACGAACGCCGGACCGTCCAACAGCGTGAACACGATCGTCACGGATATCCTGTCGGCGAACCTGCAGTTCGTTTCGGCGACGTCGACCCTCGGTACGTGCAGCGCAGTCGGGCAGACGGTCACGTGCACCTTGGGCACGTTGGGTGCTCCGGGGCAATGCGCCACCACCCCTGTCCCGCAGACCGCCACGATCACGCTCGTCGCGCGGACCTGCCCCGAGGCATTGTGCGGCTCGGCCATCGCCAACACGGCGACGGTGTCGGGCGGCAACCTGGCCTGCGCGAACAACCTGCCGGACCCGAACACGGCGAACAACAGCTCCTTGGTCAACACGAGCGTGCAGACGCAGTCCGACCTATCGATCGTCAAGACGCAGACGAGCCCGGCAGGCAACGTCGTCATCGCCGGCCAGAACGTGACGTACGGCATCGTCGTCACGAACGCCGGGCCCTCCAACAGCATCAACACCGTCGTGACGGACATCCTGTCGGCCAATCTGCAGTTCGTGTCGGCCACATCGACGCAGGGCACGTGCAGCGCGGTCGGGCAGACGGTGACGTGCACGATCGGGTCGCTCGGCCCGGTCGGGATCACGCAGTGCGCCATCGGCACGCCTTTGCCGACGATGGCGACGATCACGCTCGTGGCGCGGACGTGCCCGGAGACGGTCTGTGGCGCGATCATCCGCAACACGGCCTCGGTGACCGGCGGCGACCCCAATTGCGAGACCTTCAATCTGCCGGATCCCACCCCGGCCAACAACACCTCGTTCGTCGACACGACGGTGCAAACGCGGTCCGACCTGTCGATCGTGAAGACGCAGACGAGCCCGGCGGGCGGTGTCGTCATCGCCGGGCAGAACGTGACCTACAGCATCTTGGTCACCAACTCCGGCCCGTCGAACAGCCTGAACACCGTCGTCACCGACATCCTTTCGGCTAACCTGCAGTTCGTGTCGGCCAGTTCGACGGTCGGCATGTGCAGCGCGGTCGGCCAGACGGTGACGTGCAACATCGGGTCGCTCGGCCCGGTCGGGATCACGCAGTGCACCACCGGTCCGCTGCTGCCGACGATGGCGACGATCACGCTCGTGGCGCGGACGTGCCCGGAGACGGTATGCGGCGCGATCATCCGCAACACGGCCACGGTGGCCGGCGGCCCGGTCGGCTGCGCGAGCAACCTCGCGGACCCGACGCCGGCGAACAACACTTCGTTCGTCGACACGACCGTTCAGACGCGCTCTGACCTGTCGATCACGAAGTCGCAGACGAGCCCGGCGGGCGGTGTCGTCATCGCCGGCCAGAACGTGACATACAGCATCGTCGTGTCGAACGCCGGACCCTCCAACAGCATCAACACCGTCGTCACCGACATCCTGTCCGCCGGCCTGGCGTTCGTTTCGGCCACATCGACCCAGGGCACATGCAGCGCGGTCGGGCAGACGGTGACGTGCACCATCGGGTCGCTCGGCCCCATCGGGATCACGCAGTGCACCACCGGCACGCCGTTGCCGACGACGGCGACGATCACCCTCGTGGCGCGGGCGTGCCCGGAGGCGGTGTGCGGCGGCCCGATCCGCAACACGGCAACGGTGACCGGCGGCCCGGTCGGCTGCGCGAGCAACCTCGCGGACCCGACCCCGGCGAACAACACCGCCTTCGTCGACACGACGGTGCAGACGCGGTCGGACCTGTCGATCACGAAGACGCAGACGAGCCCAGCGGGCGGTGTCGTCATCGCCGGCCAGAACGTGACGTACAGCATCGTCGTCACGAACTCGGGGCCGTCCAACAGCATCAACACGGTGGTCACCGACATTCTGCCGGCGAACCTGCAGTTCGTCTCCGCGGTCTCCACATTGGGGTCGTGCAGCGCCGTCGGCCAGACCGTGACGTGCACCATCGGCTCGATGGGGCCGGTGGGCATCACGCAGTGCACCACCGGCACGCCGCTGCCGACCGTCGCGACGATCACGCTCGTCGTGCGGACGTGCCCGGAAGCGGCGTGCGGCGCCCCCATCCGCAACACGGCCACGGTGGCCGGCGGGCCGGTCGGCTGCGCGAGCAACCTCGCGGACCCGACGCCGGCGAACAACACCGCCTTCGTCGACACGACCGTGCAGACGCGCTCCGACTTGTCGATCACGAAGACCAAGACGAGCCCGCCGGGCAACTTCGTCATCGCCGGGCAGAACGTCACGTACAGCGTCGTCGTGACGAACGCCGGGCCGTCGAACAGCCCGAACACCGTCATGCTGGACACGCTGCCCGTACAGACCTCCTTCGTGTCGGCCACGCCCACACAGGGCACGTGCAGCCACCTGAACGGCGTCGTCACGTGTGCCATCGGGACGCTCGGTCCGGTGGGCATCGCGCAGTGCACCACCGGCACCCCGTTCCCGACGCAGGTGACGATCACGATCGTCGTAAACGTGCCGCTCGACACCCCGTCCTCGGATCCGACGTGCGGCTGCAACGGATCACCGCTTACGAACGTGGCAAGCGTGACCGGCGGAACGCCGAACTGCCTGAGCCAACTGCCGGATCCCACCCCCGCCAACAACACCGCGTCGCTCGTGACGCAAGTCAGCGCGGGAGCCGACGTCGTCGTCGCCGCGCCGGAGATCGCCGGCCCCGAGTGCTTCGCCGCCGGCGACGAGCTGACGATCACGCAGGCCTTCTCGAACGACGGGGTCTGCGCCGTCACGGACCAACCGGACGGACCCGGGCCGGAGTTCGAGATCTTCCTGCCGGCCGGCGTCGTGGGGCAGCCGGGCAGTTGCACCGTCCTCCAGGGCGGCGGAACGTGCACCATCACGGCCAACCACGTGGCGTGGAACGGTGTGATCCCGGTGGGCGCCACGATCATCCTCGAGTACCGGGTCCGGATCCTCGGCGGGATCGCCTTCGGCACCGAGTTCTGCTTCCTCGGACAGGTGCACTTCGACCAGTGCAACATCGCGGGCAGCGGCCGCGGTGGGACCACGACGTGCGCTGTGGTCGACTGCCCGTCGATCATCGCGCCGAACACGCAGCTCTCCAACCAGGTCCACCTGCCGATCCTGAACTTCCTCGGCCAGGACGACGTCTGCGAGAGCTGGATCGAGGTCCAGAACATCGGCTGTCAGGTCGCCAAGGCGGCCCTCATCACGTGGGGCGAACCCGGCTTCTGCCCGCCGCAGGCCGCCGGTCCGCTGAAGGTGGAGTGCACGGGCCTCTTGAAGCCGGGCAGCAGCTGGAACCTGTACGGCGCCCAGGTGCCGACGGGCTCGAAGTCCGGCATCCTGTTCAAGCTGTCCGGCCGGCAACTGTCCGAGGACGGGATCGATGTCATCCCCGAGGACGACATCACGGGCGACTACGTCTGCGAGGTCCTGTTCTTCAACGTCGTCGGCGACGCGGACGATTACCGCCGCTTCAAGAAGGCGTACGACGAGGGGCTGATCTTCGACGGGATCGACATGTCGCGCGCGGCGCCGAGCGACGGTGCGCTGGCGGTGGACGTGCACCGGACGTGCCCGGGCGACGTGACGCCGGGTGTGGACGTGACGAGCAAGTACGGCGGCATCGCGGGCACGCACCTGGGCGTGTACGACGACGTCTACGGCGGCTACGGGTTCTACGTGCCGTTGGTGTACGCCAGCAAGGCCGGGTACAACTCGATCATCTACATCCAGAACGGCGGGCTGATGTGCTCGTCGATCGAGATCTGGTTCCAGCAGCAGGAGGACTGCCTGCGGGCGACGATCTGCGACATCGCGACGCTCGCCCCGGGCGAGACGTACCAGCTGGACGCGAACGACTGCGTCGGGCCGGACTTCCAAGGCTCGGCCTGGATCCGCTCGACGCAGCGGATGGGGATCGCCGTCGACATCATCGGCCACGACCTGCTGATGACGTACGTCGGCGAGCCATCCGAGATCAACTACACGTTCGACCCGAACGGGGCGACGTACACCGCCGGCAACCAGGTCGGGTTCGCACCGCTGGTGTACAGCGAGTACCAGGGCTGGGACAGCGCGATCCAGGTGCAGAACCTGAGCCCGGTGGTGGCGGCCAAGGTGAAGGTGTACTTCCTGGACCGCGGCGGGGACATCATCACGACGCTCATCGACTGGGTCTGCCCGCGCGGGAGCCAGACGTTCTTCCTGCCGCTGGTGGCGGCGCTGCCGGGGAACTGGGTGGGATCGGCGCGGGTGGAGAGCCAGGAGTGGATCTCGCCGGGGAGCCCGAACGTGCTGGCGCCGAACGTCGTCTCGGTCGCGACGCTGATCGAGTACTCGGACGCGGCGCGGACGGCGGCCACCCAAGGCATCGCGTACAACCTGCTGCCGGAGCACAAGATCTTCGACTGGCAGATCGGCCAGCGCACGGGCGGGAACTTCGAGGCGGGCGTGGGCCTGATCGCGATCCCGAGCGTGCTGAAGGACCTCGGGAGTTCGGGGCTGACGACGGAGATCGCGATCGCCAACGTCGTGCCGAAGCCGGGCTTCACGGACCTCGTGATCTACCTGTACGACCAGAACGGGTTGATCGACTACATCTGCCAGAAGCTGAACGAGAAGCAGGTGGAGTACATCGACCTGCAGACGTGGGGCTGGATCAACAACGGGTTCAAGGGCAGTGCGGTGATCAGCGCGTGGTTCTGGGAGCACGACGTGTTCGACGGGACGGGCTTCTTCCTGCGCAACCTCGTGGGCCTCGGGGCCGTGGCGATCGAGCGCAAGGGCGCGCGGCTCGGCGAGGACGTGCCGGGCGACGAGGCAGCGGGGGATCGCGGGATCCCGTTCGCAAACACGTACGACGAAGATGGGAACCCGCTGTTCGAGTACTGCTTCATGGGCCCGCTGCCGCTTTGCCCGGGGTTCGTGGACGCGCGACCGGTGGCGTGCGCCGTCAAGCAGCAGAGCTTCGCGTGCGACAACTGCCCGGTGACGATCCCGCAGCTCGGCCTGGCGCCGGACGCGGTGGTGAACGTGACGGGCGCGGCGCTGTGCCAGGTGGCGGACGTGGACATCACGCTCGACATCCAGCACACCTGGAACAATGACATCGTGATCGACGTGTCGAGCCCGGCGGTGGCGGACGTGGTGCTGGCGGGGCAGATCTGCGGCGCGGACGACAACATGCAGGCGATCGTGGACTCGGATGCTGCGGCGCCGCTGGGTTCCGTGTGTCCGCCCGCCGGGTTCCTGCGCTACACGCCGGGCGGCGCAGGCTCGGCGCCGGATGGGCTGGACGCATTCGACGGTCGGAACCCGGACGGGACGTGGATCCTGTCGGTGAACGACCTGGTTGGTGGGGACGGCGGGGCGGTGCGAGGCTGGTCGGTGGATATCACGTATCGGTAGGCCGGACGTCGACCGTGGCGCTCTCGGCGCCCGGTGCGGCCACGGCTGCACCGGGCGCCGTTGTTCGTGATGGCGAAGTGTCCGCTGCAAGCAGCACAACCCTGTATCAAGACGCGGGAATCGCGCGTACAATCGTTCACCCCGTGCTTCCACAAGCCAGGAGTTCGGCATGTCGCTCTCCGTCACCTCGCTCGTACGTGCCGCTCGCGCGCTGGCGCTGGCCTTGCCGATCGTCATCCTGTTGGCCGCGTACACGGCGGCAACGGCCTTCGCGGCGGTGATCTGCGTCCCGAGTGACGCCGTCGACGGCAGCTGCACCGTCGGCCAGTCGCAGGCCACGATCCAGGCCGCGATCAACGCCGCCGTGACGGGGGTGGACACCGTGCGGGTCGGACCGGGCACGTACAACGAGAACCTGACCCTCGGCAAGAACATTCCGCTGCTCGGCGCCCAGAATGGCGTGGCCGCGTGCGGGCGTGTGGCCGGCGAGTCGGTCATCACGGCGGCCACCGGCGACCTGCTGACCCTCGTCACGGGTTCCGCCGGCGCACGGATCAACGGCTTCCACTTCTCGGGCGCCACGCGCGGGATCGTTTCGGCCAGCGGTCCGATCGACGCGATCGAGATCCGAAACAATCGGTTCACGGGCTTCACCGCGTCCGGCGTCTTCCTGAACGACACCGGCATCGACATCACCGTCGATCAGAACGAGCTCGACGGCGCCGGCAAGACCGGCGGCGGCGCCTCGTTCCACCTGGACACGGACGGCTTCGACGGCTTCCACTTCACGAACAACTGCGTCCAGAACGCCGCCCTCGGTGCCGGCTTCTTCACGGACGGCGTCCGCAACGTCGGCCTGAGCGCCAACCGCGGTCCGCTGTTCGACGGCAACCTGTTCGTGAACCAGGTGACGAACGTCGGGGTGAACATCGGCAGCCGCGCGGTCGAGGACGCCGTCTTCAGCAACAACGTCTTCCGCCTGAACGGCTTCGACGGCCTGCAGGGCGGCCCGATCCGCACGACGTTCACCGGCAACACGTTCGATCGCAACGGGCGGTCCGGCCTGGTCATGACGTCGTTCGGCAACCAGACCGCCGGCCGTGGCTCGTCGTTCGTCACGATCTCCCAGAACTGCTTCGTCGACAACGGGCTCGTGCAGGTTAGCGGCGGCGGCCTGCGCTTCTCGGCCCAGCCGGACAACCAGGCGACGAACGTCTTCAACAACAACGATTTCATCGGCAACACGCCCGGCGCCGCCAACTCCGACGCCGACACGATCAACGGCACGCTGAACTACTGGGGCGCGGCCGACGGCCCGTCCGGCGACGGCGCCGGCTCCGGCGATGCCGTCCAGGGTACCCTCGGCGGCGGCGCGATCACGTTCATCCCGTTCGCCACGACGCCGCAGACGGCCCTCGGCTCGCTGTGCAACCCGGCCCCCACCGTCACGCCCACTCCCACCACGACGCCGACGCCCGGCGTTGCGCAGGCGACGCAGATCGCCGGCGTCATCGACTCCGGCTCGATGGTCGGCGGCGAAGCCCTCGGCGACCTCGTGCCGCGGGCACCGCAGGCTCGATCGCAGCTGGCGGCGGGACGCGCACGCCTCGGCGCGCTCGGCGCGATCGTGGCGATGGGCGCGGCGGCGTTGGCGTGGGTGGCGTGGCGGCGGGTGGGGTAGGGGCCGGCGGCACGCCGAACCAGGGCGAACCATGCTGGATCATCGCGGTTGAGTCAGGCACTGGGGCTGGCGGGGCGACGCCTGACAGTTCACTGTCAGGCTCGTTCATGACGAAGCCCCTGTCGGGGTTGGTGCTTGGCTTTGAGCGTGCACGTGTGCAAACCGGTGTCGAGCCCGCACGCGTGTCGTCGCCTGACTGCATGAAGATTCCGGAGCGAACATCCCTGCTACGGTTCGCTCGGCGCTCGACCAGCAGGACGTGGTGATCTCCCCGATGCTCTATCAGCGGGCGTTGATCACCAAGGACGTAGACATCCGGGCGCAATACGCGCACGCGTACTGGGAGGATGGTGCCTGACCTGGGATCGGACGACCCTGCGGAGGGCGAGATCGCGACCTCCGACGACCTGATCGCCCGCGTCCAGCGCGCCGTCCGCGGGGACGTCGTGTTCGTCCCGTACGACCCGGCGAGGCTGGATCGGTTCCGCGCCGAGCGGGATCACCTGCGCGCCGGCCCGCCACGCGATCACCCTCGCCGCGGCTTGAGCCGCGGGCGGTCGTCGGTCGCGCGGTCGCGCAGGAACGGGGCCGATCAGCGCTTTTGCGCCAGACCCGCCGCGTCGCCCAGCAGCCCGAGCAACTCCGTCAGCGCACCCGCCAGGTCACCGCGCTCGATCGGCTCGAGGTTCGCCAGGATGGACCGGTACGACACGGCGTGGTGCAGGGGCAGGACGATGTCGTTCAACGCCAGGGCATCGTCCAGCACGGCTCGCGGCACCAGCGTCGACCACTCCTGCAAGTACGCATCCCGCCAGCCCGCGGCAAGCTCCAGATCCTTCGTCTCGTGCGGCGTGAGGAGGTCCATCATGGCCGGCCCGATGCAGGCGTCCGTCCAGTCGATGAACACCGGTTCGCCGTCGCGCAGCAGCGTGTTCCCGAGGTGCAGATCGCCGTGGACGATGGCCGGCGGCACGTCGAGCGCGGCCAGCCGGTCGAGCGCCGCGCGGATCGTCGGCTGCGCGAGCCGGAGCTGATCGAGACGTTCCGGCGCAACGTAGGCGGCCGTCAAAGGGTCGTCGAGCAGCGGCCCGAGCTGGTCGATCAGCACGGGCAGCCGCCGATCGATGCAGCCCGCCGCCAACAGGTCGGCCACCGCCGGGACGCTGGCCACCTGGAGCCGGGCATGGGCGCGCGCCGCGGCGATGGCCAGCTCGCGCCGCTGCGGGTCGGTCAGGTCGGGGAGCGCCCACACCGGCTGGCCCTCGTCCGCCATGAGCAGCCAGCCGTCGCCGGGCCGGGCGGCCAGCACGCGCGGCAGCCGATCCGGCCAGCGCTCGGCCAGCGCGGCCGTGAGGGTGGCCTCGTCCACGAAGAGCGGTTGGGCCGGCGTGGCAGCCTTGACGTAGACCGTCCCGGCGTCCGTCCCGGCGCAGTACACCGCCGCCAGGCTCCACACCTTCACCGGCTCCAACGCCGTCTGCCGCCGCCGGCCGGCCGCGGCCAGGGCGTCGTCCGTCCAGCGGAGAAGGGCCGCGTGCCAGCCGGTGCGCTCGCGGGCCCAAGGCGGGCGGAGCGCCGGCACGCCGTCCGTCCCGCTGGCCAGGGCCAGCTCGGCCGCCGCGCGCGCCCAAGGGGTGTCGAGTGCAGCCGCCGCCTTTGCGTCGATCCACTTCCAGCCGGCCGGCGGATCTTCGCCGGCCGGTGCAAGCTCGGCCAGCATGGCCAACTCCCGTACACCCTCAGGCCCCTCATCGACCTCGGCCAGTCGGCGCAGGAGAACCGGCACGGCCGTGGGCGCCGCGCCATACAGCGCCGACGCCAGCGCCTCGCCGAGCGGGCGATGGTCGCCATGCCACGTCCGCGCCGCCAACTCGACGACGGGCAGCACCCACCCGGTGCCCGCCGGCCGGGCCAGAACGCGCTCGAGGCGCGGGTGGAGGATGGCGGCGGTCAGGCGGGTAGGCATGGGCGCGCTAGATATAGAGCCGAGTCGCGGCGGCGTCAACGGGAGACGGGGCGAACGCATCCAACATGCCGGCGATCGCCGGCTGCGTTTGATGCGTTCGCCCTGCCTTCGCCGCCGCCGTTGCACCGCACGATTAACGGTTGCGCGGCGGTCCCGCGGCGGCGAAACCCCCTTCCGCTCGCCCGTGCAGCCCGTACACTGGCCGCACGGGTGAACGTGGTTCATCCGCGTTTGATTCGACTTTCACGCTTAAGGAGGGTTTGGGTATGGCCACACTGTTCGAAGCGATCGTCGCCTTTGGTCCGCGCCTGATCCAAGGGCGCACCGCCGAGCTGGAGGATCTGGTGCCCATGCTCAGCAAGCGCAGCGGGCTCTCGGCGCTGGACGCCGAGATGGTATTGCGCGAGCTGGCGGGCGTCGTGACGCACCAGCTGCGCGCCGGCACGGCGGTGAAGCTGCCGGGGCTGGGGCGGCTGCGCGCCAGCCTTTCACGCACCGGCACGCTGCGCATCCACCTGAGCGTCGATGCCGACCTGCTCAGGGCGATGAACGCGCCCGGCACCTACCGCGGCGAGATCCGCAACCGCTCCCGGATCGGCCTGGACGACGCCGGCTACAAGTCGCTATGGGACGCGGCCCATCCGGAGGATCCCATGGAGCTGCCGGCGGGGTCGGCGGCGCGGGCGGCCTAGCGGACGCGGCGCCGGGACAGATGGGATTCGGCATTTGAGCTGGGCGTTGGGCGTTTGAGGTTTGGGATTCGGCTAGGGTATGGGCTCAGATCGAGGGGCGGTCGGCTTGGTCCGGCCGCCCCTTGTTGTTGGAAAGCTACGGGAGGTGGCCACGGACCCTGCGGCGAGCGTGGCGTCGGGCGCGGCAGAAGGGGCGGTAGATCACAGTGATGTTGGGGGCAGATCATTGTGATGTTCGCGTAGATCACGGTGATGTTGGAGCGCTTGGCCTGCGGACCTCACCCGCGCCCGCTATCGGTTGACGCCGGCGGTCGCGTGTCTATCATCAGCGCCCCCGGCACAGCCCTCCCACCCGCCACCTTGAGGACGCGCGCCCACGCATGGCCACCGATGCTTTCCGCGACATCGAGCGGCTGGAGTCCGATCTGTGGGAGGCGGCGGACAATCTGCGTGCCAACTCCAAGCTGACGTCCAGCGACTACTTCATGCCCGTGTTGGGCGTGATCTTCCTGCGCCACGCGGCCAACCGGTTTGCGGCGGCGGAACGGCAGATCGCGGCCGATCAGGACAGCGGGAAGATGCCGCGGCGTGCGATCAAGCCGGAAGACGGCCACAGTCATAGCCTTGGACAGACTCACGCCGCCATCCTGATGCGCCCAGACCTGGACCGGGGCTGAACCGGCAGGTCGAGGTGTTCGAGAAGCCACCCGAACAAGTTGGTGGGCGGCTGGCCGAAGAATCGCTCGGCAGCGGTGGTGCCGTCCGGGCGCCGGGCGTAGAAGTTCTGGATCGTGGTCAGCGCTTTCAGGCGCGGTTTGGCGAGGCGGTGGAGGCCGTGGTGGTAGCGGTCGAGGTGGCCGTTGCTCCCTTCGACGCAAGCCGAGGATCGGACGAACAGGGCGACCTGGGTAGCGGCGACGCATTCAACGTGCTGCCGAGCTGTGGGGCAGAGGGCCATGAACGGACTTGCCGGTGCTCGCGCCTTGGCCAGGAGGGCTTGGCTCACCGAGGTGATGGTCGCGCGATCCACGGCGGTGCGCGCGCGAGCGGCGGCGCGAGCCAGGTAGAGGCCGGGAATGAGTTCCGTCCGGACGACGTCCAAGACGGCCGGCGCCAGGGCCAGCGCGTCGAGGGCGCGCTCCAGCTGGCCGTGGAAGAAGGCGACGGCAGCGACGAACTTGGGCAGTACGCGACGGGCCTTGGCGATGCGCTCGCGGCAGCGCTCGGGGAGGTTGGCGCGCCCGGCGACATCGTCGATTGTCTGAAAGGCAGCCGTGAACGCGTCGCGGACCATGTCCGCCGTGCGGAGCGCGCCGGTCGCCAGATCGTACGGATGGTAGGCGCCGCTCAGGCCGCGAACGGCGGCCTTGACGTCGTCCCCGTCGTTGCAGACCGTTTCGTAGGCAGTGCGCGGGGCGTCTTCGGTCGCCTGCGCGGCGGCGATGTAGCGGTCGTAGTTCATCGGCCGGCCGGGACCGCGGGGTCCCTCTTCGTAGTCCGCCTTGTTCTTGCGCCAGCGCGCCGTGTACGCCTCGGCCGCCTCGAGCACCTCCAGCGGCCGGTCCAATCGAGCAGCCAGCGGGCGACTGGTCGCCTTGAACAGGTCGCGCTGCACGTGGAACAGGTCGGGTCCGTAGCCCACCCCCAGGCCGTCGCGGGCATGCGCGATCAGACCCTTGGCCTCGTCGCCGACCACTTGAACCACGGTCACCGGCAGGCCGGCGAGCGCGTCCGCCAGCGCCTTCGTCCACGTCGCTCCGTCGCGGCGATCGCTGTACTGTTCCACGAGGATCAGCCCGCTGTCCGCATCGATCGCCACCAAGCACGTCTCGGGATGGAACGTCTCGTCCTCGCACACGACGATCGTCTTCGCCGCCATGGCGGCCCCGAGTCGACGTCGTTCGGCGTCCGCGTACGTGCCCAACAACTCCGTCATCCGCGTCATCACCCGGTGCTGGCTCCCATGCGAGGCCCCGACAAAACGGTCCAACTCGCTGAGTTTCAAGAACTCGCTCACCCGATCGGCACCGCAGCCCCCGGCCTGCACGAACACCAGATGGGCCGCCGTGACGATCCGGTGCAGCAACGCCAACCCCTCCGGACTGACGAAGTAGTCCCGCGACGCTGGCGACGCGTCGATCCCCGCCTTCTGCCCCAACCAGTGGTACAGCGTGCTGCTTGCCACCCCAGCCTCGGCCGCTGTGGCCCGCACCCCGCGGCCCATCGCCCGCCCTGTTTCGGCGCTCTCGACAAGAGCCACCATCCGCGCCCGCTGGCGGTTCGGTGTCACTGGCGCCCGACACTCGGCGGCGGTATCCTGTCCGGACACGGCTCGGCTCCCGGTTTTGGCAAGTCTGCAAACTCACCTTACCGGCCCGAGCCGTGCTTGTCTATGCCCTCTGAGTTGCTCCTACGCCTCCGGCGTGTCCAAGGCTATGACTGTGGCCGTGCGGAACTCGAGGCCAACTGGGTCCGAATGAAGGCCGGCCAAGCGCTGGACCGGATCGAACCACTCGACTGATAGGACTGACAATGATGGACTACCTACCGCTCGTCATCGGCGCCGAGTACCGGAGCGAGTACCGTATCCACATCTGGTTCAGCGACGGAACGGCAAAGACCGTCGACTTTTCGGGGTGGCTGGACGGCCCAATCTTCGAGCCGCTCCGCGAGCCGACGTATTTCCGCGGCTTCTTCGTCGATGGTGGAACGGTCGCCTGGCCCAACGGCGCCGATATCGCGCCGGAGACGCTGTACGAAGCGGCGGATTGCCGGGCGGCTGCCTGATCGAGGCGCTGGTTCGGCGGACGATCGGAGCGTGCGATCTCTCCCCGGCATCCCATTACACTCTGCAACCCTACGCCCCGCTAGCGGTTCCTCAGCGGAGGCGAAGTATGACGACTACAGCAACGAAACTACGCGCCAACATCTATCGCATCTTGGACGAGGTCCACGAGACCGGACGGCCAGTCGAGATCGAGCACCGCGGCAAGCGGCTCAGGATCGTGCTGGCGCAACCCTGCAGCAAGCTCGCCAACCTCGAGCCGCATCCGGACTGCATCGTAGGCGACCCCGAGGATCTTGTGCATATCGACTGGTCGGAATACTGGCATGTCGAGGATCAGGAGCCCGAGTAGGGCGCCTTGTCGATCGTAGGTGCTCGGCTCTGGCACGATGGTCGGTTGTGGACTCGTGCGGCTGGCCCTCACCCTGTCCGCGCCCTGGACGGGCGCGGACGGTCCCTCTCCCGTGCTGACGCACAGGAGAGGGGGTGCCGGCACTGAGGTTGAGGGGAGCGATGTGGCGAGCGGTCCGGGGGGGGAACGAACTGGCAGGCGATGGCGTTCGTCAGCCACGGTGGCGAAAGCGGCGCAGCGATTGCGCCAGACTTCAACAGCGTCCGAGTCCGCCATGTGGGAATCGCTGCGTGATCGGCGTCTGGGTGGACTGAAGTTTCGCCGTCAACACGCGGTCAGCCGGTTCGTGGTCGACTTCTACTGCGCGACGGCGAAACTTGTCGTCGAGCTGGACGGAGCCGTCCATGACACGTCCGAGCAGGCAGGCCGCGACGCCGAACGGACCGACGTGTTGAATCGCCTCGGACTGACCGTCCTTCGCTTCCCCAACGAAGAAGTGGCCAACAACCTCCCCGCCGTCCTAACCCGAATCCTCACCGCTGCCACATCCCCCCGCCCCCCATCCAACTCCCCCTCTCCTGTGCGTCAGCACGGGAGAGGGGGGCAGGGGGGTGAGGGCCTCCCCCAATCCCCCTCCCACACCGCCTGAACCGTTATCCCCCCCTCACTCCCCCCCCAACCACCCCCACCCCCCCCCCCAACACCCCCGCCCCCACCGCAAACACCGCCCCCACCCCCCACGGCACGATCGCCGCACCGACGATCGGCCCGATGATCCCGGTGGCGTACAGCGGCAGGTAGACCAGGTTGATCGTCGCCGAGCGCCGCTCCGGCGGGACCTCGGTGGCGATCATCCCGAAGACCATCGCGCTGACGGCGGCCTGGCAGGCGGCAAAGCCGAGGGCCAGGATCGCCAGCGTCCGTACCGTCGGCATGAACGGCATCATGCCGACGGCAACCCCGCTGCCGAGGAGCGCGGTGATCAGCACCGGCCGAAAGCCGATCCGGTCGCCGATCGCCCCGCCCAGCGGCGAGACGAGCGCGCCGGCCAGCGCGGCCGTGCCGACGACGAGCGCGATCGCGCTCGCCAGGCCGGGGCCTTGGCCGGCGAGCCGCTCGACGAGCACCGGGACGTACGGCCGCGTCATCTGCGTCGCCAGCACCGCTACGCCGAAGAGCGTGAAGATGCGGCGCGTCGTCGGCTCGGACAGGACGCTGCGGAGCGCCTGGACGGCCAGCCCGACGGCCGAGCCCTGCGGCACGACGGTCGGGCGGACCTCGCGCGAGCCCACGGCCAACAGGGCGGCCGCGCCCAGCGAGAGGATGGCCGAGACGGCGTACATGAACGAGATCGACATCCCCTGCCCGTCGATCAGCCAGCCGCCGAACGCCGGTCCGGCCGCGAAGCCGACGGCGCCGCTCGCGCCGAAGAGGGCGATGGCCGTGCCGAGCCGCTTGCGCGGCGTGACGTCGCGGATCGCGGCCAGCATGACGCCCGTGTTGCCGAGCTGCAGGCCGATGAGGAGCATGCTGAACGCCAGCTGCGTCGGCGTCCGGCTGAGCGCGATCGCCGTGAAGACGACGGCCTCGACGAGCGCGCTGCGGATGATGACCGCCTTGCGGCTGTACTTGTCCGCCCAGACGCCCCACAGCGGCACGAGCGGCGCGCCGACGATGAACACCAGCGCGCCGAACAGCCCCACGAACCGCAGCCGTTCGGCCTCGGCCACGCCCATCTGCTTCAGGTAGGACGGCAGGAACGCCAGCACCTGGCTGAACGTCGCCGCCTCGATGAACGACGTGACCCAGTAGACGCCGAGCAGCACGCGCCAGTCGTCGCGCCGGATGGCCGGCCCGCCGTCCTCGATGTCGTCCGTCGAGATCTCACCCGTCACGGCATGACGATCGTCGTGCGCCCGGCGACGCTCACTGCGCGCCCGTCACCCGGAACGCCGCCGTCCCGGGCAGCGTCGAGGTGGTGCCCGCCGCCATCCAGCGCCACTCGCCCACCGTCGCGCGCACCCCGAACGCCGTGCTGATCGAGCCGTCGTCGCCGGCCGCGGCCGTGCCGAGGTCGAAGCGCAATCGGCTGCCCGGCTCGATCGCCCAGTGCTGGACGGCCTCGCCCGCCTGGAAGCCGTCGCCGCTGCCGTTGAAGCGCGTGCTCGCCGGACCGGTGCCCGGGTCGACGGACAGCGACGGGAACGCGGCCGGTGCGCCGGAGCAGACGATCAGCTGGACGTCGTCGATCACGAACGTGCTCGAGTCGCGCTTGTTGCTGCCCGCGTTGAAGATCAGCATCTGCGTCCGGTCGACGTCCAGCCGATACGCCGACAGCCGCCAGCCGTCCCGCCCTGACAGGTTGCTGAGCACCTCGAGCGACTCGGACCGCACCGTCGAGCCGTCGACCGACACGCCGACCCAGTCGAACGGGTCCTTGCTGGTGGCCGCCTCGCCGGACTGCATCCGCCAGGCGTACGTCAGGTGCGCCGAGGCCGAGCCGCGCGGCACCATCACCTGCTGCCGCAGGTCGGCCGTGACGTCGTTGCGCCCGAGGAGCTTGGCGCCGAACTTGCCGCCGCCGTGGTCGCTGGCCGCGATCCCGGTCTCGCCGTCGATCGTCCAGCCCCGCGTCCCGTCCTCGAAGTTGCCGTTCGAGATCACGTTCGTGCACGCCTGCGGTCCCTTGGTGGGCAGCGGGCGCGGCGTCGGGCTCGGACCGTCCGTCGGTACGGCCGTCGGGCCGATCGGGGTGGGCGCGTCCGTTGGGCGAACGGTCGGCCTTGGCGTCGGCGGCAGGACGGCCTGCGCGCCGCAGGCGTCGACGCGCACCGTCTTGAGGGCGTGCATGTCGCCCCAGGCGTGCGCCCACGCCACATCGCCGTCCGGCATCGTCATCATGTCGTTCCGCGCCCCGATCGGCGCTTCGATGGCCACCGGGCCTTCGATGAACGTGCCGTCCTCCTTGACGAGCGCCGCCAGGTGCGCCGCATCGGCGGTCCACGACGCCAGGAACTGGTCGCGGCCGTAGCGCGCCAGATGGGGCCCGTCCTCGACGACGGCTGCCGAGTTCGTCAGCCAGCGGACGGCGCCGATCTCGGCGTCGTTCGAGACGTGGACGAGGCCGACGTCCGTCGAGGCGCGGCCTTCGGGCGAGGCGAAGCTCATCAGGAAGCCGTTGGGCAGCGGCACCCAACCGCCGAGCCGGGCGTCCGAACCGCCCGCTCCGTCGCCGGACGGTTCGGCGCGGATCATCTGCTCCCGATGGTTGAAGTGGAAGCCCTCTTTCGGGTAGGCGTCCGACAGGCAGACCGGCCCGAAGCGCGTCCCGTTGTGGGCCAGGCGCAGGTCGAGGCTGTGGCTGCAGCCCCAGTCCCAGCCCTCGCGCTCGCGCGTGATCTTGTTGCCGTCGGGATCGAAGAACCACAGCAGGTCGCCCTGGTGCTTGCCGTTGGCGCCGAAGAACTGCGTGTGCCCGAAGTAGGCCGCGTACGTGTTCTCGGCGAACACGAGCCGCCCCTCGTGCCCCCAGCTGTCCACCCACTTGCTGCCGGCAACGGTCTGCGGCTGCAGGCCGACGAGGTCCTTCTTGAAGACCGTCCCGCCTTCCGCGTCGAGCCGCTGGAGCGACATGACGTTTCCGGTCACGATGAGCATCGCCGTGCCGCCGTCCGCGTGCGCCACGAGCCCGCGCACCTCGTCGCCCGCCACGACCACGTCCGTGGCCGACCGCCGCCCATCGCCGTCGATGGCGGTCACGTGCACTTGCTGCTCGGCATCACTCCACGCGATCTTCGCCCCGCCGTCGGCCAGCGGCGCCAGGTACATCGGCCACATCGAACGGCCTCGGTTCGCCGAAACCCGGACCTCAGCAGGGGCAACGTCGATCGACGTGACCCGGACACGCTCCTGGAGCGGTCCGCAGACGGCGACGGTCGGGGTGGCGGTGGGTTCAGGCGTGGCGGTGGCGGTCGGCAGCGGCGTGTCCGTCGGCACATCCGTTGCCGCGGCGGTCGGCACGCTCGGCGCGCCGGCGCGGCTGTGGCGGGCAAGGGCCAGCGGGAGGAACGCGGCGATCGAGTCCCGATCGGACTGCTGGAGGGCGTCCCGTCCCGAATCGGCGGCCGATGCGCCGCGCTGGGGCAGCGATGCAGCGGGCAGCGCGGTGGCGGCGAGGAGGAGGATGAGCGCGCTCGCGCGGACGATCCATCGCTGCCCGGTTCGTTGAAGCGCCATCCTATCCCCCTCGGTGCAATCGGCCAGGTATGCCGTCGGCAAGCTATGCAAGTCAGCCAGGTGTGCAATTCGGCCAAGCGTCGCCGCAACGGATGCCCGGTCGATCGTGGCACGGATCATCGGCCAGTGTAGCACCGTTCGCCGGACCATTGCCCCAGATACGTCCCAGGGTCATGCGCATGCCTGCGGGGCTCCCCCTGACCGGCTTTGCCGGCCTGTCCCGCCCCCCGACCCGAGCGCGATACAATGACCGGATGCAACTGTGTACCGCCCACCGTCCCGCGTTCTTCGCCTGTTCGTCGATCATCGCGGCCTTCGTGCTCACCGGTCTTGCCGGCCATCGCGCGACCGCCGCTGCGCCCAATCGCGCTTTCGCGCCCGTCGACTGCGCCGAGTTCGGATTCGACGGCGACCTCGATGCCGACGAGGCTGCGTGCGGGGACGTGACCGTTCCGCTGCACCACGACGATCCGGGCGGCAAGACGATCACCCTCGCGGCGGCGGTCGTGCGGCGGTCGGGCGGCTCGTCGCCAAGCGGCGCCCCGCTCATCCTCCTGCAGGGCGGCCCGGGCGCTTCGACGATCGACGCCTACCTCGACCTCGCCCTGGCGCCCGCCGACGACCCGTTCGGCCTCGCGGGCCTCCGCGCCGACCGCGACCTCGTGCTCCTCGATCAGCGCGGCACGCGCTACGGCCGGCCGGCGCTCATGTGCCCGGAGCTCGTCGACCTGACGAGGCGGACGATCGAACTCGACCTCGATGCGGACGTGGCCTACGCCCTCGAGGACGACGCCCTCGCCGACTGCCGCGAACGCCTGGACGACGAGGGTGTGGACGTGGCCGCGTTCAACAGCCTCGAGAACGCGGCCGACATCCCGGCCGTCGCCGCCGCGCTCGGCTACGACCGGTACCATGTATACGGCGTGTCCTACGGCAGCTTGCTGGCGCTCCACCTCCTGCGCCGCCGCCCAGCCGGCCTGGAGAGCGTCGTCCTCGACGGCGTCGTGCCGCCGCCGATCGACTTCAACGCCGCGGCGCCGACGTCGCTCGACGGCAGCCTGACCGCACTGTTCGATGCCTGCGCCGCCGCGCCGGACTGTGCAAGCGCCTATCCCGGCCTCGAGACCACCCTCGCGGCCGCCGTCGAGCGGCTCGACGCATCGCCGGTCCGCGTGGCGATCACGGACCCCGCCACGGGCGCGCGCTATCGCGCGATCGTCGACGGACGCACGCTTCTCGATGCCGTGCACCAGCTGTTGTACGGCGGCCCGTCGGTCCCGGTCATACCGGCCATCATCGACGCCGTTGCGCGCGGCCGGTACGGCGCGCTGGCGGAGTTCATGGGGCTCTGGACGTTCGACGACAGCATGGCCGAAGGCATGTACCTATCGACGGTCTGCAGCGAGGACGGCGACATCGACCCCGAAGCGGTGCCGCTCGACGATGTGCGGCCCTGGGTGGCCGACCAGCTGGCGGGCGATGCGGACGACGTCCTGGCGGCGTGCGAGATCTGGGACGTTCCGCTGTTCGGCGACACCGTCGACGCGCCCGTCACCAGCGACACCCCGGCGCTCCTGCTCAGCGGCCGCTTCGACCCGATCACGCCGCCGCCGTTCGCCGCCGCTGCGGCGCGCACGCTCAGCCGTGCGCAGCTCGTCGTCTTCCCGTCCGGCGCGCACGGCGCCCTCGGCGACCCATGCCCGAACGCCATCGTCGCCGCGTTCCTGGTCGACCCGACGGCCGCCGTGAACACCACCTGCACGGCCGATTCGCCGATGCCCGACTTCGTCACGCCGACCGATGCGTACTTCACGGCCGTGCCGCGGCGGTTGCTCGCGCGGCTGCTGCCGTTGACGGTGGAGGATGGGGCGGATGGAACCCAGGGGGACGATGAGCTCCTGACCTTGGACGGGCGAGCGCGCCCGACCGGCGCGGACCCGCTCGCGGCGCTGGCGCCGGCGCTCATGCTGCTGATCGCTTGGCTCGCGTTGATCACCGTGGCCGGTGGGTGGGCCGTCGGGCGAGCCTTCGGCGCCCGGTCGGACGGTCGCTGGCCGGCGCGGCTCATCCCGTGGCTGTCCGCGGGGGCCGTCCTCGCGTTGCCGACGTTCGCGGTGGGCGCCGTCGTCGTGCTCGGGGACTTGTTGGACAGCGGACGGGACGCCGTCTTGTACGTCGGCGTGCCGCGCGGCGCGGCGTGGCTGCTGTGGCTGCCGCCGTTCGCCGCGGCGTGCGGTGCCTTGCTGTTCGGCGTGACGGTGTGGGCCTGGCGCGTCCGCGCCTGGAGCGTCGCGCGCCGTCTCCACGCGTCCGTCATCGGCGCCGCCGGCCTGGCGATCGCGGTGAGCGTCGTGTGGTTGGCGGTCTGATCCAACGCGGTGTTGGGGCACGGCATGCCGTGCCCCTCCGCCCGAATCACGGCCCCGCCGTGACCTCGATCTGCCCCCCGAGCGCCACCAACGCCTCCACAAACCGCGGATAGGAGTCCGCCACCCGCGACGCCCCCGACACCACCGTCGTGCCGTGCGCCGCCAGGCCGGCGACCGCCAGCGCCATGACGATCCGGTGATCGTCCGCGCCGTCCACGTCGGCGCCGACGAGCGGCGTCGGGCCGGTGATGGCCCACCCGTCGGGGCGCACCTCGATCTCGGCGCCGAGGCGGGCGAGGCCGGCGGCGATCGCCTCGATCCGGTCGCACTCCTTGACCCGCAGCTCGGCCGCATCCCGGATCACCGAGGTGCCGACGGCTTGTGTCGCGACGACGGCCAGCAGCGGCAGCTCGTCGATGCTGCGCGGCACGAGCGCTCCGGCGATCCCGGCGGCGCGCAGCGGACGGTGGCGGAGAACGATGTCGCCGACGGGCTCGCCGCCGTGCTCGCGCCTGCCGTCGAGCGCGATGTCGGCGCCCATCGCCTCGAGCGCGTCCAGGAAGCCCGTTCGGCCCGGGTTGAGGCCGACGCCCGACAGCCGCACCTCGGCACCCGGCACGATCGCCGCCGCGGCGAGGAGGAACGCGGCGGCGGACGGGTCGTCCGGCACCGCGTACGTCCCTCCGTTGGCTGGGTCGAGGCGGACGACAGGACCGTCGAGCGTTGCGGAACGCATGTCGAAGCGGATCGGCGCGCCCATCTCGGCCAGCAGGCGTTCGGTGTGGTCGCGGACGGGGGCGGGGTAGCGGACGCGCGTCGTGCCCTCGGCGTTCAGCCCGGCGAGCAGCACGGCACTGGCCACTTGGGCGCTGGCGTGCGGCAGCACGATGTCCGCACCGACGAGCCGGCCGCCGCTGCCCACCAGCGGTGCACGCCCGTCGTGCGCGCGGATGTCCGCGCCCATCGCCCGGAGCGGCGTGATCACGCGGTCCATCGGCCGGCGGCGGAGGCCGGCAGCAGCGGTGAGCGTGAAGCGGCGGGGCTGGCCGGCCAGCAGACCGGCCAACAGGCGCATCGTCGTGCCGGAGTCGCCGCAGTCGATGCGGACGGGCGGCCCGCCGAGGCCGCAAACGCCGCTCCCGGCCACGACGACGGTGCCGTCGGCGGCGTCCTCGACGGGGACGCCGAGCGCCTCGACCGCGGCGCGCGTCCGGCGGACGTCGGCGCAAGGGGACAGGTTGGTGATCCGCGTCGGCCCGTCGGCGAGCGCACCGAGCAGCAGGATCCGGTGCGAGATCGACTTGTCGCCGACGAGCGGCGCCCGACCGCCGATCGTCCGCCCGCCGGTGACGGTCAGGCGGGCGGTGGTTGGGGCGTCATCGGTTGGCGATGGCGAAATCATGGCGAGTGCCTCACGACTTGTTGCAGTCGGTGCCGCTCTCGGACGAGTCCGCTCCGGACGAGACGGCTCAAGACAATACGGCTCAAGACAATACGGCTCTAGACAATACTGCTCTAGACAAAAAAAGGGCCCCCGGCTCGATCGAGCCGGGGGCCGTTCAACAAGCGCGCCGCATACCCGCACGCCCCGGTCGTCCGACCTGGGCGCCGCCGCATCCGCAACCGCGCAGCGCCAAGGCGCGCGGTTGCCGACGGGGGTGGTTAGCGGACGGCGGCGCGCTGAGGAGCGAGGTGGGTGATGCGCGAGCGATGGCCGCCGCGCAACCGGATCTCGCGCTTGGGCGCGGCCGGCTTCTTGTCCTCGAAGATCGCGCTGAGCAGGAGGTAACCGCCCAGCAGGCGCATGCGTTCGCGTGAACCGTGGTAGCTGCCGTCCGAACACTTCTGCCGTTCCATGTCATCCCTCCAAGTGTGGCGCGGGCCTTCGACCGCGCACTCGATCACAACCCCCAAGACCCCAATGCCCCGATGCGAACCTTGCGACGTTCGATTCCCGTTGCCGGATCGACTGCGCCGTGCTCGCACCTTCCAACGCAAACCTCGCACAGCAAGTTCAGAACCACCAACCCAACCGGTCGCAAGCCAAATCCCAAACCATCAATCCCAAACCTGGCGGATCGTGTCGATCTGAGTATCTAGACGCATGAGTCACGCAAAAGGTGTCGCGAGGTTCCCGGGCTGTCAGCAATCGGACCGGATTCGGCCAGTGCGAGGTCAGTCTGAGCGCCCCATCCACCGTTCGATACGGGCCGACGTCCCGTCCTCCGGGCACGGCGTGCACGCCAGCCGCACGCCCGTCCGCCAGTCGTACCACCCCGTGCGCAGCGTCGTCGACGGCCATATCCCGCGCACGTCGCCGACGTCGACGGCCGGCGTCAGCGGCACGACGAGGATGGCGCGGGCACCGACCGCCCAGCGATCCGTCGTCGGGCGGCCGTCCAGCGGCGGGCCGTCGAACTGGGCGATGGTCCGGCCCGCGGCGTCGACGGCGTGCACGAAGACGTTTTGGTCGACGGCTGTCGGGCGGAGCACCTCGATCCCGAGCGTGGCCGAGATCGACGCCGACGCATCGCGCGCGGCCGGCTTCGGTCCCGACCACGAGCCCTGCCCGCCGACGAGGACGATCGAGTCGCCGAACGTCGTGCGCGGGGTGGCGTCGCCGATCCACGCGCGGGCGATGTCGTCGAGGGTCGCCGCGGGGAACGTGAAGACCGTCAGCGATGGCGCGCCGCGGCTGTCGATGCCGACGGTCCGCCGAGCCTGCGGCCAGCGGGCACCGAACGACGCGGCGGCATCGGCCTCCAGCGGGTCGAAGACGTATCGCGCCGACTGGCCGGGCGGCGGCATCAGCAGTCCGTGGGTCGCATCGACGGCCGTCGGCGGGTGGTCGGCGGTCAGGACGCGGATCGCGGTCTGGTCGTCGAGGAGGGGCGTGACGAACGTCGGCGCTTCGGCTGCCACGCGGGCGAGCTGGCGGCCGTGCTCCGTGGCGGCGCCGTTGAAGATGCCGTGGAGGCGATCGTCGGCGGCGTAGCGTCCGAAGTAGTCGCGCGAAGTGAGCAACAGCGGCAGGGCCAGCGCGGCGCCGACAACCGTCGCATAGACACCGCGGCGGTGTCGCGTTCGCCAACCGACCGCCTCGATGCCGATCGCCGCCACCGCGAACAGGATCGGCCACGTGCCCGTCAACCGCAGGAAGTTCGGCGCCCGCGCGCTGAGCCACGACGGCGCGACGGTCACGGCCAGCGTGACCGCCGCCAACACCGCCCAGCGCCGACGCCGGCCGTCGTGCCCGCGCACCGCCGCTACGACGAGCATCGCGAGGCCGACGAACCAGCCGAGCATCCACACCGCATCGCCGAAGATCGGTCGGTCCGGCAGGTTGTGGTACAGGTTGCCGTCGCCCTCGGCGAACGGGGCAAGGGCGAGGGCCATCGCGTTGTCGACGAGCGTGCCGACGAGGTCGCCCTCGTTCACCTCGGGGTTGAGCACCGAGACCTGTGCGGTCCGGGCGCCGGCCAGGTCCGGATGAGCGACGAGGAAGCGCGCGAGCGGCAGCGCGAGCGCGGCGGCGACGGCCAGCGCGAGGGCGAGGTGCCCGAGGACGGCCGGACGGCGCGTGCGCCATGCCCACCACAAGCCGGTGGCCACCGGGATGGTGGGCAGGAGTCGCCCGGTGAGGTGCGTGTAGAACGCGCCGGCGAGAACGATGCCCGTCGCCAGCGCCCAAAGCGAACCGCGCCCGCGCGACGCGACGGTCCGGTCGTTCGTCGCCGACGACGCCATCGCCCGGTCCCACGCCAGGACGAGCAGCGCCACCCAGACCGGTACGAGGACGAGCCGCAGCCCCACCCGTGACTGCAGCACCGGCCAAAACGTCAAACCGACGCCCGCCGCCGCCAGCACCGCCGTCCATGCCGCGCGCGTCACTCTCGTCTCGTCGATGCCGTCGATGCCGTCGATGCCGTCGATAGCGAAGTCCACCCGCCGACCATCCGCCGCGCCACGGCCGCCGTCAGCGCCGTCGCCAGCACGCCCGCGAAGGCGGCGACGAGACGCAGGCTGAAGATCGAGATGCCGAAGCCGCCGAACGCCAGCGCGGCGACGTAGCTGAACAGCGGCTCGCGCCCGTTGTTGCCCGGCAGGAAGACGGGCCGCGCGCCGCGCAGGATGTCGATCGCGTCGGCGGCGTAGTGCCCCTCGTCCGTATGGAGGCCGGGCGGCAGGTCGGCAAGGCGCCAGACGCGCAGGGCGAGGGCGACGAGGAGGATGGCGATGAGCGCGACGCGGGGGGGCCAGGAGCGGGAAGCGGGCCGGTGGGCACGCGCGACGGCCGCGGCGCGGGCGGGGGTGGGCGGGGCGTGCATGGCCCGGCAGCGTACGGGCGGGGGGCGGTCGGGTCAACCCGGACGCGTAACGTGCGTCGTCCTCTAGTACCATACGCCCATGCCACGCTCCCTTGCGACCCCGCTGTGCGTGACGACGACCGTGCCCGTCGGCGCGCGCGACTTCAACCCGTATGACCTGTTCCGCCTCGCCCCGCCGTACTTGAGCCCGCGCTTCGCGTGGCGGGCGTTCGACGAGGCGACGACGTACATCGGTTACGGCACCGAGGCGGGGTGCGGGGACTCGTGGACGTGGGATGGAGTGTCGCCGTTCGAGCGCACACGGCGTTTCGTCCGTGACCTGTCGCCGACGTGCCTGGACGCCGAACATCGGCCGGCGAGATGGCGGGCGCGATGGTTCGGCGGGTTCGCCTTCGACCCGCTCGACCCGTGGGGAGGGCCCTGGACCGACCTCGCGTTCCTGGGCACGTGGTTCAGTCTGCCGGAGGTCCAATTCGCCGTCCGGCGCGGCGTGACGCGCATCACGGCCCTCACCTGGGTGCAGGATGAGGCGGCGCTCCGTGCCACACTCGCGACGTGGGTCGAGCACGTCACGCAGCTCGCCGAGGCGAGCGCGTCCTTGTCGCCGTGCGCCGACGATCCTGCAGCGCCGCCCACGTCCGCCACAGGCCACCGGCAGCGCGACGCACTCGATGCAGCCGACGGGGCCGACACGGACAACACGGCCGACACAGTCAACAAGGCCGGCACAGCCAGAACCATCGCAGCCGACCGTCCCATCGACCCAATCCTGGCCAACCGCCTCTCCCGCGCGCTCGCCGCACTCGACGCCGGGGAGGTCGCGAAGGTCGTGGTCGCCACGTCGCGCACCGTCCCGTGCGACGTCGCGGACGGCGACATGCCGGCGCTGGCGAGGGCCATCGCCGCGGCCGCACCCGGATGCACGACCTACATCGTGGCGCCGCCCGCGAATGACGTCGAAGCCGTTTGGCTCGGCGCGACCCCCGAGCGCCTCGTGCGCGTCCGCGGGAACCGGCTCTGGACGATGGCGCTCGCCGGCACGGCCCGCCGTGGTGCGACGGCCGCCGAGGACCGGGCCCTCGGTGCTGCCCTGCTGGCCTCCGACAAGGACCGCCGCGAGCACGCCGCCGTCGTCGATGCCGTGCGCGGCGTGCTCGCCCAGGTGCCGGACCTCGAAGTCTCCGTCGCGCCCGAACCGCGCCTGCGCCGCCTGGCGACGATGCAGCACCTCGAGACGCCGATCACGGCGCGCTCGACGTCGCGGCTCGACGTGCTCGACATCGCCCGCCGCCTCCACCCGACGCCCGCCCTGGCGGGGGCGCCGCGCGCGGCGGCCCTCGACCTCATCGCGCGCCTCGAGCCCGACGGCCGCGGCTGGTACGGCGGTGGTGTCGGCTGGCTGGACGGGCAGGGGGACGGGGACATCGCGGTCGGCATCCGCGGCCTGCTGATCCGCGAGGGCGCCGCGACGGCCTACGCGGGGGCGGGGCTCGTTGCGGGCTCCGATGCGGCCGCGGAGGCGCGCGAGATCGAGCTGAAGCTGGCGGCGGCGTTCGGGCCGCTCCAGGCGTGGGCGAGGGCGTCGGCAAGCTCGTCGGGCGACGTGCCGCGCGACGCGTCGGCCATCGCGTCGGCCATCGCGTCGGCCATCTCGTCGGCAGGGGAGGGTGGGCAGTGACGGCACCCGCGTCGGAGGTTGACCTGAGCGGTGCCCAGCTGAACGCCGTTTGGGCGGCCACGCTCATCGACGCCCTCGTCGCCGGCGGCGTCCGCCACGTCTGCGTCTCGCCCGGCTCGCGCTCCACTCCGCTCGCATGGGCCGTCGCCGACCGCGACGGCCACGGACTGACGTGCTCGGTCCACCTCGACGAGCGGGCCGCCGGCTTCTTCGCCGTCGGGTACGCCGCCGCGACCGGTTCGGCCGTTGCGCTCGTGTGCACGAGCGGTACGGCGGCGGCGAACTACCTGCCGGCGGTCGTCGAGGCCAGTCACAGCCGGCTGCCGCTCGTCGTGTTGACCGCTGACCGGCCGCCCGAGCTGCGGGACCGCGGGGCGTGGCAGACGATCGATCAGGTGAAGCTGTACGGCGGGTTCGTGCGTTGGTATCACGAGCTGGGCGAGGCATCGGCGGCGGAGGCGGCGTTGCGAACCGTCGCCGCGGTGGGCGCGCGGGCGGCGGCGACGGCGCTC
Source organism: Candidatus Avedoeria danica (assembly GCA_016703025.1). Classification (NCBI taxonomy): domain Bacteria; kingdom Bacillati; phylum Chloroflexota; class Ardenticatenia; order Candidatus Epilineales; family Candidatus Epilineaceae; genus Candidatus Avedoeria; species Candidatus Avedoeria danica. The sequence continues at coordinate 186,457 of JADJCV010000004.1, forward strand.
GGGGTGCCGCGGGGGCCGGTGCATGTGAACGTGCCGCTGCGCGAGCCGCTGGGGCCGGTGGTGGGCGTGGGGGGCGCACCGTTGGTTAACGGCGACCATCCGATGGCCAACGTAGGGGCGGGCCTCGTGCCCGCCCTCCTCCCGCAAACCACGCCCGTTGTCGCCGACGAAGGGCGAGGCATGCCTCGCCCCTACGCGGGGGTGGGGGGCGGGGGCCAAGGGGCACGTGTGGCGGGGGGGGTGTGGGCGGTCGATGAGGCGGTGGTCGAAGAACTGGGGGCGCGGATCGCGGCCGAACCGCGCGGGATCATCGTCGCCGGGCGGCCGGCATTGGATCGTTCGTCGATGCGCGCGGTGCGTGGGTTGGCGGCGGCGGCCGGCTACCCGCTGATCGCCGAGCCGCTGAGCGGCCTGCGCTTTGGGGTGGCCCGCGACGGGGCATCCGGCGGCGACGCGCAGGGCGGCGACGCGCAGGGCGGCGATGCGCAGCGCGGCGATGCGTCGGCCGGCGATGGGTGGTCGGTGCTCGTGTGCGGCTACGACGCCTTCCTGCGGCCGGACGCCGGCGTCGACGTGCCGGCGCCTGGGCTGGTGGTTCGCGTGGGCGGCAGCGTGACATGGAAGCACGTCGCTGACTACCTCGGCCGGAGCGCGGACGCGTTCCAGGTCGCGATCGACCCCGAGGGCACGTGGGACGACCCGACAGGGCGGATCGCGCTGCGTGTCGCCGGCCCGACCGGGCCGACGTGCGCGGCATTGGCGGATGCCGTGGCGGCGGCGCGGGCCAGGCAGCGCGAAGCGGGTGCATCGGTGCGGGTGGGACCGCGCGATGCGGGCGCCGCGTGGCGCGCGTGGTGGCGCGCGGCCGATTCGGCCGTCGCCGGCGTGCGGGCGGTGCACGCGGCATCGCCCGAGCGCGGCGGAACGGCGTGGCTCTATCCGGCGCTCATCGACCTCCTGCCCGACGACGCCGTGTGGTTCGTCGCCAACAGCATGGCCGTTCGCGACCTGGACACGTTCACGACGCCCACGGCCAAAGCGATCCTCCCGCTGTGCAACCGCGGCGCCGCCGGGATCGACGGCACGCTGTCCAGCGCGCTCGGCGCTGCCTACGGCGCCGGCCGACCGGCGGCGCTCGTGACGGGCGATCTGGCGTTCCTGCACGACGGCGGTGGGTTCGGCGCGGTGGCCGATCTCGTCGCGCGCTACGGCGACGGCGCGCTCGACCTGTTCATCGTCGTTGTCGACGACGGCGGCGGCGGGATCTTCGAGCACCTCGGCGTGGCGGCGGCCGACCGGACGCGCTTCGAGGCGTTCTTCGCCACGCCGCAGCGGGTCGACATCGTCGCGTTGTGCGCCGCTTGGGGCATCCCGTGCCGCGTCGCGACGGACGCCGACGGGCTGCGGGCCGCCGCCGCCGTCCCCGCCCCGGTCCGCGCCGCCGTCGTTCCGATCGACCGCGCGGCGAACACGGCCGCCCACCGCGCGTACTGGCGCGCCGCGTGCGATGCGGTGGCGGCGGCGACGCGCGGGATCGACGTTCGTCCGTGAGCGGCACGAAGCTCCACTTCGAGCGGCTGCACGAGGGCGCGGCCGAGGCCGTGCCGATCGTCCTGCTGCACGGGTTCACCGGCGACGGCACGACGTGGGCCGCGTTCGCAGACGCCTGGGCGGCGGCCGATCGTCGCGGCGCCGGCCCGTCGCTCTACGCCGTCGACCTCGTCGGCCACGGGCGGTCGCCCGACCCGGACGATCCGGCCACGTACCGCCTCGAAGCCCAGGCCGCGTCCGTCTGCGCCGCTCTCGAGGCACAAGGCATCGATCGCGCCGTCTGGCTCGGCTACTCGATGGGCGGGCGCGTCGCGCTCAGCGCCGCCGTGGCGCATCCCGACCGCGTCGCGGCGCTCGTCCTCGTCAGCACGTCGCCCGGCATCGCGGACGACACCCTACGGGCCAAGCGCGTGGCCGCCGACGAATTGCTGGCGGCGTCCGTCGAGGCGGACGGCATCGGGCCGTTCGTCGATTACTGGGCGCGCCACGCGCTCTTCGCGACGCAAGACGCCCTCGGCCCCGACCACGCCGAAGCGATGCGCGCGCAACGCCTCGGCAATCGGGCAAGCGCCATCGCGCACACGCTGCGCGCGGCTGGGGCGGGGGCGATGACGCCGCTGTGGGAGCGGCTGGGCGAGCTGGCGATGCCGGTGCTCGTCGTCAGCGGGGCGCTCGACGCGAAGTACACCGCGATCGGGCGGGCGATGGTCGAGGCGATCGGCGCTGGGGGGTCGCACGTCGTCGCCGGCGCCGGGCATGCGGTCCAGCTCGAGGCGGCCGATGCGCTGGCCACGCTGGTGCGCCGCTGGACCGAGGATCGGCCGCCCCACGACGATATTTCGCCCCGGTCGCCCGGCACGATACGATAGGATCTGGGCTGCGCACCCGGCGCCGCCGACGGAGGGGAGACGACACGGTGACGACTGTTTGGCAGCCCATTGCGACGCCTGCCGGGGCGTTCGAGGACATCCTCTTCGAACGCTGCGACGCGATCGCCAAGGTGACGATCAACCGCCCCGAGGTCCGCAACGCCTTCCGGCCGCAGACCGTCCGCGAGATGCTGGCGGCATTCGAGACGTGCCGCAACGACCCGTCCATCGGCGTCGTCATCCTGACGGGCGCGGGTGACGAGGCGTTCTGCTCTGGCGGTGACCAGCGCGTGCGCGGCAAGGCGGGCTACGTGGATGCCGCCGGCGTGCCGCGGCTGAACGTCCTCGACCTCCAGATGGCCATCCGCCGCCTGCCGAAACCCGTCGTGGCGATGGTCGCCGGCTACGCGATCGGCGGCGGGCACGTCCTGCACGTCGTGTGCGACCTGACGATCGCCGCCGACAACGCGCGCTTCGGCCAGACGGGGCCGCGCGTCGGGAGCTTCGACGGCGGGTTCGGGTCGGCGTACCTGGCGGCGATCGTCGGCCAGAAGAAGGCGCGCGAGATCTGGTTCCTGTGCCGCCAGTACGACGCCGCGCAAGCCCTCGACATGGGCCTCGTGAACACCGTCGTCCCGCTGGCCGAGCTCGAGACGACGACGGTGGCGTGGTGCCGCGAGATGCTCGCCCTCAGCCCGCTCGCGCTGCGGCTCCTCAAGGCCTCGTTCAACGCCTCGCTCGATGGCCAGGCCGGCATCCAGCAGCTGGCCGGCGACGCGACACTGCTGTACTACATGACGGACGAGGGGACCGAGGGCAAGACGGCGTTCCTGGAGAAGCGGGAGCCGGACTTCGACCAGTTCACGCGCTACCCGTGAGCCCATTCGCGCCGAATCGCGCACGCCGCACGGTCTGCCGCGCATCGAGGCTCCGTTCCGCGAGATCCACGCCGGCGCGCGCGCGATGACCCGAACGACGCCGTTGAACGCCTGGCTCCTCGCCGCCCGCCCCAAGACGCTCGTCGCCGCCGTCGCGCCGGTGGCCGTCGGCAGCGCGCTGGCGTACAACCAGCACGCGTTCGCGCCGCTGCCCGCACTGGCCGCGCTGGCCGGCGCGCTGCTCATCCAGATCGGCACGAACCTGACGAACGACGTCCTCGACTTCCGCCGCGGCGCCGACACCGCCGAGCGCCTCGGCCCGACGCGCGTCACGCAGGCCGGCCTGCTGTCGCCGCGCGCCGTCGCGATCGGCGCCGTCGTCGCCTTCGCGCTCGCCGTCGCGGCCGGCGGCTACCTCGTCGCCGTCGCCGGCTGGCCGATCGCCCTTCTTGGCGTCCTCGCTATCGCGTCGGGCATCGCGTACACGGCCGGGCCGGCGCCGCTGGCGTACGTCGGCTTGGGCGATCTGTTCGTCCTCGTGTTCTTCGGCATCGCCGCGGTCGGCGGCACGTACTACGTCCAGGTCATGGCCGCGCTGGACCGCTTCTCGCGCTGGCAGGCACTCCAGGCGATGCCGCAGGCCCTCGTCCTCGGCGTCGGCGTCGGTGCGTTGGCGATGGCGATCCTTACCGTGAACAACCTGCGCGACGCGCCGACGGATGCCGCGGTCGGCAAGCGCACGCTGGCCGTCCGTCTGGGCGACGGCCGGACGCGGCGGTACTTCGACAGCCTGATCTTCTGCGCGTTCGCCGCCCCGGTGAGCCTGGCCGTCTTCGGCGGCCTCGGCCCCGCCGTGATCGCCGTGCTCTTCAGCGTGCCGTTCGCCCTCGACCCGGGCCGTGCCGTGGCCGGGGGCGTGGCCGGCAAGGCGCTCAATCCCGTCCTCGGCCAAGTCGCGCGCCTCCAAGTGGCCTACGCCGCGTGCCTGTCGATCGGCCTCGTCGCCGACCGGCTGCTGCGGGCGTGGGTTGCAGGGGGCTGATCGGCCGCGGCGCGCGCCTGCGCGATCCGCCCCACGAAGGCTACAGCCACAACGCATGCGCGTCGACATCGTCCCGTACGCCCTCCCGTTCCGCCGCCCGTTCGTCACCGGCGCGGCGGAGCACGCAGTGCGCCGAGGCTGGCTGGTGCGGGTCGCCGGCGACGACGACCCCGCGACCGCCGGCTGGGGCGAGGCCGCGCCGCTGGCCGGCCACGGCGGTGAGGACCCGGCCGCGCTTACCGCCGCCCTCCGCACCTTCGCCGCCGCCGTCGCCGATCCCGAGGCCGCGCACTTGATCGACGGCACGCCCCCCGGCTGGGCGCCGCTTCACACCCTCAGCAGGCGGCTCTTCCCGCGCGCGCCGGCCTTCCCGTGCGCCTGCGCCGCGTTCGACCTCGCCCTCGCCGACCTACTTGCCCGCCGCACCGGCCTGCCCCTTGCCCGCTGGCTCAGCCGCGCCGCCCGCCCACGCGTCGCCGTGAACGCCGTGATCGACGCCGTCGCGGCCGACGACGCTGGCGCGCACGCCTCGGCCGCCGTCGCCGCGGGCTTCCGCACGCTCAAGGTCAAGCTGACGCCGGATCGCGATGCCGACGCACGGCGTCTGGCCGCGATTCGCGAGGCCGCCGGACCGCACATCGCACTCCGCGGTGACGCGAACGGCAGCTGGGGCGTCGACGAGGCGATCGACCGCCTGCGCGGCCTCGTCCCGTTCGACCTGGCCTACGTCGAGCAGCCCGTCGCCGCGGCCGATGTGGCCGGCCTAGCGCGCGTCCGGCGCCACGCCGACGTGCCGATCGCGGCCGACGAGGCGCTCCTGTTCCCGCACGGGCCGGGGATCGACGCCGTCCTCGCCGCCGAGGCAGCGGACGTCGTCGTGCTCAAGCCATCGCTCCTCGGCGGGCCGTCCGCGGCCTGGGCTGCGGCCATCGCGGCGGCGGCGCGCGGCGTGGCGGTCACGGTGACGACGAGCCTGGACGGCGCCGTTGGCCGGCACGGCGCGCTGGCCGTCGCCGCCGCGCTGTACCCGCCGCCAGGCGCGTGCGGGCTGGCGACGGGCGGGCTGCTCGAAACCGATTTCGGACCCGAAATCGTGATCCGCGCCGGCGAGGCGATTCTCGACGGCACCTGTGGCGGCCTCGGGTTCACCCCGACCGTGCCCGCCGGCGACGGCCCGATGACGACCGACCCCGGCTCCGCGCCGAGCGACGACGCGCCGTGACGCCGTCCCGCCCGGCGATCACGTTCGCCGGCCGCACGCTGACCGCCGCCGAACTTGCCGCTCGCGCCGAGTCCCTGGCCGGCCGCCTGACCGCCGCCGGCATTGCGCCGGGCGATCGCGTGGTAACGCTCCTGGCCAACAGCGCCGCGCCCGTCGTCCTCATCCATGCCTGCCGCATCGTCGGCGCCGTCGTCGTCCCGCTCAACCCGCGCTGGTCCGCCGCCGAGGTCGCCGAACCCGCCGCCCGTGTCCGGCCGCGGCTGGCCGTCGTCGATGCGGGCGACGAACGGGACACTGTGGCCGCCGTCGTCGACGCTGCGTCGGGCGGGATCGTCGCCGTCGATTCAATTGGGGGTGACCCATCGGATGGGGGGTCGGGCGCCCGTCCCGACACGTCGAACGCTCCAATCGCGTGGCCGTGGCCGCCCCCGGACGACCCGGACCGCGCGCAGGCCATCGTCTTCACGTCCGGTACAACCGGCGCGCCGAGAGGCGCCGTTCTCTCGTGGGGCAACGACCACGCCAACTGGGTCGGCTCCCGCGCGCGCCTCGGCCACGGCGCGGACGACGTCTGGCTTGTCGCCCTGCCGCTCCACCACGTCGGCGGTCTGGCGATCGTCCTGCGCGCCGCGTGGGACGGTGCGCACGTCGTCGTCCTGCCGCGGTTCGACGCGGACGCCGTCGCGCGCGCCATTGCGGAGCACGGTGTGACGCGCCTGTCCCTCGTGCCGACGTCGCTTGGCGCGGTGCTCGACGCTTGGGCCGCTCGCCGCGGAACGGGCGGCGCACGAACGGCGCCGTCGACGCTGCGAACCGTGCTGCTCGGCGGCGGCCCGCTCGTTGGGGCGCCGGTGGCCCGCGCCGTGGAGCTTGGCTTCCCCCTCGCGCTCACCTACGGCTTGACGGAGGCCGCCAGCCAGGTGGCCACGACGGCGCCGGGATGGACGCCCGGCGAGCCGGCCGCGGCGCCGCCGCTGGACGGCGTGCGCGTACGCATCGCCGCCGGTGTCGGCGACGCGATGGAGGTGGGCACCGGCGGTGTCGGCGAGATCGAGGTGGCCGGCCCGACGGTGTTCGCCGGCTACTGGGACGATCCGGCCGCGACGGCAGCCGCGCTCTCGGGCGGCTGGCTGCGCACGGGCGACCTCGGTCATCTCGACGGCGCCGGGCGGCTGACCGTCGTCGGGCGGGCGGACGACCGGATCACGACCGGCGGCGAGAGCGTCGACCCGGCGGAGGTCGAGGCGGTGATCGACGGCCATCCGGCGGTCGGGGCGAGCTGCGTCGTCGGGATGGCGGACCCGGTGTGGGGGCAGGTGGTCGTCGCGGTCATCGAGCCGGCGCGCGAAGGCGACGTCCGGGCGCTGCCGGACGTCGATGCGCTCCGCGGTTGGCTGGACGGGCGGTTGGCGAACTACAAGCGCCCGCGGCGCGTGGTCGCCGTGGCGGCGCTGCCGCGGACGGCGGCGGGGAAGATGGCGCGAGCGGCGGTGCGGCGGCTAGCCGAGCTCGATCTGGATGCCGCCGATTCGGCTGGCGACGACGTTGTAGACGAACGCCTGGATGGCGCCGACGATGAAGCCCATGACACCGTACACGATCGGCAGGACAATGATCGCGCCGATGCCGAAGATCACGCCGAGCAGGCCGGCTCCGGGCTCGTCGCCCATCCCGGCGGCCATGCTGGCGCCGAGGATCGCGAAGAGCGAGACGAAGGCCCCCGCGATCAGGCCGACCACGGTCATCAGGGCACTGTACACCTTGGCGCTGGAAAGGACGTCGATCCGTCGGATGGTGGTCACGGGGGCGGTCTCCTTGTGCGGGCGCCGTCGGGCTGACGGGCCGGCGGGATCATACGGTGAATCTGAGGCGGGGGTTGCGCGAGGCGTACGGCCCGCTGGGCACGGCATGCCGTGCCCCTACGCGGCGGTTGTGGTGTCCGGCGGAACGATCAGGGTTCGCTGGCGGCCCGCATGAGCATCGACCGGACGTCGTCGGGCAGCGCCGTGGGCGCGAACCGGCCGTCGGCGGCCGCGGCCGTGTAGACGAACGTGATCAAGGCTCGCGCCCGGACATCGTCGCCGCTGTCCGGGACCGTGGCTGCGCTCGAGTTCGCACCGACGCCGCACGCCGTCATCGCCAGCGTGAAGCTCGTCGTGCCGACGCGGGCGACCGACACGCGCACGCGGACCACTTCGCCGGCGAAGATCGGGGCGAGGTGGTCGACCTCGACGCGGCGGATGGGCGTGGAGCGCTTCGTCTGGCCGAACCAGTCGGCGTAGTCGATGCCGAGGTCGGCGATGAACGCCTCGTACGCCTCTTGCCAGAGCTCGGCGTAGCGGCCGAAGAACAGCACGCCGGCCGGGTCGGCTTGGTGGAACGCGACGCGGGTGCGGTAGGCGAACGGCGAAGCGGTTTCGTACGGCATCGACGGCGGGCCGGCGGTCTAGCGCCGCTCGCCGACGGGGTGCATCGTCAGCACGCGGCCGACGGCGGCTGCGATCGGGCCGAGTCGGCTCGTCAGTTCGCCGAGCTCGTGCGGGCGGATGGCCTGGTCGCCGTCGGACAGCGCCGTGTGCGGGGCAGGGTGGACCTCGATCATCACGCCGTCCGCCCCGGCCGCGAGCGCGGCGAACGTCATCGGCGCGATGAGCGCCGGCTCGCCCGTGGCGTGGGATGGGTCGACGATGACGGGCAGGTGGGTCTCGCGCTTGGCGAGGGCCATGGACGCCAGATCGAGCGTGAAACGGGTGCCGTCGTTGAACGTGCGGATGCCGCGCTCGACGAGGATCACCTGGTCGTTGCCGCCCGCCAACAGGTATTCGGCGGCCAGCAGCCACTCCTCGACCGTGGCCGCGAAGCCGCGCTTCAGGACGATCGGCTTGTCGATGTCGGACAGCGCGCGCAGGAGGTCGAAGTTCTGCATGTTCCGCGCGCCGACCTGGAACGCGTCGACGTACGGGTACATCGTCTCGATCATGTCGACCGCCAGGCACTCGCTAACGACGGGCAGGCCGGTGGCCTCGCGCGCCGCCGCCAGCCACTCCAGCGCGATCACGCCGTGGCCCTGGAAGCGGTAAGGGCTCGAGCGCGGCTTGAACGCGCCGCCGCGCAGCACGACCGCCCCATTGGCCGCGCACGCCCGCGCCGCCTGCAGGATCGCCTCGGCCCCCTCGACGGCGCACGGTCCGGCGATGATCCCGAAGGAGTCGCCGCCGAACGGCACGCCGCCGATGTGGACGATGGTGCCCGAGCGCTGCACCTCGCGCCGCGCCAGGCGGTAGGGCGTGTCCGGCAGGAACACCCGCTCGACGGCGCGGTCGTGCCCGATGATCGCGTCGATCTGGCCGACGCTGACGTCCGACAGGAGGATGACGCCCGGCCCGACGTCGTACACGGACGCCTCGACGCCGGCCGCACGCACGTGTTCGACCAACCGCCGCACGTCGCGCTCGGTGGCCTCGGGCGCCACGACGGCCACGGCGACGCCTCGCGGCTCGACCGGCGCTGGTGCGCCGATGTGCCGCGGGTCGCCCGGTCGGGGGTCGCCGTTCGATCGCGCGCCGGGTGGCTGCAGGGCCGGGTGGAGTTCGTTCACCGGGACGCTCCTCGGGCGCCTCGCCTTGGGCGGTGGATTCCGCGCTGCGGAAAGGCAGGGCAAGTCGCGACCAACTATAGTGTGATGCAAGGTAGCGTGCAAACGATCTTTCAGGAATCGTTCGGACGCGCGCCACCCGTCCCGATCGACGATGTTTCGGTCGACGTCGGCTCGGCCGACGTTGACTCGCCCGACGCCGCCGCGTCGACGAAGCGCGCCCCCGTCAGCCGCACCAGCGCATCGACCGCGACGCGCACGTTCAGGCCGCGCTGTCCCGCGCTGACGCAGATGCCGTCGAGCGCGCCCGCCGCGCTGTCGACGACGACGTCGAATGCGCCGTCGCGGACCGCCAGCGCGCTGATCCCGCCGACCTGCAGGCCGGTGAGCCGCTCGGCATCGCGGTGTGCGGCCAGTTGGAGCTTCTTCTCGCCGAGCGCAGCGGCAAGCCCCTTCAGATCGACTTGTCGATCGGCGGCGAGCAGGACGAGGAGCGGCCTGCCCGCCGCGCGCTGGACGACGAGCGTCTTGTACACCTGCGAAGGCGGGACGCCGAGATGCGCGGCGACCTCGGCGGCGTCGCGGATCTCGGTCGGGTACGCGAGGACGTCGTACGGGACGCGCGCGGCGTCGAGGCGGCGCATGGCGAGGCTCTTGGGGGTCGGCATCGTCCGCTCCTGGGCGGATGCTATCATCGTCACCCCGCTGGTCTCTCGCAAACCGCACCGAGGTTCGCCGTGCCGCGCCCGATCCCGCAGCCGCAGCTGCCCCGTAAGGTCGTCACGCTGAGCGGCGACACCGTCACGGCGCGCACGGACGAGATCGCCGTCGAGGAGCCGCTCGAGATCCGCCTCGCGCCTGCCGCCGACCCCCTTACGTTCCAGCGCGCCGCCGTCACGATGCGCACGCCCGGCGCCGACGCCGAGCTCGCTCTCGGCTTCCTGTTCGCGGAGGGGATCATCCGCGCGGCCGGCGACGTCGTGCACATCGCCCACTGCCTCGACCCCGACATCACGGCCGAGCAACTCGGCAACGTCCTGACCGTGACGCTGCAGGACGACGTCGTCGTCGACATGGCGCCGCTGGAGCGCCACTTCACGACGACGAGCGCATGCGGGGTGTGCGGCAAGGCGGGGCTCGAGCAGCTGACGATGCGGGGCGTCGCGCGCATCGTCGATGACCCGCCGGTGATGCACATCCCCCCGGCGTTGCTGTACGCGCTGCCGGATCGATTGCGTGCGGCACAGGGCACGTTCGATGCGACGGGCGGGCTGCACGCCGCCGGTCTGTTCGATGCGGCCGGCACGCTGCTGGCGGTGCGCGAAGACGTCGGGCGGCACAACGCGCTGGACAAGCTCGTCGGCTGGGCGCTCACGGAGGGGATGGTGCCGCTGGCCGGGCACATCGTGCTCGTCAGCGGGCGGGCGAGCTACGAGCTCGTGCAGAAGTGCGCGGTGGCGGGGGTGCCGGTGATGGCGGCGGTCGGGGCGCCGAGCAGCTTGGCGGTCGAGACGGCGGAGGCGTTCGGGATCACGCTCGTCGGGTTCGTGCGGGGGGAGCGGGCGAACGTGTATGCGGGGGTGGGGCGCGTCACAAACTCGTATCCGTGACGAGTGGGCGAACGATGACCGGGATCTCGAAGTGCTCGAAGTGGCGGTCGTGTGTGAGGACGGGCGCGCCGAGTCGGCGGGCCATCGTGGCGACGAGCACGTCGAGCAACGGCACCGTGATGCCGCGCCGGCGGAGACGCATTGCCGTCGTTCCTGCGCGCACCCAGTCCGTCGGGTTGTCGGGGGCGATCCCGACGAAGTCGATCAACACGTGCAGGTCTTCGACCTCGCGCACGGACCGTGCGCCCACGAGCAACTCGGCGATGGCCGGTCCGACGAGGATGATGGCCTCGCTGCGGAGGAGGCTCGCGATCTCTTTGGCGGTCGCAGAGCCGGGACGCCGCAGGTAGCTGATCCAGGCGGACGTGTCGACGACGATGCGACTCGCCGAGTGGTCTTGTCCGGTCCCGTTTACTCGTCCCATAGTGCGGCCGTGCGTTCCGCGTCCTCCAGGTCGACGCGGTTCTGATCGGCAATCGCCTCCTCGTCGACGATCATCGACCCCTCCAGCGCCAGCACTCGCTTCAGTTTCAACTGGCGCACGAACGCCTGGACCGCGGCGCGAATCACCGCCGGCTGCGACTTCAGCCGCGTCTCCCGCAGCATGAACCTCATGTCGGCGTCATCGATCGTAACCGTAGTGCGCATCATCTCACCTCCGTATCTCGCACCATATGAGTCGGCAAGATAGCATCCCAACCGCCTTGGAGCAAGCGCGCCCCGACGCTCACTTTGCGCGCGGCGGGGTGGAGTGGCAACCTAAACCCCTCCCCAGCTTTTCAGGAGCCGACAACCATGGCACTTCCCCCGCCTCTCCCCCGACGGACGGCCGCCCGATCCGCTGCACTCACTCTCGTGTGCGCGTTGGCCGTGCTCACCGCGAGGTCGGTCCGTCCGTCCACTCCCGCCTCCGCCGCCGACACCGTCGCCGCCGACCGCGGCTTCCTCCTCTCCGGCGTCCAGTTCGTCCAGTCCAGCCCCGGCTCGATCCCCGGCCCCGTGATCCCGTTCGGCGAAGCCTTCCCGGTCGTCCTCGGCGCGGAGGGTGAACGCCGGATGGCCGTCGTCTCCGCCGGCCGGTGGGAGAAGGGCCGCGTGGTGGCGTTCGGGCACGGCGCGTTCTTCAGCGAAGGGACGCTGGAGTCGAGCGAGACGCAGAGCGGGCGGTTCATGACGAACGCGCTGAACTGGACGGCCGGCGGGCGCCTGGCGCTGGCAAGCCTGAAGGTCGTCGACGTCGGGGGGCACGAAGGCTTCCGAGCGTGGCTGGCGCGGCAGGGCGCGACGGTCGTCGTCTCGGACGGCAGCGATCTGGCGACGGCGCTGCGCGGGGCGAACGTGCTGGTATGGGGCGCGTGGCGCCAGGGGAAGGCGGAGCGAGACATCATCGCCAACTGGGTGAAGACCGGCGGTGGGCTCGTGGCCGAGAGCCTGGGGTGGGGCTGGATGCAGCTGAACCCGAACGTCGACATCCGCCAGCACGCCGGCAACCAGCTGCTGGCGGAGGCCGGCATCGTCTGGAGCGACGGCTACCTCGACCGGACGTCGGGCAATCCGGCGGGCTTCGCGACCGGGATCACGGAGATCGGCCTGACGCAGGGCGACGAAGCGCTCGCGGCGCTGCGGGGCGAGCGCGGGGCGCTCGAGGACCGGCAGATCGCCCAAGCGGTCCACGTCCTCACGCGCCTGATCCGGACGCTGCCGCGGAGCGAGCCCAAGCTGCTGCCTGCCTTGCGGCTGATGACGGCCGACCTCGGCCCGATCATCCCGACGGAAGCCGATCCGGTGTCGCTCTACAAGGACCCGCTCCAGCGCATCGGCCTCACGCTGCAGGTCGAGGACCTGCGGTTCGTTGCGCCCGACGCGGTGCCGTTCCACCCCGCGGGCACCGAGTTCCCGGGCGACGTGCCGATCGAGGCGCCGCGCGTCACGCGCGAGATCGACGTCGACACGCGCCAGACGCGCTGGCATTCGACGGGTCTGTACGCGCCGCCGGGCGAGCGGCTGACGGTGTCGCTGACGCAAGCCGTCGTCGACCTGGGCCTGGCGATTCGCATCGGCGGGTTCACGGACGAGAACTGGCACATGGACGATTGGACGCGCGTGCCTTCGATCTGGAGCCGCTCGCCGTTGACCGCGACGACGGTCCTCGCCGCCAACGCGTTCGGCGGCCCGGTGTACATCGAGGTGCCGGACGACGTGTCGATCCTGGCGGGGACGGTCCAAGTGACCGTCGCCGGCGCGGTCGAAGCGCCGTACTTCCGCCTCGGCGAGACGACGACGGCCGAGTGGCGTGACCGGCTGCGGTCGCTGAAGGCGCCGTACGCCGAGCTCGGCACGGACAAGCTGTTCCTCACCGTGCCGTCGTCCGCCATCCGCAACCTCGACGACCCGGAGCCCGTCCTGCGCCTCTGGGACGAGGTCCTCGACGCCCAAGCCGACCTCGCAGCGCGCCCGCGGGCCCGCGACTACCCGGAGCGCTTCGTCGCCGACCGCCAGATCGGCTACGGCTACATGCACGCCGGCTACCCGATCATGACGTTCAACGACGTGAAGGACTTCGTCGTCGACGAGGCGGCGCTGCGCAAGGGCGGCTCGTGGGGCCACTTCCACGAGCTGGGTCACAACCACCAACAGGGCGACTGGACGTTCGAGGGCACGGGCGAGGTGACGACCAACCTCTTCACGGTCTTCACGTACGACCACGTCCTCGGGATGCCGTCGCACGAGGGCGGGCCGGGCAATATGGCGCGCCTCAAGCCGGATGCGATCCGTGCCACGTGGGAGGCGTACGACCGCGCCGGCCGGAAGTTCGACGACTGGAAGGGCGATCCGTTCCTGGCGCTGTCCATGTACATCCAGCTCGAGCAGGCGTTCGGCTGGCAGGCGTACATGCGCGTCTTCGCCGAGTACCGCGCGCTGCCGGACGCCGAGCGGCCGAAGAACGACGACGAGAAGCGGGATCAGTGGATGGTGCGATTCAGCCGGCAGGTGAACCGCAACCTGTGCCCGTTCTTTGCGATGTGGGGGGTGCCGGTGAGCCAGGCGGCGTGTGACAGCGTGGCGGGGTTGGGGGCGTGGGATCCGTGGGTGGAGGGGCGGGCGACGGGGACGCCGACGTTGGCCGATGCGAATACGGCGACGCCGACGAGGACGCCCGATCGGCCGACTGTCGATCCGCGGACGCCGGGTGGTCCGACGGCCGGCGCGGGATCGCCGACGGCGGGGCCGGGGACGGCGCGGGCGACGGGGACGGCGATTGCGGTTGTGGCGCGGGTGTATTTACCAGTGGGGTGGCGGTGAGGATGGAGGTGGAGCTGGCTTCGCGCCATCAAGGAGGGGGTGAGAGGCCGCAGTGAGGTGCGTGCGGTAGCAACGGCGTCCTCCATCATTGTCGCAAGGGCTGTCAGAGAACGGCAACAAGGTGGAAAGGAGGGCGTGTGCTATGCGTCCAAATCGTCGATATGTCAATGACATGATAATTGAAGAATTGTCGCAACGGTGGGACGATACTCTCTCCGAGTGCAATTTTCTGCGCCGACCCAGGAGTTTAAAGTATGTACGGCAATTTGGAGATGCTTTCCAAGAACTGGAGTTTGTATTTCAGATGAGTCCGAATTTTGCGCCAGGAGCACTGGCGCATATCTTGCCACGTGTCAGGATTCGCCTGGGTAGCGTGAACGAGCTGGCCGCGAAAATCGCGGGCGATGATCCCGGCTATGCACCCATGAACAAGGAATGGACGTATGGCACTAACGCCACTAATCTAGGTACGATTCGACATCAGCGCGAAATGGTGATGTATGACCGTGAATCGCTAGTCGCGCTACTTGAAGTATTGCTTACGCAATTTGAATTGTATTTCCGTCCGTTCCTTGATCAATGCATGTCCCCGATTGGCCTTACGGATCTATTCGAGAGCAAAGCGATTCCGATGAGTGGTGCTCCCGGCGTGATACGTATGGGAGCGGCCTACTTACTTCAGGGTCGCACAGGTGAGGCCAATGATCTCTGGAAGAAGCGCCTTGATCTTCCAGGATTGCAGATTCTCTACCCGCGCTCTATCGCGTATAGCCGCTCATTGGGGTTGAGCACACGGCGGGGCGACGACCTGGATGTGCTCTTGACGGATACGGGCGCTTCCGGAGCCCAGTGAAGTCGGAGTGAAAACTCTGTCTCCAGTCCGTGCGTTCCGTTGTGCTGCGACGCGCAGCACCGTCGGAATTTCCAACCCTACACTTCTGCCTTCGCGGCATGCAACTGCAACCCCAACGCCCTGATCACCTTCAGCATCGTGGCGAACTCGGGATTACCGGTGGGCGACAAGGCCTTGTAGAGGCTTTCGCGTCCCAGGCCCGTGTCGCGCGCGATCTGGGCGAGCCCCTTTGCTCGGGCAATGTCACCCAGCGCGGCCGCAATGACGGCAGCGTCACCGTTCTCGAGCGCGGCTTCAAGGTAGGCAGCCATGTCGTCGGGGCTCTCCAAGTGGTCTGCGGCGTCCCAAGGCCGGGTCTGGGTCTTTGACATAACTACCTCCTAGAGCTCACGCGCCAACGCTATGGCCAGCTCGATGTCCCGACGCTGTGACCGCTTGTCTCCGCCTGCCAGCAGGATGACCACTGTATTGTCGCGCGCGATGAAGTAGACCCGATATCCAGGTCCGTGATCGATGCGAAGCTCGGAAACGCCTTCACCGACCGCCTTGACATCGCCCGGGTTGCCGAGAGACAGTCGGCGAATGCGGACGTCGATTCGCGCCCGCGCTTGGCGATCTCGCAGGGCCTCGAACCAGTGAGCGAACGCGTCGGTCTGGCGAACCTCGATCACGGGATGCATTGTATCTTGTGGGATACAATACTGCAAGCGACTTGCGGCATCCCATCGCGCGATAGCGAACGCGCTTGCGGCTAGTGGCTCGCCAAGCCATGATAGCCCCGATCCGCGTACGTTTGCTCGGCCCATTGCTCGTTCCCCCGCCCGGAGCCCAACCCATGCCCACCCCCCAAGACCGCGCCCGCGTCCCCGACGAGCTCCACCGCCTCGGCGGCCTGCGCCCCGGCGTCTCGCGCGAGGTCGCCCGCCGGACGGGCGTGCCGGAAGCCGATGTATACGGCGTCGGCAGCTTCTTCCACCTCCTGGCCGAGCCGGACGTCGACGTGCGCGTCTGCCAAGGGCTATCGTGCCAACTCGCCGGAGCCGACGCGCTGCTCGAGGCGGCGCGCGCGAGCGGCCTGCGCGCGGAGGGCTGCCAGTGCCTCGCGGCGTGCGACAAACCCGCGGCCATCCTGCGCGGCCGGCGTGTGCTGCCGGCGGTGATGTCCGCCGAGATCGCGGCAGCCGGCGGCGACTTCACGGCGCTGTTCTCGGCCCAGGCGCCGGGCGACCTGTGGATGGGCACGATCGGACCCCTCGACGCCGATCCGGAGTCGCTGGCGATGAACCTGATGGCCGAGCCCGACTGGTCGGGCGCGGCGCTTGCGCGCGCGGCCGAAATCGGGCCGGGCGGCCTCGTCGCTGAGCTCGAAGCGGCAGGGCTGCAGGGCCGCGGCGGGGCCGGGTTCCCGGCGCACATCAAGTGGAAGGGCGTGATCGGCCAACCCGAGACCGTCCGCTACGTCGTGCTGAACGCCGACGAGGGCGAGCCGGGGACGTTCAAGGACCGCGAGGTGCTCCTGCGCCGGCCGGACCTCGTCATCGAGGGCCTCGCGATCGCCGCGCGGGCCGTCGGAGCCACGGCCGTCTACCTGTACCTGCGCGGCGAGTGGGAGATCCCGTGGCGCGTCGTCGAAGACGCCATCGAACGGTTTCAAGTCAGCCGGCCTGCTGGACGGGCTGGACTTCCACATGCACGCCGGCCAGGGCGCCTACATCTGCGGCGAGGAGACGGCGCTCATCGAGGCACTGGAGGGCAAGCGCGGGATGCCGCGGCTCCGGCCGCCGTTCCCGGTCGAGGTCGGGCTGTTCGGCAAGCCGACGCTCGTCCACAACGTCGAGACGATCGCGTGCGTGCCCGGGATCGTCCGGCGCGGCGGGGCGTGGTTCAAGGCGCTCGGCCGGACGGCCCCCGGCACGAAGCTGTACTGCGTGAGCGGCCACGTGAATCATCCGGGCGTGTACGAAATGCCGATCGGGATCACGCTCGACGAGCTCGCGGCCGCTGCAGGCGGCTACGTCGGCAACCTCCTCGCGTTCTCCCCCGGCGGCGCCAGCTCCGGCTTCCTCCCGGCCTCCAAGCGCGACATCGCCCTGGACTTCCGGACGTTGGCCGACGAGGGCTCGATGCTCGGCTCGGCCGGCGTCGTCGTCCTGAACGACACTGTTAACATCCCTTGGGCAGTTGCGCACCAGCTTCGCTTCTTCGAGGCCGAGAGCTGCGGCCAATGCGCCCCGTGCCGGATCGGCACCCGCTTCCAGCGCGAGAGCCTGGATCGGTATCTCGATGCCACGCGAGCGCCTGTGGGCGCCGATGCCCTCGCGCACGTCGCCGAGGTGGCGTGGCAGATGAACGAGGGGTCGATCTGTGGCCTCGGGCAGGCGGCGTCGTTGCCGCTGACGACGGCGCTCAGGTGGTTCCCGGAGGCGTTCAAGACCGCAAGCGACGCGTCCACCCCATAAGTCGTCGCACCCCAATCCTCACCCCCCGACCCCCTCCCCCAAACTTGGGGGAGGGGGTCGGGGGGTGAGGGCCTCAGGCCGCCGGCTGCTGTATCCCCAACGACTCCGTGCGACGTTGTTCCTCATTCGCCACTTCTGACTAAAATGACTCCTCTCAAGCCCGTCTGGAGCGCCCGATGGACCCGGACCCGAACCCAACCCTAACCGTCGACGGCCACCCCATCCCCTTCACCCCCGGCGAAACCGTCCTCGAAGTCGCCGCCCGCGCCGGCCGCGTCATCCCGACGCTCTGCCACGACCCGCGCCTCGACCCCGCCGGTGCCTGCCGCACATGCTTGGTCGAGATCGAGGGCTGGCGGCGCATGGCCCCGTCGTGCGCCACGCCGGCCGCCGCGGGCATGGTCATCACGACGGACAACGAGCGGATCGCGCGCCACCGGCAGAGCCTGATGGCGCTCTACTTGGCCGATCACCCGCAAGGCTTCGTCGGCAGCGAGCTCGGCGCGCCGAGCGAGGTCTACCAGCTGGCCGAGCGCTACGGCGCGCCGCGCGACTGGCCGCGGCTCGAGCCCGTCCGCGAGGGCCGGCCGCTGGACGAGAACCCGTACATCCTCTTCGATGCCACCAAGTGCATCGCCTGCGCCCGCTGCACGCGCTACTGCGACGAGGTCGAGGGCGTCACGGCGATCACGCTCTCCGGGCGCGGCAGCCACACCACCATCACGACCGTCGACCAGATCTCGCTGTTGGACAGCACGTGCGAGATGTGCGGCGGCTGCATCGACACCTGCCCGACGGGGGCGATGGCCGAGAAGATCCCGCTCCTCACGCGCGCCAAGCCCGAGCGCGACCTCGTCAAGGTGCGCACGACGTGCAACTACTGCGGCGTCGGCTGCCAGATGGACCTGAACGTCGATCCCGAAGGCAACGGCGGGCGCGGGCAGGTCGTCAAGATCTCCAGCCCGCCGCCCGGCACGACGACGAACGACGGCAACCTGTGCGTGAAGGGGCGGTTCGCCTACGACTTCATCGACCACGAGGACCGGCTGACGACGCCGCTCGTGCGCGCGGAAGACGGGACGCTGCAGCCCGCATCGTGGGCGGAGGCGATCCGGCGCGCTGCCGAGGGGCTGATGGGCGTCGCCGCGACGCACGGCGCGGACGCGCTGGCGTTCGTCTCGTCGTCGCGCTGCACGATGGAGGAGAACTACCTCGTCCAGAAGCTCTCGCGGGCGGTGTTCCAAACGAACAACATCCACCAATGTGCGGCCACCTGACACGCCCCCACCGTGGCCGGTCTGGTCACAACGTTCGGTGCGGGCGCGATGACGAACTCCATCGGCGAGATTCGCGACGCGGACTTCCTGTTCGTCATCGGCAGCAACACTTCTGAGGCGCATCCGATCATCGCGATGGAGATGAAGCGCGCCGTGCGCCGCGGCGCCAAGCTCGTCGTGGCGGATCCGCGCTCGATCTGGATGGCGTCCATCGCCGAGCGGCACCTGAAGCTGCGGCCGGGCACGGACGTCTGGCTGCTGAACGCGATGGCCAACGTCATCGTCACCGAGGAACTGTGCGACGAGGCGTTCATCGCCGAGAGCACGGAGAACTTCGAGGCGGTCGTGGCGGCGGTCAAGGACTTCACGCCCGAGCAAGCCGAGATCGTGACCGGCATCCCGGCCGAGGACATCCGCGCCACAGCGCGCGAGTACGCCACGACGAAGAAGGCGGGCATCTACTACACGCTCGGCATCACCGAGCACAGCCACGGCACGGACAACGTGTACGCGCTCGCCAACCTCGTCCTCATGACCGGCCACCTCGGCTCGGAGTCGATGGGGATGAACCCGCTGCGCGGTCAAAACAACGTCCAGGGCGCCAACGACGCGGGCGCGACGCCGGTCTACTTCCCGGGCTACCAGCGCGCCGACGACGAGGCGGTCGTGGCGAAATACGAGGACATCTGGGGCGTGCCGCTCTCCCGCACGCGCGGCCTGAACCTGAACGAGATGATGAAGGTGGCCGGCAAGCAGCTGAAGGGCTTCTTCATCATGGGCGAGGACATCGTGTTGTCCGAGCCCAACGTCAGCCTGCTCGAAGAGGGCCTGAACAAGGTCGATTTCCTCGTTCTCCAGGACATCTTCCTGAACGAGACCGCCCGCTTCGCCGACGTCATCTTCCCAGCGGCGTGCTTCGCCGAGAAGGACGGCGTCTTCACGAACTCCGAGCGCCGCGTCCAGCTCGTGCGCAAGGGCGTCGAGCCGCCGGGCGAGGCGCGTGCGGACTGGGAGATCCTCGTCGAGCTGGCGCGGGCATGCGGGGCGGATTGGAACTACAACTCGGCCGCCGAGATCTACGCCGAGCTGGCGCGCGACGTGCCGCGCTTCGCGGGGATCAGCCACGAACGCATCGCCGAGGACGGCGGCCTCCAGTGGCCGTGCCCGACGCCGGACCATCCCGGTACGAAGTTCCTGCACGAGGGCGGCAAGCTGCTCCGCGGGCGGGGGCTCTTCACGGCGGTGAGCTTCCGCCCGTCGGCCGAGGCCGAGGACACGGACTATCCGCTCCTCCTGTCCACCGGCCGCACGCTCTACCACTACAACTCGGCCACCCAGACCCGGCGCGAGCAGGGCGCTCATCACAAGCAGCCCGAGGCCTACATCGAGCTACACCCCAAGGACGCGGGCCGGCGCGGGATCGTCGACGGCGACATGGTGACGGTGTCGACGCGTCGCGGGCACATCGAGTGCCGGGCGCTGCTGAGCCGGCAGGTACGGCGGGGGTGCATCTGGATGCCGTTCCACTTCGCCGAGGCGCGGGCGAACCTGCTGACGAACGACGTCGGGGATGCGGTGACGGGGACGGCGGAGTACAAGGTTTGTGCGGCGGAGGTGAGCAAGGTCGTGGTGGCGGCAAACGGTCACGCGTCGCCGTCGTCGTCGGCGACGAAGGCGGATGGGCGGTTGTTGTTCCGGGGAAGCTACTACGCGGTGGACGGGCCGGGACCGGGGGAGGTGGACGAGGCGGCGATGGCGGGGGTGCCGCCGACAACCCCCCCCTCCGGGGGGGGAATGGGGGCGGGGGGGGGGGGGGGGGCGGGGCCGCGCGGGGGGGGCCCCCAGAGGAACGCGCGCGTGCGTGATGGCCGGCAAGGCGGTCGATGTCGACACGTCGGGCGGCGGAATTCAGAGGTGGTGCCCTCGCGACGGAACATCGCGCGGCCGGGACGTGTATCGACCCGGAATGCTCGTCATCGGAGCACCACAAGGAGAACCGCACGATGTTCCGCGTGTTCGCTGCTCTTCTATCCTTGGTCGCGGCGCTGGCCATCGCCGGCTGCACCGAGCAGGCCGACCGGATGCCCGGCGCCGCCCTGCCGCAGACGACGGACGGTGATCAGGCTGCCGTGGCCCCGCCCGACACTGCCGCCGGCGACGACAGCGCAGCCGTCGACATCGGCGCTGCCGTCAGCGATACGGCCGCCGACGTCGGGCGGCTGCGTGGGCCCCGCCCACCGCCCCCCCCCCCCCCCCGGGCGGCGAGGGCTCGCGCGGCGCGTGGGGGGTAGGCGTGGGCGCGGCGGGCCCGGCCCGCCGGGGCCGGCCCCGCCCGCCGCCGCCCCCGCCCCGGGCCGCGGGGGCCGGGCCCCCCGGGGGGGGCGGGGGGGGCCCCCGCGGGGCCCCGGGCCCCCGGGCCCCGGGGCGGCCCGCCCGGGGGCCGGGGGGGGGCCCGCGCGGGGGGGGGGGGCCGGGGGGCGGGGGCCCCCGCGGGGGGGGGGCCGGGGGGCGCGGGGGCGGGGGGGGGGGGGGGGGGGGGCCCGGGCGGGGGGCCCGGGGGGGGGGGCGGGGGCCACTGCATGCCGGGGTCTATTTGGGACCTCAGCCAGACGCAGGGGGGCCCTCGCTGTCCTCGCGCACTGTGTTGACAACCTGCAGGGACTCGGCCCCGCCGCGCGCCCAAGGTCAAGTCGTCCCGATCGCCCCCATCGTTTCAGCCCCACCCGTCGCCGTCGCCCTCGACCAATACACCGTCCACGTCGACGCCCCCGCCTTCGAGCGCCTCCGCCGCGAGGGCCGCGACATCGCCGCCGTCCGGCCGGCCGCAGGCGGCTACGACGTCGACCTCG
This sequence comes from Candidatus Avedoeria danica, assembly GCA_016703025.1. Taxonomy (NCBI): domain Bacteria; kingdom Bacillati; phylum Chloroflexota; class Ardenticatenia; order Candidatus Epilineales; family Candidatus Epilineaceae; genus Candidatus Avedoeria; species Candidatus Avedoeria danica. The sequence continues at coordinate 207,965 of JADJCV010000004.1, forward strand.
TGCTCACGGCCGAGGATGCGCGCCGCCTCAAGGCGGATCGCCGGCTGCCGATCGCCTTGTGGCGCGATACGCTCGGGCGCACGGCCTCGCAGCTGGCGGCCGAGCAGGCGGAGGACGGCTTTGCCGTCTGGCGGAAGTACGACGGGCCGGGTGGGTTTCGCGAGCAGGCCGACGAGATCGCCACGGCCCATCCGCAGCTCGTCAAGCACGTCGTCATCGGCACGTCGGTCCAGGGGCGGCCGATCGTCGCGCTCAAGGTGACGAAGGACGCGCGCACGACGCCGGACGGGACGCGGCCGGCCGTGCTCTACATGGCGCTGCAGCATGCGCGGGAGTGGATCGGCCCCGAGGTGGCGTGGCGGCTGCTCGAGCACTTCGTCGACGGGTACGGGACCGATGACGCAGTCACCGCACTTGTCGACTCCCGCGAGTTCTGGTTCGTGCCCGTCGCCAACCCGGACGGGTACGAGCACACGTTCACGGCCGACAACCGACTGTGGCGCAAGACGATGCGGGACAACAACGGCGACGGCGCGTTCGACCCGAACGACGGCGTCGACCCGAACCGCAACTACCCCGAGCACTGGGGGTACGACGAGGAGGGCTCGGGCAGCCAGCCGGGGGCGCAGACCTACCGCGGCCCGGCGGCGGGGTCGGAGCCCGAGACGCAGGCGATCGTCGGCCTGCTGGAGCGCGTCCCGTTCCAGTTCCTCGTGAACTACCACTCCGTGGCGCAGCTCATCCTCTACGGTCTCGGCTGGCAGGTCGAAACCGTCAGCGCCGATACGCCGATCCACGCGGCGCTGGCCGGCACGCCGGCCGAGCCTGCCATCCCAGGTTTCGTGCCCGAGCTCAGCGCCCGCCTCTACACGACCAACGGCGAGACGTGCGACTACGCGATCTCCGTCGCGCACGTCACGTGCTTCACGCCCGAGCTGAGCGACGGCGGCAGCGGCGGCGGGTTCGTCTTCCCGGACGACGAAGCGCTCGTGCAGGCGGAGTTCGTGAAGAACCTGCCATTTGCCATGGATATCGCCACCTCGGCCGCTGACCCGGCGCACCCCGTCAGCCACCTCGGCAACACCGTCGCGCCGTTCTACGTGGATGCCTTCACGACGTCGTACGGCGACCCGCAGCCCGTCCAGGTGAACGCCGCGCGCTACTTGGGCGACGTCACGCTGCACTACCGCATCGCCGGCGGCGCGGAGCAGACGGCGTCCACGGCGGAGTGGGACGGCGGAGAGCGATACGGCGACGCCGGCGACATCCACTACCACCGCGTCCGGGGCACCGTCACGGGGGCCAAGCCTGGCGACTCCGTGGAGGTCTGGTTCACCGCCGGCGACGTGACGTCGACCGCCTTCACCTACACGTTGGCGTCCGACACGACCGCGCGCGTGCTCGTCGTCGCCGCCGAGGACTACACCGGTGCGTTCCCGACACACGCCAAGGCCGCTGGCCCGAGCCACCTCGCCGCCCACATCGACGCGCTCGCCGCCAACGGCATCGCCGCCGACGCCTACGACATCGACGCGCGCGGCCGCGTCGCGCCGCATCCGCTCGGTGTCCTCGGCCACTACGACGCCGTGCTGTGGTACACCGGCGACGACATCGCCACCGCCGCCCCCGGCATGGCGGGCGGCACGGTCTCGCGGCTGGCGAACGACACCGTGCTGGCGATGCGGGACTACGTGAACGAGGGCGGCAAGCTTCTCTACGCCGGCCAGTACGCGGGCTCGCAGTACGCCGCCGGATACGTCTTCGATCCCGAAAGCGATGTGCCGTGCGGTCCGGATCACCCGGAGGCGAACTGCGTCCCGCTGTCCAACGACTTCCTGCAGTACTACCTGGGCGCGTACACGTACGCCGGCCTGGCCCGACCGGGGTACACGTTCCCGAACCGCGCAGGCGACGGCACGGGCGGCGGCTTGTGGTCGGGCACGGGCGATGTCGTCGAGCACAGTGTGTGGCGTGACTTCGACCTGGCCGCGATGCAGGCGCCGGTCGTGTTCGCGTTCGACGCGGACTGGGACCTCGAGACGGACTGGGACAACGGCTACGTCGAAGCCTCGACCGACGGCGGATCGACGTGGACGGTGCTGCCCGAAATGGACGGACGAACCGTCGTCAGCACCGAGGAGTCGGACACGAACCTGGGTCCGGCGCTCAGCGGCGTCGGGCACGCGCGGCTGCGCTACGACGTGTCGACGTACGCCGGTCAGGCCGTGCGGCTCCGCCTGCGCTTCCTCTCCGACTGGGGCACGATCTCGGCCGGCTGGTGGGTCGACGCGTTGGCCGTGACGGACGCGTCCGGCGAGCGCTACCGCGACGACCTCGACGGCGCCGGCGACGCCGCCGGCTGGACGCTGGACGGCTGGTCACGCACCCCCGAGGTCGTCCCGCCCGTGCCGGTGGCCGACGGCCTCGGTGATGGCGATCCGCTGGACGGCCTGCGCTGGTCGTTCGGCGGTGCCGGCGTCGTCACACCCACGCACAGCGCGGCGCTCTCTCCCACCAGCGGCACCCTTTCGATCGACATCTACCCGCAGTTCGAGAGCCGCCTGACCGCGCTCTGGGCGGGTCAGGACGCCCCCGACGGCCAGTACTTCCTGGATTCGGGTCGCGTCGGCGAGGGCTACCTTCGGCTCATGCGCACGATCGACGTGCCGGCCGGAGCCGTTGCCGACAAGCGCCTGGTGTTCCGCATCAAGCACGGCGGCTACGACCCGTGGAACACGGTGTTCGTCGAGGCGCACACGGTTGGGCAGGACGATTGGACGACGCTGCCCGATGCCAACGGCCACACCCGGACCGGCGCGCAGCTCTCGGCGTGCCGCTACGCTGACTGGTACACCCGCCATCCGCAGCTGGCGCACTACCTGACCCGCCAGGGCGAGCGCGTGCCGGTGAACTGCACGCCCACCGGCACGACCGGCACCTGGCACGCCAGCAGCGGCGAATCCGCCGGTTGGGAGGAGTGGTCGATCGACCTCGCTCCGTTCGCCGGCAAGCAGGTCGAGGTCGCGATCAGCCACGTCAGCTGGGTGGACACGGCGGGCGTGGCGATCGACACGATCCGCATTCCGGGCGGCGCGATCGCGTCGTTCGAGGCCGGCTTGGACGGCTGGCGATCGGCCGGTCCGCCCGAAGGCAGCCCTGCCAACGCCAACGACTTCCGCCGCGTGACGGCCGCCGACAACCAGCCGGGTGCCGGGATCTCGACGCCGGACACCGTGTTCCTCGGCTTCGGGCTCGAGGGGATCGCCTCGACCGACCTGCGCAACGCCGTCGTCGGGCGCCTGATCCGCGGCCTCCTCGGGCCGGCGGAGCGGCGGCCGACGGTGTGGTTGCCGTGGGGGGAGAGGCCGTGACGGCGTTGTGCATCCACATTCCGATTCACGACCCTTGACCGCCCTGCGCTATGACCATCGGTAGGGGCACGGCGTGCCGTGCCCCTACCGATGTCCGCGCGGAGGATCGCGCGGTTCGTTGCCCGCCGGATTGGGGTTACCGCAACATCATCCGACTCACCCCATGAAACAGATGCCCAAACCACACCGCCGTCTCACCCACCCCGATCGACCGGACCTCGACATCGCCCAGACCCTCCGCCGGGCCGTACGTGTCGATCGTGCCGTCCGGGTGCAGCCGACCGGCGCCGTTGGACGTGCCGACCCAGAGGTCGCCGGCGCCGTCGAGTTCGATCGCCGCGACCTCGCCTGACGGCAGGCCGTCGCGGCTGCCGAAGAACGTCCACGTGGCGTCTGCGTCGCGGCGCCGGACGCCGTCGGTGCTGCTGACCCAGATCACGCCTTCGTCGCCGGCCGCGATGCCGGTCGTGAAGAGTTCGTCCAGGCCGTCCGCTTCGTCCAACGTGGACCATGTGCCGTCCGCGCTGCGCCGGCTGACCCCGCCGCCGACCGTCCCGCCATCCGTTTCGGGCTCAGTGGCGGCCCACAGCACGCCGCCGGCGCCGAGGGCGATATCGTTCACGCGGTTCGAGGCGACGCCGTCCTGCATCGACCAATGGGTCCACGCCCCGGCGACATCGAGGCGGGCAACCCCGCCGCCGGCGGTCACCGCGCCGCCGTTCGACTCCCGCTCGGTCAGGCCGATCCAGGCGCTGCCCGCCGCATCGACCTCGATCGAACGGATCTCGCCATCCGGCAGGCCCTCGTAGGTGGTCCACGTCCGCCACGTCCCGGCGGCTGACCGCCGCACGAGGCCGCGCGGCGTGCCGAAGTAGGCGTTGCCTGCACCGTCCTCGGCCGCCGCCCGCACGTCGACGAGGTCGACGCCGGCGAACGCGGCACGGCGCGCTCCGTCCGGGGCTTGCCAGACCGCGTGATTCAACCCGGCGAAGACGACCCCGCCCTTCGGGTCGGCCGTGACGGAGCGGATGCGGTTGTCGTCCGTCGGTCCGATCTGGATCGAGAGGCTTTCCCATCTGCCGCCTTTGGGGAGGTGACCGATGTGGGTGTCTGGGAGCTCGGCGGTGCCGGGGACCACGGCCCAGACGTCGCCGCCCTTGTCGACCGCAACGTCGAGCACCAAACCGCCTGCCGGCAGCCCGTCGGCCGTCGTGTGGCTGGTCCATTTGCCGGCACCGTCGCGGTAGCTCAGGCCGTCCTTGGTGGCGATCCAGGTGCCGCCGTGGTCGTCGAAGGCGACAGCGTAGACGTCGCCGTTCGCGATCAGGCCGTCGGCCTTGGTGAACTTCGTCCACGTGCCGTGGTCGTACATGTGGAGGCCGCCGTTTTCCCACTGCAGGTTGCTGAAGTTGTAATCGCCCAATGTTCCGACCCAGACGCGGCCCGCGGCGTCCACCTCGATGCACTGAACGAGGTCGGAGAACAGGCCGGTTCGCGTGCTGTACGCCGTCAGCGTGCCGTCGGCCTCGCGGCGCACCAAGCCGGAGAGCGAACCGACCCACAGCGCGCCTTCCAGGTCGAATGCGATCGATCCGATGTAGGGAAAGCGCCGACCGCTCAATCCGCTTCGCAGCTCGACGGATTGCCACCGCCCGTCCGCTTCCCGCCACGCGACGTTGGGCCCGGTCGTGCTCGTGTGAATGCCGATCCACGGTCGCCCGTTCCGGTCGAGCGACACGGCGTCGATGTGCGTGAACGGCAGCTGCCCGTCGACATGGTGGAGACGCTGTTCCCCGGACGGATCGACTTCGATGAGCCCGTCGCCTCCAACGACCCAAGCGTGGCCGTCCGCGCCGACAGCCGTCCCACTGAACCCCCACCCGTCGGCGGACGAGACGATCTGGCGCCAGCCGCCGTCGGGATCCGACCGCGCGACGCCGTTCGCCGTGCCGAACCAGATCCGGCCGTCTTCGCCGGCGGCGATCGCTTGTACCGCGGCGGCGGGAAGGGCGTCCGCCGTCAGCCAGTCCGTCCGTTCGCCGCCGGCCGCACGCCGCACCAGCGCCCGCTCGAGGCCGAACCAGACGGCTCCGTCCGGTGTCGCGGCCATCGCCTTGGCCGGGGCGAGCCTCTCCTGGCTGCTGTCGACGGCTTCACGCATGCCGGCCGGCAGGCGCAGGACGATGTCCTCCGCGGCCAGCCAGACGTCGCCGCTCGCGGCAACGGCAAGGGCGGTGACGCGCTCGATCGGTTTCGTGCCGGTGTCGCCGCGCCACTTGTCCACGACGGTCCACGTGCCGTCCGGCTCGAGCCGGGCCAGGCCGGCGCCGGTGCCGGCCCACAGCCGGCCCGTATTATCGCGCGCCAAACTGAAGACGCCCGCGTCCGGCAGCCCGTCGGCTTCGGTGAACGTGCGCCAGGCGCCGATGGCGGCGCGCATGGCCAGCCCTTGCCCGTCCGTGCCGAACCAGAGGTTGCCCGCCGTGTCGCCGAGCGCGCTCGTGATGGGCGCATCCACGACGGACTCGGGTGTCTCGACGCGCTCGAACAGGCCGTCGGGCGTGCGCTGCACGAGTCCTGCCGCCGTGCCGAACCACGTCCCGCCGTCCGCGTCGCCGACGATGGCGGTGACGGCGACATCGAGCACGACGTCCTCCTCGCGCAGCGCCTGCCAGTCCCGGCCGTCCTCCGACACGCTGACGCCCAGGTCGTGGCCTACCCAGACCCGGTTCTGCGCATCGACGGCGACGGCGGTGATGTAGTTCGTCAGCAGGCCTTCGGCCACGGTGAACTTTTCGCTCGTGTGGGCCTGGACGTCCCACGCCACGAGGCCCGACGTCGTGCCCGCCCACAACCGGTTTGCCTTGGCGTCGAAGGCCAGCGCCGTCACGTCCCGGCTGAGCGTGAAGTTGGACCACTCACCGGCAGTGCCGCCCGATGGGCGGGTCGCGGTCGGGCGGGGCGTCGTCGGCCGCGTCGTCGGGGGCGGCGTGCCCGGGCGCGTGGCGGTCGATGTCGGAATGCCGCTGCCCATGGCGGTCGCGGTTGCCGTCGGGCCGGCGGCCGGCAGCGGCGCGACGAGCTCGCCGCGGGTGTAGTGGCCGACGAGGGGGAGGTAGATCCTCGGTGTCGACTGAGCGGTGCGCGCCGCAGCGTGAGGCGCGGCCGGCGAAGGGGCCGCCGCCAGGATGCCGAGGAGGAGGGCGGCGGCGACGGGAGCGGTGATGGGGCGCAGGGCGGACCCGGGCATGACGGACCTCCACGGTGGGGTGAGCAGGGCGGTGCAACGCGGACGACGTTATCACCGAGTGCGCGAACGGGGTAGCGGCCTGCAATGGACGCGGCTCGATGGCGGTCGGCTCGAGTCTTGCCGAGCGTGGCGCTGCATCTCGGTAAGGGCCGACCCGTGTCTCGGTTAGATCCGCCTCGACTCTCGGTTAGATATGCGGCGACTCTCGGTTAGATCCGCCTCGACTCTCGGTTAGATATGCGGCCCGTCTCCGGGAGATCGTTCGCCCATGTCGCGCTACGGCCAGTCCAGCCCGAACATCACCCTCCGCTGCACGACCGGCAGGTACACCACCCCGCCGCGCGGATCGCCCGTCGGCATCGCCGTCGCTCCGGTTGGCGACGGCGTGTACGTTGGCCACGGCGGCGGATCCGTCGGCGTCGGTGTGCCCGTGATCGTCGGCCAGGGCGGCGGTTCCGTCGGGCTCGCGGCCGGATCCGGCAGCGGCGTGCGGGTGGGGGTCGGCCCCGGGGTCGGCGGCGTGCCCTGCGTGGCCGTCGGACGTTGCGTCGGTGTCGCTTCCGGCCGCGTCGTGGCGGTGGGCGACGCGGTGGCCGAGCCGCTGGGCGCGATCGTCGGCGACGCCACGGCGGTTGGGGCGGTGCTCGATGCCGTGGGCGTCGGCCCGCCGCCGGCCGTCGGCGAACTCGACGGGACGGGCGTGGCGTCGGGGGAAGGCGAGCCGTCCGGCGTTGCGCTGCCGGTCGGCGTCGGGGACTCGATCGGCACGACGATGAGGCGGCCGGTCATCCCGAGGGCGCGGTGGTTGGCGACCGAGCAATAGAACGGGTACTCGCCAGGGGTGGCCGGCGACGTGAACTTCAGGCCGTACGACTGGCCCTGGAAGATCACGGGCGTGAACACGACCTGTCCGCCGCCGAGTTCGAGCACGAGGTCGTGCGTCCCGGAGTCGCTGCGCACCGCGATCGAGATCGGCTGGCTCGGCGGGACCGCGACGACGTTCGGGACGAACGCCATGTTGGAAGCGCGGATCGTGAAGGACGTCGACGGGACGATCGGGGTCGGGGTGAGGACGGGCGTCGGGGTCGTGGTCGACGTCGGTGGAACGGAGGCCGTCGGCGTCGGGCTCGTGGCCGACGGCGTGGCGCTCGTGTTCGGCGTCGGGCCGGTGGCCGATGCGATCGGTGTCGGCGTCGGTGCCGGGCTCGTGGCCGGGGCCGTCGCGGTCCGAGTGGGCGTCGGGCCGGTGGCCGACGCCGTCGCCGTTCTGCTCGCCGTCCGGGTGGGTGTCGGGCTCGCAGGGGATGCCGACGCCGTCGCGGTCCGGGTGGGCGTCGGGCCGGTGGCCGACGCCGACGCCGTTGCCGTCCGGGTGGGTGTCGAACTCGCGGCCGACGCCGTCGCCGTCGCCGACTTCGTGGGCGTCGGTCCGGCAGCCGTAGCGGTTGCGCTCGTGGCCGGCGTCGGGATCGCCGTGCCCGTCGCCAACGGGGCGGTGGCCGATGCGGCCGGCGGCGTCGTGGCGGTGGCGGTGGGCACCTGTGGTGGCGGCGTGGGGGTGATCGTCTGGGTCGGCACGGTCGTGGACGTGCGCGTGGTCGTCGGCGTCAGCGTCTGCGTGGGCGTCAGCGTGAGCGTCGGCGTCGGCGACAAGGTCGGCGTGGGCGTCGACGTGCGTGTCGGCGTCGTCGTCCGTGTCGCCGTGGGCGTCTTGGATGCGGTCGGCGTGCGCGTGACGGTCGGGGTCGACGTCGGTGTTGCCGTCGCCGTAGGCGTACGTGTCGGCGTCCACGTCAGCGTCGGCGTCGCGGTCCGCGTCGACGAGGGCGACGCGGTCGCGGTCGACGTTCGCGTGGGGGTGCGCGTGCGCGTGCTCGTCGGCGTCGCCGTGCTCGTCCGGGTGCTCGTCGGCGACGGGCCGGGGCTCGGCGTCGTCGTCGGCACCGGGGTTGGGGTGGCCGTCGACGTCGAGGTGCGGGTTGACGTGGGCGACGGGGTGATGGAGGGCGTGAGCGTGGGCGACGGGGTGAGCGTCGGCGAAGGCGTGGTCGAGGGGGTGAACGTGGCCGACGGGGTGTACGTTTGCGACGGGGTGGGCGTGGCGGTGGACATCGGGCCGGCGGTTGCCGTCGGCGGGGGCGGTACGTAGCGCGCGACGAGGCCGTTCCCGATCCCCCAGCCCGCTTCGGGCGGCGCCATCGCGATCGTGTGCAGCTGATGCGCGACGGGATCGTTCGAGGCCGCCCACTGGACGCCGTCCCAGCGAAGCGTCACGGCAGGTCCGCCGACGGTCCAACCCTCGGTGCGCGACGCGAGGGCAACGTCGGAGACACCGCTGCTGATCGGGCTGGTGACCGTCTGCCACGTCGTGCCGTTCCAGTGCCGGATCTCGCCGAAGATGCCGAACGCCACGCCGAAATCGTCGGCGACGACCGAAAGCGTGGAGAGCACCGGGTCGCCGGCCACGGGCCACAAAGACCACGTGCCGCCCTGAAAGCGGTACAGCGTCCCCTGACTCTCGACCGCCCACGCCGAAGCGGCGGACGAGGCGGACAGCGCATAGCCGTAGCCTGGGAAGGCCACCGGCTGCCAGCTCGCCCCGTCCCACTTGTACGAACGCGCCCCGCCGGCCTGCGCTTCGTAGCCGATGGCGAGCCCGAAGCCGTCCTCCGGCATGGAAACGGCCACGATCAGCAGCGGGATCACCTCCTGCTCGACCTCCCAGCCGCCGTTCTGCCAGCGAAGGAGGAAGCCGCAGTTGCATGGGCTGCCGTCCACGTTGATCCGGCGCCAACCGGCGATCCAGGCGTGGTCCGCGTCACGGACGTAGATATCCGTGAGGTGCTGCCCCGTCCAGTGCGGGTTGGAAACGACGGACCACGTGCCGGACTGCCACACGTACGTCTGATCGCCCGCGATCGCCCAAGCCAGGTTGGCGTTCGCGACTGCGATGTTGCCGGTCGAGGCCGGCGCACCCGCGTCCGCCACCCACGTGCCGAGCGCCGCGACGCGTCGCGCCCCGGCCTGCACGCCGTCGGGCGGGGTCGGGCGCGCGGTCGCGAGCGCCGCGAGGGTGCAGGCTGCGACGGCGGCGAGGAGCGGGCGGCGACTTGGCAAGCGGATCGAGCGTCGGTCCGACATCGAGGCCGTTCTGGTGCCTTGACGGAGCGGTTGGGTGCACGGTAGAAGACGCAGGACTGAACGAACGGATGCTCCGACCCACGACGGTAGCGGCCAAAGCAAGCGGGCGCAAACGGCGCGACGCTCGGTTGCGCGGCCTCACGCGCCCGCTGTGCCGTCCGTCGTCGCCAAGCGCACGAACATCCGGCCGCCCACCCACATCGCGACGGCACGAGGCCGCGGATGGCGTCGACGACGAGCGCGCCGCACCCTGCCCGCTATGCGCCCAGTTTTGCCTCGAAGAACTCCGCTATCGCGTCATAGCACCGCACCCGGTTCGCGAGCTTGAGGACGTCGTGTCCCTCGTCCTCGAACAGCAGGAACTCGACATCCTTGCCGTCCGCCTTGAGGCGCTCGACGACGTCCCGGCTTTCGGCGGCCACGACGCGCGGGTCGTTGGCGCCTTGGATCACGAGGAGCGGGCAGCGGATCGCGTCGAGGTGCGTCTTGGGCGAGCGCTCGGTGAGGAAGGCGTGATCGGCCGGGTCGTTCGGGTCGCCGAGCGACAGCTTGAAGTAGGACTTCCAGGTCTCGGGGATCCGCTCGAGGAACGTGAACAGGTCATACGGGCCGAACATGTCGCACGCGGCGGCCCAGAGCTCGGGGTGGCGTGCCGCCAGCGTCAACGTCATGTAGCCGCCGTACGACCGGCCGACGACGGCGGCGCGCTTCACGTCGACGCGCCCGTCCTTCGGCAGCACCTCGGTCATCGCGTGCACGTGGTCCAATCGATCCTGGCCGCCCCAGTCCCGGTCCACCCGCTTGGTGTACGACTGACCGTAGCCCGTCGAGCCGCGGGCGTTGGGCACGAAGACCGCGAAGCCGCGCAGCGTGAGGAGTTGGATGAGCGGCATCGAGAACCACGCGAAGTCCGGACGCTCCTGACCCTGCGGGCCGCCGTGGACGTAGTAGACCAGCGGCCGCGGGCCGGTGAAGCCGAGCGCATCGACCGGCAGATACAGCCGCGCCGAAACGCGCAGCCCGTCGTGGCTCGTGAACGAGGCGTCCTCGCCGGGGCTCAGATGGGCGCGCGGCAGTCCGAGCAGGCGCTCGCGCGTATGCTGTTGCGGGGCCGGGCTGTCGCCGCCGATCGTGTAGAGCTGCGTCGGCGACGTCGCCGTCGAGAACGAGAGGGCGTGGGTCTGGCTGTCCTTGTCATAATGGTGGGCATCGACGACCCCGTCGGACAGCACGCCGCGGCCGGCGACGACGCGGTCGAGGCGGATGCACGGCGCCGCGGCATCGTACTCCCCCTCGTACAACCAGTCGCAGCCGTCGATGTTGTAGCCGAGCACGAAGCGCTCGCCCTTCAGTCGTTCGAACGTCGTCAGCTCGCCCACGCCTTCGTGCACCGTGCCCTCGACCGCCACCGGCCGCAGCTCGGCGGGCGCGGCCAGGTTCAGGCGGGCGATGCCGCCGCGGTCGTCGTGGGCGGTCGTCGTGACCAGGATGGCGCCATCCGCATCCACGAACGCGCACGCGCCGAGGCCGAGGAGCGGCACCCCCTCGCCGGGAACGCGGTCCTCGATCGGCGTTCCGAACAGCAGGTCCGCCGTGCCCGTCTCCGCCCGCCACAGCCGGAGGATCCCGTCGCCCAACGTGTAGCCCTCGCCCAGCACGGCCAGCGCGCCGTCCTCGCTCACACCCGCCACGCCGCCGCCGAATGGGCTGGCGTGCATGCGGATCGCCGCGCCGTCGGCGATGTCGACCTTCCAAGTCTCGATGAGCGGCGTGTCGAGCCGCTGGGCGCCGAAGTAAGCCGTGGCCGTCGCGTCGTCGACGTGCCGCAGGTGGACCCGGTGCCGGTCGAAGACGTCGGCGGCGAGCGGCTCCGGGTAGCCGCCGTCGATCGGAACGATGTGCGGCCGATAGACCTCGTCCCCATCGCGATCGATCATGACGACGATCTTCCCGAGCCGCGGCAGGACGTAGAACGGATGGCCACCGATGAGGTGCGGGTTGTGGAGGGCGATGTCGGACGGCAGGAGCGGCTCCGGCACGCTGCCGCCATGGTCCATCGCATACAGGCTCTGCTGGCCGCTCAGGTTGCTCAAGAAGAACAGGCGATCGCCCACCGTCTGGGGCGACTGGAAGAGCCGCGCGGCGAGCAGCGATTGGACGCGGACAGAGGACATCGGTGGATCTCCGGGGAGTGGGATGGATGCGGCGCGCCAACGCCGCACCGAGGGGAGACGAGAACCATCGCCCGGCGATGCATCGCCGGGCTACAATGACTGCGCCTGCCAAGACTGCGCCTGCCAAACAGGCTTTCGGCCTGCCAAACAGGCTTCCGGACAGTAGCCGGCTTCAGCCGGCGTCGCTATTGTAGCCCGGCGATTCATCGCCGGGCGATCGCCGGCCATGCTTCATGCGATTGCCTTGCGATCGCCGACGGATCATTCCTCCCATGTCGCGATTCGTCCCCCCCGACATCACCAACGACGGCGAGCGCGTCTCGCCTGACGTTCCGAACGCGCTGTTCCTCGCCCACCTCAGCATCTACCGCTTCGCCGGCCAGTGGGCGGAGGGCGCGCACGTCCTCGACGCCGGCTGCGGCACCGGCTACGGCGCGGCGTGGCTGGCGGACCACGGCGCGGCGTCGGTGCTGGGCGTCGACATCGAGCCGGCGGCGATCGCGCATGCCCGCCGCCATGCGGTGCGCCCGAACGTCGCGTTCGCCGTCGCCGACCTCGCCCACGTCGTCGACGTCGGCGCGCCGGCGGGCGGCTGGGACCTCATCGTCAGCTCGAACGCGCTCGAGCACGTCTGGGGCGTCGACGACTTCTTTCGCGGCGCGTGGACGCGGCTGGCGCCCGGCGGCACCGTCGTCATCGCCGTCCCGGGCGTGCTGGACGACGCCTCGCGCGTCCTGCAGATGTCCAACCGGTACCACCTGAACATCTGGTCGCCGGAGCAATGGCGGCATGCGCTCGCCCGCTACTTCGCCGACGTAATCGCTCACCGACACTGGCTCGATCGCACCGACGTCGCCTTCGATCCGGCGTTCGATCCGGCGTTCGATCCGGCGTCTGATCCGGCGTCTGATCCGACCCTCGATCCGGCCGTCGATCCAGGCGCCAACCGACTGGGCGAGGCCGATTTCGCGTTCGAAGCGATGGCCCCCGACGATCTGCGCGCCCCGTCGCTGTCGCACGTCTTCGTCGCCACCGGCCCGCGGGCACCGTCCGACGTGCCTGCCGCCGGCACGCCGCTCGCGTTCATCGACGCCTCGTTCTCGCGCCGTCCGCCCCGCATCACGCCCCTGCCGCCCGACGAGGCGACCGCGGGCGCGCCCGTCTCGCCGGCCCACCTGCCGGCCAAGGCGCTGCGGTCATGGCGCGAGCACGGCCCCCGCGCGCTGTTCGCCGAGGCCAAACAGAGCGTCGTCTGGCGATTCCGCCGCCGTTACGCGCTGTGGCTGCTCGGCCCGCGTTCGCGCAATCGGTAGTACGCGCCGGCCGGATCGGCGCACGCTGCGCACGTTGTGCCGGCAGGCCCCACCACCTCGCGGCCGTTCGAGACCTCCTCGCCGCAGACCGCGCAGACCGCGCGGCGATCGGGATGGCTGATGATCGCCGCCGGGTCGATGGTCAGCGTCACGGGCAGCACATCGACGAGCTCGGCGTCCGGCATGCGCTGGTAGCCGAGGACGTACGCCGCCCAGCGGGGGGCGATGGCGCCGACTTCGATCCCACCCGCGGCGCCCATGGGGGCCATGCCAAGCCCGGTGTCCCTTCCGCCAGCTGCCACGGTCGCGGCATCCGCCGCCCACGCCCCAACGCGCGTGCGAACGTCCAGCTGCGGCCGACACCGCACCGCGGCGCCTCCATGCGTGTCGACGAGCGTCACCGCGACGCGCCCGTAGTCCTCGACGCGCATCGTCCGCCGTCCGACCCAGCAGTTGGCGGTCACGGCGACGCCGTCGCTGAAGCACCCATCGCTCTCGACGACGGCCAGCAGGCGCTTGTCGGCTTGCGGCAGTGGGATGCCGAGTGCGGCCGCGCCGGCCAAGGTGAGGCGGGCGCCGAGGACCTGGCGCGGGCAGAGGTGGGCGTGGCGCTCGGCGGAGCGGCGGAGCGCCTCGGGCAGCGCGGGGTGAGCGGGGTCGCGGGCGATCAGCGCGTCGACGTCGAAGGGAGGGGGAGCCGGGTCGCGCCGATCGCCCGTGCCGGCGCTGTTCACGCCGCCATGAGCGTCAGGATCACGGCGAAGACCACCATCTGCACGAGCACGTAGCCCTCGGTCAGCGCCCAGAGGCGCTTGTCCGTGTCGCTGAACATCGCGGTGCCCAGCGTCGATGTCGCGACGAAGCCGAGCCACAGCACGGCCGCCACAGTCGCGGCCGCGGCGACCGTCGTGGCCGCGGTCGCATGGAGCACGGCATGGAGGACCAGCGCCATGATCGCCGCGCCGACCGCCATCACGGCGTAGCCGGGCATCGCCTTGGACTGCATCTCCTTAAGCTCGGCCTCGTTCTTGTTGCCCCAGCCCATCAGCTCCAGCCAGAGCTTGCCGAACAACGGGCCGTACCACACGAAGCCAAGCGCCATGGCGGCCACGACACAGACAACGATCGCGATCCAGTTCACGTGCTCGAGCAGTTCCATCCCGTCCTCCTCGTGTGTCGGCGCGGTCGCTGACGTGGCCCGGATGCCGGCAGCGCCGCTGACGGGCGGCATGATGAAACGCATGTTCAGTCTTGTCAAGGCGCTACAATCGGCGATCGCCACGCCCTGTCACCCTGGACGCCAACCCAATACCCTGGACGCCAACCCTATGCCCCTCCGCCTCCACCTGATCGCCGCCGGCGACCGCCCGCCCCGCTGGGTGGCCGAGGGTTTCGATGACTACGCCCGTCGCCTGGTCGGCGACGTGACGCTGCGGCTCGTCGAGGTCGACGTGGCGCGCCGGGTGAAGGGCGCCGACGTCGCGCGGGCCGTGGCCGACGAGGGCAAGCGGATGCTGGCCGCCGTGCCGCCCACCGCCCGCGTTGTCGCCCTGGCCGTCGAGGGCCAAGCGTGGTCGACGGACGATGTCGTCGCACGGCTGGCGACGTGGACGACGGACGGACGCGACGTCGCACTGCTCGTCGGCGGCCCCGACGGCTTGGCGCCGGCCTGTCTCGCACGGGCGGAGGATCGCTGGTCGCTCGGGCCGCTGACGTTGCCGCACATGCTCGTGCGGGTGATCGTGGCCGAGGCGTTGTATCGGGCGTGGAGCGTCCGGGCAGGGCATCCGTACCATCGGGCCGGCTGAAGACACGTGTTCGGGCCGGCGGTACGCTGTGCCCCAATCCTTCGCGTCGGGCACCGCCCGCCAATCGTGTCGGGCAACCTTACGGTGCAACACCCTCCGGCAGCGTGCCGGCGCGAATCGCATCGGCCGAGGTGATGCTCTCCGCCTTCGACTTCTCGACGACCGTCACCTTCGTCATCACGTCCCCGACCGCCAGCTGGCGGACGACGTCCATGCCCTTGGTGACCTGGCCGAACACGGCGTAGCTGCCGTCGAGCTGCGCCGCGCTCTCGCGGTTGAGCACGAAGTAGAACTGGCTGCCGGCGGAGTCCGGCTCTCCCCCCCGTGCCATCGCCAGCGAGCCGACGCTGTGCGGGATCGGGTTGTCCGCGATGAACTCGCCCGTGATCTCATAGCCCGGACCGCCCATGCCGGTGCCCTGCGGGTCACCGCCCTGCACGACGAAGTCCGGCACGACGCGATGGAACGTCAGGCCGTCGTAGAAACCCTCGCGGGCCAGGAAGGCGAAGCTGTTGACGGTGATCGGCGCCTCTTCGGGGAACAGCTCGGCCTCGATCGTGCCCTTGCTCGTCTCCCACGTGACGAAGTAGCTCTTGTTCGCCGCGTCGAGCGCCTGGTCGGCCGCCTCGGTGTACGTCTTCTTGTCCGTCACCGGCGCGGCCGGTGCGGGGGCCGTCGGCACCTGCACGGTGCTGACCGCCAGCCCGCTCGCGTCCGTCGGCGCTGCGGCCGCTGCAGTGGGCTCCGCCGTCGCCGGCGTTCCGTCGCCGCGCCGCATCATGAAGCCGACGAGCAGGATGGCCGCAAGCGCGAGCGCGCCGAGCGCGATCATCGCGAAACGGCGGGCGCTGTCGTCGCCGCCATTGGTGCTTCCGGGCGCGGTCGATGGGCCGCTCGAACTGCCGCGGTACCGCGGATGGGTGCGCTCGGTGAGGCGGGACGGCTTGCGGTTGGCCATGGTCAGCTCCTGCACGGCGGATCGGGGTGGGTTCAGGGTGGGCGGCGAAGGCTGCGCCGATTGTAACACGGAGGAGCGGGGGGCCGGCTGTCCGGCCCCCCGCTCCTCCTCCCCTTCGTGCTCGCATCGCGGCTAGCGGGACACGATCACGCTCGGCAGGTAGTTCACATGACCCGGCCTGATCGGCGGCGTCACGACCTCGCCATCGAGGGTCACGCCGTAAGGACGACCCTTGGCCGTCGTCACCTCGGCGCCCGTGATGCTGAGGCCTTCGCCTTCGCCGGCGACGCGGCGGAGGGTGATCCGCAGGAGGCCAGCGCCCGTCGTGCCGTCGGCCGGCGCGAAGGCCGCCACCCGCGCGCTGCGGCCGTCGATGTCGGTGAGCACATCGGCATCGGCCAGGCGATCGCCGGCGGTGGCGCCGTCGATCTGCCAACCGGCGGGCACGGACAGCGAGACCTCGAGGGCGCCGACGGCCGTGTCGCCCACCACGGTGATCGTCAGCTCGGTCACCGTCCCAACGCCGACGTCGGCGCTCGGGTAGGCGGCGTGCAGCGCCGCGGTCCCGCTGGCCGTTGGCGGCGGGGCGACCGATTGGCCGCACATCGCCCCGGCTCGCCCGCCTGCGAGCGCGACGTCGGCGACCGACGTCCGGCCGTCGCCGTTCACATCGCGTCCGATGGCGCTCGTCCAGCTGTCGGCCACGAGCGAGGCGTCGAAACCGGTCAACCGGCAGTCGCGGTCGAAGTCGCCGGCCAGCGGCGGGCGCTCGCGGACCGCGGACTGCGCGATCGCCACCTTGGCCGAAGCCGAGCGGCCCCAGACTTCGGGGCGGTACATGGCGTACGCCTGCGCCGGCCGGGCGCTGAACTCGCCGGGCGTGATCGCGCGGGCGGCGTAGTCGAAGTTGTGCGTGCCGGCGGGCAGGTACGTGCTGAAGAACGTCGCGCCCTCGTCGCGCACCTCCTTGCGCTCGTAGCCCCACCAGCGCCAGTGCCACGGCCAGTCCTGGCCGTCCGGCACGCGCTTGGACTCGGTGTCGAGGGCTTCGTTCAGCGCCTCGAGGCCGGCCGGCAGGAGGTCCTCGATCAGGACGAACGAGAGATCTTCCTTCGTCGTCAGCTCGACATGGACGTTCACGATGTCGCCGACCGCCCAGTCGGTGGACGTGTCCACGTCGCCCTTGGCGCGCAGCGGCGTGTAGCTGCGCGCCAGGTCGATGCCGAGCCCGGCCGCCTTCGTCTCGGCGAAGCCGTCGTAGTAGAGCGCCAGCTGGCCGACGACGGTGTAGTACGCCGCGCCTTGGCCGGTCTTCTCGATCGTCAGCTGGTGGACGCCCGGCTGCAGCGCCGCGCCGGAGAGCTGGATCGGCGGGATCTGGCGGGTGACGTTCGTGCGGTCCACGTGGCCGCCGGCAACGGTTTGGCCGTCGACGATGACTTTCCAGTCATAGTCGGACGCCAGCTCGCCGCGCTCGACGGCGAAGTCCGTCAGGCCGAGGACGGCGAAGGCGGTGTCGTGCGTCGTGTACCAGCCGGCGCCGTCGCGGTGGCCCATCAGCCAGTGGGCGGCCTTCACGGCCAGCGGATCGTTCGGGCGGCGGGCGAGGACGGCCTGGAGCGCGGTGGCGGTGTACTTCTGGGCCGAGGCCATCGTCCGCCAGTGGTAGCCGTCCCACTCCGGGTAGCCCCACGGGCTCTTCTTCGTGATCATCGGCCAGAACGCGTCGGCACCGGTCACCTCGGCCTGGGCGATCAGCTCGCCGAGCGCGATGTCCGCTTCGGCGTCGCGGCCGAGCCGGTCCAGCGCCAGGACGAGCATGGCGCGCGCGAACGGCTCGAAGTCGGCCCGCGCGGCGAACACGCCCATCGTCAGGGCGACGTCCCCGCGGCCGGCCTGGGCCAGCACGAACGCGGCGTACGCCCTGAGGCGAGCGTCGGGCTCGTCGGCCGTGTTCGTCGCGAGCCACGCGAAGCCGCGGTCGAGCACGGCGGCGTCGACGTCGAAGCCGGCGTCGCGCGACAGGACGAGGCCGTGGAGGACGTAGGCGGTCAGGTAGGTCGGCCGGGCGTAGTAGTTCTCCGGCCTGCCGCCCCACCAGCCCCAGCTGCCGTCGGCGTTCTGGAAGCCGTACAGTTTCTGCAGGCCGACGCTCATGTATTCCGGCAGCACGTCCGTGACAGCGGGTGCCTCGATGCCGAGCTGGTTCACCAGCCGGCCGACGATCGCGTTCGGCAGCATCCGGCTCATCGTCTGCTCGACGCAGCCGTACGGGTAGCCGATCAGGCTCTCGACGCCGTCCAGGATCGAGGCTGCCACGCCGGGTGCGAGTCGGACCTCGATCGACGACGCGTCGGGATGGGCGTTGTACGGTACGTCGTACGACTCGATGACCTTGGCGCTCTCGACCGCTCCGGCGCGCACGAAGCGCTCCGGCACGGCGAACGGCTTGATCGGCAGCGGCATCTCCAGCGCGTCGTTGCCGGCATCCGTCGTCAGCGCCGCCGTGACGACCGTGTCACCGACCTGGCTGGCGACGACGCTGTAGCGCGCCGACTGCGTCGTGTTGAACGGCAGCGAGAGGTCGCGGGCACCCGGGTCGAGCTGCACGAGGCCGGGTGCGTCGAGCGTCGTCCGGGCGGCGAGGGCGCCGTCGGGACGCGCGTAGTTGCGGCCGAGGATGTCGACGGCGAAGCGATCGCCCTGGACGGCGAAGCGGGGCAGCGCCAGATCGGCCTGCACGTCCTTCGTGACCGTCACCTCACCCTTGGCCTCGCCCACCCGCGCGTCGACGGCGATCGCCCGGGCGAAGCCGACCCAGGTCGTCAGCGTGTCCGGCAGCGTCAAGCTGATCGTAACCTCGCCGTTCGCATTCGTTTCGAGGTCGGCCTTCCAGAAGGCGGTGTCCGGGAAGGCCTTGCGGGGCGCCGGCTCGGTGGTCGATGCGTCGTCGCCCTTGTTGCCCGGCTCGGGGGTCGCCGCGGGCGGCGGGTTGCCGCCTCGCCCCGGCCCGCCGGCGTCCGCCTCCGGGAACCCGTAGCCCTGCGTCGGCCGCAGGCTGTCGAATGTCCCGACGGTCTGCGTCCAGTCCTTCCAGAACGTGTCGAACAGGCTGCCGGACGTGTCCTTGGCCAGGGCGAGGACGGCCTTGTCCACCAGCGCGAACGAGAGCTGGGCCTGGACGGGCGCTCCGGCGGCGTCCGTGACGCGCAGCGTGAAGCGGCCCTCGTCGCCCGGCGCGTGCAGGGCGCTGTCCGGCACGACCTCGACCTTGAGCCGCTTGTCCTCGGCCGGCACGACGAGCGCGACGGACGATGTGAGCAGCTGGCCCTCGGCCCGGTTGTAGCCCGTGCGCACGTCGTTCTTCTTCCACAACGAGACCGTGACGTACGCGTTCGGTGCGAACTCGGCGGTCACCGGGATGGCGACCGTGGTCGCGCCGCTCACCGGCACGACCATCGATGTGTGGACGGCGTCGCGCTCGATCGTCACGAGCGCCGTCGTGGTCACGGGCGACTTGATGAGAAGCTGTGCGGTGTCGCCCGGGCGGTAGCTGTCGCGGTCGAGGCGCAGCTCGATGGACTCACCCCACCAATACCACGGCCGGAAGGCGTCGTAGAACCACGCCCAGCCGTAGCCCTGCACGGCGTTGCCCGCGCCGTCGGTGGCATCGGCCTGCAGCTCGTACCAGCCCTCTTTCAGATCCTCGATGCGCACCGGCGCCGTGCCGTCCGTGCCCGTCGTGACGGTGACGGTCCGGCGGACGACCTGGCCGTTGCCGTCCCACTGCTTGAGCGAGACGGTGGCCTTCACGCCGGCGACCGGCGCGCCGTCGTGATCGCGGGCGCGCAGCGTCATCGCCAGCGTCTCGCCGACCTTGAGGCCGTAGCGCTCGTTCTCGAGCGTCAACTCGAAGCGCGCCGGGTAGATCATCGCGCTGGCCTCGGCCACGACGGGCCGTCGGCTGGCGTCCGTCACCTCGGCCTCGAATGCGATCAGCTGGTTGGCGGCGTCTGCCGGCAGCGCGATCGTCGTCACCGACTTGCCCTCGGCATCGAGGACGGCCGTGTACTCCTTGAGCGGCATCTGGTCCGATCCGCGCCAGCCCCAGCCGTAGTATGTGCGGAGCACGACCTCGGCCCCGGCGGCCGGCTGGCCGAAGTAGTACCGCGCGGCCACGGTCACGTGGGCCGTGTCGCCCTTGACATACCACGGCCGATCCGTCGTGATCGTCACCTCGTAATCCGGCTTGACGTAGTCCTCGACCTTGAACGAGCCGTAGAACGTCTGCTCGGCGGTTGCGACCTCGAGGCCCCAGTTGCCGCGCGACGCGTCGACGTCCAGCGTCAGTTCGCCGTACAAGCTGCCGTACGCGTCGCTGGTATGCTGCGTGCGGCTGACCTGGTTGCGGTTCGCGTCGCGGATCGTCACCGTGACGGGCGTCGTGGCGTCGAGGACGCGGTACCCTTCGAGCGCGATCGCGCGCACGGACGCCTTCCAATGGACGGTGTGGCCCGGTCGGTAGATCGGGCGATCCGTGTGGATGTGGGCCGCTTGCCGGGCCAGGCCGGGCGCTCCGGCGCCGACAGGCCCGGCGAAGTCGCGCCAACCCCACCAGAAGCCGCCGCTCTGCCACGTTCCGGACAACCCGACGAGCGTGAATGCACCCCCGACGCGGCCGACGATGTAGGCGGCCGGGTGATCGGCGCCGAACGTGCCGACGCCGTCCGCGTTCGTCGTGCCGTCGCCGATGCGCTGGCCGGCGGCGTCGTAGATCGCGAGCGCCGCACCGCCCGTCGGCGTGCCGGCGGGCACCGTGGTGAGCCAGGCCGTCAAGCCGTCCAGGCCGCGCTTGGCGACGAGGCCGTGATCGGTGACGATGAGGAGGCCCTGGCTGCGGCCGATCCGCGGCGCGCCGGCGTCGATGACGTAGGCACCCGTGCCGACGGAGGCCGGCAGCACGAGGGCGTGCGCGGCGTCGTTCGTGTCGACGTGACCCTGCCACTCGGCCACCATGGTCAGTCCGGCGGTCGGGATCGGCTGCTCCTTACCCGTTGTGCGCGCGAGCTCGACGGCCGAAAGGCGTTCGATGAGGCCGGCCTCGTCCAGCGCGAACAGCTTGGCGTTCAGCGTGATCCGCGGAAAGCCCGGCTGAACGGCGATCCGGCGTGCGCCGCCCGGTGAGAGGAACTGCAAGGGCAGCGAACTCCAGCCGAAGCTCATCGACTGCCCGCCGTCGGCGGCCGTCGTGAACGACCAGACGTACGGGCTTGGGAGGACGTCGTTGCCGCGCTCGTCCTTCAGCCCGGCGGCCAGCGTCGCGGTGTGTCTGGTGAGCGCCGGCAGCGGCTCGGCGGGCTCGAACGCAAACGACTGGTGCTTTTCGTCGACGGCGCGCATGCGGCCCGCGACGGCAGGCTGGAGAGAGAACGACGCCGCAACGCTCGCCGGGTCCATCACCCGGTCGAACGAGATGCTCAACGTCGTCCCGGCCCAGACGCTCTGGTCGCCGGCGTTCGGGTACGTGCCGGTGATCGGGCCGCGCTGCGCGTGCGCCGCGCCGCCGGATGCTGCGATGGTGGCCGCGACGGCCAGCGCGGCGAACGCCATCAGGCGTCCGGGCACTGTCCGGCGGACGAGCGACGGAATGAAGTGGGAACGGAGGTTCATGTCGACGCACTCCTTTGGTCGTGCCGTTGCGCACGATGTCCGTTGCCGCGAGGCGCCCCCTCGGGCGGCAATCCGGCAACCCATACGCCCGGGGGCGGGGGAACGTGACGGACGCGCGCGGACGCGGGATAATCCGCGCCGTCGGACGAGCTTGAGCATCGGGGGAGGATCACATGGTGGCCGAAACGATCAGCCAGATCAAGTGGCGGCTCGTGCTGTTCGTCGTGGCGCTCGGCTGCGTCGCCGTGCTCATCGCGCGCGCCGGCGGCGCGATCGTGCCGTTCGTGCTCGGCCTGTCGTTCGCATACTTCGTGGCGCCTCTCGTCAACCGCATCGACCGAACGCTGCGGCCGTTGGCGGCGCGGGTCCCGCGCCTGGACGGGGCGGTGCGTCCGCTGGCGATCCTGATCACGTACGCCGTCGTCGGTGCGGCGCTCTTCGGCGGCTTCCGCCTGGTCACGGCTCCGCTGTTGCGCGAGGCCGGCGCGCTGGCGGCGAACTCGGACACGATCGTCGACGACGCCGAGCGCTTCGTTGCCACCCAGGTGGCGACGTACGAGCACTACATTCCGGCCGAGGTGCAGGCCGAGATCCTTTCGTTTGCGACGCGAGAGCGGCTGACCGAGGCCGCGCTGCGGGTGTGGGGGGTCGTGCAGCAGGCACTCCAGTCGACGTTCGGCGCCGTCACGCGCACGCTCGGGTTTGCGCTGGCGATGCTCGTCATCCCGTTCTGGCTGTTCTACATCCTCAACGACACGGGTCGTTTCATGTCCGCCATGATGGGCCTGATCCCGCATGACCTCCGGCCCGACGTCGAAGCGGTGCGGATCATCTGCGACCGCGTGCTCTCGGGCTACATCCGCGGCCAGGTGATCATCGCGTTCGTCCTCGGAACGCTGTTCACGCTCCTGCTCGTCGTGCTGGACGTTCCGTATGCCGTCACGCTCGGCGTGCTGGCCGGCGTCCTGGCCGTCGTGCCGTTCATCGGCACGATCGTCGGCGCCGGGATCGCGACGCTCGTCGCGCTCGTCGCGGCCGGCCCGGCGCTGGCGGGCAAGACGCTCCTGGGCTTCGTCGTCGTCCAGCAGATCGACAACATGTTCATTTCGCCGCGTGTCCAGGGCAAGAGCGTGGCGCTGAACCCCGGGGCGATCATCTTCGTCCTCGTCCTCGGCCAAGCCGTGATGGGGCCGCTTGGCCTGCTGGCCGCCGTGCCGTTGGCCGCGATCGCCCGCGACATCGTCCACTACCTCTACCTGCGGGTCGGCGAGGAGCCCGTCGCCCCGCCGGACGCACTGGCCGCCGTCGGCTACGCGGCGAACGTCACGGCGCGGATGCGGGGCGAGCCGGAGCGCGTCGATGCGGGGGTGCCGGAGGCAGCCGATGCGGCCGCACCCGTCGACGACGCGGCGGTAGCCGAGGGTGCCGCTGCCGCCGAACATGCTGCATCTGCCGAGGACAGCCCGGGCGCGAAGCCTCAGACCGACGCCGCGTCGTAACCGCCCGGCTTCACGCCGACGTGGACCGCCAGCGCGCCGGCCATGAGGACGCGCGCCGGCAACGGCGTAAGGCCGGCGGCGCGCATGACGTCCGCCATGCCGGCGGGGGTGAGGAACGCCGCGGCCGAGGCCGGCAGGTAGCGGTAGGCCCCGCCGTCGCCCGACACGAGCTGACCGATGAACGGCACGATCCGGTTGAAGTAGAGCTGGAATGCGACGCGCCAGACGACGCTCGTCGGCGGGCAGATCTCGAGCGCCACGACGCGGCCGCCGGGCCGGACGACGCGCGCCATATCGGCATAGGCGGTGCCGAGGTCGCTGAAGTTGCGCAGGACGAAGGCCGACGCCACGGCGTCGAACGACGCGTCGGCGAACGGCAGGCGGTGGCCGTCCGCGCGGGCGAACGTCGTCCGGTCGGCCAGCTTCGCCCGCGCGGCTTTCGCCGGGGCGAGTGCCAGCATCGGGCCGGTGTAGTCGATGCCGACGACGCGAGATGCGGGGTCCGTGCGCGCCCATTCGATCGCCAGATCGCCCGTCCCGGTGCCGACGTCGAGCGCCGCGCCGCCTGGCGGGAGCGCGGCCGCGGCCACCGTGGCGCGGCGCCATGCGCCGTCCAGCCCGCCCGTCATCAGCCGGTTCATCAGGTCGTAGCGGCCGGCGATCCGGCCGAACATCGATTGGACGGCGGCGTGCTTGTCGGCCGCGCCGTACGGGGTGACGGTGCTCACGACATCGCCTGGTCGAGGTCGGCCATGAGGTCGGCGACGTCCTCGACGCCGACCGAGATCCGGATCAGGTCGGCCGGGACGGCGATCTCGCTCTCGGCCGTCGAGAGGTGCGTCATCGCCGACGGCAGCTCGATC
Source organism: Candidatus Avedoeria danica (assembly GCA_016703025.1). NCBI lineage: Bacteria > Bacillati > Chloroflexota > Ardenticatenia > Candidatus Epilineales > Candidatus Epilineaceae > Candidatus Avedoeria > Candidatus Avedoeria danica. The sequence continues at coordinate 232,012 of JADJCV010000004.1, forward strand.
AGGCTCTCGACCCCGCCGAGGCTCTCGGCCAGCTTGAAGTAGCGTGTCCGGGCGACGACGTCCCGCGCGCTGCGCCCGCCGGGGCGAAGCGTGAACGAGATCATGCCCCCGAAGCCGTGGCGCATCTGGCGCGCGGCGACGGCGTGGCCGGCGTCACCCGGCAGCCCCGGATAGATCACGTGCGCCACGGCCGGCTGATCGTCGAGCCACTCGGCGATGGCCTGGGCGTTCGCACAGTGCTGCCGCATCCGCAGTGCGAGCGTCTTCAAGCCGCGCAGGACGAGCCAGCAGTCGAACGGCCCGGGCACGGCGCCGGCGGCGTTCTGCAGGAAGCGCAGCCGCGCCTCGATGTCGCCGTCGTTGCCGACGACGATGCCGCCGACGACGTCGCTGTGTCCGCCGAGATACTTCGTGGCGGAGTGCATGACGATGTCGGCGCCGAGGGCGAGCGGCTGCTGGAGGTAGGGCGAAGCGAACGTGTTGTCGACGACGACCCACGCCCCGGCCGCTTTGGCCCGCTCGGACACGGCCGCGATGTCGACGATCTTGAGCATCGGGTTCGTCGGCGTCTCGATCCAGACGATCCGCGTCGACGGCCGCAGCGCGGCTTCGAATGCCGCCGGGTCCGTCAGATCGACGAACGAGAACGCGATCCCGAACCGGGAAAGGACTTTGTCGAACAGTCGGAACGTGCCGCCATAGACATCGTCGGCGACGACGACGTGGTCGCCGGCCGACAGGAGCTTGAGGATCGTGTCGATCGCCGCCATCCCGCTGGCGAACGCGAGGCCCCACGCGCCGCCCTCGAGCGACGCGATGCACGTCTCGTACGCCGTGCGTGTCGGGTTGCCGGTGCGCGCGTACTCATAGCCTTGATGATCGCCGACGCCACGCTGGACGAACGTGCTCGTCTGGTAGATCGGGACGGTGACCGCACCGGTGGTCGGGTCAGGGGCTTGGCCGGCGTGGATGGCGCGGGTGCCGAAACCGGCGGGTTCGTTGGGCGTCATGGGTGATTGGGTCTCCGGGGATGGGGGCGGGCGCGGGGGAGAAAGGCGGGCATGGGGAAGAGGGGAAAGGGGCGGGCCGCGGGGACCCGCCCCTACTGGAATCGTCGGGTTCGCGCGCTCAGGCGACGCTCTGGCGAGATTGTAGCGCCGCCCGGCCGACGCCGGTCACGGGCACGGGATCTTCTCGCGGATCGCGGCGTAGATCCGCGCCAGCGCCTCGGCATCGTCGACGCCGTGGAAGCGGGCCGGGTCGCCCGCGACTTCGATGAGCAGCGGCACGTCGAGGTCGGCGCCGACGCCGATCGTGAAGACCGTCGCCACCGCGCGCGCCGCCTCAGCCGCCGCGCGGACGGCGTCGGGCGTCGTGTGGGACGGGCGGCCGTCCGTCATGAGGATGACCACGGGGCGTGCCGCGGGCCGTCGATCGGTGAGCGCTTGCGTCGCGCGGATCAGGGCGAGGTCGATCCGGGTGTTCGGTGCCGCCGTCAGGCCGTCGATGGCAGCACGCAGCGCGGTGGTGTCCGCCGTGAGCGGCGCGGCCAGGACGGCGCTGTCGTTGAAGCCGATCACGGCTGCGCGGTCGATCGGGCGCAGTCGGTCGACGAAGGCCTTAGCGCCGTCCTTGGCGGCCTCGAGCTTCGTACGGCCGGCGGCGGTCGGTTCGAGCATGGACAGCGAGGCGTCGAGGACGAGGACGGTGTCGATCGGCCGGTCCTGTTCCAGGCAGCGGTCGAGGTTCAGGATCGGCAGGTAGAGCGGCGGCGGTGGGACGGGCGTACCCGTCGGGGTCGATGTTGCCGTCGGCGTCGGCGAGGGGGGCTCGAGCGGCGTGTCCGTCGGGGTCGGGGTGGCCGTCGAGGTCGCCGTGGACGTGGGTGACGGGATCGCGACCGGGCAGGTCCGGTCGACCGACAGGGTCTGTGTCGGCACCCGGATCACGCCGGCGTTGCCCCGGCTGTCCTTGAACCGCGTCGTGACCGCGGCGAACGCGTGGTCCGCCAGGCCGGTGGCCGAGACCCGATAGGTGTACGTGATCCCCTCCGTCCCGACGAACTCGTGGTTCCAACCGAAGTGGCGGTAGCTGAGCGGGCCGAACGCCGGCATGCCCGTGGTCTCGGTGATCGTCGGTGCCGGCGAGAGGCTGCCCGGCACCATCTGCACACCTTCGGGCAGCGTCTCCGCGACGTCGAGCTTCCGCAGCCCGATCACACGCAGGCCGTTGGCGAGGGAATCGAAGATATGGAGCAGGGCGCTCGTGCTGCGCGTCTCGAAGTAGAAGCGCGGGCTCGCCATCTTGCGCATCGGGGCACAGCCCTCGATCCCAAGGCCGTTGTCCACGCAGATCGCGACGACGAGGACGCCTTGGCTCTTGGCCTTCGAGGCGGCCGTCACCGCCCCGCCAGGCGGGTAGGTCTGGCCGCCGTCGGACAGGATGACCATGACCTCGACGGGATTGGCGCCGCCCTTCCGGCCGCGGGTCAACACGTTCAGCGCCATCTCGACACTCTTGGGCAGGCTGTCCTCGCCGCCGGCGTTCATCCCGCTGATCCGACCGCGGATCCGGCTGTCGCTGTTCGTCAGCTGGACGTCGAGCGTCGGCGGGTCGCCGTGCGAGACGAGCCCGGCCTGTGTCAGCGGGTTGTTGTCCATGTCCAGCACGCGGACGAGTTGGCTGGCCGCCTTGCGCACATCCTTGATCGGCTGGCCGACCATCGAACCCGAGCGGTCGATGTCCATCACGACGTGGATCGGCACGGCGCCGCACAGCGCGCGGACCGTCACCGAGACCGTCGCCGTCTCGCACAGTCGGATCGTCGACGGCGTGATCACGCGGGTCGAGTAGAGCGCGCCCGTCTCGGCGTCGGCATCGACGCACGTGGCACCGATCTCGCCGGCACGCACGGCGTTTCGCCCGGTGAGCGACAGGGCGCCGCCGCCAGCGGCCGACAGGGCCAGGGCAACGGCAAGGGCCAGCGGGGTGGCTCGTGGCGGGCGGAGGGAGAGGATCGTACGTGGAGTCGACTGGCGCATTCTGGTTTCCCCCTTCTTACGTTCGGAACCGGGCTCCGGGTCACGCTTCCATTCTAGGCTACCTGTCAAACCTGACATTTCGGACCGACATCCGGCGACGGTGCGCCGCCGCCGAGCGAGCGCCCGGGTGCCGCGGCGCCGTGGAACCCTGGGAGAAGATGGGCGCAGTGTTAAGGGCGGCGCAACGCCTTGTCCCCCCTCCCCAACTCGGGTATGCTCCGCCGCCGGTTGCCGGTCGCCCGTGAACGGTTGCCCAAGAACGATCGCCCATGTCCAGTCGCCCCTGACCGGCGGCGAACATCCGGCCCACGAGGAGAAGACGCACCATGTCCGTGTTGCTCAGGAGCGCGGCAAACGCGCGCCGGACCGCCCTTGCACTGCTGCTGGCCGTGGCCGTCACCGGCTGCGCCCGCACCGCCAACGCCCCCGAGACCGGCGGCGAGCCGACGTCCGACGCCGGGGCGTCGAGCCCGACGGCCGTCGTCGACAACGCCGCGCCCGCCGGCGGCGACATGGCCACGCTCGGCACTGCCGACAACCCGATCGTCATGACGTTCGTCCCGTCCGGCGAGCAGGAGACCGTCATGACCGGCTCCGAGGCGATCAACAAGCTGTTGCAGGACGCCACAGGGCTCGTGATCAAGAGCAACGTCGCCACGAGCTACGCCGCCGCCATCGAGGCGATGGGGGCGGGCAACGCCCATGTCGGGTGGTTGAACACGTTCAACTATCTTCTGGCGCACGAAAAGTTCGATACCCGGCCGCTCCTCGTGGCGGAGCGCTTCGGGTCGACGAGCTACGCCAGCCTCGTCGTGGCGAATGCCGACGCCGGGATCGCCGCACTGGCGGATGTGAAGGGCAAGACATTCTGCCGCGCCGACGCGCTCTCGACCTCGGGTTGGATCGTGCCGAGCGTCATGTTGAAGGCGATCGGCGTGGCGGAGAGCGACGTGACCGTCGTCGACTCGGGCTCACATGATGCCGTCGTGGCGGCCGTGTACGCCGGCAAGGACTGCGTGGCCGGCGCCGTCTTCGACGATGCGCGCGACGGCGCGAAGGAAACCTATCCCGATGTCATGGACAAGGTCCTCGTCATCGCCACGTCGGACGACATCCCGAACGACAACGTCAGCGTCATCGCCGGTGTCCCGGAGGACATCGCCAAGAAGCTGGCCGAAGGGTTGATGTCGATCGCGGCGACCGAGGAAGGCGCGAAGGCGCTGACGGACACGTACGGCATCGAGAAGTTCCAGCCGACGACGGACACGTTCTACGATGCCTTCCGGAGCACGCTGGACCTGGCCGGTGTCGACGTCGCCGAGCTGGCCGAGGAATAGCGGTCGGATCGTTACTGGGCGGCACGACGCGCCCCGCCGCCCGGCCGATCGACCGGGCGGCGGGGCGCGTCGAGGCGTCAGGAGACCCAATGCTCGACATCCGGCATCTCTCCAAGGTCTACCCAGACGGCACGAAGGGGCTGGACGACGTCACGTTCAGCGTCGCGCCGGGCGAGTTCGTCGTGATCATCGGCCTCTCGGGCTCGGGCAAGAGCACGCTCCTGCGCTGCATCAACCGCCTGATCGAGCCCACGAGCGGCCAGGTCGTCCTCGACGGCGTGGACATCACGGCCGCAAGGCCGGGGGCGCTGCGGGCGATCCGGCGCGACATCGGGATGATCTTCCAGCAGTTCAACCTCGTGAAGCGCAGCTCGGTGCTCACGAACGTCCTCACCGGCCGGCTCGGCTCGGTCGCCACGCTGCCGAGCGTGTTCGGCTTCTGGAGCGCCGCCGACCGGGCGACAGCGCTGGCGAACCTCGAGCTCGTCGGCATCGCCGCCAAGGCGGACAGCCGGGCCGATGCGCTGTCCGGCGGACAGCAGCAGCGCGTCGGCATCGCCCGCGCCCTCATGCAGAACCCCAAGCTCATCCTGGCGGACGAACCCGTGGCCAGCCTCGACCCGGCAACGAGCCACACCGTCCTCGACTACCTGCGCACGCTCAACACGGAGCGCGGCGTGACCGTCCTCTGCAGCCTGCACTTCCTCAGCCTGGCGCGTGAGTACGGCACGCGGATCATCGCCCTCAAGGACGGACGTCTGATGTTCGATGGCCAGCCGCGCGACATCGACGAGGCGCGCTTCAAGGCGATCTACGGCGAAGACGCCGTCGAGGTCGAGATCCGCTGACGTGGCGATGACGGACGGCCGGCGCCGCGGTTCGCCCGCGCTCGCGCTCGGTGCCGGCCTGCTCCTGCCCGGTCTCGGCCACGCGCTGTCCGGTGCGCGCGCCCGCGGCCGGATCGTGTTCGCCGCGGCGGTCGCCGTTGCCATCGTCGCCGTTTGGTACGCGCTCGAGCCGGGCGCCCCCGCGGCGGCACCTGCGTGGCTGGCGCTGGCCGCGGCCCCATTCTGGGTCGCACAGGCGCTCGACGCAGCGGCGTGCGCGCGCGGTGCCGAGCCCGGCCCTTGGCGTCTCGGCCTGCTGGCCGCGGTGCCGATCTACGCGGTGGGCCTGCGCGCGACGGAGCCGAACGTCGGCGAGTTCGCGGCGCGCTGGACGTACGTCCGGCCGCTCTTCGCTGGACTCGCGTCCCCCGATCTCGTCGCGCCGATCCTGACGACCGGCTCGGCCCAGGCACGGATCCACACGCCGTGCGGGGCGGACGAGCCGCGCGTGGCCGCCCCGTTGCCAAGCGCCCCCGCCGCGCCCGTCATCGCCGCCGACCCGCCGTGCGTTGCCCTCGGCGACCGTGTCACCGTCCGCGGCGCGGGGTTCCCGCCGGACGCCGCCGTGCGCGTGCTCTGGATCTCGTCCGTCGGCGGCGAGAGTGCGGCCGGTGCGGCGCGGACGGACCCGACCGGCGCCTTCGAGGCCACCGTGACGGCGCCGCCGGACTCCGTGCCGGAACGGATCCGCGAGCGCAGCCCCGATGTCCCGCAGAACCAGGCGGTGCGCGCGCTCGTCGAGCTGCCGACAGGTCGGTGGGGGCCGTCGCAGACGCTCAGCACCGTTCTCTCGTTCCTCGGTGTGACGATCGCGCTCAGCTTCCTGGCGACGGTGCTGGCCGCCCTGTTCGCGCTGCCCCTCGCCTTCCTCGGCGCGCGGAACCTGATGGGCGGGCGGTGGTGGACGCGGGGTGTGTACCGGCTCGTGCGCGGCGGCATGAACGTCGTGCGAGCCGTCGAACCGTTGATCATGGCCATCGTCTTCGTCGTCTGGGTGGACCTCGGGCCGTTCGCCGGGCTGTGCGCGCTCGTCGTCCACGGTGTCGCGGCGCTCGGCAAGCTGTTCAGCGAGACGATCGAAGGGATCGACCCCGGTCCGGTCGAGGCGATCCGCGCTGCGGGCGCGTCATGGCTGCAGGTGGCGCGCCACGGCGTGCTGCCGCAGATCGTCCCGCCGGCCGTCGGGTACGTCGTCTACCGGATGGACATCAACCTCCGGCTCGGCACCGTGATCGGCCTCGTCGGCGGCGGCGGCATCGGCATGCTCCTCAGCCAGTGGATCCGCAAGCCGGATCTCCTGCCGCAGGCCGGCACGGCGCTGTTCGTCATCGCGCTGCTCATCGTGCCCCTGGACTTCGTGAGCGGTGCCGTGCGCGAACGGATTGCCGCGGGCCGCCCGCTCGGGCCCCGGTGGACGCGACCGGTCATCTACTTCGCCGTCGCGGCGATGGCGGTGTGGTCATGGCGGCGGGCCGAGGTGGACCTGGCGAAGTTCTGGCCGGTTCCGGATCGCGTGCGGACGATCGTCCAGCAGCTGGCGCGGCCCGAACTCGTCGAGCGTGGTGCGGACGAGACCGTCGCCTCGGTTGACCTCGTCGTGCCGTGTCCGGCCGGCTTCGACGAAACGGTGGTCCCCCAAGGCGTGCCGATCGGTGCCGGAACGCTCGCGCTCGACCGTGGCTGCGCGAATGCCGGCGACGGCGTCGGCGTGTTCCTGGTCGGACTTCCGCCCGGTGCGGCGGTGCGGCTGCGCTGGCGCTTCGCAGACGGCAGCGGCCGTCTCGATGCCGTCGGACGGACGAGCGCAGGCCCGGAGAGCGGCGACGTCGGCGCCGTGATCGAGGTCCGTCAGATCGTCGAAGATCGCGCGGTCGCGGCGCCCGGCCGGCCGACGCAGGTCGAGGCGACCGTGACGGTGCCGTCCGGTCCGCTGCGCCTCAGCCAGCCCCTGCGGATCACGCTCTCGAAGATCGTCCTCACGATCCTCATGGCGCTCATGGCGACGACGTTCGGCGCGCTGATGGCGATCCCGCTCGCGTTCCTGGCGGCGCGGAACATCATGGGCACCACCGGTCTTGGGCGCGTGGTGTATGGCGCAACCCGGCTGTTCCTGAGCACCGTGCGGGCCATCGAGCCGGCCCTGCTGGTCCAGGTCTTCGCGACGTGGGTGGGCCTCGGCAAGCCGTTCCCGGGCGTGTTGGCGCTGATCGGCGTGACGCTGGCGAACCTCGGCAAGCTGTTCAGCGAGGCGCTCGAGGACATCGACGCCGGTCCGGTCGAGGCGCTGCGCGCGGCCGGCGCGAACCGGCTGCAGGTGCTGCGCTACGCCGTCGTGCCGCAGGTGGTGCCGCCGTGGCTGGCGTTCGGCTTCTACCACTGGGACATCAACGTCCGGCTCTCGACGATCGTCGGCCTGGTGGGCGGCGGCGGGATCGGCTACCACCTCAGCCAGTGGATGAACACGACGCAGTGGCGGAAGGCGTCCGTGGCGCTCCTCGGCATCATCCTCGTCGTGACGGCGATGGACACGATCAGCGCTCGTCTCAGGGAGCGGCTCGCCCAGGGGGTGTCGCGCCGTCCGGCGTGAAGATCGCCTCGATCGTCAGGCTGAAGAGGTCGGCGATCTTGAAGGCGAGCGGCAGGCTCGGGTCGTACTTGCCGGTTTCGATCGCGTTCACCGTTTGGCGGCTGACGGCGAGGCGCTCGGCCAGCTCGGCCTGCGACCACGCTCGCTCGGCGCGCAGCACGCGCAGGCGGTTGTCCACGTCGCGCTGCTTCAGCTGTAGCGGCGGGCGCCGCGGATCATGCCGAACGCCCAGCCGAACATCATGACGACGAACGTATCGTTGATGTCGAGCTTGGGCCAGCCGGCGCGTTCGAGCAACCGGTAGCTCATCATGCACACGACGCCGACGCAGAAGCCGAACGCGAGCGCCTCGAACTGGATCCGGCGCTGGAGCTCATCCGCTTCGCGCAGGAAGTGGAGATAGGCGCGGATCGTCTGAAGGCCGACGAGCGTCGGGACCGCGACGAGCAGCCACGCAACGGGTGAGCCTGGAGCCGCCCCGCGCTCGAACGCGAAGATCGCGGCGACGAAGGCCACCGCCCAGGCCATGCACCAGGCGCTGAAGCGGCGCATGTTCCGGGTGTCGGTTGGCGAAAGCTCGCAGCCGAACAGGCGCACCTTGGCGGCCTTGAGACCGGTCGAGGCGGACATCGTGGACTCCATGCGGGCGGCGGATCGATGGGCGCAGTGTAATGCGTGCTTGACATCATGTCAAGTAACATTTACTCGGACCGTTCCCAGGCGGAGGTCCGTCGCGCCCCAGACGCTGGACGTGAAACCGCCCGCCGGGCAATGCCGGCGGGCGGTTTTCGGTCCATTCGGCCGAACGGCGATCGGTTACGGGAGCGGCGGCGGCGGCGCGGGCGGGGTCGGGAAGCCCGGGCCCGGGACGACGGGCGTCACGGCGCCGGGGCCGGTGCCGCCGCGGACGACGAGGCGGTCCGGGCCGATCCGACGGCCGTCGCGGTTCAGCTGGGCGGACAGGATGCTGTGGTCGCCCGCCGCGTTGCGGTCCAGCCAGACGATGACGGTCCCGACGCTGTCCGTCGAGGCGAGGTCGGGTGAGAAGCTGAACGCCGGCCCGCCGGCAACGGCCGACTGGTAGCCGTACGGGATGCCGTTGATGTTCAACCGCCGGATCTTGACGTCCGGCGACTCGGCGCCCGTGCGCTCCTCCCAAGCGGCGAGGTAGCCGCCGTACGGACCGAGCGAGCTGATCGTCGGGTAGACCTGGTCGGACGGCCCGGTGGCGATCTTGACGACGGGCTTGTACGGCACGGCGTTGTTGTTCATCCGCCGGCCGAAGATGTCCCGCTCCGGCTGGTCCTTGGGCGTCTCGGACCACACGACCATGTACTCGCCGGCGTTCGGCTCGGCCGCGACGGACGGGCGGCCGATGTCCGTGCCCGCGACGACGACGCGCTCGTACTTCACATAAAAGTAGCGGCCAACGCCCTCGAGCTCAACGGACGCGAGCGCGACGTCGAGGCCGGTGACCTTGCGCCAAACCAGGACGTAGCGGTCCGAGGCCGCCGTCATGCGGAACGTGATGTCCGGGAACGTTTCGTCCGCCGGCGACGTGACGAGCGGGAAGACGACGCTGGTGCGGGTGCCGTACGTGCTGAGGAACGTGCCGTAGATGTCCCGCGAGCCCGGTGTCGTCGGCGGGATCGGCGTGCTGCCGGGGCCGCCGGGTGCCGGGGTGCCCGGCGGCGGGAACGTCGGCGACGGGCCCTGCAAGGGCGCACGGCCGTACACGCCGGCATCGTCACCCGCAACGTTCGAACCCACCGGCGCGTCCGTGCCATCACCCACCTGTCCGACGACCCCGGCCGGCGCGAGGCTGGCGGCGGAGGCATGCGGCTGCAGCCCGGAGACGTCGACGATCGGTCCGAGCGTCAGGCGGGCGAGCGGCACGGGCGTCGGAAGAGGCGGCGGCGGCGCGACGGGCGTCTGGCCCGGGATCGGCAGGCCCGAGGTCGGGTTGCTGCCGGGCACGCCGCCGAGCGAGCCGCTGTCGTCCGTGAAGACGAGGAAGTACTCGTTGACGCGGGGGCTGAAGATCAGGGCGGGGTCGCTCTGGTTGCCGGGGGCGACGAGCACGGGCACGATCCGCCCGGTCGGCAGGCCCGACGCGCTGAGGCGCAGGCCGTAGAGGTCAAGGCCGGTGCCCGCACCGGTGTCCTCCGCCCAGACGAGCAGGTTGGTGTAGCTGTTCGGCGCGAAGGCGATGGCCGGGGAGATCGGTCGGCCGCTGACGGGCAGCTGGGCGTTCGGCGACGCGAGGGCGGGCGCCGCGGCGGCCAGCGCCAGGCCGACGATTGACGCAAGGCCGCCCAGGCGGGCGGCGCGCTGGACGGGGGTTGGGATGAGACGATCGCGCATGATGTGCTCCTCTGATGATGACGGCGACGGCGCCGTCAACTTGTGAACGCGTTTACCGCTTCCTGCGTTACGGCCGCCTGCCGGCGATCACTTATGGTCGCCTGCTGGCGATCAGGGGTAGATCGTGTCGAGCATGCGCGGGAAGGCCGTCGTCTCGCGCACATGACCCAGGTTGCAGATCCAGGCCACCGTCCGCTCCACACCGAGACCGAACCCGCTGTGCGGAACGCTGCCGTAGCGCCGAAGGTCCAAGTACCACAGGTAGTCGTCGCGGTTCAACCCGTGCTCGACGATCCGCTGCTCGAGCAGAGCGACGCTCGTCGTGCGCTGCCCGCCGCCGATGATCTCGCCGTAGCCCTCCGGGGCCAGGAGATCGACGGAGCGACAAACCTCGGGACGATCGGCGACGGTCTCCATGTAGAACGCCTTGACCGCGGTCGGGTAGTGATAGACGAAGAGCGGGCGATCGGACTGTTCGGCCAGGAACGTTTCGTGCGGGGCGCCGAAGTCCTCGCCCCACGGGAAGTCCGGAAACGGCCCGGCCTGCAGCTTGGCGACGGCGTCGTCGTAGCTCAGCCGCGGGAACGGCGCCACGATTCGCTCCAGCGCGCTCACGTCGCGCTCGAGGACGTCCGTCAGCAGCGTGCGGTGCTCCGCCAGCACCGTCTGGACGATGTGGCTGACGAACCGTTCCTCGATGTCCATGATGTCCTCGAGGTCGGCGAACGCGATCTCGGGCTCCACCATCCAGAACTCGGTCAGGTGGCGGCGCGTCTTGCTCTTCTCGGCGCGGAACGTGGGTCCGAAGCAGTAGACCTTCCCGAGCGCCGCGGCGGCGGCCTCGTTGTAGAGCTGGCCGCTCTGCGCCAGGAAGGCCGGCTTGCCGAAGTAGTCCGTGGCGAACAACGTGCTCGTCCCCTCGCAGGCGGACGGCGTCAGGATCGGCGTGTCGACGCCGACGAAGCCCTCGCCGTCGAGCCAGCCCCGGATCGCACGGATGATCGTGGCGCGAATCCGCAGGATCGCCACCTGGCGCGGCGAGCGGATCCAGAGGTGGCGCTGGTCCATCAGGAAACCGGTGCCGTGTTCCTTGGGTTGGATCGGGTAGTCCGGCTCGGCCAGCGAAACGACGTCGATGCCCTCGATCCCGAGCTCGATCCCGCCCGGTGCCCGCGCGTCTGCCCGCAGCGCACCGGTCAGGACCACCGCGGACTCCTGCGTGAGCGATCCGATGGCCTCGAACGCCTCCGGCGCAACGTCCTTCTCGAACGCGACGCACTGCATCGTGCCCGTGCCGTCGCGCAGCGCGATGAACTGCAGCTTGCCCTTGTCCGTCCGGTTGCTCACCCATCCCTGAACGCGCACGTTCATACCGACGTGCGCTCCGGCGGCGGCGATCGTCGTCGTCACGGGGGCGGGCTTGGGATCGGACATCAGGTTGGCTCCAGCGCTGTCTGGTACTCTGTCACTGCAGAGTCTACGGATGTCTACCTCTGTCGGACAGCCGAAGCGTGTCCAGTGACAGAGTACGCGTGCGTGCGGCGAACAATCCGCCTCCGCACGAAGGAATGATGCACGCTCAAGAGATGCACCATGCGAAGTCGGAGCCATTATAGAGGGATGACCGGGGCACGGAACCTTTCCGTGCGGACGCTCGGTCGAGTCGCCGCCGGACTTGGCTGCGCGCAGTCGGCGTTCTGGGGCGGTCGGGCGAAGTAGGCCGGGCGGTCGACGCCCGCTGCCGGCAACGGGGCAGGCGACACGCCAGCGCAGGACGGCGCGGATCGGGTGGAACCTTCTTGCCATCCGGCGTTTCGATAGGCGCAGAACGAACGCCAAAAGGTATCCTGTCAGCGGCAGCAAGAAGTCGCCGCCGCCCGGATCGCCCGGCGTCCGATCGAACACTGTCGCCCGTATCGTCGCCTGGAGCCATCATGACGCTCGCCGTCCCGCATCGCCCGCCTTTCGTCGCCGCCACCACAACGTGCGGCGGCATGGGCGTAGGCGACGCCCGACCAGCGGCAAGCCCGCGCGAACGGTCGACCGCCCTCGGCGGCGAACCCGCGGCCGATGCCGTCCTCGTGGCCCGCATCGCCGCCGGGGACGCACGCGCCCACGCGCAGCTCTACGATCACCACGCCGCTGCGCTGCTGCACTACCTCCGGCGCCTCGTCGCCGACCCGCTGGTGGCCGAAGAGCTGCTCCACGACGTCTTCCTCGACGCCTGGCGCGGCGCGGCCGCCTTCAGGGGTGACAGCCGTGTGATCACGTGGCTGTTGGCGATCGCCCACAGCCGGGGCTGCAACGAACTCCGTCGCCGCGCCACCCGCTCCCCTGCCGCACTGGCCAAGCGCCTGTTCGATCGCGGCCGGGCCGTCGCCACCGCGGCCGACCCGCATGCCCACGCGGAGGCGCGGCTCGACGTCGCCGCGGCGCTGGGCGCCCTGCCTGCGGCCCAGGCCGTCGTCGTCGACCTCGTCTACTGGCACGGCCTGTCGCTCGAGGACGTGGCCCGTGTCGTCGATGCGCCGCTGGGCACCGTCAAGAGCCGACTGTCCCGCGCGCGCACCGCCTTGCGGGCGCTGCTCGCAGAGGAGGGGGAGGACGCCGATGTGCACCCCTGATCAGGATCACCTGGCCGATTGGCTGGCCGGCCGGCTCGATCCGGCCGCTGCCGCCCGCACCGCCGCCCACGTCGCTGTCTGCCCCGCCTGCCGCGCCGAGTCCGACGCCCTCGCCCGCTTGGCGGCCGCTATCCGCACGGCCAGCGCGATGCGCGCCGAAGGCGTCGAAGTCCCGGCCTATCGCCTGCCGCCGCCGTCGATCGGGCGGCCGGCCATCCTCCCCCATCTCGGGCGAACGGTGCGGCGAACGGTGCCGACGGCCCTTCGTCTGCGTGCGGCCGCGGGCCTCATGGCCGCGGTCGGCGTGGCGATCGGCGCGGTTGCGTGGCGCGCCGCGGGTCCGATTCCGGGGACGGATCGCGGCGCGGATCAGCGGGCGGGTACGGACGCCGTCGACGTCGTCGCGCTCGCGCCGACCGGCCCGACCATCGTCGCCCGGCAACCGACCGCCGTCGTGCGCCCGATGCGCGCGGCGCCGGCGCGGAGTGTGCCCGGTCCGATCGCCGCGGTGCCTCGGCCGGTGTTGGGTGCCGTGGCCGTCGTTCCCGCGACCGCCGCATCGTCGGCTGCCCCCGCCCCCGCCGTCCCGGCGACGCCGGTCGATCGCGAACGACCGGATGCGCCCTATCCGCCCTCCGCCACCGATGCCGCGACACCCCAACCGCTCGTCCCGACCGCGGCACCCGGCACGGATCAGCCCGCGCCGCCGACATCGCCGACGCCGCCAACGAATCCCGCATCGCCGACATCGCCTTCGACACCCGCGCCGATCGCCACGCCGACGGCCGTCGTGCCGACGATCGCCGGCCTCGTCATCGGCGCGGACGGCGGTCCGCTGGCCGGTGCCCGTGTCGTCGTCGAGCCGTACGACGGCGGGGCCGTCCGCCGTGCCGTGACCGGTCCGGACGGCCGCTACGGCGTCGACGTCGCGCCTGGGCGTTGGCTGGTGCGGGCCGAGGCGGACGGCTACGTGCTGACGTGGCATGGCGGCGCACCGGCGCCGGCGGCGGCGCAGGCAATCGACGTGACGGACGGAGGGACGCATCCACCCGTCGACTTCGCCCTCGAGCCCGTGCCGGGACCGTTCATCCGCGGCCGGGTGGTCGACGCGGCCGGCAACGGCGTGCCGGGCGCCCTCGTCGTCGCGGCGCGGCCGGGCGACCGGGCGGTGGATGTCGGCGCGGCGGCGGCGGCGGTGTACGCGGACGAGGCCGGCGCGTACGCGCTGCCGATCACGCCGGGCGGCTGGCTGGTGGCGGCGACGACGGACTGGCGGCGCGGGGCGATGGCGTGGTGGGGCGGGGATGGATCGATCCTGCAGGCGGACCGCGTGCCGGTGGATGTTGAGGCCACCGCCGAGGACATCGACCTTCACCTTCCGCAGTAGTGCAGGGGCCATGGCTTCGCACAAGCGACGTCGAGCAATCGCGTTCGTGCGACCGCATCCGGGCGCTGCTTCGACGGCGACGATGCACGAACCGCCCGCCGGGCGGTGACACCTTACGACAACGAGATCCCACGACAACGAGAGAGAGTTGCGCATGAGCACCCAACCCACCTTGCGCCCTGCCGCGCATGCCGCCGCATGGGCCGCCGTGATCACGGCCTTCGTCGGCGCGACATGCTTCGGTCCCGTTCCGGTCAGCGCCCAAGCGACGCCCACCGCGGTGCCGACGTCGCTGCCGCCGAGCGTGTGCTCGGCCGAAACGCGGATGTGGGCGGAGCCCGAAGTGGTGGCTGCCGGCGCGTACACGCAGTTGTCGGCCAGCCTCGCGTTCACGTGCCCCGGCAGCGAGTTGGCGATCCGCCACCTGATCGTCGTCGTCGATGCGTCGTCGTCGATGACCGGTGACCCGCGAACCCAGCTGCAGCGCGCCCTGGGTGACCTCATCGACCGACTGCCGCTCGAAGAAGGCCGCATGAAGCTCGGCATCGTCGAGTACAAGGCGCAAGCGAACGTGCTGTGCGCGTTGTCCGCGAGCCGTTCCGTGCTCGCGTTCTGTATCACGCGGATCGGGTCGGGCGGCGGCAGCTGCATCGACTGCGGCCTCACGGCCGCCCACGACGAGCTGCGTTCGGCGCGCGAGGGCATTTCACCCGCTGTCGAACTCAACGAGTCGATCATACTCCTCACGGACGGGGCGAACGCGGACGGTTGCGCGCGGCTGACGACGGTCGCCGCGCAGTTGAAGGCGGAGGGCATTCACATCTCGTCGATCGCCTTGGCGGCGGCCGCCGACGTGGCGTGCACGCGGGCCGTGGCCACGTCGCCGCGCCACTTTTTCGAGGTGAGGCAGGCGAGTCAGTTGCGACAGGTCTTCGACACGATCCGCAGGCAATTGTTCAACGGCAACGTACAGGCCGTTTCGCTGCGCTTCGCACCGACGAACGGCCTGTCCTTCGTGCCTGACTCCATGAGCTTCGGCGGCGAGATCGGGGCCGACGGGGCCGCCGCGTGGACGGTGTGGAGCGTGCCGGCGGAAGGCATCACGGTCACCCTGCGCCTGCGCCCCAACGTCGCCGGCCCATTGCCGGCGCTGGCCGAGGCGACGGGCGAACTCGTCGATCAGCGCAACCGTGTCGCGCCGATCGCGTTCGACATCCCCCACATTGTCGCCCTCAGCGGCGGCGCGCTCCCGACGACCACCCCCGCCGCCTCATCGCCCGTGCGCACGAACGGCGTGACGCTCTCGCCGCCGCAACCAGGGCAGGGCGAGCGGGCGCGGCTGGACTACCGCTTCGCGCTGGACGAGCCCGTGGACCCGCAGGGCAGCCACGTGATGCTCGTGGCCGACACGTCGGGCTCGACGGCCGGTGAGCCGCTGGAAGCGCTGCGGACGGCGGTGCGCGGTCTGGTGGCACGGCTGCCGCTGGGCGAGGACCCGTCGCTCAAGATCGGGATCGTGACGTTCACGGTGGGCGCCAAGCTGCTCGTCGGGTTGACGGACGACCGGGCGGCGCTCGAGTCGGCCGTCGGCCGGTTCATGGCTGCCGGCAACACGTGCATCGACTGCGGGCTGCGTGTCGGTCGCGAGGCGCTGGCGGCGGGGCGGCCGGCGCCGGGCGTCGAGGATCTCATCGTCGTCACGGATGGCAACAACAACGCGGGCTGCGTACCTGTCATCGAGGAGGCGAAGCGCGTCAAAGCCGAAGGCATCACGTTGCACACCGTCTGCCTTGGCACCGGCTGCGACACGGCCTGCATGCGCAGCGCCGCGTCGCCGGGGCACTACCTCGAGGCCAGGTCGATCGCGGATCTCGGTGCCACGTTCGCCGCGATCGGCGACGCATTGCTCGCCGACCGCCGCTTCGACGCCGTCACCGTACGCCTTGCCATGCCGCCCCACCTGCGACTCGTGCCCGACTCGTTCGGCATCGCCCCCGACGCCGGTTCCGACGTGAACGACGCCCGCTGGACGTTCCGGCTGCTGCCGTTGGGCGGCATCGCGCTGAGCGGCGAGGTCGAGGCGATCGCCGCGGGCGACCTGTCGGTGGTGGCCGTGACCGAGGCGGTCGAGCGTGGCGGCGGCATCGTGCGTCTCGTCGCCGAGGCGCCTCGCGCGGCGCCGTCGCCGGTTGCGACGCCGTCGCTGAACGCGCCGACGTCGACGCCGTCGCCGGAACCGACGGGCACGACCGAACGGCCGGGGCCGGACACGCGGCTGTATCTGCCGGTGGCGATGCGGGTGCAGTGAGGGTCGGTGGAGGATCACGCGTTGAACGCGTCTGATCGTCGCGATCGGGTATCCTGACTTCGTGGAACCGGCGGACGCTGTCCGGAGACCCATTGCCAACCACCGCCGCGACCCGAGGATCCGCATGGTCGTGTCCGGACGATTCTCCTCACCCATTGCCTCACCCATTGCCGAACCCATCGACGGGCCGAGCGCCGCAGGGCAGCGCTCGGTCGACGCGGATGCGGCGCGTCCGAGCGTGCTGGACGGTGACGTCGAGCGCGAGCGACTCGCCCGCGAACGGATCGACCGCGATTTGCTCGCCCGCGTTGCGCAGGGCGACGCGGATGCCCACCGGCAGGTGTACGAGCGACACGGACCAGCCGTGCTGGCCTTCTTGATCAGCCGCACGGCCGACCGTTCGCTGTCCGAGGACCTGTTGCACGACGTCATGCTGGCGGCGTGGCGCGCGGCCGGGACGTTCCGCGGGGCGAGCGCGGTCCGGACGTGGCTGCTGTCGATCGCGCACAACAAGGCCTGCAACGCGCTGCGGCGGCTGAAGCGGGAACGGTTCGGGACGATGATCGGAACGGCAGCGGTGGCGGCGTCCGGGGCTCGCTCGATCATGCACGCGGCGGCCGAGTCGCACGGCATCGAGCCCGAGGCGCGCGTCGAGCTGGCCGCGGCAGTGGCGGCGCTGCCGGAGGATCAGCGGACGGCGCTCGTTCTCTACTTCTATCACGGGCTGAGCGTCGACGAGATCGCTGCGGTTGTCGGCGCGCCGGGCGGCACGGTGAAGAGCCGGATGAGCCGCGGCAAGGTCAGTCTGCGGGCGCGGCTTGGTGAGCGACAACTCGGTGAGCACCCACTCGGTGAGCGCCACCCGTTTGAGCACCACCTCAGTGAGCGCCAAACGGATGCACCAGGGTCGGTCGAAGGTGAGGTGGCGGATGTGCGCTGACGTGAAGCTGCGCTTGATGGATTGGGCCGCCGGCACGCTCGATGCGGCCGCGCGCCGCCGCGTCGATGCCCACATCGCGACGTGCCCGGACTGCGCGCGCGCGGCCGCCGATTGGCGATCCGCTGCCGATGCCGCGGCCGCGTACGGCTCGTTCGCCTCCGCGCCGCTGCCGGCATGGCGCGCGCCCGACGAACACGTCGCCGCCGTGGCCGCACCCTTCAGGCCCGTCCCGATGAGGCGGCCCGCCCGTGCCTGGCTTGCCATCGCCGCCGCCGTCGCCCTGGCCATCGGTGCCACCGCCCGCTGGACGGGCACCGTGTCGCCGACGACCGCCCCGCGGTCTGCCGCGCCCGCCGCGCCCGCCGCCGTGGCCCGTGCCGAGCCGACGCTGGCGTTCCGAGCGCCCACGCCGGTACGCCGGCTGGCGGTGTCTGCGCCTGCCGCGGCGCACCCGGCGATCACGAGGATCGATGGGCGCGCGACCGTCGCCGTGACCGCGTCCACGCCGGGCGGTCCGGCTGCAGCGCCCGCGCCGATGTCCGCCCTTCCGAGCGGCGACGCGGCCCCGCCGCCGTCCTCACCCCGTCAACCGCCCGACCGCGGCTCGCCCGCCGATCCGCCCGTCGTCGCGGCCACGCCGGACATCGTGCCCACCGCACCGTCCCCGCCGTCGCCCGATCCGACCGCCGATCCGACCGCCGCCGCGCCCGTGCCGACGCCCCGGACGCTCGTCGCCATCGTCACCGGTGTCGTTGCCGGCCCGGACGGCTTGGCGCGCGCCGAGGTCCGCGTCGTGGCGCGGCCGGTTGCCGACGGCGTCGACGCGGTCGAGACGACGAGCGGTGCGGACGGGGCGTACGCCCTGACGCTCGCGCCGGGTGCCTGGTCCATCGCGGCCGAGGGCGCGGCGTACGTCGCCGCTTGGAACGGTGCGGCGGCATCGCCGCTCGACACGGCGCCGTTGAACGTGGCGGCCGGAGAAGCGATCGGCCTCGACTTCCGGTTGACGGCCGCGCCGCAAGGACGGATCAGCGGCCGCGTCGTCGACGACTCCGGGCAGCCCGTGCCCGGCGCGCTCGTCGTGGCCGCCGCGCCGGACGTCGAGCGCGGCGGGTACCGCGCGTTCGTGGCGGCCACGCTCGCGGACGGCGAGGGGCGCTATCGGCTGGCGGTGGACGAGGGCGGCTGGCTCGTGGCGGCGGCGGCCGACTGGCGCGCAATGGCGCCGGCGCTGGCGTGGTGGGGCGGGGACGGCGATATCGTGGCGGTCGATCAGGTGCCGGTGGCGCGACAGCGACCGGCGGACGGGATCGACTTCCGGCTGCGGGGAGGTCAAGCGCAGTAGCGCGCTGTCGGACTGCCGTGCCGATCCGAGGAACCGCGGGCGGCCGTTGCGGTACCCATCATCGACCGGCCGCTGCCGATCAATAGACGCACCGGCCCCATCCATCACCGCCACGGGAGGCTGCCCATGAACACCCATCGATCCCTGCATCCAACCTCGGCCGTCGTCCTCGCGACGGCGCTCTTGATCGCAGGCGCCGCTGCCGTCACCGCACTGCCCGTGCGGGCACAATCCTTGGCGCCGTCGCAGGACGGATCTTCATGCGTCACGATCCCACATGCGTACGCTGCGCCGCAGGTCGCGCTCGTCGGGAGCCAGATTGGCGTGACGGCGACCGTCCTGGCGTTGTGCGCCTCGACCGAGTTGCCCTTGAACATCGTCCTCGTCCTCGATGGGTCAAACTCCATGGCCGGCGATCCGTCAGAAGAAATCAAGCGCCAAACCCGCGAGCTCGTCGACCGGTTGGACCTCAAGGACCATCCGCTGACCCAGGTCGGTGTGGTCGAGATCAACGAGCCGCCGCGACGACTGTGCGCCCTGACCAACCGCGCGTCGCAGGTCGCCGGCTGCATCGGTCGGCTCGCTGCAGCCGGCGGTTCGGACATCGCCGGCGCGGTGCGGCTCGGGCTGGATGCGCTGCGTCAAGGGCGGACGGATTCGTCGGGGAAAGACGGCACCCGCGAGGTCCTCGTCCTGATCACGGACGGCGCCAACCCAAGAGGCTGCCTGGAGCTGATGCAAGTATCGGGTGAGGTGAAGCAGCAGGGCGTGCTCCTGGTCACAGTTTGCGCATCGCCCGCCTGTGTGGACTCGTGCCTTCACAACATGGCGACGTCGCTCAAGTACCACTTCGCGATGGCGCAGATGAGGCAGGTCATGGACCTGATCGTGCGTCTGCAACTGGATCCGGCCACCCACCCGATCAAGTCCCTGTCCGTCATGGCGTCGGTCGGTGACGCCTTCGATCTCGATCCGGCCGGCATCGTCCCGCCCTCGTTGCCGACCGACGACCGTTCCGTTCTCTGGTGCCCGACGAACGTTCCCAAGGAGGGCGTGACGATGTCCCTCCGTGTCCGGGCGACGACGCCGGGCTTCGGGCTCGAAGTGCTGTCGCGAGCGGATGGGATCTTCACGGACCAGCGCGACCGAGGGGGCCGCTTCGATTTCCGGCGGCCACAGGTCGACGTGCTCGATGCCCGATCCGGCGCCGCTGTATCGCCCCTGACGGCGACACTGCCGCTGACGAACGTGCTGTCCGTGGACCGCGAGCGCGCTACCGTCGGCCAGGTCGCTCGCGCCCGCTATCGGCTGCAGCTGCCGGCCGGCGAGGCCGCTCGACTCAACGTGGCCACTCTCCGCCTCAGGCTGCCGGACCATCTCGAGGTTCGAGCCACCTGGCGCGACGGCCGGCCCGATGGCCAGCCAGACGTCGACCGCCGCGGCGCCCAGTGGCTCGTCTTTGCGGCCGACGGCGCGTTCGCCGACGCGTACGACCTCGAAGTCGAATTCGTAGCGACGGGACCGGGCGACGGCGGAATCGGCGTCATCGCCTACGGCTGGGACGGGCGTGACACGACCTTGCCGATTGCCGCCGCCGTCTCCGCCCCGATCCACGTCGTCGACCAGCCGTCGACACCCGTCCCGCCCGCAACCCTTCCGACGTCCACCGCGACCCCGCGCGCCGCCCGCCTCTACCTCCCCGTCGCCCTCGCCGAGTCGTGCCTCGCCGGTCCGCCAAACGACGTCGTCGTCGTCATCGACACCTCGACGAGCATGGCCGAGCGGCTGCCGGGCGGCGGGACCAAGCAAGCGGCCGCCGTCCAGGCCCTGTCGGCGCTCGTCGCGCGGCTCGACGCGCAGCGCGACCGCATCGCCCTCGTGACGTTCGACCGCACGGCCGTCGTCCGGCGGCCGCTGGGCGACGTCGGCCCCGGCGTCGTCGATGCGCTGCGCTCCGCCCCGCTGGCCAACGGCACGGCGATGGGCGCCGGGCTGTGGTCGGCCGGCGCCGTGCTGGCCTCGCCCGATCGCCGCCCGGACGCGCGCGGCACCGTCGTGTTGTTGACGGACGGCCGCTCGTCCCCCGACACGCCCGAGGCCGCCGTCGCCGCGGCCGATGCGCTTCGCGCCGCCGGCGCCACCGTCTTCGCGGCCGGTCTCGGTGCCGAGGTCGATCGGGCGGCGCTGGACGGGATCGCGGGCGGGCGGGGAGAGGCGCGGGTTGTGGCGGACGGGGCGGCGCTTGGCGTGGCCTTTGGGAGCATCGGAGGGCGCCTGGGTTGTCGAAGCGTGGGCAACTGGGGCGGACGATTGGAGTAGGCGGCGCCCGCACGTTTGACGCACCCCCGACTCCCGCTATCATCCCGGCACAATCGAACCCATTACAGGCCATGACGGAGAGAGTACGCCGGCAACGCCGCCAGGGATGAGGGGCCGTGACTGCAAGCCCCTCTCGGTCGGAACCGACGGAAGTTCACTCCCGAGCCGGCAGGGGGAAGGGTCGACGGCGACCTGCGTAGTCCTGCCCGGATGCCCACCGTTATCGGGGCCGCCGATCGCGGCACGTGTGCGCCTTCGTTGGCGACGCGCCGCCGTCGGGCTGAGTGGGCTGCGCGAGCGGCCAACGAGGGTGGTACCGCGGACGAGACGTCCGTCCCTTGCCGGGGCGGACGTTTTTCGTTGCGCGGCGAGGGGACGTCGTGTCGTGTGACGGAGTGAAGGAGGAACGGGCCATGGAGATCGAGCCGAACCCACCGATCCCGAACGCGTCGATCGCGACGATCGAGGCGCTGCGAAGCGAGGCCGAGTCGGCGCTTGCCGGGGCAGCGGACGATGCAGCGCTGGCTGCGTGGAAGGGCGAGTGGCTGGGCAGGAGCGGGCGGATCACGTCGCTCCTTCGCGTCGTCGGAACGCTGAGCGCCGCCGAGCGGCCGGCGTTCGGGGCGGCGGTGAACGCGGCCAGCCGGGCGCTGGAGGCGGCGTACGAGGCGGCGTCGTCGTCGCGACAGGCGGATGCCATGGCCTCCGCGCTGGCGGCCGAGGCGATCGACGTCACGCTGCCCGGGACGCCGCCGCCGCGCGGGCGGCTGCACCCGAGCACGATCATCCTGCGCCGGATGCTCGACATCTTCGCCGAGATGGGCTTCCAGGTCTTCCTCAGCCGCGAGGTCGAGCTGGACGACGTGAACTTCACGCTCCTCAACCACCCGCCCCACCATCCGGCGCGCGACATGCAGGACACGTTCTACATAACGGGCACGAACGAGCAGGTCCTCCTGCGCACGCACACTTCGCCCGGCCAGATCCGCGCGATGGGCGCGTATGCGCCCGACCCCATCCGCATCGTCCTGCCCGGCATGGTCTACCGCAACGAGAAGATCACGCCGCGCAGCGAGATCCAGTTCACCCAGGTCGAAGGCCTGGCCGTCGGCCCGCACATCACGATGGCCAACCTGCGCGGCACGATCGATGGCTTCGTGCACCGCTACTACGGCCCGAACCGCCGGACGCGCTTCCGCACGAGCTACTTCCCGTTCACCGAGCCCTCCGCCGAGGTCGACGTGAGCTGCGGCCTGTGCGACGGCGCCGGCTGCCGGCTGTGCAAGGACGCCGGCTGGCTGGAGATTCTGGGCTGCGGGATGGTCCACCCGAACGTGCTCACGAACGGCGGGTACGACCCGTCACGCGTCAGCGGCTTCGCCTTCGGGCTGGGGCCGATGCGGGCGCAGATGATGGCGCATGGGATCGACGACATACGGCATTACTGGGGGAACGATGTGCGGTTCCTCGAGCAGTTCGGCTAAGGAGGCGACGCCATGAAACTCGTCTGGTCCTGGCTCTCCGAACACGTCGACCTCACCGGCGTCACCCCCGAGCACGTCGCCGAACGCCTGACCGTCGCCGGCCTCGAGGTCGACAAGGTCGAGCGCATCGGCGACTGGTGGGATCGGGAGCGGCTCGTCGTCGGCAACGTGCTGCGCGTCCTGCCGCATCCCGATGCCGAGCGGCTCGTGCTGGCGGACGTCGACTGGGGCGCCGGCGCGCCGCACCGCGTGGTGACGGGCGCGCCGAACTTGCTGGCGTTTCGCGATGCGGGTGACTTCGACAAGCCCATGAAGGTCGTTTTCGCGCGCGAGGGCGTGGAGCTGTACGACGGCCACGCTGAGGGCTGGGTGAAGGTGAAGCTGAAGGGCCGGCCCGTGCGGGGTGTGATGAGCGACGCGATGGTCTGCTCGGAGAAGGAGATCGGCCTTTCCGAGGACCACGAGGGCATCCTGATCCTGGACGACGACGCGCCTCTCGGCGCGCCCATCGCCGACGTCCTCGGCGACGCCGTGCTCACGCTCGAGCTGACGGCCAACTACGCCCACGCCAGCAACGTCGTCGGCATCGCCCGCGAGGTGGCGGCGCTGCTCGACCGCCCGTTCACGCCGCCGGAGTGGCAGTTGGGGGACGATGGGATCGATCCGTCGTTGGCCGAAGCGGCGGCGTGGTGCCGCGTCGTCATCGACGACGACGAGGCGTGTCCGCGGTACAGCGCGCGGATCATCACGGGCGTCGACGCGACGCGGCCGAGCCCGGCGTGGCTGCAGCGCCGGCTGCGGCTGAGCGGTATGCGGCCGATCAACGCGGTCGTGGACGCGACGAACTACGCGATGCTGCTGTGGGGCGAGCCCTTGCACGCGTTCGACTACGACCGGCTGAAGGCGCGAGCGGCGGCTGCGGCGGGTCAGGGCGCGGCCGCGTCGTCGAGCGCGGGCGCAACCGACCCCGTGCCGACGATCACCGTCCGGCGCAGCACGCCCGGCGAGCGGATGACGACGCTGGACGGCATCGACCGCGCCCTCGACGTCGGCACGATCCTGATCACGGATGACGCCGGCCCGATCGCGATCGCCGGGGTGATGGGCGGCGCGGAGACCGAGGTGACGGACGCGACGCGGACGATCCTGCTGGAGGCCGCGACATTCCACTTCCCGTCCATCCGCCGCGCCAGCCGCGACCTGAAGCTGCCGAGCGAGTCCAGCTGGCGCTTCAGCCGCGACGTCCCGCCGGCGCTCATCGACCCCGGCAGCGCCGTCGGCAGCCGGCTGCTGGCCGAGCACGCCGGCGGCCGCGTGGCCCCCGGCATCGTCGATGTCTACCCGCGCCCGCGACCCGCCGTCGAGGTCGTCATGCCGCTGTCGGAGATCGATCGCCTGCTCGGCGCCGAGATTCCCGTCGCGGACATCGAGGCGATCCTGGCGCGCCTCGGCTTCTCGGCCGTTGTCGACGGCGACACGCTGGCGGCCGTCGTCCCGCCGCACCGCGTGGACATCGAGCTGCCGGCCGACATCGTCGAGGAGATCGTCCGCGTCTGGGGTCTGGACCGCCTGCCGAGCGTCCCGCTGGCCGACGCGCTGCCCGCGCAGCGCGAGAACCGCACGCAGTGGCTGGAGGAGGCGACGCGGGATGCGTGCGTGGGGGCGGGGCTGCAGGAGATCGTGAGCTACCGGATGACGTCGGTGGGGCATGAGGGTGAGACGGTCGTCGCGGGTATCGCGGGGATTGCGGATGACGTCGGTACGGGCGGCGGCCTGCCGGTGGAAGCGCGCTACGTCGGCATCGCCAATGCGATCAGCCCCGAGCGGAGCGTCCTGCGCCAGAGCATGCTGACCGGATTGCTCGATGCCGCTGCCGCCAACCTGCGCTTCACGGATCGCGTCGCGCTCTTCGAGGTCGGGTCGACGTACCACTGGCCCGCCGGGACGTCACCGTCGCCGACGACCCTGCCCAACGAGCCGCGCCACGTGGCGCTGCTCCTCGCCGGCCCGCAGCGGGCCGACGACTGGCGGGGCGGCGAGGCGCGGCACATGGATTTCTACGATGCCAAGGGCGTCGTCGAGGCCATCCTCGGGGCGCTCGGGATCGACACGCTGCACTTCGCGCCTGGCCGCCACGCCTCGCTGCACCCGGGCCGCACCGCCGTGGTGTCGGCCGTCGACGCGGACGGCACGGCGCGCGCGCTCGGGCACGTCGGCGAGCTGCACCCGCAGGTGCGTCGGCGCTGGGACCTGCCGGAGCGCAGCATCGCCGTCGCCGACCTCGACCTGGAGGCGATCGACGCGCTGGCCGGCGCGATCCGACCGATCGCCGCCTTCAGCCCGTACCCGCCCGTCGAGCGCGACCTGGCCGTCGTGGTGGACGAGGCGATCCCGGCCGCGGACGTCGAGGCGGCCGTGCGCGCCGCCGGCGGCAAGTTGCTGGTGGGCGTGCGGCTGTTCGACGTGTATCGCGGGCCGCAGGTGGGGGAGGGGCGCAAGAGCCTGGCGCTGCGGCTGCGATTCCAGTCGATGGACAAGACGCTGGAGGGGGCGAGCGTGGATCGGGTGCGGGAGCAGATCGTGCGGGCGTTGGGGAAGGCGGTGGGGGGGGAGGTCAGGGGGTAGGATTATGCCTACGCTTCCAAGAGTAAGCACCGCAGCTCCACAACAGCGTATTCGCTGCCATAACCGTCGGATATAGCCACAGCAAGATGTCTGCTGATGCTCTGGTTGACATTGCTGTATAGATCGGGCCCAAAGGCAGTGTCAGTAGTCCATATACGCAAACACAGGACAGATTGCCTACATCGCCCATCCTGGTGCAGGGCCATGCTGCCAATGCCACGATGATCTGAAAGACAGCAACCCAGAGGGCCATTTTCAGAGCATCTCTATGGGGAGAGGCTGTGTTGCGAGTCATGCTAAGTCTCTCAAGGTCTGGCGCAAAAGTGTTGATCGACCATGTCCCCGTGCGACCGACGACCGCCCCGAGGCTTCAGCCTTCGGGCGGTCGTCGGTCGCGCGATGGTCGCCCGCATGCCATCAGCACTTTTGCGCCAGACCCGGTCGGCGAGCTCCTGGTCGATCCGCGCCGCGAGCGCCGGGTAGGCCGTCACAGCTCCACCCCTTCCGCATCGATCACCGCGCGAAGGGCCGGCGGGGCATCCTCCACCCGCACCACGTCCACGGCGACCGTCGGATCGATGGCCTGCAATCGGCCGACGGCCACGAAGTAGCGGTCCGCCGGCACGTCCCAGACCGCCAAGTCGACGTCGCTGCGCCAGCTGACCTTGCCGCCGCGGGCCAGTGAGCCGAACAGCACCACGCGGCGCGCGCCAAAGGCCGTCTTCAGCACGAGCGCCGACTGGCGCGCCACGTCCAATGCCCGCGCACGGTGCGCTTCGAGGGCGGCTTGGCGCTCGGCCTCGCGTGCACGGGCGGTGGCCAGGTAGCGGGCGAGGTCGGCGGGGGGTGGGGGTGTGAGGGTTGGAGGCATGGTTGGTTACGGTAGTGAGGGGCGGGAGTCGGGTCAAGCCTGAACCCATCCATCCTCCGGCGGATGCCACCCGGCCGCAACCCACCGCCGCCGTGACTGCAGTCGCTCGTCGTCCGAAACGGCGAGCGGTCCCTCGCGTTGGAGGCCCAGCAGCCGATGTATCTCAGCCTGATCCGCTGGCGTCAGCTCCGGGCGGACGACCTGCCACAGCCCGGTGTCATCCATCGCCGGCTTGGCTTCATAGATGTTGACGGTGATCCCAGGCCTCCTTGGACTCCGTCATGCGGACCAAGTCCAAGGCGTTCCGGTCGATGCTGCTACCGGCTACCGGCTACCGGGTACCGGCTACCGAGCGCGCAGTTCCCGCCCGTTCAGCAAAACGATCGCCGCCGCCACCCCTACGTTCACCGCCGCCAGCACCCAAAAGTACGTCACCCGGCTTTCCCCCCCGAACAGCGGCATGAAGGACTGCCCCGCCGTGTTCGCGGCCGTGTGGACCATCCATGCCAGAAACGCGCTCTCCCGTCCGTTGAAGTAGATCCAGTTCGTCACCACCGCCGACGCGATCGTCGCCACCAGGTACGGGCCGAGCGCGCCGGGTTCCGACAGTGCGACCGGCAGATGCCAGCCGGCCAGCAGCACGCCCAGCACCAGCGTGTTCGCCAGCGGCGAGCGGTCGGCGGGAAACCGGGGCATGGCGAAGGCGCGCCAGCCGGTCTCCTCGAACAGCGTGTCGGCCGTGAACAGGAGCACGGCGAACAGCAGGAGCGGGCTGTACCACGGTCCGAGCCGTTCAAGTACCGGCATCGGCGCGCCGCCGACGACCGTCGTCAGCGCCGCGACGGCCAGTCCCATGGCCACCGGCACGACGAACGCGGCCGCGATCCAGATCCGCTTGACGCGCCAGCGCAGGATGCGGCGGGCGACGTCGCGCAGGCCGCCCATTCCATCCGCGATCAGCGCCGTGAGGATCGCCGCGAGGAACGGGCCGATCGTGAAGATCACGGGACCGTCGAGGAGGTAGAACGTGGCCCACGAGATGGCGTAGGCGAGCGTGAAGAACGTGATCAGGGGGTGGCGGCGAAAGAGCGCGAGCGGGGCAGCCGTCGGACTGCCGGTCGGGGCGTGTTGCGATTCCATCGGGGCCTCCAGTTGAGTCGATCGTCACCGGGTGTTCGTCGCCGGCCAATCGCTCCGCAACAATCCGTACAGGTCGGAGTCCGACACCTCACCATCGACGATCCAGCGTTCCCGCAGGTGTCCTTCCTTCACGAACCCCAGCCGTTCCAGACTTCTTGCCGATGCCGCATTGCGCGGATCGATGTCGGCTTCGATGCGGTTCAGGTCCAGTTCGTCGAACCCGAATACCACAAGCGCGCTGAGTGCTTCGTGCATGTAGCCGTGTCCCCACATCTTGCTGGCCATAGCGTACCCGAGCTCGGCCCGCCTGCATTGCACCACGAAATCGAACAGCGTGCATGTGCCGAAGACCACATCGGTACCTTGCAGCGCGATGCCCAGCCGAATGTACGTGCCCGCCGCATGCGCAGCCCGGTCCTTGGTGATGAGTTCGTGCGCCGCATCGATGGTCGGCCACGGGGGCGTGCTCCAGTAGCGCATGACCTGGGGATCGGAGTACACGGCGAACAGCGCCTCGGCGTCCGACGGGACAAGCGGGCGCAGGGACAGGCGCGCGGTGGTGAGGGTGACCGTGTCGAAAGGGCGCATGATGGTCCTGGGCGCATGTCGGGGCGGGCGATGCGGTGATCCGCCGATTGTACCGAGCCGCCGGAGCGGACGCCGTACTGCACCTCCTCGGACAGGTCCATCAGCACCATGTGGGCGATGCTCTGGGTGACGAGGCTGCCGCGTTACAGTGGATTGACCTACCCACGCATCGCCGGGGCGACCCTCTTCACCGGCCTCAGCTCTCCCCCGCCGACGTACCCGTAGACCATCGCCACCAGAAGTCCCGCCGCCGGCCAGAGAAAGGGCGGCGGGACGATCGCGAGCACGGCAACGACCACGGCCACCCAGACGCGCGCGCGCCGGGTGACGGCGAGGACGACCGGGAATGCGAGCCCGGCGATCACGACGATCAGGTCGCCCAACCCGGACGTCTCGTGCCCCCACGCGTAGCCGGCGCCACCTCCGGGATCGCCCGTGGTGCGCCAGATCGATCGCGCCACGCTCCAGTCGCCGGCCACCTGCAGCACGATGCCGACGGCGACGATCGCCAGCACGAGGAGCAGGAGCGTGTTCCACGAACGGCGAAGGAGCACGGCGGCCACGGCCAGGGCCGCCAGCTGCGTCGACTTGAACCCGACCGAGCTCAGATGCTCCACCCAGTGCCCATGCGGCTCCGGGGCCAGCAGCGCCGTGGCGATCCCGATCGCCGGCGGCAGCGCGACCAGGGCGAGCGCCCATCGTCGATGCTTCGCCGAGGACGCGGTCCGTGTGTCGTCCAACGGTTTGTCCTCACGCAGGCGTGTTTCGCCCTCAGTCGGCATGTCCTTCCCGCACATCCCACCGCCCCAGCGTCGTCGACGTGCCGGCGTTCTGTGCGAGCCACGTGATGCGCTCGAAGTCGAGCTCGACGTGCTCGAGGAGGATGGTCGGGCCTTGGGCATCGACGGTCGCCGTCCGGGCGCGGATGTTGCCGATGCTGCTCATCGCCGCGTCGTGGCGTCGGCCGCCGAGGAAGTCCGTGCCGCCGGCGAAGCCGTGGCGGATGATGCGGGCATTCTCCAGCAACAGGACAAGCCCCTCGTCCGCAGTGCCGGCCGCGTCGGCCGCGTGGATGACGCCGTCCCCATCCATGTCGGCCTCGACGAACAGCGTCACCGCGCGGAACGTATGGCGGCTCGCCGCCGCTTCGGCCAGCGACGGGCGCGAGCCGTCCACCGCCAGGTCGATACCGACCGGCCCGAAGCCGTCCGCACTCACGTCGCCGGCCGCAACGCGGTCGAGCATCCCGTCGTTGTCCGCGTCGGCGTCCGAGAGGCCCTGGCCGGTTGTGAACCCGTACACCTTGCGCTCGACGATCGGGTCGACGACGGCCGAAACGACGTCGGCTGCGACACTGTCCGCCGCGGAGCTGTCGACCACCGCACCGACCACCGCACCGTCCGTCGCGGGGCCGACCACCGCCGCACCGTCGGCCGATGTCGTGCCCGGCGGCACGTCGAGGAACCCGACGCGGCCGATCTCGGGGAAGACGTCGAAGAAGCCCTGGCCCGCGCGCTGGCTGTCCAGTCCCGGCTCGCCCTTGTCGCCCTTGTCGCCCTTGGCTCCCTTCAATCCGGCGGGGCCAACCGGGCCGATCGGTCCGGCCGCTCCGGCCAATCCCTGCGCGTTCCACTCCACCAGCCGCTCGCCGCTCCGACACGTCGTGACGCCGGCCGCCAGGAATCGCGGCGAACCGGCGGTGTTCACGCAGGCGCGGATCTTGGTGGTGTCCACGACGTTCGTCTGGCCGGCGACCGAGGCGCCGAGGCTGAAGAGGATGGCCCCGGCGGCGAAGGCCGCTGGGATGGCGAGGGTCGTGCGAGTCATGATGTCCTCCTGGTGTTTCGTCGCGCGGATCCGTACCGTTCGCTCGATAGGTTGGACTCATCGAGCCTTCTGTCGGCGATCAGTCGCCGCTCACCCGATTCGCGCATCCTATCGTCCCATACGCCGGAAAGTAAGTCGGGGGTTCCCAACGTGGCCGTTACCGCCCTGTCCATCCGACCCTCGATTCCCCGCGCCGCGGCGTGGATCGTCGGCGCGGCCGCGCTCGTCGCCTCTGCCGGCTGCCGTACGACCGCCGCGCCGACTGCCGAGTCGACTGCGGTGGCCACCGTCGAGGACGCGAACGCGTACGCGCGCATGCGCGCCGACCTCACGACGGCCAGCGCCCCGAGCGCCTCCGACATCGCCGCGTGCGCCGCCTTCGAGCGCATGGCGCATGCGACGCCGGCAGCGGTGATCGAACCTCGATTCGACTTCCACGAGCACACGCCAGCGCCGGTCGCCACACCCGCGCGCCTGCCGCACCTGCGCTACACGTTCGAAAGCCAGTCCGAGGCCGCGCTGGACACGTACCTCGCACAGTGGCGGGACAACGTCGTGCCGCGGACGACCGACGAGATCGCCGCGCTCGATGCGGTCGAGCAGGCGGTGTACGGGGCGTACGCGGCGTTCAAGTTCGGTCCCGATGCGCCGCGCTTCCAGCCGGAGTACTTCGGTATCGACCCCGGAACGGACGCGATGCCCACGCAGCCGCCGCCGGATGCCTACATCGTTCTGCCGACCGTCGTGCAGGTCGGATGCACGGAGCGCCTCAGCTCCGGCGTGTCCGGCCGGTTCAACGTCGATTCGGCCCGCGAAGCCGGCGGCGTGCGCGTCTACCTAGCCGACTTCCGCCCCCCGTCGCCCGACCCGTCCCATACCCTCTACCTCACGGAAGAAGAGGCGCTCACCATCCATCACTACCTCGGCGACGACTACGCCCGTGATCCCCCGCTCGGTGTCATCGACGTCGAAGCGCAACTCTATCCGCTGGCAAGCACGCGCTACGAATGGCTGCGGCGCCGGCTGCCGATCGAGCGGACGATGGCCGGCGGACACCAGCTGCCGACGCTGCCGGACCCAACGCTCATCGTCCTCGACGCCGGTCTGACGCGCGCCGTCATCGACTACCGCGACGGGCCATCGACCGGCGGCTCCATCGGGCTGGCGAATGATGGTCAGGGGTGGCGGGTGACGGCGCCGACGTTGGGGGGGTGGATGGAGTGACGGCCGGAGCGAGTCCGGATCTGCGGACTCGTCACCTACGACCGTCCGTAGGCTTCGCGTCCGTCCGCCCCCGCAAACGACAGCCCCGCCGCCGCCAGCGCCTCGCGCAGGATCCGGATCCCTTTCGGCCCCATGCCGTGCAACGCAAGCAGCTCCTTGGCCGTCGCTCCCGTCAGCTGCGACAGGCGCGTGTAGCCGGCGCCGGCGAGGGCACGCAGCGAAGGCTCCGACATGCCGGGCGGGAACGCGTCCGTGTCGTCGCCGTCGATCGCGTCGGAGATCCTCCGTGTGATCTCATCGTCGTCCATCGGTTCCTCTCGTTCTGTCCCGTTGTCGCGTTACGGTCGGCGCCGCACATGATAGCCAACGCCCGTCGCCCCTCGCATCCCACCGCCACCCCGCCCCAGATGCCATGCCGCCGCCCGCGCATCCCACCCCCGCGTAGGGGCGACGCGAACGCGTCGCCCGCAGGCCACCCGCCCCGCGATCGCCGTCCGGCCCACACATCGTCGTCGCATGGCATTGTGGCTTGCGGGCCGGGGCGCGATGTGGGCGGCCTGCCGGGCGACGCATGCGCGTCGCCCCTACGCGGGTGATCGTTGTCAGGCCGTCGTGGGTTGCATCTGGGTCGGGCGATTCGTTGTCGTGATCCGCAGCAACGCGGCGAACCGCTTCGTCACACCACCGCCACCCCCCGCCCCGCCTCCGTCACCCGCAGCCGCTCCCCGTCCCGCACCGCCCAACCGCGGCGCACCGCCTCCGCCACGACGGCGGTGGCCCATGTGTCGTTCCAGCGCAGGTGCTCGCCCAGGTGGGACAGCGTGCACTCCTCGGCTTCCGCGGGGGTGCCGGTGTGCGTCATCAGGTGGACGGCCAGCGTTTCGGCGGCGAATTGGAGGCGTTGGCGGGCGAGCTGGCGGGCGCGCGGCACGAGGCCGGCCTTGGGGGCGAAGAGCCAGCTCAGGCCGAACAGGACGCCGGCGGCGCACGCCATCGCGCCGGCCACGGACGTGTCGGCGCGGACGGCGGCGGTGAAGCCGAGGCCGGCGCTGGCGGCGCCGAACGCGGCGGAGAGCGCGACCATCCGCGGGAGGCGGTCCGTCCAGAGGTAGGCGGTGGCGGCGGGGACGATGAAGAAGGCGACGGCCAGCACGGCGCCGACGGCCGAGAAGGCGCCGGCGGCGGTGAACGCCACGGCGGTCATCAACGCGATCTGCACCGCGGCAGGCGACAGGCCGACCGTCGCCGCCAGGCCGGGATCGAACGTGCTGACCTTCAGCTCCTTGAACAGCGCGACGACGAGCGCCGTGTTCGCCAGCGCCAGCCCGGCGCCGACCCACACCGGCCGCGGGCCGAGGACGCGGCCGCCGACGCGCCAGACGTCGAGGCCGGCGAACTCGATGTTGCCGTACAGGATCGCGTCGGCATCCAGGTGGACGCCGCTGAAGTGGCGCGTGATGAGCACCGTCCCGAGCGCGAAGAGGGCCGGAAAGGCGACGCCGATCGCCGCATCGCCGGCGACGAGACCGGAGCGCGTGAGGAGCTCGACGAAGCCGACCATGAGCAGCGCGGCCGCGACGGCGCCGAGCAGGCCGGCGGCCAGGCTCGGGCCGTTGGCCAGCCAGTAGCCGGCGACGAGGCCGGGCAGGATCGCGTGGCTGATCGCGTCCGCCACCATCGCCATCCGGCGCAGGACGAGGAACGTGCCAAGGACGCCGCACGCCACGGCGACGCCGGCGCCGGTCAGGACCATCGCCAGACCGTAGCTCATCGGGCCGCCTCCGCCTCGACCTCGACCGGCGCGGCGAGCCCGCGCCGGCGCCGCCGGACCGCATCCGGCACGACGCCGCGCCGCGGCGCGAACAGGATCGACAGGAGCGCGACGGCCGTCAGGCTGAGGATGATCGCCGGCCCCGTCGGCACGCGGTCGGCGGCGACGCTTACGACGGCGCCCGCGACGCCGGAGCCCGCGCCGATCGCGCCGGCCAGGACGAGAACGATGGCCAGGCGATCGGACCACTGCCGCGCCGCGACGACCGGCCCGACGAGCATCGAAGCCATCAGCACCACGCCCACGGTCTGCAGGCCGATGACGACGGCGACGACGACGAGCGACGTGACGAGGACCTCCAGCCAACGCGGTGCGAGGCCGGTGCTGCGCGCGAAGCTCGGGTCGAAGCACAGGACCTTCAGCTCCTTGTAGAACACGACGACGACGGCGATGGCCGCCGTTCCGAGCAGGGCGGTCACGGCCACCTGCGCGCCGACGAGCGCCGCGGCCTGGCCGAACAGGAACTTGTCCAGCCCGGCCTGGCCCGCGTCCGGTCGCTTCTGCATGACCGTGAGCAGGACGATGCCGAACCCGAAGAACGTCGCCAGCACGATCCCGAGCGCCGCGTCCTCGTCGAGCGAGGTCGTGGCGACGATCTTCAGCAGGAGCAGCGCGCCCAGCCAGCCGGCCACCCCGGCGCCGACCATCAGCACGACCGGCGCCTTGGAGCCGGTGGCCATGTACGCCAGGCAGATCCCCGGCAGGGCCGCGTGCGCCAGCGCGTCGCCGAGCAGGCTCTGGCGGCGGAGCACGGCGAACGTGCCGAGCACGCCGCTCGAGACGCCGAGCACGGCCGCGCCGAGGGCGATCGTGCGCAGCGTGTAGTCGAACACGAGGTCGTGCAGCAGTTCGGCCACCGTGCTCACGCCCCGTGCTTGAACGCGTGCGTCCGGCCGCCGTACGCCTTCATCAGGTTCGCCTGCGTGAACGCGGCGGCGAACGGGCCGTCGGCGATCAGCCGGACGTTCAGCAGGACGAGGTGGTCGAAGTAGTCGGGCGCCGAATCGAGGTCGTGGTGGACGCACAGCACCGTTCGGCCCTGCGCCTTCAGCGCGTGCAGCAGCTCGACGATCGAGCGCTCCGTCGTGGCGTCCACGCCGACGAACGGCTCGTCCATCAGGTAGAGGTCGGCGTCCTGGGCCAGGGCGCGGGCCAGGAAGACGCGCTGCTGCTGGCCGCCGGACAGTTGGCT
Source organism: Candidatus Avedoeria danica (assembly GCA_016703025.1). NCBI lineage: Bacteria > Bacillati > Chloroflexota > Ardenticatenia > Candidatus Epilineales > Candidatus Epilineaceae > Candidatus Avedoeria > Candidatus Avedoeria danica. The sequence continues at coordinate 265,933 of JADJCV010000004.1, forward strand.
GATCTGCCGCCGGGCGAAGTCCGCCATCCCGACCTGGTCGAGGCAGGCAAGCGCCGTGGCGACTTCGGCGCGCCCGGGACGGCGGATCCAGCCCAGCTTGCCGTACGTACCCATGAGCACGACGTCCAGCGCGTCCGTCGGGAAGTCCCAGTCCACGCTCGTGCGCTGCGGCACGTAGCCCACGCGGCGCCGGACGTCGGCGTACGGCTGGCCGAACACCCGGATCGTTCCGGCGGCGCGCGGGATCAGGTCCAGCACCGCCTTGATCAGCGTCGACTTGCCGGCGCCGTTCGGCCCGACGACTGCGGCCAGCACGCCCTTCGGCACGGTGAGGTCGATGTCCCACAGCACGGGCCGTTCGCGGTAGGCGACGGTCAGGTCGGCGATCTCGAGGGGTGGTGCACCGTCGATCGGCGCCGCGTCGACCCGTTCCGCGTTCATCATCGCAGCGCCTCCACGATTGCCGTCACGTTGTGGCGGACCATGCCGACGTATGTGCCGGCGGGTGCGCCCGGCTCGCCGAGCGCGTCCGAGAAGAGCGCCGGGCCGATCGCCACCCGCCAGCCGCGGCTGGCGACGGCGGCCTTCAGCGCCTCGACCGTCGCCGGCGGCACGCTGGACTCGACGAACACCGCTTTCAGTTGGCGCTCGGCGATCAAATCGGCCAGCGACTGGATGTCCGATGCGCTGGCCTCCGACGCCGTGCTGATTCCCTGGATGCCGCGCACGTCGAAGCCGTAGCGGTCGCCGAAGTAGCCGAAGGCGTCGTGGGCGGTGATCAGGATGCGCTGGGCCGTCGGGACGGTGTTCGCCTGTCCGTCGACCCATGCATCGAGCGCCTCGAGTTCGGCCATGTAACGGTCGCGATTCGCCGTGTACAGCGCCGTCGATCCGGGATCCCGCGCCGCGAGTGCGGCGGCGATCGTGTGAACGGCCGACTGCCACAGCGCCACATCGAACCACACGTGCGGGTCGGGCGCGCCCTCGAACGCCGGCGGGTGCCGCAGCGAGCCCGGCGGGATGTCGCGCGTGACCGCCACGGTCGCGGTGCCGCCGTCGGCGATGTGCTCGAAGAGCTCGACCATCCGCCCTTCCAGGTGCAACCCGCCGTACAGGATGAGGTCGGCATCGCCGAGGGCGATCACGTCGCTGGCCGTCGGCTTGTAGAGGTGGGGGTCGATGCCCGGGCCCATCAGTCCGGTCACCGCCACGCGCGCGCCGCCGACCTCGCGCACCGCATCGGTGATCATGCCGACGGTCGTCGTCACGCGCAGCGGCCGCGCCGTCACGTCGTCCGTGGCGCGTGGGGCGGCGGGCACGCAGCCGGCGGCCACCGCGGCGAGCACCCCGATTCCTACGGCGAACGTTCGGTTCATCGTTGTCCCTTGACGGTGCCCGGGCGTGGCGCAGGGGGCGGCAGGATTGTACGGCATGGAGCACCTGTCCGGCGGTTGGTCCCCCTGGCCGCGGATCGATCGAATCGAGCTTGCGACATAGAATGTCGCCGTTTCCTCCCGTCGGTTGTTCATACCCATCACGGGCGCTCAGGTGGTCGCCAGCCCAACCCCGTCGTCGCATGACTTTGTCGCGTACACTGCTGCCACGAACCGGCGACCGTCTGGGCGCCCCGTTCTCGTTCGGCGCGCATCCGAGATTCCAACCGCCGCCTGGCAAACCTGTGTCGAATCCCGGGGTTGTGTCCATGCGTAGGCCAACGCCGTCGTTTTTGCGCCATCGCACGCTTCGACCATCACCGATCCCTCAGGAGCCTCGCCCGATGAACCGCACCCTGCTGCGCCCGGTCCACCGCCGTCTCGTCATCGCCGCCGCCGCAGCCGTCGGCATCGGTCTGGCCGCCCGCGCCGCGGCGCAGGACCCGGGCGCCGTGTACGCGCTGCAGTACGCCGGCACGGTCGGCGAGCCCGGCGTGCCGTGGTATCGGAGCGCGGCCCAGCTGTCCGGCCCGGCCGGCCTGGGCGCGCGCGGCGACGACCTCTGGGTGGCGGACGGCATCGGTCGCCGGGCCGTGAAGTTCTCGTCCGGCGGCCGCTACCTGGCCGAGATCGGCCGCGCCGGCGATGTCGCCGGCCTGAACGACGAGCCGCCGGTCGGCGAGATCGTGGACGCCGACACGTGGTTCCGCCCGACGCAGCCGCCGACCGCAACGCCGACGGGCGGCGTCCCGACGCCGACCCCGCGCCGCCCCGGCCGGCCGCTCGACGGCTTCGATGCGACTCGACCTGTCGACAACGGTGCGTCGTCCGCGACGAACGACGGTGCGACCGCGCCCGGCTCCGTCAGCCCAGCCGAACCGAATCCCGTCCTCGCGTTCGCGCCCGACGCACCGTTCGGCTCCGACGCCCAACCCGCCCCCGCCGACCTCGCGCAAGCCACGCCGCCCCCCGGCGAGGAGATCGTCTGGCTCGTCGACCGCGCCATGCACGACGTGATCGTCGTCGACCGCGTGAACGGCTATCGCCAGGTGCTCGGCACGCCGGGCGAGGCCGGCACGGATGACGACCACCTGAGCAGCCCCGGCGGCGTCGCGGTCGACGCGGACGGCAACGCGTTCGTGGCCGACACGGCGAACCACCGGATCCAGGTGTACGGCCTCGGTTTCGGCGTCCTTGCCACGCTCGGCGAGACCGGCACGCCAGGCGCCGACGGCGCGCACTTCAACCGGCCCGGACGGCTGTCGTTCGGCACCGACGGCCTGCTGTACGTGGCCGACGCCGGCAACCATCGAGTGGTGGCGCTGGATGTGACGGACCTGTTCGACGTGAAGCTCGTCCGCAGCTACGGCAGCGGCCGCGGCGCCGCGGTGGGGCAGCTCGACGGCCCGACGGGCGTGGCCGCCGACAACCAGTTCGTGTACGTCGCGGACGGCACGAACTGCCGCGTCAGCGTCTTCCGGCGCCTCGAGCGGACGCACTGGGAGGACATCGGCACGCCCGGCGCATGCGGCACGGACGCGTCGCCGATGCGGCGGATCACGGATGTGGCCGTCGACGGCACGGGCAACCTCTACGTCTCCGACCCCGACCGCCACGTCGTCTGGCGCCGCACGGCGATCACGCCGCGGATCTTCGGCGTGGTCTTCGGCTCGATCGATGTGCCCTACCTGACGGACGACGCCCACTTCAATGGCCCCGAGGGCGTGGCCGTCGCCGCCGACGGGATGCGCTACGTCGTCGAGGGCGCCGGCCAGCGGATCCTCAAGCTCGGCGCGGACGATGCCGCGCGCTGGACGACCGGCGAACCCGGCGTGTCCGGCGCGGACGGGACGCACCTGGATGACCCCGCCGACGTCGCGATCACGGCCGCCGGCAACGCGGCCGTCGTCGAGCGCGGCGGGATGCGGGTGCGGATCTTCGCCGCCGCCGACGGCGCCCAGGTCGGCACGATCGGTGGCCCGGGAACGGGCCAGGGGCAGTTCGATCGGCCCGAGGGCATCGGCGCCGCGGCGGATGGACGCTTGGCGGTGGCCGACACCGGCAACGCCCGCGTCCAGATCTTCGACGCCGGCGGCAACGTCGTCATGACGCTGCGCGGCCTCAGCGGCGTGGACTACGCCGCGCCGACGGATGCCGCGTTCGACAGCGCGGGCCGGGTGTACGTCGCCGATGCGGTGCGCCAGTTCGTCGCGGTGTACGACGCGGCCTACAACCTGATCCGCGTTCTCGGCCAGACGAACACGGCCGGCGATGCGTTCGACCGCTTCGACGCCCCGCGCCGCCTGGCCATCGGGCCGGGCGACGTCCTGTTCGTGGCGGACACCGGCAACGAGCGCGTCCAGGTCTTCGACAAGGCCGGCGCATACCTGACGACGATCGGCGGCGTCGGCGGCAGCGGCAACGGCGCCTTCCGCACCCCGCTCGGCCTGGCGGTCGACGCCGCGGGCGGCCTGATCGTCGCCGACCGCGACAACCACCGCCTGCAGCGATTCACGCCCGCCGTCGAGCCGTGGACGGCCGGCAGCGTGAACGGCTTCGGGGCGCGCGACGTGGCGGGCGTCAGCGCGCTGGCGGACTACAATGGTGCGCTCGTCGCCGGGACGTCGGACGACGGCGGCGCCGCGATCTGGCGCCGGCAGGCGGGGGCGACGGCATGGAGCAAGGTCGCGGACGGCGGCCTGGGCGACGCGGGCAACCGCGCCGTGACGGATCTGGCGATCTTTGGCGACAAGCTCTGGGCCGGCACGCTGAACGCGCGCATCGATGTGCCCGGCACCTTCGGCCAGCCGGACGTCTGGGCGAGCGACGGCGGTGAGCTCTGGTCGAGCGCGGACGGCAGCCAGTGGTCGCGGGCCGTCGCGGGCGGGCTGGGCGACAAGACGAACGCCGGCGTGAGCGCGGTGTTCGCGTTCAACGGTCAGCTGTACGCCGGCACGAGCGGCTTGATGGGCGATACCGACATCGACGGCGACTTCGCGCCCGACCCGACGGGCGGCGGGCTGATCTACCGCTCGGCCACCGGGGCGGCCGGCAGCTGGACGCGCGTTCTCGCGCGCGTCGCCACCACGCCGCGCTACGGGATCACCGCGATGGCGGCGATGAGCGGCACGCTCTACGCCTCCAGCTGCGGCTGGGAGCGAGCGGACGGGGCGGGCTCGGGCATCGACGTCGTCCGGAGCGCCAACGGGCAGAGCTGGGCCTCCGCCGGCACGTTCGCCGTCGAGGGGTCGCGGCGCGGCTGCGTCGGCGCGCTGGCGCCGTACGACAACTATCTCTATGCCGCGGTCGGTGGCGACGACCGTCTGGAGGGCGTCGGCACGGCGATCGAGATCTGGCGCTGCGCGCTGTGCGACGGCACGGACTGGGAGCAGGTGGCGTCCGGCGGCATCGCCGATCCGGGCAACGCGGGCCGTGTCTCGTTCGCCGCGTTCGATCCGCCGCCGTTCCACTTCCTCTACGTCGCCGTCGGCAATGCCGAGGGCACGCAGGTCTGGCGCGCACCCGACGGCCTGCGCTGGGAGCCCGTGGCGCTCGACGGCTTCGGTGACCCGAACAACGCCGACGTGTACGGCGCGCGCAGCCTGGCCGTCTGGTCCGATCGCCTCTTCGTCGGCACGGTGAACACGGCGCACGGCGGCGAGCTCTGGTCGACGGCCGGCGGGCGGCCGAGCACGATCCCGACGCCGCCCGGACCGGGCGCCGGCGCCACGCCTACGCCCCGCCCGCGCGTCGACCCGCCGACGGGCCGGGCGCGCTACGCCTTCGTCGAACAGTGGCCGATCCCGCAGGCGGTGCCGCAGGACGTGATGGGCGGCGTGATCGACGTCGAGGTGGCGGACGACGCGACCGTCTATCTCCTGGACCGCACGAACAACCGCGTCATGCGGATGGATGCCAAGGGCAAGTGGCTGGCCGCGTTCGGCAACCTCGGCCGCGGGCCGGAGCGCCTCGGGCAGGCCGGGGCGATGGCCGTCGACAGCGGTCTCGGCCGTGTCTACGTCTCCGACCAGGCCAGCGACCGGCTGCTCCTCTATGGCCTGGACGGGACGTTCATGGACGCCTGGCCGAACATCCACGCGGTCGGTATCGTCCCGCTGCCCGACGGCACGCTATGGGTGGCCGACCGCCTGGCAGGCGCGATCCGCCACCTGGCGTCCGACGGCGCCGAGATCGAGCGCTTCCTGACGTTCGGCGACCGCGAGGACGACCAGTTCCGGACGATGGCCGACATCGCGCTCGATCCGGCGGACGGGACCCTGTACGTCGGGGACCTGAACGGACAGCGGCTGCGGCTGTTCCGGGACGACGGGACGGGCTGGCGGCGCGTGAAGACGGTGAACTTCGCCACGCGGATGTACGGCGGCCTCGGGTGCTCGAGCCTGCGGATGATCACGCTCGGGCCGGGCCGGATTCTCGTCAACCGCTGCCTGTTCGTGGATGACGACTACAACCGCTCCGTGCCCGGCAACCTGACCGGCTCCGACCTGTACGGCATCACGTTGCGGGCCGCGAACCTGTCGGCGGGGCTCTTCTACGCCGTGGCCGTCTACGACACGGACCGCCTGGACGCGTTCAACGAGACCTGGCCGGCCGTGGTCCGCTTCACGGACAACGGATATGACATCGTCGACCGCTTCTGGCGCGGCCGCAACCCGCTCGGCGCGGCGGCCGAGGGGCTGATCAACGGCCCGGTGCGCCTGAGCACGATGCCGAACGGCAACCTGTCGCTCACGGACGCGGTTGCGCTCCAGGAGCGCGCCCCGAACGGCACCGTCGTCGACACGCTCGGCTTCCAGAGCTCGCCGGGCGATGCCGAGCGGTTCGCCCTCCAGCCGGACCTCTCGATCGCCCAGGGAACGGACCACCACGTGATGGGCTTCGGCGCCTACCAGCGCGTCCGCCGGAACTACGACGGCACGTTCCGCGTGATCAGCCAGCGCCCGATCGTCGCCTACGGCAAGGCGGTTACGAAGCGCTATTGCAGCGCCTTCCAGACGCCGCGCTGCCAGGTCTATCCCTACTTCGAAAAGCAGTGGGAGACGACATTGCCGACCGAGCTCGAGGGCGCGGCGGCCGTGGCGCACGAGCCGACGCTGGATCAGTTCGTGTTGCTGGCGCGCGTCCACACCGCGCCCTGGACGCGCGGCATCGAGCAGATCGAGTACCGCCTGTATGCCTACAAGCTCGGCTTCCGCGGCCGCAAGGAGATCGTGGAGCTGCCGGGCGAGGACATCGACGTGATCTGGGCGGATGTCGATGCCGGCCCGGACGGTCGGATCTACGTCCTTGACACCCTGAACGACCGCGTGAAGGTGCTCGGCGCGGACCTCAAGGACATCGCGATGGTCGCGACGCCCAAGGACAGCTGGCGCGTGGCCGGCGGGCCGAACGGCGAGATCTACGTGATGACGGTGTACGGCCATGTCGTCCGGATGGCCGCCGACGGCGCGATTCTCAGCCGCTTCGAGGGCATGCCGCACCAGGGCGTCTCGCCGGTGTCGCAGGTCGACCTGACGGTCGACGGGGATGGCTGGGTCTACACCGTCGACAACCTGGCGAACCAGGTGACGGTCTTCGCGCCCGAGCCCGGCACGGAGGACGAGGTGCTGCAGGGCGGCACGTGCAACCTGCTGGGCGACAAGTACGCCGCGCCGACGGACGTGCTCCTGGGGGACAAGCTGAAGGTCTTCCTGACGATCCTCGGCAGCTGCGGCTTCCAGGAGCAGCCGGCGGACATCGTGCTGGCGATCAACACGTTCGGCGGCACGCTGGGCGACGATCCCGGGCGGACGCTGGCGAACAGCGTCCGCTCCGCCCGCCAGATCGCGGCGCTGACGGACCTCGACCGCCACCGCCTCGGCGTCGTGAGCTATTCCAAGAGCGGTGTCGTGGAGCAGTCGCTGACGAACGACAGCTACAAGGTCGTGCGCGGCCTGCGCAACCCGCGCGCCGACAACGGAGTGCCGTCGCGCAACTACGCCGGCCTGAAGACGGCCAGTGACCTCTTCGACGCCCAGAGCGCGACACGCCGGCGCGTGATCGTCCTCGTGTCCCCCGAACCGCCCGCGACGACGAACCCGAACCTGCCGCCCACGGATGATCCTGCCGCGGTCGCCCTGGCCGACAGTCTGCGCGCGGCGGGCGTGTTGGTCATCACGGTCAACGAATCCAGCCCGGTGGCGTCCGGCGACCTCTTCGACGACATCCAGGTCCTGCCGCGCGCCATGGGCGCCGGCCGGCCGGTCCACCGCCGGATGCTGGAACGCTACCGGCCGGCGTACCTCGTGAAGTCCGGCGCGCTCGTCGACAAGCTGCCGGCCAACATGGTCTACGTGCCGGACAGCGCCGACCCCCCCGCCACGTGGGACGCCGCGGCCCGCACGCTCACGTGGAACCTGCTGAACCTTCCGATCTCGACCTCACTGTTCAGCTTCGAGGTCCGCCCGAGCGAAGAGGGCGAGTGGCCGACGAACATCGAGGCCCGGGCCGACGTCACTGCGGACGGCTGGGACCACAAGAACGAGGTCCGCTACCCGATCCCGCGCGTCCGCGTCTACGGCGAGCCGCCGCCCACGAAGACCCCGACGCCGACCCGGACGCTGACGCCCGAACCCACGGCCACGCCGCGCCCGACCGGCGTGCCCGTGCCGATCTACCTGCCGATCCTGCTGAAGATGCAGCCGTGCAAGCCCGAGACGAAGTCCGTCGACATCGCGCTCGTCATCGACACGTCGGGCTCGATGAGCGAGACGACGTCGCCGGGCGGGCCGACGAAGCTCCAGGCGGCCACGGACGCGGCGCGCACGTTCCTCGGCCAGCTCGTGGCGGGGCGTGATCAGGCGACGCTGGTGCAGTTCAACAACGCGGCCCGCGTCGTCGTGCCGCTGTCCGACGGCGGTGCGCCGGCGATCGCCGGGCTGGCGCTGCTGACCCAGGACAACGGCACGCGGATCGACCTCGGGTTGGATGCGGCCGCAGGCGCGCTGTCCGTGCCCGAGCGCAAGGCGTCCAACACCCCGGTGATCATCCTTCTCACGGACGGCGAGCCCACCGGCGCGACGCCCGACGAGGTGCGCGTGGCGGCCGTGCGGGCCAAGGGCGCCGGGATGCTCGTCTACACGATCGGCCTCGGCACGTCGATCGACGTGGCGCTGATGCGCGACGTGGCGACGAAGCCGGAGTGGTTCTACAGCGCGCCGGATACGGCGGATCTGGCGGCGATTTATGGGCAGATTGCGTTTGAGATCCCGTGTAAGTTGGAGTGGCCGTAGGGCGGGGGCGTGCGGCCCCCGGCCCCGGCGTTAGCGCGCCGACCCCTCCTCCAATGCTGGGGGAGGGGTTCCGGATCCGTGACGTTCCGCGGTCGGACAGGGACAATGCGATAGGATGAGGACAACGGAATCGGTGGGATGGGCGCCCGGATCTGGACAGGTCCGGGCGCTGATCTATACATGGCCGGCGCAACGCGACACCGGCGCGGCATCGTTGGACCTTGGGAACCGGCTCCTCCACGTGCTAGTATGTGGCCACATCTGTGGCCACAACGACACGGGAGGCGCTCATGAACTACGTCGGCGTGCGCGAACTGAAGAACGACGCGTCCGAAGTGATCCGCGCCGTGCGGGAGGATCACGCGGAGTACGTGGTCACCTACCGCGGGCGGCCGGTGGCCGTCATCCGGCCGGTGGACGCATCGCTGGACGGGCTGGACGTTGAGCGGTCGAACAGACGCAAGCCATTGGATCCGGCGTTCTGGGAGCGTTGGGATCTCCTGGCTGCCAGGATCGGTGCCAGCATTCGCACCGACATGACAGCCGCCGAAATGGTCGCTGAACAGCGACGCGTCCTGTGAACACGTCGTTCGTCATCGACGCGAGCGTCTTCATCGCCGCAGCGCGCGCCGGCGAGGCGTTCCATGCGGACGCCCGATCGCTGCTCGAGATCCTCGTCGAAAACGGGGCCAGCCTGTACGTTCCGGCGATCATCCTGCCCGAGATGGCCGCCGCCCTTGCGCGTCAGGAAGCTGACCCCCTGGACATCGTTCAGCAACTGGGTGCCGTCGGCGACTGGCCTGGCGCCAATCTCGTTCCGGTCGACGAGCCGTTGGCGAAGCTATCCGCTCGCCTGGCCGCCGACCAGCGCCTGCGCGGCTGCGACGCGATCTACGTCGCGCTGGCGCACATGGTCGGCGCCGACCTCATCTCCCTAGACAACGAACAGCGCAGTCGCGCGCCACGGTCCGTCCCCACCCTCACGCCCGCTGAAGCGTTGGAACGACTTGCCGCGCGCCCTTGAGTCGTGCGCCCGGACCGTTCTATCCGGCAAAGAGTGACGATCCAGGCGATCATCGCGATCCTGTTCCCGTGCCAACCACCCGCCAACGCGCCGTTCAGACACCCATGAACGTGGCCGCCATCGCACCACAGAACCGCATGCTGTCCCCATCCCCGATCGCCATCCTCATCTCGGTATTGCTGCTGGCGCCGGCCGCGCCCGGAGCCGAAGCCGGCGTCAGCGTCGGCACCGACGACGGCGTGGTCGGGATCGCCTACCTGCCCGGCGTGTTGAACGCCGGCCGCTTCGCTGCGTACCCAACCCCGCCGACGGCCCCGACGACTCCGCCTCTCCCGACGCCACCGCCCACACCGCAGCCTACGCAGCCGCCCGGCGAAGCACGGCCCGCGCACTACGTGTCCACCACCGCCACCGGCTCCGGCGACGGATCGCTCAACGCTCCGTGGACCCTGCAGCAGGCGCTCAGCCAACCCGCATCACTCAAGCCGGGCGACGTCGTCTGGCTCCGCGGCGGAACGTACAGCGGCACGCACATCACGGACCCGTCCCTCGGGCGCATCTCGTTCACCTGCGGCACGCACGGGACGGCCACCGACCCCATCGTCTTCCGCAACCACAACGATGAGCGGGTCACGATCGACGGCGAGGGCAACCAGGTTGCGCTGTTCGTGCAGAACTGCAGCCACACGTGGTTCTGGGGGCTGGAGGTGATGAGCTCCGCCCCGGTGCGCACGCCGTCCCGGTCGTACATCTACTGCACGGCGCCCGACGTGAAGTTCATCAACATGATCCTGCACGACATGGCCGACGGGATCGACCTCTGGACCACCGCCACCGACGCCGAGCTGTACGGCTCTCTCGTGTACCACAACGGCTGGGATGAACCCAACGGCGGCCATGGGCACGGCATCTATACCCAGAACAAGGCGCCGAGCGTGAAGAAGATCCACGACAACATCTTCTTCAGCCAATACGGCATGAACATCCGGGTGTGGTCGACGAACCAGTTCGTCGACAACTTCGAGTTCGAGGGCAACATCGCCTTCAACGGCGGCTCGCTCTCGGAGAATGCCAGCCGCAAGTTCAACTTCTTCGTCGTCGGGAACAACCCGAAGGCGCCGACGCGCAACCTGGTGGTGCGCCACAACTACACGTACGCCGGGAACACGACGACGACGCCCGCCTGCAACGCGTTCGGACCCAACTACGGCGCGGTGGACATGCGCCTCGAGGACAACCACCTGCTGGGACAACTGCGGGTCACCGGACCGTATACGAACGCCGTGATCGTCCACAACACGATCCTGGGCGGCACCGCGCTGCCGTTCATCACCGGCACGGGCTTCCGCCCGGAGGATCATCCGCACAACGTCTACGCCCAGGACGTACCGACGACGGGCGTCGAGGTCTTCGTGCGCCCGAACAAGTACGAGCCCGGACGCGCGCACGTCGCCATCTACAACTGGAGCGGCGCCGACGCCGTCGATGTCGACGCGACCGCGCTCGGGCTCCGTCCCGGCGACCGGTACGAGATCATCCACGCGATGGACTACTTCAACGACCGGATCACCCGGACGTACGACGGCGGCGGGACGATCGCGGTGCCGATGACCGGCCACACGTTCGCGCAGGCCATCGGCTCGACGAAGGCGCCGGTGTCGCAGTTGCCGCTGTTCGGCGCGTTTGTGATTCGGCGGGTGCCCTCGCCTGGGCGATAGCACGTAGCCACGCACCGTCCGCCTAGACCGCGGGGCCGCAACCGGATACCGTTGCGGTGTGCCCCCCTTCCTTGAACTCGCATCCAAGCCCATCGAACCGCCCATCCGCGCCGAGCTTTTCGGCATCGAGCGCCTCGAGCAGCACGCCGAGAGCTTGGCGGAGGCGCAGAGCGTGCTCGCCAAGCGGGGCAAGGGGCGAGCCCTGCTGCCGCGGGTCCAGGACAACGCACGCGTGCTGCGCGACGGGTACCGCGAGATCGCGCGCGTGATTCGCGAGGAACGGGCGATCACGCCGGCCGCCGAGTGGCTCGTCGACAACTTCCACATCGTGGACGAGCAGCTGCGCGAGATCCGTGACGACCTGCCTGTCGGCTTCTACAACGAGCTGCCCAAGCTGGCCGACGGCCCCCATCAGGGCTACCCGCGCGTCTACGGCATCGCCTGGGCGTTCGTGGCGCACACGGACAGCCGGTTCGATCCGGATGCGCTCCGCCGGTTCGTGCAGGCGTACCAGCGCGTCCAGCCGCTGACGATCGGCGAGCTCTGGGCGATCGCCATCACGCTGAGGGTCGTGCTCGTCGAGAACCTCCGGCGCCTGACGGAGAGCATCGTCCGGGGCCGAGCGCTGCGTCAGGCGGCCGACGCGCTGGCGGACGATCTGCTGGCGCACGGCGGACGCCGAAGCTCGGCGGCTGCCTGGGAGCTCCGGTCCCTGGAGGACCGTCCGCTCGTGACCACCTTTGCGGTCCAGCTCGTCCAGCGGCTGCGCGATTCCGATCCCGGCGAGATGCCCGCCCTCCTGTGGCTGAACGAGCGGCTGGCGGCGCAAGGGATCACGCCCGACGACATCGTGCGCCGCGAGCACCGGCGGCAGGCCGCGATGAACGTGACGGTCCGCAACGTGATCATGAGCATGGGCCTCATGTCCGCGCTCGACTGGTCCGAGTTCTTCGAAACCGTCAGCCTGGTCGACGACGTGCTCTGCGCCGTGCCCGGCTACGCGGCGATGGACTTCGCCACCCGCGACAGCTACCGCCACGCCATCGAGGACCTCGCGCGGGGCGCTGGCCGCTCGGAGCAGGACGTCACCCGTGCCGTGATGGCCGCGGCGGTGGCCAATGATCCGGTTGCCGATCCGGCCGACGCACGCCGCGCCGACCCCGGCCACTACCTCGTGGGCAACGGCCGTCGCGCCTTCGAGACCGCGCTCGGCTTCCGAGCACCGCTCGGCCTGCGGCTCATCCGCGCCTACATCGCCGGCGCCACGCCCGGATACCTCGGCACGATCGCGATGATCACCGCGGCGCTCCTCACCGGGCCGCTGCTCCTTGGCATGGCCGACGACGCCGGCGTCCGGACGATGCTGGCATTGGCGCTGGCGGCGGCGTTCCCGGCCTCCGATCTGGCGATCGCCCTGCTGAACCGCAACGTCACGTCGCTGGTCAGGCCGCGCGCGCTGCCGCGACTCGAGCTGCGCGGCGGCGTGCCGCCGGACTTGCGGACGATTGTCGTCGTGCCGTCGCTGCTCACGCGGCCGGACCAGGTCGAGGCGCTGATCGAGCGGTTGGAGGTGCACTACCTGGCCAACGCAGACGGCGCCGTCCACTTCGCGCTCCTGTCCGACTGGACGGACGCGCCCGCAGAGCGTATGCCGGGTGACGAGGACGTCCTGGCGTGCGCGCGCGAAGGGATCGCCCGCCTGAACGTGCGGCATGGTACGGTGGACGACGATGGGCCGCGCTTCCTCCTCTTCCACCGCCGGCGGCAGTGGAACGCGGGCGAGCGGGCATGGATGGGCTGGGAGCGCAAGCGCGGCAAGCTCCACGAGCTGAACCGCCTGCTGCGCGGGGCAACCGACACGTCGTTCCTGCCGGATGGCGCAGAGGGCGAGGCATCGCTGGCGCCCGGCGCAGCGCCCGTCGTTCCGCCCGGCACTCGCTACGTCGTCACGCTCGACGAGGACACGCGCTTGCCGCGGGGGGCTGTCAAGCGGCTCGTGGGCACGATGGCGCACCCGCTCAACCATCCCCGGTTCGACCCGGACACGCGCCGGGTCGTGGAAGGGTACGGCGTGTTGCAGCCGCGCGTCACCCCGCCGTTGCCCGGCCTGGTCGGCTCGTTCTTCCAGCGCCAGTCGTCCGGACCGGCCGGCATCGACCCGTACGCGGCGGCGGTGTCGGACGTCTACCAGGACCTGTTCGGCGAGGGCTCGTTTACGGGCAAGGGGATCTACGACGTCGATGCGTTCGAATCGGCCATGGCAGGGCGCGTGCCCGAAAACGCGATGCTGAGCCACGATCTCTTCGAGGGCATCTTTGCCCGCGCCGGCCTCGTCACCGACATCGAGCTCTTCGAGAGCGCGCCGTCGCACTACGGCGTCGCCGCGGCCCGGACGCACCGCTGGGCGCGCGGCGACTGGCAGCTGCTGCCGTGGATCCTCGGGCGGCGCGTGCCCGTCATCGGGCGCTGGAAGATGGTGGACAACCTGCGTCGCACGTTGTCGGCGCCGGCCACGTTCCTGACCCTCGTGCTCGGCTGGACGCTGCCCGGCGCCGTGCCTGCGGTGTGGACCGCGTTCGTCCTCGCGGTGATCGGCGTCCCGCCGCTCCTGCCGGTGCTCGCCGGCCTGGTCCCGCGCGGCCACGGCTTCTCGAAGCGCAGCCACGCCCGCGCCTCGGGTCGGGACCTGCGGATGGCCGCGGCGCAGACGGCGCTCACGATCGCGATGCTCGCGCATCAGGCGTGGCTGATGCTCGATGCCATCGCGCGGTCGGTGACTCGGGTGTACGTGACGCATCGCGACCTGCTGGAGTGGGTGACCGCGGCCCAGGCCAAGACCGGGCTGCGCCTGGATTTGCGCGGCTTCTACCAGCGCATGGCCGGCGGCGTCGCGTTCGCGCTGGCCGCCGCGGCCGCCGTCGCCCTCGTCCGACCGGCAGCGTTGCCCGTCGCGCTGCCCTTCGTGCTGCTCTGGACTGCTTCCCCCGCCGTCGCCCGGTTCATCAGCCTGCCGTCGCCCGCCGCACGGACCGAGCCGCTGTCGAGCGCCGACGCGCGGGCGCTGCGCTTGATCGCCCGACGGACGTGGCGCTTCTTCGCCACGTTCGTCGGCCCCGGCGACAACGCGTTGCCGCCAGACAACTTCCAGGAAGACCCTCACCCCGTCGTGGCGCACCGCACGTCCCCCACCAACCTCGGCCTCTACCTGCTGGCCACCGTGACCGCACACGACTTCGGCTGGATCGGACTGCGCGACGCCATCGACCGCCTGGAGGAGACGCTGGCGACGATGGGCCGGCTCGAGCGATTTCGCGGCCACTTCTTGAACTGGTACGACACCTCCGACGGCCGGTCGCTCGATCCCCGCTACGTGTCGTCGGTCGACAGCGGCAACCTCGCCGGCCACCTCATCGCGCTCAAGCACGCCTGCCTGGAGAAGATCGACGACCCGGTCGACTGGCAGGTCGCGCTCGACGGGATCGCGGATGCGGTGCACCTGGTGCGCGAATCGGCCCGTTCCGCGGTGACCGGCAGGCGCCCGAGGACGAAAGCCGTGCGCCGCTTGAGCGAGGCGCTGGACGCCGTGGATGCGGTCGCCGGTGCCGCGCCCGGGACTCGGGCGGCGTGGGCCGGGCAGTTGGCCGAGCTGGCGAGCCATGCCGTCGGGGTGATGATGCTGGCGAGAGCACTCGTCAAGGTCGATGCGCCGCCCGCGACGGCCGAGGTTCTCGTGTGGGCTGCGGCCCTCGAGGCCACGATCGCCAGCCACCGCCGCGATCTGGCGGAGGGGGCGACCGCGCCCGCTTCGGCGCCCGCTGCCCACTCCGTGAGCCACCGCCTCGCCGTCGTCGCCCGCAGCGCGGAGACGATGGTCGCGGAGATGGACTTCACCTTCCTGTTCGACCCGGTGCGCCAGCTCTTTGCGATCGGCTACCGTGTGGATGACGCGACCCTCGATCCCGGCCGCTACGACCTCCTCGCCTCGGAAGCACGCCTCACGAGCTTCGTGGCCATCGCCAAGGGCGACGTGCCGGTCGGGCACTGGTTCCGCCTCGGCCGGGCGCTCACGCCGGTGGAGCACGACTCCGCCCTCGTGTCGTGGTCGGGGTCGATGTTCGAGTACTTGATGCCGGAGCTTGTCATGCACGCGCCCAGCGGCAGCCTGTTGGAGCAGAGCGGCCGGTTGATCGTCCGCCGGCAGATCACGTACGGTGCCGAGCGGGGCGTGCCGTGGGGGGTTTCGGAATCGGCGTACAGTGCGCGCGACCTCGAGCAGACGTATCAGTACTCGAACTTCGGCGTGCCCGGGCTCGGACTGCGGCGCGGGCTCGCCGAGGACGTCGTCATCGCGCCGTATGCGACCGGGTTGGCCGCGATGATCGACCCGGCGGCGGCCGTGCAGAACTTCCGGCGACTCGCGGACGCGGGCGCCAGCGGCGCGTACGGCTTCTACGAGGCCCTCGACTACACCGGCACCCGGCTGCCGGAGGGGACACGCGTCACCGCCGTGCGCGCGTACATGGCGCATCACCAGGGCATGCTGCTCGTCGCCATCGCCAACGTCCTGTGCGGCGGCGCGATGCGCCGGCGGTTCCACGCCGAACCCGTCGTGCAGGCCACCGAGCTGCTCCTCCAGGAGCGGACCCCGCGCGACGTCGCCGTCGCTCGACCTCGGGCGGAGGAGGTGGCGGCGGTGGCCGACGTGCGCGAGTACGTCCCGCCCGTCGTCCGCCGCTTCACGACGCCGCACGGGCCGATCCGGACGCACATCCTGTCCAACGGGCGCTACGCGGTCATGCTCACCGCCGCCGGCGCCGGGTACAGCCGCTGGCGCGACATCGCGCTGACCCGCTGGCGCGAGGACCCCACGCGCGACGAGTACGGCACGCACATCTTCGTGCGCGACGCCGGCAGCGGCCGGCGCTGGTCGGTCGGCCACCAGCCCAGCGGCGCCGAGCCGGACAGCTACGAGGTCGTGTTCTCCGAGGACCGTGCCAGGTACGCCCGGCGCGACGGGGCGATCGCGACCACGCTCGACGTCATCGTGTCCCCGGAGGACGACGCCGAGATCCGAAGGGTGACGCTGACGAACTTCGGGCCGCGCGCCCGCGACATCGAGCTGACGAGCTACGCCGAGGTCGTGCTTGCGTCGCCGGCGGCCGACGCCGCGCACCCGGCGTTCTCCAACCTCTTCGTCCACACGGAATGCGTCCCCGAGTTCGAGGCCGTGCTCGCGACGCGCCGGCCGCGAGCACCCGGCGAGCCCCGCGTCTGGCTGGCCCACGTCGCGGCCGTCGATGGGACGCGCCTGGGCGCCCTCCAGTGGGAGACGGACCGCGCGCGGTTCCTCGGCCGCGGCCGCGGCATTCGCCAGCCCGCGGCGATGGACGGCGACGAACCGCTTTCGGGCTCCGTCGGCGCGGTGCTCGATCCGATCGTCAGCCTTCGGCTGCGGGTCCGGCTCCGCCCGGGCGTCGCCGTGCGCGTCGCCTTCTCGACGCTGGTCGCACCGACGCGCGAGAAGGCGCTCGATCTGGCCGAGAAGTATCGCGATCCAGCGACGTTCGACCGGGCCGCGACGTTGGCCTGGACGCAGGCCCAGGTCCAGATGCATCACGTCGGCATCGGTCCCGACGATGCCCACCTCTTCCAGAGCCTCGCGCGCCGCATCCTCTACTCGGGGCGCACCCTCCGACCCGCAGCCGACGTGCTGAGCCGCCACGAAGGCGGGCCGGCGGCCCTGTGGGCGCACGGGATCTCGGGCGATCTGCCGATCGTGCTCGCCGTGCTCGACGAAGCCGAGCACATCGGCCTCGTGCGGCAACTGCTGCGCGCCCATGAGTACTGGCGATTGAAGCAGCTGGCGGTCGACCTCGTCATCCTGAACGATCGAGCTTCATCCTATGTCCAGGATCTGCAGCACCAGATCGAGACGCTCGTGCGCACGAGCCAGTCGAGCGGGCCGTCCGAGGGGCACCGTGCCCAAGGCAGCGTGTTCATCCTGCGCTCCGACCTGCTGCCGGCGGCCCAGCGCGACGTGCTGCTGGCGGCCGCGCGCGCCGTGTTGACGGGCGGCCGCGGGACGTTGTCGGAGCAGATCGCGCGCTCGCCGGGGGCCGAGCTGGCGTTGCCGGCGCCGGTGCCGGCGGCGCGGCGGGCGAAGGCGGATCCGTCCGCCGACGCGGCGTGGACGCGGCCGGCGCTGGAGTTCTTCAACGGCCTCGGCGGTTTCGCCGCTGGCGGGCGGGAGTACGTCACGGTCCTCGAGGCGGGCCGGCAGACGCCGGCCCCGTGGATCAATGTGATCGCCAACCCGGTCTTCGGCTTCCTGGCGTCCGAGGCCGGCTCCGGGCATGCGTGGTCGCTGAACAGTCGCGAGAACAAGCTCACGCCGTGGGCGAACGATCCGGTGAGCGATCCGCCCGGCGAGGCGATCTACATCCGCGACGAGGAGACGCTCGACGTCTGGTGCCCGACGGCGCTGCCGATCCGCACAGCCGGTCAGCGCTACGTCGCCCGCCACGGCCAGGGCTACAGCCGCTTCGAGCACGTCTACCGCGGCATCGCGCTCGAGCTTGCGGTGTTCGTCCCGCGGGAAGATCCGATCAAGATCAGTCGCCTCACGATCACGAACGCATCCGGGCGCCCGCGGCGGCTGTCGGTGACGGGGTATGTCGAGTGGGTGCTCGGGGTGACGCGCAGCGCCACCGCGCCGTTCATCGTCACCGGCATCGACGGCGCCACCGGCGCAGTGCTCGCCCGCAACGCCTGGAACACGGAGTTCGCCGGACGCGTGGCGTTCGCCGACCTGGGCGGTGCGCAGACATCGTGGACGGGGGACCGGACGGAGTTCCTCGGCCGCAACGGCACACTCGACGCGCCGGCCGGCCTCGTGCGGGGCGGCCCGCTGTCCGGGCGGGTGGGCGCGGGTCTCGACCCGTGCACGGCGCTGCAGGCGACGATCGAGCTGTCGGCCGGCGCGCAGACCGTGATCACGTTCGTCCTCGGCGAAGCGGCCAGCGAGGGCGAGGCTACCGGGCTGATCGAGCGCTACCGGGCCGCCGACCTCGAGGCCGCGCTGCGAGACGTCGCCGATGACTGGGACCACATCCTGGGCGGTCTGCAGGTGCGCACCCCCGATCGGGCGATGGACGTCCTGCTCAACCGCTGGCTCCTCTACCAGACGCTGACCTGCCGGGTCTGGGCCCGCTCCGCGCTCTACCAGGCCGGGGGGGCATACGGTTTCCGCGACCAGATCCAGGACGGTATGGCCCTGTGCGTGGCCGCCCCGCAGATCGCACGCGCGCACCTCTTGCGCGCCGCTTCGCGCCAGTTCGTGGAGGGCGACGTGCAGCACTGGTGGCACGTCCCGGGCGGGCGCGGCGTCCGGACGCGCATCGCGGACGACTGCGTTTGGCTGCCGTACGCCGCGGCGCACTTCCTGGACGCGACGGGCGACGGCGCGCTGCTGGACGAGGCGGTGTCCTTCCTCTCCGGCCCGCTCTTGGCGCCCGGACAGCACGAGTCGTACTTTCAGCCCGGTGAGTCGGATGAGCGGGCCACCTTCTTCGAGCACTGCGCACGCGCGCTCGACCGCAGCCTGGCCGTCGGCGCCCACGGCCTGCCGCTGATCGGCACGGGGGACTGGAACGACGGGATGAACGCGGTCGGCGCCGAAGGGCGCGGCGAGAGCGTGTGGCTGGGGTGGTTCCTCGTCTCGACGCTCTTCCGGTTCGCGCCGGTGGCCGAGGGGCGCGGTGACACGCGTCGCGCCGAGGCCTGGCGCGCGCACGCGGCGGCGCTGACGACTGCCCTCGAGGTGCACGGCTGGGACGGCGGGTGGTATCGACGCGCCTTCTTCGACGACGGGACGCCGCTCGGCTCGGCCGAGAACGCGGAGTGCCGGATCGACTCGATCGCCCAGTCCTGGGCGGTGATCTCGGGCGCGGCCGAGCCGCAGCGCGCGCGGCAGGCCATGGCGGCCCTCGAAGAACAGCTCATCCGGCGCGACGTGGGCCTCATGCTTCTGTTCACGCCGCCGTTCATGGATGGGGAGGCGGGTGCGACTGCGGGTGAGGCGACGGATGCGGTGAGGGCTGCGTCGACGGCTGCGTCGACAGCTGATGCGCCGGATGCAATGACCGAGGCAACGGCGATTGCGTCGAAGACCGTCGACCCCGGCTACATCAAGGCCTACCCCGCCGGCATTCGCGAGAATGGCGGCCAGTACACCCACGCGGCACTGTGGAGCGTGATCGCGTTTGCCGAGCTCGGGGAGGGCGACAAGGCGCACGAGCTGTTCACGATGCTGAGCCCGATCCGCCTGGCGAGCGATCCGGAGGCCGTCGAACGCTACAAGGTCGAGCCGTACGCCGTCGCCGCCGACGTCTACGCCGAGCCGGCGCACGTCGGCCGCGGTGGCTGGACGTGGTACACGGGTTCGGCGGCGTGGATGTACCGCGCCGGCGTCGAGTGGCTGCTGGGCTTCCGCGTCCGGGGGTCGCACGTCGAGATCGATCCGTGCATCCCGCGCGAGTGGCCGGGGTTCGAGATCACGCTGCGGTACGGGGCGTCGCGCTACGCGGTGACCGTGGAGAACCCGCGCGGCGTGCAGCGGGGGGTGGTGCGGATCGAGGTGGACGGCGTGGCGCTGGCGGCGGGCACAGGGACGGCGCGGGTGGAGCTGACGGACGATGGGGGGCGGCACGAGGTGCGGGTGGTGATGGGGTGATGGACCCATCGGATCGGCTCGGCGCCCTGCCTGACCCGACTTGGTCCACGGGCAGGTTGCGCGCCAAACGCTACAATCGAACTGCGGCCCGGCGGTCGTGAGCCCGCCCAGCCGCGGGCGGCGAATCGATCCCTCTGAGGAGCCACGGATGACGAACGACCGGGTCAGCGTCCACGTCTTCGACCGCAGCGGCCAACTCGTCGGCCCGATCGACGTGCCGCGCGTCGTGAAGACGGACGGCGAGTGGCGCGCCCAGCTCACGGCCGAGCAGTTCGCGGTCGCGCGCGGCAAGGGCACGGAGCGGCCGTTCTGCGGCACGCTGCTGGACAACAAGCGATCCGGCGTCTACGCCTGCGTCTGCTGCGCGCTGCCGCTCTTCAGCTCGGGCGCCAAGTTCGACTCCGGCACGGGCTGGCCGAGCTTCTTCCAGCCCGTCGCCGAGGCGAACGTCGTCACCGAGGTCGATCGCAGCCACGGCATGTCGCGCTCGGAGATCCTCTGCGCCCGGTGCAGCTGCCACCTCGGCCATGTCTTCCCCGACGGGCCGCCGCCGACGCGGCTGCGGTTCTGCGTGAACTCGGAGTCCCTCGTGTTCGTGGACGACGGGGCATTGGCTGGCCTCGGGGTGTCGGAGGTCTAGGCGGACACGGCGACGGGCCTCGGCAACGGGTGCATCGCAACACGGGTGCATCGCAACCTGTAGGCCGCGTCAGCGCAGATCGAACAGCGCGTCGGCCACCTCGATTGCCCCCTCCCACCCCCATCCGTGGTCCTCGACCGACCACCACGCGCTCAACACCGCCTGCGCCGCGCCCCAGGCCGCGAGCCGCTCGCGATCGAGCGCGAGCGACTCGGACAGGATCGCGATCCGACGCGCCGAAATCTGCCGTGCCCGTCGCTGCCCGCCCGACAGCAGCCACGGCAGCGGGTTGCGCAGCAGCGCCCCGACCTCGTAGGCCGGCTCGCCGAGGACGCCCTGCGGGTCGATCGCCAACCAGCCGGAGGGCGAAGCGTCGTTCTCTTTGGCTTGTGTGCCGGCGCTTGAGCGGAGGATGTTGCCGTGGTGCAGATCGCCGTGGAGGAGCGCGGCCGGTGCCGACCCCGCGATCAGCTCGGCGAACGTCGCCTCGGCGCGCCCGACGAGACCGGCCGGCAGCGGTCCGGTGCCGCCGTCGAAACGGGCGCGGAGCCGATCGAGGCCGCGCGCCCGGTCGGCGACGGTCGGCCACGCGAAGGCCGCCGCGACCGGCGGGCGGCAGAGGCCCCGCATGACCTCGGCCGCCGCCCTCGTCGCATCGTCGTCCCGACCGGCATCGACCCATTCGGTGAGCGACGTGCCCGGCAGGACCCGCCGCAGGAGCAGCACGCCGTGTGCCTCGTCGGACGCCAGCAGCTCGACCGCGCCGCGGCCGCCGAATGCCTGCAGCGCGGCGCGTTCCGCCGCAAGGCCGCGCCCGGGCGGTGCCGCCTTGATCACGACGTGCGACCCGTCGTCGCGCACCGCCGGGGCAACATAGGCGTAGCTGAGCGGTGCGAACGGCGGCTCGACGGTGAGGCGCCACCGTTGGCCGCATGCGACGAGGAGGGAGGGGAGGCCGTCGAGCCACGTGAGGGCGGCTGGGCCGTGGATATCGTGAAGGGTCTGGCGGAGAGTGGGCGGAATCGGCATCGGGGGATCCTCCTCGACTTGCGACGATGCGCCACCGGCGGATCACCCGGCGATGCATCGCGGGCCTACAATGACGACGCCTGATCAAGCCGCCCAGGAGCGCACGTGAACGCCACCGCGACCGAAGCCGCGTCCATCGGACACGATGCCGACCACTACGCCGAACTGCCCGTCTGGGCCGTCGTCGGCGCCTCCAACGCCCGGCACAAGTACGGCAACCGGATCTACCGCACCCTCCGCGAGGCCGGCTACCGCGTCTACGCCGTGAACCGGCATCAGGCGATCATCGAGGGCGACACGGCCTACGCCCGCGTCACCGACCTGCCGGAGGCGCCCGACGTCGTGAACCTCGTCGTGCCGCCCGACCGGGCGCTGGCCGTCGTGCAGGACGCGCACGCAGCGGGGGCCAAGGCGGTCTGGTTCCAGCCGGGCGCCGAGGATGCCGCCGCGGCCGCTTGGGCAACGGCCCACGGAATGGATGTCATCCACGCCTGCATCCTCGTGGCCCACAACCGGCGCGGGCCGGGGGCGGGCGCCGGAGACCGTACGGACGGGTGATCTCGTCCGACCCATCCGGGCCGCGCCCCTACCGGGCGGCGGTCTCGAGGCGTACCTCCACCCGTCGTCCACGGATCGTCGCCGCGCCGAGCGCCGTGACGACGGACGCGGCGATCTCGTCGGGAACCTCGACGATCGCGAACCGATCCGCGATCTCGATCGCCCCGATGAGCCGTGGGCTGACGCCGGCCTCGTTCGCGATCGCGCCGACGAGGTCGGCCGGGCGGACGCCGGCGGTGCGGCCGGCGCCGATAAAGATCCGCGCCACCTGCCACGGCGTCGTGCCGCGGCGCCCGCGGCCGCCGGCGCTCCCGCCGCTGCTGAACGTGCCCCCGGCACCACCGCCGAAGCCCCCGCCGCGCGCCGGCCTGTCGTCGCCCCGCGGCCGGCCCTGGCCGCGCCCGCTCGGCGGGGCGTAGGGCTCGCGCATCATCGCCGCCGGGATTTCCTCGGCGTCGCCCGCCCCGGCCTGCGCCGCGTGCGCCAGCTTCACGGCGGCCGCGGCGATGTCCATCACGTCGTAGCTGTCGGACAGCGCGTCGACGATCACCCGGAAGGTGTCGAAATCGCCCTCCTCGAGCGCCTCCTCGACGGCGGCGCGCGTCTGCTGCATCTGCCGCGCGCGCAGGTCGGCGACGGTCGGCACGGTGGCTTGCTCAATCCGCTGACCGGTGAAGTGCTCGATGTTTCGCAGCAGCCGGCGCTCGCGCGGCTCGGCCAGCGTGATCGCCATGCCGGCGCGGCCGGCGCGGCCCGTTCGGCCGATGCGGTGGAGGTAGACCTCGGGCGAGACCGGCACGTCGTAGTTGATCACGTGGGAGACGTGCTCGATGTCCAATCCGCGCGCCGCGACGTCGGTGGCCACGAGCAGGTCGGTCGTCTCGTCGCGGAAGCGCCGCATGACGCGGTCGCGCTGCTCCTGCGACAGGCCGCCGTGCAGCGCTTCGGCGCGGTAGCCGCGGGCGTTCAGCGCCTCGGTCAGCGTGTCCACTTCCGTCCGGGTTCGGCAAAAGACGATCGCCGAGCCGGGCGGCTCCATGTCCAGGATCCGCCCGAGGGCGTTCAGCTTGTGCGCCCGCTGGACGAGGTAGCCCACCTGCGGGACGAGGGGCGCCTCGCCCGCCGCGGCGGCCTCGCGTTGGACGTTGATCGTCACGGGCTCGCGCAGGTGCCGCTTGGCCAGCGCCGCCACGCGCGGCGCCAGCGTCGCCGAGAAGAGGACGGTCTGGCGGGTCGCGGGCGTCGTGGACAGGATGGCCTCGAGGTCCTCGGCGAAGCCCATGTCCAGCATCTCGTCCGCCTCGTCCAGCACGACGGTCCGCACGCTCTCCAGAACGAGCGAGCCGCGCTTGAGGTGGTCGACGGCGCGCCCGGGGGTGGCGACGACGATGTCGACGCCGCGGTGGAGCGCGCGCAGCTGTTGGCTGATCGCCTGGCCGCCGTACACCGGCAGGACGGAGACGCCGAGGGCCTTGCCGTAGCGGTGCAGCGCCTCGGCCACCTGGACCGCCAGCTCGCGCGTGGGCACGAGGACCAGGGCGTGCGGTCCCGGACCGACGAGGTCGGCGCCTTCGGCGCGCAGCGCGCCGAGGATGGGCAGCGCGAAGGCGGCGGTCTTGCCCGTCCCGGTGGCCGCCTGGCCGACGAGGTCGCGGCCGGCGACGAGGACCGGGATCGCCTCGCGTTGGATGGGCGTGGGCTCCTCGTAGCCGAGGTCGGACAGCACGGCCAGGAGGCGGGGGTCGAGGCCGAGGTCGGCGAAGGCGGAGGGGGGCGGGGTTTGGGGCAGGTCGGTCATCGTCAATGGCCTCGGGTTGGCGTGCCGGGGGCGTCCGGTCGACCGTCTACAGTAGCACGCTCGGCAGGATTGGGCGCGGAACTCGACCATCATCGGCCGGCCGGCGATCACGGACTGCCCGTCGACGCCTCCTTTTTGAGCACGGGCAGGTGGATGCGCCCCCCCTGTCCTTGTCCCGGCTCCTTCGTCGCCTCCGGGGTCACGGTCGGCCCCGCTGACGTCGGCCGCGGTCCGGGCGGCGTGGCCGTCGGGATGGCGACCGTCGGGCCGCCGGGCCGCCGCGTGGCGGTCGCCGTCGCGGGCCCCGGCCGTGTGGCAGAGGGCGTCGGGCCGGCCGTCGGCACGGTGGCGGACGGCGAAGGTCCGGTGGTCGGCGTCGGCGTGGGCGGCGGCGGCGAGCCGACGCTCGGGCCGTCGTAGCGCAAGCTCGTGCAGTTGCCGGCGTGGTCGCAGACGGACATCGACGCACCGCTCACGACGTACGTCGCGTGGCACCGGATCACGGCCGCGTACGTCCGTGCCTTCAGCCGATCGCCGGCTGCCCCGTCCGCCAGCTGTTCGGCCAGCGCCAGGTGCCACGGCGAGCGGTAGGGCGCCGCGTCGACGACGACCGCGTTGCCGCAGTCGCCCGGCAGCTGCACGTGGCTCGCGTCAAGGCTGAAGTCCTCGAACCGCAGCTCGAAGCCGATCCCGCCGTCGTCCGGCTGGGCAAACCCGCCCAGAAAGCGCGGCGCCAGCGTGTCCACGATACCGCTCCACAGCGCCTTCGGCTCGGCGTCGAAGTTGAGCAGGGCGTCGACGCCGCGGGCCTTCACGTCGTAGTAGCCCTCGACGCCGGACGGCAGACCGGTCGACCACGTTGCCGCCTCGATCGGGTCGGCGCCGAGGCCGGCCACCGTCGCATCCGTCCAGCGCGCAGCCGCCAGCGCGGCCACCTCAAGCGGCGGGAGGGCGCGGCGGTAGACCCGCAGATCGTCGAGCGCATAGCGTTGGGTCGGACTCTGGTGGACGAAGCGCAGCTCGGCGGCGCCGGCGCCCACACCGGAGCCGCCGGTGATGACGTCGCTCCGCAGCAGCACGCCGTCCTGATACGTCGACAGCGCGCCGGCGACGTCGTCCCAGACGACGACGTAGTGGTGCCAGCCGCGCGCGTCGCCGACTTGCGCCGGGTACACCAAGTCGTGGATCTCGGGCGACAGCCCGCCGCCGTCGAACCCGACGGTGTTGCCGCCGTACGCCAATCGCCCCTGGTTCATGTCCTCGAGCCACAGCGCGATCGAATACGACTCGCCGTCCGCCGGCAGCCCGCCCGTCGGCGCCGCGACGACGAAGCCGTCGGACGCCGGCGTGAGCTCGAGGGCGCCGGCGCCGACGGTGCCCGCGCGGGCGTGGTTCGCGGTGTCGTCGGCCGTGAACGGGCGATAGACCGCCTCCGCGCCAAGCGCGCCCGCGTCCGCCAGCGCGCCGCCGGCGACGATGTGCGGTTCGTCGAAGCCGAGGTGCAGCGTCGGGCCGAGACCCAGGATCGTCGGCCAGTCCGCGGCGGCGATCCGGCCGCGGGCGACGAAGACCTCGTCGATCGCGCCGTCGAACGCCTCGCGCGAGGCGGGGTCGCCGGTCAGGCTGGCGGTGCCGATGAGCAGCGGGCTGTCCGCATCGGCGGTGGCCGGACGATCGCCGGCGACGGTCTCCACCAGGCGGCCGTTCACGTAGAACTCGGCGTCGTTGTCGGCGGTCAGGTGGACGGCGACGTGCTGCCAGACGCGGGGCGTGATCACGTCCGGTGCGCTGTCGTAGTCCTGGACGAACCAGCTCGTCAGCCTCAGCCGGCTGCCGCTCAGGCCGAAGCTCCAGCCTTCCGCGTTATCGGTGCGCGGGCTGGAGACGATCCGGCGGACGGGGCCTCGTCCCTCGGGCCGGATCCAGGCCCCGACGGTGAAGTCGCTGGTCAGCGCGCCGATCGCCGGGTCGTGGGGCAAGGAGAGGCCGTCATCCGCGCCGTCGAAGCGCAGCGCCTGGCCGCTCCGGCTGGCGATGCCGGGCTGGGGGCAGTTCGGGGCGGCGCAGGCGGCGGATCGGCCGGCGACGAGGTCGGCGTGGCTTTGCGCGGATGCATCGGCCGCTTGGCCGCTCTTGTCAAGGGGCAGGTAAAGCAGGACGTTGTCGGGCAGGCCGCGGTTGACGAAGGACGAGCCGTGCCCGAAGAGCGGCTCAAGGGTAACCTGCACCCGCGCAATTCCAGCGACCGTGTCCTGGGCCTCCAAGCCGCTGGGTTGTTCATTGGCGGTCCCTAGGAGCAGCGACGAGGCACCGAGATACCCCAGATCGATAGGAATCTGTTGCGTCGCCTGCGCCACGTCGGCAACACTCGTCCCTTTGGTCCCTTTGGTCCCTTTGGTCCCTTTGGTCCCTTTGGTCCCTTCTGTCCCCCCCCCACCCACCCCCGTTAGCTCCGTCGCCGGATCCGTCGAATCCAACTGGAACGGCGGAATCGCCAGGACCGTCGTCGTGCCCACGCGATCCACCGCCGTCACCTCGCCGCTGAACGTGCCCGTCGGCTGGTCCATGCGCAGCGTGTAAGCCAGGTGCCAGTTGCCGCCGACGACGATCGCGCGCTGCAGCGGCGGCTCGCCGAGCGGCACGCCGTTGGCGTCGCGGACGGTCACCTCCACGTGGGCCACGCCGCTGCCGGGGTCGGCGCCGATCGGCGGGTCGGTCACCGTGCCGGCCAGGCCGAGCGTCCAACGGGCGGGGTCCGCCGGGTCGGCGGTCGGGCGGAACGGCGCCTGCGGCTGCGGCGCGAGCGTCAACGCGGGGGCCGTGCCGTCGACGATCACGTGGAAAGGCGCGCCCGATCCTCCGGACGACCGGTGGTCCTTCACGTTGCCGACCGCGTCGACGGCGTTCACCGTGACGTCGTAGCGGCCCTCGACGGGCGGGTCGAACGTGGCGCACATCGTGCTGCCGTCCACCGCGTCGCGGCACGGCAGGCCCCACACGTAACTGACAGGCTGGCCCGGTCGCTTGAACTCCAGCACCGCGAGCTGCGCGGCAGAATGCACGTCGTGCGTGTCGATCGCGAGCGTGCTCGGTTCGCCGAGCGGCACGTACTCGCCGGACTGCGCGAACGCAGCGGTCGGCGGCGTGCCGTCGACGGTCAGCGGGGCGGTGCTGCGCTCATCGATCCAGGTGTTCTGGAAGTTGAACAATCGGGCGATGTCCTCGTCGTTCAGCGCCGACTTGTAGAACGTCACCTCGTCCAGCCGGCCGCGCCAACTGCTGTTCGCGCTGCCGCCGACGGTGACCTGCGGCGGGGTCGCGGGGCCCGTCACCTTCGGCAAGCCGGTGGCCTGCTTGACGAGCGAGCCGTTCACGAAGAGGTCCATCGCCTCGGCGTTGTCGCGCAGCGGGTCGGTCGTGCGGCGGAACACGACGTGGGTCCAGAGGTTGGGCGGGATCTCGTGGTCTGCGACCACGGTGTTCGTCTTGCCGTCCGACTCGACATAAGCGTACGGCCGGCCGTTGAAAAGGCCGAAGAACGGGTTCCGCGCCCCGCTGTCCGCTGTGACGATCGGCCGGAACACCTGGTCGCCGACGGCGCCGCCCAACGCGTCGCCCAGCACCCAGGCCGACAGCGTGAACTCGCTGCCGTACAGGTTGAACTGCCCTGCGTCGCCGATGATCGCGCGGTCCGACGGTTCGACGAACTGGCGCGACTCGTTGATCTGGCCCGCGGCGAGCTCGGCGCCCCAGCTGAGGGTCTCCGGCCGCGGGTCGTCCATCGTGAGCGTGTGATAGGGGACGCTGTTCATCAGGGTGCGCACGCCCGCCGTGTCGAGGAAGCCCTTGCCGACGACGACGTCGTCGATCAGCCCCTCGTACGGCCGCGCGCCGCCCTCGGCGCTGCCGATCGTGAGGTTCAGGCCGGGCAGCACGCCCGTGAACAGCGGGCCGACGGCCGCGCCGTCCACGTACAGCTGCCCCCTAGCGGTGGGTTGGCGGCGGTCCACGGTGACGACGACGTGATGCCAGTCGGCGCGCGCGTACTCGTTCGTCGGGAACGCGAACGGGAAGCCGTCGCCCTGGCCGAACCAGAAGCGGACACGGTCGGGCTTGCCGGCGACGGGTACGGCGCGAAGCTCAGCGGCGACGGTGTCCTGGAACTTGGCCGACAGGAAGGCACCGGACTGCTGCGCCATGCCCGGTCGGACCCACGCGCCCATCGAGTAGCCGCTGGCGGTCGCCGTCTGGAGGTAGCTCACGAGCAGCGCCCAGGCTTTGGCATCCGTGATCCGGTCGTCCACGCCGTCGAAGCTGGCCGCCAGGTTCTCGCGCCCGCGCACGCCGACCGTCGGGCAGCCTTGCCCTTCGCACGATGCGCTCGATCCGCCGACGTAGTCCTCGAAGCGCGTCTGACCCGGTACCTCGTCCAGCTTATAGCGCACGATCGTCGAGTTGCTCTCGACGAGGTCGGTGATCTGGGCCTGGCTCAGCGCCCGGCCGTAGACCTCGAGGTCCCAGATCCGGCCGGAGAACGGGGTGACGGTGTGCCGCTGCACCCTGACGTTCGCGCAGCCGTCGGCGCTGATCGCCTGCGCCGGCTCGGTCAGGTTGCCGTGGATGTCTTCGTCAAGGTCGTAGATCGACAGGTAGTCCAGTCGGGCCCCTTTGCCGGTTGGCCAAGCGGCGGAGAAGCTGCGCTGGAAGCGCACCGGTTCGAGCAGCTCCGTTTCGCCGGGCGGTGGCAGCGTCACGAGCGGCCACTCGGGGCGGGGGCGGGCAGGGTCGTCGGCGGTGATGGCCAGCATGTACTGCCCCCGACCGACGGGGCACGCGTTCAGGACCGGCAGAATGGCGTAGTTGAACGCACTGGCCGAGCCGACGAGGAAGCCCTCGGCGCTCCGCGGCACCATGCCGGTCAGCACCAGGTCCTCTTTGTACGCCTGGTTGATGTAGAGCTTCGCCCGTTGGGCCGCCTTGTCGTAGCTGACGGCCACGTGGACGTCTTCGTTCTTGTTCACGTAGGCCTGGGTGGACGTGGCCTCGCACCACCCGTTGTCCGGGTCCGTGCAGCCGAAGCCGAAGACGATGCGACCGTCCTCGACGAGGAGCGACGGGAAGGCCCGGCGCGACATCTCGCTCGTCGACTTCGGCATCCACGGCCCGCCCTCGCCCGGCTGGTCCCGGCCGGCTTCGGCGCCCATGATCCCGTGCCGCACGCCCCCCGTCGTCCCGATCCAGCTTTGGTCCCACCAGTTCAGCCACGCGGCCACCGTGATGTCCCCGCCGTCGTACCGCGCGCCCTCGGCGCTGATCGGGCGGTTGTTCGGGTCGCGCGTGTTTTGGTTCAGGACGAACGCCCGGTCCAGGTCGTACAGGATCGAGGAAGCGAAAGCCTTGTCCTCGAGGTTCCCGAGCGGCACCGTCCGCCGGTCGATGGTGGCCGCCATGTCCTGTGCCACGTCGTGGTCGCCCGACGCCGCGTCGGCGCGCACGGTCATCGGGTGCAGGATCTTCTGCTCCGCCGGCGTCTGGGCGTTCTCGACGGCCGGGCCAAGGGTGAAGTTCTCGTACGGCGGCGCGTCGCTCGTGAGGACGTCCGGGACGTCCACCTTCAGCAGCCCCACAACGTTCTTGCTCAGCAGCCGGTTCGTCAGCGCCGTCTTGTGCACGATCCGCTGGCCCGGCGCGACGACGCCGTCGTCCAGGTTGTAGATCCCGAGCATCTGGAGCTTGAGCCGCGCCTCGACGTTGTCGCCCGAGCGCAGCGGCTCCCGCACGATGACGACCTCGTCGATCCGCCCCTCGAACGCCTCCGTCACGCGCGGCGGCACCGCGCCGGGCGACGCGTTCGTCGTGAAGACGCCGCCAATCTGGAGCGGCTCGCCCAAGTCCGGCCGCGCGCCGTCCTCGGGCGATGTGACGGTCTTCTCCGCCCCGTCCGTGTCGCTGCCCACGAGCCGCGCGGCGAAGAACTGCACCCTCGTCGATACCTCGCCCGAACCCGGGTCCACGACCCGCTCGGCCGACGCGGCCACCCACGTCCACTCGTCCACGCCGATGCCCATGGCGGGGGCGATGAACTCCGCGACGTCGTAGAACGTCAACACCAGGCCGTCGTCCCTGAGCCCGAACCCGAAGCCGTCGGAACGGGCGTCGCGCGACAGGCCCACAATGCGCTGCCGGCCGGTGACGCGCCCGGGCATGATCCACGCGGAGACGATGAAATCGTTCGTCAGCGCGCTGATCTCGGGCACGGTGCCGAGCGAGAAGTGATCGTCCACGCCGTCGAACAGGGCGGAGTTGCCCATCTGCGCGCTGTGGCCCGTAACCGGGCAGCTCGGGGCGGTGCAGTAGCCATTGAACGGGCTGCCGGGCTGGGCGGTGTCGGGAACCGTCGTCGCGCCGCCGGGCTCGTCGAAGCGCATCAAGATGGACGGCGCGGTCGGCTCGCGCAGCTCGGTGGAGTAGTTCAGCACGCGGCCGTCGTTCACCGTCCACGGGCTGAAGCCGAGCGCCTGCTCGCGGCCGTCGGGAATCCCGTCGCTGTCGGCGTCGCGGTTGCGCGGCGCCGGGAACACCCAGGTCGAGTCGCCCTTCGTGTTGTACGTGATCCGCCACCCGGCCAACTCGGCATCGTCCCGCAGCCCGTCGCCGTCCGTGTCGGCCAGGAGGGGGTCCGTGTCCCGGCGCAGCTCGGCGGCGTCGCCGAGGCCGTCGCTGTCCGTGTCGGAGCGCAGCGGGTCCGTGCCGATCTGCTTCTCGCGCAGATCCGGCACGCCGTCCCCGTCCACGTCGTGTGTGCGGTCGTCGGGGTCGAACGAGCGGTGGAGGCCGTCGCCGTCCGCATCAGCCAGGACCGGGAACGTCAGCGGCCCGGTCTGGCCCCAGGCGAGCGCCTGGCCCCGCTCGTCGGGCGGCCCCTTGGGGGTGAGCGTGTAGAACGCGTCGAGGGTCGTCGGGAAGACGTCGAAGGCCAGGCCGAGGTCGATGAACTGATCGTCCGAGCGCGTCTTGACCCAGCATGCCGCAACGCCGAGGCCGGCGCACTGCTGGACGTTGATCTCGAACGCCTCGGCCAGCCAGGCGTTCACGGGCTGGTTGATCCCGGTTTCGTTCGCCAGGGCCGGCGTACCGATGACGTCGCGGTCGAAGTGGAGCACGCGGTCCGTGACCGTCCAGTCCATCGTGTCGCCGATCTTCACGCTCGGCATGCTGCTCGGTTCCTGATCCGTGGTGACGGCGTAGGCGAACGCCGATTCCTTTGCGTGGCTTTCGTCGAACTGGTGGGGGTATTCCTGGCCGATGCCGTACGGTTCGGTGCGGGTGATCGTGTTGCGCACGGTGAGCTCCACGTTCA
The DNA here is from genome assembly GCA_016703025.1 of Candidatus Avedoeria danica. Taxonomy (NCBI): domain Bacteria; kingdom Bacillati; phylum Chloroflexota; class Ardenticatenia; order Candidatus Epilineales; family Candidatus Epilineaceae; genus Candidatus Avedoeria; species Candidatus Avedoeria danica. Next base: position 297,516 of record JADJCV010000004.1, read on the forward strand.
GCGTCGCGTCCGGCACGAACGCCTTTACGGGATCGTCCAGGTACGGGCTGAAGCGGCGGAACGTGAGGCGGTTCGGGTTGGAGAGGTCGACGACGTCCGTCTCGTCGTAGATCGCGGTCGCGATCGCCTCGGCCAGCAACCCCTGGATGCCCATGCAGGCGCCGGTCGCGATCACGTCGTCCTCGTCGGGCGGCCAGGCGCTGCAGACAAGGGTGACGAAGGCGTCGATGAGGGAGATGATCGCGACGGCGAGGGTGCCCCAGCCGGTCAGGGCGATCGCGGCGAGCACGCCGTCCAGCAGCGACTCGGCGACGACGTCGACGATTTGATCGTTGAACTCGGCACCGCCCACCTCGATGCCGGAGCGCGCCACGCCCTCGAAGAACAATCCAAACGAGAGGCCCGTGCTCACGAGCCACCCGACCGCGCCCGAGACGCGCTGGGACGCGCTCGTGTCGACCTCGCGCAGGAACGCCTTGAACGTCGGGCTGCTCGGGTTCTCCAGTTTGAACGCGTTGAACGCCTGCTTGAGCCGGTAGAACTCGATCATCGCGTCTGCCGCCTGAATCCCCTGCAGCGTCAGCCCGACGACGTTCTCGGCCGTGACGCCGACCTCGGGATCGACCTCGGCGTTCACGAAGCTGCCGATGAGCGTGGACATGATCAGCGCGCCGCGCAGCGCGGTCGGCCCGTGCGTGGCGAGGCTCTGCTTCCACTCCGTGAACGTGTCGTCGGCGAAGTCGCCAACCGCCTCCTCGATCGCCTCGTCCGTCGTCTCGCCGAGCTTCATCCGCCCGATGGCACCGCGGAAGCTGTAGGGCTCCGCCTTCAAGCCCACGAAGCTGTTGATCCGGTTGCGCCGCTTGTGCTCCTTGTACTCCTCGATGAACGGCTCGCTCGTCTCGATCACGAAGTCGATGATCCGGTCGCCGATCTCGTCCTTGGCCAGCGCCGACAGCTCGCCGATCCGGGCCAGCTCGACGTCCTCGGGCGTCTCGCCCGCCGTCAACGTGAGGTTGCCGATCTGGATCACCCGCGCCACGCCGGCGAACAGCCGGGTGTACGCCACCTGCGCGATCGCGATGTCCGCCGCCGTCTCGTACCGCCCCTCGGCGCCGCGGGCCGCCTGGTCCTTGAACGCCTTCAGCGGCGTGAGCACCTTCTCCATCCGCCGCCAGTACTCCTCCAGCGGGACCATCGTCCAGCCGGCCACGGTCACGTCGTAGCGGTACGGCTTCCAGCTCATCGACGCGGTCGTCGTCGCCTCGACGCGGGCGGGGTCGAGGTGGAGGGCGACCGTGCCGCCCGATAGCGATGCGAGCGCCGGTGCGCCGCCGTCGGGCGCCGCCGCATCGAGGTTCAGGCTGCGGCTGCGCGACTCGGTCGCCAGGAGCAGCGTCGGGACGAGCGTCGTCTGCGGGTTGCCGGCCAGGTCGGGGACGTCGCGCGTGCCCTCGGCGAACTCGGCATTCAAGATCGACGGGATCTCCGTCGCGCCGAGGGCGCCGAGGCCCGCCGTTCCGTCGTAGCGGAACGTGCGCACGTTCAGCGTGTCGGGGGCGATGTTCCAGCGCTCGACGTCCGTGTAGTCGCCCGGCTGGGATTCCCAGCGCTTGGCGATCTCGGTGACCGTCATCGTCCGCGCGCCGACTTCGTTCGTCCGGTTGCCGACGAACGTGCCCTCGAGCCCGTTGGCCAATGCCCAGAGATCGTCCTCGACCTCGAGGTGCTGCGCCGTCTCCGGATCGGCGTCCGTCTGGACCCGCTCGTCGACGGCCGGATCCTCATAGGCCACCGCGACGTCGATACCGTGCTCCTCGCGCACGCCGACGCCCGTCAGCCGCCATCCTTCGTTCGCGTACTGATGGACGACCTGCATCTCGCCGTCGTCGTTCACCATCGACACGAGCCACAGCACCCGGACCTCGTGGCGCAGCGTCGCGCTCGCCCCAAGCCGATAGAGCATGCTGGCGTTGAACGCCACCGGCGCGCCCGTCTGCCTGTCGACCGTCCGCACGAGCGGCGCGATCGCCACGAGGTTGCCGTCGGCGTCCTCGTGGACCGTGATCTGGTAGCTCTGCAGCGGCGCGGCGTCGATCATGTCGATCTGGTTCGACCCGCCGCCGAAGCCGCTGACGATGTTGCCCAGCGGCGCGCACGCCACCGTCTTCGTCCCCTCGTCGACGGTGATCACGTGCTTGCCGTCCACCAGATCGACCGCGTTCGTTCCGCCGAGCGTTCGCGTCACGTTGCCCTGCAGGCCGGCGATCAGCAGGTTCTCGGCGCCGAACTTCCCGCACCGCCCATCGCGGATCCGAACGTCGTAGCGCTTCGCCAGGTCGGCGAACGCGAACACGAGGTCCGTCCGGGCGGGACCCTGCTGCGCGATCTCGAGCGTGGCGACCTCGTCGACCTGCGCGGGCGTCGTGCGCTGGAAGGCCACCGCGATCGTCGTCTCGCCTTCGATGAGGCTCGGGATCGGGGCGCAATACGGGACGATGCCGACCTCGAGGACGGCCACGTGCTGGCCGTTGGCGAGGTGGCCGAGCGTGGCGACGGTGGGCAGCGGTAGGTGCTGCGCGTCGGTCAGGTTAACGGCGCCCGTCGCGACGGTGCTCCCGGCGGCGCTCCCGGCGGCGCCGCAGCGGCCCTTGACCACGGAGAGCGTCGCCGCGTCGCCGATGAGCGCGTCGAGCGTGGCCTGCGCGGACTCGATCGTCGTCTCGTCCTGCATCTTGTTGCCGAAGACGACGCGGCCGACGACCTCGCCGGCGTTGTCGAGCGTCACGCTGGCCCGCGCCGACGTGCGCGGGAGATCCGTCGAACCACCGGGGAGCGTGATCTCGAGCATCGGCGAGACGCGCATGTCGCCGCTGAACGCCGGGTCGGACGGATCGGGGTTCAGCCCTGGCGTCGCCGGGTCGACCGGGAACGTGTTGCCGATCGTGTTGTCCAGCCGGCGCTGGATCTGGCCCTGGACGTCGCCCGTCGGCCAGTCCAGGACGTTCTGGGCGAACGAGAGCTGCTTCGCGTTCGTCGGCCGCAGCTGGATGTCGACGACGACCGGCATGCCCGGCTGCAGGCCGGCGATCTCGAGCTGCAGCGGGTTCGCATCGTCGAACACCGTCGTCGCGCCGACGAACGGTGACGTGTCGAACCGGTTCGGCACGCCGTCCCCGTCGTTGTCGATGCTTTGTACGTCGGGCGCGTCCTGCACGCCCGAGTCAACGCACGCGAGCGTCGGTGTCCACGACGACGCGTACGGGTCGGGCGGGTCCGGCATGTCGCGCATGGAGGGGCACTCCATGCCGTCCGGTATCCCGTCGCCATCGGAATCTGGGTTCCGGGCGTCCGTGTAGCCGCGCCCGGCCGCGCCGAGCGCATAGCCCTTGATCTCCGTAGGGTCGCCGATCTCGTCCCCGTCCGTGTCCACGCCGTTCGGCGCCGTGCCGATGTGCAGCACCTCCTCGCCGTCCGTCAGCGTGTCGCCGTCCGTGTCTTTCTTGGTGGGGCTCGGGCAGCCGCTCGCCGCTGCGTTCTTCGCGCGCTCGGCGGCCGTCCACGGGTCGGACGGCTCGGCGACGGGGCACAGGATCGTCTCGTCGTAGTCGGCGATGCTGTCGTTGTCCGTGTCGGGCGCGGCGTCGCTCGTGCCCCACAGGCGTTCGAGCGCCGCGCTCAGGCCGTCGCCGTCGCGGTCGACGATGGCGCCGGCGGGGGCCTGGGCGGCGGCGCGGGCGGGGGGCGCGGCGGCAGGGGAGCCGGGCGGCGGGGCGAGGTCGGCGGCGACGTCGTAGCTGGGCGTCAGCGGGTAGGCGTAGGCGGGCGTCGCACTCGAAGCTGCGGCGAACATCGCGGCCGACGTGGATGCCGACGTCGGGTCATTCGCTTCGGCCGCATGCGCCGTCCCGGCCGGCGGGAAGCGCTCCAAGAACCGGGCCATCTGCCGCGTCGTGAGCGCGGTCTGGACGAGCGGCATCACGGTCAAGTGGGCCACCATGACCGTCGCGACGATCTGGTACGCCAGGCGCGGGCGCCGTCGCCGGAGCGCGAGAAGGGCGTAGCCGAGCGCCAGGACGAGGACGAACAGCGCGGTATCGGCGGCCAGCGAGGTCGCGACGGCTGCGGTTGCGCCACCGGGCGCATGATCGGCGACCCATGCGAGCGGGTGGGTCCAGAAGTCGCCGGCAGCGCCGACGGCGCCGGCCGCCGCGGCCGCATCCCCGTACCCCGTGAAGTCCGTCTGCACCTCGACCGTCGTGCGCGTCCCGTCGCGCGCCTGTGGGTGCTCCATCGTCAGCGTCATCCGCAGCGGCAGCCCATCGCCGTCGATCCAGGCCTCGCCGCGGGTGGCGACGTTCATGAAGCGGTCGACGGTGCCGAGCCGCACACCGGCGGGCAGTTCGCCGTGCGATCGGAGGTAGTCCGTGGTGAGGTCGCGCATGTACGTGGCGTACGCCTCGCCGTCGAGCGCGAACGCGTAGCGCTCGAACGACACCTCGCGCGTGGTACCCGAGGCCGTCGGCAGCTCGCGCGTCTCGGCTCCCAGCGGGCGCACGTGCTCGGCGGCCACGAGGAAGGAGGCCGCGTCGCCCGTTTGCGCAAGGCCGCCGTCGATATCGTCCAGCGCCTGCCACTCGCCGCCCTTCACGCGTGCGCTGGCGGCGACGCCGTCGAGGCGCACCTCCAGCGCTTCGGCCGGGTCGCCGATGGCGGCACCGTCCCGCCACAGCGATAGCTCAAGGCGCTGTGCCCGGCGGTCCGCTGTGCCGTCCATGAACAGCGTCGTGACCTTGGCCTGTCGTCCGGCCGACGTGATCGCGGGAGGCGGCAGCGTGGTCTGCGTCAGCCGGGTTTCGAAGGCGTAGCGGCCGACGCGCTCGGTGCGCTGCCAGGCCGTGCGCAGGATGGAGGCGGCGTCGGCGTGGACGCGGTCGGGGGACGGCGGGGCGACGACAAAGGCCGCCAGGAGGGCGGCCAGGAGGGAGGTGCGGAGGGCGATGTGGGTGCGGGGGGGACGCGTCATCGGGGGCTCCTTGAGCCGATCGGCGGGGGGGCACGCGGGGACATGCGAAGGGCTGACCGGCGAGCGCGATTGTGGCGGGGGTGGCGGGGGTGGGTCAAGCGCAGTGGCGGGCAATGCTCTTTCGGATGGCCGAAGTGGCACCATTGTCAGTGAACGCGTGGGACATGTCGGTGAAGCAATTGGGGTGGAACTCGATTGAGATCGTCGACGTCATCGACCCGGCGACGCCGCGCTGGGTGGGCCGGACGTCCCTGCACGCGGCTCCCCAAGGGCGCGGACTGGCCGTGCTCGACCCGTACGTGTATCTCGCCGACGGTGGCCTGCGAGTGTTGGACCTGAGCGATCCGGCCGCGCCACGCGATGTCGTGACCGTCGAGCTGCCGCCGCAGGCCCGGAACGGGGGCGGAGTCGCGGTCGACGCACGAACGAGCATGCTGTACTTTGCCAGCGCCGGTCTGTTTGCGTACGACCTGGCGGACCCGTCTGCGCCTCGCATGGTATCGGGCCGTCTCGAAGAGGAGACGTACGACTCGAACATCCGTGTTGGCGACGGTATTGCCTTCGTGTTCATCCCACGGGGGTTTCTCCCTTCGAAGCTGTACGCATTCAGCCTGAGGGATCCCGCCCGTCCGCAGCGATTCCGTCGGGCGATCGTGACCGGGGCACGACGTGGTTTCACGTCGGCTTGCAACACGGTCAGCGTGTCATCGCTGCGCGGAAGTTGTGCGTCGACACTAACGACCATGCAGGTCAACGTGCGGCAAGGGCTATTCCGTTGAACCGCTGCCGGCTGCCGGCTGCCGGCAATCCCTCCCGCGTTCGTGAGTACACCGGGTGGAGGGAGCAGGGACGGGCGGTCCAGCCGGGGCTTGGCCTATGACGTCGTGGTGGTGTGGCCCACGAGGACGCGGTCCGGTGCCCAACTGGCTTGCGACCGTGTATCGTTCACGGTATGTGCAGCGTGGAGGATAAGCGAATGTTCAAAGTGACCGTCATGCTTCCCGACGAGATCCGCGACGCAGCCGGCCGACAGGGCAAGTCCGTGGAGTTGCTCGTCCAGCAACTCGTGGATGCGTATCTCGAGGAACGGGACGATGACGCGCTCGTGGAGGACCTCAATGCCCGCGAAGCGGCCGGTCTCTCACGCGTGCGCGAGTTCGCTGCGTTCGCAGCTGAATTGGGCGCCGACGAGAACGACTGATGGCGACCTATCGCGTCGAGAATGATCCTACCGTCGTCCAACCCGTGATCCTCCCCCTCCCCCAGACTTGGGGGAGGGGGTCGGGGGGTGAGGGCCTTAGGCCGAACGGCTGCGCGAAGTTCTGACGGTTGTACGGAAGCTGCCGGGTCACCGCCATGATCAACGAACACGACCGCATCGCTCGGTCCCGAATCGCAACATGGAAGCGCCCGGACTTTCAATATTGAGTCGTCCGGGCTTTCTATGGTGAAACCCAACCGGTTTCAATGTTGAAACGCCACACGAATCAACATTGCATTTCCAACCCACTCCACTTGCCGCGCCCGCCTCGCGACCGGCCACACGGTTGGACTGCGCTGGCTGCAAGCAATCCAATCGATCTCGCCGTCTATACCCGCCGTACGTCGCTGTCGTCCCCTGCCACCCCAACCACCCCCGGCAAGCCCTCCCGCGCCCGCTCCCGCGCCCGCGAGTACGCCGGCCGCCCCCCCCGCGGCTTCACCGCCAAATACGGCGCCGGCCACCACTGATCGTCGTGCCCGTACTTGGCCGCGGCATGAAGCGTGAGGTACGGATCGCTCAAATGCGGCCGCGCCATCGCGCACAGGTCGGCGCGGCCGGCGGCCAGGACGGTGTTCGCGTGGTCGGCATTTTGAATCGCGCCGACGGCCATCACCGGGATGCCGACCTCCTTCTTGATCCGCTCGGCGAACGGCACCTGGAACATCCGGCCGTAGTCCGGCAGCGCGTACGGCGCGGTCTGGCCGGCCGAGACGTCGACGATGTCGCAGCCGTGGGCGGCGAAGGCGCGGGCGATCGCCACCGCGTCGTCGCCGTCGTTGCCGCCGTCGACCCAGTCGGTGGCGGAGATCCGCACGCTCATCGGCTTTGCGGCGGGCCACGCGGCGCGGACGGCGTCGAAGACCTCGAGCGGGTAGCGCAGGCGGTTCGCCAGATCGCCGCCGTAGTCGTCGACGCGCCGGTTGGACAGGGGCGATAGGAACGACGAGAGCAAGTAGCCGTGCGCGCAGTGCAGCTCGAGCATATCGAAGCCGGCGTCGACGGCCAGCAGAGCGGCGCGGACGAAGTCGGCCGTCACGGCCTCCATGTCGGCGCGCGTCATCGCCCGCGGGACCTGGCTGAACGGGTGGTACGGCACGGCGGAAGCGGCCACGATGTCCCAGTTGTGCCACGGCAGCGGCTCGTCGTAGCCCTCCCAGCCGACGCGCGTGCTCGCCTTCTGGCCGGCATGGGCGAGCTGGAGGGCGATCGCGGCTTGGCTGTGGCCATGGACGAACGTCGTGATGCGCCGCCACGCCTCGGCATGCCGCTCGCTCCACATCCCGCAGCAGCCCGGCGTGATCCGCGCCTCGGGCGAGATGTCCGTCATCTCGGAGATGATCAACCCGGCGCCGCCGATCGCCCGGCTCCCGAGGTGGACCATGTGCCAATCGTTCGGCAGACCGTCTTCCGACAGGTACTGGCACATCGGCGAGACGACGATCCGGTTCACGAGCTCGAGGCTGCGCAGCGAAAGGGGCGCGAAGATCGGCGTGAGCGGCGTGCCGTCTCCGGCCGTCGGCGCGCCCTCGACGTCGCGGAACACCTGGCGCACGCGGCCGATGAACCCCTCGTCGCGGCGGAGGAGGTTGTCGTACGTGATCTGCTTGGAGCGCGTGAGGAGGTCGAACGCGAAGCGGACGGGGGGCACGTCGATCCGCCCGGCGACGGTCTCGAACCAGTGCTGGCTCGTCCGCGCCACGGTCTGCGTCCGCCCGACCTCGACCCAGCGCGCGTCCTCGTACGCTTGCAGCGCGCCCGTCACCCCCCCCGGCCCGTCCACACCGACGGCGCACAGCGCGTCGACGAGCGCGATCGCGCTCTCCATCGCCAGCTTCGTGCCGCTGCCGATCGAAAAGTGCGCCGTGTGGGCCGCGTCGCCGAGGATGACGACGTTGCCGTCGTGCCACTGGCGGAGCGTGACCGTCGGGAAGGACCGCCAGATCGACCGGTTGGAGATGAGCGGCGCGCCGTCCAGCCAGTCGGCGAACAGCGCTTCCCCGAACGCGACCGTCGCGGCCTCGTCGGCGGTGTCCAGCCCGGCGCGGCGCCACGTGTCCTCGTGGCACTCGATGATGAACGTGCCGAGATCCGCCTCGAACGGGTAGGCGTGGGCTTGGAACAGGCCCCACTGCGTCTCGGCGAACAGGAACGTGAAGGCCGTCATCGGCCGCGGCGTCCCGAGCCACGTGAAGCGGCACGCGCCCCAGCCGACCGTCGGCCGGAACGCGTCGCGGCGCGCCTCCCGCACCCGGCTGTTCACGCCGTCGGCGGCGATCACGAGGTCGGCGCCGCCGTGCGTCGCGTCCGCGATGAACCGCTCAACGTCCTCGATGTCGCGCTCGAACTCCAGCCGCACGCCCAGCGCCCGGCAGCGCGCCTGGAGGATGACGAGCAGCTCGCGCCGCGCCAGCCCGCAGAACCCGTGGCCGGTGCTCGTCACGACCTCGCCGCCGACGTGGACGTCGATGTCGTCCCAGTACCGAAAGGCGCCCTCGATGGCCGCGTAGCTCTCCGGGTCCGCCTCGGCCAGCGTCTGAAGCGTCTCGGACGAGAAGACGACGCCGAATCCGAACGTCACCTCGGGCGCGTTGCGCTCGATGACGGTGACTTCGTGGCGCGCGTCGATGCGCTTCAGCAGCAGCGCGGCGTACAGGCCGGCCGGGCCGGCGCCGAGGACGACGACCTTGAGCGGGCGGAGCAGGTTGGGGCGGCCGTCCGCAGGCCAGGAGCGCGATGCTCGGCCGAGGGCGGGCGTCGTCGGCGAGGCGGGGGCGAGCATGGGCGGTCTCCGGGGCGGAACGATCGGAGCGGGCTGGGCGGCGGCCGGGGCGCGAGGTCGCCACGTGGGCGGGCGAGCCGGGGCCAGTAGGATAGCGAGCGGGCGGAGAGGGGCAAGGTGGACGATGGCGATCGCTGCCGCTGTGGCCGTGGCCGCGATTAGCACCAATCCGCCGCCATGCGGCCGTGCGACGCTCATGTATGGGCACCCCTTGTGGGTGCCCATACATGAGCGTCGCGATGGACGACACGGCCGAAACACGGTGGTGTGGTATTACGACGGCTCGCTTCACCGGCCGTCGCCGGTCGATGAAGCGAGCCAGGGTCTCGCGGGGTGGCGGTGGCACGTCGCCCTTGGCCCGCGCGCCGCACCGCTGACCGGGTCCCGCCGGACCCGGGCCGATGACCGGGCGGCTACGGCGCGACGGTCAGGTGGTACGTCATGTCCTGCGACGTGCTGCCGTCCACGTCGGCCGTGAAGTGCAGCTCATGCGCCCCCACCGACAGCGGCTTGACCATCACGTAGTAGCCGTCGCTGATGTTCGGGTTGCGCACGCCGGGCGTGTACCCGAAGTCCGTCCAGAGCGAGTCCGCGAGGAGGTCGAGGCTGAAGGCACCCGAGCTGGCGCGGTAGTCGAACAGGCCGGTGATCGCCTGGCCGTCCAGGGTCATCGACAGTCCGGTGACGTTCTCGGTCATGAACGTGTCCAGGAAGCCTTGCAGGTCGGCGGCGCTGCACGTGTCGGGCTCCTCGGATGCCCCGATCCACCAGCAGTCTTCGGGTGCCCAGACATCCCAGTTGATCAGCGGGACGAGCAGGGCCTTGTTCTTGGGCACGGTGAGCGTGCGCTCACCGGGGCCGCCGAACGTGCCGGCCAGGAACCACACGTTGCCGGCGGGCTGCTCGTCGGCATCGCCGTACGTGACGACGCCGCTGTCGGCGATCGGGCTCACGGCGTACGGATACTGGCCCATCCACGCCCACCACTCGCCGCCCCACGCGCCGAGCGACCGGCCGTGGGGATGGGCGTTCGGTGGGAACACCAGGGAGTTCTGGTTGGCGGCCTGGACCGGCCCGTTGACAGCCACGATCAACGCGGCGAGCGCGGCGAGGAGGGAAGTGATCAGCACGCGGGCCCGGACAAACCGGGCGAGGCGTTCGAGTTGCACGGGTTCTGTTCCTTTGTTCGTATGTTCTTAGATGTGCGGCATGCGATACAGCGGCGAGATGGGCGTACACATGTCGTGGGGCCGGCCGCCCACTGGGCCGTTCCGTGCCGACGGTACCTTCCTATCTATGATCTGGCCCTCCTGTCCTTGTGCGTCACCGCGGCCATCCGCGGCGACATCGTGGCGCCAGCATAGTCGGAGCGAGGCCGCGCCGGGAGTCCAGAAGGGGCCAATAAGGGGTCAGTTGTTGACGCGGACGTCCGCTCCCTACCGCCGAACGCCCCGTACCGCAAACGGCATGAACCCCCACCACCGCGAGGGCGTCGGCGAGGGCTCCGGCGTCGGCGTGTTCGTCACCGTCGGCGTCGCGCTCGGCGGCTCGGTCGCCGTGGCCGTCGGGACGTCCGTCGATGTCGGTTCCGTCGTCGCGGTGGCCGTTGCGGTTGCCGTCGCCGGGAGCGGGGTCGGCGTGCGCTGGCCGGCGCGGGGTGTTCGTGTCGGCTCGACGCTGGGCGTGAAGGACGGCTGCGGCGTGACGACCGGCGGCTCGTAGGCCACGCGGCGATCCGGATCGACCCGGATAAGCGTGTTCGCCTCGGTGTCGACGAAGTACAGGCGGCCGTCGGGGCCGACCTCGAGGCCGGCCAGGCGCCGGGCGTCCGTGTCCATCCGGCCCAGCTCGGCCAGCGTCGCCGTGTCGTACGCCACGATCTCGCCCCCGGTTGCCTGACCGACGAACAGCCGCCCCGCATGGAGCGCCACGCCCGACGGCTGCTTCAGGCCGCTCGCCACGACCTCGACCGTCGTGCCGCGCCACGTGGAAAGCTCGGCCAGCGGCTCGTTGTCGGGCTCGAGCGTCTCGGCACGCCGACCGCTGTCGATCTTCAACCGGATGACGCGACCGGCGCCCGGATCCGCGGCGTACAGCCAGCCGGTGGCCTTGTCGAGGGCAAGATGACCCGGAATGTCGGCCGTGTAGCCCACCTTCGCCTCGACATAACGGCGGACGATCCCGTCGCTGTGGTCATCCCAGCCCGGGCCGTGGTCGACGGCGAAGTCGTAGCGCACGAGATGGCCGTGCAGCCCGTCGAACGCCCAGTAGGCGTTGCCCGCTTCGTGCTCGATGCCCATGCAGTTCGGGCTCTGGTGGAGCATGTCGATATGGCTGCCCAGCCGCGGATTGGGGCCCTGCGCCACGTCGAACGGCCGCAGCGCGCGCGTCGCCTTGTCGCCCGGCCCGGAGCTCGGCAAGCAGGCGAACGCCCGCCCGACCGGCGCGGCGAAGCCGAGCGTGGCGGCAGGATCGACCGGCTGGTGGGAGCGCAGCAGCGCATCCATGTCCAGCGTCTGGTTGATGCGCGCATAGATGCTCAGGTCGGCCGTCCAGAGCGTCGGCCCCATGAAGTCGTTCGGGTTGTGCTGGCGGTTGTACGTGTTCCGCGACTCCTGGCAGGTCGCGAAGTTCCCGTAGTCGCCGAACGCGACGCTGCTGACCTCTTCCATGAAGTGGTTGCGGAACTTGTCCAGCCGCGCCTCGACCCGCTCTTGCGGCGTCCCGGGCTGAAAGTAGAGGACTGTGCCGTCCGTCGGCCGGTTCACCGTCCAGAGCTCGTACGGCCGCTCCGGGTTGAACGCCAGGTCGCGCGGGCCGGACAGGCCGTCGCGCTCGTCGCCGATCACCCGCAGGGCACGCTCGCCGGTCGCGCCGAACTCGGGGACGGCGGGGCCTTGTGCCGCGACGCGACCCAGCCCGACAACGGAGAACATGATCGCACCGCTGGCGATGACCACCCATCCCACCGCCCTGCGAAACCGATTCATCGTCCGTTCCATCGTCCGTTCCATCGTCCGGCTCCTTCGTTGCGCCCGCCAAGCGTTTCGGCAAACCCACCCATCGATTCGGCCAACCCGCACACCGCCATCATCACCCCCACCGCGTAGGGGCGACGCATGCGTCGCCCTCCCCCGCCCGCCACATGGGACCGCCTGCGACGCGCTCAACGATCGAATGGGGGCAATTGTATGGATTGGGTGGCCACGGCGACGCGTTCCAGGGCGACGCATGGCGTCGCCCCTACGCGAGCGCGACGCGTGTGGGCCTTCGGCATGGCGTTGCGGTTGACTTCGAGACACCCCGTCATCGCCCCGCCCACAACGGACCCGGCGGGCAGCGGGCGGTGACGACGGCCCATTCGCCGCCTCCCTCGCCGTCGAACGAGTCGGTCCGCACGCGGACGCGTTGGCGGCTGCCGGCGATTGCGACGAGGGGAGGCAGCACGGGGGCGGCGGTGTCGCCGATTCCGCGAGCCACGACGATCGCACCGGCGGCCTCGGCGGCCCGCGCTTCGGCGGCGGCGGAGGCGGTCTGCGCCGGCCACGCCCGCCCATCGCTGATGATGACGATCAGCTTCGCCGCCGATGGGCGGGCACGGACGAGCTCGGCGCGTGCCAGGGCAAGGGCACGGTCGATCGGCGTCTCCAACGACGTCGCACGTTCGACGGTCAGGCCCTCGACGAGCGGCAGCACGTCGATCGGGCGCGTGAACGGCGCGCGCAGCGCAGCCACGTCGCCGACGGTGATGATCGCCGCGCGATCGTCGGGACCCGCGGCCAGGGCGACGAGCCCGCCCGTGGCGGCGGACTTGGCCAAGTCGAGCCGCGTAAGCGCGCCGTCCCGCTCCGCCATGTGGGCGGACGTGTCGATGACCAAGACGGCATCGACGTCGGTGTCGCCCGGACCGCAGCGGCCGAGGAGCGCCACCGGCAGCCAGAGCGTCGCCGGCGTACGGGCGGACGTCGGCGACGGGGCGGTCGGTGCACTGGAAGGTGTGGCGGAAGGCGTGGCGGAAGGCGTGGCGGTCGACGTCCACGTCGGCGGGACGGTCTGCATGCCGTCGATCGTCGGCGAGCCCGTGGCCGTGGCAACGATCGTCCCGTCGACGGTCGGCGTCGGCGATGGCGTGCGCTCCCACGGCAGTTCGATCGTCGGGCTGCGCGTCGGGCCGATCGTCGGCGTCGCACGGCGGGTCGGGGTCGGCGGCGGCGTCGGGGTGGGCGGGGCGAGGGGGAGGGCGGACAGGCGGGCCGCGTGCACGTTGTTGGCCTCGGCATCGGCCGCTGCGTCCACGGCCCGCCATCCACCGGCGCACTCGGCCACGACGCCGCGCGGGTCCACGATGACCGCCACGGTGTCCGCGTCCGCGGGCCAGGCGACGGCAACGTCGACGTACGTCCCGGCGGCGAGGGGTGCCCCGAGCGTCGCCGTGGCCGCCAAGGTGCCGGTGACGAACGTGCGGTGGAAGGCGATCTCGACGCCGCGGCCGGCCGCCGCACTGCCGGCGTTGCCGATCCGCGCCAGCACGCGCGGCGCGCCGGGCGGGGCGCCGGCGTCGCGGACGAGGCGGCCGACGGTCAGGTCGGGCTGGCCGAACGACGGCGCGCCCGGGAGGCCGGCGTCGCGGAACCCGTTGCGCAGCTGCCAGCTCGGCGGGGCGACGAGCGGGATGTGGCCGGCGTCGTCGACGAACGTGTGCGCGAAGGCGTGCTGGTTCCAGACGGGGCGGGCCGGCGCCCAGGCCGGGTTCTCGAAGACCGCCAACCCCGCGTCGGCCGACATGTTGCCGTTGGTGTCGGTGCCGCCGACGCCGACGACGAGATCGGCATGGGCATCGCCGTCGACATCCGCCACGACGGGCATCTCGAAGGTCGTGAGGCTCGGCCGGGCCGTCTGCCAGATGGGGATCCCGGTTCGGCCATCGATGAGCCGCAGCCTCGACCGGTCGGCGTACACGACCTCGGAGGCACCGTCGCCGTCGAAATCGAACGCCGTAGCCGACGTGACGCCGGAGTTGTCATCATCCGTGTCCAGCTGCCACAGGACGCCGCCGGTTGTGTTTCGGGCGGTGAAGAGCTTGCGCCCCGCCACGCCAAAGTCCGCCCGTCCGTCCCCATCGAAGTCGGCGATGACCGGCGGGCCGCCCTGTCCGCCGCGGCCCTGGCGGCAGACGATCGGTGTGTCGGCGAAGCACCGCGATCTGTCGAGCGGCGCACCGTTGTGGTGAAGAAGCTGCACATCGCCGTCGTCGCCGACGATGACGATCTCGGGGTACGGGTCGTCGTCGAGGTTGGCGACGGCGTTGAAGCCGACGCCCTTGGCGGCGCCCTCGAACTGCCACAGCGGCTCGAGCCAGCGGTCCTCGAGGTGCGCCTTGAGGGCAAAACCGAAGCCGATGATCTCCGGCCGCGGCGGACCCTCATCGCCGCTCAGGCCGACGAGGTCGAGATCAACGGCCATCGCACCGGGGGGAAGGCGGCCGAGAAGCTTGCCGGCGGCGTCGAGCAGGACGTCGTCGACGAGGATCTCCGGCCAGCCGTCCGCATCGAGGTCGGCCAGCGACGGGCCGGCGAGGCGCAGGCGGGTGTTGTCGGGGTTGGCCAGCACGGGGTCGCTGCGCCAGACCGGCGTGCCGTCGATGTCGAACGCGAGGACGTGCTCGTACGCGGCATCCACGGCGACGATCTCGGGCGGGCCGTCGCCGAGAAGGTCGCCGACGGCCGGTGCGCTGAACGCGCCCACCCGCCAGTCCGGGGCCGTGACGGCGAACCTGTCGGCGCCCGTGCGCCCGTCGACCGCGCGGAGGATGCCGCTGTCGGGCTCGGTGTCCCGGTCGAGGGTGACGAAGACGATCTCGGCCACGCCGTCGCCGTCCAGGTCGACGATCGCCGGCGACGCCTCGACCTGACGCTTCGTCGGGGACGGCGGCGTCGTGCCGGGCAGCGGCCACCGCCACTTGGCGCGCGGGGTGGCGATGCCGGCGGTCGCGCCCGGCGCCGCGCGGCGGCAGAGGCCGGCGGTCGTTCCGACATTGTTCGTCACGTTGCCCTCGCCCACCGTGCCGCTGTCCCGAACGCTGACGAGTACGGGCGCATCGCGGAACGGCAGCCGGCCGCCGCCCGGCGCGCCGATCCCGACGGTGCCGAGCGGCGGCACGTCGTCCGGCAGGAAGGCGTTCGCCAGGACGGTGTCGGCCCCCGGTTCGAACCGCCGGCTGCCGTTCGCGTCGGCGAACCACGTCACGGTGATCGGCGCGCGCGACGAAGCGGCGCCGACGTTCGTCACGGTGACGGCGAACGTGGCGGTCAACGCCAGGGTCTGCGCGTTGTGCAGCGCCGGCGCCACACGCAGGCCGCCGATCGCGAGATCCGGCCGCCGGACGGGCGTTGCGGGCACGGGCGTCGGTGTCGGGGGGCGGGGCGTGGGCGTCACGACCGTCGGTTGCTGGCGGGGGCTCGGGCCGGAATCGAAGGCGCTGCGCGCTGATCGGGCGAGCGCGACATGCCAAGCGAGCGCGACCGCGGCGGCCACGAGCACGGCGGCGATGAGGCGGTGTCGGGGCGTCGCGGGGCGGGGCGGCATGGGGGAAGTGTAGCGTGCGCATGGGACGGGGTCACCGGCAGCCGGTGGCTGCCGCCGTCTGCGCCGTGCCGGCGGCCGATCCCCGCCCGGCGTTGCCCACGGCCGCTCCCCAACGTCGCGCCCCAATGCCGCTCCCAAAACCGGAGGAGCCGGCCCGGTCATGGCGACCGGACCGGCTCCTCGTCATCGAACGCGTTCGAGCGACGCCGCGCGCACGTGGCGCGCGTACCGTCAGCGCGTCGCGCGCTCGTGCACGCTCTCGAGCACCGCGCTGCCCGTTATGGCCGGCGGCGGCTCCTCGACACCGAACAGGGCCGTGCGCAGCAGCGCCGGCAGGAACACGCCGTCCGGGGTCACCGGGACCGGCGTCGGCACCGTGCCCGTCGGGTACCAGCGGACCGGGACACGCATCATCTGCGGCGAAGCGGTCGGGCCCATGAACAGGACGCCGGTGCTCGGCTCCGTCCGGCCGGCGACGGCCTGCGCGTCCGGACAGACCCGGATCATCGTCCGCTTGCCGGCCTCGATCGAGGTCGGCGGGTCGGTGACGCCGATGTCGTCGCCGTACGTCGCATCGATCGTCAACGTGAACGTCGTGCCGTTGCCCGGCACCGTGAAGCCGTGCACGAGGACGACGTACTCGCCGGACGGGCTGATGCTGTCGAGAACGACTTCTTCGTCGGCGTTCGGGGTGGTCGAGCTGCCGACCTGCTCGTTCGTGAAGTTGAACGTGCCGTCGGCGTTGTTGTCGTAGAGGACGAAGAGGTCGAGGTCAACGCCGTCGTCGTTGCCGTCGACGGTGAAGCTCAACCGGGCCGCTTCGCTCTCCAGCGTGTAGGTGTAGCGATAGCTGGCCGCGGCGGCGACGTTCTGATCGTCCTGCTTGGCCGGTTGATCGGTCTCGACGACGGGCGGATGCATTCCGTAGGCCATTACGGCCAGGTCGTCGATCGGCAGATCGGACATGAGCGCCACTTCGGTGCACGCCGGCCCCTCGAGGACGACCTCGCCGGGCGTGATCCGGATCGAGCCGACGGTCGTCTCGAACGGGATCTCGATGGACGAGCCGCTGAAGAGGACGTTGTCGAGCATGAGCTCGTGCAGTCCTTCGCCGGCCGGCGCCGAGACCCAGTCCTCGTTGCCGCCACTCGAGGTGTTGAACGCCCAGCGGCCGTCCCCCTGGATGTTGCTCGACGGGCTCTGCGCCAGCAGCGCGAGCGTATGCGGGCCGTACCAGGCGGTGTCTGCGCGGTTGCGCGTCTGCCCGTCCGCCTCCGGCTCGCCGTTGGCGGGGTGCGTCGGGTCCGTGTACCGGTCCATCGACGGGCCGTACAGGCGCGTGTCGATGTCCGTCATCTTCTCCGACGGGTCGTCCCAGCGGGTCCTGGAGATGAGGTACGAGAGCGTGTTCTTCGGCGGCTTGGCGGCATCCAGGAGGAAGTAGCGCCAGTCGCCCGACTCCGGCCGCCAGCCCCAGCTCTGCGCGCCGGCGACCGCACCGTTGTTGTACGGCGCGTCGCGGTCGTCGCCCTCGGCACCGCCGAACGTGACCGGGCCGTTCCAGCCGTACGACGCGGCGACGTTCACGTTCACCGGGATCGTCAGGCGACGGCCGGGCAGCTCGTAACCGCCGCGCGGCTCCTCGGGTGCCAGCTCGGCGAACACCGGGACGTCGCCGCCGGCGGTGTCGCGCGCGTAGTCGGCGAAGATGGCGCCGACGTAGCTGCCGTACGCGGCGTCGGCCGGGACGCTCATCGTCGCGTCGACGGTGAAGGTGCCCGGCGTGCCGCCGGCGGCGGCCGGGATCGTGACCGTCGAGTCGCCGGTCGAGAGCCACGGCCAGTCGACGTAATCGTAGTAGTCAACGCGCAGCGTCAGGTCCGTGACCGGCATCTTCGTGCTGCGGCCGCGCTGATCCCATGTGCCGCCCGCGTTGAACCACGCTTCCCAGTGCGACAAGCCGATGTAGATCCCGTTGCCCCACCGCTCCAGCGGGTGGTGAACGGTGACGAGGTGGTTGTTCGCGTCGTTGTTCAGATAGGCGAACCGCATGTACTCGCCCTGCTCGATCTCCGATGCGCCGTAGTCGAGCATGTTCGAGATCTTGGCGGGGTTGCCCGGCGGCGTCGAGTCCAGCGTCTGGGTGTAGAAGTCGCTCAGCTTGAGGTCGACGACCCCGTTGCCGTTCGCGTCGTTCCAGAGCTTCTGGTTGTCGTTGCGGTCCGTGTGCTGATACACCGTCAGACGCCAGATGTTGTCGGAGATGAGGTAGGACTCCTTCGGCGTTCCCGGGCGCCACGGGCCGACGTCAGGCGCCTCGAAGTCCATGTCCTCGAGCGGATAGGCCATCCGCACGACCATCAGGTCGGTGCCCGCCGGAACGGCGTCCTTGTCGATCGGCACGAGGTACTGCGGCGCGTTGAAGGACGTCGGCGAGCCGACCTCCTCGGTCACGGTCTTGGACGTCCACGGGATGTCCGTGTGCCCGACGCGGCGCAGCCACTGGCCGGACACCTTGACCTCGACGGGCTTGTCGTCCGCGTTCGAGAGCGTGAACGTCTGCTTGGCCTGGGAGCCGCGCGTCTGCATCTTGGCGAAGGCCGGGTAGGTCTTGCCGCGGTAGCCGCCGGTCGTCCACTCGGACGGCATGGACGCGACGCCGTACAGGCCGCCCGCGATCCGCGCCGCGTCGGCGGCGTCGAGCACGCCGGCGCCGGTGACGAAGGCGTCGTAGCCGTTGAAGCGGCTGCCGGCCATCGCGATCGAACGCGCCTCCTGCCAGGTCGGCCAGCGCCCGTGCTTGTCGTCGAAGGCCTGGTAGATCAGGGACATCAGGCCGGCGGCGACCGGCGACGAGCGGCTCGTGCCGCCCCATGTGCCGTTCGCGAACTCGCCGTCCCGCTTGAACTCGGGCTGGTTCGCGTTCGTGACGACGGCGTTCAGCGGGCTCGAGCCCGAGGCGTACGCGCCGTCGGCGGCCAAGCTGGCGCCGGCGCCCAGCAGGGCGATCGGGCCACGGTCCGACCACGGCGTGATGTCGCCGAACGTGATCTGCTTGGTGTCGTACGCCGAGTCCCAGCCGGTCGAGCCCATCTGGGTGCTGGCGGCGATGCCCATGCCGGTGGCCGGCTTGGGCACCGGGATCGTGCCGTAGCCCGGGCCGCCGTTGCCGTTGGAGTACAGCCCGGTCGACGTCGGGTTGAACGTCCGGACGTAGTAGTCGATCGCGTGCGAGTAGAGGTCCCAGCCGTCGTCGTCGTTGCCGGAGAAGCCGTAGCTGTTGGACGTGATCTGCGGGTCGTCCGACGGATCGGCCGGGTCGGCGCCGAGGACGCCGAAGCGCCAGCCGGCATCGAACGACGGGTCACCGCCGGAGTAGATGTTGCCGACGGAGATGATCTTCGCTTCCTTGCCCATGCCCGGATTGAGCGGCATCGGCTTGTGGTTGCCCGGCAGGTCCTGGAACTGGAGCGACACCGCGTCGGGCACGCCGAGGACGCCCCGCGAGGCGACGTTGGAGGCGCACAGCGTACCGTGGCCGCCCGTGTCGGCCTGGATGGCGACGTACATGCCGGCGGCGGGCTTCTCGTCGGCGAGTCCGAAGAGGTAGGAACCGGGCGGCGTCGACTGGCCGTCGGAGATCCAGTAGACCGTGCCGGCCGAGAAGTCGGCGATGCCGTTGCCGTTGATGTCCCGCCATGCGACGGGGTTCGCCTTGGTCTGCGGCATCTCATCCGTGAAGTCGCGGTCGAAGTCGAGGTCGACATACACCGTGTCGTACACGCCGGACGCGTTCGCGTCGACGACGATCATGTCCATGTAGCGGGACACGACGAACGGCACCGCGTTCGGCTCGCCGCCGAGCGGGCGGATGTTCGCGTCCGGGTGGTAGCCGTGCAGGATCCGGCCGCTCTTGGACGGGGGCATGACGAACGAGCAATTCGGCGGCAGGAACACGTTCAAGTTCTGGTTCGCCGGCCGGACGATCGCCCGCGACTGGACGCAGCCCGTCAGGACGCTCGTGCCGTTCACCATGGCGGCGGTCGGCGTGACGACGTTGGACATGAGGACGAGGCCGCCGGCGCCCTGCTGCGCACGCGGCCGACCCTGGGTCACCGGGATGCGCACGTCCTGTGACCACAGGTTGACACCATACGGGTCGAAGATCTCGGGCCAGCCCGTGTATGGCCCCTTCTCGTAGACGGCGTACGTGCCCTGGAGGTCGGGATGGGCGAAGTCGACCGACGTGTCCAGCACGGCGACCTTGACGCCCTTGCCGGTGTAGCCGAGGTCCCAGGCCTCCTTGGCGGAGTGGTTCCGCCAGATGTCGTGCCAGCCCTTGGGCTCCGGGCCACCCTTCGCGCTCGGCGCCGGCTTGGCGCCCGCGCTCGAATCGTTCTCCGGGCGGATCGTCGGCGGCGCTGCCTCGGCCTGTGCGCGCAGCTGCACGGCCTGCTCGGGCGAGATCGCCTCGTACGGGACGGTCAGGCCGTCCATGTCCATCGGCTTGGGAACGAAGATCGCGCCGGTGGCGTCCTGCGACGCGTCCGAGACGCGCGCGACGCCGGGCAGCGCCGCCAGCGCGCCGAGCTTGCCGACCGGCACCTCGACGAATGCCACGTGCTCGCCGGCCGGCATCGTCCAGGCGTGGTGGCGCGAGGTCAGCGCGTCGAAATCGACGGCGCGGTCGGACTGCACGTAGGTCATGACCACGTCCGCCGCGTCGCCGTCCTTGGCGATCGCGGTCAACCCGCTGTCGAGCTTCTCGACCGGCGAGCGATCCGCCATGTCGGCCAACACCTCGGCCGGCGAAGGGCCGGCGGCGACAGCGTCGGCCGGCGGTTGGGCAGCCGGCGATCGGCCGGCCGCGTAGAGCGCGGCCAGGGGCAGCGCCAGCAGCGCCGCGACGATCGCCAACGGAACAAGGGCCACCCGCAGGCGGCGCAACACGTCGATCATCCTCACCCTCCTGTTTGAGCCGCCGGGCGCCGCATCGGCATCCGACAACACGGTCGTTCAAATCCGGCCGATCGCGTTCGGCCGATCAAATCCGGTCGCTGCAAATGCCGGTCGTTCAAACCCCGGTCCAGTTGAATGCCGGTCGATCCAATCGGGTCGCCGCTGGCCGGGGCCGATGGCCGGCGGCCGCTCGGCGCGGTTCGATCCGAGGCGGTACGATCCGCGCCTGACCGGTCCCGTGCGGAGCGACGTCGGATGGTACAACGAACCAGCCCGCCGCAGGCGTGACGCAGCATGCGTGCGGCTTGCGGACGGCGGACGATCAGGCGCCCGCCGGCGCGGTCCCGCCGGCCGCTGCGACGGCCGAACGGAGTGCTTCCCAGTCCGGGTTGTCGCTCACATCCGCGGCGTAGCGCGCGTAGCGCACGCGGCCCGCGCGGTCGATGACGAACGTGCCGGGGAGCAGGAACGGATCGCCGGTCGGGACCCGGGGCAGGATGCCCTGCGCCGCCAGCTGCACGCCGCGCGCGACGGCCCGCGGGTGGACGATCTCCCACGGCAGCGCGCGCCGCATGCCGAACGCTCGGTGGGCGGACGTGTCCGGGCTGACGAGGACGTCGACGCCGGGCGCCGCCTTGCGCCCGAACCGCACCGCGTGCTCGGGCTCGCCGATCGCGACGGCGACAACGCGCGCGCCGAGCGCCTCGAGCGCCGGCCGCTCGCCGGCCAGCTCGCGCAGTGCGATCTGGCAATACGGACAGCCGAAGTGGCGGATGAACAGCAGGGCCGTCGGCCCGTCCGGCCAGCGATCCGCCAATCGGACGATGCCGCCTTCGGGGTCGAGGACGGTGGCGTCGGGTGCGGGATCGCCTGGCGCCAGCCGAACGCTCATCATCACCTACGCCGGATTGACGACATGCGCTGGGTCGGTCTGCGCCCGGCGCATGTCCCCCGGCGCGGCCCCCACGGGCAGCCGCAACAGGAACAGCGACGGCCCGACCGCCATCAGCGAAAGCACCCCGCCGACGAAGTACGGCACCGGCGGCCCAACGCTGTAGAGCACGCCCGCCAGCGCCGTGCTGGCGATGACCGAGAGGTTGGCCGCGCTCTGGTACCAGCCCAGCACGGCACCGCGATCCTCGTCGGCGACGGTGTGCGTGGCCAGCGTCTGCAGCGGGGGCATGGCAAGGCCCATCCCCATCGCAAAGAAGAGCGCGGCGAACGGCGTCAGCGCCGGGCCGCGCGCCGCCATGTAGAGGAACATGCCGATCGCCCTGAGCACGTTCGCGCCGATCACCAGGCGCGCCTCGCCCCACCGCCGGAGCGCGCGCCGAAGAACGACGAGCTGCGTGATGACCTGCGCCAGCCCGACGATGCCGAGCACGGCCCCGACGGCCAGCGCCACGTAGCGCTGCGGCAGCTTGGCGAACAACACGTCGTCGCCGTAGAGCGCGAGCGTCGACTGGAGCAGGCCGAGGGCGAACTGGCCAAGGACGGCGATGCCGAGGACGAGCATGAGGTTGCGGTTGGCGAGCACGGCCGCCACGTTCAGTTGACGGCCGCCGCGGGCGGAGCGCTCCGCGGCGAGCCGAGCGCGTACGTCGGGCGTCAGCGTCTCGCGCAGCGTCAGGCGGGTCAGCAGCGCCGTCCCGAGCGTCGCGACGGTGGCACAGGCGAACACGACCTCCGGCCGGAAGATCGAGCTGAGCGCACCGCCGAGCGCCGGACCGACGATGAAGCCCATGCCGAACGCGGCGAAGATGAGACCGAGGGCCTGCGTCCGCCGTTCGCGGGGCGTGATGTCGGTGACGTACGCCTGGGCGACGGTGATGTTGCCGCCGGTCACGCCGTCCAGGATTCGGCTGACGAACAGCACCCACGGCGCGAACGCGAAGCCGAGCAGCACGAACGACAGCGCCGTCCCGATCTGGCTCACGACGAGCACCGGCAGCCGCCCGATGCGGTCCGACCACCGGCCGAGGATCGGCGCCGCCACGAACTGGGCGGCGAAGAAGCTCGTCACGAGGAGCGTGTTCACGATCGGCGAGATCGCGAATCGCTCCTTGGCGAAGAGCGGCAGCGTCGGCAGCACCATGCCGGCGCCGACGATGTTCACGAAGACGATCGCCAGGATCGTGAGGAGGCGGCGATCGCGTATCGGTTGGGCTTCGGGCACCGGCGAGGGTCCTTCGGGCGATGGGCGGATGCAGGCAGTCAGCACGTCGACGACAGCCGGTGCCGCGTTACACGCTTACCCCTGCACCGCCGCCAGGCGGGCCGCCAGCGCCTCCCGGCCGATCTGATAGACCGACTCGCCGCGGTGTGCCTTGAAGCCGAGGCGATGGTTGATGGAGAGCATCGGGTCGTTCGAGTTCGCGTTGCCGGTGACGACGGTCTTCGCCGCGGGGTAGGTGTCGCGGATGTAGAGCAGCATGGCCGCCTTCAGCCACTTGCCCAGACCGCGGCCGCGGTGGTCCGCATCGACGCCCGTGAACTGCTGCATGACGCGGTCAGGGCGACCGGGTGAGTAGTTCACGTCCGTGATTCCGGAGATCGTGCCGTCCGGCTCGCGTGTGATGAGCGTGTGCAGGCTGGCGTCGATCTTGTCGTACCGGGCGTGCATGTCATGGAGGTCCTCGGGCCGCATAACGATCTCGCCGTGGTCGAGGTCGTCGTGCGGCATCGTGTTCAGCTGTTTGGTCAGCGCGGCACAGTACGGCACGATCTCGGCCTCCGGCACCCGGTGTTCCCAGAAGACGAGCGATGTATCCGGCGAGCGGCGCCGGCCCTCGGCCGCCCAGCGCTCGACCATCGCCCAGTCGACGTCGGCCAGCGCGAGGCGGTTTTCGGCCGCCTCCAACTTCACCTCGGCGCCGAGCCACGCCAGGAAGGCCCGGCCGTCGTCCTCGTTCGTGCCGGCCGTGAGCACGGAGCGATCCCGCGCGACCAACTCGTCCGCCACGAGCCGAACGATCGCGGTGCCGATGCCGCGGCGGCGGTGGGCACGGAGCACGCCGCCGCCGCCCCACATCAGATGCCCGTTCGTCGGGAGCATCGGCCCGTCCACGACCCAGCTCGCGCTGGCAGCGCCGACGACATCGTCGCCGTGCGCGACGAGCCAGCGCCGGTCAGCGCCGCCGAGCTGCGGCGTTCGGATCCAGACCTCGACATCGGCGTCGGGTGTGACCGGGTCCTCCGGCTGCGACTCGGCGTGGCGCCGGCGCCGGTAGGCGTGGAAGCGCATCCAAAGGGCGGCATCGGCGGTGGGCGGATCGAAGTCGATGATCGCGTAACCTGCGGGCAGCGCCACGGCGGTCCTCCGGGTCGGTACGGACGGTTGCAGGTAGCATAGCGCACAATCCGGCCCAACCGTGACGCGTATGGGCCGAGTGGCGGATGCCCTGAAGCTGCGGGGATCCCCGCAGCTTCGGGCGTCTGAGAGGCTGCCTGAAAAGCCGCTACCCGGTCGTCGTCTCCTCGTCCTCGGGCACGAGGAACTGTTGGCAACGGCTCTGCTGGGAGTCCTCGCCCGTCGCGTCGAGGGCGGCGCAGCCGGCGGCGACGAGGTCGCGCAGCCTGGTCACGACGGCATCGTGCTCGCCGTCTGCGTTCCACTTGAGAATCGCGGCCGAGAGCGTGCCCATCCGGTCGCCATTGCCCAGCGCGAGCGCGTCCTGGTTGGCCATCAACTCGGTGAGGATCTTCGTGGCCTCGGTCTCGAACGTCGCCTCGTCCTCCGGGGCGAGCCGGAGGAGGGCGCGCAGGTAGCTGTGGCCCCAGCGGAAACGCGTCATCGACCCCTGGGACGTCTCCCATGCCTTGCGGTACCAGCCGATCGCGCCGGCCGTGTCGTCCTTCTCCTCGGCGATGCTCGCGAGCTCGAGCATGTAGTAGTAGGGCTGGAGCGTCGAATCGAGCTTGGTGTTCAAGAGCTCCTCGGCGGCGGCGTCTTGGCCTGTCTCCTGGAGCATCCAGACCATCGTTCCCATGACGGTCTGCATCTCGCCTGCGTCGGTCACGGTCTCGCTGGACCACTTCACGCGCTCGGCCACGCGCTGCACGAGGTCCGCCGGCAGCGGGATGGGCGTGGGCTCGGCGTCGGCGGCGTCGGCGGCGTCCGCGGCGGCCCCGTCGACGGCCGCGGCCGTCGGGGTGAGCTCGCCGGTCGCAGTCACGACGTCGCTGGCGGCGGGCGCCGCGGACGCCTGCAGCCGAGCAAGAATGATCTGTGGGTAGAAGGCGGTCAGCCGGTCGTCGACCGTCATCGCCTCGTCGTCTTCGATCGCCCGGGCCGCGGCCGCCCAGGCGGCACCGAAGGCGTCGCGGTCGGGGCCGGGTTCGGGGAAGAGCATCGTGGCGGTTTCCTCGGACCAGTAATAGATCGTGTTCGTGTTCGCCGAGCGCTGCGCCGGGTCGGTGAAGACCTCGGCCAGCCCGGCCAGGAGGGCGGTCGCCTCGTCGGCGGTCGGTGCCGGGAGTTCGGGCGTTTCGCCTTCCTCGGCGGCGCCCTCGGCGTCCGACCGGGCGGCATGCAGTGCCTCGATCCAGAGGCACAGGAAGCGGTTCTTGGCGACGTTCAAGGTCGCCGGCGTTTCCTGCCACAGGCGCTTGAACAGCGCGAGCTTGCGGTCCGTGTCGAGTTCGAGGACGCTGTCCTGGTCCCAGGCGTAGAACGCCAGCAGGTCGAGGTCCTCCCCGGCGGCCGTCGCCGGGCCACCGGCCTCGACGGCGGCGAGGACGTCCGCGATCGGCATCATCTTCGCCTTGGCCGAGGTGAGGACGGAGGCGTACTTCTCGGCGTCGATGCCGCTGGTCAGGCGCATGATCTCATCGCCGTCCGGGTTGAAGACGATGACCGTCGGGTAGCCCTTGACGTCGAACTTCTCCCCCCAGATCTGGGCGCGCTCGGTGTCCCCGTCCAACTCGAGCGCCAGGAACTCTTTGCTGGCGGCGACGAACTCGGGCCGGTGGAAGACGCGCGTCTTCAGGTAGTAGCACGGCGGGCACCACACGGCGCCCCAGTAGAGGAAGACGGGCTTGTTCTCGGTCTTGGCCGTGTCGAACGCCGTCTGGACGTCGCCCTTGAACCAGGCCACCTCCTCGTGCGGCGTCTCGACCACCGGCTCCGTGGCCACCACCGGCGGTGCCGAGGCTTCCTCGGCCGGCATGTCGGTTTTCGTCTGGCATGCGCCGAGCGCAAGCGCAATGGTGAGCGCAAGCAAGCCCTGCGCGCTGCGGGCAGCCGCCCGCCGGTGGGTCTTCATCGTCGTGATCTCCTCTTCGCCGCATGCGTCCATCCGACGGACGGCTCCGCTGGGCGCTTCGGCCGTCTGAGTGTAAAGAACGCGGGTGCGGACGTCAACGGGGTTGCCGGGCAGCAGAAGACGCGCGGCGGGCTCGGTGACGTCCGGTCCGGCCCTACAATGGGCGCCGTGCGCCGGCATCGCCACCGACGCCCACCGATCCACCCACGGCGCCTGCCGCTCCGTTCACACGAGGTTTCCCATGGCCATGCGAGCGACCCGACCGACCGCGCCGACCGTCCGTATCCGGCGCGCGCTTGCCGCGGCGGCCGCCATCGTCGTTGCGACGGCCGGCGCCGCGGCCGGGCACGCGCATCGTGCGCCCGCGCCGCGCTCGGTCGCGGCAACGCACCGCGCCGTCGTCGATGGGCGGCTGACGGCGGCGCTGGCCGCGGGGCGGCCGGTCGCGGCGCTGGCGATCCTGGAAGCGCAGGCCGACGTGCAGGCGGCGGGCGCCCTCGCCGACAAGGCGGCCAAGGGCCGCTACGTGTTCGATCGGCTCGTCGAAGTGGCCGAGGTCACGCAGCGGCCGCTGCGTTCGTTGCTCGCGCAGCGCGGCGTGCCCTATCGTCCGTACTACATCGTCAACGCCGTCGCGTTCGAGGCGGACGCAGCGACCGTGGCGGTCGTCGCGGGGCAGGCAGGCGTGACCGGCATCGTGATGATGCCGACGTTCCGCATCGATCCGTCATGGACGGTCGACGCGGCGGGCGACATGGCAGTCGACGCGCGCGATCCGGCGGCGCCCGACGGCACCCTCGAGGTGGCCGTCGCGGAGCGCAACATCAAGGCGATCGGCGCCGACAAGGTCTGGCGCCAGGGCTATCTCGGTGCCGGCGCGACGGTCGCCATCATCGACACCGGCGTGAACGCTCGGCACCCGGCGCTCGCGCAACGGTATCGGGGGCGGGCGGAGGGGGACGACTACAACTGGCTCGATGCCGTCGCCGGCCAGAACGCGCCCGTGGACGTGAACGACCATGGGACGCATGTGGCGGGCATCGTGCTCGGCAAGCAGGGCAGCCGCGAGGTCGGGGTGGCGCCCGAGGCCGAGTGGATCGCGTGCCGGATCTTCGCCCAGGACCGCGGGACGACACAGGCCATTCTGGAATGCCTGCAATGGGCCCTCGCCCCGACGAAGCGCGACGGCTCCGCGCCGCAGCCGGACCGCGCGCCGGACATCGTCAACGCGTCCTGGGGCATCTTCGGGCGGCTGTTCTGCGACAACCCGTTCCCCGGCGAGGTCGCGATCCGCAACCTCGTCGCCGCCGGCATCCTGTTCGTCGCCGCCAGCGGCAACGACGGCCCGCGCTGTGGCAGCGTCTGTCCGCCGGCCTCGCTCATCGATGCCTTCGCCGTCGGCAACTACGACGACGAGCGGCGGAGCATCGCCGACACATCGAGCCGCGGCCCGTTCGTCCAAGGGGCCGTCGAGCGGATCAAGCCCGACGTGGCCGCACCGGGCGAGAACATCACCTCGACGGTCGGCACGAGCGGCTTCGGGATCAAGCAGGGCACGTCGATGGCCGCGCCGCACGTCTCCGGTGCGGCCGCGCTCCTGATCAGCGCCCGGCCGGCCCTCAGCGGTCGGCCGGGCGAACTCCGGGCGATCCTCGAAGAGACGGCGGACCCGGTGAACGCCGACCAGTGCGGCCCGTCCGGCGCGCGCGCGTTCAACAACGCCGCCGGCCACGGCGTGATCGACGTCGAAGCCGCCGTCGCCGCCGCCCTTTCCCTGCCGACCGCCACCCCGACGGCCACCGACGCGCCGCGCCCGACGGCCACCGCCACGGCAGCGGCCACCGCCACCGGTGTGCCCTCGGCGACGGCGCGCGCCACCACGACGCCCGCGCCAACGACGCCGGGAGCGACGACCTCCGCTGTGGCCACGGCCACCACGGAATGGACGCCAACGCCGCGCCCCTCCGTGCCGCCACCCACCGCCACGCGGTCGACCCCCGGGATCCCGGTTGGGCGCCTGTGGCTGCCGCTCCTGTCCCGCTGAAGAGCGGAAGAGCTGAGGACCTGCGAGGCGGCAGGCTGTGATTTGTGCCTGAGGAGGATTGGGTTACTATTTGATCGTATCGGCTTTGTCCGGTCGCCCGCCTGCCCTAGAATACTCCATCAGGTTGTGCACGGCCCCGGATCGTGTACGGCAGGGGCGGTCGACGGCAGCGTCGGCACCTCGCCAGCAGTTGGCGGACCCTACATGGCCCGCTCATGGCCCGCTTGCCAAGACATGCCGTGAGAGACGCTCGAGGGGGTGTGTGTGTTCAGGCAATTGCCCAACGATGTGCGTGCGTTTCAGGACTGGTCTTGGGTGCAGATCGCGCCGTACTACGCCGATCTGGCGGCGCGTCCGCTCACGGCCGGCAGCCTTGAGTCCTGGCTGGCGGACTGGACACGGCTGAGCTTTCTCATCTACGAAACGGGTGCGCGGCGCCACTTGGCGCACACCCAGGACACGACGGACGCGGTCGCCGAGGCGGCGTTCTTCCGCTATCTGGACGAGATCCGCCCGCCCGCGGCCACGGCCGAGCAGGAACTCAAGCTCAAGCTCCTCGCGTCGGGCCTTTCCTTGGAGGGATTGGCCGTTCCGCTGCGCAACCTCAAGGCGGAGGCCGACCTCTTCCGCGAAGTGAACCTGCCGCTGCTCGTCGAGGAGTCCAAGCTCGGCAGCCGGTACGACAAGATCATCGGCGCGCAGACCGTCGAGTGGGAAGGCAAGGAGATCCCGCTGCCGCAGCTCCGACCGGTGCTGGCCGGCACGGACCGCGCCCAGCGCCACGCCGCGTGGCAGCTGATGAGCCAGCGGCGGTTGGCCGATCGGTCAGCGCTCAACGACCTCTGGCGCGAACTGCACGCGCTGCGCCAGCGGATCGCCGCCAACGCGGGCCACCCGGACTACCGCAGCTACATCTGGCAGGCCAAGCAGCGGTTCGATTACACCCCGGCCGACTGCGCGACCTTTCACGACGCGATCGAGGCGGTCTGCGTCCCGGCCGCGACGCGGATCTACGATCGCCGTTCCCGACTGCTCGGGCTCCCGGCGCTCCGTCCGTGGGACCTGACGAATGGCGAGTTCAGCCGACCGGCCGACATGCCGGGGACACAGCCCCTCAAGCCTTATCGGGACGGCGGCGAGCTCCTGGACAAGAGCGCCGCGATCCTGGACAAGGTGGACCCGAGCCTCGGCGGTCAGTACCGGATGATGATTGCCGAGGGACTGTTGGACGCCGAGAACCGCAAGGGCAAGGCGCCCGGTGGCTATTGCACGTACTTCCCGGTGGCCAAGCGCCCGTTCATCTTCATGAACGCCGTCGGCCTGCACGACGACGTCCAGACGATGCTCCATGAAGCGGGCCACGCCTTTCATGCCTTCGCCTCGAGCGATCTCCCGTTCGCGCCGCAACTCGAGTCGCCGATGGAGTTCAACGAGGTCGCCTCGATGGCGATGGAGTTGCTGGCGGCGCCGTACCTGACGGCCGACCATGGCGGGTTCTACGATGTCGGCGGCGCCGCGCGTGCCCGGATCGAGCACCTCGAGAGCACGATTCTGTTCTGGCCGTACATGGCAGTCGTCGACGCGTTCCAGCAGTGGGCCTACACCCATCCCGAAGGTGCCGAGCCGGACGCATGCGACGCGCAGTGGCGCGCCCTGGTGCAGCGCTTCATCCCGGCGATCGACTTCGACGGCCTGGACGACGTCATGGCCACCGGCTGGCACCGCAAGCTCCACATCTTCAACGTCCCGTTCTACTACGTGGAGTACGGCCTCGCCCAGCTCGGTGCGGCCCAGGTCTGGCGCAACAGCCTCACCGACCACCCGCGCGCCGTGGCCGACTATCGTTCAGCGCTTCGCCTTGGTGGAACGGCGACGCTCCCGCAGCTCTTCGCCACGGCCGGTGCGCGCTTCGCGTTCGATGCCGGGACGCTCGGTGAGGCGGTGGGGCTGATCGAGCGGACGGTGACGGAGCTCGGGGCGGTGGCATAACGCTGCGGCGCCCCCGGCGACGGGACGACGGCGAGCCCGTCTGAGCCGCGGGCAACAACTGAGCCACGGACAACAACAACTGAACAACGCGAACAACAGCGCGCCCGGTCCGTGAAGCGGACCGGGCGCTGCCGTGTACCCCCGGCACGGCTCGAACGTGCGACCTACTGGTTCGAAGCCAGTTGCTCTGTCCACTGAGCTACGGGGGCGTGGTTCGGCGATGATAGCATACGGCCGGACGGGGGATTCGGATCGACGTCCGGGGCCTTCGCCGAGGGTGGCCTGCTGGGCCGCCACGCGCCTGCCTTCGCAGGCGCCGGACCGTTGGCCGCGTCGATCATTGTCGTCGGCTCCGTCGCCGTCGCCTCCGCAGGCGCCGTCGCGGTCATCGTCGCTGTGGCCGTCACCATTGCTGTGGCCGTCACCGTCACCGTCACCGTTGCCGTCGCCGTCGCCGTCGGCTGCGGATCGTGCCTGACCAGCGGCAAGTAGGCGCGCCCGGCGGGCGGTGTCGCCGTGTCCGTCGGCGGGATGTCCGTCGGCGTCGGCTCGTCGGTGGGCGTGGCGGTGCGGGCGGGTGTCGGCCGCGGGATCGTGGCGGTTGGGGGCAACGTCGGGCGCGCGGTGGGCGTCGGGTAGCTGAGGTCCGGCTCCCATGTCAGGGCGACGTTGTCGAGGAACACGCCGCCGCCCGGCGGTGCGCCCGCTGGTGCCGCGGCCGTCCACTCCAGCGTCCAGGCGGCGCCGCGCAGGTCGTACACCGCCGCCGGGTTGCGGACGTCGACGAGGTTCCGCAGGTCGAGGTAGCGCTGGGGGGACGCCCACGCGCCGGTGTCGCCCGTCGCGCCAAAGATCGGCACGCGGTCGACGGCGCCGCCGGGTCGGGGCACGTGGAGCCAGACGACGAGCCCGGCGTCCTCCGCCGCACCGAGACGAAA
Organism: Candidatus Avedoeria danica; assembly: GCA_016703025.1. Taxonomy (NCBI): domain Bacteria; kingdom Bacillati; phylum Chloroflexota; class Ardenticatenia; order Candidatus Epilineales; family Candidatus Epilineaceae; genus Candidatus Avedoeria; species Candidatus Avedoeria danica. The sequence continues at coordinate 328,364 of JADJCV010000004.1, forward strand.
CCAGACGTCGAAGCCAAGCTCGAGGCGGTTGGCGGCGCCGGCGGCCCGGAGGTCGAGGTGCAGGAAGGCGGTGGACGAGGCGCCGGGCGGCACGGCGGCGTCGCACGGCGCGTCGGGTGACGTTCCGGGTGGGGCGAAGGCGCGCAGGCCGCGCCGACCGCCGAGCGCCTGGCAGCCGGAGGTGCGCCACGTCGTGGCGGCGGCGGGCACCGTCCAGACCGTGGGGTCCGGCCACGCGGCGGCTTCGAAGTCGTCGAGGACGAAGCGGACGTCGCCCAGGCGTGCCGCGGCGGCCGGCGTGAAGGCGAGGGCCGCCACGGCGGCAACGGCGGTCCAGCGTGCCGCCGAGCGCGGCCCGCGTGGGCGGGCACCGTAAGCTTGGGCGCGCGCCAGCAGCCGCTCGAGCATCGAGCGTTCCTCCGGCGCGCAGCGCTTCGACCGACCGTCCATCGCCCGCTATCCTAAGGGACGCGTCGGGGCCGAGGCAACCTTCACGCCTCGTGCGGCGTTATACCCGTCGTGCCGGTGGCGCCGGCACGGTCCGCTGGGCAACGTCTGTCCGATGGCCGATGTTCGTCCGATGGCCAGCGTTCGTCCGATGGCCCGGGTCCGATCGACTCCTTCCGATCGCAACCTATCGCAACGTCAGGATGCCGCCATGAACTTCCGTGACCGCCCGCCGTTCCGAGCCGCGCCGCGATGCACGCCGAGCGATCGGCCACGACGCCGCACGCTGGCCGTCGTCGGCGCGCTCGCGCTCATCGGCGCGCTGGCCACCACGCTGTCCGCGTTCGATGCGGCCGCGGCGCAGGGGCAGGCGCAGGACTCGTGCAGCTTGGCCGTCGACAAGACGGCGGCGCCGGGGCGGATCTGGCTGGGCGAGGAGGTCACGGTCACGCTGTCCATCACGGGCAGCTGCACGGCGCGCGAGATCAAGTCCGACGTCGTGCTCGTCATCGACCGCTCGCGCTCGATGCTCAGCGCGGGCAAGTTCGTCGCGGCGCGCGCGGCGGCCAAGAACTTTATCGACCGCGCCGACCCGAACCTGATCCAGATCGGCATCGTGGCGTTCGACGACGTGGCCGAGTCCGTTCACTTCCTGTCCACGGACAAGACTGCCCTGAAGGCGGCGGTCGACGGGATCTCGCCGGACACCGGCACGAACCTCGTCGACGGGCTGGACGAGGGACGGAAGATGCTCGCCAGCGCCGGGCGCCGGGCGGACGCGCGGCCGGTGATCATCTTCCTCACGGACGGCCGCCACTCCGTCGGCTCGCCCCCGATCACCGACCTGCCGCGCGTCGTCGCCGACGTCCGCGCGGCCGGCATCCTGGTCTACACGATCGGCCTCGGCAACGACATCGACGAGTCCAACCTGCGCCAGATGGCCAGCGACCCGACGAAGTACTTCCGCTCGCCGACGGCGGCCGAGCTCGAGGCGATCTACATGCAGCTCGTCGGCACGATCAGCGCCACCGAGCTGATGAAGGAAGCGTTCATCGTCGACGAGCTGCCGGCCGACATGACGTTCATCCCGGGCAGCGGCCAGCCGGCCGAGCCGACCGTCAGCCCGGACGGCCGGACGCTGACGTGGCGCCTGGTGTCCGTGGCGATGCCGCCGCCGATGCTCTCGCTGTCCTACCGCGTGCGGCCCACCCGAACCGGCACCCGCCCGACGAACGTCGAGGCGCGCGCCGACGTCACGGACGGCTTCAGCAAGCGCCAGACGCTGCTGTTCCCGGTGCCGTCCGTCCTCGTCCTCGCGCCCGTCACGCCAACGCCCCCGCCGACCGCCACGCCGCCGCCGGCCGGCGCGCAGTGCGTCTGCCGCGTGACGCGCAACAAGGTGCCGCAAGCCGTCATCGACGCGGCGCTGGCCGACCCGTCCAAGGTGTATGGCTGGCAGCAACCCCTGAACCCCAACGTGCCGGGCCCGGTGCTGCCGCAGAACCCGCCGCGGACGTGCCTTGACCTGTTGAACCGCGGGGTGCAGTACCACCCGTTGTTCAACAGCGTGATCTGGCGGGCGGGGTGTTTGATCGGGCCTCCGTAGGCGCCATCACGCCCTCTGGTACCCTGCCACCACCCCCTCATACTGCCCCACCAGCCGCGCGTTTTCCGCGGCCCACCCCCGCGTCCGCGCGTACGCGTTCGCCGCGGCCGCCAGTCGCGCGCGTTCGTCCGGCGCGTCGAGCAGCTGGCGCACGACGGCGGCCAGGCTGTCGCGGCTCTCGGCGCGGAACAGACGGCCGGTGATGCCGTCGCGAACGTGCTCGAGCACGCCGCCGGCGTCCGGCACGACGACGGGCAGGCCGCTGGCCAGCGCTTCAAGGACGACGTTGCCGAGCGTCTCGTTGGCGCCGGGGAACACGAAGATGTCGGCCGCGGCATAGGCCTCGGCCAGCGGGATGCCGGAGCGGAAGCCGGTGAAGACGACGTTGCGGCCGGCGAAGGTGCGTTCGAGGGCCGGGCGGGCCGGGCCGTCGCCGACGACGGCGAGGCGCGCTTCGGGGCAGGCGTCGAGGGCGGCGGTGATCCAATCGATCCGCTTCTCGTTGGACAGGCGGCCGACGTAGGCGAGGAGCGGGGCGTCGGGGTGGCCGCCGGAGAGCTCGGCGCGCACCTCGGCGCGGCGGCGGTGCGGGCCGTAGAGGTCGGTGTCGACGCCGCGGCTCCAGATCGCGACGTTCGGGAAGCCGTGGGCCACGAGGTCGGCGGCGGTGGTGTGGCTGGGCGCGAGGTTGAGCGCGGCCTGGCCGTGGCCCCACTTGAGCATCCGCCACAGCGTCGGCGCCAGCCAGCCATGCCCCCAGCGAGTGGCGAAGCCGGGGATGTCGGTGTGGTAGCTCATGACCATCGGCAGGCTGCGCCGTCGGCCGTAGCGGATGCCGATCAGACCCGTGGCAACGGGGCCGGCGATGTGCAGTACGTCGGGCGCGAACGCGTCCAGGACCGGGTCGATGTTGTGCCAGGGCGGGGAGAGGCGCAGCTCCGGGTAGAGCGGGAACGGCATCGCCGGCAGGCCGACGACCTCGGCGCCGGCGTAGCGCGCCGGCAGGCCGGGCATGCGCGGCGTGACGACGAGCGCCGGGATGCCGACGGCCTCGAGGTGCCGTAGCACGTGCCCGAGCGTGTGGGTGATGCCGTCGATCTTGGGATGGAAGACCTCGGTGAACAACGCGATGCGCATGCGGTGGAAATCGTCCGATCCGTGGTGTGTTGCCCGGCCCAGTGGTGCGCCGACCGGTCAATACGGCAGGGATGCCAGGACGATCGCCGCCACCCCGACGGCCGTCCCGGCGACGACCTGCCGCGGCGTGTGTCGACGGAGCACGACGCGCGCCCACCCGACGGCTAGCGGCAGCGCGAGCCAGAGTGCGATGTCGGCGCCGACGGCTCCACTGGTGCCGGCCATCGCGCCGCCGGCGGTGATCGACATTCCGGCGGCAGCGCCGGCCGCGGCGCCGTGCAGGCTGATCTTCCAGCGCAGCGTCACCGCGCATAGCAGCGCCAGCAGCGCGCTCCACGCGACGCCGAACGCCACGAGCGTCGCCGGACCGCCCAGGTTGGCGAGGACGGCCGTGGACACGACGGCGCACAACGTGGCGACGGCGAACGGCAGGTGTCGCTGCCGCCTGTCGGACAGATCGAAGTCGACGACGCGGCCGGCCCGCACGAGCGCGGCCACGACGAGCGCCGGCGTGACGACGGCCGGCAGCGCGAACATCGCCGCCCACGCCCAGGCCCGCGGCACGGGCGAGCCGTCGATGACGCGCGCGAGGAGCACGAGGGCCACGACGGGCGGGCAGGCGATGCGCGAGATCCAGACGGCGGTGTGGCGGGACGCGGCGCGGAGCGCGTCGGCGTGCGGGGCGCCGGCATGCGGGGCGCCGACGATTCCGTGCGGCGGACGTGGAAGCGAGACGGCTGGGAAGGGCCAGTGGGGTCGTACGCTCATGACGTCGAGCGTAGTCCGGGCGGGTTAATGGGGCGGCGCGGCGTGGTTAATGGGCGGCGGCAGGGACGTTAAGGATGCTCACTTGACAGAACGGGGGCAGGAAGCGTGCGGTCGAAGACAAGGCTCCCCTACCGCCGCCCCCAAAACGCCCCCGCCGGACAAGGCAACCGCACCGCGATCGAGCTGTAAATCCCCGCCAACGCCTCCGCATCCGGCGCCACGAACGCATCCGCCGGCCGGCTAGCGATCGCCCGCAGCGCGTCCACGTCCAGGTCGTACCCGACGCCCACGGTGAACACCGTCACGCCCGCCGCCTTGGCGCGCGCCGCCTCCGCCACCGCCACGTCCGCCGGCACCGGGTTCGCGCGGCCGTCCGTGAGGACGATCATCGCCGCGGCGTTCTCGGCCCTGCGCCGCGCCGGGTCGGCGAGCGCTTCGGCGGCGACGGCGACGGCGCGGTCGAGGCGGGTGAGGGATGCCGTGGTGATGGAGGCGAGCGCGGCGTCGAGGGCGGCGCGGTCATCGGTCAGCGGCTGGAGGAGCCAGGCGTCGCTGTTGAACGTGACGATCGCGGCCTGATCGCCCTCGGCCAGCCGGAGCGTGCCGAGGAACGTGCGGGCGGCGTCGACGGCGGCGGCGAGCTTGGTGCGGCCGGCGGCGGTGGGCTCGGTCATGGACGACGAGGCGTCGATGGCGAGGGCGATGTCGACGTGGCGCTCGGTGGGGGTGCAGGATTCGGTGAGGGCGAGGGGGAGGTAGACGGGGGCGGGGAGGGGTGTGGGGGTCGCGGGGAGGGTCGGCGTGGCGGTTGGGAGGGGTGACGGGGTGGCGGTGGCGCGATGGGACGGCGTGGGCGTTGGGGTGAGCGTGAGGGTGGTGGGATGCGGTGGGAGGGGGCGTCGGGGAGGGCGGGGGGGTGAGGAGGCCGTTGGCGGTCCAGATGTCGCCGGGGAGGTTGTTGCGTACCGTTGAGGCGATGAGCATGCGGCGGAGTTCAAGGCGACGACCGCCATCCAGTACTTCGATGACGGCGAAGTCGCCATCGCCATTCTCTTCGGACGAGGCGGCGATCAAGTATTGACCACTGGCGCTCCAGGCAACGGACAGTGATGGCCCACCGGGCGCGCGCGTGAAGGCGCGATCACCAGGATAGATCATCGTGTAAGGAGCTCGAATCGGAAGTCGGGCAATCTCACGGGCGATATACGGTCGCTCAGCATCGTAGGCGCGGTCCGAAGGTGACATTTCGACAAGTTCGTACACGGCAACGATCGTGTTGGCATGAACAGCCAGGAGGCCACGGTTCAACCACGCATTGTTGAACGCTACGCCTCCCACATACTTGAAGTCCGGTGCAAGTGGCACAGTCTGTGCGGTGCGGCTCACAATGTCGATCGCCGCGATGTTTCCGGCGAATTGGCGATTCGTTACGACTAGGTTGCCGCGCGCGTTCAATGTGGCATGGAGGGCAGGTAGGGATCTGCCATGGCCATAGTAGAAGTGTGGCGGCGAGACGGCGGTCGGGAACGGGATGGGTTCGGCAAGTTCCGACCAAGTCGCACCATCCATTGACTCAATCGTTCCTCCGTCCGTCATGATGATGACGTGATCATCGCGCCCAGTGGGCAGAATCTCGACGGCGAGGTGTTCCGTGCGCGGACTGGCGCTCACTGTATCGAGGTCTGGACGCGATCCCCCTGTACTGCTGAATCGGATGCGGTCGATGCCGTAGGGTGGCTGCGGAATCAAGACATAGCCCTCGGGGCTAACCGCGTATCCTGCTCTGGCGGCAAGAAACGAACCATCAGGCATCGATGAAATCGCACCATACGATGCAAAGTCAGGGCCGCGCACACGGCCCTCAACAAAGCGACCAGACGAACTTGTGTCCGCGTTTGCAACGATAGCAAACGGTGAACAGGACTTGCTAATGTCGACTTGTTCTTCGCCAAACCCAAGTCCGCAACCAGAACCAGTTCCCGCGACGATTGTCGAAAGATCGGCCACGGCTGCCATTCGTCCAAGAATATTGTACGTCTCTCCGCGAAAAATGAGTGCCCCGATGTCGATGTTGTGAATAGTAATGGCTGACATTCCATCATCGGGACGCATGTTTGGATAAACATGGTCGTCGATTAGCACCACCGCGCTCAGAGGATCAATGTATGTTTGAGCTCCCGCAATAGTCTCCGCCGCAAATACAATAGATGCAACCCATGCTCCGACAAGAGCGAGGGCCGATGAGAGGTCAAGTCTAAGGCGGCACTTTCTCACGACAATTCCCCGCGACGGCTAGGTAATGGTGGCAGTGAGCCTCACATTCGCCCACTGCCACCATTACCCGTCAACGATTAACCATGACTGGCCTACAAGGTGTGAGCGGGTGCCCGTTAGTTGTAGATGATGTCCACTTGGGGGCCGCTGGCGCCTGCACACGAGTATGTGCATTCGAACGCACCACTATCCGTCGTGCCGAACGTTTGACTGACCGGGCTGACTGATGTTCCTTCGGAGCAGAGCAAAGCGTCGATCTGGTTGCCGTCATCAACGCTCGTCGTCTCGTACTCCACACGCGACAGATAGCCGTTTACCTGTGGCTGGCAAGAGATGCTGCCGAACACCCCGTTGATCTTCGCCAGATCCACAACCAACTCGTAGCCCCAGCTGTTGTCGATGCTCATCCCGCTTCCGCAGCCGTATGTGGCGCAGACAGTCACGCCGTAGATCGGGCCGGTAGACGAGTTGCAGCCGGTGCATGACGCCGACCAACTGTCGGTGGAGTCCGACCAGTCAACATCCACGGTTACCTGGGAAGATGTGGTCGTTTGGCACCTGCAAGGTAGAGTCTCAAGCAATCGAGAGTCCCAATAGCCGGTGATTGTCCAGGACTCGCCCGTATCCGGCTCCACGGCGACCACGTCGTCTCCGCCCACTTGGTCGTAGTGGATGACATCGATTGCGGACACCTGGCGGCTAAAGTTGACGCAGTCATTCTGTCCGCAGTACTGTGCGTGGGCGACGTGCGGTGCCAGCGCCACCATCACGGCCGCGGCCACCGCCGCAAGGCCAACACTAACGCGAATGGGAATCAGCCGACGCGATGTGCGTCCGATCGGGGGCGGGGAGGAAATAACGGTAAACAACATGATCCACTACCTCCTGATTGAGCGGCCTGTAGGGGGCAGACCGCCCGGCGGGTTGCCGGAGGCGTGTACTTTGCCGTCACGGCGGTGGGGAATCCCGCGGGGATGGACGGGGCCAGTCTACCCGGCGATCAAACGCATGTCAATGGCCTTCCAAGAACTCGCGACACCGACACGACAGCCACTCCTGCCTTACCGATACCATCGTTGCAGACCGGGGACATTGGCTCGATCCGCCCTGTAAGTTGCTTCCTCCGTCGCACAGCGAGGCGCTACCGCCTTCCCCAAAACACCCCCACCGGACAAGGCAGCCGCACCGCGATCGAGGCGTAAATCCCCGCCAGCGCCTCCGCATCCGGCGCCACGAACGCATCCGCCGGCCCGCTCGCGATGGCCCGCAGCGCGTCCACGTCCAGGTCGTACCCGACGCCCACGGTGAACACCGTCACGCCCGCCGCCTTGGCCCGCGCCGCCTCCGCCACGGCCACGTCCGCCGGCACCGGGTTCGCACGGCCGTCCGTTAGGACGATCATCGCCGCGGCGTTCTCGGCCCTGCGCAGCGCCGGGTCGGCGAGCGCCTCGGCGGCGACGGCGATGGCGCGGTCGAGGCGGGTGAGGGAGGCCGTGGCTATGGAGGCGAGCGCGGCGTCGAGGGCGGCGCGGTCGTCGGTCAGCGGCTGGAGGAGCCAGGCATCGCTGTTGAACGTGACGATCGCGGCCTGATCGCCCTCGGCCAGCCGGAGCGTGCCGAGGAACGTGCGGGCGGCGTCGACGGCGGCGGCGAGCTTGGTGCGGCCGGCGGCGGTGGGCTCGGTCATGGACGACGAGGCGTCGATGGCGAGGGCGATGTCGACATGGCGTTGGGAGGGGGTGCAGGATTCGGTGAGGGCGAGGGGGAGGTAGATCGGGGCGGGGAGGTGCGTTGGGGTGGCGGTGGCGGTCGATGATGGAACGGTGGTCGGCGTGAGAGTTGCCGGCACGGGAGTCGGTGTTGGTGTATCGGTCGCGGTTGGCGTCAGCGATGATGTCCGTGTTGGTGTGGGGGACGAGGTGGGCGTGGCCGAGGGGCCGATTCGGCCATTGGCGGTCCAAATGTCGCCGGGGAAACTGTTGCTCGTGGTCGATGCGGCGAGCATGCGTCGCTGCTCGAGGCGGTGGCCGTTGTCGAGCACCTCGATGACGGCGAAGTCGCCGCCACCGACTTCTTCGGACGAAGCGGCAATGATGTACTGGCCGCTTGTGCTCCACGCGATGGAGTACGACGGGCCCATTGGGGCCTCAGTCAAGGCCCGTGAACGCCACCACTCGGCGTCGAACGGCCGTCCGATGGACAGACGTGCCACTTCACGCGCAACGTAGGGACGCGCGGGCTCAAACAATGGATCGCCAGCCGGTACTGCGGACAGTTCATACACTGCTATGAAGCTGTCAGCGTGTACTGCGAGCAGATTGCGATTCACCCAGCCATTGTTGAACGCGACGCCGCCCGTAAACGGAATGTCGGGCGCTAGCGTTGCCGTCTGTGCGGTGCGACTCTCCAAATCGATGATGGCGATGTTACCGGCATTGAGGCGATTGGTCACGACGAGTCGTTCGTTGCCATTCATCGTGGCATGAAGTGCTGGAAGCGGTCGTCCGCGGCCATAGTAATGATTGTCAGGCGCGACAGCAGTCGGAAAAGGGATCGGGGGATCAATTTCGATCCAATTCGACGCATCCCTTGATTCTATCATGCCGCCATCGGTCATGATAACAACGTGGTCACCTTGTGCCTTGGGTAGAATCTCAATCGCAAGGTGGTCCATCTTTGGGCTAGAGCTCAACAACACCTTCTGAGGGCGATTCCCTATCGGCCGTCGAAATCGGACCCGGTCGATACCGTACGGCGACTCAGGCACCAGTGCGATGAATCCGGCGTCCACTTGACGGAAAGCGGCCCTGGCGAGCACAAACGATCCGTCGGGCAATGTGGCATTACCACCAAACCCGGCGAGGTCCCTGTCGAACAAGCGGGCGTCGGAGTATGGCGGATGGGACCCGGGACTGGCATCGGCAACGACGGCGAATGGAGAGCATGTGATGTCCATTACAGGCAGTTCGCGCGGGCGCCAGCCACAACCTTCTCCAGACCCAGCCACGATCATCGAAAGATCCTGAGTTGCAGACACCCGCCCAATTCCAACATACGATCTTCCACGAAACGTGGACACACCCGTTGGAATGTCATGGATCGTAATGGCTCCTTCGCCCTCACCATCACGCGCTTCGGGATGCATGGTGACGTCGATGAGCACCACTGTATCAACAGGATTCACATCAACAGGGCTATCTGGCGACTGAGCCCTTGCGTGATCAACAAGATGATGGAGAACTTGACCCATACACAAGATTGTAAACATCCACGAAACAAAGACTGATGTATTCTGTCGACTCTTATGCACGCTACTTACTCTCCCCAAGTAGATGGCGGCCGCGGAGGCTGGACGCCAAGCAAGCCTGCCCCCGCGGCCGCACACTCATCTACTCACATCGGCACGTCCAGACGCCGGTACGGTGCCCAATTCAGTCATACACGATGTCGACTTGTGGCCCGCTCGCCGCTCCGCACGAGAATGTGCACTCGAACGGGCCGGAGTCGGTAGTGCCGAACGCTTGACTGACCGGACTGACGGCAGTGCTCTCGGAACAGTACAGAGTGTTGATCTGGTTACCGTCGTCCACGCTGGTGGTTACGTACACGACGCGGTTGAGGAACGACGGGTTGGAGCCCCCGCCACAAGTGGACCCATTGTTTTCATCGACGCTCACGACTAGTTCGTAGCCCCAACCGTTGTCAATGCTCATGCCGCTGCCGCACCCGTACGTACTACAGATGGCGACTCCGCGCACTGGCCCAGCGAACGCATTGCAGCCAGTGCATGTGGCCGACCAGCCAGTGCTATCTGACCAGTCCACCGCTACATACACGACAGCGTTGCTGACAGCATCGCAGTCACACCAAATCGGATCACTGCCGAGTTGGTTCCAATACGCCGTTATCGTCCAGTGTTCGCCCGTGTTAGGCTCAACGGGTACAACCTCAGTATCGTCGATCTGGTCGTAGTGGATGACGTCGATGGCAGACACTTCGATTACAGCGGTTGAACAGTCATTGCGGCCACAGCCACCCTGAGCGTACGCGGCCTGCGGTGCCAGCGCCGCCATCACAGCTGCGGCCACCGCCGCAAGGCCAACGCTAACGGGGATGGGAATCAGCCGACGCGACGTGCGTCCGATAGGGGGCGGGGGAGGGGATATAACGGTGAACAACATGATCAAGTACCTCCTGATACGGCGGCCTGATTGGGGGCAGACCGCCCGGCGGGTTTCCGGAGGCGTGTACTTTGCCGTCACGGCGGTGGGGGATCCCGCGGGGATGGACGCGGCCAGTCTAACCGGCGATCAAGCGCTTGTCAATGGCCTTTCAAGAATTCGCGACACGGAAACGACATCACTTCCTGTCTTTCGGAGGCTTCCATGGGAGACTGCGGAAATTGGCTCGATCCGCCCCGAAAGTCGCTTCCTCCATCGCAAGTCACTCACCTACCGCCTTCCCCAAAACGCCCCCGCCGGACACGGCAACCGCACCGCGATCGAACTGTAAATCCCCGCCAGCGCCTCCGCATCCGGCGCCGTGAACGCATCCGCCGGCCCGCTCGCGATCGCCCGCAGCGCGTCCACGTCCAGGTCGTACCCGACGCCCACGGTGAACACCGTCACGCCCGCCGCCTTGGCCCGCGCCGCCTCCGCCACCGCCACGTCCGCCGGCACCGGGTTCGCGCGGCCGTCCGTGAGGACGATCATCGCCGCGGCGTTGCCCGCACTGCGCCGTGCCGGGTCGGCGAGCGCCTCGGCAGCGACGGCGACGGCGCGGTCGAGGCGCGTGAGGGATGCCGTGGTGATGGAGCCCAGCGCGGCGTCGAGGGCGGCGCGGTCGTCGGTCAGCGGCTGGAGGAGCCAGGCGTCGCTGTTGAACGTGACGATCGCGGCCTGATCACCCTCGGCCAGCCGGAGCGTGCCGAGGAACGTGCGGGCGGCGTCGACGGCGGCGGCGAGCTTGGTGCGGCCGGCGGCGGTGGGTTCGGTCATGGACGACGAGGCGTCGATGGCGAGGGCGATGTCGACGTGGCGTTGGGAGGGGGTGCAGGACTCGGTGAGGGCGAGGGGGAGGTAGATGGGGGCGGGGAGTGGTGTTGGCGTGGCGGTGAGGGAAGGCGTGGCGGTGGGGAAGGGCGATGGGGTGGCGGTGGCGAGGGGGGAAGGCGTGGGCGTTGGGGTGAGCGTGGGGGTGGGGGATGCGGTGGGCGTGGGCGTTGGGGAGGGCGGGGGGGTGAGGAGGCCGTTGGCGGTCCAGATGTCGCCGGGGAAGTTGTCGCGGGTGGTGGATGCCGTGAGCATCCGGCGGTACTCGAGCGTGCGCCCGTCGTCCATTACCTCGATGACCGCGAAATCGCCATCGCCGGTGTCCTCCGATGATGCGGCGATGAGATAGCGACCATCCGCGCTCCAGGCGATCGAGTACGCCGGGCCAAAGGGCGCGACGGTGAGCGCACGAGTTCGAAGCCAACTGGAGTTGATGGGCCGCCGAATGCTGAGTCGGGATAGCTCCGCGGCTTCGTACGGCCGCGCGGGATCGTACGAAGCATCGCTCGTCGGAACGGGAGACAGTCGGTATACAGCCACGTACTCGTCCGCGTGGACTGCCAGCAGATCATCGTTCAGCCACGCATTGTTGAATGCGACGCCGCCTGCGAATCGGGCGTCTGGCGCCAATGTTACGGTTTGAGCAGTGCGTGCCACCAAGTCGACAAGAGCGATGTCGCCGGCAATCAGTCTGTTGGTCGCGACGAGGCGCTCCTCGGAATTCATAGTTGCGTGGAGAGCGTGGATTGGGCGTCCCTTTCCGTAAGACATGTGATCGGGAGCCGTGGCCGTTGGAAATGAGATTGCTGCACCCATCGGCGACCAAGTATCGATGTTGAATGACTCGATGGTGCCGCCATCTGTAAGCACAATAATCGTTTTGTCATCTCGAGTAGGTAGAATTTCTACCGGAAGATGATTTAGGTTGGAACTTGAGTCGACTCGTTCAATTTGCGGATAGTTGGAAATCGGACCCTTGAATCGTATGTGATCGAGGCCAAATGGTGGCTTCGGAACGACGACATTAAACGGAATGTCGTGTCGAATCTGCTGTCCGGAACGAGTCATTATGAAGGTGCCATCAGTCAGCGCGGCAACGCCGCCGAACGGTGCATAGTCACGGTCGCGTGAACGGCCATCCACAAGGCGCGAAGATGAATCCAGCTTCCACTCTGCCAGGAGCGCGAATGGTTTGCACCTTTGGTCGAAGTCCCCTGCCCAAGTGGCCTCATCGACTCGAAACCCACAGCCCTCGCCCGGCCCGGCGATCAGCATTGACAAGTCGCTGGACGCCGCCATCCTTCCTAGTCCAAGATACGATCGTCCGCGTACAAGCGATTCGCCGTTATCCACATTGTGAATCGTCAGCGCCCCTTGTCCATCATATGGCCGCGACAACGATCCCGTTAGCGTAACATCAATGAGTACCACGGCTCTCACAAGATCAGGTAACGTTTGCGCGTGTACACGAATAACTACCGCAATAGCCAATCCAATCATCGACAGCCCGGTGACAAGGATTCCTGTGATCGCGTGGAGCCGAGGCGCCTTTCGATTCATGGACTTTCGACTCCTGAATGGCGGGAGCAGCGAAGACGCACTTTCGCCTCCGCTGCTCTCGGCTCACCGTAGTGACTCCGAATTCAATTGTCGACCTAGGTCAGCACAGCGTCAGTTGTAGACGATGTCCACCGTAGGGCCACTCGCGACACCGCACGAATTGGTGCACTCGAACGGACCGCTGTCGGTAGTGCCGAAGGCCTGCGAGATTGGACTGACCGCAGTGCTTTCGGAGCACAATAGGCCATTGATCTGGTTGCCGTTGTCGACGCTGGTTGTCACGTACTCAACCTCCGAAAGGAAGCCGTCCACGGCCCCATTGCACGTCGTCCCGTTTTTCTCGTTCAAGCTAACAACGAGCTCATAACCCCAGCTGTTGTTGATGCTCATCCCGCTGCCGCAACCATACGTTGTGCAGATCGTAACCCCAAATACGGGGCCGACGAACGCGTTGCATCCTGTGCAGGTTGCAGACCAGCTGTTGGTGGCATCTGACCAATCCACCGCTACATCGACCTGAGCCGTGGCCGTATGATCGCAGTCACACTGCTCTGGCGCACCGTGGGTCGAGCCCCAATACGCAGTGATCTCCCAGTCTTCGCCAGTATTGGGCTCGACTGCGATCACTGTGGTGGGGTTGATCTGGTCGTAGTGAATGACATCTATGGCGGAAACTTCAATCGTGCCGGGCGCACAATCGTCTTCGCCGCAGTATTGTGCGTACGCCGCCTGTGGTGCCAGCGCCGCCATCACGGACGCGGCCATCACCGCAAGGCCAACGCTAACGCGGATGGGAATCAGCCGACGCGACGTGCGTCCGATCGGGGGCGGGGGGGGATATAACGGTAAACAACATGATCCAGTACCTCCTGATACGGCGGCCTGTATGGGGGCAGGCCACTCGGCGGGTTGCCGGAGGCGTGTACTTTGCCGTCACGGCGGTGGGGGATCCCGCGGGGATGGACAGGGCCAGTCTACCCGGCGATCAAACGCTTGTCAATGGCCTTTCGAGAACTTGCGACACCGAAACGACATCACGTTCTGCCTTATCGAGACGTCCGTTGCAGACCGGGAAAATTGCCTCGATCCGCCCTGCAAGTCGCTTCCTCCGTCGCAAGCCGAAGCGCTACCGTCTCCCCCAAAACGCCCCCGCCGGACAAGGCAACCGCACCGCGATCGAGCTGTAAATCCCCGCCAACGCCTCCGCATCCGGCGCCACGAACGCGTCCGCCGGCCGGCTCGCGATCGCCCGCAGCGCGTCCACGTCCAGGTCGTACCCAACGCCCACGGTGAACACCGTCACGCCCGCCGCCTTGGCGCGCGCGGCTTCGGCGACGGCGACGTCCGCCGGGACGGGGTTCGCGCGGCCGTCCGTGAGGACGATCATCGCCGCGGCGTTCTCGGCCCTGCGCCGCGCCGGGTCGGCGAGCGCTTCGGCGGCGACGGCGACGGCGCGGTCGAGGCGGGTGAGGGATGCCGTGGTGATGGAGGCGAGCGCGGCGTCGAGGGCGGCGCGGTCGTCGGTCAGCGGCTGGAGGAGCCAGGCGTCGCTGTTGAACGTGACGATCGCGGCCTGATCGCCCTGGGCCAGCCGGAGCGTGCCGAGGAACGTGCGGGCGGCGTCGATGGCGGCGGCGAGCTTGGTGCGGCCGGCGGCGGTGGGCTCGGTCATGGACGACGAGGCGTCGATCGCGAGGGCGATGTCGACGTGGCGTTGGGAGGGGGTGCAGGATTCGGTGAGAGCGAGGGGGAGGTAGATGGGGGCGGGGAGGGGCGTCGGGGTGGCGGTGGAGGAGGGCGTGGCAGTCGGGAAGGGCGATGGGGTGGCGGTGGCGAGGGGAGACGGCGTGGGTGTGGCGGTGAGCGTGGGGGTGGGAGAGGCAGTGGCGGTGGGCGTCGGGGAGGGCGGGGGGGTGAGGAGGCCGTTGGCGGTCCAGATGTCGCCGGGGAGGTTTTCGCGGACAGTTGAGGCGACTAGCATGCGGCGGAGTTCAAGGTGCCGCCCGTCATCTAGAACCTCGATGACGGCGAAGTCGCCATCGCCGTTCTCTTCCGAGGCGGCGGCGATCAAGTACTGGCCACTTGCACTCCAGGCAATTGAAAGGGAAGGACCACTGGGGGCATTCGTGAAAGCACGATTGCCGGGATAATCAGAATTGTAGGGTGCTCGAATCGGCAGTCTTGCGATCTCGCGCGCCACGTAAGGGCGCGAAGCATCGTATGCCGCGTCCAAGTTGGACATCGCTACAAGTTCGTACACGGCCACCAGCGTGTTGGCGTGTACAGCTAGAAGGTTGCGGTTTAGCCACGCGTTGTTGAACGAAACGCCGCCCACATACTTGAGGTCCGGCGCCAGTGCAACGGACTGTGAAGTGCGGCTGACGACATCGATCGCTGCGATGTTGCCAGCGAATTGACGGTTCGTTACAACAAGGCCTCTGTGCGTATTCATCGTGGCATGAAGCGCAGGCAGAGATCGTCCTTGGCCAAAGTAATAGTGCGGCGGTGAGACTGCTGTCGGGAACGGGATTGGTTCGGCAAGCACCGACCAGGTTGAGACGTCCATCGCCTCGATCGTCCCACCGTCCGTCATGATGATGACCTCATCACCACGACCAGTTGGCAGAATCTCGACTGCGAGGTGGTCGGTTCGCGGGCTGGCGCTGACCGTGTCGATCCCGGCACGCGTCCCAACGTTGCGCCGGAAATGAACACGATCGATGCCAAAGGGCGGTTGCGGCAACATGACCAGGCCAATGTCATGAAGGGCGTATCCCGCCCTGGCGAAGAGGAACGAGCCATCCCGCATGGCAGCGACTGCACCATAGGTTGCAAAGTCGCGGCCGCGAACGCGCCCTTCCTGGAACAGTTCCGGCCCGGTACTATTCAACTCTGCGACAATGGCGAACGGGGAACATGAATTGAAGCCGTTGATCTGCTCTTCGCCAAAATGAAACCCACAATTGTAGCCGGTGCCGGCAGTGACAAATGACATGTCTGGCGATGCGGACATCCGCCCCAAAGCGCTGTATGTTTTGCCTCGAAAAATACGCGCGCCGCTTTCAATATTGTGTATGGTAAGGGCCGACATGCCATCATTGGGCCGCACGTTGGGTGAGATATGGTCGTCGATGAGAATTACCGAATGGAGCACGTCGATCGAGGTCTGTGCGCGCGCGGCATTGTGTGTCGTGAAAGCTACAGCGGTTACGCAAGTTCCTCCCAATGCGATGGCCAGGACTGTGGGAACTCGACTGCGCAAGCCACTCATCACATACTCCGGCGTTCATGGAGGGCGGCGGCGTTAGGCCGACAACTCGGCCACACGCCGTCGCCCCGATCAGTGACGTTCTCTCCAAGGCTCGCTGGAACTGACCGGTGGCCCGCTCAGTTGTAGATGATGTCTACCTGCGGTCCGCTGGCGCCCGCGCACGAGTAGGTGCACTCGAATGCACCATTGTCTGTCACGCCAAACGACTGGCTGATCGGACTTACAGCCGTGCTCTCAGAACACAGGAGTCCGTTAATCTGGTTGCCATCATCGACGCTCGTAGTCACGTACTCTACGCGCGTCAGATATCCGTTCACGCCCGGATTGCAGGAGATGCTGCTGAACATTCCATTGATCTTCAGCACGTCAACAACCAGTTCGTACCCCCAACTGTTGTCAACGCTCATCCCGCTGCCGCAGCCGTACGTGGCACAGACGGTAACGCCATAGATCGGCCCATTCGTCGGGTTGCAGCCCGTGCAGGATGCCGACCAGCTATCGGTGGAGTCGGACCAGTCAACATCGACGGACACAGATGCCGAGTTCGTCTGTTGGCACTGGCAGGCGAGTGGATTCGCCAGCAGCGAGTCCCAGTAAGCCGTGATCGACCACGTCTCTCCGGTGTCCGGCTCCACCGCTACGACGTCATCGTCGTCGATCTGGTCGTAGTGGATGACATCGATCGCGGACACTTGGCGGTTGAAGTTGACGCAGTCATTGCGTCCACAGGTCTGCGCATACGCCGCCTGCGGTGCCAGCGCCGCCATCACGGCCGCGGCCACCGCCGCAAGGCCAACACGAACGCGGATGGGAATCAGCCGACGCGACGTGCGTCCGATCGGGTTGGGGGATACAAAGGTAATCGACATAATCCAGTACCTCCTGATAGGACAGCCTGATTGGGGGCAGGCCGCCCGGCGGGTTGCCGGAGGCGTGTACTTTGCCGTCACGGCGGTGGGGGATCCCGCGGGGATGGATGGACGGAGGGAAGCCTACAGGCACTCGGCGCGGGTGTCAATAGGTGCATGCGTTGTTGAACTGTGGAATCCAATGAATAATTTACAATTCCTTCTCGACATCCGCACAGTTGACGACGCTTTGAACTGCACAGAGTGCACGACACTCAGGCGCGAAAGGACATCTGACTGACTAGGTTCTCTTCAACTCTATCGAAGTTACAGTTCGCATGCCTGTAACACTCGCGTGCAATCTGTCGCACATTGATCGCGCCGCAGTTCCACCGCGTGTCTCTTACCGCCGCCCCCAAA
The DNA here is from genome assembly GCA_016703025.1 of Candidatus Avedoeria danica. Classification (NCBI taxonomy): domain Bacteria; kingdom Bacillati; phylum Chloroflexota; class Ardenticatenia; order Candidatus Epilineales; family Candidatus Epilineaceae; genus Candidatus Avedoeria; species Candidatus Avedoeria danica. Next base: position 345,746 of record JADJCV010000004.1, read on the forward strand.
ACGCCCCCGCCGGACAAGGCAACCGCACCGCGATCGAGCTGTAAATCCCCGCCAACGCCTCCGCATCCGGCGCCACGAACGCATCCGCCGGCCGGCTAGCGATCGCCCGCAGCGCGTCCACGTCCAGGTCGTACCCGACGCCCACGGTGAACACCGTCACGCCCGCCGCCTTGGCGCGCGCCGCCTCCGCCACCGCCACGTCCGCCGGCACCGGGTTCGCGCGGCCGTCCGTGAGGACGATCATCGCCGCGGCGTTCTCGGCCCTGCGCCGCGCCGGGTCGGCGAGCGCTTCGGCGGCGACGGCGACGGCGCGGTCGAGGCGGGTGAGGGATGCCGTGGTGATGGAGGCGAGCGCGGCGTCGAGGGCGGCGCGGTCATCGGTCAGCGGCTGGAGGAGCCAGGCGTCGCTGTTGAACGTGACGATCGCGGCCTGATCGCCCTCGGCCAGCCGGAGCGTGCCGAGGAACGTGCGGGCGGCGTCGACGGCGGCGGCGAGCTTCGTGCGGCCGGCGGCGGTGGGCTCGGTCATGGACGACGAGGCGTCGATGGCGAGGGCGATGTCGACGTGGCGTTGGGAGGGGGTGCAGGATTCGGAGAGGGCGAGGGGGAGGTAGATGGGGGCGGGGAGGGGCGTGGGGGTGGCGGTGGGGGAAGGAGTGGCGGTCGGGAAGGGCGTTGGGGTGGCGGTGGCGAGGGGGGACGGCGTGGGCGGGGCGGTGAGCGTGGGGGTGGGGGACGCGGTGGGGGTGGGCGTTGGGGAGGGCGGGGGGGTGAGGAGGCCGTTGGCGGTCCAGATGTCGTTGGGGAGGTTTCCGTTCTCGGTACATGCAGTCAGATAGCGTTCAATCTCAAGGTCCCGCCCGTCGTCTCGCACGTCGATGACGACAAACTCGGCGTCATCATGATCGGTAGCGGCGATGATGTGTGTTCCTCGTGAGGACCATGCGACCGAGAAAAGGGGTCCGGCGGCCGCGGATTCGACCACGCTCAATCCTTGCTTTGCAGCGTTGCTCGGCGGATCAATCGCGATCCGTCCAACTTCGCTAGCCGTCGAGTCGGCCATTAGACGATAGACGACCACTAGATCCATAGCATGTACGGCTAGTAGTCCGGAATTGATCGGGCCGGCATTGATAGATACGCCATCCACAAAACGTAGATCAGATGACAGCGGGACAACTACTGATTTGCGCGTTGCCACGTCAATCATGGCGATGCTCGGGGATAGCATCCGATTGACGATGATACGTCGCCCGTCGGCCATGATCGTCGCATGCATTGCTCCGATTGCCGCCTTCCCTCCATACGGACGACTATATCCTGACACCGCAGTCGGATACGGGATGGGAGGCTCCGCCCACTTCATCGTACTCGTGTCAATGACTCCAACACTGCCATTGGATTGAACAATTGCCGTAAATCGTGAATCCGCAGTTCGAAGGAACTCAATCGGCAAAGATGCGATGGCCATGCGCCCGAGTTGTAGTGCAAGAGCATCTCGATTCGCGATAGCCGCGGGTAACGTGATGCGAGCAACAAAGTAGGGCGACCTTGGGACAAGAATGCTTGCACCATCGTTGAGATCATAGCCAGCCTCGGCGACCAAGAGCGTTGAATCGCGCAGGAATGCAATGCCTCCCATCGTGCCAAACTTGTTGCCGCGAATCCGCCCCGTTGAGAAGCCTCCTCGACTGCCATCAACGGCCGTGAGGGCGATGAGTGCTGGCGTGCAATCCGGTGGATTGGGTTCGCGAAAGCTCACTGCGCAGCTATTGCTCAACGTGCTAATCATCACCGACGCATCATCTCGAACTGCCAGTCTACCCGGAGACACGAGGGTGTCGCTACTCTGAATTCGTGAACCGTCCACTATGTTGAATACCGAGATTGCATCACATCCGGCTGAGTCCATTGCCAGATCTTCCGTGACGACTACCAGGTCCTCAAGTTGGACTTCGGTCTGAGCCCCCACCCGTTCAGGTCATAGAAGCCGGAGCGCCATGGTGGCAATCAAGGTGACGGAGAGCCACTCGGCCCCGCGAGCGGGTCGGGCGCAGAAGTGACGATGGCCAGTGGGCGACCATCGCGCGAGAGACGAGCGCCCGGAGGCTTCAGCCTCCGGGCGGTCGTCGGTTGCGCGGGGACCTGCCCGTTTACCCCGCTTCCCACGCCGTCGCACGCCCCGCCACACACCGTGTACTTCGTGTCACACGCCAGTGCACACCGCGTCACACGCCAGTAGACTTCGCGTCACACGCCAGTGCATCTGCCGCCGCACGCCCGCGCGCTTCGAGACACACGCCACCCGGCCCTTCGTTCCACGCTGTGCGGGTTGGAGGACAAACACGGTCTGCGTCGGCGCACCGCACCTACCGGCAGACCAGCCCCTCCGACAAGCTCTCGTACAGCGCGATGAGCTCCGCCGCCCCCGCCGCCGCGTGGTACGCTTCCGCCGCCGCCACCAGCGTCCGCAGGAACGGCGCGTCCACGTCCGCGCCGAGGCCGACGACGTGGAGCTGTGCGCCGGAAGCGCGGACGCGTTCTGCGGCAGCGACGACCGGGGCCAGCTCGCCGTTCTGGCGGCCGTCCGTCAGGAGCACGACCGCCGTGCGGGCGTCCGGACGGGCGGCGCCCAGCGCGACGAGCGCGGCGTCGAGGCCGCGGTCCAGGCGCGTGCCGGGGTCGGTTTCGGCGCCGGCGAGGGCCACGCGCAGCGCGTTCGCGTCGTCCGTGAGCGGGACGATCACGCGGGCGGCATCGTCGAACGCCACAATCGCGGCGCGGTCCGTCGTCGCGGCGTCGCCGGTCAGCCAGAGCTGGTCCACGAACGCGCGCGCGGCGGCGACGGCGGCGGCCAGCTTGGTGACGGACGCGCCGGCGCCGGCCGGCTCCGTCATGCTTTGAGACGTGTCGATCGCCAGCACGACGTCCAGCGGTCGGGCGCGGCGCGTGCAGGCCTCGCGGACGGCGAATGGCAGGTAGATCGCCCGCGGCGCGAAGACCGTGACCTCGGGAACGGGGAAGACGATCCGGCCGGCGGCGCCGACGCCGTCCACCACATCGGCGACGGCATCGACGTTCGTCGGACGCACGCCCACCTGTTGCGGCACGACGCGGAACGTGAGGACGGGCCGGCCGCCGGCGATGACGTCGGCGATCCGCCACGTCAACGTCCGCGCCGCGCCGTCGTACGTGGCCGGCGGCACCGCGGACCCCGCCACGTAGCGCATGTCGTCCGGCAGCCGGTCGACGATCGTCGCCTGGCTGAGCAGGAGCGGCGGCACGATCGGCGGGCTCGCGCCCTCGGCGACGGCGCCGATGAGCGCCGCCGCCTCGTCCGGCGACGGCTCGAACGCGAACTGCGTGCTGCGGCTGCGGAGCTCGTCGACGAACGTCCCGTCCGGCGCGTCCTCGCCGTTGTCGAAGATGAACGCCGTCAGCGTCACGCCCTCCGCGGCCATCCGTGCCAGCGCCGCGGACGACTGATCGTACGGCACGCCGTCCGTGACGAGGAGAATCGCCTGCGGGACGCCGGGCCGGCGGGCAGCCGCCAGCACGTCGAGCGTGGCGGCGAGCGCATCGCCCGGGCGGGTGTCGCCCGCTGCCTGCAGCGTCCCGACGGCGCGCGCCACGCTCGGCAGGTCGCGCGTGAGCGGCGACAGGACGGCCGGCACTTCGCTGAACGCCACGAGGCTCACCTCGGTCGTGGCAGGGTCGAGCGCGCCGAGCGTTGCCCAGACGGCCTCTTGGGCGCGGGCGATCGTGTAGCCCCAGCCCATCGAGCGCGAGCGGTCGAATACGATGGCCAGCTGGAGCGGGCCGCGCGCGGCCGGGCAGTTGCCGGCCATCGTCAGCGTGATGGTAACCTCGCCGCCAAGGGGCACGCGGGCCGGCTGGGCGGTCTTGTCGCGCGAGAGCGCGCACGCCGTGTTCGGTCGCACCACGGGTGGCACGTCGGCGTCGGGCGCGTACACCCAGATGCCGCCGCCCTGGTGCGTGTCGCCCCGCCCGTTGGGGGCCAGCCGCTGCCACGTGACGTGCACGCGGCCGCCATCGTCCACCGCCAAGTCGGTCGGCACGGCGCCCTCGCCGGGCAGGGACCACGTGTCCGATACGGTGCCGTCCGCTGAGAAGCGCGTGACCCAGCCACCGTGGCCGAGGACGTAGACCGAGCCGTCCGGCCCGAGCGCGAGCGCATCGGGCGTGTCGTAGGACTTGAACCGGCCGAGCAACGCGCCGGCCACCGTCCGCCGCTCGACGAGCCGCGCGCCGCGCAGCGCCAGCGCGACGACGCCGCCCCGCACGTCGATGTCGACCGCGCTCGCGACGGCGCCGGCGGCCGCCGGGTCCGCCGTCGGATCCGCGGTCGATGCGCCGCCGAGCTGCCAGTGCGCCACGTGCGCGCCGGCCGGGTCGACGACGACGACGCCCGCCGCGGCCGCATCGAGCGCCGCGACATGGTTCGCGTCCGCCCCGACGGCCAGGAGCGACGTCCCGACGGACGCACCCCACAGGCCGCGCGGGCAGTAGCGCCAGCCCGGGAAGGCGTCGTTCGGACGCTGGACGATGCATACGTCGTCGACGAGATAGACGGGCGGACCGGCGGCCGGCGGCGCAGCGTCCCGCCCGAGCGCGACGTCGCGCGCCCAGTCCGCCTGCCGCCCGCCGGCGCAGTGGCCCAGCTGGTCCGTCAGCGCGCCGGCGGCCGTCCAGCGCTGGATGGACTGGATCGGCCGCGCGCCCGCCGGCGGCACGGCCATCGACGGGACGTCCGTGAAGCCTTCCGTGCGGTCCGCGAGCGGGGCGAACAGATCCTGCAGGACGGCGACGTCCGTGCCGGCCGCCACGCGCCGCGGCGCGATCGGGCCGGCGAGGGCCGGCTCGTCGAGCGCGCCGGCGAGGCGCCACGGGGCCTCGGGCCGCTGGCGCAGCGTGTCGATCCAAAGGACGCCCTGCCACGTGCAGTGGTCCAGCGCGGCGGCGACGGCGTCCGGGCCGAGCACCGCCACGTGCGGCTCGCCCGTCCAGCCGGGTCCGACGACGCGCGTCAGCGGCGTGTCCTCGCCCTCGATGTGCACCCGCCCGTAGCCCGTGATGACGGCCAGCCCTTCGCCCGCCCCGACGTCGATGCCGCCGTCGAACGGGATGACCCGTTGCCGGCTCAGATCGGGTGCGAAGACGATGACGCCGCTGACGGGCTCGGTCGGCGCCTGGGCAACCCCGTCGGGTGCGTCGTCAGGCGCTGTGTCGACGGCTGTGCCCAGCGTTGTGTCGGGCGCTGCGTCGACAACGTTCGATGGCCGTCCCTCGCCGAACACGCCGCTCGGACCGGGCGGCAGCGGCCGGCCGCCGCCGCCGCCGCCGCCGCTGCGGGGCGGCGGCGGGATCGTGTGGAGCACGTGGACGGTCCCGTCCGGCGCGATGTCGACGCGCTGCGGCAGGACCATCATCGGATCGCGCAGGCTGCTGACGTAGCCGCCGTCCGGCGTGTAGATGTCGACCGCCGGCTCCAGCTCGTTCAGCCGATAGGCCTCGGTCGGGCGCGTCAGGAACAGCCGGCCGTCGGGGTGGGCCGCAATGTCGCGGTAGCGCTCGTCGAGCGACATCTGGGCGCGGACCGCGCCGTCCACCGCCAGGCGGTCGATGCGCGCCAGCGGGCGGCAGTTGGGGCACGAAGACAGGACGACGAGCGTGCCGTCCGGGGCAAAGTCGATCGCCAGCAGGCTGCGATCGGCCGCGTCCGGCACGCGCCACACGGTCCGCGGCGTGCCGCCGGCAACGACGTGGACGGCGGCGTTCACCGCGTCCAGCACGTAGAGGGTGCTGTCCGGCGCGGCGGCGATGTCCGTGGCGTTGCCGTAGCGTCCCGCCGTGAGGTGCCACGGCTCAGCCGTGCGGGTGGCGATCAGCCGGTGGTGACCGCTCGGGACGACGGTCTGGCCGCTGGCCGGCTCGTTGGGCGCGAGGAGCGCGGCGAAGAGCGTCGCGACGCACAGCCTCGTCACGAACCGCGGCTTCGCGCTCCTCGCGCCGGCGCTCACTCCGAGGCGTCCCGCGGCTCGCTCGGCGCGACGCCGCCGCGGCCGCCGAACGTGGCCAGCCAACCCTCCATCGTCAGGCGGGCCTGGCGGCGGGGGAACTCGATCTGATCGGCCGAGATCTCGAGCAGCTCGAGGTCGCTCTGCGGGATCTCGTCGAGCATGGACAGCCACGTCGCGACGTCGTCGACCTCGTCGAGCGTGTGCTGGCGCCAGATCGCCCAGCGCTCATCGGCCACCTCGTCGGGCGAGGCGACGCGGTCGACGAAGATGTGCGTTCGGCGGGCACCGTTCGGGCGGATGCCGTCCGCTCGCAAGCTGTCCGGTCGCAGGCTGTCCGGTCGCAGGCTGTCCGGTCGCAAGTTCTCGGGGCGACTGCCGTCGGGGCGATTGCCGTCCTTGCGCACGCCGTTCGCGCGACCGCTGCGCTTGCTGGGCACGACGGTGATGATCCGGTCGCAGTGGTTGCAGTAGCCGCAGTCGACGGCCTCGTCGACGTCCTCGAGGGCGGGGTGGCGCGTCGCGACGGGTGCGGCGCACCAGCCGCAGTGGACGACCGTCACGTGGCAGCAGCCGCAGCTGGCCACGCCCGTCAGGAGAACCTCGAGGTCGGCGCAGCGGTCGTAATCGGATGGTCCGGCAACGAGCCGGCCGCCGGGCTCGAGCGTGACATAGATATAGCCTTCGCCAGGCGTGTTCGAGACGGCAGGCACACCGTCCTCGGCGCCGGTCGCGTCGGCATCCACGTCGTCCGCCTCGTCCACATAGCACGTGGCGCAGCGCCCGAGCCGAAGGCCGTGGCCCCGGCACTCGACGTCCGCCAGGTCGTCCGCCGTCCACTCGACGTTGATCACGCGGCCGCACCGGACGCAGCGAACACCGGCCTGGTGCCGACCGGAGAGCGTCTCGTGGTAGACGATCTCGCCGCCGCGCAGCCGTTTGGCGGCGCTCACCACGCGACGTTCCCGGCGGGCGCGGGCGCGTGCCGGGCCAAGTGCCGCACCCGCGCCGCGATGCCCATCAAGCCCATCGCCTTGCCCATCGACAGCTCGCGCCCGAAGATCTCGTAGACGATGTCGTCGGAAAGCGCTGTCGCTTCCTCGATCGGGCGGCCGTTCAGCGCGTCGCCGAGCAGGACGGCCAATGCGCGGGCGGAGACGCCTTGCGGGTTCTCGACGGCGAAGTGGTAGTCCAACGTCCCGTCCGGCCGCGGCGCGGCCCAGACGTACGCATCGGACTCGCAGTCCTTCACCCGGTTTGCCCGATCGAACGGCCGCGTCGCGACGCTCGGCGGCACGTCGCGGAACCGGCGGGCGATGTCGATGAGCATCTGCACGCGCGCCGAGCGGTCCTCGGACATGTCGAGCGCGTCGATCGCCTCGGCGAGCCGCGGCGGCACCGTGCCACCCAGCTTGTCGGCATGCGCGTCTCCACGCGGCGCGATCTCGCTCAACCCGTCCTCCTTCGGTGCAGGCCGTTCCGGCGTGCGAACACCGGTGACGGGGCCGAAGGATAGCACGCAACCCGAACCCGCCAAGTAGGGGCGGGGCCCCGTGCCTGCCCTCCCTCCACCCACCCCCCATTCCCCCAACGGCCCCCACGCCCACCCACCCGTCTCCCCCACGCCCACCTTGCCGTTCCCCCACCCAATGGCAGCATGCCCCGGTGCACCACCCCCCGGTCCCCCCGCTCATCGGCCACCCCCCCCCCGACGCCCCCGCCCCCGCCCCCGCCCCCCCCGTCACCATCATCGGCGCGGGCGTGATCGGCCTGACCACCGCCATCCGCTTGGCCGAGTCCGGCCGCCGCGTCGAGGTCGTCGCCCGCGCCTTCTCGCCGCACACGACGTCCGACGTCGCGGCGGCCGTGTGGTACCCATTCCGGGCCGGACCGGCGGACGCGGTAGCCCGCTGGGCGCTCCGCTCGTACGCCGTCCTCGGCGCGCTCGCCGCCGACCCCGCGACCGGCATCGCGGTCGTCGAGGGCCGCGAGTACGCGCACGATATCGTCCCGTACGAGCCGTGGCACGACCACGTCGACGGCTTCCGGCAGCTCCCGCCCGGCGAAGTGCCCCCACCGTTTCGGCACGGCATCGCCTTCCGCGCGCCCGTCGTCCAGATGCCGCGCTACCTCGCCTGGCTTCACGAGCGCGCCACCGCGCTGGGTGTCGCCTTCCGCACGCACGCGTTCGATGCGGGCGAGCTTTCAGCCCTGGTCGCCGCCGGAGCGGTGGTCGTCAACTGCACCGGCCTCGGCGCCCGCGAGCTCGTCGGCGACGGGACGCTCTACGCGATTCGCGGCCAGATCGTCCGCGTCGCGCCGGGCCACGCGCCGCACTTCGTGCAGGCCACGCGGCTGCCGCAGCCCGTGACGTATGTCATCCCGCGCGCCGACTGCACCGTGCTCGGCGGCTCGACGGACGCCGGCCGCGAGGACCTCGCGATCGATCCAGCCGAGGCGGCGGCGATCCGCGCCCGGTGCGTCGCGCTCATGCCCGCGCTGGCCGACGCCGCCATCCTCGGCCACGCCGTCGGCCTCCGGCCGGGCCGCGACGCGGTGCGGCTGGAGCGCGAGGACGTCGGCGCGGGGGTGATCGTCCACTGTTACGGGCACGGCGGCGCAGGCGTGACGTTGTCGTGGGGGTGCGCGGAGGACGTTGTGGCGCTCGTGAACGGTGCCCAGCGGGGCCTCCAATCCCTCAACCCGTGATCCTCCCCCTCCCCCAAACTTGGGGGAGGGGGTCGGGGGGTGAGGGCCGCAGGCCGCCGACAGCTCAAAGCGCTAAGGCATCGGCCCCTTCTCGCACACGATCAGCGAGATCTCGTCGATGTAGTGCCAAGTGGGCACGTTCTCGCTCATTCGGCTCTTGATCTGCAGCTGGAAACGCTCCCAGCCCGGGCGGACGACGACGTGGCGCGTGACGTCATAGCCGAAGCGCTTCCACGTCGCCACCGGGGCGAGCGGCACGCTCTCCTCGCTCGCGACGGCGTCCTTCACCGCCTCCTCCACGCCGTCCTGGCTGAGGAAGATCGGCTGCAGCGTATCGTCGTCGCGGCGGTTGGGCACCTCCTCGGTCAGCATCGTGAAGTCGAAGCTGAGCGAGGCCGAGATCAAGCGGGACGATTGGATCGTCGTCCAGAGGCGCAACGGTCGCCCGGGATGGGTGATCGTCTCGACGACGCCCTGGCTGCCGCCGCCGAGGGCGGCGAAGTACTCGCCCCACGTGGGCCGCGGGATCGTGTTCGGTTCCGCCTTGCGGATGATCTGCGACAGCGTTCGCGCCCGGAAGCCGGACTGGAGGTCCCACTCGTTCGGGCCCTTCTCGAAGTCGCCGTTCGTCGTCAGCTCGCGGCAGACGCGGCCGTCCGAGGTCGGCACGGGCGTCAGCGTGGCGGTCGGCGGCGGGGTCTGTGTCGGCTCGTCCGTCGAGAAGATGCCCGGCGTCGGGGTGAGGGTCACGTCGAGCGTCGGCGTTGCGGTCGGCGGCGGCTCGGTGGGGGACGCGGTCGGGGCCGCTGCCGTCCGTGTCGCGGTCGGTGCCGCAGTGGCCGGGTGCGCCGTCGCGGCGGCCGGGATGTCGTTGCGGCTGGCGCCGCGCAGGACGAGCGGCAGATAGTTGAACACCCTCGACCCGTTCTGGGCGAACGTCGGCCGCTCGATCGAGCCGAGCGTCCCCATCGCCCCCAAAGCGACACCCGCGGCCCCGATCACGGCGGCCCGGCGGCAGATCTCCCACAAGCGACTCATCGCCATCCCCCATGTTCGAACTCGACGGCGCCCAACCGGGCGCCGCTGGACGTCAGACACCGTTTCGACCCGCCCGGGTCGCAGCGCGCGCCACCGCTATACTGCCGCGCCGCTCGCCCGAGGGCAACATCGGCCGCGCGCCGTGCGGCCGTCAGCGACAGGCGACGACGGCCGCCAACCCACGGTAGATCTCCTCGAGCACCCGTTCGTCCGCCGCCGCGCGGTACCCGTCCGGGCTGGCGACGTCCACGAGCAGCGCGGCGTCGACGTCCGCGCCGAGGCCGATCGCGAAGACGAGCGTGCCGGAGGCCTTCAGGGCCGCCGCCACCTCGCGCACCGGCTCGACGGGGCCGTTCTGCGTGCCGTCGGACAGGAGGACGACGACACCGCGGCTGCCGGGCCGGCGGTTCGGGCTGCCGGCGAGCTCGCCGGCAGCGGCCCGCAGCGCGCGGTCGATCCGGGTGCCGGGGCTCGAGGCGAGGCCGTCGATGGCGGCGATCAGCACGGCGTCGTCGCCCGTCAGGCCGGCGGCCAGCGTCGGCTGCTCGCTGAAGCCGATGACGGCCGCCTGGTCGCCGCTCTCGCCGAGCAGGCCGACGAACGTCCGCGCCGCGGCCTTGGCCGCCTCCAGCTTGGCGCCGACCATGCTGCCCGACGTGTCGATCACGACGACGACGTCGTTGCGCCGCGCGCCGGGCAGGCAGGCGAGACGGTAGGCGGCCGGCAGGTAGACCGGGCGCGGCAGCGATGTCGGGGTGGCGGTCGGCGTGGGCGTCGGGGCGACGACCTCGATCTCGGGGACCGGAAACGTGAACGTCCGCCGCGCGCCGTCGCCGTCGGCGTACTCCGCCACGGCGCGAAGGTTCGTCCGCAGGCGGCCGGTCCGGAGCGGTCGGATCTGGTAGGTCAGCGTGATCCCGCTCTCCGGCAACAGCGTCCGGCCCCACTGCAGCGCCCGCGTCCCGTCCTCGAACGCCGCGGGCCGTGCCGAGCCGGCCACGAGCTCGACCTCACCGCCCATCGCGTCGTCGATGACGAGGTTGCCCGCCAGGCTCGTCGTCACGGAGCGCAGGATCTCACCGTACACCGGGAAGAGGTCCTCGGGCGTCGGCGCGTCGAAGAACCGCTCCTGCCGCCCGGCGATCGCGACGAGCGCCGGGCGGTTCACGTCCGCGCCGAGGCCGATCGTGTAGAGCTGGACGCCGGAGCGGCGGGCGGCGTCGGCGGCCAGGACGGGATCGCCCGGCCCGTTCTGCCGGCCGTCCGTCAAGAGCACGACGACCGGCAGCGCGTCCGGCCGCCCGGCGGCCGCGAAGTGGGCCACCGCGGTGTCGATCGCCGCCGCCAGGTTCGTCGAGCCCGTCGGCGCGAGGCCGTCGAGGGCGTCGATCGTCGCCACGAGGTCGGCCGAGAGCGGCGCGACGACGGCTGCCGTCGTCTCGAACGCGACGAGGCCGACGCGGTGGTGGCGGACGTCGAGCAGCTCGGTGAACGTCCGCGCCGCCGCTTGCGCCGCGGCCAGCTTGGCGCCGGCCATCGAGCCGGAGCGGTCGATCGCCAAGAGGACGTCGGCGCCGGACTGGCGCGTCGTGGCGGGGCAGCGGGCGGCCAGCGTGAGCGTGACGTTCGCCGTCTGGCCGAGGACGATCCGCGGCGGGCCGGCCACCTTGTCGCCCGTGACGGTGCACGCGCCGGGCGAGAACGTCGGGGTGGCCGTCGGCGTCGGCGACGTCGGCGATGGGCCGGGCGTGCGGGCTGTCGGCGTCGCGGGGCCGAACGGCATGAACAGGTGGAGGGATGCGCGCCGACGATCGGAGAGCCAGACGGCACCGAAGCGGTCGAGGGCGATATCGTCGGCGCTGATCGCCGTGCCGTCCAGCAGCCGGGGCGTGAAGCGGGCGACGAGCGACTCGTCGCGATCCGTCAGCGCGTGGACCTCGACGGCGCCGTCCGCGAGCAGCCCGGCGACCCAGGTAGACGACCCGGTGCCCGCTTGGGCCGCCGCGTCGTCGGGTACGGTGGCGGCCGCCAGGCGACGCGGGCCGGCCAGCAGGCCCATCGGCCACGCGCCGCGGAGCGGGCCGGGCGCGATCGGGTTCCAGCCCTGGATGTGCGCGTCGACGAGGTCGGCGGTCAGGACGATGCCGGTCGGGAACGTCGGGTCAGGCGCGACGGCGGCGATGTCCGTGGGCCAAAGGCCCTGGCCGCTCGGCCAGCGGATCCGGCCGGTCTCGCCGCCCGTGACGGCGTCCAGCAAGACGGCCTCGTGGCCGCGTGGCTGCGTCACGGCCACGTGCGTGCCGGCGGTGATCCGCCCGCCGAGCGCGAGCGGCACGGGCACGCGCCAGGCAGGCGGCGGGTCGCTCCAGCCGGCCTGGCCGAGCAGCGAGCCGCGCCGCTCGACCGCCCCGTCGGCCGTCGTCAGGTAGAGCTCGCCGTCCGGGCCGAGGGCGATATCGAGCGTGTTGCTCGGGACGATCCGGCTGCCGATCTGCACGCCGGCGGCGTCGAACGCGACGACGCGCTCGCCGCGCAGATCGAGGGCGGCCACATGCGGCCCGTCCCGCGGGCTGCCGGACGGCGCGGCGAGCGCGATGCCGCCGCCCCACGCCTCGCCCCCCAGCCGCGGCGCCCATGCCGGCTTGGCCGTCGTCCCGACGATCGCGGCGCGCGCTCCGCCCCCGGCCAGTCGGCCCTGCACGCGCAGCCGGCTGCCGGCGGAAAGCCCCGTCGTCGTCACCGCCCACCCGCCTGCCGGGCCGTCGTCGGCCATCGCCAGGGCGAACGGCCAGTCGCCCTCCGGCGGCGGCGTGCCGAGCGCGCGGGCCGTCCATACGACGACCGGGCGGCCGGCGGCGTCGAACGTCACGAGCAGCGCCGGGTCGGTCGTCGCCGCGGACTCGGGCCGGACGAGGGCGTACACGGCGTCGGCCGCGTCGACGGCGACGGCGAGCGGGACATAGCCGCTGGCGCCGAGATCGAAGGACCGCACGACGTCGCCCCGCAAGTCGAACCGTACGACGAGGCCGATCCAGGGCGATGCCGCCACCATGTCGCCACCGGGCGCGACGGCGAACCTGACGAGCTCGCCGTCGCGCCCGATCTTGGCCAGGCGCTGGGTCGCGCCCGAAGCGCGATCGACGCGCAGCGCGGTGCCGCCGATAACGGCGATGACGTCGCCCGTCCGCGGGTGGACCGCCAGATCGACCGCCACGCCGAGGTCGCCGCGCGCCTGCTCGAACGTGTCGACGCGCACGACGGACTCGCGCCGGCCGTCGGGCAGGCGGCTCTCGAGATAGTAGACCGTGACGCCGTCTCCGAGGCTGTCGGAGCTCTGGAAGATCTCTGCCCAGAGCACGTACCGCCGGCCGCTGCTCGCGCGCGGGTCGGCGGCGACGGCGTAAGGCAGCCGCACGGACGGCAGGTCCGGCCGCGGCGTGAGGGTGTTCAGCTCTTCGGGCGCCTGCCACCACGCCGAAGGCTCGATCTCGCCGCCGCGGTACACCTGCACCGCCCGGTTGTCCCCGTCGGCCACCAGCAGCTCGCCGGTTCGGTCGAGCGCGATGTCGATCGGCGCCGCGGGCAGGGGCGGCAGGTGGATGCTGGCGGCGAGGCCCCAACGGCCGACGGATTGGCCGGCGGCGGGGGGCGCCGGGCGGATCGTGGCGAGCGTCGCGACGAGCGTGATGGCCGCGGCGCAGATGGCGAGGCGCGCGGCGGCGGGAAGGCGTCGGGCTGCGGCTGGAGGCATCATGGGCGGCTCAGGTCCGTGAAGCGCGGGTCGAAGTGCGGGTCGACGCGCGCATGGGTACATCGGGTACAACCATCGGGCACATGTCGAAGCGCGCACGAGTGTAGCGGATCGGGCAAGGCTATACTCGACCGCAGGAGAAACGATGCCATCCAGCCTGCCTGAGACCGTCGCCGCCCCGCTCACCGCCGCCGCCGAAGCGGTTCGCGCGTCGCGCCGCGTCGTCGTCCTGACCGGCGCCGGCATGTCGGCCGAGAGCGGGATCCCGACGTTCCGCGACGCGGGCGGGATCTGGTCGATGTTCGACCCCGACGACGTCGCCACGCCGCGCGCGTTCGAGCGCGACGCGGGCAAGGTGTGGCGCTGGTACGCCGAGCGGCGCCGGTCGATGGCCGGCGCCCGGCCGAACGCCGGCCACGCGGCGCTGGCGGCGCTCGAGGCACGGCTCGCGGCGCGGGGCGGGTCGGTGATCGTCGTGACGCAGAACATCGACGGCCTTCACCGCGCTGCCGGCAGCCGGAACGTCGTCGCGGTCCATGGGGACATCCACGGCGCGCGGTGCTTCGACTGCCGTGCCGACGCGGGCGAGGCCGGTGCCCATGACGCTTCGACCGTCGTGCCCCCGCGCTGCCCCGCTTGCGGCGGTCGGCTGAGGCCGGACGTCGTGTGGTTCGGCGAGGCGCTGCCGATGGCGGCCGTCGGGCGGGCACTGTCCGCCATCCGCGCGTGCGATGTGCTGCTCGTCGTCGGGACGTCGGGCGAGGTCGAGCCGGTGGCCAGCTTCCCGCTGCTCGCGCTGGAGCACCGCGCCGTCCTCGTCGAGATCAACCCGGCGCCGACGCCGCTGTCGGCGCATGCCACCCACGTCGTGCGCGCCGGAGCGGCCACGGCGCTGCCGGCGCTCGTGGAGGCGTGCGGATGATCGCCCCGGTCGCCGCGGCCGTGCTGGCCCATGTCGCCCAAGTGCCCGAAGTGGCCGACGACTTCGTCCGGACGCTCATCGGCCTGCTGACGACGTACTTCGCGCTCGTGCTCGGCTTGGTGGCACTGTGGGTGTTCATCGTCTTCCGGATCATCCGCCGGATGACGGTCGGCCTGGACGACACCGGCCTCTTCGCGCTGCGCTCCGTCACGATCGCGGTGCCGCTGGCCATCGACGCCGTGGACCTCGGGCTCGACTTCTTCGGGTCGCCGCTCGCGTGGTTCATCGCCAACCAGACGCCGCTGAAGCCGCTGCGCGGGGCGTCGCTCTGGGAGGGCCTCGTGCCCGGGACGCAGCTCCTGCCGACGATGACGCTCGGCTGGTGGTGGGCGAACCATGTGCGGCGGGATGGGCCGTGGCCGGGGCGGGCGATCGACGTCGCGGCCGCACGCCTCGATGCCGGTGACGACGCGGATCGCGACGGCCTCGACTAACGCACGCCGATGATCGCGGCCACCTCCGCCCAGTCCAGGCCGTCCCACGCGTAGCGGTCGAGGTCGATCCGCAGCGTCTCGTCCACCGCGACCCCCTCGGCCCGGAGCCGCGCCGCCTGCTCCGCTGCGTCGTACTCGCGGTTCACGATGCTGATCCGGCCCTGTGCGTTGATCACGCGCTGCCACGGCACGTCGCCGTACGCCGGATCGCCTCCACGGTCCTTCAGCGCGTTCAACGCATAGCCGACGGCGCGCGCCCCGCGCGGCTGGCCGAGCATGAGCGCCACCGCGCCGTACGTCGTCACGCGGCCGCGGGGGACGCGGCGGACGACGGCGTAGACGTGGTCGAAGAACGTGGCGGCGGGCGGGGTTGCCGCAGACATGGTCGCGCGAGACCCTAACGGCCGGAGGATGACGCGAACGGCAGGAATAGGCGGCCATCATTCGGCGGCGGCCCGAGATCGCGCCTGTGCGTCACGCGTGCGATCGTCTCGCTCGGGCCGCTGAGCCAGACGTCGTAGCGGTCGGGATGGCCTTCGATCCGCAGGCTGAACCCGCCGCTGCCGACGACGTCCGCCACGGGGCCGATGCTCACGCGCCGCCAGCGGCCGGAGCGCAGGTGGAACAGCGCGCCGCTGTCCGCGTACCTCAGCTGCCAGCCGATCGCCCACGGCGACCCGTCCGGAGCGATCGCCACGTCCCAGAGGTCGGTCTGGTGCGGCAAGCCGGCCAGTCCGTCCGTTCGGTCGATCCAACGCCCGTCGCTGCGCTCGACGACGACGCCCTGGCCGACGAGCCAGCCGTGGTCGCGGCCGTCGAACGCGATGTCGCTGATCTGGCCCCGCAAGGCCGCAGGCAGCCCGGCGGATCGCCACGTGCCCGCGTCGAGCCGCCAGGCGTCGCTGCCGACGGCCCACGCGGTGTGCGCATCGACCGCCGAAAGGAGCCGTACGGCGTCGGGCAGCGTTGTCATCAGCTGCCAGCGTTCGCCGTCGAAACGCAGCACGTCCGTGGCGGGCGGATCGCCGGCGCGCTCCTGCGTTCGCTCCGTCGCCAGCGCGAACACGCCCTCCGGCGCCGTTCCGGCGATGGCGGCGATCCGCCGCTCCGTCGGGAGGTCGAAGGCCGTCCATGTGCCGGCCGCGTAGCGCAGCGCGGTCGTCGTCCGGCGCTGGCCGACGCCGTCTTGTCCGTCGCTGGCGCGCTCCGTCAATGTGGCCCACCAGACATCGCCGCCCACCGCCGTCACGCCGTCGAGTCGGTCGGCTTCGGTCGGGCCGTCGATCTCGCGCCAGCGTCCGTCATCGCCCCGCGCGACGACCGGCCCGCCGATGCCGACGGCCAACCCGCGGCCGCCCGGGGCGACGGCGGCCCGCAGCGGCGTGTAGTCGCCCGAGCGCGTGCCGCCCCAGCGATACCATCCGCCGCGGTCCTGGCGCAGGACGTTGTCCGGCCCGACGGCCCAGAGCGCGCCTTCGGAGGTCAGCGCGAGCGCGCCGAGGCCGAACGGATTGTCGACCGAGACGTAGACGTCGGGTTGCGTCCACTGCCAGCCGCGCCCGTCGAAGTGCGCGACGCCGAGCTGGCCCGAGGCGAAGACGTCGTCCGCGGCGCGCGCCTCGACGGCGCGCATCTCGCCCTGGTTGTCGTCGACGGCCAACCGCCACGCCGTTCCGTCGAAGTGAAGGATCGTCCGCACGCTGGGCACATCCATCCAGCCGAGCGCGCCGCCGACCGCCCACACGTCGTCGGCGGTGATGCCGTGGAAGTCCCGGATGCCGCCGTTGAAGCCGGGTGCCGGCACGGCCCGCCACGCCGCGCCGTCCCAGCGCAGCAGCTGCGCGCCGTCGCCGCCGGTCACCGCTGCCCAACCGTCCGCCTCCGCCCGCAGCCAGAGCGCGGTGACGAAGTACCCCGCCGGGTGGTCCACCCGACGCCAGCCGTCGCCGTCCCGCACCGCGACGAGCGATCGCGTCGCACCGTCCGCCGTCGGCTCGTGGCCGGCGATCCAGACCGTCCCGCCGGGCGTGATCGAGACGTCGCTCAGCGTGCACGCGAACGGCAGCGGATTGGACGCGACGCCCTCGGGCCGCAGCTCGGCGACGCGGCAGTCCGCGCCGGCGCCGACCGCCCAGCCGTGCCCGTCCGCGGCCACGTCGACCGCGGCGTAGCCGTACCCGTCCCCGTCCCGCCCGTGCACGAGCCGCCACGACGCGCCGTCGAAGTGCACGATCCCGTCCCAGCCGACGGCCCAGACGTCGTTCGGGCCGGCCGCGGCGACGTCGAGCACGTGCTGGAAGCCGCCGCGCTCGACGGTCACGACGTCGTTCGCCGCCGGTTGGGCGTGGGCCGACTCCGAGCGTTGCGGCGGCGGGTGGGCGCTCGCGGCGACGAGCGCGACGGCGGTGCAGGCGCGAAGGGTCGCGCGAGCCCACCGCGCTCGACAGGCACGCCACGGCGGGGCCGCCGGGCGGTCTTGGTCGGTCGATCGGACGATTGCGGATCGGATCATCGGCACGAACGGTAGGCCGGCGGCGGCGTCGGCGCAAGCGGCGCCTCGTCCCTTAACCGGAATCCGATTGACCGGAATTAACCGGAATCCGATTGACCGGAATCCGATTGCCGAACTCAGAACAACCCGACGACCTCACCCGTCTCGAAGTCGACATCCACGTTCTCCGCCGCGGGATGGCTCGGCAGCCCCGGCATCGTGCGCATCTCCCCCAGCAGGGGGTAGATGAACCCGGCGCCGATCGAGGCGCGGACCTCGCGGACGCGGACGGTGAAGCCGGTCGGCGCGCCGAGCTTCTTGGGGTCGTCGGACAGGCTCAAGTGGGTCTTGGCCATGCAGATCGGGAGGTTGCCGAAGCCGGCGGCCTCGAAGCGCTTGATCTGGCCCTCGGCCGCCGACTCGTAGGTCACGCCGGACGCGCCGTACACCTTGGTGGCGATCGCCTCGATCTTGGCTTTGATCGGCAGGTCGATCTCGTACAGGAAGCGGAACTGGCTCGGCTCCTCGGCCGCCTCGATGACGGCCCGCGCCAACGCCTCGCCGCCTGCGCCGCCGTCGGCGAAGTGCGTGCTCACGGCGGCGCGGCAGCCGGCGGCGGCGGCGACGTCGACGATGGCCGCCACCTCGCTGTCGTGGTCCGTGCCGAAGCGGTTGATACAGACCACCGGCGTCACGCCGTGGAGCTGGACGTTCTCGATCTGCTTGGCCAGGTTCGGCGCCCCCGCCAGCACGTCTTCCGCGCTCTCGGCCAGCATCCCGTCCGGCAGCGGCTTGCCGGGCACGACACGGAACTTGCCGGAGTGCAGCTTCATCGCCCGCACCGTCGTGACGATGACCGCCGCGTCCGGGCGCAGGCCGCTGGCGCGGCACTTGATGTTGAAGAACTTCTCGGCGCCGATGTCGGCGCCGAAGCCGGCCTCGGTGACGAAGAAGTCACCGGTGCGCGTGCCGATCAGGTCGGCCAGGACGGAGCTGTTGCCGTGCGCGATGTTCGCGAACGGGCCGGCATGGACCAGCGCCGGGCCATTCTCCAACGTCTGGACGAGGTTCGGCTTGATCGCCTCCTTCATCAGCGCCGTCATCGCCCCCGCCGCGCCGAGATCCTCGGCCGTCACGGGCTTGCCGTCCCTGGTTTGGGCGACGACGATCCGCGCCATCCGCGCCCGCATGTCCTTCAGGCCGGTCGTGAGCGCCAGGATCGCCATCACCTCGCTGGCGACCGCGATGTCGAAGCCGGTCTGCCGCATCGGCCCGTCGCCCTTCGTGCCGAGGCCGATCGTGACGTTGCGCAGCGTCCGGTCGCTGACGTCGAGCACGCGCCGCCACGTGACGGAATACGGGTCGATCCCGAGCTCGTTGCCGTGGAAGAGGTGGTTGTCGATCATCGCCGCCAGCAGGTTGTTCGCGGCCACGACGGCATGGATGTCGCCCGTCAGGTGCAGGTTGATCTGCTCCATCGGCACGACCTGGCTGTAGCCGCCGCCCGCCGCGCCGCCCTTGATCCCGAACGTCGGCCCTTGCGACGGCTGGCGGATCGCGAGCGTCGTCGGCCGCCCGAGCCGGTTCAGCGCCTGCGCCAGCCCGACGGTCGTCGTCGTCTTGCCCTCGCCCAGCGGCGTGGGCGTGACGGCCGTCACGAGGACCACCTTGGCCAGCGGACGCGCCGCCAGCCGGTCGATCGCCTCCAGCCGGACCTTGGCCATGTCGCGACCGTAGTGCTCGATCTCGTCGAGCTCGAGGCCCATCCCGGTGGCGATGTCATCGATCGGCCGGAGCGTGGCGGCCTGGGCGATCTCGAGGTCGGATGGGAAGGGCATGGCGGGGCTCCTGCCGGGACAACGGTTGGCGCATGTTCGACGTCGGCCGCGCACGTACCGACGGGGCCGCGCTGCGGCATCACGGCCGCGGCGACGGCAGGCGAATATACCACGCCGCCCGGCCGGGCCCTCAGGCGAGCCCGAGCAGCGGCAGGATGAGCCGAAGGCCGACCAGCGTTACGACGAGGCCGACGATGTCGATGACGAGCCCGGCCCGCATCATCTCCCGCTGCGGCACGAGCCCGGAACCGTACACGATGGCGTTCGGCGGCGTGCTGACCGGCATCATGAACCCAAGGCTCGCCCCGAGCGCCACGCCGAGCACGGGCGCGATCGGGCTCACCCCGGCCGCCTCCGCCAGGCCGATCGCCACCGGCGCCAGGATGCTGGCCGAGGCCGTGTTGCTCGCGATCTCGCTGAGGATGACGGCCGCCGTCGTCACGAGCGCCGTGATCGTCCACAAGCTGTCGGCCCCGAACGTCCCGGCCGCGACGCCGCCGATCGTCGCCGCGAGGCCGCTCTCGTCCATGGCGCGGCCGAGGGCAATGCCGCCGCCGAAGAGCAGGATCGTCCCCCAGTCGATGTGCGCGGCGTCCGTCCACTGCAGGACCGCGCGATAGGGCCGCCGCTCGGCCGGCAGCACGAACAGCGCCGCCGCCGCCCCGATCGCCCCGACGGACAGGGGCAGGCGAGCCAGGAGCCAGGCCGCCGCCGGGTGGCTGCGGCCGAGGACCGCTGCCGCCACGTCGGGCGCGAGCCATGCGGCCAGCGCCACGACGAAGGCGGCGAGCGTGCTCCGCTCGGCCAACGTGAGCGGGCCGAGGTCGGACAGGCGGCGAGCGGCCAGCGCGGGGTCGAGGGTGGCGGTCTGCGCGCCCGTCGCCCCGCCCGGCAGGTGGTAGAGCCGGCGCAGTACGAGCCAGCACGCGCCGAGCATGACCGCGGTGATCGGCAGCCCGAAGGCCGCCCACTGGACAAAGGAGATCCGGATGCCGGTGGACTCTTCGATCGCCGCCAGGCCGATGAGGTTGGGCGGTGTTCCGACCGGCACGCCGACCGCGACGCTCGAGCCCCACGTCAGCATGAGCAGCGTCGCCACAGCCAGCGGGCTGCCCCGCTCGGCCCGACCGAGGGCGCCGGCGATGCCAAGCCCGATCGGCAGCAGCATCGCCGTCGTCGCGGTGTTGGAGGCCACGAGCGAGACGCCGCACGCGACGGCGCCGAGCGCCAGCACGGCGCGCGACGGCGAGCGTCCGACCGCCCGCCACGCGAGCACGCCCCACGCCACCCGCTCGCCGAGCCGCGTCGCCTCGATGGCGCGGGCCAGCAGGAAGCTGCCGACGAACAGCGGGATGACGGGGTCGCCGAACGCCGCGAAGACGGTCTTCTCGTCCCGGCCCGCGACGACGACGAGCAGCGCAGCCGACACGAGGGCGGTGACGGGCAGCGGCTGCGCCTCGGCCACCCAGCCGGCCACGGCGAACGCGAACACGGCGGCGACGGCGCGCTGCGAACCCGGCAGGCCGGCCGCCAGCAGCCACACCGCCGCGAAGGCCGTCGGCGCGGCAGCCCAACGCAGCGCCGCCAGGGCGAACGCGCGGTCGAGACGTCCCATCGCAACACCCCCGGGTTCGGCGGCGGACCGGCCGGACGGTCGTCCGTGCGATGCGGCCGCACCCTGCGGACGCGCGCCCCACTGGCCGCGCGGCGCGGCGGATCATAACATGTCGGCCAGCCGCGGTTCGACGCTTCGCCGCCCGGGTCGGCGACCTTGACGCCGCCCGTATCGCCGACAGATCGGGTGCGTCTCATTTTGCAGACCGGGTTGGCCGCCGACCCTGCCCCGCCCCCTCGCGAGGTTTGCCGATGCCCTCTCCCCGCCGCTCGATCCCCCGCTCCGCCCCTTTCGCCGCCGGAACGCTCTCCGTCGCCGCCGCCGCCACGATCCTCGTCGCAGCGGCCGTCGGCGCGTTGTCGGCCGGCCCAGGCAGCGCGCTGGCGCCGCAGCCGCAGCTCTACGCGGCGGCGATGGATCGGGGCGTGCACGTCGTGGATTACGGCGCACCGGCCGCGCCGGCATCCGTCGGCGACTCGCAGCGCGCCGTGCCGAGCGAGGACGCGGCGGCCAGCGGGAACGTGGTCTACGTGGCGGCCGGCGCCAAGGGAATCGGGATCTTCGACATGCGGGACCCCAAGGTGCCGTTCCTCTACCAGACGATCCAGACGCCGCGCTTCGCCGCCACGCGCCTCGTGGTGGACGGCCGGCGGCTGTATGCGCTCGACCCGGCGGCCGGCGCGCGGATCTTCGACATCACGGATCCGTACGATCCCGGGCTGAAGGGCGCCTTCCACGAAGCCGGACAGATCTGGACGGGCGTCGCAGCCTCGGGCCAGTACATGGTTCTCCTCGGTGCGAAGCGGTTGCTGACGGTCGACGTGAGCGACCCCGGCTTCGGCAAGGCGCTCGGCGAGATCGCGCGCGGCGGCACGGACGTCGTGCTGCGCGCCGGCCTGGCGTACGTGTCGGACGAGGCGGAGCTCGGCATCGTGAACGTGCGGCGCCCGGCTGCGCCGATCGTTGTCGCCGGCGAGCCCTATCCGCAGGGCGCCAGGCTGACGGGCCCGCGCATCCACCTGGCGCTGGGCAAGGGGCGCAGCTGGGCGTTCGTCGGCGGCGGCCTGAACGGGGTCGACGTCGGCGGGGTCTTCACGTTCGATGTCGCCAAGCCCACCGCGCCGGCGTCCATCGACCTCTTCCGCTTCAGCGCGCCCGTGCGGAGCCTTGCCAGCGACGGCGAGGCGCTGGCGGACGACGGCCCGCTCGGCGCGGGCGAGCTCGTGTTCGTCGGCACGTCGAAGGGCCTCTCGACGGTGGCCGTGCTGGACGCCGCGCCGGACAAGGCGCAGGTGCTCGGCAGCGCCGTCGCCCTGGCGGACGCCGAAGTGCGCGGCGTTGTCGTCGACCCGCGCGAGCGCGAACAGGCCACGCCGACCGCGGTGATTCACGAGCAAGGGCAGGCGTGCGTGGACGCCGAGGCGGACGCCTGGGTGAGCGTGAACACGCGGGGCGTGAACCACGGCTCGGAACCGGATCTCTTCGTCTCGGCCGGCGGCCAGGACCAGGCGCTGTCCTACATCCGCTTCAAGCTCGGCTTCGTGCCGGCGGATGCGGCAGTGGTCACGGCGTCGCTCGAGGCGGAGCTCATCCAGCAGCAGGGCGGCGCGACGCCGATCCTGCAGTCGGTCGTCGACGCCTCGGACGCCGCGTGGGACGAGGCGACGATCACGTTCCTCAACCGGCCGGCCCATTCAGGCCGCTACGCGTCGCCGAGCATCGACGCCAAGGCTGGGCGGAAGCTGTTCGACGTCACGACGCTGGCCGATGCCTGGCACACCGGCGCCCGTCCGAACCACGGCCTGGTGCTGTGGAGCGAGAACACCGCCACGTCGCCGATCGAGAGCCGTTTCGGCAGCCGCGAGAACACGCGCACCGCGCCGCCCCGGCTGTGCATCGGCTGGACGCGCGACGTGACGCAGACGCCGGCGCCGACCGAGACCGCCACCGTCCCGGCCTCGCAGACACCGACGCCGGTCGACACCCTGACGCCCGTCCCGTCCCGCACGCCCGCCCCGTCGACCACACCGTCGACGGAACCGAGCGCGACGACCGGCCCGAGCCCGACCGGCGAGGGCGAGCTGCCGACGGTGACGCCCCGGCCGACCGTCGACGCCACGCGCGGCCCGACGCGCACCGCCCTGCCGACCGCGGCCCCGACCGCCCGCCCGTCCGCGCTGCCGACGGCCAAGCCGGCCGGCAGCGGCTTCCGCCGTCCGGACGCCGGCGCGCCGCTGCCGCTGCGCAGGATCCGCCGGCTGCGCTTCGGCCCCGACGGCGAGCTCTGGGCGAGGGTGCCCGATCCGAGCGGCGGGCCCGACATCGTCCTGACGCGTGTCGCCGGGCGGTGGCGGCGGTGGGGGACGGTCGAGCAGGTGATCGAGCAGCGCTTCAGCGAGCTCCTCGGCAAGGGCGTCGTGCCGGACTTCTTCGCCGCCGACGCCCGCGGCCGGATCTGGGCCGGCCCGAACCTGTACGATGGCCGCGCCTGGCGCCGGCTGGCGACGGACCAGATCCACCCCGGCGGCACGCTGCGCCACGACCAGCGAACGCTCCTCGATCGCGCCGGCCGCGCCTGGGTGCCGTTCGGCGGCACGACGGAGTGCGCCAGTCCGCTGGGCTGCGCCGCCGCTGGTGTGCGCGCGTTCGACGCAGACAGCGGCGCGGGCGCGAGCGTCGACGTCGACGTCGTGCCGGAGATGGGGGAGTACGGGCTCGAGGATCTGCACTTCGTCAAGGGGCAGGCCGGCTCTGGCCCGCCGACGCTCTCGTCGAGCGCAACGGCGACCGCAGCGCGGAACGACGCGCTCGGCCGGCTTGGGCGCTGGCTCGGCCTCGTGCGGCCGGGCGGCGGGCGCACGCCGTCCACGGCATCGACGTCGTCCGCGGCGTCCATGCTCGCCGCCGACGACGTCTACGTCGTGAGCCCGTCCGCGCTCTACGTCCTGCCGGACACGATTACCGCAATCCGCTACCCGTTCCTGCCCGGCATCGAGGATGCGGGCGGCGAGACGAGGAACGCGGGTTACGCGACGACTTCGGCCATGGATCCTTCGGGGCGGCTCGTCGCCTTCACCTGGGTCGAACGGCACGAGGGCCGGACGTTGTCCTATCAGATCGTCGCGAACACGTGGCTCGGCACGGGCTGGGACACGCCGCTGGATCTCACGCCCGGCAGCCCGCTCCTGATCGCCGGCTCGGCCGAGTTCCTGCGGATCTCCGCCGCAGCCTTCGCGCCGGACGGCACGCTCTGGCTCGGGACGAGCGACGCGCAGGTGGCGTCGTTGAAGGAGGGCGTGTGGACGCACCACTTCACGGCCGCGAACAGCCCGCTGATCGCCGGCGAGCCCATCCAGGCGCTGACGGCGGCGGCGGACGGCACGCTGTGGATCGCGCAGGCGAGCGGGATGCTGACGTACGGCGGGAGCGGGTTGGTGGAGACGCCGACGATCTATCTGCCGCGGGCGGAGAAGAAGTAGGGGTGGGGGGCGTCGTCGGCCGAGCGTCGACAGGACGTTGGTGGTGGAAGGTCTGCAAGAGTACGCACGCATGGGTTCCATCAATGGTGAGGATCTCGTGCGCAGCCGTTGGGGCGCTCGCAGGCGGCGGATGATCGTCGTTGGGCCGGGTTCGCCACGGTACGTGCGGCAGTACGCAATCGGACTTGTCCCAAGTGCACATGCTGACCGGATCCAGTTCCCATGCGTACTTGGACCAAGTACGCATGCCGATCGACAAGCGCAACACGGGAGAGGCCGATGATGAGCCACCGGGGTCGTGCCGTACTCGCCGCCGCCGCCCTGGTGCTCGTTGTCGTCATCGGCTGGCTCACGGTGGGCCGGGGGCCGGGCGTGCCGACGGTGACGATGCCGCACGCGCCGAACGAGCTCGACATCGACCTGGCCGCAGGGACGCCGATGCCGCTGCTGCCGACGGCCGTGCCGGACGGGTGGTCGATCACGACGGCGGAGCAGGCGCTCGTCGCGGGACTGCGTGGCGGGCGGTGGGCGGCGCAACCGAAGGACATCACCGTACGCCTTTTGAACAAAGGGATCATCAATCGGCTGTGTGGTGGCGACGGCAGTGGTCCCATGCCTGAGGAGGACCTCACCTGGGCGGTCGCCTACACGCAAGACGGCCTCGACACCAAGATCATCGCCGGCTCATGGTACAACCGCCAGCCGCCGCTCCTTTGGCTGGAGCTGACGCCGGACAAGAGCCTGCCAACGCCGACTCCGGTGCCGTCGCCCACGCCCGAACGGGTCGCGGGCGTGCTCATCGCGGTCTATGCAGTCGAAGGTTGGTCCCAGATTCCGGGTGCGTTGTTCGATCCGAACGCAGGAGGCAGGCTCTGTCCGACGCTTGCGATGATCCGCGCGAAGCGTTCGCTGCCGGACGTCATCACGCCGATGCCGACGGCGCTGCCGGTGACGCCGATGCCGACGGTCATGCCTTAGGTCCGTTTTGGGAAGCCGGCCGACGCCAGGGGTTCAAGCCCCCGTCTCACCACGCCCCCCCATCCACATCCACCCACCCGCTGTCATACCACCAATACCAGCTCGCCGCCACGCTGTACCACATCGCCCGCCGGATCGTCACCGCGCTCACGCTGTCGCCCGTCCCGTATTGCCACGTCAGGACGCTGCGGCCGGCCGGGCCGGGGTCCTCGCCCAGGCAGGTGGAGTTCTCGATGTCGGGGACATAGCCGTAGTCCGTGGCGGACGTGCCGGTGTAGAGGGCCAGGATGTCGGCCACCTGGGTGTAGGCCGCGTCGTACCACGGCTTGAGCACGTCGTTGCGCTGCGTGGCGTAGTTCGGCAGCTCGCTCGGGACGAGCGGATCGAGCGGGTAGCGCGCGGCCAGGAGGCGCATGAGGCCGCCGTAGCCTTGCAGGAGTTCGTTGTACGCCCCGAACCCGCCCTCGTCGATCAGGTAGTCGCGCGCCGAAGGGTTGTCCTTGTCGAACGCCCAGCGCCACGGCGCACCCGGGGTGTCGCGGCAGCCGGTGGCGTTGGACGGGCTGGCGACGAACGCCGCCGGCAGCGCCGGGTCGGGGCCGGGGCGCGGCTCGCGCCAGAGGTAGCGGAAGGCGAGGGGCGTCGACAGGTCGTCGGCGTCGGCGAACAGGGGCAGGCGCTTGATCTCGGCCGGCACGGGGTACGGCCACTTGCCCGCCTCCATCGCCAGACAGCGCGGGTCGGCCGGGTCCGCCACGTCGACGCATCGGAAATAGGACGATTGCGCCAGCCAGACCCACATCGAGAACTCGTCGACGTTGTTGCGGTGCCAGGCGTCGAACAGGCTCGGCGCGAGGCCGTCGGCCACCTTGTCGGACAGCGCATAGCCGAAGAGGAGCGTGCCGTACAGCGAGTTCGGGCCGGGCAGGTGGTTCTCCATCCCGGCCGGATACTCCTGTTTGTCCTCCGCCCAGGTGTCGCCGTTCACGGCCGCCGAGTAGCCGGTCGTGTCCTGCTCGCCGTAGCTGTAGCGGCCGTTCTGCGGCATGTCGTCGTGCCGCCCGGCGGACAGCGTCCGCACCGGCCGGTCCCCGCCTCCCTGGTTCAGCTTCCACTCCATGTCGTCGTCGTACGGGTCGGCGCCGTACCAGCCGCTCACGCCGTAGCCCAGGCGGTGGCCGAACGCCTCGTACGTCTTGCCGCCCAGCTGCCCCGGCGGCGTGTCCGGATCGCCGGACGCCTCGAGCTCGCGCAGGAGCGCCGCCGCCATCCGCCCGCCGGTGTGCGTCCAGACCCATTCTTCGGCGATCGAGCCGAGGTTCGTGTCGCCGCAGCCGATCGCCGTCGCCGTGGCGCTGCGCGTGTTGCAGTCGCCCGCCCCGTAGTAGCTGCCGATCGGCGAGCGCGTCCCGCCCTTCGCCTCGCGCTTCGCGTGCTCGAGGCATGCCGCGCGCTCGGTCGTGCCGTCCTTGAAGCGGCTGTAGCACCACCAGTCGCCCGGCATCGCATAGTCCGCGTCGAACCACAAGCCGCTCACGGCGCCCGTGTCCAGCGCCGCCGGCCGCAGGCTGTTGATCGGCACGCCGTCGTACACGAAGCGGTTCGTCCCGTTCCACGACCCGTCGAACAGGAGCGCGTCCTGGTACGTCTTTTCGCTGCCCAGATCGGCGAAGCCCGCCGTCCGCGGCCCGTCCAACTGCGTCGCCTGCCATTCCCACCACGTCCGTTGCGCAAACGCCGCGACGATGTTGATCGCGTTCTTGCGCGCTGCCGCGTCCGGCCAGCCGTTCGCCTCCTCCAGCGCCTGCACCGTCCGGACGTACCCGACGGCCAGCGCGCCGGCCGAGCGCGTCAGGTCGGCCTGGAACTGCCCGTCCGTCCGCGTGTCGCGGAACATCCGGACGATGATGTCGCGCTGATGGGCCTCGTAGGCCGCCACCATCCGCACGTGGTACGCCTTGCGGTCGCGGATCGCCGGATCGTCCGCCGGCACGTAGGCGCCCGCTTGCGGCGCGTCGAACGCCAGCGCAAAGGCGTGGTAGAGGGCGTAGTAGCCCGCCATCTGCGCCACGCCCTCGTTCGCGTAATAGCCGCGCGGCGCGCTGAACAGCGACTGGCCCGGCGCGAACGCCAGGCCGAAGGTCCGCGCGAGGCGCTTGCCGGTGCACGCGGCGAAGTCGGCGCCGGTCACGGCCGGATGGCACTTCGTCCCCGGCCCGCCGTGGTACTCGAACAGCGTGTCGGGATCCTTGTGCGCCTGCTTCTTGTCGATGTCCCACTCCGGGGCGCGCAGGTAGTACGGCGTGACCGCCGGCGCCCGCTGCCCGTAGTACTGCACCAGCATGGCGCGCACCCCGTTCACGAGGTCCGGCGCGGGCCAGATCGGCGTGGCCGGCGCCGCGAGCGCATCCGCGGCCGGGTGCGCATCGGCCGCCCGCCCGCCCGGCAGCGCGAGGAGGAGCGCGGCCGCGACGGCGATCGCGACGGCGGCGCGGAGGGGGGCGTGATGGGGGGAGGTCGAAGGCGGCATGCGGCACTCCGTGGATCGTCGACGGAACTTACGGGTTATGACGTGGCGCGCGAACGGGCGGTACTGTGCGTCGGGCGAACCGCTGCTTCGGCGGGCGCCCGGCCCCTACCACGCATACGCCTCCGGCGCCTGCCCGCCCGGCCCCGGCCAGATCGCGTCGATCTCGGCCAGCGTCTCGGCGTCCAGCGCGATCTCGAGCGCCAGCAGGCAATCGTCCAGCTGCCGGACCGTCCGCGGGCCGATGATCGGCGCCGTCACGGCAGGTTGGTGGAGGAGCCATGCCAGCGCGACGTCGGCCGGCGGCTGACCGAGCCGGGTGCACAGCGCCTCCCAGCGCTCGAGCTGCGGGTGGTGGCGGGCGATCTCCTTCAGCTGCGGCTCCGTGGCCCGCCGCCCTTCGGCCGCCTTCGCCAGCGCCCCGCCGAGCATTCCGCCGGCCAGTGGGCTCCACGGGATCACGCCGAGGCCGTACGCCTGGCACGCCGGCAGCACCTCGAGCTCGACGTGGCGGCAGGCCAGGTGGTACTTGCTCTGCTCGCAGACGAGCCCGAGCGAGCCCCGCCGCACCGCGGCCTCCTGTCCCTGGGCGATGTGCCACCCGGCGAAGTTGCTGCTGCCGACGTAGCGCACTTTGCCCTGCTGGACGAGGATGTCCATCGCCTGCCAGATCTCCGCCCACGGCGTCATGCGGTCCACGTGGTGCATCTGGTAGAGGTCGATCGTCTCGACGCCGAGCCGCTTCAGGCTGCCCTCGCAGGCACGCATGATGTGGTGGGCCGACAGCCGGCGGTCGTTCGGCCCGTCGCCCATGATCCCGTAGACCTTCGTGGCCAGGACGATCAGCTCCCGCCGCCCATCCCCCTGCGCCAGCCACCGCCCGATGATCTGCTCGGTGATCCCCTCGCCCCGCACGCCGCCGTACACGTTGGCCGTGTCGAAGAAGTTCAGCCCGAGCTCGAGCGCCCGGTCCATGATCGCCCAGCTCGTCGGTTCGTCGGCGTGCTGGCCGAAGTTCATCGTGCCGAGGCAGAAGCGGCTGACCTTCAGGCCGGTCCGTCCGAGGTGGAGGGGGTCCATCGCGACAAGCTCCTGTGGTGGGGGCGGCCGCGCATCGACCGCGCAGCGTCGGAGCGATCGATGCGCCGTCGACGCGCCGTCGACGCGCTACCGCTGGACGATGACCGGCGTACCGTAGTCCGCCCAGTCGTACAGCCACGCCGCATCGCCCGGCTGAAGGTTCACGCAGCCGTGGCTGACCGGTACGCCGAAGTTCTGGTGCCAGTATGCGCCGTGGATCGCATAGCTGCCGGTGAAATACTGGACGAACGGCACGTTCGGCAGGTCGTAGCCCGGCCCCGTCATCCGCTGGCGGTCCAGGCGCGCATACACCGCGAACTCGCCCACCGGTGTCGGCGTCCAGGCCGATCCCGTGGAGGCGATGAAGCGGTTCACGAGCCGCCCGCCGGCAAGCGCGCTGACCGTCTGATCGGACAGGTCGATGACGATCCGGCGCACGCCGCCGGGCGATGCCGCGATGCCGGCGGAGGCTTCGGACTCCATGTCCACGCCGCTTGCGCCCACGCCCCTCGCGGCGTCGTCGCTGCCATTCGCGTCCTCGCCCGCCGCCTCGTCCGGATTGCCCGACGTCGCCGCGCCGCCGTTGCCGGACGCGCCCCCGCCGATGCCGCGCGTCGCCCCCGGCACCACCAGACGCCGGCCGACCCGGATGAAGCCCGCCGGTCCGATCCCGTTTGCTCGGGCGATCGCCTGCACCGTGGTACCGTGGGTCATGGCGATGGTGAACAGCGTGTCGCCCGGCGCCGCCACGTGCCAGACCGCGTCGACCTGCGCATCGGCCGTGTCGACCAACGGATCGGCCGCCTCGTTCGTGGCGGCGCCCGTCCGGTCCGTCGGCACCGGCGCCGCGGCCGCGGCCGACGGACGCTCGGCAGCCGCATCGAGGTCGACGATGGGCTCGGGTTCGCGGTCGTCACCGGACATGCCGTCCTCCGACATGCCGTCGGGCACGAGCAGCCGTTGCCCGCTGAAGATCACATCGGCCGAGGCCAAGCCGTTCCGCGCCACGATGCTCTCCACGGTCGTGTCGTGCGCGGCGGCGATGGCGGACAGCGTGTCTCCGGGGCCGACGACGACGAGGGAGTCGGCGTGCGCGGTGACCGCCCGGGCGAGCGTGAGCGTGCAGGCCACGGCCGCTGCCGCCGCGACGCGTTGGGCGAGGCGGTGCGTCGCGGGTGAGCGCTGGTTGCGGATGTGCGAAGCCCTCATGCGCCGCTCCTGCACCCCATGGGCCGGGGCTGTTGACCGCCGCCAGTATACCGCGGCGCACGTCCGGGACGGTGAGGTCACACCCCGGCTGTGCCGAGCGTATGCTATCGCCTGGTTCACGAGACCCCACCCGATCCCACCTGATCCCACCCGATCCCACCCGATCCCACCCGCCGACGGTCCGACGACGCGCCCCTTCGCGTCGCACGCCGGCCGTCGAAGCGCGACCCGCCCGCGCAACGCGTCAACGTCCACGAACCCCATCGGAGCCTCGCCATGTTCAACCTTCGATCCGCTGTTCTCGCCCTCTCCGCCACCCTCGTCCCCGCCGCGCTCGCCCTCGCCGCCCTCGCCGCCGGCGCTCTCGCCCTGCCTCCGCGCCCGGCTGCCGGCCAGCCCGCCCCGCTGCCCCACCGCATCCACCTCCCCCGTGTCGTGCGTGCCGAGCCGCCGTACACGTCGCCGCCGACCGCGCGCCCGACATCGGCCGCGCCGACCGGCACGCCGACGTCGTCCGCCGTGCCGACGGACAACGCGACACCGTCGCCGACCGGGACGCAGCCCAAGCAGCCGGGCGTGCCGGCATGCGGCGCACCCAAGGGTGACGCCGGCGGTTTCCGGTTCTCCCTGGACGGAGGCCGGACGCTCTCACCAGGCGCCCAGCGGCTCGCCCCGCTGGCCTACACGTGGGCGATCGACATCGACCCGCGCGATCCCGACCACATCGTCGAGCTGCACGCCGGCCAGCTCTTCCACTCCCACGACGCCGGCTGCACGTTCACCCGTCCCGTCCCGCTGCCCGACCTCGGCGGCGACGCGACCGGCCTCACGCGCGCCGCAGCGGCCCCGGACACGCTCGTCCTCCACTCCATCTTCAGCCACGACATCGCCATCACGGATGACGGCGGCCGGACCTGGACCGTCGAGACGCTGCCGGACGACGTCGTCGCCCTGGCGATCGCGCCGAACGACGCGGCGCGTTGGACGTTCGTCGGCCGCGAAGGGATCTATGTGCGCACCGCGCGCGACGCGAAGTGGGAAGCGCGCCGGGTCGGCGGCGACGACGCCTCGCTCGGCGGCGTGATCCACACGGCGTCGGCGGCGCCGGGGCGGTGGGGCACGTGGCTCGTCGGCGGCCTGGACGGCATCGTCCGGACGACGGACGACGGCCTGAGTTGGCGCAAGGTCGACGCCGCGATGCGCGAGGGCGGCGTCGGCACGCCGCCGCAGCCGATCACGGTCGTCGTCGGCGTCTGGGTGACGCACGCCCCGAGCGACCCGGAACGTGGCGTATGCCGCCGTCAACCAGGTCAGCCGCGACCCGTCCCGGCGCGGCATCTGGCGCTCCGGGGACGGTGGCCTGACCTGGGAGCGCCGCGTCACGCAGGACCAGCCCGTGCCGACGGACGCGGGCGGCACGCTGCCGGCCGTCATGACCGGCGCCACCCGCGTCTTCGTCAGCCCGCACGACCCCGATGCCACGATCTTCGCGTTCGGCATGGCCTACGAGGGCTACGGCACGGACCTCTTCCGCTCGTCCGACGGCCTGCAGACGCTGCGCGCCGCCCACTTCAGCGGCTTCTACGAGGTCTTCACCGTGGCGTGGGGACCGTCGGCGAGCGACGTACTGTACGTCGGGGCGTCGAGCGACATCCCGTCGGCCAGGTGACGAGAGCCGCGCCGGCGTCGCGCCCGTGCGCTCGCTCCGGCCGTTGACGGTTGGAGAACAGGCGATAGCGGGCCCCATCGAACTTCCATGCGGGTTGTGACCTCCTGCCGCGGCGCGGCGTTAGACCGTTCGTGCGGCGCCATGCCGTACCGTTGCGCCCGCCGGGCGCGTCTTCATCGTCCGGAGCGAAGGCCGTTGGGCATTCAGCCCCGCGCCTTGCCCCGCAACCCCACGCATTTGGATTTCGATCAGGAGGACCACCCGTGACCACACTGCAACGGACGATCGGCCCGGCCGCGCGTCGCCCGCGCCTTGGACGATGGGCGTCGCTGTGCTTTGCCCTGTTCTGTCTGGGCTTCACGTTCCAGATCCCGTCATCGACGAGCGCAGCAGCGCCTCACCAGGAGGCGACGCCCGTCCCATCGCCCACCCCGACGTGCGAGCAGCGGTGCAACGCGCGGGCGCATGAGGTGTACGAAGCGTGCATCGCGATGGGCCGCGGCCCGGACGCGTGCGAGAAGGAGTCCAGTGCGGCGCGTGAGGCCTGTCTGCGCGAGTGCCCAAGGGCGACGGCCGTGCCGTCCTGCGAGGACAAGTGCCGGCAGCGGGCCGAAGCGGTGTTCAAGGCGTGCATCGATGCCGGTCGCAGCGAAGAGGCCTGTCACAAGGAGTCGGCCGACGCGAAGCTGGCATGCCTGAAGGAATGCCCGCGGCCGGATGCCACGGCGACACCCAAGCCGATCGAGCGCAGCTGCACGGAGCGATGCGCCGCGCACGCCGAGGAGATCTACAAGACCTGTATCGCCGCGGGCCGGGGCGCGGACGCCTGCCAGAACGAATCGCGTCAGGCCAAGGAGGCATGCCTCAAGGATTGCCCGCGCGATGCGACGAAGACGCCGGGTCCGCCGGATAGGACGTGCGAGCAGCGCTGTGCGGCCGCTGCCGAGGAAGGCTACAAGGCCTGCATCGCCGCCGGGCGCGGCCCGGACGTGTGCGAGGCCGAAGCGAAGGTGGCGCGCGAGAAGTGCGTGGGCGCGTGCCCGAAGCCGGAACCGACGCGGATCGGGAACTGCGAGGAGAAGTGCAAGAAGCGCTTCGACGAGGTCTACAACGCCTGCATCGCCTCGGGCCGCGGGCCGGACGCGTGTGAGAACGAGGCGCGCCAGGCCAAGGAGGCCTGCTTCAAGGAGTGCCCGCGCGAAGCGACGAAGACGCCGGCGGCCGAGGAGAAGTCGTGCGAGCAGCGCTGCGCGGCGGAGGCCGAGGCGGTCTACAAGGCCTGCATCGCCGGCGGACACGGGCCGGACGTGTGCGAGCGCGAGGCGAAGACGGCGCGCGAGAAGTGTGCAAGCATGTGCCCGAAGCCGGAACCGACGCGGATCGGGAACTGCGAGGAGAAGTGCAAGAAGCGCTTCGACGAGGTCTACAACGCCTGCATCGCCTCGGGCCGCGGGCCGGACGACTGCGAGGCCGAGGCGCACAAGGCCAAGGAGGCGTGCCTCTTGGCGTGTCCGCGCCCCGAAGGCACCAAGACCCCGCAGTCGCTGTCGTGCGAGGGCCGGTGCAAGGAGCACGCGGCGGCCGAACTCAAGGCGTGCCTCCAGGGCGGCGGCGACGAGAAGGCATGCCACGAACGGTCGAACAAAGCCCTCCTGGACTGCCTCGCCCGCTGCCCGCGGCCGACGCCAAAGCCGGAGAGCTGCCGCGATCAGTGCAACGCGAAGGCCGAGGCGGTCTACGCGGCCTGTCGCGAACGCGGAGCGGGCGAGGAAGACTGCCTGGACGAGAAGAACCGCGCCCTCAATGCCTGTGTCGCCGCCTGCGAACGCCCGACGGAGTCGTGCGAGGCGGGCTGCAAGCAGCGGGCCGAGGCCGTCTTCAAGGCCTGCCGGACCGAGGGTGGCGAGGAGGCGGTCTGCCGCGAGCGGATGCGCTCCGCCCTCGAAGTGTGCCTGAAGGGCTGCCCCCGGCCGCAGCCGATCGACTGTCAGGATCGGTGCGCCAAGGCGGCGCGCGAGGTGCTGGCGAAGTGCCTTGCCGAGGGCGGCGAGCAGCAGTCGTGCGAAGGGCGGGCCAAGGAGTCGTACGACCTCTGCATCAAGCACTGCGACAAGCAGGTACCGCCGGCGCCGATTCCGGATTGCAGCACGAAGTGCGCGCGGGCCGGCGCGGCGGTGTTCCAGCGCTGCCTGGCCGGCGGCGGCACGGTCGAGAGCTGCACCGAGGTGATGGCGCAGGAGATCCAGCGCTGCCTGACGGAGTGCCTCAGGCCCGTGGCGGCGCCGATTTCAGGCCGCTAGCGCCGCTTCATCGGGTGGGCGCTGCGCCCGCCGACACATGATCTCCCCGGCCGCCCGGCAGACCTGCCGGGCGGCCGCTGTGTCGGCGGGACGGTGGCGGAACGGGAACGTGGATACAATGACGCGCCGCGGTGGCGTCCGGCACCGCTTCTCCCGTTGACCGCTCCCGCAATGCCGCCCGATCAGGAGACTGCCGATGACCGCCACTTTGCCCGTCCGCCGGGACGCCGACCCCGCAACGACATGGGACGTCGAGAGCGTGTTCCCGGACCGCGCTGCCTGGGAGCACGCGGTCGCAGGCGTCGAGGCGGCGCTGCCGGCCCTTGCGGCGTTCGCCGGAACGCTGGCCCACGGGCCGGCGCAGCTGCTGTCGTGCCTGACGGCGATGGAGGCGCTCGCCCGGCCGTTCGAGCGGGTCTGGCTGTACGCCAGCATGTTCGCGGCCGTGGATGCCGCCGACGCCGATGCGCTGGCGATGGTCGACCGAATGCGGTCGCTCGGCTCGCGCGTGGCCGGCGCGACCGCCTTTTACGAGCCCGAGGTCCTCGCGATCGAGCCGGCGCAGTTGCGCGACTGGGTGGCGCATGAGCCCGCCCTCGCGCCTTACGCGCACGGCTTCGATCGCCTGGAGCGCCGCCGGCCGCACGTCCGGTCGGCCGAAGTCGAAGCGGTGTTCGGTCAGATCAGCGACCCGTTCCGGACCGCATCCTCCGTCCATTCCGTCCTCGCGAACGCCGAGCTTGCGTTCGCGCCGGCCGTGGGCGCCGACGGAACCCCGCACGCCGTGGCCCAGGGGACGATCGGCGCGCTCGTCACCCACCCGGATCGCGTCGTGCGTCGGACGGCGTACGAGAGCTACGCGGATGCGCACCTGGCGTGCAAGCAGACGATGGCCACGGCGCTGGCGGCCGGGATCAAGCAGGACGCGTTCTTTGCGGCGGCGCGCCGCTACCCCTCCAGTGTCGACGCTGCGTTGGCCCAGACCTTCGTGCCGCGCGACGTCTACGACAACCTGCTGGCCGCCTTCAGGGCCAACCTCCCTACGTGGCACCGCTACTTCCGCTGGCGGCGCGGCGCCCTCGGCCTGGACGCGCTTCATCCGTACGACATCAAGGCGCCGTTGACGGCCGCCCTGCCGGTCGTGCCGTACGCGCAGGCCGTGGAATGGATCATCGAGGGCATGCGACCGCTCGGGGACGACTATGTGGCCGTGATGGCCGAAGGGCTGACGACGGGCCGCTGGGTGGACATCTACCCGAACGTCGGCAAGCGCTCCGGCGCCTT
Source organism: Candidatus Avedoeria danica (assembly GCA_016703025.1). Lineage (NCBI taxonomy): Bacteria > Bacillati > Chloroflexota > Ardenticatenia > Candidatus Epilineales > Candidatus Epilineaceae > Candidatus Avedoeria > Candidatus Avedoeria danica. The sequence continues at coordinate 381,168 of JADJCV010000004.1, forward strand.
CTCGACGGGCAGCTACGACACCCACCCGTTCATCTTCATGAGCTACAACGACGACATCTTCAGCCTGAGCACGTTGGCCCACGAGATCGGGCACTCCATGCACTCCTATTACTCCCGGCGCACGCAGCCGTACGCCACGGCGCGCTACGGCCTGTTCGCCGCCGAGGTCGCATCGAACTTCAACCAGGCGCTCGTGCGCGCCTGGCTGCTCGAGCACCAGCAGGCGCCGTCGTTCCAGTTGGCGCTGCTCGAGGAGGCGTTCAGCAACTTCCACCGCTACTTCTTCCTGATGCCCACGCTCGCCCGCTTCGAGCTGGCGCTGCACGAGCGCGCCGAGCGCGGCCAGCCGCTGAGTGCCGACGTCATGAACGGCCTGCTCGCCGACCTGTTCGAGGAAGGGTATGGCGGCGAGGTCGTCGTCGACCGCGATCGCGTCGGGATCACGTGGGCGCAGTTCCACACCCACCTCTACTCCAACTTCTACGTCTATCAGTACGCCACCGGCATCAGCGCCGCCAACGCGCTCGCCGAGCGCGTCCTCGGCGGTGTGCCCGGCGCGGTCGGGGCCTATCGCACGTTCCTTGGCGCGGGCGGCTCGGACTTCCCGCTCGCCCTCCTCGAGCGCGCCGGCGTCGACATGCGCTCCCGCGATCCGGTGGACGCCGCGTTTGCCGTGCTCGCGGACATGGTCGACCGCGTGGCCGTGTTGACCGCTGCGGCGCCGGGGCCGAACGGCTGACGGCGTGGCGGAGCGCATGAGCGCGGCGTGAGCGGTGGTGCGGCGCGGCCGGGTGTCGCGCCGAAGCGCCCGACCGGCCACAATGAAGAGTTCGTGAGAAAGGGGCGCTCGGCGCCCTTGAACGGCGCCGGCCGGCTGTCGGCGATGCCATAATCTGCGCCCTACCCCGTGACAACGCCCTGCCCCGTGACAACCTGTGCCGGGCGCAGTGCCGCTGAGGAGATCTCGATGGCCGATCCAAACCCCGTGCCCAACGACGACGCACACGACGTCGCCGGCGCGACGACCGCCCGGCCGTGGCCGTCGTCGCCGGCAACGGACGGCGGCGGGCTCGCCGGCGCCCCGAGCCCGGAGCGAACGGACGACCACGGCCCCGTCCCGCCCGCCGACCGTGACCGGACGTCGGAGCTGCGCGATCTCGCGGCCGCCGTCCAGCGCTCCGGCGCGTTCGTCGAACCGCTCGAGGCCGCGATCCGGCGCTACGTCGTCGGACAGGACGCGATGGTCGAGCGCGTGCTCATCGCCCTGCTGGCGGACGGCCATCTCCTGTTGGAGGGCGTACCGGGCCTGGCCAAGACGCTCCTCGTCAAGACCGTTGCCGGTTGCCTTCACGCCGATTTCAGTCGAGTCCAGTTCACCCCCGACCTCCTCCCGGCCGACCTCGTCGGCACCCAGGTCTACAGCCCGCGGACGGCCGAGTTCAGCGTCCACAAGGGCCCGCTCTTCGCCAACATCGTCCTGGCGGACGAGATCAACCGCGCACCGGCCAAGGTTCAATCGGCGCTCCTCGAGGCGATGCAGGAGCGCCAGGTGACGATCGGCGACGAGACGTTCCCGTTGCCGGAGCTGTTCCTGGTGCTGGCCACGCAGAACCCGATCGAGCAGGAGGGCACGTACCCGCTGCCCGAGGCACAGGTCGACCGGTTCATGTTGAAGGTCGAGGTGACGTACCCACAGCGCTCCGAGGAGCGCCGTGTCCTCGACGTGATGACCGGTGCGGCGCTGCCGCCGCCCGTGCCGGTCGTCCAGCCGGCCGACGTCCTGGCGGCGCGCGCCGTCGCGCGCCGGATCTATGTCGACGACAAGATCAAGGAGTACGTCCTCGATCTCGTCTGGGCGACCCGCGATCCGGCTTCCGCCGGCCTGAAGGATCTCGCGCCCCTCATCGACTTCGGCGCCTCGCCGCGGGCCGGCATCTACCTCGTTGCGGCGGCGCGCGCCCACGCGTTCCTCCGCCACCGGCCGTACGTCACCCCCGACGACGTCAAGGCGCTGGCGCCGGACGTGCTGCGCCACCGCGTGATCCCGAGCTACGAGGCCGAAGCGGAAGGCGTGAGCGGCAGCGCGATCGTCCAGCGCATCCTCGAGCGCGTCGACGTTCCGTAGGATCAGCCGGTGCCGCTCTTTCGCCGCCGTCCCGCCGCGCCTGCCCCTGAGGAGGCGCCGCAGCCCGTGCTGACGCCCGAGCTCATGCGCCAGATCCGGCGCATCGAGATCCGGACGCGCCACCTCGTCGACCAGAGTTTCGGTGGCGAGTACCACTCCGTCTTCAAAGGCCGCGGCATGGCCTTCGACGAGGTGCGACCGTACCAGCCGGGCGACGAGGTCCGCACGATCGACTGGAACGTCACCGCCCGGACCGGCGAGCCCCACGTCAAGCGCTTCGTCGAGGAGCGCGAGCTGACCGTCCTCCTCGTCGTCGACGTGAGCGCCTCGTTCGACGTCGGAACACGCGGCCGTTTCAAACGCGACCTGGCCGCCGAGCTCGGCGCCGTCCTCGCGTTCGCCGCGACGACGAACCACGACCGCGTCGGCCTTGTCCTGTTCTCCGACAAGGTGGAGCTGCTCGTCCCGCCGCGCAAGGGCCGCCGCCACGTGCTGCGCCTCGTGCGCGAGCTGCTCACGACACGCCCGACCGGCCGCGGCACGAACGTTCGCCTGGCGCTCGACACCGCCAACCGGGTCCTCGCCCGGCGCGGCATCATCTTCCTGATCTCCGACTTCCAGACGGACATCGGCCGGTTCCGCACGACCCTCGCCGCCACGCGGCGCCGCCACGACCTCGTGGCCGTCGAGCTGACGGATCCGCTTGAGGCTGACATTCCGGCCGTCGGCCTGGTGCGCCTCGCGGATGCCGAGCACGGCACCCACGCGCTCGTCGACACGAGCAGCGGCCGCTGGCGCACCGCCCACGCCGCCGCCCGCGCCACTCACGCCGCCGCGCTCACCGCGGCGCTGCGCGACGGGGGCGTCGACCGGATCGCCGTCACGACCGGCGCCGACTATGCACCGGCCCTCGCTTCGTTCTTCCAACGCCGTGCGCGCACCCGCCGCCGTGCCGGCCGCCGCCGGTCGGCCGCATGATCGGCCCACGCGTGCGTCCAACGGCGCCATCCACCACAGGCGCTGAGCGAACGTGCGCCCGAGCGACGGCGCGCGTCGCGGTGGCCGTCGCGGCTGCCCTCGGGACCGCGTGCGCGCTGGGCGCCCTGCCGGCCGCCGGCCGCATCCCGGCCCAGGACGGCGCACCTGCCGCGTCCATCGAGCTCGCGACCGCGGCGCCGACGGTCGGCGACCGGATCGCGTTCGACGTGCGCGTGATCCATCCGGCCGGCTCGACGATCGTCTGGCCCGAGTTGAAGGGGCGATGGGGGCCGTTCGAGGTCCTCGCCATCGGGCCGCGGCGCGTTCGGGATGGCACCGCGGCCCCGGGCGGCATGGTCGTCATCGAGCACCGCGTGATCACGGCAACGGCGTTCACGACGGGCACCCTCCAAACGCCTCTCCTCCGCCTGACGGCCGTCGATGCGGGCGGCGCGACACAGACGATCGTCGCCGCGCCGATCGACGTCGTGATCCGTTCCGTCCTCGATCCCAACGACGCGGCGCCGCGCGGCCCGCGCGGCCCGGTCGAGCTGCCGATGCCGGGCCGCTGGCCGCTCATCCTCGGTGCGCTCAGCGTCGTCGGTGCCCTGATCACGCTGCTCGTCTGGGCGCTGCGGCGCTTGTTCCGGCGGCAGGCGCCCGCCGCGGCGGAGCATGCGCCGGTCCACGATTTCCGCTCGCCCCTCGACCTGGCGACCGCCGAGTTGGACGACCTCGCCGCCGCCGACCTGCCGGCGCGCGGCCGGGTCATCGAGCACTACACCCGCCTCGCCGACACGCTCCGGCTGTTCGTCGAGCGCACGTACCACGTGCCGGCCCTCGAGCGCACGACGCCCGAGCTTGCCGCGGCCTTCGGCCCGCCGGGCACGCGGGACGTAGAGGTCGAGCCGCTTCTGGCCGTGCTCAGCGACGCCGACCTCGTGAAGTTCGCCCGGATCATCCCCGACGCCGCCACCGCGCGTGACTCGCTGGCCGACGCGCGCGCGCTGCTCGGCGGGCTGTGGGGCGCGGCCGAGCGGCGGCGGATCGCCGCCGAGGCGGCGGCCGCGCGGGCGGCGCTGCCGTACGATGGGTCCGATTCGCCGCACGACGGCCGTCCATCGTCCGGCGCGGCGGCCGACGGCGACCCATGGCCGTTGCCCGCCGCCGACCCCGTTTCGTCGCCTGACCCCGAGCCCTTCTCTTCCCCCGGCGACGAGGCGACGACGTGAGCACGTTCCGGTTCGCCTCGCCCGAGGCGCTCGTGCTGCTGCTGGCCGTGCCGTTGCTGGCACTCGCCCCGCGCTGGCGCCGGCGCCGCACGGGCGTCGATGCCGCGGCCGCGCTACGCGTCGCGAGCACGGCGGCGGTCGGGCGGGCCAGTGCGGCGGCCGGGCATTCGCTGCGGCAGCGTCTTTACACGCTGCTCGGGCCGGTGCGCCTCGTCGCGCTCGCGCTGGCGGTCATCGCCCTGGCGCGGCCACAGAGCGGGCAGGCGCGCGAGACGATCCAAGGCGAGGGCATCGACATCGCGCTGGCGCTCGACATCAGCGGCAGCATGGCGGCGCTGGACTTCGAGCCGGACAACCGGCTGGCAGCGGCCAAGGCCGTCATCAAGGAGTTCGTGGAGAGCCGGCAGTACGATCGGCTCGGCCTGGTCGTGTTCGCGCGCGAGGCGTTCGATCAGTGCCCGATCACGGTCGACCACAGTGTCCTCCTGCGCCAGCTCGACCAGGTAAAACTGTCGACCGAGCTCGGGATCGAGGACGGCACGGCGATCGGCCTTGGTCTGGCGAACGCGGCGGCGATGCTCAAGGACCAGCAGGCGAAGAGCAAGATCATCGTCCTCCTCACGGACGGCGTGAACAACGTCGGCCAGATCGATCCGCTCACGGCGGCCGAGGCGGCGCGGGCCCTGGGCATCAAGGTCTACACGATCGCCGCCGCCCGGAGCGGCCAGGTGCCGGTGCCGGTCGACGGGTTCTTCGGGCCGCGCGTGGCCTATCAGGAGAGCCAGATCGACGAGGAGACGCTGCGCGCGATCGCGGACGCCACGGGCGGTGCGTTCTTCCGGGCGCAGGACACGGCCGCGCTGCGGGAGATCTACGCGCAGATCGACAAGCTCGAGAAGTCGACGGTGGAGTTGCGGCAGTGGACGCGCTATCGCGAGCTGTTCGCGTGGTGGCTCGGCCCGGCGCTGGCGCTGTGGTGCCTCGAGCTCGTGCTGCGCCGCACGGCGCTGCGCACGCTGCCCTGACAAAGGTTGAAGCGATGACGTTTGCCCGTCCGATGCTCCTGTGGCTGCTCGCGCTCGTCCCGCTGGCCGTGCTGCTGCTGTTGGCCTCCGCCCGCAGCCGCACCCGCGCGCTCCACCGCCTCGGCGACCCGGCGCTGATCGCCCGCCTCAGCTCCGCCGCCGATGCGAACGCGCGGCGGGTGCGCGACGCGCTCTGGCCGGTGGCGCTGGCGCTCGCCATCGTCGCGCTGGCGCGGCCGCAGTGGGGGCGGGCGGTGCAGGTTGTCCAGCAGCAGGGCAACCAGGTCATCGTCGTGCTCGACGTCTCGACGAGCATGTTGGCCCAGGACATCAAGCCGGATCGGCTGTCGCGCGCCAAGGCCGAGATCGGCCGGCTGTTCGAGCTGCTCCAAGGCGACGAGGTCGGCCTTGTGCTGTTTGCCGGCGCCAGCTTCGTCCAGCTCCCGCTCACGAGCGACTATGCCACCGCCCGCGGCTTCCTCGATTCCGCCCAGCCGGCCGTCATTTCCCGCCCCGGCACCGAGATCGCCGACGCGCTCCGCACGGCGCTGACCGCGTTCGACATGCGCCGAGAGGGCGGCAAGGCCGTCTTCCTCATCACGGACGGCGAGGACCACGCCGCCGACCCGCAAGCCGCCGCCGACGAGGCACGCGACGCAGGTGTGAAGATCTTCGCCGTCGGCTACGGCTCGCCGGTCGGCGAGCGCGTGCCGCAGCTGGACGCGGCCGGCAATGTCGTCGGCTGGAAGGTCGACGCGGCCGGCCAGCCCGTGATCTCGCGTCTGGCGGAGCGCCCGCTGGAGCGCCTTGCGGCCACGACCGGCGGCTCGTACTGGCGTGCCGGGGTCGCGGGCGGTGCGGTCGACGGCCTGCTCGCCGCCCTTGACGGCATGCAGCGCGGTACGAGCGAGGGCCGGATCGAGACGTCGCGCGTCGAGCGCTTCCAGCTGTTCCTGCTCATCGCCGTGCTCCTCATGGTCGTCGCGGAAGCGTGGCCGTTCCTCGGCCGCGGCGCCATGGCGGGCACGCGAGCGCGGGACCGCGGCCCGGCGGCACCCACCGACGCCGTTGGCCGCCGCGCCCGCCCCGCTGCGCCGACCCTCGCCTTCGTGCTCATGCTCGGGCCGCTCGCCGCGGGCTGCGCCCCGAACGTCGCGGCCGACGTGCGCGCCGGCAACGAGGCGCTGGCCGCCGGCGACACGAAAGCGGCCGCCGCCCACTACGCCGCCGCCGCCGACGCCGCGCCCGAGCGCCCCGAGCCGGCATACGACCTCGGCGTGGCGCGCCTGGTCGACGGCGACTTCGGCAGCGCCCGGCGTGACTTCGAGCGTGCCCTCGTCGGAGCGACGGGCGATCTGGCGGCGATGGCGTGGTACAACCTCGGCACCGCCGCGCTCATGGCCGGCGAACTCGACGTCGCGATCGACGCCCTCTCCGAGGTGCTGCGCACGGCGCCCGATGATGGTGACGCCAAGCACAACCTCGAGCTCGCGCTGGCGGCGCGGAACACGGCCCAGTCGCAGTCCGAGGCGGAAGACGAACGGAAGGCCGAGGGTCAGGAAGGGCAGCAGTCGTCCGACGGGCAGAGCCGGCCCGGCGAGGAACAAGGGGACGGTCAAGAGCCCGGCAGCGGCGACGAAGAGGGATCCCAATCGTCAGCGAGCGGTCCCGGTACCGGCACGCCGGGCGCGACGGGCACGCCGGCGGCGGGCGACGAGCAGGCGAGCGCCGGCGCCGGCGGCACGAGCACCGCGATGGCGCAGGCGCGCCGCACGCCCGGCGCGGGCAGCGACCGGACGAGCGGCACGCCGGCCGCCGGCCAGGCCGGCGGCAAGACCGGGGGAGCGTCGGCCCAGATGACGCAGGACGAGGCGCGGCGATTGCTCGAAGCGATCGGCGGGCGGGCGCGGACGCTGGGCGAGGTGCTGCGGATGCGGCTGATGGCGCCGGGCAACCCGCCGGAGCAGGACTGGTGACGGCGCGCCCGACCCGGCGCGCGCTCGCGGCCTGCGCTTGGACGCTGCTCGTCCTCGCCGTCGCGCCGCCCGCGAACGCCCAGCCCCCCAGCGACCCGTCAGCAGCAGCCCCGACGCCTGCTGCGCCGAGCCCGATCTCGGCGTCCGTCGACAGGACGACACTCTCGACGGACGACACGCTCCGCCTGCGCGTCGAGGTGAACGCCGACACCATGCAGCTCTCGCAGCTGCAGCAGCCCGTGTTCGAAGGCTTCGCGATCGTCGGCAGCACGAGCAGTTCCAACCTGGCGATGATCAACGGCGTGCCCTCGTTCCAGCTCGGCTACGACTACGCGCTCCAGCCGATGCGATCCGGCGACCTTGTCGTCCCGTCGTTCAGCATCGACATCAACGGCCAAACGTACCGCACCGACCCGATCCCGATCACCGTCACAGTCGGCACCCAGCCGACGGTGTCGCCCGCGCAGGCCGCGCCCGGTGCGGTGGCGCCCGGCGAGCGGTTCTTCATCACTGCCGGCGTCGACAAGCCGGACGCCTGGATCGGCGAGCAGATCGTCTACACCTTCCGCCTCTTCCAAGCCGCCAACCTCGGCCAGCAGCCGTCGTACGGCGCGCCGCCGTTCACCGGCTTCTGGCAGCGCCGCGAGTCAAGCCAGCGCTCGGACCGCGTCCTCGTCGGCGATCGCCTCTATCTGGTGACGGACCTCGACACCTATCTCTTTCCGACCCGCAGCGGCGACATCGAGATCCCGCCCGCCCGACTTTCGCTCGTCGGAGACCTGAGCGATGCCCGCAACCGCCTGACGACGGAGCCGATCACCGTCCGCGTCCGTCCGCTGCCCGCCGGCGCGCCCCCCTCGTTCGGCGGCGCCGTCGGCCGCTATGGCCTCGCCGCGTCCGCCGCCCCGACCGACGTGGCGGTCGACGAGCCCGTCCGCCTGACGCTGACGCTCAGCGGCGAGGGCAACGTCGAGACCGCACCCGACCCCGCCTGGCCGGAGCTCGTCGGCTGGCAGTCCTATGACGACGGCCAGACGCAAGCCGTCGAGGCGCGTGATGGCCGGATCATCGGCCAGCGGACGTGGCGGCGGCTGTACGTCCCGTCGCGGCCCGGCCCGGCGCAACTGCCCGCCGTGCGCTATGCCTACTTCGACCCGCAGCGCGGCAGCTACGCCGTGGCCGAGACGGCCCCGATCGATGTGCGCGTCCGACCGGCCTCGAACGCCGGCGCCGCCGCGCCCGCGGCGACGGATCCCGCGGACCGCGCTGCACCTGTGGACGCCGGCGTCGTGCCCGTACCCGACACGTCCCGCTGGCGCACGGATGCCCCGCTGCTGGAACCCGTCGTCCCCCCGCCGGGCGCACGGACCGGCCCGGGCGTCCTCGGCCGCGCCGTGCCGGGTCGTGTCACGCGGCTGGGCTACTGGCTGCTCTGGTTCGGCCCGTTTGTCGTCATCGCGCTCGACATCGGCCGCTTGCGGCGGGCGCGCCGGCGGGCCGCGCAGCGCAACGCGCACGGCGCACGGGTACACGCCGCCGCCGACGCGGCCCGCCGTGAGATGGTCGCGGCATCCTCCTCCGGCGCCGTCCCGGCCGTGGCGCTCGCCGACGCGGTGCGGGCCGTGCTGGCGGCGGCCATCGGCCCGCGCGTGTCCGGTGTCGCGCACGATGCGCTGTTGCCGCTGCTGGAAACGAGCGGCATCGGGTCGGCGCTCGCCCGGCGGGCTGTCGAGGCGCTCACGCTCGGCGACGCCGCTGCATGGCGACCCGCCGGCTTCGAGGTCGCCGAGGGACGGGAGGTTGCCGAAGGGCAACCGGTCGCCGAGGGACAGGAGCCGCGCGCAAGCGGGCGCAAGGGCCGCACGGCTGCCGCCGATGCCGACGCGCTCATCGCGGCGCTGGCTGCGGCGTTGGCACGGGGGGAGGGCGGGCGATGAGCGAAGTTCGACGGACCCGGCGTTGGGGTGCTGCGCGCGCCAGCCGCGTGCTCACGGGGACGCCCGGGTTCGGTCTCCTCGCGGTGGCAGCGGCCGTGCTCGTGGCGTGGTCGCCAGCGGGCGGCGGCCGGGTGGCGGCAATGACGCCGGTGATGCCGACACCCGGCGCTCCGTCGGCCGTCGATCTCGTCGCCGCCGGCGACGCGCTGTATGCCGCGGACGACCTCGCCGCTGCCGCCGACGCGTACACCGATGCCCGCGAGCTCGGCGGGCTCGATGCGGCGCACGCCGTGCGCCTCGGCAACGCGTTCGTTCGGCTCGGCCTGCCGGGCCGGGCGATGGCCGCCTATCGGCTGGCCGAGGCGGCGACGCCGCGCGATCCGGCGCTGCGGGCGAACATCGCCTGGCTCCGGGCGCAGCTGGCGAACGGCGCCGCTGCGGCCCCGGCCGACGCACGCGGTGCCGCCGCCGAAGGGGCAGGGGCGGTGACCGCCGGTACCGACGACCTGCCGGAGGTGGACCACGCCACGGCGTTCGCGCCGGCCAAGCGGCGCAGTTGGTCGATCGCCTGGTGGGCGGTGGCGAGCCGCGCATGGTGGTCGCTCGACGGGCTCGCGGTGTTCGTGCTCGCCGCATGGTGGGTGGCGGTGCTTGCGCTTTGGACAGGGCGGGTCGAGACCCGGCGCTGGGCGCGCGTGGTCGCCGGATGTGCGCTCGGGGCGGCGCTGCTGGCGGGGGCGTTGCTCGGCGCGCGGATGGTGCGTCGTGCGGCCGCGGTGCCCGCGATCGTCGTCGAACCGCGGTCGGCGGCGGTCCGGCAAGGGCCTGGGCTGCCGTTCTCCGCCGTGCGGTCGCTCCCGGAGGGCGCCGAGGTGCGCTACGTCGAGCGGCGCGGGCGCTGGCTGCGGCTGGCGGACGAGGGCGGCGGGGCAGGCGGCGGCGGCTGGATCGCGGCCGGTTCCGTCGTCGACGTGCCCGAGTAGGTGTTCGTCGGCGGCGCATCGTGCAGATCGGGCGCCGGTACGGAGACGTCCACCATCTTCCGGGCTGCGGGCCGGGCGGACGTCGGCGGCGGCCCGCCGGTGATCGCGGCGGCGATGTGGGCCAGCAGCGCGTCCGCGCCGCGGTGCGCGGCGGCGCTCGTCTGCACGATCGGCGGGTCGATGCCGAGTTCCGTCAGAGCGGCGGTCAGCGCCTTCGTGCTGGCGGCGCGCTCGCGCTGGTTCGGCTTGTCGGTCTTCGTCAGCACCATGACATAACGGGCCTGCGAGCCGGCGCACAGGCCGATCGCCACCCGGTCGAGGTCGGTCGGGGGGTGGCGGCTGTCGATGAGATGGAAGATGAGCTTCACGGTCGGCCGCTGCTGGAGATAGGGTGCCATGAGCTTGGCCCACGCTTCGCGCTGCGTGCGCGATACCTTGGCGTAGCCGTAGCCCGGAAGGTCGACGAGGTACGCCTTCCCGTTGATCAGAAAGTAGTTGATCTCGCGTGTCTTGCCCGGTGTCCGGCTGGTGCGGGCGATGCTGCGCCGACCGGTCACCAAGTTCAACAGTGAGCTCTTGCCGACGTTGGACCGCCCGAGGAACGCGATCTCGGGCAGGCCGTCGCGCGGATAGCCGGCAGGCGAGACGACGCCCTTGACGAACTCGATCTCGTTGATCTTCATGGCAGAGAGCGTAGTGCCATCGCCGTCGGCCGCCAAGCCCTGCACCGTGAATCGTTGACCGCCGCCCCCGCTGCCGACATCCTTGAGCCGGCCGCGTCGTGCCCCGAGGAGCCCAAGCGATGATCGGTCCACCCACTTCCGCCGACCGCCCGACCGAGCCACTCCGCCCATCGCCCGCCACGTCGCCCGCCAATTCGCCCGCCAAGTCGGCCGCCGGCGGCGCTGCGCCGCCCCGTCGGCCGCGCAGCGTTGGCACGTACGTCGGCTACGGCGCCGCGCTGTTCGCCGCGGGCGTGCTCCTATTCGTGGCGCTGTACGCCTACGTGGCGCGCCAGCTGCCCCCGGCGGACGAGCTCGCACAGCGCGCCAGCCAGTTCCAGAGCACGCGGATCTACGACCGCGACGGCGGCTTGCTGTACGAGTCGATCGACCCGAACGCCGGCCGCCGTACGGCCGTGGCGATCACCGACGTCGCCAAGGTGATGGTCGATGCGACGGTGGCGACCGAGGACGCCAACTTCTACCGCCACCGCGGCGTCGACCCGCTGGCCGTCGTCCGCGCCGTCTGGTACGCCGTCCGCGAACGGCGCGTCGTCTCGGGCGCCTCGACGATCCCGCAGCAGCTCGTGAAAGGGCTCTATCTCACGCCCGAGCGGACCGTCCGGCGCAAGGTGAAGGAGGCGATCCTGGCGACCGAGATCAGCCGGCGCTACCCCAAGGACCGAATCCTCGAGATCTACCTCAACGAGCTCTACTACGGCAACCATGCCTACGGCATCCACGCCGCTGCCCTGACGTACTTCGGCGTTCCGCCCAAGGACCTCACGCTGGCGCAGGCCGCGCTGCTGGCCGGCCTGCCGCAGGCACCCTCGCTGCACGACCCGTACACGAACCCCGAGGACGCGAAGAACCGCCGCGACGTCGTCCTCGGCCTCATGGCCGAAGCGCGGCTGATCGACGCCGCTGCCGCCGAAGCAGCCAAGGCGGCGCCGGTCGAGCTCCAGCCGCCGCCGACGTTCGAGATGCGCGCGCCGCACTTCGTCCAGTACGTCCGCCAGCAGCTCGAGACGATGTACGGTGCCGAAGCGCTCCAGAAGTACGGCCTCGAGGTCACGACGACGCTCGAACCGCGCTCGCAGCTCGTCGCCGAGCGAACGGTGGCGGAGCACGTGGCGGCGCTGGCGGCGCAGGGCGCGTCCAACGGCGCGCTCGTCGCCCTCGAGCCGGCCAGCGGCGAGGTTGTCGCGTTCGTCGGCAGCGCGGACTTCGAGAATGTCGAGATCGAGGGCCAGGTGAACATGGCCCTTGCACCGCGCCAGCCGGGCAGCACGATGAAGCCGATCGCCTACCTGACGGCGTTCGAGGGCAAGGGGCGGGGGACGGAGGATCGCTGGTCGCCCGGCACGCAGATCGCGGACATCGAGGTCCGCTACCCCGGCGGCGCGGGCAGCGACTACGTGCCGGTGAACTACGACCGGCGCGAACACGGCATCGTCACCGCACGCGTCGCGCTCGGCAACAGCTACAACATCCCGGCCGTGCGGACGCTGGCCCACATCGGCCTGCCGGCGCTGATCGACATGGCCGAGCGGCTCGGGATCACGACGCTCGACCGGGATGGGGACTACGGCCTCAGCCTCGTCCTCGGCAGCGGCGAGGTGCCGCTGCTGGAGATGACGGGCGCGTTCGGCGTCCTGGCCGCAGGCGGCATCCGCCGACCGGTCGTCGCGATCCGCAAGGTCGTCGACAGCGCCAAGGCGGTGCGCTGCGAGGCCGGCACGAGCACGCCGTGCGTCGTCGAGGGCAGCGTCCAGGGCAAGCAGGTCGTCGGGGCGGCCGATGCGTTCCTCGTCACGGACATCCTGCGCGATCCGAACAACCGCCGCCCGGCGTTCGAGGGCGTGCTTCACAACCTCAGTCTGGCCGACGGGCGCCCGGCGGCCGTGAAAACCGGCACGACGGACGACTACCGCGACTCGCTGACGATCGGCTACACGCCCGACCTCGTGACGGGCGTCTGGGTCGGCAACGCCGACCGTCGGCCGATGGCGAACACGGCGGGCTCGATCGGCGCTGCGCCGATCTGGAGCCGGTTCATGAGCGCCTACCACCAGCAAATCGAGGTGCATGACTTCCAGGTCCCCGGCGGCGTCGCCGCGTTCGAGGTCTGCCGGGACACCGGTACGTTGCCGAGCGAGGCCTGCCCCGAGCGCACGAGTCACTTCTACGCCGTCGATCACCCGCCCCTTCCGCCGGAGCGCGACCTCTGGCAGCTCGTCCGGCTCGACCCGGCCACGGGGTTGAAGGCGGCCGAAGCCGCGCCCGACTGCCTCGTCGAGCGCCGGCCGTTCAAGGTATACCCCGAGGCGTTCCGCGCCTGGGCCGAGGCGAACGGCATCCCGCAGCCGCCCGCCGAGACGAGCCCGGTGGACAGCGGCGAGGCGGACGTCGAGATCGGCACGCCCGACGACGGCGACGCCGTGACGGCGGACGTCGTCCTGGCCGGCACCGCCTTCCTGCCCGGCTTCGCGGAGTACGTGGTCGAGATCGGCGCCGGTCGCAACCCCGACGACTTCGACCGCGTCGCCGGCCCGTTCGACGATCCCGTCACGGATGGCGTCCTGGCCGAACTCGATCTCGGCGGCCTCTCGAGCGGCCCGTACGTGCTGCGCGTGATCGCCCGCGACCGGTGCGGGACCGAACGTTCGGACGATGTCCGGATCGTTCTCGACCTCCCGACGCCGACCGCTTCCCCAACCGGCATCGCGACGCTCGGCCCGACGCCGAGCGCCACTGCCACCACCGCCGCCCGCGGCACGCCGACACCCCTCACACCCAAGGCCACCGCGGCGGGCGCGACGCCGACGCTGGCCGTGCGGCCCACCGTCCCGCCGCCGCCGTCGTCGACGCCCGTTCCGCCCGTCGCGACGCCCATCCCGACGGCCGGCGACGGCGTCCCGACCCCGTTCGCGCCCACGGCGACGCCGCCGAACGAGCCAACGGCCGAGCCGACCGCGGGCGCCGTGTCTGGGCTCGGGGACGGGGACTCGGACGTGCCGAGGCGACAGGCAGACCCACAACGCCGCGCGGGACGCCGATGACCCTCCGCCGACCCGCCGGCCGCCTGGACGGCCTGATCGAGAGCCAGATCCGCGAGATGACCCGCCTGGCGATCGCCCATGGCGCGGTGAACTGCGCACAGGGCTTCCCGGACTTCGGGACGCCCGAGCCGGTCCGCCGCGCCGCGGCCGAGGCGATCATGGCGGACCACAACCAGTACGCCATCACGTGGGGCGTGCCGGCCCTGCGCGAAGCGATCACGGCGAGCTACCGCGCCCGCTTCGCGCCGCACTTCGACTGGGTCGATCCCGAGCGGCACGTGACGGTGACGTGCGGCGTGACCGAGGCCGTGACGGTGGCGCTGATGGCACTCCTCGAGCCGGGCGACGAGGTCGTCGTCCTCGAGCCGGCGCACGAGAACTATGCCCCGGCCGCCCGCTTCGCCGGCGGGCGGGCCGTCGGCGTGCCCCTCCTGGGCCCGGACCACGCGCTCGACATCGACCGCCTGGCGGCCGCCGTCGGGCCGCGGACGAAAGCGCTGATCCTGAATGCCCCGCACAACCCCACCGGCCGCGTCTTCACGCCTGCCGAGCTCGGCGCCGTCGCCGCGCTGTGCATCGAACGCGACCTCGTCGCGATCACGGACGAGATCTACGACCAGATCGTCTACGAGCCGCACGTCCACGTGCCGCTGGCGACACTGCCCGGCATGCGCGAGCGGACGATCACGCTCTCCGGCTGCTCGAAGACGTTCGCCGTCACGGGCTGGCGCCTCGGCTACGCCGTCGCACCCGAACGGTGGTCGCACGCCCTGCGCACCGTCCACGACTTCACGACGATCTGCGCCCCGACCCCCCTCCAACACGCCGCCGCCGCTGCCCTTGCCCTGCCCGAGGCGTTCTTCGTCGATCAGCGCGCCGCCTACACCGTCCGCCGCGACGCGATGCTCGACATCGTCCGCACCAGCGGCTTCACGTGCAGCGTGCCGGAAGGTGCGTACTACCTCCTGTGCCGCTTCGACGCATGGCGGTTCGGCGGCGACCGCGACGGCGATCGCGTCGGCCCTGGCGACAGCGACGCCTTCGCCCGCTGGCTGACCGAGCACGTCGGCGTGGCCGTCGTGGCCGCCAGCAGCCTGTACGTCACGCCGGGGCTCGGGCGGGACGAGGTGCGGTTCGCGTTTGCGAAGAAGGCTGAGACGTTGGCAGCGATACGGACAAGGCTGGCCACGGGATTCGCGCAATTCGCCGTGTAGGGGCACGCCGTGCCCCCCCTACACGGCGGTCGTCGCGTCCATGGGCGCGTTCGTTGGGTCGACGGTTGTCTGGATGACCTCGACGCGGTTCCCGAACGGATCCCCGACGTACAAGCGCCGGCGCGGCGCCAGCGCTTCGTCCCACGCCGCCGCGTGCCCCGCCGCCCGCAGCGCGTCCGCCACCGCGTCGATGTCGTCCGCGACGAGCGCCGGGTGCGCCTTCGCTGCCGGGACGAAGGGCGTCTCGACGCCCAAGTGCACCTGCCGTCCGTCGTCGAGCGCGAACCACACGCCGCCCCGCCCGGCGAGCGCTGCCGGCTTGGCGACCTCGCGCAATCCGAGCAGCCCGCCGTAGAACGCCCGCGCTTCGTCCTCGCCGCCGGCGGGCATCGCCAGTTGGACGTGGTCGAGGCCGGTGATCATCGTGCCGTCTTCCTCGTCATCCGCGTCGGTATCCACGTTTGCCCGGGCTGATCAGCCTCCCGCGGCCGACGCGACCGTCGCGACGGCCAGCCGGACGCTGTCGGCCGGGCTGACCTTGACCTGCGCGTCCATGACCCGCCCTTGGGGATCGATGACGAAGTGGCTGCGAAGGATCCCTTCGTACGTGCGGCCGTACATCGACTTCTCGCCCCACGCGCCGTACGCTGCGGCGACGGCGTGGTCGGCGTCCACGAGGAGCGGGAACGCCAGTCCGTACTTGTCGCGGAAGGCGACGTGCGACGCCTGGCCGTCCGGGCTGATGCCGATGACCATCGCGCCCGCGGCGTCGACCGTCGGCAGCGCGGCCTGGAAGCCGCACGCCTGAGCGGTGCAGCCGCTCGTGTCGTCCTTGGGGTAGAAGAAGAGGATGACGGTCCGGCCGCGCAAATCGCCGAGGCGCACGGTGCGGCCGTCCTGGTCGGGCAGCGCGAATTCGGGGGCGGGGTCGCCGATCTGCAGGGACATCGTATCGACTCATCCTCGTGAAGGTGAACGTGCGGCTGAAGACGGAGTCGGGCGCGTTCGTCGCGATACCGATGCTGCTATTCTACCGCCGCACAGGATCGTGGAACGCGCCGGCGACTCTAACGCCCTCGCGCGTCCGCGCGTTTGTTCCGTCGGCGCGCAACGCCGCGCGCCCGCCGCATCGACCGCTACGCACCCACCCCCAGGAGGTGCCCGATGGCCGTCAGTCGCCGCACGTTCCTCGGCCGGGGCAGCGCCGCCCTCGCCGGCGCCGCACTCGCCCCCGGCGCCCTCGTCCGCGACCAACGGCCTGTCGTGCGCTGGGCCGCACGCACCGCGGCCGATATGCCCGAGCCGGACGCCGTCGCCCTGCTCTGGCAGCGGGCCGCCTTCGGCGCGCGGCCGGGTGACGTCGACGCGGCGCGGGAGTCGGGGGCCGAAGCCTGGATCGAGGCGCAACTCGCCTTCACCAAGCTGCCCGACCCGTACACCGATGCCGCGCTCGTCGCCCTCGGGCTCACGTCGTACGGCTTGACGGCGGCCGAACTGCTGGCCGGCAACAACGGCAACCCGGCGCAGCACCTCGTCAACGGCACCCTCATCCGGCAGTGGTTCAGCCCGCGCCAGCTGTACGAGGTCCTCGTCGACTTCTGGAACGACCACTTCACGGTCTTCGTCGGCCAGGCGGACGCCGGGCGGGTTCGGATCATCGATGACCGCACCGTCGCCCGGACGCACGCCCTCGGGAGGTTCAAGGACATCCTCACGGCCTCGGCCCATTCGCCGGCGATGCTGATGTTCCTGGACAACGACTCGAACCAGGCGCGCAAGATCAACGAGAACTATGCGCGGGAGATCATGGAGCTCCATACCCTTGGGGTGGCCGTGAACGGCGTGCCGTACACCGAGGACGACATCAAGGAGGTCGCGCGCTGCTTCACGGGCTGGAACTGGGTCCGCCAGGGCGGCGGCGGTCGCGGCGGCGCCGTCGGCGACTACCAGTACCGCGACGGGATCCACGACCAGAACGCCAAGCGCGTCCTCGGCCAGGCGATCCCGGCCCGCCAGGGCGAGCAGGACGGCGTCCAGGTCATCGACATGCTCTGCCGGCACGACGCGACACCGCGCTTCATCGCCACCAAGCTCATCCGCCGCTTCGTGTGCGACGATCCCGAAGCGGACGTGCCCGGCCTCGTCGACCGCGTCGCGGCCGTCTACAAGGCCAAGGACGGGGACATCAAATCGATCGTCCGCACGATCCTTACCTCCGCCGAGTTTGCCGGCGCGTTCGGCCGCTACGGCGGACGCTACAGCCGGCCGTTGGACTTCGCCGCCCGCGCCGCCCGCGCTCTCGGCGCCCAGCCCGCAGACTTCGACGCCCTGTCCGCCTTCACGACGTCGCGCCGTGGCCGGACCGGCGCCGGGATGCTCGCCCTTGCCGGTCACCTCCCGTTCTACTGGTCCACGCCGGACGGCTACCCGGACGTCAAGGTGGCCTGGGCGAGCTCGTCCGGCCTGCTGGCACGTTGGAATTACGCCCTCGACCTCGTCGGCAGCGTCGACCGCGGCGCCGGCGGCCGGCCGGCCGCCGGGGGCGTCGAGAGCCCGCTGAACGTCATCGACCAGACGCCGTCGGACCGCAAGACGGCCGGCGCCGTGGTGGACTACTGGATCGACCGCATTCTGAGCCGACCGATGCTCGCCGCCGACCGCGCCGTGCTCGTGGACTACGTCACGGCCGGCGGCACCGAGTTCGACACGCTGAGCGCGGACCAGCGGGCGCGGATTCGGGAGCTGGTGGCGTTGATCCTGGATAGCCCGTACGCGCTCTGGCGGTAACGAAGGCAACGGCTGAAGCCGTTGAACCCAATTAGAATGGGGCGCCCGAGCCGAGCGATCCCCCCGCCCGGCCCCATTCAACCGGAGCCGCCCATGGCCACGTACCTCTTCGACATCGACATGACCCTCCTCGCCACCGGCGGCGCCGGTGTCCTGGCGATGGGCCGCGCCGTCCGTGACCTCCTCGGCATCCCGGACGGCATGGCGGGCGTGTCGTACGCCGGCCGCACGGACCGCGCAATCGCCCGCGACCTCCTCGCGCGCGGCCGCGTCGACTCGGACCGCCTCGACGGTGGCTTCGAGGGATGGCTCGAGCGGTTCGCGGCCGTGTACGCCGAGCACCTTGGCGACGCCCTCCACGAAACGGTCGGCCGCGCCCTCCCCGGCACGCACGCCCTCGTCGAGCGCCTCGCGGCCGCGCCCGGCGCGCAGGTCGGCATCGCCACCGGCAACTTCAGACGAACGGGCCTCATGAAGCTCGCCCACTACGGCTTCGGTCCGCCCCTCGACGACGGCGGCTTCGCCGACACGCACGAGGACCGCGGACAGCTCGTCGCCCATGCCGCCGCGATCGTCGGCGGCCCGGCCGCCGTCACCCGGCCCGCCGAAGTCTTCGTCATCGGTGACACCCCGCTCGATGTCGCCGCCGCCCGCGCGAACGGGTTTCGGGCGGTGGCCGTCGCCACGGGCGACTACGATGTCGCTGCGTTGGCGGCCACCGGCGCCGACGTCGTGTTCGACGACCTCGGCGACGTCGACCGCGTGCTCGAATGGCTCCTGGCAGCGCCGGAACCGGCGTAACCGGCAGTCCCGTTCGACGTTGTCAACCATCGATCGCCATTGCCCGCGACCCACGATGATTCGCCCGCCACGACGATCGTGCCCGGCCCCGCCGCCTCCCCCTCCCCCAGACGACTTTACGGGGCCCCCTCCGCACCTCGGGTGCGGAGGGGCTTCGGAGGGGGTTGGGGGGTGAGGGCTTCTTCCCGCGTCCCCTGGAGCCCAACCGTGCGAACGTCCCGCCGCATCCCCACCCGCAGCGCCCTCCGCCGAATCGTCCCCGTCCTTGCCGCCACGCTGCCGCTCTGGGCCGCCGCCGACCACGGCGCGTTCGGGGCCCACACGCCGGCCCGCGCTGCGCAAGCCGTGGCGGCTCAGACCGCCGGCGGCGGCACCCATCTCATCACGCCGGAGCGGGCGATCGTCGGCACCGTGTTCGAGGACACGGACGGCGACGGCCTGCGCGGCAGCGGCGAGGGAGCGCTGGCCGGTCGGCCGATCGCCCTTGCCGGACCGACTGGAGCGGCCGGCGCCGCGACGTCGGACAGCACGGGCGCATTCGCGTTCGGCCTCAGCGCCGCCGGCGCGTACACGCTCACGCTCGCCGTTCCCGCCGGCTGGGCCGCCACGCGCGCGAACGAGGCGCACCTGCAGTTCGATGTCGCGCCGAACAGCGCGGCCGGCGCCCTCGGCGCGCCGGTGCAGTTCGGCCTGCACCGCGTCGGCGCCGCGACGCCTCTCGTCGTGGATGTCGACGCCTCGACGGGCTGCCAGGCCGGCCCGGGCGTTTCGTTTGCGCGCCCGGCGGCATCCGCCATCGTGGGCGAGCACGCCACGCTGCGCTTCCGGGTGCGCGGCGCCGCCGACGCTTGGATCTCCGTGCAGGACATCGCGCCGGACGGCGCCGTCCGTAGTTTGGCGGAGAAGCGGGCCGTCGACGGCGGGCAGGAATACGGTATTGCGGTGCCGATCGGCGCCGCGCTCGGCACGCGCCGCGTCCTGTGGCGCGCCTTCCGCGCCGCCGGCGATGCCCAGCCGGCAGCCGAGGGTGCCTGCGCGTTCGAGGTCGTCGCGCCGGAAGGACCCGCCGTCACGGTGCGGCCCGATCGCCTCACGTTCGACCGCGTTGCCACCGGGGGCACGTCCGATCGCATCCTGACCGTTCGCAACGCAGGCGGCGCGCCGCTGACGGTGTTCGGCCTTGCTTTGCAGAGCGACGTCGGCACTTCGCCCTTCACGCTGCCGGCACCGTGGAGCGCCAACACGCTCCTCATGCCGGGCGAGGAGCGCGGTGTGACCGTCCGGTTCGCCCCGAAGGCGGAGGGCGCGTGGCAGGACTTCGTCCTCGTCCGGACGGACGACGACCATGCACCGCTCGTGACGATCAGCCTCAGCGGCGAGACGAGCGGCGTGCCGCGCCTGGCGGCGGCCGTGGCCACCGACCGCGGCTGCGTGATGGGCGACAGCGGCCCGCTCTTCGTCGCCGGCGAGCCGGTCGACTTGACGCTCAACGTCGTCTCCGGCGGCGGCGAGAACGTGCAGGCGGTGCTCGAGGACATCGGCCCGAGCGGCGAGACCGCCGTGATCTTCAGCGGCGCCGCGCCCGCCATCCCGTGGCGGCGGGCCGTGCGGGCGCGCCGTTCGCTCGCGGCCGGGGGCGCGCGGCTGTCGGCCAGCACGGGCGGCGGGGCGCGCTATGCCTACGGCCAGTGCGACTGGCTCGTCGCGGCGGGCCTGACGGACATCGGCGGCACCGCCGAGGACGTCGGCGGGCCGGCGCCGGTGCCGCTCGCCGGCGCGCGCGTGACCGTGGCCGGACCGGAGGCGCAGACCGTGCTCACCGGCGCGGACGGATCGTTCCGCGTCGCCGTGGCCCAGCCGGGCCGGTACACCGTGGCCGTGGAGCCGCCGGAGGGGTATGCGCCGTCCGGCCCACAAGCGCACGTCGTGTGGGTGCGCGGCTTCGCGGGCGAGGACATCGCGGGGCTGCGCTTCAGCGCCGCGCGGGCCGACGGTGCCCCGACGGCCACCCCGACGCCGCCGGCCGCGCTCCCGACGCTCATCGGTCCAACCGCCACCCCGGCCCTGCCGACGCCCGTCCCGACGCCGACGATCCCGACGACGTGCCGCGTGTCGATCACGCCCCGCACCGGCACCGCCAACGTCGGCCAGCGCGTCGCGTTCCGGGCGGCGATGACCCCGACGCGCGGCAACTTCACGTACAGCTGGGGCTACGACGGCGACGCGATCGCCGATTACAGCGAGAGCACGGCCGGCGCGTGGCGGACGACACCGCTCCGCGCGGCCGACATGCGCGCTTCGACGTTCGCCCTCTATTGGAAGCCGGCGTTGAGCCAGCGCCACCCGAACAATGCCGGCCCGGTGGCGCGACGCGTTTGGGTGACGGTGCGCGACGGCGTGGGCCAGTGCACGGACGTCGTCACGCTCAGCGTCGAGCGCAACGCGGCCAACAGCACCCGGCAGGCCGAGGACTTCTACACGACGAACCACACCCAGTTCGTCCAGCGCGAGCACGCGCTGTGGCACCAGCGCTATGCGTTCGAGCAGCCGTTCTACGACGGGACGTTGTTCTTCGACTTCCACGTCCAGTTCATGGACCGCTTCAACCGCTGGCGGCACGAGTTCGGCTATCCCGAGATCGGGACGTGGGACTCCGCCCAGCCGCTCCCGCGGGGGCCGGACATCGACCACGCGTCGCGCAACGCGTTCTATCGGCCGTTCGCCAAGCCGGCATCGTTCACGGCCAACGGCGGCGCCGTCCGCGGCTGGAACGGGATGCCATGCGACGTCACCGGCGGCGGCCAATCCCGGCTGTCGGACTACCCGGCCGACCGGCGACTGCTCGGCTGCGCCGTCACCGAGCCGTGGCACAACACGATTCACCTCCTCATCGGCGGCGACATGTTGAACCCGCCGAGCGCGCCGCGGGACCCCATCTTCTGGCGCTGGCACCGCTGGGTGGACACCGTGAACCGCGACCGACGGATCCTGCAGGCCGGAGGACGGACGGGCGACGCCGCGGCGTCCGGCGACCCTTCGGCTCTCGAACCGCCGCACGTCATCTACCAGACGCCGTTCCACCTCCATCCGTACGTCGTATCGCTCAGCTCGTATGCCGTCACGTTCGACGCCGGGGTCGTCGGCGTCCGGCCGGCCATGCTGACGGTGAACGGCTCGCCGGCGACTTCAGTCGCCGGCGCCGGCGCCGGCCCATACGTCTTCACCGGCTTCGCCCCACCCGCC
This sequence comes from Candidatus Avedoeria danica, assembly GCA_016703025.1. Lineage (NCBI taxonomy): Bacteria > Bacillati > Chloroflexota > Ardenticatenia > Candidatus Epilineales > Candidatus Epilineaceae > Candidatus Avedoeria > Candidatus Avedoeria danica. The sequence goes on from JADJCV010000004.1 coordinate 403,253, forward strand.
CTCGGCCCCGTCGAGGTCGCCCTCGACCGCAACGCCGTGGCCCGGGCCGGCGCGACCGCGCCCGCCGCCGCCCTCGGCCCGCCGCAGGTGTGGCCGTACACGCTCGTCGCGCCCAAAGCGGACGACGACGGCGACGGCCTGCTGAACGGCGACGAGGTCCTGCGCACGCTCTCGTGGCCCGACGACGCCGATTCGGACGACGACGGCCTCGACGACGCGGCGGAGTGGCGCGCCGGGACGATCGCCCTGGCGCCCGACACGGACGGCGACGGGGCGGGCGACGGTTGCGAGGCGCGCGCGGGCAGCGACCCGCTTGCGGCGGCGAGCCGGTCGACGCGGTGCGGGACGGAGTTCCCGTACGTCTGTCGGACGTCGCCGGCGCCGGCTAGGGTGTCCGTCGACCGCTGAGCCGTTCGATCCATCCAACGGTTGTAACGTACGCGCCGCAGCGCGCGACGGTATGGGGCTGCGGTGCGGAATCGTCGCATGCCGCGGCGATTCGGTCGTCATTGGCCGCTGTGTCATTGACCGCTGTGTCATTTGCACCTGTGTCATTTGCCCCCAGAAGGACAAGCTGCATGTCGCTGATCGCATCGAACCACACCCCGGCGCCTCATTCCGCAAGTGATCGCGTCCGGACCGGCATCGCGCCCGCGGCGCTGCCCCTGCACAACGGCGCACGGCCGCGCCTTGCCGCCGATGCCGGCGCCGAGGTCGAAGCGCTCGTCGGGCGACTGCTCGAGCTCCTCGGCGAGGACGCCGCGCGCGACGGCCTGCAGAAGACGCCTCACCGCGTGGCCAAGATGTACCGCGAGATGCTCTCGGGCTACGGGCAGGACATCGACACGATTCTGAACGGCGCGCTCTTCCAAGTGGAGTACGGCGAGGGCGAGATGATCGTCGTCGCCGATATCGACTACCAGTCGATGTGTGAGCACCACATGCTGCCGTTCACCGGGCGGGCGCACGTGGCATACATCCCACGCGACAAGGTGGTCGGGCTGTCCAAGATCCCGCGTCTCGTCGATATGTTCGCCCGGCGCCTCCAGATCCAGGAGCGACTGACGAACGAGATCGCCGACAGCCTCATCGCGGCCCTCGACCCCGTCGGCGCGATGGTCGTCCTCGAAGGCGAGCACACCTGCGCCAGCTTGCGGGGAGTGAAGAAGCACGGCGTGAACATGATCACCACCGCCCGCCGTGGTGCCTTCCGCGACGACCCGGCGCTGCGCGATGAGTTCTACCGCCTGATCGGGCGCTAGTCGCGCGATGCCCGTTCCGGAGACCCGCCGGCCACCGGCCACCGGCCACCGGCCACCGACTGCCCGGCCCGCCGGCAACGACTCCGCACCATCGACCCCGCCCCAAGGAACGACCATGCCCGCCCGCCCGCTCGCCGGCCGCACCGCGCTCGTCACCGGCGCCGCGGTGCGCGTCGGCCGTGCGATCGCGCTCGGGCTGGCCGGCGCCGGTGCCGACGTCGTCGTCCACTACGGCGGCTCGCGCGATGCGGCGCTCGCGACGGTGCGCGACGCCGAGGCGCTCGGCGTGCGCGCCGTCGCCCTTGCGGCCGATCTGGCCGATCCGGATGCGATCCCCGGCCTCGTCGCCGACGCCGCCGCCGCTTTCGGTCGGCTCGACATCCTCGTGAACAGCGCCGCCCGCTTCGATCGCCAGGCCGTCGGGACCGTTACGGCCGCCGACTGGGACGCGTCGATGGACGTGAACCTCCGCGCGCCGTTCCTGTGCGCACAGGCCGCCGCACCGCACCTGCGCGCCGCGGCGCGCCCGGACGGGGAGGGCGCCCTGATCGTGAACATGGCCGACCTGTCGGGCGTACAGCCGTGGCCCGAGCACATGCAGCACGGCGTGAGCAAGGCCGGCGTCCTCCATCTGACGCGCGTGCTGGCCCGCGCCCTCGCGCCGGACATCCGCGTGAACGCGATCGTCCCCGGCGCGATCCTCCCGCCGCCGGACGCCGCCGACGGGGACGACTGGGGACGGCTCACCCGCAAGCGCGTGCCGCTCCAGCGCGTCGGCGACCCGTCGGATATCGTGCGCACCGTGCTGTTCTTCGCCGCGAGTTCATTCGTCACCGGCGCCGTCCTCCACGTCGACGGCGGCGAGAGCCTGATCGGGCCGATCGGGCGATGACGCCGCTCGTCGGAAGCGACGCTGACCAAACCCGCCAGGAGCGGCAATACCCCATGATCGACGACGATCGGCTCGACAAGGTGATCATCCGCGACCTCCTGGTTCGCGGCGTCATCGGCCTGAACGATTGGGAGCGCCATGTCGAGCAGGACATCCTGATCAACCTCGTCCTCTACGTGGACACGCGTGTGGCCGGCAGGACGGACGATCCGGCCGGCATCCTGGACTACAAAGCCGTCACGAAGGCCGTCATCGCCCACGTGGCCGAGCACGCACCGCTCCTCGTCGAGCGGCTGGCGGCCGACGTGGCACGGATCTGCCTGGCGTGTGGGGCCGAACGCGCGACGGTGCGCGTCGAGAAGCCGGGCGCGGTCCGCTTCGCGAAGAGCGTCGGCGTCGAGATCACGCGCCGTCGCGCAGACTTCGACGGCGACGACCTCGACGATCTCGGCGGCGGGGCCAAGAGCGGCGCATGATCCCCGGCACCTCGCTGGCGCTCGTCAGCCTCGGCAGCAACATCGACGCGCGCGCCAACCTGTCGCGGGCGGTCGCGCTGCTGGCGGAGCGAAGCGACGTGCACGCGGTTTCGCGTGTGTGGCGCTCGAAAGCCGTCGGGGGCGACGGGCCGGACTTCCTGAACGCCGCCGTGGCCGTCGCCACGTCGCTCGATGCCGCGGCGTTCAAGTTCGCGCTGCTGCGGCCGATCGAAGCGGCGCTCGGGCGTGTCCGCACCGGGAACCGGTTTGCGCCGCGGACGATCGACCTCGACCTGGCGCTGTTCGGCGATGCCGTCGTGAACCGCGCGGACGGGCATGGCGGACGCCTGCGCCTGCCCGACCCGGACATCGTACGCTACGCCCACGTGGCCGTGCCGCTGGCCGATATCGCGGGCGATCTGCGGCTGCCCGGCGACGGGCGACGGCTGCGGGACATCGCCGCCGCGTGCGTGGCCGTGGACGCCGAGGCCGGCCGCGCCGTGCCGCGCGTCGTCCTCGGCCTCGATCTGGCAGCGGCGACGATGCTGCGATGACCCGCCCGCATGCGCCGCCGCCGCCCGGCCCGGCCTATCGCCTGACGACGCCGCGGACGCTGTTGCGCCCGTGGTGCCCCGAGGACGCGCCGGCGCTGGCCGCGGCGGTCGGCGACAGCCTGGCGCACCTTCGGCCGTGGATGGGCTGGGCGCAGGAGCGCCCGGACGTCGAGGCCACCATCGCCCGGCTGCGCCACCTGCGCGCCGAGTTCGACGCCGACCGCGACTTCACGTACGGCGTGTGGGAGCCGAGCGGGCAGACCGTCATCGGCGGCTGCGGTCTGCACCCGCGCATCGGCGCCGACGCGCTGGAGATCGGCTACTGGATGCACGTCGACCACGCCGGCCGCGGCCTGGCCACCGAGCTGGCCGCTGCCCTCACGCGCGCCGCGTTCAGCTTCCACCGCGTCCACCGCGTCGAGATCCACTGCGACCCGGCGAACAAGGCCAGCGCCCGCGTCGCCGAAAAGCTCGGCTACCGCCACGAGGCGACGCTGTCCGCCCGCCTGCAGCGTCCGGACGGCACGTGGCGGGACACGATGATCTGGACGATGTTCGCCGAGCGCTACGCCGCGAGCGCGGCTGCGGCGGTGTCGGTGACGGCGTGCGACGCACTCGGCCGGTCGATGGCCGTGGCCCCGTAGCCTCGCAGGAAATGCCCCGTTCCATCCCTCGTGCAGGGGCTACGCTCTTGCCGCCGACTCGCGCCAGAGTGACAACGTCCCGGACAGATTCTTGCACCTGAAGATGCGAAGGTGGCTCGATCCAGCTCTCAAGGAACGCAGCACGAGTTTACAGACCAATCCATGAGTGTTGCTGGAGATATGCATGATATCGCTAGAAAAACGCTTGACACCCCCGCCCAACTGTGCTACCTTGTCAAGGCATGACACTGTTTACAGAGTAATAGGAGTAGCGATGCGGGAAGAGTGCTCAAGTGACCGAAGCTCATGTTCTGAATCGAAAGAGAGATTGGCTGACCGACCGCGGTAACGATCGGCCAGCCGGCTGCCTTGGTGAGCTAACAGCGCAAGGCAGACTAGTTCAGATGTTGGCATAGAGGACCGTCCCCGTCAATCCGGGCCTCTTGCTGCTGCACCTCCACGCCTCGCTGGGGCCGCCTTCGCCTAGGCCTGGTTCGCGTTCTCGCGACCGACCCCCCAAGGAGGTGTTGTCAAGTGAAGCGTTGCCAATTGTTCCTACTCGCGTGTACCTTCACCGTCGTTGCAGTCTTGAGTGCCTTTCACGACGCGGCAACGCCTGTCGCCGCACAGGTTTCCGACCGCAGCCACTTGCGAATCACGAGCAGTGTACCAGCCGGCGGAATGAATCTTGATCAAGTGGTCAATAACTCGATCGTGGTCAAGATCATTATTGAGGAGAACGGCTTCCCGAACGACGAGGATTACGGATTCTTGACGCTGACGCCGAACAATCCGCCGGCGTACTCATGGAATTGTAGCGAGTGTGATGACGGATTCTTCAGCGGGTCACCCGTAGCCTGCGCCACGATTGGCGGCTGTGACAGCAACGATGTGAAGGAGTGGCTCGTGGGAGTCACGGTCAATGTAAGCGCCAATGTTGACGCCGTGGACTACAACATCGCGAGCGGCAACCTTGGCAATGGACAACGCTGGGTGACCAGCGGACCGGACTGCAGCGATGTTGTCTCGCCGGTGACTGCTTCCTACTGGGAGACCGATGTGCAGATCGGTTGGGACCAGAGCGCACTCTGCAGCAACAACGGCGTCAGCATCAATCTCGATTACCAGTAACGACTGGCGCTATTCAAGGCGGCATCGCAGCGGTCGCCGCGCAGGAGGCCGATGCGATGCCGCCCTGTTCCACGTCGCTAGAGGGCGGACGAATGAAGCGAAGATCGTGGAATGCCGGTGGAGTGACACTGCTACTGCTACTGCTAATGCTTCAGTGCGCTGATGCCAACGCAGGCGTGTTGCCAGCCGCCCCGACACTCTCCACCGACGTCGACGACATGAACTTGGTATTTGTGACTGAGGACTTGCGGATTGGAGCTCGGGGATGTGATTCCATCACGATTTTCGATTTTCGCGACCTGCTTCCGATCTACCGCGGATCTGAACGCGTCTCTCCTGGAAGACTTACGGCAACAACGGGACTCACGCTAGTCCTTGCCGTCAACTCCAACATACTGCTGCAACCATTTCTGTACGCACTACGACGAAACGTTGCCAGTTCTCTCCCGCGGGCTTCAGACTCAGAAGTCACTGGCGCCAACTTTCGCCTGGGAGGTGGCATTGCCATCGGCCCAGACGACAACACACTTCTTGTTACGACGACCCCGCACTTTCCCAACTACATCGCCCGGCCCGGACCTGCATCCATCAGCAAGTACCTATTATCGGAGGTGAAGGGCAGCCGGATTGGACCGGTGCGAGGCCAGTACGTTCTGGACAGTCCTGCAGCCGAGATCATTGTGGATGCCTTAGGCTCGCGGGCGCATATCTTCACCGTAGCAGGAGTTGTCCGGACGATCAACACACAACGCATGGTCGAGGAAGAACCACCTATCATCGGAGTGGCGCCAATTGTAAGCGGGTTCGCGTCGGGGCGCGCTCCAGCGACATTCTTTCACGCCACGCTGTCTCCGGATGGGCGCGTGATGGTCGCGAACCGATGGCAGGGGCGCGGCGTGACACTGTTCGACCTGAATGATCGTTCGGCCATAGCCGTAGATATACCTGTTCCGATTGTAGGTGGTGTAGCTTTCAACCATGCCGATACGAATCATGGCCTGCTGGCTGTCCACGAGGACTCGCGCATATCCACGTACCGCTACATCCCTCCGGATACGCTTGAGTTAGTGAGCTCAGTCCCTATTGCTCGCCCCCTTATCTCAGGTCGTGGCGCGCAAGCGGTTCAAGGACCATTCGAGTCGATCGCTTGGTCCGGCGATGGAACACGGCTCATCGCTGCTACGGACGTCGGGACGGCAGAGTTTCAGGTAATCCGGGTGGAGGACGAAGGAAGGAGACTGATCTCGGAGCGCCTGATGACGGCATGCCCTGCACCGGACGGTCGTCCCAATTGGTCCAACGATGTCCTGACGTCCAACCGCCTCCGCCCCCCCACCTCGTCCCCCACGCCCAGCCCCACCCCTACGCCCGCCCGAACGACCACCGCCGCCGCCACCGCGTCCCCGCCCAACCTGCCCACCCCAGTGCCTTCCGTGACCGCCACAGTCACCCCGCCGCCGTCCCCGACGTTCACCGCCTCCCCGTCCCCCCGTCCCCTCTACCTCCCCCTCGCCCTCCGCGAACGCTGCCTCCCCGATGAGCAGCGCCTCGACATCGCCCTCGTCCTCGACGCCAGCACGTCCATGCTCGAGCGCACCGCCGCCGGCCGGACGAAGCTCGATGCGGCAACCGAGGCCGCCCGCGTCCTGCTCGACCAACTGCGGCTGGACAAAGGCGATCAGGCCGCGCTCATCGCGTTCAACGCGGACGTCACGACGCTGCAGACGCTCACGAGCGTGCGCGCGGATCTCGACGGGGCGCTGACGCGCATCGCCGTTGCGCAGCTGACACGCATTGACCTCGGCATCCAAGCCGCCGCCGACGAGCTCCATGGCCCCCGCCACGTCACGTCGCACTTCCCCGTCATGGTCGTCCTCACGGACGGCCGCGCGAACCCCGTGCCCGTCGACGTGGCCGTGGCGAACGCGGCGGCGGCGAAGGCGGCGGGGATCACGGTCTACACGGTGGGCGTCGGCACCGACCTCGACGTCGAGGCGTTGCGGGCGATGGCGTCGTCGCCCGCGCACGTGCACCTTGCGCCGGACGCGGAACAGCTGGCGGACGTGTACCGGGCGATCGCGGTGGCGCTGCCGTGCGCAGGTCGGTATTGGCCGCGGTAATCAGCGGCGTCACATCGTGCCGGCGGCGACGCGAGGTTCCGTATCGACCCGCGTCGTCCTCGTCAGCCCCCCCCCCCCCATCCCCCCCATCCCAACCCAAGGCACATCCACCCCCACCCGCGCCCCGAGCCGCTCCATCAGCTCGCCCGTGTGCTGCTGGATGTGGCGCAGGTTGTAGAGCTGGAGTTCGAGCTTGCCGAACGGCAGCCACTCGAACCCCGACGGGGCGTCCAGGTTGACCGACGCGAGCTGTCCGGCAACGTGGTCGCGGCAGAGCGCCAGGTAGGCCAGCACGTCGTCGCGCGTGTACGGCGCACCGATCGCCACCGGGTCGTGCGGCGGCCAGGGCAGCGCGCCGAAGAACTGGTGGTGCTCCCGGTGGAGCGCCCACGGTGTGAAAGCGAGCTCGTTCGGGCTGAGGTAGAGGTCCGTGTAGAACAGGACGTGGTAGGCCACGTGCCAGAAGCGGTTCCTGTCGGCCGGGTCGTCCCACATCGCGTCCGGGCAGAGGCGGACCGTGTGCTCCAGCATGTCGAGGGCGGCGTCGAATTGCGAGCGAAGGACCTGCCTGATGTCCACGTATCGTCGCTCCGATCAAAGGTTGTCATTGGCCGACGGCCGACTCCGGCCGGTGTCGCCATCGGCCGGAATCTAGTGCGGTCAGCGGCCGCTTCCAGTCAGCGGTCGTCTCAGCGGTCGTCGATGCTGAGCGGGCAGAGGCAGAGCGCGGTCGCACCGTTGAGCAGTCGGACGGTCTCCATCGCATCCTGTGCGGCGGCAAGCGTCGTCAGGCCGGGCACGAGCGACGCCGCGAAGAGGCGCACCGATGCGGCCGTTCGAACCGCCGCGTCGCCCGCGGCGCCCGCCGCCGGCCCGCGCCGCTTCCGCCCCGCCCGCACCTCCCGCGCCGGCACGCCCGGTCCGACGCCCGCCAGCTCGCGCGCCTTGGCCAGCGCGTCGTCCAACGTGCCGAGCGCGTCGACGAGGCCGCGCTCGAAGGCTTGCCGGCCCGTCCAGACGCGCCCGCCGGCGACGGCGTCGAGCGCCTCCAGCGGCAGGTTGCGGCTCGTGGCGACGCGGGCCAGGAAGACGTCGTACACGCGGCGGATGTGGCCGAGCATCGTGTCGCGTTCGGCGTCGCTGAACGCCGTGGCGCTGTCGAACAGGCCTGCGGCGCCGCCGCGCGAGAGGGTCTCGTGGTTGAAGGTAAGCTTTTCCCAGAGCCCGCCGAGCACGAGCTTGCCGCTGAGGACGCCGATCGAGCCCGTGATCGTGCCCGGGTGGGCCACGATCCAGCGGGCGGGTGTGGCCACGTAGTAGCCGCCGGATGCCGCCACGCCGCCCATGTGCGCCACGACCGGCTTCCGGGCGGCCACGCGCTCGATCGCCGCCGCCATTGCCTCGCTGGCCGTCGCCGACCCGCCGGGCGAGTCGATGGACAGCACGAGCGCCACGGCGTCGTCGTCGGCCAGGATGCGGCGCGCCTGCTGGACGACCGTCCGATCGCCCGAACGCCCGTCCCCGACGACCGGCACCGGCAACGGCCCCGGCGGCGCGGCGGTCTCGCCGTCGACGATCGCCCCCTCGATGCGGAGCACGGCGATGTACGGGCCGGGCCGCGGCGGCGGCTCGTTGATCAGGGACCGCCGGGCCTGTCGCTCGTGGACGATGACGGCCGGCGGTGCGGCGGGCCGTTCGGCGGGCCGTACGGCGGGCGTCGGGCCGGCGGCCGCTGGTACACCGCCACTGCTGAATCCCCGGGTTCCGCGCTCTGGTGGCAACCCCGAGCGTGTCCAGTGGCGGTGTGCTAGGCGCGTCGGGAGGTCCTCCTCGCCGCCGACGTGATCGACGATGCCGGCGGCACGCGCCTCGATGTCCGTGAAGAAGCCGTCGGCCAGCAGCGCGTCGACGGCCTCGGCGGTCAGGCCGCGGCCGTCGGCGATCGAAGCCTTCATCTCCTGCCATGCCCCCTCGAGGAGCCACTCGCCCATCTCGCGCGCCGCGGCGGACATCTCCCGGCGGGTGAACGTGTCGGCGGCGGTCTTGTGCGGGGCGATCTGAACGGCGTCGAACCGCAAACCGGCGCGATCGAGGCCGTCGGCGATGTGGAAGTAGCCGCGCCGCAGGCTGAGCGGGCCGACGTGACCGCCCTTCTGGACGATGATCTCATCACAGGCGCACGCCAGGAAGTAGCCGCCGAGCGTGTAGTGCGGCGCGAAGGCCACGACGCGCTTGCCGGCCGCACGCACCTCGGCGATCGCCGACCGAAGCGTCTCGATGGACGATGCCGGCATCGACAGCGGCCGGACATGCAGCACGATGCCCACGGGGCGCGGATCGCGCGCCACGTCGCGCAACAGCGTGACGAGGTCGCGGATCGTCGGCGCCTGCGGCACGAGGCGCTGCCAGAGCGGGCCGGGCGGCGGCAACGGGGCCATCTGGTCGTCGACGAACGCCAGCACCCATTCGGGCGCCGGCTCGCGCCAGCGACGGAGTTGATCGAGCTGCCAGGCGCCGAAGACGGCGGCGTGGCCGAGCTGGTCCGCCAGGTTGCGCGGCGCCGGTCCCCGCACGCTCACGGCGCACCGCCGGTCGAGGCCGCGCCGCCGCCGATGAACCGCGCCCAGCCGGCGTCGATGGCCTCCACCCATGCCGGCGAAGGCTCGGCCATGCGCTGCGCGGCCACGACGTCCTCGGCGAGCGCGTTCGGCGGGGTCACGACCTCGGCGTACGTCGCCTGCCAGGTCTCGGGGACGAGGTGCGGCCCGATCACCGTCGGATCGCCCCAGTTCTCCGGTCCGAGCTTGGCGAACTGGGCTTCAGGATCTTGGAGGAAGTTCGCCAACACGATGGCCCCTTGCTTGTTCGGCGCGTTGAATGGAATCGCCAGGAAGTGCACCCGTGACAGCATGCCGCCCTCGAGGGCGAACGCACGGGCCCCGGAAAGCGCGGCGGCGCGGGCGGCGGTTGCGTCATCCTCGGATGCCGCGTCGCCGTCGCCGGCGTTCATCGGTCGCGGCGGCGGTCCGTAGCGCATCGAGATGTCGATCTCGGACGCCGCGAACAGATCGTCCGCCTCCGCTTGCGTCTGCGGGTAACGCCCACCCTGCTGCCAGAGCTTGGGCCCGATCGCGTCGAGCTTGGCCCAGCACGGCTCGAGCGCGGCCTCGGCCGTCGCGTCGTCGTACGGCCGGCTGAAGACCGCCGCGTCGTCGGCGAGGGCGATGCACGCCTGGCGGACGAACGCGCTGCCGACCGGGTCGGGCGGGGCGGCGTACGTGAAGCGGCCGGGATTCTGCTCGATCCACGTCCAGAGCGCCGGCCAGGACTTCGGTGGCGCCGGCAGGCGCGTCGGGTCGTGCAGCAGCACGAAGTGCGTTCGGCCCCAGGCCAGGGCGTTCTCGCCGACGTCCCGGCCGAACGTGCGTTTCAGCCAGCCGTCCTTCGGATCGAGGTAGCGCCGGCTGGGCGTGTAGCCCGTCCACGGGCCGTAGAGCAGGCCGCCGTCGGCGAGCGCGCCGTAGCTCGCATCGTCGATCCACAGCAGATCGATCGTGCCCGTCGTCGCCTCGGACGCGCCGAGGGCAGCCGCCTTCTCGGCCGCCAGCTGCGCCACGACGTCGCCGGTCGCTTCCACGTAGTTTGGCGCGACATCGATGCCGTAGCGACCCGCCGCCACGTCGACCACCCAGTCGTCCACCCACGCCCGCGGCGGGTCGTCGTCGCGCAGCGCGAAGCGGACGGTCGTGCCGGCCGCGTCGTCCAGGAGATGCTGCCAGCTGTACGTTTCGAAGCCGGCCGGGCGGGTGCTGTTCGGCAGCGGGAACTCGCCGCGCTCCGCGAACGTGCCGGGGTCGGACGGGTTCGTCGTCGGGAACGCCGCGACGGCGGTCAGCATGCGGGCGTCCGCCGTCACGGGCTTGCCGTCCGGTCCGGCCATCCGCAAGCCGCCCGGCAGCGTCGGGGCGGGCGTCGGCACGCCAGTGCAGCCGGCGAGCGCGAGCACGAGCGCGGCGATGAGGGCCGGGGCGGGCGCGGATGCGGCGGTGCGGGGCGACGGGCACGGTGGCGGTGGCGGGGCCGGGATCGGGCAGTGGGTCGGGATCGGGCGGTGCGTCGGGATCGGGCTCATGGCTTCAGCCTCGTGCGGCGGTGCGATCGGCCCAGGCGCGGCGGGCCGCCAGCCAGCGGGTTGCGAGGGCATGGTTGCCCGGCGAGCGCCGGCGGTGGTGCGCGTCGTCGGCCAACGCGCGCACCGCATCGGCGAACACGCCCGGCGGGCGGATCGCACGGCCAAGCTCGGCGAGCGTGATGCCGGCGTCGATCGCATGCGCCAGCTCGCCGATCGCCGTGGCGGCGTCCGGCCCGACGAGCGTTGCGCCGAGCAGGACGTCCGTTCCGGCGGCCAGGTGGAAGACGACGACGCCGACTCGGTTGCCGGCGTTGGACACGTTCGGCGGCGCTTCCGTTGCCTCCGCATGGTGGACGAGGGTGTCGAGCGGCACATCGGCGGCCTCCGGCTCGTGCGCCAAGAGACCGACGGAGGCCAGCTGGGGTTCGGTGAACACGACGCGCGGGATCGTCAGCACATCCGCCCGGCGGCGGCCGTCCAGCAGCGCGTTGCGCAGCGCCACGCGCGTGCAGGCCATTGCGCCCTGCGGCGATGGGTGGTCGAGCGCCGCGTCACCTGCAGCGTACACCCGCGGGTTCGTCGTGCGCAGGCGTTCGTCCAGGCGCAGGCGGACGCCGTCCAGCTCGACGGCGGCGGCGGGAAGGTCGAGTGCGCCCAAGTCCGAACGGCGTCCGGCGGCCAAAACGACGGCGTCGAAGGTGTCGGCGTCGAAACTCCCTGCGCTGTCTGTGCCGGCAATCGCGCCGCCGCGGAATCCCCAGCCGCCCGCCTGCGTCACGGCTGCCGCCACGCGGTGGTCCGTGCGAACGCGCACGCCGTCCGCCGTGAGGGCGGCGAGGATCGCCGCCGCAGCGTCCGGTGCCTCGCGCGGCAGAACGCGACCGTCGGCCTCGAAGAGCGTCACCCGACTGCCCCGGCGTGCCAGCGCCTGCGCCATCGCGCAGCCGGTGGCGCCGGCGCCGACAACGGCGACGCGGCGGGGCGGCGTCGCGAGGTCGGCCAGCGTGTCGGCGTTCACGCGGGGCACGGCCCCGATGTCCGTGGCGGACGGCACGACCGGCGTCGCGCCGGTGGCGATCAACGCGCGCACGAAGTGAAGCCGGCGGCCGGCGAGGTGAAGAGCGTCGGCGGCGATGAAGTGGGGCGCACCGCGGTAGACGTCGATTTCGGCCGCGACGCCGGCGGGCTGCGGACCGTCCGCCTCGCCGACGAGCCATGCCACGCGGGCGCCGAGGGAGGCGGCTTCGCATGCCGCCCAACGCGCGGCGCGGTCGCTGCCGAGGATGACGATGTCGTAGCGGCCGGGTGGGATCGGGTTTGACCCGGCGTCCGCCGTCGGACGGGCGGTGTTCGGTTGACTGGGGTGAGTCGGCATGGCGCGCTCCGCGGCAGGTCGAGCGGGTATGTTAGCGCGGGCACCTGAGAATCGCCCCGCGCGCAGGCGTGGCCTATAATGGCCTGCAACACCTACATTCGCGACCACGCGCCTCCTTCTTGGCCGTGACCCGCCCGATGACGGGCGCGGCGCGGCCTTTGCGTGTGGCCTTCGCCGGCGGCGCCGTTCGCCTCGTCCGTCGCCGCCAGGAGTGGTAAGCACATGTCCGATCCGCATGCCCCCAGTTCGCATGCCGCCGGTTCGCATGCCCCAAACGGGGCGGCCGCCAGCGCCGTGGCCGAAGCCCCCGCCATCGGCGCGCCGAACATCGATGAGGTCGATTCCGTCATCATCCGCTTCGCCGGCGACTCCGGCGACGGCATGCAGCTGACCGGCACCCAGTTCACGAACACGGCCGCCGTCGTCGGCAACGACATCAGCACGATGCCCGATTTCCCGGCCGAGATCCGGGCGCCGGCCGGCACGCTGGCCGGCGTCTCGGGCTTCCAGGTCCACTTCAGCAGCCTCGACATCCTGACGCCGGGCGATGCCGCGCAGGTCCTGGTGGCGATGAACCCCGCCGCGCTGAAGAGCGCGCTGTCCGAGCTCGTCCCGGGCGGCACGATCATCGTGAACACGGACGAGTTCAATGCCTCCAACCTGAAGAAGGCGGCGTACGCCACCAACCCGCTCGAGGACGGCAGCCTGAAGGGCTACAAGATCCACCCCGTCCCGCTCACCCGGCTGAACCGGGACGCGCTCAAGGACATCGAAGGCCTCACGACGAAGGACATGGACCGCTCGAAGAACCTCTTCGCGCTCGGTCTTTCGTTCTGGATCTACGACCGGCCGCTGGACAACACGCTTCAATGGATCGAGGAGAAGTTCGGCAAGAAGCCGGCGATCTTCGAGGCGAACCGCCGTGCGCTGATGGCCGGCTACCACTTCGGCGAGACGACCGAAGCGTTCCAGCGCCGCTTCCACATCCCCCCCGCCAACCTGGCGGCGGGACAGTACCGCAAGATCACCGGCAACGAGGCGGTCGCGATCGGCCTCGTCGCGGCGGCGGTGCTGGCCGACAAGTCGCTCGTCTACTGCAGCTACCCGATCACACCGGCCAGCGACATCCTCCACAGCCTGGCCGCCCTGAAGAACTACGACGTCCGCACGTTCCAGGCCGAGGACGAGATCGCCGCGATGGGGGCGGCGATCGGCGCGGCGTTCGGCGGCGCGTTCGCGGTGACGGGCACCAGCGGCCCGGGCCTGGCGCTCAAGAGCGAGGCGATGAACCTGGCGCTCGTCCTCGAGCTGCCGATGGTCATCGTCGACGTCCAGCGCGGCGGTCCGAGCACGGGTTCGCCGACGAAGACCGAGCAGTCCGACCTCCTGCAGGCGATGTTCGGCCGCAACGGCGAGAGCCCGCTGCCGATCCTGGCGCCGGCGACACCCGGCGAGTGCTTCGACATCACGGTCCTGGCGTTCCGGCTGGCCGCGCGGATCATGTCGCCCGTCATCGTGCTCTCCGACGGCTACCTGGCCAACAGCGCCGAGCCGTGGCGGATCCCCGACGTGAACGCGATGGCGCCGATCCAGATCGGCCATCCGACCGCGATCGGCCTGAACGGCACGGGCTTCCTGCCGTTCGCGCGCGACGCCGAAACGATGGCGCGGCCATGGGCGCTGCCCGGCACGCCGGGTCTCGAGCACCGCATCGGCGGACTGTCCAAGGAGCCCGGTACGGGCAACGTCAGCTACGACCCGATCCATACCCAGCAGATGAACGACGAGCGTCGGGCGAAGGTGGCGGGCCTGGCGGACTACCTGCCCGAGCAGGACGTGTACGGGCCCGAGTCCGGCGACCTGCTGGTTCTCGGCTGGGGCGGCACGTTCGGCGCGCTGCGCCAGGCGGTCATCCAGGCGAACGCACAGGGCAAGTCCGTCGCCCACGCGCACGTCCGCTACCTGAACCCGTTCCCGCGCAACCTGGCCGCCGTGCTCGGCCGCTACAAGCAGGTGCTCGTGCCCGAGCTGAACGGCGGCCAGCTGGCGCTCCTCATCCAGGGCCGTTTCCTGAAGCCGGTGATCCAGCTCGAGAAGCTGCAGGGCCAGCCGTTCCGCATTTCCGAGATCCGCGCCAAGATCGACGAGATCTTGGGCTAGGAGGTTCGATATGACGACCGAAACGATCCCGCTTCAGCCCGTGCCCATGACGAAAGCCGACCTCGTCACCGACCAGGCCGTGCGGTGGTGCCCCGGTTGCGGTGACTACGCGATCCTGGCGACGATGCAGAAGGTCCTGCCGGAGTGCGGCATCCCGCGCGAGAACGTCGTGTTCGTGTCGGGCATCGGCTGCTCGAGCCGGTTCCCGTATTACATGAACACGTACGGCGTTCACAGCATCCACGGCCGCGCCCCGACGCTGGCCACCGGCCTCAAGCTGGCCAACCCCGACCTGACGGTCTTCGTCATCACCGGCGACGGCGACGGCCTCTCGATCGGCGGCAACCACCTGATCCACACGCTGCGGCGGAACGTGGACCTGAACATCATCCTGTTCAACAACCGGATCTACGGCCTGACGAAGGGCCAGTACTCCCCGACTTCCCTGCCCGGCCACAAGACGAAGTCCTCACCCATGGGCTCGGTGGAGCAGGGCTTCAACCCGCTGTCCGTGGCGCTGGCCGCCGAGGCGACGTTCGTCGCGCGCTCGATCGACGTCCACACGAAGCACTTGGGCGAAGTGATCAAGCGCGCCGTCGAGCACAAGGGGACGTCGTTCGTCGAGGTGTTCCAGAACTGCAACATCTTCAACGACGGCGCCTGGGAGGACGTGGCCAACGCCAAGACCCGCGCCGAGCACACGCTCGAGCTCGTCCACGGCCAGCCGCTCGTCTTCGGCGCGGCGCGCGACAAGGGCATCCGCCTGAACGGCCTCCAGCCCGAGGTCGTGAACGTCGCCGACGTGCCGGCCGACTCGCTCCTGACGCACGACGAGCGGGCGCAGGTGGGCTATCACTACCTCGTCAGCCGGATGACGCTGCCGGAGTTCCCGGTGCCGCTCGGCGTCCTGCGCTCCGTCGACAAGCCGGTCTACGAGCACCAGGTCATCCAGCAGGGGCGCGACGCAGCGGCCAAGATGGGGCCGGGCAGCCTCGAGGATCTCGTGGCGTCCAACGAGAGCTGGGTGGTCTCCGCCCGCAACGGCCTGCACTAGGCCGCGCCTCCCCGCCGCCGACGGTTTCATCGTCGCCGTTACGACCGATAACCCATCGACAAACGGGAAGGGGCGGGTCTCAGACCCGCCCCTTCCCGTTTGTCCCGGCGGCGCCCAACACCCGTCCTACGGGCAGCCCGCCACCCACTTCAACGAGTTGAACATCGGGTGGAAGTGCACGTGCGGGTTCCACAGGCTCAGGTACACCCGCCGCGGGTTCAACGGATAGCTCACCGCCACGTTTGGATTGCGGGGCCGGTTGAAGCCGTACACCGCATCCGGGTTGGCCAGCGCGCTGGCGATGACCTGGGCGGGCACCTTGTTCACGATGAACTGACAGACCTGTCCGGTCTGCGGCACCTCAGTCGGCGCCGGCGGCATGCCGACGTTGGTGGCGGTGGGCGCGGGCGGCGGCAGCGTGGCCTGGAACGGCGCGGTGCCGGCGGCCTGGGTGGCGGGCGGGCCGTTCAGGCTGGCCATGGCCAGCACGGCGGCCACGCCGACGGCCGCGGCCGCGAGCGAAGGTCGCTTCACGGGTGGTCCTCCTCATGTGTTGGGTCGTGCGATACGAGGCGAGGGAGGCACCCGCACGTCGGCCGTCTCCCCCCTGTCCGCCGCTGAGTGTAGTGCGAAGGGCGGGTGGGGCCAAGGTGGGGGGGCCGCCGTGCGGGTCCTCAACCGTATCGTCGCCGTGCCGCGTGAGCGGGGCTTCGACACGCCACTCCACCCGCAGATCGAGTTCCGTGGCAGCGGCGGGCGCAGCGTGCATCGCCCCAACCTACATCACCGCCTTGCCATCCAGCGCCCAGAGCACCCCGAACACGATCACCGTCCCGATGACGATCGCCGCCACCCGCCGCCACGGTCGTGCGCCCCACGCCGGCTCGAACTCCGCCGCCTGCGTGAGCGTGGACGAGACGAAGATCAGGATGAGCACGAACGCGGTGAGCGACAGGACCGGGATCGTGATGAAGCCGAGCCAGTAGATGTAGTCCGAACTGCACGGGACCGAAACCTTGCAGGCCGGTGTCTCGGGCAGCCAGTTCGTCTTCTGGAGCAGCACGTGGTACACGGCGACGGCCGTCCCGACGAGCGCCGACGGGATGACATAACGCGCGACGCGGCGGTCGCGGACGCCGATGCCGATCGCCAGGATGAAGGCCAGCGGGTACATAAAGATGCGCTGGTACCAGCACAGCACGCACGGCGTGTAGCCCCGGATGTTGCTGAAGTAGAGGCTGCCGACGAGCGCCGTGAGCGCGACGACGAGTGCGGCGTGTAGACCGTAGCGCCGGATCGCGCTGTCGAGCTGATCGGCGATGCCCGGCGTGGCAGCCGCATCGTGCGTTGCCGTGGCGCTGTCCGTCATGGCGAGGGCTCCTGGGAAGGGAATCGTTCGGAACGGCGGGGCGCGTTCGGGGGACGATTATAGCGGTGCTCGAGGCAGCCTCTCTCCCCGACGCCGCAACGGCCCCAGCGGCCCCAAATCCCCATCCCTTTGCCCCTACCGCGCCGCCTCGTCCCCGACCCACGGCAAGTACACCCCCGTCCGGTTCGGCTGCACGGCCCCCGCCCGCAACACGTACACCGCCCGGTCCAGCCGATCCGCCACGTACACCGTCCCGTCCGGCCCGGCGGCGATGTCGCTGGCCGGCTCGTTGCCCGCTCCGGCGGGGCGCGGCAGCGGCACGACGGCCTCGCGGCGGCCGTCGGCGGCCAGGATCACGACGTCGTCGCTGCCCGCGAGCACGGCCAACCGACCGTCCGGCAGCGCCGCGATGCGAAGGGCGCTCTCGACGTCCAGCGCCACGGCGTCCAGTGCACCCGCACCCGGGTCGAGGACCAGCAGTCGCTTCGTCGGGCCGTGCAGCACGCCGATCCGGCCGCCCGGCAGCGCCACGACGTCGCGGTATTCCAGCGCGCTGCTCGCCTCGGGCAACGGCGTCGTCGCAACGTCGATCGTGTTCGACATACCGGGAACGACGTGGTGCAGCCGGGACGTGCCGCGATCGAGCACCCAGGCGCCCCGGCCGTCGGCGTCGGGCGCGCTGGCGGCGGCGACGATCGTGTCCGACGCGGTGACGTCCGTGTCGAACGTGCGGGTGACGGCGGTGGCCAGGTCGATGCCCGGGTCGGCGCCCGGACGCACGCCGTAGCGCTCGAAGCTCACCCGGCGGATGCCCGGCGGCGGGGCGTCGCGGTCGTCGGGGGCGTCGTTGGACGACGAGCTGCGCGTGCGGATGACGACGGCGGTCGACCCGTCGCCGAGGGGCACGATCTCCTGCAGGCCGTGCAGCGTGAACTGGGTGTCGCCCGCCTGGCCATCGGGTGTCAGACGCACGGCGCGCTCGAGCTCGTCGATGACCCACACGCGGCCGGTTCCATCGACCTGCAGCCGCAGCGGCGGTCCGAACCAGCGGCCGGCGGGGCGGGGCAGCGGCAGCCGGCGCACCTCACGCCCGCCTTCGACGACGGCGACGGCCGCCGGGGCGGCGGGCGAGGCGCCGTACAGGAGGAAGACCTCGTCGGGCGCGCGGGCGGCCATCGCCACCGGGAAGCCGGCGACGGGCCAGGCCCGGCCGATCTCGCCCCGTTGCCGGTCGATGCGGCTGACGATCCGGCGGTTCGTCCAGTCCAGGACGAACATCTCGCCGGCTGCGTCGAAGCTGATGTCCCGCATCCGCCACCGGAGCTGCGTTCGCGGCGGGATGACCGCGCCGTCGGCGGAGAACTCGTACAGCACGTTGGCCGCATTCGCCACCGGGTTCTCGGCCGCGAAGAACAGCGTCCCGCGCCCGCTCGTCGCCAGGCCGCTCGGCAGCTCGGAGGAGAACGAGAGCGCGCGCTGGACCGTGATCTCCGCTTCGGCCGTCCCGTCCGGGCGCCGGACGGCCAGCGCCGCCTTCGGCCGATCGTAGACATACAACCGCCCGTCCTGTCCGACCGTTGCCGCCTCGGGCTGGGCGAACCCGGCCCACGCCGCCTGCAGCCCACCGCCGAGATCGAACGCCAGCACCTTGCGCCCAACGGCGTCGGAGACGTACACCCTGGACCGCGCCGGATCCACCGCCACCCCGATCGGCGCCTCGATGAACGCCCCGTCGCCCGGCACGCCGCCGTAGCCGACCACGACGCCGCCGGCAGCGTCGTACCGTTCGGCCCGCTGGAGGGTGTCGTCCACGACGATGAACCCGCCGTCGGGCACCACCGCCAGGTCGACCGGACGGACGACGCCGCCGGGCGGCGGCAGGAAGCCCGGACGAACGGTGTCCACCACTGCCCACACCGCTGCCGCACCGGCACTCACTTCCGTACCGGCAATCGCTGCCGCCTCTGCCGCGACGTCGGCATCGGCGGCGGCACGCGTGGCGCCGCTTCCGACGAGCCCGAGAACAACAGCGGCCACGGCCCGCGTGGAAAGCGGCGCGGACCATCGACCGGACCGTTGACCGGACCCTCGTCCGGACCGTCGTCCGGACCGCTGTTGGATCGTCCCGTTGCGCGGATCCGCCATCGCCCTACCCTTGCCCTGCGGCTGCGTCCACGGCGGCGCCGATCTGCGCCAGCGCTTGGCTGAACGCCCGTCCGTCCGCCGCGGGTAGATCGACGAGCGGCGGCCGGGCGTGCCACGTGTCGCCGCCGAGCCGCAGGGCGAGGGCGGCCTTCAGGGCGGCGACGGCCGGCCGTGCGTCGAGGGCGTCGCGCGCCGCGTCGAGCGCCGCTTGCGCCGTCCGCGGATCATCGGCTGCCGTCATGGCGCTGGCCCAGACGCGGCGCAACAGGTCGCCTCGCACGGACGCCAAGGCCGTGATCGCCCCGGCTCCACCGGCCGCCAGCACCTCGGACAGGTGGGAGTCGGTGCCGGTGAAGATCGCCAGCTCCGGCAGCGCGCGGATCCGGTGCAGCGTCGCGTCCCGGTCGGCGGTGGAGTCCTTGAGACCGACGATCGGGCCGTGCGGGCCGTAGCCGTCGACGAGGGCGCGCAGGACGGCGTTGGGGATCGGGACGCCGGTGTGGCGGGGGATGTCGTACAGGAGGATGCGCGGCCTCGGGATGCGTGGCCCTTCGATGCCGTCGCTGCTGTCGCTGCCGGACCGCGGGGCTGCGGCGCCCTGCGCGAGCCGATCGCCCGCACCGTCGACCACCCGCCGGTACCAGTCGATCAGCCCGCCATCGTCCACACCCTTGAAGTAGTACGGCGGGACGACGACGGCCGCGTCGGCCCCGGCCGCGACGGCGGCGGCTGTCGCGTGCGCGGCGTCGGGCCAGGCAGGGTGGCCGGTGCCGCACAGGATCAGGAACGGCGGCGCGTCGATCGGACGGGCGGCGCGCCAGCGGGCGGCGGCGGCCACGAGCGCGATCCGCTCATCGAGCGTCAATGACGGGCCTTCGCCGGTCGAGCCGGCGAGGAGCGCCCCGTGGCAGCCGCTCCCGGCGGCCAGGTCGAGGAGCGGCCCGACGGCGGCGGGGGCGAGGGCGCCGGCGGCGTCGAACGGCGTCGGGAGGGCGGCGAGGACGCCGCGGAGCGGGAGCGGTGGCGTCGCATCCATCGTGCGCCCTACCTTGGGGGCGTCGGGGAGAACGTGCGGATGTAGGCGATGAGGGCGTCCTCCTCCGAGGGCGAAAGGGCGAGCGGGCGCATGGCGGTGCCGGCACGGCCGCGCCGGATGGTCTGGCGGATGAAGTCGTCCGACGCGGCGGCCTGGAAGACGGCGCCGGCCAGGCGCGGTGCCTCGTCCGTCCAGCCGCCTGCACCGTGGCACGACGAGCACTCGCGCGTGTAGACGGCCTCGCCGACCGCCACGTCGCCGGCGGCCCGGTAGTCGTCGTCGAGCGGCACGGGCTCGGCTCTCTGCCACATCCGGACGTGCCGCACGATGGCGTCGATCCGGTCGTCGTCGAGCGGGGTTGCGCCGTTGCCGTAGGCCTGCATCTTTACGCCTTTGGCGCCGATCCCCTCCCGACCCGGGCGACCATGGACGATCGCGGCGCGCAGGAAGTCGTCGCTGGCGAGGGCCAACAGGTCGTCGCTGGCCAGATTCGGCGCGATGCTGCCCTCGACGGTGCGCCCGTCCACGCCGTGGCAGACTGCGCAGAACTTGACGTAATCCGCGGCGGCCGCTGCTTGGACCTTCGGATCGTCGGGCGGGCCGTCGACGTACGCCCGGCGCCGGAGCAGGACGGCGATACCGACGATGAGGAGGACGGTGGTCAGGACGAGGGCGATGAGGCGCGTGGGGCGCATGTGGGCTCCGGGGAAGGGGCGGGGTGATCGGACTTCAGGCGACGCGAGGCCACGCCCGGCTCAACGAAGTCGCGTCGGGCGAGGCGACGCGGCTGCATACCGTGTGCGGCGAACACACTCTATCCGGCGAGCATGGGTCGATCAAGGCCGGCGAGGTCGTCGTGCGGGCGACGTGAACCGGACCGCGCCGCCGGCCGCTCCAACGCACGCAGTCGCGCTACACTCCCTGGCGTGAACGCCACGACCCCATCGGCCCTCGTCGCCGACCTTCCAGTCCTCACGCTGCGCAGCGCCCCGGCCCTCGCCACCGCCCTTGCCGACCGCTTCGCCCACGGCGCCGCCGCCCACGACCGCGCCGGCACGTTCGCCGCCGACCACGTCGCGGCGCTCTGCGCGATCGGCTGGCCGCGGTTGGCCGTGCCGGCGGCGCTCGGCGGCCTCGGCGCCGGCCTCGGCGCGTCCGTCGATGCGCATCGGCGGCTGGCGGCGGGGGACGCGTCGACCGCGCTGGCGGTGGCCATGCACACCCAGACGATCGGCGCCGCGGCGGCCGGAGGGCAATGGGCCGGCGATGCGTTTGCGCGGTTGTGCGCGGATGTCGTCGGCCGCGGCGTGTGGGTGAACGCGTGCGCCTCGGAGCCCGAGCTCGGCAGCCCAAGCCGCGGCGGGCTCCCCAAGACGACGGCGCGGCGCGTGGCGGACGGTTGGCGGATCGACGGGCGAAAGACGTTCGCCAGCCTGTCGCCGGCGCTCGACGCCTTCGTGATCCCGGCGGCGGTCGAAGGCGCCGAGGCGTTCGAGGGCATCGGCCGGTTTCTCGTGCCCCGCGGCGACGGCGTGCGCATCGAGTCCACGTGGGACCCGCTCGGCATGCGCGGCACGGGCAGCGACGACATCGTCCTCGAAGGCGTCGTCGTGCCCGAGGACGCGCTGCTCTATCGCCAGAGCGCGCTGGCGCCCGATCCGAACGCCTCGAACGCGAACGCCTGGTTCACGCTCCTGCTCTCGTCCGTCTACCTCGGCATCGCCGACGCCGCGTTGAACTTCGCCGCCCGCTACGCCGGCGCGCGCGTCCCGACCGCCCTCGGACGGCCGCTGGCGACCGTCGAGGGCGTCCAGCGGCGGCTGGGCGAGGCCGAGCTGGACCGCCGAACGGCCTCGACCGTCCTCACGACGGTCGCGCGCGCGTGGGACGACGCCGCGTGGGCGGGCGATGCGGCTGGGCCCGGCGCCGCGCCGGCCGATGGCCGCGCCGTCGGGGCGGGCGATCGAGCGGCCGCGGCCGACGCCCGCCGCGCCCTCGGCGACGACATCGTCGCGGCCAAGGTCGTCGTCACGAACCACGCCCGCAGTGTCGTCGATGCGGCCGTGCGCGTCGTCGGCGGCGCCGCGATGGGGCGTGCGCTGCCGATCGAGCGGCACTGGCGCGACGTACAGGCCGGGCTGTTCCACCCGCCGAGCGACGACGCGGTGCACGTGCTGCTCGGGCGGCGGGCGTTGATCGAGGCGGGGGTGGATCCGGACGAAGGGCGATAGGGCAACCGACCTACCGCCCGCCCGCCGCCACCCGCAGCACCGCCCCGCCCGCCATGTCCAGCGCGTACACCTCGCCCGCGTCGTCCTGCCCGAACGCGCTGATCGCGGCGTCGCTGTCCGTCAGCATCGCATCGTGCCACCGGCCACGGTCGTCGCGCCAGGCGCCCCAGAGGCGGCCGCTGCAGTAGTCGGCATAGAAGTAGACGCCGTCCAGCGCCGGGTAGCGCCGGCCGCGGTAGACGTGGCCGCCGGAGATCGAGCAGTTGCCGTCCTCGTGGCGGTACTCGGCCACGGGCCGTGTCGTGCGGCCGTCGGGGTCGCAGGCGGCCAGGCTGTCACCGGCGCCGTCGTCGGCGTCGTGGCAGTGGGCGCCCTCGACGTCCGGCCAGCCGTAGTCCTCGCCGCCGCGGCTCGCGGCCGGCTGCCAGTTCACCTCTTCGTACGTGCTGTCGCCGACGTCGGCGATGAACAGATCGCCCGTGGCGCGGTCGAAGCTGAGGCGCCACGGGTTGCGCAGGCCGACCGCCCAGACCTCGGGCAGGTGGTCGCCGGCGATGAACGGGTTGTCGGCCGGCACCCGGTAGCCCCCCGGCGGGCCGTCGACGTCGAGCCGCAGCACCTTGCCCAGCAGCGACGACGGGTCATGGGCGTTCTTCCCGGCGCCGCTCCCGCCGCCATCGCCCATCCCGACGTAGAGATAGCCGTCCGGCCCGAACGCGTTCTGGCCGCCATTGTGATTCGCGGCCGGCTGGTCGACCACGAGGATCTCGCGCTCGCTGGCCGGGTCGGCCCGCCGCCGGTCGGCATCTGCGGCCAGCTCGCTGACCACCGTCGCGCCGTCGCGGCGCGTGTAGTTCACGAACAGGCGGCCGTTGGCGGCATAGTCCGGATGGAACGCCACCGACAGCAGCCCTTGTTCGGACGCGCGGCTGTTCACCCGGTCCGACAGGTCGACGAACGGCGCGTCCGCCACGGTGCCGCTCGCGAGGTCGACGATCTCGATCGTCCCGGCCTTCTCGACGACGTACAACCGTTGCGCATCGACGCCGTCGCCCGTGGCGTGCACCGGCTCGTCAAGGCCCGTGGCGATCGCTTCGAGCGATACGTGGGTCTCGTCGGGATCGAACGGCGTCCCCCGGGCGCGGGTGGCCGTCCCCACCGCGCTGGAGGTCGCCGCGTCCGTCGGCTGGAGCAACGCCGTCACGGCCGACGTCGCCGCCACATCCGCCGCCCGCAACTCGTCTGCCCCACGCACCTCGTCGGTCGGGCGCGCGTCATCCGTGCCCCCGCCGTCGCGACGTTCGCCGGGTGCGCCGACCGCTCCGGGCGCACCCGGCGTCGGATCGGCGGGCATGGCGATCTGACGGACGGCCGCGCAACCGGCGACCGTGCCGCCGACCACGGCGACGGCCAGCACCGATACGGCGATGGCGGCGGCGCGATGGGCTCGGGCGAGCGGTGCGACTAACGTGGCCGCTGCTCCGGCTCGCGCGTCGCGCTGATCCATCCGGCGACGTTGCCGTCGCGCAGCGCCGCGAACACGCCGGGCAGGGCGGTGTGCCCGTCGCCGGCCGCGAACGTGAGCACCATGTCCGGCCCGTACGTGCCGAGCATGCTCACCCCGACGCCGATGTGCGTGAAGTGCCCGTGCAGGATGTTCGCGCGGTGCGGGGCCGAGTTCATCCACCACTTCAGCGCGGCGTCGGCCGTGCGCCGCGCGCACAGGATGTTCTCGCCCGCCCAGTTGTTGTACGGGTACCCGTTGCGGCGCAGCCGGTCACGTGCCAGCGATCCGTCCGAGCCGCGGTGGCGGCAGAAGTTGCGGTAGGCCATGTCGACGGCGTGCTGGCGAGCGGCCGCCACGAGGCGGTCGTCGAGCTGCAGCGGGCCGAGGCCGCGCTCGGCGCGCACGCCGTTCACGCGCTGGAGAATCTCGAGCTCGAGCCGCGTGCGGTCGTCGTAGTCCGGGTTGGCCAGGACGGCGCCGAGGTCGGGTGCGGTCCATTCGGCCGGCGGCGCCGGCTGCGCGAACTCGGGCGCGGGGTCGGGGGCGGCGGCGGGGGGATGGGCGTCCGCGGCGGCTGGAACGGCAAGCGCATCGACGGCCGGGGCTGCGATGGCAGCGGGGTCGACGGCCGCCGGGGCGGGCGATTCGACGGGTGCTTCGTCGGCGCGGGCGATGGGGGGGGCGGCGACGGCGAATGAGAACAGCGCGACGGCGGCGGACCACTTCATCAGCGGCACGCACGTGGCGCGTGCCCGGATGCGGCTTCGCATGCACTTCAGCTCCTCTGCCAGCATCGCTGCCCATCCACGCGACCAGGGTGCGGCGCGTCCAAGCGGACCGCGCACCCGTTCCTGACGAACTCCGTCGCGGAGCCGTCTGGCCGACCGCCGATTGCCTACCGAGCGGTCGGCCGCCGCGTTTCCGGGGCGACAACGCGGCCCATTGTATGGCGTTGGGGCCGGGCGTCAATGGGTCGCCCGCGTCGCCGACCCACCCGAGCGCCGTGCTGCGCCGCGCAACCCGCCGCGCCCCCGCTCGCGTTCGCCCTTGCGACCCGGCTGGCCCGTCGCCTACAATCGACCCGCCCGCCGCCCCAGGCCCGACATGCGCCTGCGGGTGCGTCGCGGCTCCCCGCAACCCCACCGCCGCGCCCCGGACAGCCCGGATGCGCCGCGCCCGGCACACCCGCCACGCCACGATGTCCGGAGGCTTTTCGTGATCGATCCGCATTCCCTTGCGCGGGCGCCGATCGCCCGCCGCCCGTCGCGCTCGACGCTCGCGCCGGTCGCCAAGGTGCTCTCGGTCGCTGTCGTCGTCGCAATCGCAGTCGCCGCCGCCCGCCCGTTCGGCGCCGCCATGGCGCAAGCCGGCGTCCTCGACCGCGTGTCGTGGCAGGCACTCCCGGGCGACCGCGCCCTCGGCGGCCACGGCGCGGTGATCGACGGCCGCGCGATGACGCTCATCGGCGGCGAGCAGGGTGACTTCCAGCCACCGGACGCGATGCGGTCGCTCTCGTTCGCGCTGCCGCAGGCATGGACGACGCTGGCCGAGAGCGGCGACCGGCCCGTGCCGGGACTGTCCGGCCGTGGTCTCGTCGGCGCGCGTGCCGTGCGCATCTCCGACGACGGAGCTGCGGCGACGTCCACGCTTCTGATCTGCCACTGCACGGGTGCCACCACGTACAACGCCGCTTGGCCGGCAGCCGGCGGTGCGGTCACGTGGCGGAGCCTCGCCGACGTCCAGTCCCTCCCGCTGGCGAACGGCCTCATGGCCTTCGACGGGCCGCGCCGGCGCGTCATCGCGGCCGGCGGCGAGTTCAGCGGCTCGGGCGACATCATGACCGCCACATGGGCGCTGGACGTGAACGATCTGAACACGGCCCAGTGGCAGCCGCTGCCGGCCGTGCCGTTCCAGCTCATCTTCCAGGCCGCGGACCGCGACCCGCGTTCCGGCCACTTCGTCGCGTTCGGCGGCCAGGGATCCGACGCCACCCCCACCGCCCACCTCTGGCGCGCGGACCTGGCCGCGCTCGATGCGCCCGGTGCGTGGTCGGACGTCGCGGCGCAGGCCGGCGCCGGTCCGAGCGCCCGCAGCGGCGCGACGCTGACGTTCGCCGGAAGCACCGGCTGGGCGATCCTGTACGGCGGCTACTCGCCCGCGCTCGGCGAGATGGCCGACGCCTGGGCACTCGACTACCGCGACCCATCAGCCCCCCGGTGGCAGTCGATCACGCCGGCCGGCACGCCGCCGAACGCGCGCAGCGGCCAGAGCGCGGTGTGGGATGCGGCGGGTGAACGCGTCCTCGTGTACGGCGGCCTGCGGCTCGAGGGCAACGGCGTGCGGTATCTGTCCGACGGCTTCGCGATCGACTTGACGCCCGACACGGCGCCGACCGTCACCACGCCCGCCCCGACCGCCACGACCCCCGTGCCGACGACGCCGTCCTCCACCCCCGTCCCGTCGCCGACGACGCCGTCCACCGCGGGCGGGCGGATCTTCCTGCCCCTCTCGCTCCGCAGCGCCGATGTCCGCGCCGCACCGTAGGCCCATGGGGCGCCGGCTGGAGCGATGAGCGCTGCCGGCGGGGTCGATGTCCTCTTCGGGCACGCGCTGTTCATGGCGCTCGACCCCAAGCAGGCCGCGCTCCAGCGGCCGTACCCGCCCCTCGGCACGTTGTACGCCGCCGCAGCCGTCCGGGACGCGGGGTGGAGCGTGGCGTTGTTCGACGCGATGATCGCCCATGGCCCGGAAGCGTTCGAGGCCGCCCTGGACGCCCACCGCCCGCGGCTCGTCGTCCTGTTCGAGGACAGCTTCAACTTCTACTCCAAGATGTGCCTGGCCGTCATGCGCGATGCCGCGCTGCAGATGGTCGCCATGGCGGCGCGCCGCGGCCTGCCGACGCTCGTCGCCGGGTCCGACGCCAGCGACGCGCCGCAGCGGTTCCTCGACGCCGGCGCGGCCGCGGTGGCCTACGGCGAAGCCGACTGGACGATCGTCGAAGCTGTGCGGGCGCTGCTCGGCCACACCGACGCGGCGGCGCTCGACGACGATCGTCGTTCCATGCCGCACGGCGTCGTTCGCCCGGACCTGTCCGCCGTGCCCGGCCTAGTCCTCGCCGACGCCGGCGGCGGCCTCGCCCGCACCCCACCCCGCCCGACCGAACGCGTCCCCGACCGCTTTCCGCCGCCGGCCCGCGATCTCGTCGACCTCGACGCCTACCGCGCCATCTGGCGAGCGGCGCACGGCCAGTGGTCCGTCAACGCCGCCAGCACGCGCGGCTGCCCGTTCCACTGCAACTGGTGCGCCAAACCGATCTGGGGCCAGCGCTACGCGATGCGCACGCCGGACGCCGTCGCCGACGAGCTGGCGGCGCTCAAGCGCGAACACGCGCCGGACCACGTCTGGTTCGCCGACGACATCTTCGGGCTGCGTCCCGAGTGGACGGCGGCCTTCGGCGAGGCCGTCGCCGCGCGCGGCGCCGACGTGCCGTTCACGATCCAGAGCCGCGTCGATCTGATCAGCGACGCCGCCGCGGACGGCCTGGCGCGCGCCGGCTGTGTCGAGGTCTGGCTCGGCGTCGAGAGCGGCTCGCAGCTCGTGCTGGACGCCATGGACAAGGGCATCCGCGCCGCCGACGTTCCGGCCGCTGCCGCTCGCCTGCGCGCCCGCGGCATCCGCGTCGCCTTCTTCCTGCAGCTCGGCTACCCCGGCGAGGAATGGGCCGACGTCGAGGCCACCGCCGCCCTCGTGCGCGCGGTCGTGCCTGACTCGATCGGCGTCTCGGTCAGCTACCCGCTGCCCGGCACGCCCTTCCACCTCCGCGTCGCCGACGAGCTCGCCGCCGGCAGCCATTGGCATGACAGCACGGACCTGGCGATGCTCTTTCAAGGCACGTTCACGACCGCTTTCTATCGCACGCTGCACGCCCAGCTGCACCGCGAGCTTGACGCCCGACATGCCCTCGCCCGCGCCGAGGCGGCCGGCGATTCGGACGCGCCTTCCCTCCGTGCCGCCGCCCGGGCCGAGCTGGACGCGACGATGGCCGCGTGGGACGTCCTCGCCGCCGACGCCGCGGCCGCCCGCAACGCGGCGCCGACGCGCCTGGCGGTGCGGCCGCCGTCGGCGCCGCCGGATCTGTCGGCTTCGGCGGGGTGATCGGGGACTTGCGGCGCCGCCGCACCGTCGTCGGCCGACGGATCGACGGCTGAAGTCGTCGCCTGATCTGACCACGACCCTGCCTTCCGCTACCATTCCCGCACACGCCGCCAGGCGGCCACGCATTGATCATCGCGCGCACCAGGGCCGGCTGGCGCAATCTTGGAGGCCCGCCGGTTGGACGTCCTCCTGTCGCACAGCTACTTCCTGGGCGAGGACGCGCACGAGCAGCACGTGATGAAGCCGTACGCGCCGCTCGGCCTGCTCTACGTCAGCGCTTATCTCAAGCGCGCCGGTTTCGCCGTCGCCGTGCAGGACACGACGTTCGCCACGCGCGCGGCGGCCCATGCCCGTCTGGCGGCCCGCGAGGCGCCCGTGCTCGGGCTGTACACCAACCTCACGACCCGCGCCAGCGTGCTCGACCTGACGCGCCAGGCCAAGGCGCACGGCTTCACCGTCGTGCTGGGCGGGCCGGAGAGTGCGAACTGGCCGGAGGCCTACCTGTCCAACGGCGCCGACGCGATCGTCATCGGCGAGGGCGAGGTGACGATGGCCGAGCTGCTGCCCGCCCTCGCCCGCTGCGGCCCGCACCGCCTGCACGACATCGCCGGCATCGCCTTCCGCGACGAGTCCGGCGCGTTCGTGCACACCCCGCCGCGCCCGTTGCTCACCGCCCTCGACGGCGTGCCGTGGCCGGACCGCGAGGCGATCGACATCGACGCCTACCTCACGTGCTGGCGGACGCACCACGGTGCCGGCTCGCTGAACCTGATCTGCGCCCGCGGGTGCCCCTACAAGTGCCGCTGGTGCAGCCACAGCGTCTTCGGCCACCACCACGCCCGCCGCTCGCCCGCGGACGTGGCCGACGAGGTGGCCTACCTGATCGAGCGCTGGAACCCGGACATGCTCTGGTACGCCGACGACGTCTTCACAATTCACCCGCGCTGGCTGTCCGAGTACGGCGCCGAGCTCGGCCGGCGCGGCTTGAAGCGCCCGTTCGAGTGCATCACCCGCGCCGACCGATTGACGCCCGCCGCCGTCGACGTCCTGCGGGAGATGGGTGCCTTTCGAATCTGGATCGGCAGCGAGAGCGGTTCGCAGCGCGTGCTGGACGCGATGGAGCGCGGCGTTTCCGTGGCCGAGGTGGCGCAGGCAACCGCCTGGCTCAAGGCCGCCGGCATCGCGGTCGGGATGTTCCTGATGTGGGGCTACGACGGCGAGACGACCGCGGACATCGAGGCCACAGTCGACTTCGTGCGTCGGACGGACCCGGACATCTTCCTGACGACCGTCGCCTACCCGATCAAGGGCACGCCGTACTTCGACGCCGTCGCCGACCGCGTGACGCCGCCCGCCGACTGGGCGGCCGCCAGCGACCGCGACCACCACGTGGCCGGCCGCCCCGGCCCGCGCTACTACCGCCACGCCACCCGCCGCCTGCGCCAATCCGTCGCCCTCGCGCGGCTGCGCCGCGACCGCCCGCACGCCCTGCTGCCGATCGCCCGCGCATGGCTCGGGGCCGAGTGGAGCCGCTGGGGCATGCGCTGGAACGACCGGCCGGTCGACGTGGCCCGCCGGCCATGACCGCGGTGGCGGCGGAGGACGGGTGGCCGGCGGCCGTCCCACTGGCGGACCCACTGGCGGACCCACTGGCGGACCCACTGGCGGCGGCCTTGGCGTCCGCGGCCGCGTCGCCGTCCGGATCGCCCCTCGCGGCCGCTTTCGACGCGCTCGCGTCCCGCTACGACGCGCTGTTCTCCGACCACCCGTCCGGCCGGATCGTCCGGCAAGCCGTATGGCGCGTCGCCGACGAGGTGTTCGCCGGCGCCGACCGCGTCCTCGACCTCGGCTGCGGCACCGGCGTCGACGCCGTCCATCTGGCCGCCCGCGGAATCGACGTCGTGGCGCTTGACGTCGCGCCGCAGATGGTCGCGGTGGCGCGCGACGTCGCTGCGGCCGCTGCGGCCGTGTCCGCCAGCGGTGTCGGCAGCGTCGCCGTCCACGTCGCCGACGTCGGTGATCCGTCGACGTGGCCGGTGGGCGTCTCGCGGCCCGATCCGCCGGAGAACCGTCGCCCGCCTGATCGCGCGCCCGATCGCGCGCCCTACGCCGGCGCCCTGGCCGACTTCGGCGTGCTGAACTGCATCGGCGACCTCGCGCCGCTCGGCGCGGCGTTGGCCGCGCTCGTTCGACCGGGCGGGTGCTTCGTCGCCGTCGTGATGCCCCCCGGCTGCGCCTGGGAGACCGTCCTCGGCCTGGCGCGCGGCGACGTCCGGCGGGCAACGCGGCGCTGGCGCGGCCGTGCCTCGGCCGATCTCGGCACCGGTCGCTGGCCGGTCTGGTATCGCCCGCCGCGCGCTGTGGTCCGCGGGCTCGGACCGGCGTGGCAGATCATCCGCGTCGTGCCGATCGGCGTGGTCGTCCCGCCCAGCTGGGCCGTGGCGCGGGGCGGGGCATTCGATCGACCGTGGCTCTGGCGTGCCTGGACGACCGCCGAAACCGCAGCCCGCCGGCTGCCGGCGGCGGCGCGTTGGGCCGATCACGTCGCCGTCGTGCTGCGGCGCGCGCCGTGACGCCGGCGGACGAGCGCGGATCGGCGGCCGGAACGGGTGTGGCCGGCTGGGCGATGCGCTGTCCGGCATGCGGGCACCCGCTCGGCGTGCTGCCGGAAGCCACGGCCTCCAGCCGGTCGGAAGCGGATCACACAGATGCCGACGGAGATGCCGACGCAGATGCAGATGCAGACGCCAGTGCCGTCGCCGCGATCCGCTGCACCGCATGCGGCGCGCAGTGGCCGTGTCGGGATGGCATCTGGCGCTTCCTCCAAGCGGAGGATGCGGCCCGCCTCGGGGCCTTCTTGGCCGAGTACACCGCCGTACGGCGCGCCGAGGGCCGTGCCGCGATGACGGCCGCGGAGCGGTTCGCGCTGCCCGAGGCGCTGTCGTCGACGCCGCTGGCGTGGCAGTGGCGGATCCGCGCCGCAAGCCACCGCACGTTCTGCCGCACGGTGCTGTCCGGCGGCATGCCCGGGCGGGTTGTCGACGTCGGCGCCGGCACGGGCTGGCTGGCGTGGCGGCTCGCCGTCGGCGGCGCCGACGTGTTGGCCGTCGACGTCAGCGACGATGCGGGTGACGGGCTCGGCGCGGGCGGGCTGTACGCGGCCGATCTCGCCGCGCGCGGCCTGGCTCGACGATTCGTTCGCGCCGTCGCCCATGCCGACCGCCTGCCCGTCGCGGACGGCGCCGCCGATCTCGTCATCTTCAACGCCAGCCTGCACTACGCCGTCGATCCGGCGGCGACGCTGGCCGAGACGGCCCGTGCCGTGCGACCCGGTGGGCGCGTCGTCGTCGTCGACAGTCCGATCTACGCGCGCCATTCGAGCGGGGCGCAGATGGTGGCCGAGCGCGCCGCGGCGTTTACGGCGCGCTACGGCTACCCGTCCACCGCCCAGGGCAGCCGCGAGTTCCTCGTCGCCGGTGAGCTCGAGCGGATCGGCGCGGCCATCGGGCTGACCTTCCGGCACGCGCGACCGTTCGTCGACGTCCGGTGGGCGCTGCGGCCGCTCACGGCGCGGCTGCGTGGCCGCCGGGCGCCGGCGCGGTTCGCGGTGTCGATCGGCACGAAGCGCGGCGAGCGCGTCGGCGATCGACACGGCCACGGCAGAGAGAGCGGTCCGACCCGAATGCTATAATCGCCGGATGGCCGACCCCCAAGCGCCGACCGCCGCCTCGCCGGCGGCCGCCCTATCGGACACCGAGCTCGAGATCCTCCGGCTCGTCGCCACCGGCGCGACGAACCGCGAGATCGCGCACGTCCGCACGATCTCCGAAGCGACGGTCAAGAAGCACCTGACGAACATCAACGCCAAGCTCGGCACGGCGAACCGGACCGAGGCGATGCGGCGGGCGCTCGACACCGGGCTGATCGCGCTTGGCGACCCGAGCGACGGCGGGCCGGATGCCGGCGGCGGCAACGACGATGCGCGCCGCAGCGACGGCGGGGCGGCGGCGCGTCTGGCCGAAGAGCTTTCGCGCACCCGTCGGCGGGCGCGGCGGACCGTCATGTTCACGCTCGGCGGCGCAGCGCTGACCGTGCTGGCCATCCTCGGCGCCGCCACGTGGCGCCTCACGCACGGCGCCGCGACGCCGACCCCGCCGCCGACCGCAGCGGCGCCGGCGCCACAGGCATGGGTCCTCGGCCGACAGCTGCCCGAGGCGCGCACCGGGTTGGCGGCCGTCGCCGCCGGCGCCGACCTGTTCGTCATCGCAGGGGCGACGGACGGCGGCCGCCTGGTGAGCACGACGCTGCAGTACGCCGGCGGCGCGGGGCTCGACTGGCGGGTGCGCGCCTCGAAGCCGACGGCGGTGCGCGACGTGGCGGGCGTGGCCGTTCAGGGCAAGATCATCGTGCCGGGCGGCTGCGCGGCCGATGGGCGGGCGACGGGGGTTGTCGAGATCTATGATCCGCGCACCGACACGTGGCGGGCCGCCGCGCCGCTGCCGGCCGGTCGCGCCGTCTGCGGCTACGGTCTGGCGATGCTCGACGGTCAGGTCTACCTCTTCGGCGGCCGTGCCGACGAGGATGCTTCGAGCGCGACGGATGCGATCCTGCGCTACGACTGGAGCACGGATACCTGGACCGTCGAGCCCGACCGGCTCTTGCGGCCGAGAGCGGACCTGGCGGCGGCGGCCTTCGAAGGGCGGATCCACGTGGTCGGCGGCCGGAGCCCCGGCGGCAAGCCCGAGAACAACCACTGGGTGTTCCGGCCGTTCGAGCCGACCGCCGACCGGTGGGACGAGACGGCCGCACCGCTGCCGGACGCCCGCGCGGGCCACGCTCTGGCCGTCGCGAACGTCTCGGGCGAGCGGTTGTACGTCGTCGGCGGCGGCTGGAACGCCCACCTCGACGTCGGGACGCTGGCCTACGACCTCGAGCGCGGCGCGTGGTCCGAGTTCGCGGTCGTCCGCGGCTACACGCCGGATCGTGGCGCCGGGCTGGCGGTGCTCGCGCGGCAGCAGCTCGTGCTCGTCGGGGGCCAGCGGCTGAGCGGCGAACCGTTGCGCCAGACCTATCTCCGGCCGCTCAAGTATCAGATCGTCCTGCCGACCGGCGGCCAGCGATGACGCGCCGCGCCGCAGTGTTACCCGAGCAGTGCCACCCGAGCAGTGCCACCCGAGCAGTGCCACCCGAACAGTGCCACGTCGCACGGCTCGGGCCGTGGCGAACGTCAACCGATACGATTGGAGGCTTCGATGTCGAGCGAACCCGGTTCGCCCCGGCCCACCGTCCACATCCGCCGTGCCACGCTGGCCGGCCTGGCGGCGCTCGTGCTGGCGTGCGGCGCGGCGTACGGCGTCGGCGCCGCCAGTGTCGCCGGCGCCGTCCAGGTCGCCACGCTGATCGAGGACCAAGGCTTCGAGGGCGCGTTCCCGCCACCGGACTGGTATGTCCAGGACAACATGACGCCGCCCGGACAGTACGTGTGGGCGCGGACGACATGTACCGCGCCGTCCGGCGGCGGCAGCGCCAGCGCCTGGTCGGTCGGCGGCGGCGCATCGGGCGGCGGCCTGGCGTGCGGCGGCACGTACGCCGGCCCGTCGGAGAGCGACCTGATGTTCGGGCCGATCGACACCCGACCCTTCGAGGACGGGCTGCAGGTGGCAACGTACTTCAAGCTCGACCTGCACCGCGAGTCGGACTTCCAGGTCTGCGTCACCAACCCCGGCTCGCCCGGCGGAGTCGACTGCTTCTCGGTCGGTGTGCTGCAGATCGACTGGAACTACTTCGAGCCGAAGCTCCAGTTCCCGCTCGTCGGCGGGCAAGAGGAGGCGTTCGTCGTCTTCCGTTTCCGCGACCGCGATTTCGAGGCGCCGCACCAGGGGGCCTTCGTCGACCGCGTCGTCATCCACGGCCTATCGGATGCGCCGCCGCCCACGACGACCGGCGCGGCCACGACCGCCGCGCCGACCGCCACGCCCTCGCCCTCCGCCAGCACGACCCACACCGCGTCGCCGAGCGCGACGCGCACCGGCACGCCCGTGCCCACAGCCGCCACGGGCAGCCCGACGGCATCGCCGACCGGGGCGCCCTCCGGCACGCCGACCGCGACGCGCACCCCGACCGGCACGGGCTCCCCGCCGAGCGCGACGCCCACCCGCACCGGCACGCCGCCCAGCACGCCACCGACGTCCGTGGTCACGCCGGACCGCCGGACGGCCACCGCCACGCCGTCGGCCACCGGGACGTTCGTGCTCCCGCCGCCGCCGACCGTCGTCGGCACCGTCACGGACGCACCGACGTCGACGTTGGAACCGACATCGACGGCCGGTCCGACCCTGGCGACGCCGACGACACCGACGGCGACGCCGACGGTGCTCGTCACGCCGGAGCATCGGATCTACCTGCCGTACGGGGTCCTGCGCCGCTCCCCCTGAGGCGCTCCCCTGAGATTCGGCTTGCTTCGCTGCTGCGACAGAGCGTTGGCGCCGTCCGAAGGGCGTGTGCTAGACTGTCGCCCGCTGGTCATGGCCGCCTTGCGCGGATGATGGGGAGGAGACTTGTCATGAGGATGCGCGAGGGAGCGGCGGTGCTCGGTGCGGTCGTCGCGGGGATGTGGGCGCTTCAAGGGGGCGCACCGGCGGTGCGCGCCGATCGGTCCGATTCGTTCAAGGTCGTGCCGGCTGCGGCAACGGTCGTCGAGGCGGCCTCGGTTGGGCTCGTGCCGGTCGAGGTCGGCGACAGCCGGACGGTCCGTCAGCGACCCCTTGCCGTCCGACCGCGGTCCCTGCAACAGGGCGCCGTGCCGGTGGCGGAAGAGGACTTCGAGGGCGACTTCCCGCCCGAGGGCTGGACGACCTATGACTTGCGGGTGGCGCAAGGTCAGCAAGAGAACTACACCTGGGGCAACCAGGACGTGCTCCTCGCCGCGCCCGCACCGGGGCGGCCGGGGGGCGGCCTGAAGGCGCCGTGGTCGATCGGCGGCGGCCGGCTGGGTGCCAACCTGTCGCCGGGCTCGAACTACGATCAGCCGGTGGCCACCGATCTCGTCTACGGGCCGTTCGACGCGACGGACTTCGACGGCGGCGTGCAGGTGAACCTGCTGCTCTACCTCGACGGCCCGGTCGGCTTCCTGCCCAACGGCACGAACGAGGTCGTTCTGTCGTTCAGGGTCTGCGCCAGCACCACGGTGCCGACGGAGCTGCGGTGCTATTCCCTGAACTACAGGTCGGGGGACGGCACGGATCTCCGCAAGCGCTGGCTCTCGCTGTCGGAGCCGCTCAAGTTCCCGTTCGCCGCCAACCTGCCGGCCGCGCGGATCTACTTCCGTGTGGAGGACGCAACCCCCACGGGTACGCACACCGGCACGCTGATCGACAACGTGACGATCGAAGGGCTCTCGTCCTCCGTGCCGACCGCGACGCTCGAGCCGGGCGTGACGCCTTCGGCCACGCGGCCGCCGAGCGACACGCCGGTACCGGAGGCCACGCCGCCGCCCGCGACACCGGACGGATCGTCGCGCACGTACCTGCCGATCGCCGTGAACAACGTCGACAAGGACATCATGGCCCCGTCCCAACCGACGGCTTTGCCCGGCAGCGTGGTGGTGGGCTTCGGGACGAATGTTCTGAACGACGGCACGCTCGTCGGCCAAGGCACGCGCTTCGGACGCATCTTCCAGTTGTGTTCGGCCCAGCGTTGGACCGGTCTGCCCGTCGACACCTTGCTGTCCGTGCAGTGGTACGAAGACGTCGCGGGAAGGTGGCAGAAGATCATCCTGACCGACGGCAACGAGCGCCTCAACCCGACGACGAAGACCACGGCCGCGTCCGGCTTCCTGTCCGAG
This sequence comes from Candidatus Avedoeria danica, assembly GCA_016703025.1. Classification (NCBI taxonomy): domain Bacteria; kingdom Bacillati; phylum Chloroflexota; class Ardenticatenia; order Candidatus Epilineales; family Candidatus Epilineaceae; genus Candidatus Avedoeria; species Candidatus Avedoeria danica. The sequence goes on from JADJCV010000004.1 coordinate 439,339, forward strand.
TGCGTGAATGCCGCCGATGGGTCGGCGCTCGAGCCGGGGCGTCTCAGGGTCGCCGTGTTCCTGCGGGGCGAGGCGGTGGCGTGGTCGGACGAGGTGGCCGAGGTGACGGGCAACAGCGGTCCCGGGCCCACACCGAGCGCCGTGCCGACACTGCCGGCGAACTGCCAGAATCCGGTCGTCAACGGCGACTTCGAACTTGGGGGCGAAGGCTGGTCGGGCAGCGCCCGCAACGGCCATGAGCTGCTGCGCACGCCGGGCTTCCAGAGCCGATTCGCGATCGACCTGGGCGGCTACGACAACGCTGAGGACATCTTGGTGAACTCCGGCAAGATCGAGACGCTGCCGCTCGAGGACATCGCGTCCGTGCAGATCAAGCTGGCGCTCGGTATGCTCGGCAACGAGACGCGGGGCAACGGCGACAACGCCGACAAGTTCTTCCTCGGCGTCGTCGGCGACGCGCCGACGGACCAGGGGGCGCAGTGGTTGAGTGAGGACTCGCCCGTCGGTGGCCAGCTGCTGCCCCTTGGCCAGTGGGTGCCGCTCTCGGTCGATCTCAAGGATCTCTGGGCCAAGCGCGATGGGTTCAACTCGGCGCAGATCTTCTTCGGCGCGACGACGAACGGGTCAAACCCGATGGCGTTCGGCCTCGACAACGTCGCCGTCGAGTACTGCCGCAAGACCGGCGAGGTCGTGCGCCAGGACGTGCGCTGGACGCCGGCCCGGATGTCCGCCGCCCACCTCGCCGCCGCGCTCCGCAACGCCCGGCCGTTCGGGACGGACGACGTGCGGCGCACCGGCCCGACCTTCCGTGCGATCGAGCAGTTCGGCGTTCGCGAGAACCGCGGCACAACGGCAGGCCGTTGACCGCCCGGCGGACCGCGCGCCCGGGCGAATGACGGTGCAGTCGTTCAGCGATCGGGTAGGGGCGCACAACCGTGCGCCCCTACCCGCGCCCCATCGCGCGGCCCGACGTCTGCTCGCCCCGCGGTGATCGCCACGCCCGCGCTCGCCGCATGATCCCGCCACCGCTTCTGCGTCGACTGCGGCTGTCCGCCGTGGCGCTGCTCGGTGTCGCCGGCGCGGCCCTGTGGCTCGCGCTCCGCCCGCCGTCCGGCGCCGGGCTGGCCGGCGCGGCCGCCCACCGCCTGGCGACGATCCCGTTCACCGACGTGCACCCGTGGGGCGCCAACGTCTTCCTCGAGCGTGAGGTCGAGGCGTGGAAGGCGGAACAGACCGTTGTCCTGGCCGCCGACGCCGGGATCCGTTGGGCCAAGCAGCACCTGCCGTGGGCCGATGTCGAGCGCGAGCGCGGACGATTGGACTGGGCGAAGTACGATCGGATCGTCGACGTCTGTGATGCGAACGGGATCGAGGTTATCTGGCGGATCGACTGGACGCCCGCTTGGGCGGCGCGCGACGACCACGGCCCGGGCGCGAACAACGTCCCGGCCGACCCGGCGGACCTCGCCCGCTTCGTGGGCGAGGCGGCGGCGCACTTCAAGGGGCGGGTCCGGTTCTACCAGATCTGGAACGAGCCGAACCTGGCCAGCGAGTGGGGCTACCGGCCCGTCGACCCCGCGAGCTACGTGGCGCTGCTGGCCGCCGCCGCCGCCGCCGCGCGCGCGGCCGACCCGGCCGCGGTGATCATCGCCGCGCCGCTGGCGATCAACACCGAGACCCTGGCCGAGGGCGACAACCTGAACGATCTCGACTACCTGCGCGGGATGTATGCCGCCGGCGCCGCCGAGCACTTCGACATCCTGGCGGCCAACGCGTTCGGGATGGACCGGCCGCCGAACGACCCGCCGGCGCCGGACCGTCTGAACTTCCGGCGAATCGAGTTGCAGCGGGCGATCATGCGCGAAGCGGGTGACGACGAGACGCCGATCTGGCTCTCCGAGTACGGCTGGAACGCTGCGCCGGTCGGCCTGGCGGACAACATCTGGGGCCACGTGCCGGCCGCGTCGCAGGCCGAGTGGACGGTCGAGGGCGTCCGCTTGGCGCAGGCCGAGTGGCCGTGGGCGGGCGTCTTCGGGCTGTGGTACTTCCGGCAGTGGGGCGGCATCGCGCCCGACCGGGCGGATTACTGGTTCGCCGCCGTCATGCCCGACTTCACGCCGACGCGCCTGTTCGACGCCGTGCGCGACGCCGCAAGCGGGACGATCGTTGCCGGCCCAGGTTTCTGGCAGGAGCGCAGCGCGCCGGTGCGCGTGACACCGGGCGGCCGATGGCGCTGGCTGCCGCGCGAGGGCGCTTCGGACGGCCAGGCGCTCGTGGCGCAGGGCGCATCGGCGGACGGCGACGACGGCGCCGCTCGGCCGGCCGAGTCCACTGCCGCGCCGGGCGCTGCGGACCGCGACGGGCTCGTCTTCACGTTCCGCGGGCGCCAGGTCGTTGCCCGGCTGGCCACCGGCCGGCAGGCCGGCACGCTGGCCGTCGAGCTCGACGGCCAGGCGCAGTCCCCGCGTGCGCTCGGCGGCGCCGAGGCGGCCTGGGCCGACGTGACGCTCGTGGAAGGCCTCGACGGCGGTGCGCACACGCTGCGACTGACGGCCGGCGCGGCGGGCGGTGAGATCGCCCTCGACCACTTCCGCGTCGACAGCGGCCCGCCGGCCGACCCGCGCACGCTGTGGTGGGCGCTGCTGGCTCTTGCGGCGGCAGCGCTCTTGGCCTCGATCCTCCGGGACGCGCGGCAGGTGGCCGTGAGGTTGAACGCTTGACCGCGCCCACGGCTGCGGCGGGCGGCGAGGGCGCGGCGCGGCCCGATGCGGTCGCGCCCGTCGACGCGGACGGGGGGAGTCGGGCTGTGGAGAATGACCGCGATGCCGTGCTCGAGGGCTGGGTCGTCCGGACGCAGAGCGGGTTCTATGCGGTCGAGACGGGGGGCGTGATCCTGAAGGCCACGCTGCGCGGTCGGCTGAAGCGGGACCGTGATCGCGAGGGGCTGATCGCCCTTGGCGACCGCGTGAAGGTGCAGCGGACCGCGGCGCCGTCGGGCGGGGGTGGCAATGATGCCGTCATCGTTGAGCGGCTCGAGCGGACGAGCAGCTTGGTGCGCCGGGCGCCGGGTCCGAAGGGCGTCTGGTCAAAGGACGTCGTCATCGCGAACATCGACCTGTTGCTCGTCACGTTCAGCTGTCAACGTCCCGACCCGAACCCGCGCCTCATCGACCGCTTCCTTGCGCTGGCCGAGATCGACGAGCTGGACTGCATGATCGTCATCACGAAGGTGGACCTCGGCATCCAGCCGGTGGTGGCCGCCGACCTGGCGGAGTACGAGCGGATCGGCTACCGGATCCTCCCCGTTTCCGTGCGGACGGAGGAGGGCCTTGCCGCGGTGAAGGAGGCCCTGCACGGGCGCGTGAGCGCCGTCGTCGGGCCGAGCGGGGTCGGCAAGTCAAGCATGCTGAACGCGATCGAGCCCGGTCTCGCTCTCGGCGTCGGGGAGGTCAGCACGACGCATCACAAGGGGCGGCACACGACGCGCGTCGGCGAACTCCACCCGCTGACGGGCGGCGGGCGGGTGGCCGACACGCCCGGCTTGCGCGAGCTTGCGTTGTGGGAGGTGGACGGCGCCGAGCTGCAGTGGGGCTTCGTCGAGTTCCGTCCCTACCTCAACCAGTGTCGCTTCCAGGACTGCAGCCACGTCCACGAGCCCGGCTGCGCCGTTCGGGCGGCGGTGGCCAGCGGCGGGATCAGCGCGCGGCGCCACGACAGCTACGTGCGGATGTTGTCGGGGGATGTCGAGCGGTCGTCGTAACCTGCCGCGTCACGGTCGCTGGAGGCGGAACTCCACGCTGGTGCGCCTGAAGCGGTTGAAGGCGGAAGCGGGCACATCGACCGGATTCGGGCTGTCCGGGCACAGCGCGTAGCCGTCCGGTACGGCCAAGCTGAACGAGGCGTCGCGCCCGAGCGGGTACTGGAAGGTCAGCCGGCCGCTCTTGCCAAGCCTCGCGCCGAGCACGTCCGCCCCAGCCACGACGTCGACGCGCGGCTGCATCGCCAGCGGGACGTCCGTTCCGCGGCGGAAGCGCCGGTCGCAGCCAACGTCGACGTAGGCGAACACGCCGACGCTCCCGCAGTCCCGGACGCCCGTGCAGGCGGTCGTGCGTTCGACTGCGCCAGGGGGCGGCGTCGGGCCGACGGGCGGCGTGGCGCGGAAGACGACGTTGTCCAGATAGGCGCCCTGCGCGTCCGCGCTGCCGTCGGCGCTGAGGAAGATGAACTCGATCAGGACCTGCTTGCCGCGCAGGTCGCCGCGCCACGCACCGTCGTACACGTCGCGGGCGCTGGCCAAGTCGAGGCGGACGCCGCCGTCGATCCAGCGCCGGACGCGGCCGGTGCCGGAGTACAGGATGTGGCGGACGTAGTAGCCCTCCGGCGCTTCCGGCCTGAGGTACGCCACGATCAGGCCTTCGTTGGGCTCGGCGTCCATCCAGAGGTCGAATGCAAGCTCGGCCGTCGCCGCACCGGCCACGTTCGAGAGGTCGAGGGCCAGGACGGTCGAGGCGGTGAAGCTGCCTTCGTATGGCGCGGCGCATGTCGGCGGCCCGGCCGGCGTCGCCCCGTTGGCCCGCAGGCCCCGCGAGCCGCCCTTGGCCTGGCACGTGGACGGCGACCAGCGCGTCCCGGTGCCCGGTCGGTTGAGGTCGGTGTCGTACAGCCAGCGGGTCGGATCGGGCCAGAGGGCGCCCTCGAAAGCATCGAGCGTCGTCGTCCCGTACGGCAGGGCGAAGGCGTGCGTCGAAAGCGCCGAGGACGGCAGGGCGGCGGCGGACGGCTGGGGCAGCGCTTCGACGGCCGGCCGGTCGATCGCCGGCAGCCCGGTCGAGCCGCCGGCGGCCGATGCCGCGTTCGCGCCCGCGAACGCCATGGTGGACGCGACCGCGACGGCAACGAAGCAGCGACGGCCGATGCCCTGTCGATCCTTCTGCTGGGCAGTGTGCTTTGCGTGTGGACTCATTCGGATGGCCTCTCGATGGATGCCGGAACTTCGGGCTGGGGCGGTGTTGTTGAGGGCGAGCGTTCCGCCGCCCCTGGATCATCGGTCTGCGGCGCGGTCTGCGGCGCGGTCTGCGGCGCGCGCTGCCGCGGGGGGCGACGGCCCGGACGGACGACGAGCAGCGCCAAGCCGACGAGCCCGACCAGCGCCGCAGCGGCCGGCAGGACGAACCACCACCAGCGCCCGGCGCGCTGAAGTTGGGGCGCAGGAACCGACGATTCGTCGTCGGACGGGCGGCTCGCGCGGATGCGCGCGGGTTGGACGAGGCCGGGCGGCACGGCGTCGGGCAGGGGCGTTGCGGCCGGGGACAGGCCGCGTTCCCGCCGGTAGGCCTGATAGAGTCCGAGCTGATCGAAGCCGTACACCTCTGTCAGCGCTTCGTCGATCGTCCGATCGCCCGGCGCCACCGTGTCGAACAGCGCGGTCAGCTTGGCGCGGCCGTGCGTGTCGACCAGGTAGGCGATCACGTCGCGGCTCTGCGCGTAGGCCAGCGTCACCTGGTCGGCATCGCCGGGAAAGCTCGTCATCGAGCGCAGGCTCATCACCGTGTCGTCGCGGATCGCGCGGTCGAGGGCGCGGCGCTCGAGCGTGCCGAAGCCGCCCTCGAGGTACATCGCCAGCCCTTCGTCGAGCCAGGACGGGACGTCGATCCAGGTTTCGTCCATCCGGAGGTGGACGGCGACGTGCGAGAGCTCGTGGCGGAGCACGGTCTCGAGCGCCACGCTGCGGCTGCCGGCGTCGAGAACGACGACGTCGTCGGCGACGCGCGCACCAAGCGTCGCCAGGCGGGCCTCGTAGACGTCGCCGCGGCCGAGGAGGGACGGCCGCAGATCGGCCTGCGAAGCGTAGGCGACGACGTTCACCGGCTGTTCGACGGCGAGACCGACGCGCTCGCGGATCGTCCGGAGGGAGGCGACCGCTGACTCGGCCAGCGCCTCGGCGTCCTTGTCCTCGAGGCTGTACGACCACAGCCGCACGCCGGCCACGTCGCGGCTGGTCCAGGAGTAGCGCTGATCGAGGTAGCGCAACGTGCGTCGTTCCGTCTGGATCTGCCTGCCATCCGCCGTCGCGATGTCCCACCACCACCGGATCTCGCTCGTCGGCGGGATCGCACCGCGCGGCGAGGGCTCTTCGTGCCGCGCCACGACGCGCGTGCCGGGTTCGAACTCGGGGACGCGGCGGTTGATCACCTCGCCGTCCCCGATCGTGAAGCGCAGCACGACATCCCGGACGGGCGCGTCCGAGCGGACCTCCAGGCGAAACGCGATGCGCTCGGCGAACGAGAACGTGCCGTCGTTCGCGACGATCACGACGGACGGATCGGGGGTGGCCGCGGGCGGCGGGGTTGGCGTCATCGCCAGAACCGCGGCGGCGAGCGCCGCAAACAGGTTTTGCGCCAGCAGGTCAGTCATGGCCGCGAGTATAGCATCCGGCAGGCAGGGCCTTCGTTAAGGTCGCCGCGCACGTCCTCCGCGTCGCGCCCGTCGATCGTGCCGCGCACCCGCCTATCGCCGGCGGCTCTGGTTGCGCAGCGCCGGCAGCCAGATCCGATCGAAGTTGATCTGGCCCCCGATCGGCGCCGGCGTCGGACGGGCGTGGGTCGGGCTCGCGGCGGCCGTCGGCGTGGGTGGCGCGGTCGGCGCATCCGTCGGCTCGGCGCTCTGCGCCGTCGTCGGCGTCGGGGGGGCCGTCGTGGCGGGCGGCGTCGCGGTCGGGACGGTCGATGCGCCGCCGCGGGGCTGGAGCGCGAGGGCGGCGTCCAGCACGGCGATGAGCGTGCCACGCTGCCACGGGCCGCTGGCATCGGCCAGGTAGTCGGCTGGGTTCTGGCCGGCGAACGCGGCGCCTTCGCCGAACGTCTCCGGGCGGAAGTAGCCGGCCAGCGCCCACGCGGCGTCCGGCATGCCGGCCGGCGGGAAGAGGTCGTAGCGGTCGTGGCTGACGGTGCCGGCGTCGTCGTGGGCCCGCGGCGCGTTGCGGCAGGAGTGCGCGGCACCGTCGGTCGGGACGAACCGGCCGCCGTTGTCAGGCCGGATCGCCTGGTCGTACACCGGGTCGGCGAGCGCAACGGCCTCGCCGGCGGCGTCCGTCCCGGCGAGCGCGGCGTAGTGCCCGCCGATCCGACGCCACCCCTCGCCCGACTGCTCCCAGACGCCGATCAGCACGACGACGCCGGCGGACCGGTCGGCCTGCGCGCGCAGCCACAGCCCATTCGGTCGCAGCGTCGTGGCGACGGCGTAACCGGGCTTGAGCCGCCGCGAGGCCACGTACGACTCAACGCCGTCGACGAAGTCCTCCCAGCGCGTCCCGCGCACGCTGCCGGGCACGCCGCGGTTGTCCGTGTTCACCCGGCCGGCGAGGTCGTCGATGAGCGGCCCGAGGTTCGCCGCGTCGTGGTCGTCGCGAGGCGGCCCGAAGGCGGGGTAGGCCGTGACGAGGCCGTGGCCGTCGCGGACGAAGGGCGGCGCGGCCGGTTGCGGCTCGGCGCGCGAGTCCAGCCACCACAGGGCGTTTGCCAGGGCGACCGGCGCGCTGAACGTCCACTGGCCGGGACCGTTCGCCTCGGCGGCGGCGCGGCTCCACTCCGGCCGGCAGGCCGAGAAGTCCGGCACGCCGACGGGGGCGTAGTCCGTGAGATCAGCGGGGACGTAGTCGATCGGGGCAGGGGCGGCGGCGGTGCCGGCAGGGGTGACGATCTGCGCCGTCCCGAGGACCACGGCGGCCATGGCGACAAGCGCGTATCGTGGTTGTCGAGACATGTCTTGCTCCGCAGGAGGCCGAGGCGTGCGGGCCTCCGACGGCATCCACAGCTCGACCACAGTTGACCGCCCTCTCTCCGCACCGGATACTTCCAACGTCTCCCTACCCGCCGCCGTTATGCCTTCTCGTCCCGCCGACGAGCGCCGAGGCCAGCCCCATGTCCGATGATCATTCGATGGATGACCCAACCGACCTCGACGTCGATGTCGTCGATGTCGTCGACGAAGCCGACGACTTGACGGACGACGCTGTCGGGGACGACGACGCGGCGCATACCGACCTCGCCGAGCTGTACGAGGCGATCGCACCGGCCGATGCGGACGATGTCCTCGCGCGGATCTTCGGCAGCGCCGCCGAGCCGTCCGACGGCGTGTTCCGCAGCGGCTTCGTGGCGGTTGTCGGCCGGCCGAACGTCGGCAAGAGCACGATCATGAACGCCTTCGTCGGCGACAAGGTGGCGATCGTGTCGCCCAAGCCGCAGACGACGCGCCGCCGGATCCTCGGCATCCGCACGACGGACGCGGCGCAGGCGATCTTCGTCGACACACCGGGCATCCACCGGCCGCGGACGCCTCTGGGCAGCTACATGGTCAAGGTGGCGCGCGACGCGATCCCGGATGCGGACGTCGTCGTCTGGGTCGTCGACGCCTCCGTGCCGCCGCGCACGCTCGACGAGCGCGTCGGGGCGATGGTCCGCCGGGCGGGGCGGCCGACGATCCTGGCGCTGAACAAGACGGACAAGCTCCCGGCGGAAGACGTCGCGGCGCGCGTCGCTGCGTTCACGGCGTTGGCCGGCGAGGGCGCACTGTGGGAGCTGACGATCGCCACGCGCGGCCACAACCTCGATCGCCTGTGGGCGCTCATCGCCGCCCAGCTTCCGCCCGGGCCGCTGTACTACCCGGCCGATCAGATCTCCGACCAGACGGACCGAATGCTCGTCGCCGAGCTCGTCCGCGAGGCGGCGCTCTTCCTCCTGGAGGACGAGGTGCCGCACGGCATCGAGGTCATCGTCGAGCAGTGGGCGGTGCGCGAGAACGGCGTGACGGTCATCGGGGCGCGGCTGTTCGTGGAGCGCGAAGGGCACAAGGCGATCGTGATCGGCAAGGGCGGGGCCGTGCTCAAAGGGATCGGCACGCGCGCGCGCCAAGAGATCGAGAAGATGCTCGAAGGGCCGGTGTATCTCGAGCTGCAGGTGGGCGTCCGGCCGGACTGGCGGCGGAGCGCGGAGGGGACGAAGCGGATGGGGTTTGTGTAGGGACGGGGCGAGGCGCCGGTGGCCGGCCGGCCATCAGCTGCCGCGTCGTGCGGGACTCCGTCGTTCCAACCGGCGCACGCCAAGGCCGAGCATGATCAGCAGCCCGACGAGCGCCAGGCGTTGAGGCGTCTCGTCGGAGCCGCCGGTGCTCGGCAGGCGCGCGGGAGGTGGCGGCGACGGCGAAGCCGATGGATCGGCCCTCGTCATCCCTGCGGCGGGGTTCGCGAGGGCAGGTGAACCCGGCACGTCGGTGCGTACGGATTCACCGGACGGCGGGGTGGGCCCGAATGCGTTCGGCGTCGCCGACGCGGGCACGGCAGTTCGTGGGACGGAAGTGCCCGGCATCGCCGTCTCTGCCGGCAACGCCGTCGGTGGCTCGGCGGTTGTCGCGCCGTGGGCGACGCGCACCACGACGCTGCCGCCGTTGTCGTGGCGGCAGGCGTCGGCGTCGTTCATCCGCATCCGGAGCGCACCGGCGTGGTCGGCCACCGTCGATTTGTGGTTCCCGATCAGGAACGGCGGCCCGTCGCCGATGCGCCCGATGAGGGCGCCGTTCTGCTCGTCGGGCAAGGCAGCGTCGGCGCAGGCCCCTTGCACATCGTGCGGGTAGAAGCCCGGGTAGCCGTCCGCATCGAACCCGTTTCCGGCGGTGTTGATCGTCCAGGTGCCCGTGATGTAGCGGACCTCCAGCGCCTCACCATCCGCCAGGTCGATCGCCGCTTCTTGCCAGCCGTCGACCGCGGTCACGGCCAGCGTCGTGGCACGCGTTTGCCCTTGGGCGGGCTGCGTGTCGGCAGCGATGACCGCCACGGTCGTCAACCCGAGCGCGGCACACAGTCCAGCGTACACGGCCTTCACGACGACCTCCTCGTTGCCTGTCGCACTGTCACCCTGTCGCACTGTCAACCTGTCCCACCGCCGGACGAATCGGATTCACTCCCGGCGAAGCGTCGGCTCGACCACCGCCGCCCGCGGCATCCTGGCGCGCCTGCCGGCAGTGCGGCGTCAGCCCCCCCACTCCCCGCGCGCGCGTTCGACATCCGAGGTCATCTGCGCGATCAGCCCCGCGACGTCGTCGAACCGCGCCTCGGGCCGCTGGAAGGCGATGAAGTCGACGGCCATCGGCGTGCCGTACAAGTCGCCGTCCCAGTCGATGATGTGGACCTCAACAGTTTGCGCGTCGCCGTCATCGAAGTGGGGCCGGATGCCGATGTTCGCCGCGCCGCCCTTCGTCAAGTCGCGGCCGTCCGGCAGTTGAAGGTGCGCGCGCACGGTGTAGATCCCGTTCGCCGGCAGCTGATAGTCGTCGTCCAGCGCCAGGTTGGCCGTCGGGAAGCCGAGCGTGCGTCCACGCTTGGCGCCCTCGACGACGCGCCCGCGCAACCGGAACGGCCGGCCGATGAGCGCGCCGGCGCGGGCGACATCGCCCTCGGTGAGCAGAGCGCGGATCCGCCCCGCCGCCGCCCGCTCGCCGTCCACGCTCACGGGCGCGACGACGTGCACGTCGAAGCCGCGCTCCTCGCCGAGCGCGCGCAGCACGTCCAGCGTGCCGGCGCGGTCCTTGCCGAACGCGAAATCGGGGCCGACGACGACGGCCTGCACGTCGTACCACTCGTCCAGCTCGTCGAGGAACTCTGCCGGCGACAGCGCGGCGATCTCGGTCGTGAACGTCAGCCAACGCACGGCCTCGATCCCGTCGGCCATCAGGAGCTGCATCCGGTCCATCATCGAGGTCAGCACCGGCACGCGCCGGCCCGCAAGCACCGTCGCCGGGTCCGGGTGGAGCACGACCGCCGCGGCCTTCACGCCCAGATCGCGCGCCACGGCACGCACGCGCGTCGACAGCGCATGGTGCCCGAGGTGCACACCGTCGAACTTGCCGATCGTCAAGGCGACCGGCAGCCCCAGCCCGTCGTCCGTCATCTTCGCCTACCCCTTGTTGTCGGCCGGGCTGTTGTTGTCGGCCGGGCTGTGGGTCGAGTTGTCGGCCGGCGGGAACACCCGGCTCGGCTGCCAGCGCTCCGTCACGGCATCCCAGCGCGCCATGCCGACGAACGCGCCGCCGGAGTGGTAGACCCGGATCTGCGGTTGCCGGCGGTCGGTGGGCGGCGCGGCGTCGAACTGGCGGCCGGCGCGCATGTCGGCCGCCACGGCGTCGTCGGCCACGATTGCCGGGTAGGCGACCAGCGCGGTGTCGAGCGGGTGGAGGATATGCCCGTACCAGCCCTCCATGAACGCCTCGACGACGCGCGCGAGCGACGTCGCGTCGTCGACGGTGAACGGTCCGACCCGCGTGCGTTCGAGCGCCGAGAGGTGCCCGCCGACGCCGAGTGCGGCGCCGAGGTCGTGCGCGATCGACCGCACGTACGTGCCGCGGGAGCACAGGAGTTCGATCGTCACGTCGGGCGGCGACCAATCCAGGATGTCGAGGGCGTGCACCGTCACGCTCCGCGCCGCCCGCTCGACCTCGATGCCCTGGCGGGCCAGTTCGTACAGCCGCTTGCCCTCGTGCTTCAGCGCCGAGACCATCGGCGGGACCTGGGCGATCTCGCCGCGGAACGCGCCGAGCGCCGCCTCGACGTCCTCGCGCCCGATCGCCGCGAGCCGCCCGGCGTCGCCCGTGGACGTCACTTGGCCCATCGCGTCGTACGTGTCCGTGGCGCTGCCGAGCGTGATCCGGGCACGGTAGCCCTTCACGAAGGCCTGCACGTCGTCCACGACGCGCGTCGCCGAGCCGAGGCAGATCACGAGGACGCCGGTGGCCATCGGATCGAGCGTTCCGGCATGGCCGACGCGCTGCTCGCCGGACGCCCGCCGCACGGCCTGCACGACGTCGTGGCTCGTCCGCCCGGCGGGCTTGTCGATGTTCAGGATCCCGCTCTTGGGCGCGAGGCCGCTGCCCACCAGCGCCAATGCGGGCGAAGGCGGCTTCGACTTGGCCACGGGCAACGGCATGATGCCGTCCGGCACGGCGTAGATCCGCGTCGCCCACGACGGGATGACGGCATCGTCGTCTACCGGGCCGCCGCCACCCCCGTCGTCGCCCGCCGCGTCCTCGCCGTCCGTTCGCGTCGGCTCGAGCGGGTCGATCGGCTCCACCGGCCCCACCGGCACCACCGGCTCCAAGGGCTCGATGGGCTCGACGGCGTCCTCGGACATCATCGTTCCGCCGCCGCCACGTGCGCCGCCAGCGCCTGCCGGACCGCGTCGAGCGCCGCCGGCAGCGGCCCGGGCGTGCGCCCGCCGGCCGCCAGCGCATGCCCGCCGCCGCCCAGCGCCCGGGCCGCCGGCACGAGGTCGACGGTGCCCTTCGCGCGAAGGCTCACGTCGAACGTGCCGTCGTGGCGCTCGCGCAGCAGCGCGACGGCCAACGGTTCGACGGCCGTCGCCAGCGCCTGGACGATGCCGCGGCCGTCCTCGGGCGCGGCGCCAAGGCCCTCGAAGTCGGACAGGGACAGCCACGAGATCGCGAATGGGCCGTCCATCACGACGCGATCGAGAGCGCGGCCCTCGAGGCGCAGGCCGGCCAGCGGGCGGCTGAGGAAGACGCGGCGCGCCACGTCGGCCAGATCGGCGCCGTCGGCGACGAGTCGGCTGGCCGCGGCCAGCGTCGCCGCCGACGTCGACGGTGTTCGGAAGCCGATCGTGTCCGTGACGATGCCGCACAGCAGGCACGTCGCGGCCTCCGTGGAGAGCTGAACGCCCAAGGCATCGGCCACCGCGAGCAGGATCTCGCACGTCGAAGACGCGCTCGGCACGATGCAGTCGACGTCACCGAAGCCGGTGTTGGAGATGTGGTGGTCGATCACGAGCGTCGGCTGCGCCGCCCAGGTGTCGGCCGCATGGAGCGTCCCGAGACGACCGGCGTCGCCGGCATCCACGGCGACGGCCAGGTCGTACGGCCCGCCGGCGGCAATCCCATGCCCCCCGTGCGTGGTCGCATGGCCCCCGTGCGAGGTCGGATGCCCGCCCGGCCCCGACGCCACGATGTCCTTGGCCCCCGGCAGCCAGATCCCGTCGCGCGGCGGCGCATCCTGGCACGCCACCGTTGCCACCTTGCCGAGCGCCCGCAGGATGTGCGCCAGCCCGAGCGCGCTGCCGATCGCGTCGCCGTCCGGATCGACGTGGGTGCCGATCCAGACCCGTTCGGCCTGCCGAAGCGCCCCGGCGGCGGCGGCGACGGCGTCGGCCTGTGTGGCGGCGTGCGGGGCGGCTGCGGTCACGGCGCCTTGTCGCCGGGATCGTCGCCCTCACCGGTCCATTCGGGATCCTCGGACAGGTGGTCGAGCAAGTCGAGGACGCGCTTGCCGGCGATGAACGCGCGGTCGAACGCGAACACGAGATGCGGCAGGCGACGCAGCCCGACGTCCGCCAGTTCCGCCCGCAGCCCGAACTCGGCCGCCTTCAACGCGACGATGATCGCCTGGATTTCGGCTTCGTCCTCGGTCGGCGCGCGGAAGTAGACCTTGGCCGTCGCAAGGTCCTGCGTCGTCTCGACGCGCGTCACGACGACATCGGCCAGCGTGTCGTCCTCGTCGGCCGGACCGGGGATCAGGAGCGAGAGCTCCTCGAACAGCCGCTCGTTGATGCGGCGCTGTCGGAGCGTGGCCACTATCGGACCCGTTCGCGGATGCAGGCCTCGATGACGTCGCCCACCTGCAGCACGCTGCCGTCGTCCAAGCCGATGCCGCACTCGAACCCTTCGCGCACTTCGCGAGCATCCTCGGCGAAGCGCTTGAGGGACGAGATCGACGACTCGCTGATCAGCTCGCCGCCGCGAAGGAGCCGTGACTTGGCGTTGCGCCGGACGACGCCGCTCGTCACGAGCGAGCCGGCGATGCGTCCGACCTTGGTGATGTTGAAGACCTGCCGGATCTCGGCCGTGCCGATCACCTTGTCCTCGTACACCGGATCGATCATGCCCTTGAGCATGAGCTCGACGTCCTCGGACAATTTGTAGATGATGTCGTACTCGCGGATCTCGACGTTCTTGGAGAGCGCCATGCGCCGCGCCCGCCCATCCGGGGCGCTCCGGAAGCCGATGACGACCGCGCCTGACGCGGCCGCGAGGTTGATGTCGCTCTCCGAGATGTCGCCGGCCGATGCGTGGAGGATGTCCACCTTCACCTCGCCCGACAGCTTCTCGAGCGTTTCGACGACCGGTTGGACCATCCCCTGCACGTCCGTCTTGACGACCAGGTTGAGCGCCTTCACGTCGCCGGCCGCCGCCTGGGCGAACAACTCCTCGAGCGTCAGCGGCCGCGCGATGACGTTGTAGACGCGGGCGTGGCTGTCGGAGTAGTCGCCGCTGCGCCCCTTGGCGGCGCGCTGGTCCTTGACGACCTCGAATCGCGCACCGGCGCTGGGCACCTTGTTCAGGCCGAGGATCTCGACCGGCATGCTCGGCCCGGCGACCTTCACCTCGGCGCCGGTGTGGTCGAACATCGCCCGCACCTTGCTGAAGTCGTCGTCCACCACGATCAGATCGCCACGGTTCAACGTGCCGCTCTGGACGAGGACGGTCGCCGCCACACCGCGCGCCGGGTCCACCTTGCCCTCGAGCACGGTGCCCCGCGCCAAGCGTTTGGGGTTGCCCTTGGGTGGGAACTCCTCCGCGGTGAACAGGATCGCGTCCAAGAGCTCGTCGATGCCCGTCCCCGTCGACGCCGACGTCTGGACGAAGAACACGTCACCGCCCCAGCTGTCCGGGACGACGCCGAGCTCGGCCATCTGCTCGTAGATCCGGTCTGGCTTGGCCTCCGGCAGGTCGGACTTGTTGACCGCCACGACGATCGGCACGCCGGCTGCCTTGGCGTGGTCCACCGCTTCCTTCGTCTGCGGCATGACACCGTCGTCCGCCGCCACGACGATGACCGCGATGTCCGTCGCCTGCGCGCCGCGGGCCCGCATGGCGGTGAACGCCTCGTGGCCCGGCGTGTCGATGAACGTCACCGGCTGGCCGTTGCGCTCGGCGGTGTACGCCCCGATGTGCTGCGTGATCCCGCCCGACTCGCCCGCCGCGACGCGCGTGTTGCGGATCTTGTCGAGCAGACTCGTCTTGCCGTGGTCGACGTGCCCCATGATCGTGACGACCGGGCTGCGGGTCTCGAGCTTGTCGGCCGGTTCGTCGACAAGGTACCACGGCACCACCGGCCCTTCCGGCACGGCCGGAACCTCGGGTTCCTCGGGCGCCGGCGCTGCGGGCGCGGCGGCCTTGGCCGGCTTCACCTCCGCCCCTTCGAGGAGCAGGTCGAAACCGAGGTCCTCGGCGACGAGCGCTGCGGTCTCGTAGTCGATGGACTCCGAGATCGCCGCCATGATGCCGTTGGCGATGAGCGCCTTCAGGAGCTCGATCGGGCTGATCGCCAGCCGATCGGCAAGCTCCCGGACCGGGATCGTCGCCGGGATCACGACCGTCGTGCGTTGTTTCGTGGTGTCTGTCATTGCGCGTCTCCCCCGCCGGACACTCGTCCGGTCGCAGTTGTGGCGGCGTGCCGACGCGCGTGGCGGCCCTCAAGTGAGGGCGCGCGGCGCCGGATCAGCCGTGCCGTGTCATCGTTCAGCCCGCGTCGTCAGCGCTGCCCGTCTTGGGCAGGCCACGCCGTCTTCTTCCAGTTCGAGGGCGCGAGCGCGAAGTCGCGCCGCATCAACTGCACCGAACTTCGCCTTCAGCGCCCGCTCGAGCTTGGGCACGAGGCCCGGATCGGCCCAGCAGCTGCGCCACGTCCCGACATACGCGCCCCGACCGGCCGTCTTGCCGCTCGGGTCGAGCGAGACCGCCGTGCCGTCCCAGACCACCCGCACGAGCTCGCGCTTGGGCGCCCGGGCGCGGCAGAGCGCGCACATCCGTTCCGGCACGCGTCGGGGGGTCATCGTGCCCGCTCGCGATCATTCGTCGTCATCGCCGCCGGCGATGAAGTCATCTTCGGTGAAGCCCATGTCGTCCAGGTTCTCCTCGCCCGCCAGCCGGTCGTCGACGTCGTCCTTCCAGCTGGCGCGCGAGTCTTTGCGCCGGCGCTGGACGACGAGGTTGCCCGTCTTCGGGTCACGCACGAGCCGCTTGCCGCGGTTGCGCTTCTTGGAGGACGTCTCGAACAGCAGGTCCTCGTCCGTCTCCTCGTCCGTTTCGCCTGTCGGTTCGGCCGTTGCGGTGTCGTCGCCTGCCGCCGGAACGACTGCCGGCTGCAAGGCCGGCACGGGCTCCGCGACGCCCTCCGGGGCCGGGACAAGCGCCTCGGGTACTTCGATCACCGCCGCCGGGGCGACCTCGACGGCCGTTTCAGCCGCGACGGCAACCGGCTCGACGGCTTCGGGCGCCTCGACCGCGGCCGCAACAGGCGCAGCCGTCGGCTCTTCGTCGGCTGACGCCGCCCGCTCGACGGCCGCAGCGGCAACCGCCGCCGCCAGCGCTTCGGCCGCCGCCGTGGCGGATGCGGCGCGGTCGCGCGTGCGCAGCTCGTCGTCCACGCGGATCCGCTCGATCAACTCGCCGGCCTCGCTCTCGGCGCGGATGTCGATCCGCCAGCCGGTGAGCTTGGCGCCGAGCCGGGCGTTCTGGCCCTCGCGGCCGATCGCCAGGCTGAGCTGGTCGTCTGGCACGACGACGTTGGCGGTGCCGCGGGCGGGCGAGCCCTCGTCCTCACCCTCGCTGAGCCAGACGTGGATGACCTTGGCCGGCGAGAGGGCATGCTTGATGAACACCCGCGGGTCGGGGTCCCACTCCACGATATCGATCTTCTCGCCGCCGAGCTCTTTGACGAGCGTCTGGATCCGGACGCCGCGCATGCCGACGCATGCCCCGACGGGATCGACACCCTGTTGGAGCGACCAGACGGCCACCTTGGAGCGGCTGCCGGCCTCGCGGGCGATGGCCTTGATCTCGACGATCCCCTGGAAGATCTCCGGAATCTCGAGCTCCATCAGCTTGGAGAGCATCGTCTTGTGGGTTCGGCTGACGATGACCTGCGGGCCCTTGGGCGAGCGCTTGACCTCGCTGACGTAGACCCGGATTCGCTGGTTGGGCAGGTAGCGCTCGCCGGGGATCTGGCCGGCCTTCGTCAGCACGGCTTCGACGCGGTCGAGCGCGACCGTGATCAGGTCACGGTTGGCGCTTTGGACCACGCCGTACACGATCTCGCCCTCGCGGTCGGCATACGTCAGGTAGGTCTGCTCGCGCTCGGCCTCCCGGATCCGCTGGAGGATCACCTGCTTGGCCGTCTGCGCCGCGATCCGGCCGAAATCCTTGGGGGTGACCTCGACGGTGATCGTATCGCCGACGCGCGCGTCGGGCTTGACCTCGAGCGCCTGCTCGAGCGTCCACTCCGACAGCGGATCCTCGATGAACTCGGGCTCCGTCACAGCGTAATGACCGAAGACGCGGGCCAGGCCGCTCGTCTCCGAGATCTCGACGGTGACGCTCGACGCGGTCCGATCGGCGATCTTGTCGTACGCCGACCGCAACGCGGCCTTGAGCGCCTCGAGGATGACCTCAGGCGGCAGCTCGCGCGCCGCGCTCAGACCGCGCACGGCGGTCATCAGCTCGGACTTGGTGGTTGTGGCGGCTGCGACGGCCATTTCACTTCCCCGCGGACGTTTTTGAGAGCACGGTCGGACCCATCGAACGACGGTATCCAAGAGACACGGAGTCCAAGAGACACTGAGCCCAAGAGACACGGAGTCCAAGAGACACTGAGCCCAAGAGACACTGAGCCCAAGAGACACAGAGCCCAAACGACGGGTGATCACCGAAAACGAACGATCACCCAACAAACAGAAAAGTGGGGAGGCCCCACTCTTCGCAACCCACGATCGGCCCCCGCATGTTGGCGGCTCACGAGTATATCGCGCCACGCTCTTCCGGACAAGTCTGTTTTCGGCATGATGCGCACGATATAATCGCCACCCGTCTTCCCCGACGGCATTCCCGACAGAGCGGAGGCAACGATGAGCCCCCAGCAGCCGGTGATCACGGCCCGCCCGCGCGTGGCATCGCGCGCCGAATACGAGGAACGCTATCGCCGATCGATCGACGATCCCGAAGGCTTCTGGCTGGCCGAGGCTTCGCGCCTGGACTGGGACGTGCCCCCCGCTGCAGCCGGCCGCTGGGACTTCAACGCGGCCGACTTCGCGTGGTACGAGGGCGGCCGACTGAATGCGTGCCTGAACTGCGTCGACCGGCACGCCGCCCGCGACCCGGACCGCACGGCGATCATCTGGGCCGCCGACGAACCCGGCCGCTATGCCCACATCAGCTACGGCCAGCTGCGCCACGAGGTCTGCCGCGCGGCGAACGCGCTCCACACGGCGGGCGTCCGCGCCGGCGACCGCGTCTGCCTCTACCTACCGATGATCCCCGAGCTGGCGTACACGATGCTGGCCTGCGCCCGCCTCGGCGCCGTCCACTCGATCGTCTTCGCCGGCTTCTCGGCCGACGCGCTCCGCGACCGGATCCTCGACGCCGGCTGCCGCGTCGTCGTCACGGCCGACGAGGGGCTGCGCGGCGGGCGGACGATCCCGTTGAAGGCGACGGTGGACGAGGCGGTGGCGCAGGCGCCGTGTGTGGAGACCGTCTTCGTCGCCCGACGCAGCCACGCGTCCGTCGGCATGACCGCCGGCCGCGACGTCTGGCTGGACGAGGCGATGGACCGCGAGCGCGGCACGTGCCCTGCGGTGTCGATGGACGCCGAGGCGCCGCTGTTCATCCTCTACACCTCGGGCTCGACGGGCAAGCCGAAGGGCGTTGTCCACACGACGGGCGGCTACCTGGTCTACGCCGCGTTGACGCACGAGACGGTCTTCGACCTCCGGGACGACGACATCTATTGTTGCGCCGCCGATGTCGGCTGGATCACGGGCCACAGTTACATCGTCTACGGCCCACTGGCCAACGGCGCGACGACGGTGATGTTCGAGTCCACGCCGCTTCATCCGGATGCCGGCCGGTACTGGCGGATGGTCGACGAACTCGGGATCACGGTCTTCTACACCGCGCCGACCGCGCTGCGGGCGATCCTGCGCGAGGGCGACGACTGGGTTCATCGCCACGCGCGCGCCTCGCTGCGGGTGCTCGGAACGGTCGGCGAGCCGATCAACCCCGATGTCTGGTGGTGGTACAACGACGTCGTCGGCGGTGGGCGGTGCGCGGTGGTGGACACGTGGTGGCAGACCGAGACGGGCGGGATCCTGATCACGCCGCTCCCCGGGGCCGTCGCGCCGAAGCCCGGCGCGGCGATGCGACCGTTCTTCGGCATCGAACCGGTCGTCGTGGACAACGAAGGGCGCGAGGTCGTGGGGGACGGGATCAGCGGCAACCTTTGCCTGAAGCGCTCGTGGCCCGGCCAGGCGCGCACGCTGTACGGCGACCACGCCCGATTCAAGGCCACGTACTTCACCCAGTTCCCCGGCCTCTACTTCACCGGCGACGGCTGTCGGCGAGACGAGGACGGCGACTACTGGATCACCGGCCGCGTGGACGACGTGCTCAACGTCAGCGGCCACCGTCTCGGCACCGCCGAGATCGAGAGCGCCCTCGTGGCCCACCCGGCCGTCGCCGAAGCGGCCGTCGTCGGCTTCCCGCACGACCTGAAGGGCGAGGGCATCCACGCCTACGTCCTCGTCAAGCCGGAGCACGAGCCCGCGGACGACGAGGCGCGCGATGCGCTCGTCGCGTCGCTGAAGGCCCAGGTCCGCAAGGCGATCGGCGCGATCGCGACGCCCGACCGGATCCAGATCACGGCCGGGCTGCCGAAGACGCGCTCCGGCAAGATCATGCGGCGGATCCTGCGCAAGATCGCGGCGGGGGAGACGGACGCCGGGGCGCTGGGGGACGTGACGACGTTGGCGGATCCGGGGGTGGTGGAGGGGTTGATGGGGGGGCGGGGGTAAGCCGGACCGGGCGGACCCGTTTGGCTGCCGGATCGCGCCGTCGTCACCCCGAGACAGTCTGTGCGCCGCGCACGACCTCGTCGGGCGACATGTACCAATCCACCTCGAGCGTCCACGCCATCGCATGCCTGCCACCGGCCGCCAGGCTTCGCCCGATCGATGTGAGGTCCAGTCGCCCCATGCCCGGCGGCAGGTGGTCGCGCACGCCCACGACATCGTGCCAGTGCATGCCCCCCCACCGACCGCCGACGCGCGCCACCGCATCGAACCACTCGTTGAACGTCGCCGTTCCGACATTCGCCTGCACCCCCACATGCCCCGTGTCCAGCCATGCGCCCACGACCGGTACGGTGTCCGCGGTACCCGTCAGCCGTGCGCCATCGCAGTCCGCCCCGCCGACGACAGCGCCGGGCATCGCCGCATCGATGTCCGCCAGCAACACCCCCATCCCCCCCGCCGTCGGCAACTCCCACCCGTGATACCCCGTCTCGATCCCCAACGCCACGCCCGCCCCCCGCAGATCGCCGACGACGCGCGTGAGCACGGCTACCGCCCGCTCGATCGCCGCCGGCTGCACCACCGCCAGCCGATCGCGCAGCGCGCCCAGCGCCTCCACATAGCGCGGCGAACCTTTCTGCCCGGCCTGATAGCGGCTGTGGAGCTCGAACCAGAGCTTGCGCACCGCTTCGTCGTGCGCGCTGCCGAGGTGGGCGCAGATCGCCGACGCCCCCAGGCGCTGTGCCGTGTCGATCGTCCGCCGCAACGCGTCCGTCCAGCGCGCGCGGGCGGCCGGGTCGGGTGACGTCGCGTCGTCGCCGGGGCGCAAGGGCGGGCCGGCGGGGCAGGGGTGGTGGATGGAGGCGATGACGACGTCGGGCGGGATGGAGGCGAGCGCGGCGGGCGAGTGCGTGTGGCTGAGCTCGAAGCGCTCGAAGCCCATTGCACGGCCGGCGTCGAAGAACGGGCGGAGGTCATCGGGGTCGTCGAAGCGCTGCGCCCACATGGACGACAGGGCGAGCGGGCCGAACGTCGCCGCCGGCGGCGAGGCGCCCGCCCCTACAGCAGCCACAGCCCAAGCGCTCCGACCGCCACGCACCACACGGCGAACACATGCAACGGCGACCGCCGCACGAACCGCAAGAGAAAGCCGATCGCCCCGATCCCGACGACGAACGCTGCCGCGCAGCCGGCCGCGACGATGCCGGCCGGCTCCATCGCCCCTCGCGCCACAGGATCCCCCAGCACCTCAACCGCCTGCAACAGCCCCGCCGCCACGATGATCGGCGCCGCCATGAGAAAGCTGAACCGCGCCGCCGCCTCCCGCGTCACCCCGAGCGCCAGCCCGGTCGCGATCGTCGTGCCCGAGCGCGAGATGCCTGGGAGGATGGCCGCGATCTGCGCGACGCCCATCGCCAGCCCCCTCGCCAACCCGACGCCATGCACGTCGTCCAGCGGCGCGTTCGCCTCTTCCTCCGTCCGCGATCGCGAACGCGAACGCGCGACCCACTCGGCCACCACCAGAATCACGGCGTTCACGATCAGCAGCCCCGCCGCCAACCGCGGAACGCTGAACTGCGCCTCGAACCAGTCCTTGAACGTGATCCCCGCCAGCCCGGCCGGCACGTTGGCTGCCACGATCACGCACAACAGCCGCCCCTCGGCGTCGCGCCACGGCGCCCCGCGCCGCAAACCGCGCCAGCCGCCCGCCATGAGGCGTACCCAGTCGGCGCGGAAGTAGAGCAGCACGGCCAGCGCCGTCGCCATGTGAAGGGTCACATCGTAGGTCAGGCTCGGATGCGGCCAGCCGAGGAGCGCCGGTATCACGACCAGGTGCCCATCGGAGGACACGGGCAGGAACTCCGTCGCGCCCTGGAGCGCGCCGATGAACAGGGACTGCCAGATGTCGATCGTCATTCGTGCGCATTCCTGCCGACGTCGCGTCGAACGAAGTCCACGCCCCTACGCCCGCTCGAACGGGTCGACGAGCCGGCGGTACTCCTGCAGCGCGTACCGGTCCGTCATCCCCGCCAGATAGTCGCAGATCACGCGGTAGCTCTCCGGCGCCAGCGGCCGGCTCGCCCGGACGTCGGGTTGGACGCGGACGATGCGCGCCGCGGTCGAGGCCGGCAGCTGGCGGTAGTCGTGCTCGAAGGATTCGAACATCGTCTCGAGGACGTGGACGGCCTTGTGGAACATCCGGATGACCCGCCAGTGGCGGTAGAGGTTGGCGTACAGGAAGTCCTTCAGCTCGCGCTGCATCGCCAGCATCTCGTCGGACAGCGTCATCAGCGGCTCGCCCGCCCGCCGCACGTCGTCCGCGCTCTGCGGCGCGTGGCGCGCGATCCGCTCCGCGCTGGCCGTCACGACATCCGTGATCAGCGCGTCGACGACGCGGCGGATGATCCGGTGCCGCCGCAGTTCCGGGTCGTCGTCGTCGATGCCGTGCGACACGTGCTGCCAGAACGCCAATCGTTTCAGCTCGGGCATGTTCATGTCGATCATGCCGCTCCGCAGCCCATCGTCCAGGTCATGCGCGCTGTACGTCAGCTCGTCGGCGAAGTTGACGATCTGGCCCTCGAGCGACGATCGCCATGCAGGCTCGTACGGCTGCATCCACTCGAGGCCGACGGCATCGTACTCCGTGGCGTGCTTGACGATCCCTTCGCGCGCCTCCCACGTCAGGTTCAGCCCATCGAACCCCGGCCAGCGCTTCTCGAGCTTCTCGACGACCCGCAGGCTCTGGAGCGTGTGGTTGAAGCCCTTGCCCTTGTTCGCCTCGTCCGCCGGATCGAGCCCGATCCGCTCGAGCATCAGCCGATCGAGCGTCACCTCGCCGGAGTGCCCGAACGGGCTGTGCCCGAGGTCGTGCGCCAGCGTCACGGCCTCCGCCAGCTCCTCGTTCGCCCGCAGCGCCCGCGCGATCGTCCGCGCGATCTGCGCCGCCTCGCCGGTGTGCGTGAGCCGGGTGCGGTAGTAGTCGCCCTCATAGTTCACGAAGACCTGCGTCTTGTACTGCAGCCGCCGATAGGCCGTCGTGTGGACGATCCGGTCGCGGTCCTTCTGGTACTCGGAGCGATAGGCGTGCGGCTCGCTGGCGTGCAGCCGCCCCCGGCTCGTCGCCGACCGCTCGGCGTACGGCGCCAGGACGGTCGCTTCCTCATGGTCGATGTCGGCGCGTGTGCGCATCAGGCGGCGGGCGGCCTCGGTGGGCTCGGTCATGGACGGCGGCTCCTGGGCAAGCCGAGGGTCGGCGGGGCGGGCGGGGGGAGGATAACGGGGCGGGGGCGGGGTCGCAAGCGCTGGGGGGGGGTCGCGGGGGTTGGCGGAAGGTGATACTGTTGACCGACCGCCTAAGGCCCTCACCCCCCGACCCCCTCCCCCAAGTCTGGGGGAGGGGGAGGATGCTTGGCGATAGGAGTCAGAACATAAGCAGTCGAACCACCCGATGGCCACCCACCTCAAGCGTCCAACCGCGTGTCCCTTCCCTCCGCCAACCTGCCTCCCCCTCCCCCAGAATTGGGGGAGGGGGTCGGGGGGAGGGGGCCTTAGGCGGTCGCCTGCGCGCCTTCTTCGGCCTCCTGGCCATCCTCGCCGCCGCCCACTTCGCCTACCCCTCTACGGCCCGCGCCGACACCCCACCTCCCACCCCCTTCGACCCCTACCACCGCGCCGGCGCCGAACTCCTCCTCCCCATCCTCGACTTCCAAGGCCAGGACGACGTCTGTGAGAGCTGGATCGACGTCCAGAATCTCGGCGCCGACGATGCCAAGGTCGCGCTGATCACATGGGGCGAGCCGGGGTTCTGCCCGCCACAGGCGGCCGGGCCGCTGCGAGCCGTGTGCAGCGGTCTCGTCAAGCCGGGCGGCACGTGGACGATCTCGGGAGCGGTCGTGCCCACGGGTTCGAAGGGCGGCGTGCTCTATCGACTCGGCGCCCAACCCTATACGCCGTCCTGGCCGGACGCCGAGCTGATCGCCGGTATGACGATGGCCGATTCGCTGTGCACGTTCCTGTACTTCGGCCTCATCGGCGACGCCGACAGCTCGCGCCCCTTCATCCAGGCCTATCGCACGGGTCGGGTGTACGGAGGCATCGACTTCTGGGGGGCCGCCGGCACCGGCCTGCTCGCCGCCACCGTTACCCGTCGCTGCCCGGGCGCCGCGACGCCCGGTGTGGACGCGATGGCCAGCTACAACGGCATCGCCCTCAACCGCGTCGGCGACATCGACCCGGTGGAGGGCGCCTACGTCGTACACGCACCCGACGTCGAGTCCGGTTCGTCGATTTTCTACGCCCAGAACGCCGGCCTCCGCTGTGCCTCCGTCCAGATCTGGTTCGCCGCCCGCGACGGCTGCGTCGGCGCGCGCCTGTGCGCCGAAGAGGCGCTCGCGCCGCTGGAAACGCTGAACGTCGACGCGTCGCGCTGCGGCACGTCCGGCACCCAGGGTGCGATGTGGGTCCGCTCGACGCAGCCGGTGGCCGTCGTCGTCGACCGCGTCGCGGGCGACCGGATGACGACGTACTCCGGCGCGCCGTCGACGCTGCTTGCCGCGCACGACCCCAAGCGCGCCGCCCCGCTGCCCACCGGTCCCGTGCTCAGCGCCGCCTACGTCTCGAACGGCGAGGGCGGCCTCGGCACGCACGTCGTGGTCATGAACACGAACGCGTCGATGACGGCCCGCATCCGCCTCTCTCTCCTCGACCCCTCCGGCGCCGTCCGCACGTCGCTCGTCGACTGGCTCTGCCCGCGCGGCAGCGCGTCCTACGACCTGGCAGCGATGGGCGACCTGCCGGCCGGCTGGCACGGCGCGGCGCGCGTCGTCGCGTTGGGCGGTGGGTCGGCGTCCGGCGGCCATGCGCGGTTGGCCGGTGTGGCACGGCTGGTTGGAGGGGCGGCGGGGAACAGGGGCGGCGATGTCTCGTACGGCCTTGCGGCCCTGCCCGAGGACGCGGCCGCGGTCCGTGATCCGTCGCCGCGCCTCTATCCCGGCCTTGATGCCGCCGGCACCGGCCTGATCGTCCTGCCCTCGGTCCGGCGCGGGCCGGGTGATTCCTCGACGACGATCGTCGTCCACAATGCCGTGGCCGCCGCGGGTTACACGGCGCTGCGCACCGGCCTGTTCGACGCGAACGGACTGGTGCAGGTCCACTGCGACACCCTTTCCGCCGGGCAGCAGCTGACCATCGACCTCGACGCGCTCGCCTACCTCGGCGCCGGGTTCCGCGGCGCGGCCGTCGTCAGCGCATGGTACTGGGACCACGGTCGGATCGACGCGGACGACGAGGTCGAAGCCGAAGCGGCGAACCGCGTCCAGCTGACCGCGCTCACGGTGATGCGGGGTGTGGATCTCGGCGGCGCGACGATCGAAGCGTCCGCCGGCACGGTGGGCATTCCGCTGCGGCGGCGCGAGATCGATCGCGAGGGACACGGCATCTGGTGGCTGGTCGCGGGATCGTGTGACGGCGAGGTCTTCGCGTCGCGGGCGAGCGGGGGCGCGGACGGTCCGTGAAGCTTCCGTCGTGACGCTTCCGTTCCGCAAAGATGCTTAACGTCCCGCCGGTATCTGACCCCCCTCTCCCCCCGTTCTATAGGACGTCGCAACGCGGCTCCCTGCCACGCGCCGTACTCGCGGCGCGTCGCATGCGCGCCGCCAACCCACGCCCGTCGCCTCGATCGCCGCACGGAGACCGCCTGATGGCCCGCACACACCGCCTCGTCCGCCTGCTCGTGCTGCCCGCAGCCGTCGCCCTCGCCGCGACCCTCGCGCTCGCGCCGCGGATGGCTTTCGCCCAGGCGCCGGACCTGTTCATCTCGGAGTACACCGAGGGGACGAGCTTCAACAAGGCGATCGAGATCTACAACGCCACCGGCGCGCCGGTGAACCTGGCCGCCGGCAACTGGGTGATCGAGCTCTACTCGAATGGTGCCGCGGCGCCGACAGGGTCCGTCGCCCTCACGGGCGTCATCGCCAACGGTGACGTGTACGTCGTCGCCAACACGCAGTCCGGCGCCGCGCTCATGGCCGCCGCCGACCAGCTGGATGCCACGGCGATCAACTGGAACGGCGACGACGCGATCGCGCTGCGCAAGGGGGGCGTCGGCGGCACGCTCGTGGATGTGTTCGGCCAGATCGGCGTGGATCCGGGCACGGAGTGGGGCACCGGGCTCCAGAGCACGCAGGACAACACGCTGCGCCGCAAGGTGGACGTCTGCCAGGGCGACACGAACGGCGGCGACGTCTTCGATCCGTCCGTCGAGTGGGACGGCTTCGCCGTCGATACGTTCGACGGCTTCGGCGCGCACGTCTCCAACTGCCTCGCGGCCGCGACGGCGCAGTTCCTCCAGAGCAACGCCGTCATGACCGTCACCGACCCCGCCGGCTGCACCGGCCCGGGCGACTACCTCTCGGTCACGACGGCGATCACGAACACCGGCGACGGCGACGCGGTCGGCGTGGAGATCATCGCCGCCTTCGAGCCCGTGCTCCAGGGCGTCGCAGGCTCATGCTTCTTCACCGGCGGCCGGAACGGCAGCTGCAGCGTCGAGTCCAACCGGCTCATCTGGCGCGGCGACATCCCCGGCACGGCCGGCGCACCGGACAACGTCCTCTCGATCACGTACGAGGTCCGCGTCGCCGGCGGCACGCGCTTCGACACCGAGGCGTGCATCGGCACGACGCTGTTCTACTCGCTGGACGAGGCGCCGGACAACGAGGAGATGCTGAAGTTCGGCGCTTGCATCACCGTGAACTGCCCGCCGACCGTCGACCCGAACCGCCAACTCGGCGGCCAGGTGCACCTTCCGATCCTGAACTTCATCGGCCAGGATGACGTATGCACGACCTGGATCGAGATCCAGAACATCGGCGACGACATCGTCAAGGCGGCGCTGATCACGTGGGCCGAGCCCGGCTTCTGTCCGCCGCAGGCCGCCGGCCCGCTCAAGGTGGAGTGCACCGGGCTGATGAGCCCGGGCAGCACGTGGAACATGGTCGGCGCCCAGATCCCGACGGGCTCGAAGGGCGGCATCCTCTTCAAGTTCAGCGGCCGCCAGTTCTCGTTCCTCGGCATCGATGTCGGCGAGGACGACATCGTGGCCGACTTCCTCTGCGAGACCCTCTTCTTCGGTGTCGTCGGCGACGCCGATGACTACCGACGCTTCAAGAAGGCCTACAACGAGGGCCTCGTCTTCGAGGGCGTCCCGCTGAACATCGCCCAGGGGCGCGGCATTCTGGCAGCCGACGTCCACCGCACGTGCCCCGGCGACCAGACGCCCGGCGTCAGCGTCACCAGCAAGTACAACGGCATGGCCGGCTCGCACCTCGGCAAGTTCGATCCGGTGTACGGCGGCTACACGTACTACGTGCCGCTCGTGCAAGCGAACGCGGGGGGCTTCAACACGATCTTGTACATCCAGAACGGTGGCCTCGGCTGCTCGTCGGTGGAGATCTGGTTCAAGGGGCGCGAGGACTGCATCCGCGCCTCGATCTGCGACATTCTGACGTTGGCGGCCGGCGAGACCTATCAGTTCAACGCCGCCGACTGTGTCGGGCCGGACTTCCAGGGCAACGCGTGGCTGCGCGCCACGCAGCCCCTCGCCATCGCGGTCGACATCCTGGGCCACGACGTCCTCATGACGTACATCGGCGAGCCCGGTGAGATCAACTACACGTTCGACCCGAAGCGCTCGGTGGCCTCCGACGGCAGCCAGGTCGTCTTCGGTCCGCTCATGTATTCGGAGTACCAGGGCTGGGACACGGGCGTCCAGGTCCAGAACCTCTCGGCCGTGACGGCCGCCAAGATCAAGGTCTACTTCCTCGACCGCGGCGGCGACATCATCACGACGCTCGTCGACTGGGTCTGCCCGCGCGGCAGCCAGACGCTGTTCCTGCCCGTCGTCGCCGACCTGCCGGGCAACTGGGTCGGCTCGATCCGCGTCGAGAGCCAGGAGTGGGTCACGCCCGGCGCGCCGAACATCCTGTCGCCCAACATCGTCGCCGTGGCAACGCTGATCAAGTACATCGACTCGGCGCGCACGAGCGTCACCGAGGCCATCGCCTACAACCTGCTGCCGGAGCACAAGGTCTACGATTGGCAGATCGGGGCGAACGCCGGCGGGCTGGAGAGCGGCGTCGGCCTGATCGCCGTGCCGTCCCTGCTGCGCGACCTCGAGAAGTCCGGCATGACGAGCGAGCTCGCGATCGCGAACGTCGTGCCCAAGCCGGGCTTCACGGACCTCGTCATCTACCTGTACGACCAGAACGGGCTGTTGGACTACGTCTGTCAGAAGCTGAACGAGAAGCAGGTCGAGTACATCGACCTCCAGACGTGGGGCTTCGTCCACAACGGCTTCAAGGGCTCGGCCATCATCAGCGCCTTCTTCTGGGAGCACGACGTCTTCGACGAGCAGGGCCAGTTCGTCCGCAACCTCGTCGGCCTCGGCGCCGTCGCCATCGAGCGGCGCAAGACGCACCTCGGCGAAGACGTGCCCGGCGACGAGGCGGCCGGCGATCGCGGCATCCCGTTCCGCGAGCAGGACGTCGAGGGTGCCGCCTTGGGCTACCTCTTCCTCGGCCCGGCGCCGCTCTGCCCCGGCTTCCCCGAGATCTTCCGGCCGGCGAACGAAGGCGAGTGCCCCGCGACGATCACGGCGGCGTGCGCGAACTGCCCGCTGCCGCTGGCCGACCCGGGCCGCACGACGCTCAAGCTGCGCGTCAACGTCCCGGCCAAGTGCCAGGTCGACGACGTGAACGTCGTCCTCGACATCGATCACGGCTTCAACGCCGACCTCGATGTCGACCTGATCAGCCCGGGCCTGAACGCCAAGTCCAGCCGCCTGTTCGACGACATCTGCGGCAACACCGACAACGTGAACGTCCTGCTCGACGACGACGCCGGCACCCCGATCGGCGTCGTCTGCCCGCCCAGCGGCGTCGTCCAATCCGAGTCCGGCACCGCCCTCAAGGCGTTCGACGGCGCCCAGGCGGGCGGCGACTGGACGTTGGCGATCGAGGACGACTTCGCGGGGACGGCGGGGACGTTGCAGAACGTCGAGTTGCGGTTGAAGATCCGGATTCCGTAGGGGGCGATCCGGCAATCGTCGTTGGGGCCGGTCGTGCGGCCGCCGGCCCTCACCCGGCGCGCTGGGGCGCGCCCGCCCTCTCCCGCGGGGGCGGGAGAGGGCGGGTGCATCCGGTGGCCGACGCTCCAACCGCAGTGTTCACCCTGGCCAAGGATGGACTCTTTCCCCCGCCCCCGCGGGGGAAAGGTGGCAGCGCCGAAGGCGCTGACGGATAGGGGGAGGGGGCGGGCGATGTTCGTGCCAACGAATGCCGCCCGATTGTCCCCCGCCCCACACGCTGCTACCGTCATCCCCCTCCCACCCGCGCCGTGCCGCCCATCCCCCAGCGAGCGTGAGGCATGCCAACGACATCGTCGACCAACCCGAAGCAACCGACCGCGGTTCGAAGGACGCGCCGATCCGGATCGCACCCACGCGGTGCGCCGGCGAAGGCGGCGACCGATCGCGATGCGGCCGTCGTCGCATCGCCGTCGCCCGACTTGTCCGACCTGACCGACCCGTCCCTCTACCTCAACCGCGAGCTGAGCCTCCTCCAGTTCCAGTGGCGCGTCCTCGAGGAGGCGCAGGACCCGTCCAACAAGCTGCTCGAGCGCGTGAAGTTCCTCGGCATCGTCGGCAGCAACCTCGACGAGTTCTTCATGGTCCGCGTCGCCGGGCTGCACCACCAGGTCGAGGCCGGCGTCGTCGACGCGCCGCCGGACGGGCTGAGCCCCGCGGCGCAGCTGGCGGCCATCCGCCGCGATGCGCTCGCCCTCATGCGCCAGAGCCGCACGACGCAGCGGGAGCTGTTCACGGCGCTGCGCGCGCAGGACATCGCCGTGCTGGACTACGCCGAGCTCTCGCTGCGGCAGCGCGAGCAAGTCAAGCGCATCTGGGACGAGCAGATCTTCCCGGTCCTCACGCCGCTGGCATTTGATCCGGGCCGTCCGTTCCCGTTCATCTCGAACCTCAGCCTCAACCTGGCGGTGGTCGTGCGCGACGCGGCCGGAACGGAGCGGTTCGCCCGCGTGAAGGTGCCCGGCGGCCTGCCGCGCTTCCTGCCCCTCAAGCGCTCCAGCGGCGGCGTGCGGCGGGACGGCACGGCGCCGCGCAACCACGTCTTCACTTGGCTCGATCAGGTGATCGCCGCCCACCTCGGCGACCTCTTCCCGGGCATGACGATCGTCACGGTCTGCCCGTTCCGCGTCACGCGCGACGGCGACCTGACGATCCAGGAACTCGAGGCCGACGACCTGCTGGCGTCGATCGAGCAGAGCGTGCGCCAGCGTCGCTTCGGCGGCGTCGTGCGGGTGACGGTGACGGAGCAGATGCCGGCCAACCTGCGAGACCTGCTCGTCGCCGAGCTCGAGATGGACCCGAACGACGTCTACGTGCTCGACGGCCCGCTCGGCATGTCGAGCTTGTTCAGCCTGTACGGGATCGACCGACCGGACCTCAAGGATCGGCCGTTCGTGCCGGCGCTGCCGGCCGCGCTCGCCGCAGGCGGCCAGGAGGACGGGCCGTCCGTCTCGGCCGCCGTCGCCCGTCCGAACGCGCAGCGCCTGTTCGAGGCGATGCGCGCCGGCGACATCCTGCTCCATCACCCGTACGACTCCTTCGCCCCCGTCGTCCAGTTCCTGGACGCGGCGGCGCGCGACCCGCAGGTGCTGGCGATCAAGGTCACGCTGTACCGCGTCGGCAGCCCGTCGCCGATCGTCGACGCGCTCCTGACGGCGATCGAGAACCACAAGCAGGTGGCCGTGCTGGTGGAACTCAAGGCGCGCTTCGACGAAGAGAGCAACATCACGTGGGCCAGGCGGCTGGAGCAGGCGGGCGTGCACGTCGTCTACGGCTTGCTCGGCCTGAAGACGCACTCCAAGGTGGCGCTCGTCGTCCGCGCCGAAGGCGACGGGATTCGGCGCTATGTCCACCTGGCCACCGGCAACTACAACCCGTTCACGAGCACGATCTACACGGACCTCGGCCTCTTCACGTGCGACGCGGCGATCGGCGCCGACGCGACGGACCTCTTCAACTACCTGACCGGCTGGTCGGACAAGCACGCCTACCGCAAGCTCCTCGTCGCGCCGATCAACCTGCGCGAGCGGATGGAGGCGCTGATCGATCGCGAGATCGAGCATGCGCGCAAGGGGCGGGGCGGCCACATCGTCATGAAGATGAACAGCCTGGCCGACCCGGGCATTATCCGCCGACTCTACCTCGCCTCGCAGGCCGGCGTCCGCGTCGACTTGATCGTGCGGGGCATCTGCTGTCTGCGGCCGGGCGTGCCGGGGGTGAGCGACCTCATCCGGGTGCGCAGCATCGTTGGCCGCTTCCTGGAACACCACCGGATCTACTACTTCCGCAACGCCGGCCGCGAGGAGGTCTTCCTCGGCAGCGCCGACCTGATGCCCCGCAACATCGACCGCCGGGTCGAGGTCCTGTTCCCACTCGAGGACCCGCGCCTGATCGCCCAAGTGCGCGACGACGTCCTCGGCAGCGCGCTGGCCGACAACGTCAAGGCGCGCGAGCTGGGTGAGGACGGTCGCTATCGACGGGTGGCGCCGGCGGCGGGGGCGGAGGCGTTCAACAGTCAGGAGCGGTTGGTGGCGCATGTCGGGGGGCCGGGCTTGCCGGAGTAGGGACGGCGGTGGCCGTCGCGCGAGGGCGTACGCGCCGCCGCTGGAATCCGACTAAGGACTCGCGGCATTCCTCAGTGGGATTCGCTTCGGTACCCAAAGGGAATCGTGCGATTCCTTAGAGGGACTTGCGGTCGTCTGCTCTCGCACTTTGCTCATGCGCCGGCCGCAAGCGCTGAGTCGCGTCACCGCCCCGACTGCTCACGGACACGAATGTGCGCTCGCTCGCCCTGCCGTCGGCCTCCGGCGCCGCCAGCATGCGTTTGCCCTGCAAGTGCGCCCCGCCCCTTGACACCCCCGCCCCCCCCGCGCGATGATTGCCCGCCCTCCGCCCCATCCGCCCGCCCCATCCGCCCGCCCCTCCGCCCGCCCCTCCGCCCACCCGCCGCCGTGCCGCGTGGCCCACCAGCCGCGCCGCGGCGCCTTGATCTGGAGCGCTCCGATGTTGAACTCTCCCACCTGCCGTACGCCGATCTCGCGCGCCGGCGCGAGTCGAGCCAGCGCCCTCACCGTCGCCGCGTTCGGCGCAGCAATGTTCACCGCCCTCCGCCCCCACCCCGCCGCCGCCCAGTCCCCCGAGTGGCGCTTCGAGCGCCCCCCCAACGACCAAACCCTCCGCACGATCACCGCCGTCGATCACGACCACGCCTGGCTGGCCGGCGGTGACGGCGACAAGGACTGCGTGATCGGCCGCACGACGGACGGCGGCGCGCACTGGCAGGGGATCCAGTGCGACGACGGCCGACGGCCGGAGTCCATGGACTTCGCCGACGTGAACAACGGCTGGATCGTCGGTCGCGCCGGCCAGATCCTGCGCACCACGGACGGCGGCCGTTCGTGGAGCGTGCAGCGCGGCGGCACGGGCGCGGCCATCCTCAACGTCTTCGCCGTCGACGCCCAAACGGCCGTCGCCGTCACGCGCGACAGCGAGGTCCTCGTCACGACGGACGGCGGCAACAAGTGGACGCGGCGCACGACCGGTCGCGGCGAGGGGCTGTTCGACAGCTATTGGTTCGATGCCAACACCGGCTTCGCCGCCGGCAGCGCCGGGCTGATCACCAAGAGCATGGACGGCGGCAGGAACTGGCGCAAGATCGAGACCGGCAGCGACCAGCGCTTCTACGCGATCACGTTCACGGACGTGCGCCGCGGCTACGCCCTGGGCAACGACGTTCGCGTCACGGATGACGGCGGCGAGACGTGGCGGCTGCAGGTGCGGCCGGACAAGACGATGGCCGACATCGCCTTCGCGCCCGGCCAGCCGAACATGGGCTGGATCATCGGCGACGAGGGCCTGATCCTGCGCACCACCGACGGCGGCCAGCGCTGGGTGAACGACGGCGTCGGCCTGACCGGCAAGAGCATCCGCGGCCTGGCGGTCGTCGACCCGGAGACGATCTGGGTCGTCGGCACCGGCGGTCTCCTCATGCACCGCGTCGGCCCGCGCACCGTCCCCACCGACCCGCCCCCGCCGCCGACGTCGACCCCCCGCCCGACCGCCATCCCGACGCGCACGCCCACCCCGACGCCGACGCTGACGCCGACACCGAGCGGCCCGTGGGTGCGGATCAACCGCGACGACCTCGTGCTCATGGTCGGATCGTACGGCGCCCGGCCGCTGGGCGTGCAGTACGGCAACCTCGGCGCCTCCGAGACCGTCTCGGCGACGCTGACCGGCCCGGTGACGTTCCTGGGCGGGCAGCGGGCGTTGAGCGCCCCGGTCTTCCCGATCGCCGGCGCCGGCGAGTACCCCGTCGTCGTCCAGGCGGCCCCCGGCGCCAAGAGCGGCGACGCGTGGTCGATCCGCGTGCGAATGGGCGCGGCCGTGACCGAGCGGGCCGGCATCATCGCCTGGCAGGCGCGGCTGCCGAAGCTGAACGTTCGGCTGCGCTAAAGGCCTTCAAGACGCGCCGAGCTTCGATCTTCGACAGGACCGTCCTCCCCATCCAGCGATGGGGAGGACAGGCGCGCGCCAGCGCGCCGGGTGGGGTCCGCAGCGACGTCTTGCTCGCCCTCGCCCTGTTCGCCCTGGCAGTCGCCGTCCGCCTGCCGTACCTCACGCACGTGCCGCGCTACACGGACGAAGTGCGGCGGATCCTGTGGTCCGTGCAGATCGGCGAGGGCGGGTTCTGGCCGCTGGCCTACAAGAACGGCTACAACGGTCCCGCGATGCTCTACCTCACGGCGCTGGCGCTGAAGGTCGCGCCGGCCGTCGCGACGCCGCGCTTCGTGGTGCTCCTCGTCAGCAGCCTGACCGTGCCGGTGACGTACGGTGCCGGGCGAGCGCTCGGCGGCCGCGCCGCCGGAACCGTGGCCGGGCTGCTCCTGGCGACGTCGTTCATCCCGGTCGTCGTGTTCGGCCACGTGGTCTGGGCGATCACGTTCGGCGCGCTGGCCGTCGTCGGCGCATGGTGGGCGACGGCGCTGGCGGTGCGGGGCGCGTCGCAGCGGTGGCTCGTCGGCGCGGCGTTCCTGGCCGGCCTCGCCGTGCAGTCGCATCCGGTGGCCGTGTTCCAGCTGCCCGGCCTCGCGCTATGGGTGCTCGCCCAACCGTCCGCTGTCCGACGGCCCCTCGTGCGCGCGCTGCCCCGCGCCGCCGCCGCCGCGGCGCTGGCCTACAGCCCGATCGTGCTGTACCGGCTGCAAGCGTGGCGAACGAGCGGCACATCGGCCCTGACGACGACACGCGACCTGCGTGCCGGCGGGCTCCTCAACCTCGGCGCATACGCCGCCGGCCTGCGCGACATGCTCGGCAGCCTCGTCGACTCGCTGAGCGGCGCCGGTCACCATGCCGGCGCGCCCGCCGTGGCCGACCCCGTCGCCTGGGTCGTCGTGCCCGCCGTCGCCGTTGCGCTCGTGCTCCTCGCCGTCCGCGGTCCGCGGCTGCCGCTGTGCGTGCTCGCGAGCGCCGTGCTCCTCCAGCCCTTCGTCATCCGCGAGTACAACTTTCCGCTCAGCGCGCGCTACGTCGGGCTCGTCGTGCCGGCGGCCTATCTGGCGATCGGGCTTGCGGCAGCCGAGGTCTGGCGCATTGGGCGGATCCCGCGCGTTGCGGCCGTCGGTGGGATCGTCGCCGCGATGGCCGTGCTGTCCGTCGTCCGCATCGCCGCGTTCTATCGGAACGAGACGGCGAACGGCAAGACGAACGCACCGATCATCGCTTTGGCCGCCGCCTGCCGCGACGGCTTCGTCGTCCTGGACGACGAGATCGGCGCGAGCTTCTCCGCCAGCGGCAACGTGAGCCGTGTTCTCGAGGCGCTCCTCGCGCTGCAGCGCACACCGCACGAGAAGGCCTCCACGCCAGCGGAGATGGATGAGATCCTCGCGGAGCGGAGCGACAGCGCGTGCGTCATCGTGTCCGACGAGCACCGCGCGGTGATGCGGATGGGCAAGCGACTCGCGCCGGTCGACGGGCAGGCGGTGGCGGCGGGGGACGATGGCGACGGGTACGGGGTGTATCGCTGGGTGCCGTGAGTGCGGTTCGTCCGACCTGTTCCGTTGGCGTTGTCCAAAACCGCCGTGGACTTACGCGGTCGCGATCGCGTCGCCGATAGGCCAGGTGGCGCGGACGCCTGCGTCACGTCCCCGCGTCCGCCCGCGCCAAGATCGCGGGTCGCTCCCCGAACACGCGCGCGAACGCGGTCAGCTGTCCGTCCAAGCCCCAGCGCTCCAGCGACCAGTCGCCGCCGGTCGTCACGTGGAGCGCCAGCGTGCCGTCGTCGCGGCGGGCGAAGCGGGCGTCGCGGACGACACCGGTGTGCGTTCGGTCCAGGCTCTCGGCCAGGCGCAGGAGCGCGGCCAGCGGCCGGACCAGGCGGCGGCCGGCGCGGGGCAGGTCGCGGTACTCGAAGCGCAGCTTGGACGGGTACCCCTTGCGGTGGAAGCGGGCAACGGCGGCCAGCAGCTCGATCTCGTGGTCGTCGAACCCGAGCAGCGGGGCGTGCCGGACCAGGTAGTACGTGTGGCGCTCGTGGCCGCTGTAGGACAGGAAGGCGCCGATGTCGTGCAGCATCGCGGCGTGGGCCAGGATCTCGCGGGCGGTATCGGGCAGGTCATGGAGCCCGCCGGCGCGCGCGGAGTCGAACAGGCCGAGCGCCAGCCGGGCGACGTGGACGTGGTGCGGCTCATCGAACTGACAGCGGCGGCCGAGTTGGAGCACGCTCTGCTCGCGCACCGTCTGGCCGGCACGGATACCTGGGTGGTGGCGGTCCAGGTCGTCGAGGATCAGCCCCTCGCGCAGGCCGCGGTCGCTGATCGTCAGGTCGTTCACGCCCAGCTCTTCCAGCAGCGTCTGCAGGATCGCCGCGCCGGCGACGATGATGTCGGCCCGCGCCGGGTTGATCCCGGGGACCTTGGCCCGCTCGGCCTGCGGCAGCCCGCACAACATGCGCGCCACGTCCGCTACCTGTGCGGCCGTCACGACGTCCGTCCGCTCGCGCAGCCGGTTGTGCGCAAGCCGGATCGCAATGTCGGCCACGTTCTGCGCCGTACCCGACGATCCGACGGCCATGTCGAGCGGTCCGTAGCCGGCCAGTCGCTGCAGCGCGCGCACCGCGGTGGCGCGGACGGTGTCCTGCAGCTCCGCATAGCGCGCGGCGCTGACCGGTCCGTCGTCGCCCGGTCGGAAGAACTGCGCCGTGAGCCGAATCGCCCCGAGCCGCAGGGAATCGAGCGCCCGATAGCTGTTCTGGTCGCCGACGATCAGCTCGGTCGACCCGCCGCCGATGTCGATGAACACCGCCGTCCGGTCGCCGAGGTGCAGGCCGCTCGCGACGCCCAAATAGATGAGCCGCGCCTCCTCCAGGCCCGAGATCGGCCGGACATCCAACCCGGTCGCGTCGCGCAGTCCGGACAGGAAGACTTCGCGGTTGCGCGCCTCGCGCGTGGCAGCCGTCGCGATCGCCACGATCTCCGTCGCCCCGTTCGCCCGCGCCATGTCGGCGAACGTCCCTACGACGAGCGTCGCCCGCGCCATCGCGTCCGGCGTCAGGAAGCCGGTGCCGAACTCGCCCTCGCCC
The DNA here is from genome assembly GCA_016703025.1 of Candidatus Avedoeria danica. NCBI lineage: Bacteria > Bacillati > Chloroflexota > Ardenticatenia > Candidatus Epilineales > Candidatus Epilineaceae > Candidatus Avedoeria > Candidatus Avedoeria danica. The sequence continues at coordinate 475,958 of JADJCV010000004.1, forward strand.
AGCCGAACGGTTTCCTTGCGCTGCGTCAGCTCGGTCGTGCTCCCGTCGGCGGTGATCCGCACGAGCACGAGCCGCACGGAGTTCGTGCCGATGTCGATGAACGCTTTGACCTGCGGCGAACTTCCCGCGTCGCCGGGGTCGAGAGAGCCGCGCTCTTCGGCCCGCGCGGCCGTGCCGCCTACGATCGCACCACGGTGGGCGTCAAACGACATCGCCGTCCCGTGCGCCGAGGATCGACAGCGCGCGGGCCAGACGGGCGCGCTCGTCCGGCGGCAGCTCGGCCACGGCGGGCGCCTCCGCCAACAGCTCGACCGCGCGATCGAACTTGCCGCCCACGGCCGCCCGTCCGCCGCTCGCGGCCGACAGTGCCGGCACGACACGCGCCAGGTCGTCCATCGTCGCGCCCGGCACCAGCTCGACCTCGACCTCGTCGAAGCTTGCGATCGCATCCGCGCCGCGGCGGATGTCGCCGGGCAGGTGAAGCCGCACGGCGTCGATCGACAGTTCGCCGACCGTCGCGCCGTCCAGCGTCACCGCCCGGACGCGCCGGCGCTGGGCCAGCGTGAAGAGCTCTGCCAGCGGCGGCACCGCGCCGCCGACCGCCGCTTCCGCGGCCAGCCGAACGTCGTCCGGCCACCCGGCGGTGTCGAACGGCGGGCCGACGACCGGGCCTTCGTGCTCGGCGCGGACGTGGACCCCGTCCCGCAGCGTGGCGGCGCCGGCGAGCTGCTTGAGCGTCACGACGTGCTTGACGGACGGCCAGCCCTCGGCGCCGGTGATGAACCGCGTGCGGTGCCGCAGCGCCCAGCCGGCGCGCAGCAGCGCCAGGTCGTCCGTGTCCGCGTAGTCGTCCTGGTCCACCTTCTCCGCTACGGCGCCGAGCATGATGTCGTCGGCCAGCGTGTCCGCCTCGGCCAGCGCGTCGCCGACCTCGGGCGCGTCGAGGGTGAACTTGGCTTCGATCTCGATGGGGGGCGGCTGGGCGGTCATTGCGGAAGACGTCGAGGGGGTGTTTCGTTCAGCACTCGGAATAGCCGCACGTGAAGCATTTCTGGCACCCCTCGATATGAACGAACGTGGCGAAGTGGCACGATGGGCAGAGGTCGCCGCCCGGCATGTGCGGTGCGGGGTCTGTGCCGTCGCCGTGGCCGTCCGGAACGCCGCCGCTCGGACCCTGGACGCTTCCGATGGCCGTTGCGTCTTCGGCGGACGCCGGGAACAGCCCCGGCTGGACGGCCTCCGCGCCACTGTCGCCGGCCGTCGCGTCCCGCAGCGCGCTGGCGATGCCGTCCGGGATCGACCGGACACGGTCCGGTCCGAACCCGACGTGCCGGCTGCCGCCGATCCCCTCGAGCTCGTCGACGACGAGCCGGAGGCGCTCGCTGGGTCGCAACCGGCTCGGCATCCGCAGCAGCAGGCTGATCAGCCGGCCCATCGCCTCGGCGTCCGCCGCCAGATCGCTGCCCGCCTTGCCGACGTTCACGAAGACTTCGAACGGCTCGTTCTCCTCGGCCAGGTTGACCGTGACGTACGCCTTGCCGAACGGCGTGTTCACCCGCACCGTCCGCCCAACGGTCTGTCGTGGGCGCCGCCGAATCGCGTCGGCCGTCGGCCAAGCACGCATCGACGAAGCCGTTCCCACCGCGTCGTCGCCCCCCCCCCCGGCCAACTCCCCCCCCGCGTGTAGGGGCACGGCGTCGGCGGCGTCGTCGGTGGTGGAATCCCCGTCGTCCTTCCGGTGCAGCACCTGCTCGTTCCGCGAACCGTCGCGGTAGATCGTGCCGCCCTTGCACCCGAGGCGGTACATCTCCTCGTACAGCGTCCGCGTCTGTTCGATCGTGTACTCGGCCGGGACGTTGCACGTCTTGGAGATCGCCGAGTCGATCCAGCGCTGGATGGCGGCCTGCGCCCCGACATGTTCGAGCGGCGTCAGGTCCATCGCGGTGACGAAGTGCGCAGGCAGCTCGGCCGCGTCGGGGTGCGCGGCGCGCCACTCGTTCACGACCGCCACGGTCTCCTCGTGCCAGCCCAGCCGGCTCTTGCGGTAGAAGGACCAGCTGAAGAACGGCTCGATGCCGGTGCTCGTGTTCACCATCGTGCCGGTCGTGCCCGTCGGCGCCTGGGTCAGGAGCGTGACGTTGCGCAGCCCCTTGGCGCGCACGGCGTCGCGCACCTCGTCGGGCATGCCCAGCATGTAGCCGCTTTGGAGAAGCGGCTCGGCTTCGAACCGCGGGAAGCTGCCCTTCTCGGCGGCGATATCGCTCGACGCCAGATAGGCCTCGCGGGAGATGAACGCGAACAACCCGTCGCAGAACGCGTTGCCCTCCGCGCTGCCGTAGCGAACGCCGCAGCGCACCATCAGCTCGGCCAGCCCCATCGTCCCGAGCCCGACGCGCCGTTCCGACTTCTGCTGGGCCTCGTTCTCGGCAAAGTGGTAGGGTGTGGCGTCGATCACGTCGTCCAGGAACCGCACGGCGTAGCGCACCCCTTGCCCGAGCGCAGGCCAGTCGACCTCGCCGGCGGGGGTGTGGAAGCGGGCGAGGTTCAGGGCGCCGAGGTTGCAGACGCCCCATGCCGGGAGTCCCTGCTCGCCGCACGGATTCGTGCAGATGATGGGCGCAAAGTACCACGAGTTCGACAACTGGTTCGTTCGTTCCCCGAACCACACCCCCGGCTCCGCGCTGGCCCAGGCGCTCTCGATGATCGTGTCCCAGAGCTCGCGCGCGCGGACCGTCTTATACGCGATGACCGGATGCCCGGCGGCGCGCCATGCGGCCAGGTCGCCGTCCCACGCCGTGTCGTACGCGGGCGCGTTCGTGTCCGGGAACACCAGTTCCCAGTCGCCGTCCGCCTGCACGGCAGCCATGAAGTCGTCCGTGATGCCCACCGAGATGTTCGCGTTCGTGATCCGGCCCATCGTCCGCTTGGCTTCGATGAACTCCGCCACGTCCGGGTGCCAGACGTTCAGAATGAGCATCAGGGCGCCGCGGCGGCTGCCACCCTGCTCGATCAGGCCCGTCACGAAGCTGTAGACCGATCCCCAGGACACGGCGCCGCTCGAGCGGCCGTTCACGCCGCGCACGTAGGCGTAGCGCGGGCGGAGCGAGCTGAGGTTGATCCCGACGCCGCCGCCGCGCGACATGATCTCGGCCATCTGGGACAGCGTCGTGAAGATCCCGTCGCGGCTGTCGCGCGGGTTGGGGATGACATAACAATTGTAGAACGTCAGGTTCTGGTCCGTGCCGGCCGCCGTCAGGATCCGCCCGCCGGGCACGAACCGCCACCCGCCGAGCAGCCACTCGAAGCGCGCCGCCCACGCGTCCCGATCGGCGGGCGCCTCGACGGCCGCGATCCCGCGGGCGACACGGGCCTGCATCTCGTCCGGGTGGAGCTCGATCGGCCGGTCGATGTGCTCGAGCGCCCGATCGACCGACTCGCCGCCGTCCAACGCCACCGTCGCGTGGCCGCCGCCGACCGCGGTGACGACGCCGATCTCCCGCTGCCCCGTCGCGGTGTCCACGCACACGACGACGGTGTCGCCGACGGAGAGGTGGGCCTTGTCCATGTCTTTGTGCGCGTACCGGTCGAGGAAGATCCGCTCGCCGAGTTCGCCGAGCGCGTTGAGTTCACCCTCGGCCACGCGGCGTCCGAGCTGTGCCGGTACGGCGTCGTGCTCCGCGCCGTCGCGTTCGGTCGGGCGCGGTCCGTCATCGGCAGGAGCGGCAACGGCAGCGGCGGAATCGGAAGCGGCGGCGTGGTGCCCGCCCTCTGCGGCGGGGGCCGGCCATGCGATCTTGGCCATCGGCTACACCTCGATCAAGCGCATCTGGCGCTTGTCTTCCTCGTCGCGCTGCTTCTGGTCACGCAGCCGCTCGATCTCGTCGACCAGACCGTCCAAGTCGGTGAACCGGCGGTAGACCGAGGCGAAGCGAACGTAGGCCACGTCGTCCAGCAGCCGCAGCTGGGCGATCACGAGGTCGCCGATCAGCTGGCTGTCGATCTCGCTGCGCCCTTGGCGGTAGAGCTCGCTCTCCACCGTTCGCAGCAGATCGTTCACGACGTCCGTGCTGATCGGCCGCTTGGCGCACGCGATCTGAATGCTCGTGAGGAGCTTGTCCTGGCTGTAGCCCTCGCGCCGCCGATCCCGCTTGACGACCTGTAGGTTCGTCGAGGAGAGCTGCTCGTATGTCGTGAAGCGCTGCCGGCAGCCGTCGCACTCGCGGCGCCGCCGGATCGTGCTGGCCACCTCGCGCGTGTCGACGACGTGGCTGTCGGCCTGGCAGTACGGGCACTTCATCGTATGCTCCGAGGCGCAACGGGAATCGAAAGGGAACCGCGTGCCATGCGACAGGTTTGCGACGACTTTGGCGCAAATTTGCCGCCGACGCTAGATGTCGTCGCGATCCAGCCGAGGGACCACCGTATCTGGGCGCGATTGTACCACCCGGCGAAACGCGCCGCAACCGGTTTCCCGGCGAATCGACGCGTCAACGCACGAGGGCGACCGGGACAAGCCCGATCGCCCTCGTGCCCCCCGAAGGGCAGCGGCTGTGTGGGGTGGGAGGGTCGATCAGCCCCCGTTCGACTGGCGCCGCAGGAACGCCGGGATGTCGATGTCGGACGCGCCGACCGGCAGCCCGCGCTGGAGCGAGGACTCGACGGAGCGCGTCACCGGGCGGCGGTGCGAGAGGTCGATCACGTTCGACGGCGTCGGGCGGCCTTCGACGCGTGCGTTCGCCTGGAAGCCGGTGGCGATGACGGTGATCCGGAGTTCCTCGTCCATCGTCGGGTCGAGCACCGCGCCGAAGATGATGTTCGCGTTCGCGTCCAGATGGCGGCCGATGACCTCGGCGGCGTCGTTCACCTCGGTCAGCGTCATGTTCATCCCGCCCGTCACGTTGAACAGCACGCCGGTCGCGCCGTCGATCGTGATGTCGAGGAGCGGGCTCTGGATCGCGCGCTCGGCCGACTCGACCGCCCGCCGCTCGCCCTTGGCGCGCCCGACGCTCATCAGCGCCGCGCCGCCGCCGCTCATGATCGAGCGGACGTCGGCGAAGTCCAGGTTGATCAGGCCCGGTACGGTGATCAGCTCCGAGATCCCCTGGATGCCCTGGTGAAGGACCTCGTCGGCGGCGCGGAACGCGTCGTGGAACGTCAAGCGGCCGTCGTTGAGCGACATCAGCCGGTCGTTCGGGATGATGATCAGCGTGTCGACGGCCTCCGCCATCCGCTCCAGCCCGGTCTCCGCCGACCGCGACCGCGGCGTGCCCTCGAAGATGAACGGGCGCGTCACGACGCCGATCGTCAACGCGCCGGCGTCGCGGGCGATCTGGGCGACGACGGGCGCGGCGCCGGTGCCGGTCCCGCCGCCCATGCCGGCCGTGACGAAGACCATGTCGGCGCCCTTGATCGCCTCCTCGAGGTCCTCGCGGCTCTCCTCGGCCGCCCGCTCGCCGACCTCGGCGCGGCCGCCGGCGCCAAGACCCTTCGTGAGCTTCGTGCCGATCTGGAGCCGCGCGCCGGCGCGGGACAACTGGAGCGCCTGGGCATCCGTGTTGACGGTGACGAAGTCGACGCCGGTCAATCCCTCTTCGATCATCCGGTTGACGGCGTTCGATCCGCCGCCGCCGACGCCGACGACCTTGATCGTGGCCAGGTTCTCGTGCAGGTTGGTGTAGTGGTGCGGGTTCATGGGGTACCTCCGGGTTGGTGGGTCAAACGGTTCGTTGTAGCGAGCGCGGGGACCGCGCGGTTGGGTCGAGTTTCAGGCGGGTCGAGTTTCAGGCGGGTCGAGTTTCAGGCGGGTCGAGTGTCAGGCGGGTCGAGTGTCAGGCGGATCGGGTGGCAGGCGGAGCGGCGTTCAAGGAGGAGGCCACTCCTTTCGGGCCTTCATCCGCGCCTCCCATCCCGGCGCGGCAGGAGCGTTTCGCGCATCCAGCCGAACATGCCGCCGAGCGGCACGGCGTGGCCGTTCGTTGACACGTTGGGTACGGCCGCGTCCGGCACGCCGCGCACCGCCCACATCAGGAGCCCGACCGCCGCGGCGTGGTCGGGGCTCTTGGCGGCGTTCGTCAGCCCCGCCACCTGCGTCGGCCGTCCGACGCGGACCGGCACGCGCCAGCTCTCCTGCAGCCGATGCGGCAGGCCCTTGAGTTCCGTTCCGCCGCCCACCAGCACGACACCGGCCGGCGGGTGGTCGCCGAATCCGGCGCGTTCGATCTCGGCGAGGATCATGGACGCCATCTCATCCGCCCGGGCCGCCAGGACGCGGCTGACGTCGCGCCGCCGAACGCTGCGCACCTGCTCCTCGCCGAACGGAACGATGTCGACCTCGGCCCGGTCGTCGTCGTGCTCGGGCAGGACGTGGCCGTGCGTCTTCTTCAGGCGCTCGGCCTGGTCGAACGGTGTCTGGAAGAGGACGGCCAGGTCGTTCGTCAGGTGCTTCCCACCGATCTTGAGCGTGGCGGTGTGAACGATCGCCCCGTCCGCGAAGCACGCGACGCCTGTCAGCGCATGCCCGAGGTCGACGACGACGACGCCGAGCTCGCGCTCGTCGGGCGTGACCGTCGCCTCGGCCGCCGCCAGCGTGCTCATGACGAGCCTGTAGCGGTCGATGTCGGCCAACTTCAGGCAGCGGCGCACCGTGTTGAACGCGCCGAGGCTGCCGGTGACGATGTGGACCTCGGCCTCCAGCCGAAAGCCCTCCATGCCGACCGGCGAGTCCACGGCGCTGCCGCCGTCCAGTCGATAGCTTCGCGGCAGGACGTGCAGCACCTCGCGCTCGGGCTCCACCGGCACGGTGCCGGCGACCTCGAGCACGCGCTCGACGTCGGTGGCGTCCATCGGCCGCGGGCGCCGGCCGCACGGCACGGCGGCGCGGTTGGCCGTGCCCACCACGTGCGCACCGGTCACGCCGATCACCGCGGAGTCGAATGTGTCCCCCGCGAGCCGCTCGGCCCGCTCGACGCACGCCCCGATCGCCCCCGCGGCGTCCTCGACGCTCACGACCTCCCCGGCCCGGATGCCCTCGGCCGGCGCGTGGCCGGCCCCGACGACGCGCACGCCGCCGCCGGGCAGGCCCTCGCCCATGAGCGCGACGATCTTGTGCGAGCCGATATCGATGCCGATGATCATGGCGTTCGGTCCTTTGGTGCGTGTCGTTACAGTCCGGACCGCAGTCGGTAGTACGGCCGGGAGGGGAATCGCAGGTCAACCAGGCCGACCGAGTCGACCGGCGTGTCGAGCCCGCGCCGGAAAGCTTGCAGCGTGGCCGCCTGAAGCGGCGCCTGGCCGGCGTCCGCGCCGAGGATGACGGTCCAGCCGTCTTCGGTCGTGGCGCGGAAGCCTTCGGCCGGTCCGCGCCACTCCAGCGCGCCGAACCGTTCCTGATACGCCATGGCCGCCGCGACGGTGCCGGCTCCGATGAGCGACCCGATCGCCGGCGGCTGGCCGGTGGCGTCCGTGATGCGCACGAGCCCGGCCGCCCACGCGCCGTCGGGCGGCAGCGGGATCGCCCGCCCGCCCTCGTCGATCGCCACGGCGGACGCCCCGGTCTGCCAGAGCAGCGCCGGTGCGGTCTCGACGACGCGGATCGTCACCCGGTTCGGCAGCGCCACGTCGATCGTCGCGTCCCGAATGTCGGCGAGCGCGGTGAGGCGGGCCTTTACGGTGTCGGCGTCGATCGCCAGCGCAAGCCGCCCATCGATGCCGGACTGCGCGTACACCGCGGCGCTCTTCAGGCGCTCGTTGCCGACGACGACGGCGCCGTGCACGCGGAAGCGCTGGCCGGTCCAAACGTGGACCAGCATCGCCCCGAGGAGGATGACCGAGGCCAGGCTGGCGACGCGCGACGGGTTGCCGAGGAGCGCCGCGAGCGGCGCGCCGAGGTCGGGCGTCCGGGCGCGGTGGCGGGCGCGGACGCGGGGCACCGCGCCGGCCGGGGACGGTGGTGCGGCGGCGAGCGCCTGTTTGCCGCGCCTGGCGCGCCAGATGCGGGTGACGCGGCGGCGCCGACGGCTAGACCAGAGCTTCATCGTCGTCTCCAAGCGTTTCGATCTCGAGGTCGAGCCGGATGCCGGCGCGGCGGGCGACGGCCGCCCGCGCCGCGGCGATGAGACGCCGGACGTCGCGGGCGTGCGCGCCGCCTTCGTTCACGAAGAAGTTGGCGTGCACGTGCGAGATCCGTGCCCCGCCCTCGCCGTGGCCTTTCAACCCGGCGTCCTCGATGAGCCGTCCGGCGAAGTCGCCGGGCGGATTCTGGAAGACCGAGCCGACGGACGGGGTTGTCGGCTGTGTCCGGCGGCGGTAGGCGCTGTGGGCGGCGATGCGGCTGAGGATCGCGGTCGGATCGTCCCGGCGGACGGCCAGCACGGCGCGGCGCACCAAGTGGGACGGGTCGTGCTTGAGGGCGCTGGACCGGTAGCCGAACGCCAGCCGGCCGGCGTCCCAGCGCTCGACCTCGCCGCTGCTGGCCACGACCTCGGCCCACACGACGCTGTCGGCCATCGCCCAGCCGTGCGCCCCGGCGTTCGTGACGACGGCCGCGCCGACGCTGCCCGGGATGCCGACGCCGGGCTCGATGCCGGCCCAGCCCTGCCGAGCGAGCTGGTGCGCCAGCGCCGCCAGCGTCACGCCGCCCTCGGCGACGACGCGCGCCGTCGCGGCATCGTCGCCGGGCGGTGGGCCGTCCGTTGCGCCGCGCTCGCAGCCGCCGTCGTCGGCCACGACGTGCCAGCCCTCGCAGCGGTTGATCAGCGCGACGCCCGGCAGGCCGGCGTCGGCGACGAGCACGTTCGAGCCGCGGCCGAGCACGCGCACCGGCGCGCCGAGCCGCCACGAGAGGAGCCACCAGTCCGTCAGGTCGGTGAGCGTCCGGATGCGCACCGCCACGTCGGCCGGGCCGCCGATCCGCAACGTCGTGTAGTCCGAGAGCGGGGACGTGCCGAGAAGGTCGCCGCCGAGGCCGGCGGCGCGCGCGGCGTCGGCGACGGCGGCGGCGGCGCGCCGGGCGAGGGCGCGCACCGCGGCGCGGCTGGCGCGTTGGATGTCGCCGGCGCCCATGAACAGCGCCACGTCGCCCGGCCGTGCCTCGGCCGCGACGACGTCGGCGGCCTGCGTGAGGTTGTCGACGCGCGAGGCACCGCCGTGGACGTCGTCGGACCGCTTGATCGTCCGCAGGGCGGCATCGATCGCGACCGTGCCGGCATCGCCGGCTGTCTCGCGGGCGCCGTAGACGGGCGTGAGGACGATGCGGTCGGCGGCGGCGAGCGTCGTCGCGAACGCGTCGGCCAGCAGCGCGACGCGGCTGAACGTGTGGGGTTGGAAGATCGCCCAGATGCGGCGGCCCGGGAAGCGGCTGCGCGCGGCGGAAAGCGTCGCCGTGATCTCGGTGGGATGGTGGGCGTAATCGTCTACGACGGTGATGCCGGCCACTTCGGCGATCACCTCGAACCGCCGGCCCGCCCCGCGGTAGCTGGCCACGGCGGTGCGGATTGCGTCCACGTCCACGTCGAGCGCGCGGGCCGCGGCGACGGCGGCGAGGGCATTGCCGACGTTGTGCGCGCCCGGCAGTCGCGTCGTGAACGTGCCGAGGCACTCACCGTCGCACGTGACGTCGAAGAGCTGGCGATCCGGCTGGACGCCGACGATGCGCGCCGTCCAGCGCGACCCGGCGGATGCGTCGTCGTGGCCCTCCGCGCGGACGGCATACGACTCGACGGCCGCGGATGCGGCGCCGACGACGGCGCCGATGGCGTCCGAGCCGGCGCTGACGATGACGCGGCCGTCCGAGTGGACGAGGGCGACGAACGCGCGGAACGCTTCGAGCACGTCGTCGAACGCAGGGTAGATGTCGGGGTGGTCGTGCTCGATGTTCGTGACGACGGCGACGTACGGCCGGCCGAACAGGAAGCTGCGGTCGTACTCGTCGGCCTCGTAGACCACGAGGTCGGACGTGCCGGCGGCCGCGCTGCCGCCGATGTCCGGGATGTCGCCGCCGACGAAGACGGTGGCGTCCAGGCCGGCGCTGCGGAGGATGTGGCCGACGAGACCCGTCGTCGTCGTCTTGCCGTGCGTCCCCGCGACACCGACGCCGCGGCCGGCGTCGACAAGGGCGCCGAGGAGCTGCTTGCCCTTCACGATCGGCACCCCCGCCTCGCGTGCGGCGTCGACCTCGGGATTGCCCGCCGGCAGGGCGGCCGTCACGACGAGCAAGCGGGCGTCGGCGGGCACATGCCCGGCGTCGTGGCCGGCGTGGACCGTCGCGCCCGCTTCGGCGAGCCGGGTGAGGGCGGGCGACGCGTCGCGGTCCGACCCGGAGACGCGCAGGCCCCGCGCCAATAGGACGGTCGCCAGCGCCTGCATGCCGGCACCGCCGATGCCGACGAGGTGGACGGCGTCGCCGGCGGCGAGGGCGGGGGCGCCGCAGCCGGCGGGCCAGCCGCGTGCGGGGAGCATCGGGTCCATCACCGCACCGCCTTCATCGAACGACCCGCAGGCCGATGAGGAGGATGAGGAAGCCGGCCAGCACCCAGGTCTCGAGGCGGTCGGGAATCAGGGCGAGCGGTGCGAGCTGGACCCAGTGGTCGGCCCGGGCGGTGATCGGCAGCTGGAAGCCGCCGAAGGCCGTGTTCGGGTAGCCGAGGTCGTGCGTCACCTTCCAGGCCGTCCAGACGACGAGCCAGCCGTTGAACAGCCCGATGAGCAGGTCGAAGATGAGGCCGGTCGCTGGGTTGGGCGGCCACTTGCCCTGAAAGGAAAGCGTCTGACCGGCGTAATTGATGATGACGAAGCCGGTGATGATGGCCATCATGACGAACCACTTGAACAAGTCGACGTTCGTCTGCGACGCAAGGCCGAGGCCCTTGAAGCTGTCGTAGACCAGCGTGCCGAGCGCGTCGCCGCCCAAGCTCAGCATGAGCATCATCGCGGCGTACACGATCGTCGCGCCGAGCTCGCGCGGGAACTTGCGCGCCACGCCGACGACGCCGAACGCGCCGACGAACAGGACCGCGACGTACTCGATCGGGACCATCAGTTGTACACCTTGAACCGCGGCGCGCTGCCGCCGAGCGACTTCACGCCGAAGAAGATCAACAGGACGACGACGCCGAAGAAGATCATCGGCGCGTACGGCGCCGCCGCCGCGGCGATCGTGAGGCGCGGATCGACGATGCTGATCCGTGCCCCGGGGACGATCCGCGGCAGCACGAAGTGGGCGACGAGCAGGCCCGTCAGGCCGCCGACCAGCGCGCCGACCAGGCGGTCGATGACGCGCGGCATCCGCGGCGCGCCCGGCTGGCCGCCGCCGGCAGGACGCGCTGCGATCGATCCGAACACCCGGTAACCGACGAGCAGGACGACCAGCGCGAACAGCGCGATCTGCCAGACCGCGGCATTCGCTCCCGTCGCGGGCACGATGGGCTTCATCGCGGACATGGATGCGAACACCTCCGCCGGCTCACCCGTCCCGGCGCTGACCTGGACGCCGGCGTACAACAGCTTCCACTGCTTGTTGATGACGGACGCCACCTTGGCCCAGGCCGGCCCGAACAGGAGGACCGCCATGCCGGTGACGACGATCGCCCGCGTCGCCCCCTTCACGCCGCGTGCCGCGCCGATCACGGCCAGCACCGCCATGATCACGAGGGCGTACGCGCTCAGGTCGACGCCGGTCGGCAGGGTCCCCGGCACCGCGCCCGGGTCGACCGGGCCGCCGAACGCCGGGTGCGCCAAGGCCGAGGCGGCGCCGGCCGAGAGGAGGCACAGCGCAAGGCTCGCCGCCGCCGCCAACCGCGATGCACGTGAAGTCATCATCGTCACGCCGCCCGTCCGCTCGTCATCGCCAGGATCACCTGGGCGATCGACTCTGCCGCCGCCGGTCGGTCGAGCCGCCGCGCGGCGGCCTGCATGGCGGCGCGCCGCGACGGGTCGTCGAGCAGCGCCGTGACCTCGGTCGCGAGGCGCGCACCGTCCATGTCGGCGTCCGCCACGACGACGGCCGCGCCGGCGTCGGCCAGAACGCGGGCGTTCGGCCATTGGTGGCCGCCGGAGATCGGCAGCGGCACGAGGATGGCCGGCAGGCCGCGCGCCGGGAGCTCGCCGAGGACGGCGGCGCCGGCGCGGCAGACGACGACGTCGGCGGCGGCGAGGCCGTCGGCCATCGCGTCGTCCTCGAAGTACGGCGCGAGGCGCCAGCGGGCGGCCATGTCGGCGCCGAGTCGTTCGGCGAGCGCGGCGCGGGCGGCCGTCGCCGCCGGCAGCGTCGTCGCGCCGGCGGCGTGCAGCACGACGGCGCGCGCGAGGAGCGCAGGCGCGGCGTCGGCGACGGCGTCGTTGATCCGGCGCGCACCCTGGCTGCCGCCGAAGACGAGCACGACGGCGTCGTCGGGCGCGACGGCGAGGCGGGCGCGCGCGGCGGCGCGGTCTGCGTCGCGGACGAGCGGGCGGACCGGGTAGCCGGTGACGGTTGCCCGGTCGCGGGCGCGGCGGGGCAGGGCGTCGAGCGCCGCTCCGGCCGTCACGCAGATGCGGTCGGCCAGGCGGGCGATCAGCTGCACGGCGCGGCCGGGGAAGATGTCCGGCAGGTAGACGCACAGCGGCGTGCCCGTGAGGCGGGCGGCGACGGCCAGCGGGACGCTGACGTAGCCGCCGGTGACGAAGACGGCGTCGGGCCGCTCGCGGCGGAGGTCGCGGGCTGCGGCGAGCGTGCCGCGGGCGATCGCGACGGCGCCGGCAAGGACGCCGCGCGGGCCGCGGTCGACGAGGGCGCCGGTCCGCACGGCGCGGAACGGGATGCCCGCCCGGGCCGTGAGCGTCGCCTCCATGCCGCCGGCGCGGCCATACCACATCACGGCGCTAACCCGCGAGCCCAGCGCGCCGCGCACGGTAAGCGCGGGATACACGTGACCGGCGGTTCCACCACCGGAAATCCACAAGACCATACGGCGTCACCTTTGCGGGATCGACCCGCTGCGAGATCGCCACGAGCAGCCCGACGCCCACCAGCGTCGTGGTGAGGCTGCTGCCGCCGGACGAGATGAACGGCAGCGGCACGCCGGTGAACGGAATGAGGCGCGTGACGACGGCCATGTGCACGAACGCCTGGCTGACGATCCACCACGTCACGCCGAGCGCCGCCAGCTTGGCGAACGGGTCGGGCGCGCCGCGCGCGATGCGCATGCCGCGCCACGCGACGGTGGCGAAGAGCGCGACGACGAGCAGGCAGCCGAGGACGCCGGTCTCCTCGCCGATGACGGCGAACACGGCGTCCGTGGCGCCGGTGGAGAGCGGCATGAAGTGCTTGTACTGTCCGTTGCCGAGCCCGACGCCGAACCAGCCGCCGCGGAGCACGGCGCCCTGCACCAGGTTCGGCTGCCAGTTCGCGCCGTCGGCCATGCCGCTGGCGTTCAGGAAGCCCAGGACGCGGCTGACGCGGTAGTCGGCCATGATCAGCGCCCCGGTCAGGACGACGACGGCGATCGAGCCGCTCATGAGCATCTGGTCGATCCGGGCGCCGGCCGCCACGAGCATCGCGCTGGCGATGCCGAGGACGAGGATGGCGGTCGAGAAGTTCGGTTGGAGGATGATCAGGCCGCAGACCAGGCTGACGAGGACGATGAACGGCACGAGGCCGACCGCGAACTGCCGGATCTCGTGCGGCCGCCCCGACAACCAGTCGGCGATGTAGATGACGACGACGAGCTTGGCGAGCTCGCCCGGCTGGACGGAGCCGCCGAACAGCCAGCGCGTGCTGCCGTTCACCTCCTGGCCGACGAGGAGCACCAGCACGAGGAGGCCGATCAGCCCGATGAACAGGAGCGGCGACCAGCGCTGGATGAGCCGGTAGTCGCCGATCGTGGCGACGACGCCGGCGGCGGTGATCCCGACGGCCGACCACATGAGGTGCCCCTGCAGCGCGGCGCTGTCGCTGGCGGTGAAGACGGCCAGGATGCCGATGAGCAGGAGCAGCCCGACGGCCCCGATCAGGACGCCGTCCCGCTGTCGCTTCGGCCGCGGCGGCGCGTGCATCGCGTCGTGGGGCGCGGCGGGCGACGCCGGCGCATGAATCGCCGGCCGCGTTGCCTGCACGTCGCCCGCTGCGCGCTGCGTCATCGTCACGCTGCCACCCAGGCGTCGTGGCGGGCCGCCAGTACCCATTCGGTGGCGCGGGCGCGGAACGAGGCGGTTGTGTCGCATGCGTCGCTTTCGCCGCCGTTGACGCCCTCTGCCCGCGGTGCGAGCGGCGTCCATGCCACCGCGTCGCCCACGTGCGCCAGCCGCCCGGCGGCCTGCACGGCATCCGCCATGTCCGCGCACCGGACGACGATCACGCCGCCGCCGACCTGCGCGATCGCACCGGCCAGCCGGGGTGCGGACGGCCCGAACATCACGACGTAGCGCGCCTTGCCGGCGCACGCCCGCGCCCAGCCGCCGAGGGCCGCTGGCACGTCGTGCGCGGCGACGATCGGCAGGACCATGCCGGGCCACGGGCGGAGGCGGGCCATCGCCTGCGCGCCGGTCGCGGCGAGCTCGGCCGCCAGCCACGTGACGCCGTCGCGCGTGCCGATCGTCTCGATCGTCTTGAGGCGGGGAAGGGTGGGCGCGGCCAGGGAGGTGTCGTTCACGGTCGGTCTCCGATGATTGTGGGGGATCCGCATCCCGCGTATCCCCAGCCCTGGCTGGCCTGTGGCCAGCCTGTCCCTCCCCTTGGGGGCAAGGGGACGGATGCATGCGTGCACATCGCAAAGCTTCGGTTGCCTTCGATCATCCCGACATCCCCCACGTGGCCCAGTACACGAACCCCACCGCCAGCGCACCGCCCGCGGCGCCCGCCAGCCAGAACCGCCGCGTCACGGCGGTCTCGTGCATCCCACCCAGCTCGAAGTGGTGGTGCAGCGGCGCCATCCGAAAGACGCGCTTGCCGCCGGTCCACTTGAAGTAGCCGACCTGGATGATGTCGCTGAGCACTTCCGCGACGTAGACGATGCCGATGAGCGGCAGCAGCAGCCACGTGCCGGTGGCGAGGGCGATCGTGGCGAGGGCGCCGCCGAGGGCCATGGACGTCACGTTGCCCATGAAGACTTTGGCGGGGTAGCGGTTGTGGACGAGGAAGCCGAGGCAGGCGCCGGCGACGGCGAAGCAGAGCAGAAAGTGCGAGAAATCGACGACCGACGTCATGCTCAGCGTATCGGGTCGCGCGAACTGCAATCGCAGCAAGCACAGGCCGAGCGCGGCGAAGGCGATCGCCGCAACGCCGGCGGCCAGTCCGTCGAGGCCGTCGCTTAGGTTCACACCGTTGACCATAGCGACGAGCACGATCGACGCCACCGCGAGCCACGCCAATGGTCCAAACGTCGTTCCAAGCGACGTCGGATCACGCACGATTAGCGTGAGGAGGCTCTGTGCGGTTGGGTGGGGCGAAGGCCGCAATCCCGGCATAGCCGAGTTGGTTGGCATGGCTGCCGGCATCCGCGCGAGAAGTAGGGCGACGACGAGGGCTGCGGCGAATTGCAGGGCAAGAAGACGGCGGGCGGACAGTCCGATCCCCAAGGCGCGCGCCCGTCCCTTGCGTGCCAGCCCGTGCCAGTCGTCCATGAGCCCGATCGCTCCGAACAGCAGCGTCGCGCCGGCCGTCGCGGCCAACGCCCACGCCATCGTGATAGCTGCCGCGCGGGCGCTCTTGGTGACCTCGTACGAATAGTCCCCGAACGCGAAGAACCGACTCAGGAGCCACGTTCCGAAGGCGGCCGCGGCGCCGATGCCGAGGAGTATCCCCAGGACGAGCACAATGCCGCCCATCGTCGGCGTCCCGGCCTTCGATCCGTGGCTCGGCCCATCCTCGCGAATGGCCTTTCCGAGTTGGCGCTGTGCCAACCACTTCGTGAGGGGCCTGGTTGCGATGGCGGTCACAGCGAACGCACTCAGCGCGAACAGAGCCCCAATACCCACGATGAAGACGACTTCAGTCATCACTCGTCGCCCCCCGTCTTGTCCCCAACCACCCCCAACGCCCCCGCCACCACCTCCGCCACCTCGGCGAAGATCGGCGCCGCCACCCGGCTGCCGCGCTCACCGACTGGCCGGTCGAGCTTCACGAGGATGACGGCCCGCGGCTTGGAGACCGGAAAGAAACCACAGAAGCTGGCGATCAGGTCGTCCTCGCCGTTGCCGTCGCTGTCGAACAACTCCGATGTGCCGGTCTTGCCGCCGGACGTGTGGTGGGCCATCTCGGCGCCCGTCGCGGTCTCGGCGACGACGCTCTCGAGCATCGTGCGCATCGTGCGGGCGGTGGCGGCGGAGATCACTTGGGCCACCGGGATGGGCGCCACGTCCTGCGGCGGTGCCCCGTCCGCGCGCAGCTGGCGCACGACGCGCGGCGTCATTCGCACCCCGTCGTTTGCGATGGTTGCCATCGCCACCGCCATCTGGAGCGGCGTGACGTCCAGACCCTGGCCGAACGCGTTGTAGGCGAAGTTGCTGCCCACCCAGCCCTCGGCGCCCGGCTGGACGATCATGCCCGGCGCTTCGCCCGCGACGTCGATGCCCGTCGGCCGGCCGAGGCCGAACGCGTCGAGCGCGCGGTAGAAGCGGGCGCTGCCGAGCGTGTCGGCCACATGGACGGCGCCGACGTTCAACGAGAGCTGCAGCATCTGCCACATCGTCGCCGCGCCGTGGGCCGTGTAGTCCTGGTTGGGAATCGTCACCCCCTGGTAGAAGACCGTGGCCGTGTCGTCGTACGTGGAGTTGGGCGACAGGATCCCGCCGTCGATCGCCGCGGCAAGGCTCAGCGGCTTCAGCACGCTGCCGGGCGGGTAGTAGGCGCCGACGGCCGGGTCGATGTAGCGGTTCACGTCGGCCGCGGCGAAGTTGTTCGGGTCGTAGGCCGGGTAGCTGACGGATGCCAGCACGTCGCCGGTCGACGGTTCGAGGACGATGACGGTCCCGCCCGTGGCGTCCTGCGTTCCGATGTGGGCCGCCAGGATCCGCCACACCGCCAGCTGGATGTCGCGGTCGATCGTCAGCACCAGGTCCGTGCCCTCGCGCGGCGGGACGTACGCCCGCGGGTCCGTGCCGAACGGGCCGGGCGTGTGGCCCTTGACCCCGGTCAGCTGGGCGTTGTACGCCGCCTCGATCCCGTACTCGCCGTTGCCGTTCGAGTCCACGAAGCCCGTCACGTGGCCCGCCGCCTCGCCCAGCGCGTAGTGCCGGCTGGCGAGCGGCCGGATGAAGACGGCCTCTGGCGGCGCGAGGGCCTTGACGGCGTCCGCCGCCTCCCGCTGGGCGTAGCTGAACACCGTCACCCACTTTACGGCCGGCTCGTCGAGCTGCTGACGGACGAAGTCCGCCCGCGCGCCCAGATGCGGCGTCGCCGCGGCCAGGAAGCCCGCCGGGTCCGGCAGCTTGGCCTTCTCGAGGATCACCTCGTAGCGGTCGTAGCTCTCGGTGGCCACCAAGCGCCCCCGCCGGTCCCATATCGCGCCGCGCTGCGGCAGCACTTCCGTCGAGGGCTCCCAGGCAGCGCCCGCCGCCGACGCCGGCCGGGCGCTCAGCCAGACCACGCGGCCGGCGACGAGCGCCATCGCGCCGAAGAGCGCGAGCCCGAGCCACGGCAGCCGCGGGTAGTCCACGCGGCCCCTCACGGGCTCGGCTCCAGCGCCTGCCAGAACGAGAGCGGGATCGCTGAGAGCGAGGGCTCGTCCGCGGCGGCGGGCGGCACTTCGGCCGGCGGGACGATGAGTTCGAGCGGGCTGCGGCGTCCGGGCTCGGCCAGCGCCGCCGACCCGGCCGGCGCCGCGGCCGCCGTGACGACGACGACCTCGACCGCGGCCTCCTCGACCGGCACGAAGCCGAGGCCGCGCGCCCGGTCCGCCAGGCCGCCGGGGTCCGTCGCCTGCGCCAGGGCGACACGGGCCGCAGCGCGCTGCATGAGCAGCGCTTCACGGCGCTCGAGGAGGTGGGCGATCGCCCGCCCGGTGTCCGCCACGGAGTTCGCCTGGCGGACCCAGAGCAGGCCCGCCATCGTGAAGCCGAGGACCGCGACGAGGACCGTCGGGGCGAGGGCGGCGACGGGCGGGCGCCGGTCGAGGTAGGGGGACGCGTCCGGGCGCGGCATCGCAGCCGTACGGCGGTGCACGGCCTCGCGCGGACCGCCGCCGTGCGACGGCAGCTGGCCCGGATCGACGCCGCGCGCGCCGACGCGCCGCGCGATCACGCCGCCACCTCGGCCAGGCGCTCGGCGACGCGGAGCTTGGCGCTGCGGGCGCGCGGGTTCGCGCGGCACTCGTCCTCGGTGGGCGTCACGGGGTGGCGCGTCACGAGGCGGACCGTTGGGCGGCCGCCGCATACGCACAGCGGCATCTCGGGCGGGCACGTGCAGCCGGTGGCGGCGGCCTTGAAGGCGCGCTTGATGATCCGGTCCTCGAGCGAGTGGAAGCTGATCACCGCCAGACGCCCGCCGGTCGCGAGCCGCCCGAAGGCCTGCGGCACGGCGCGCTCCACCGCAGACAGCTCGTCGTTCACCGCGATCCGGAGTGCCTGGAACGTGCGCGTGGCCGGATGGACCGGTCGCCGACCCCGCTCGGGGCGGACGACCCGCGCCACGACGTCGGCCAGCGCGCGCGTCGAGCGGAGGGGGCGGGCGGCCACGATCGCGCGGGCGATCCGTCGGCTCGCTCGTTCCTCGCCGTAGCGCCAGATGACGTCGGCCAGGTCGGCCTCGGCGGCGTCGTTCACCCAGTCGGCGGCGGTCATGTCGGCGTCGGGGCCGAGCCGCATGTCGAGCGGGCCGTCGGATTGAAACGACAGGCCGCGTGCCGGATCGTCGAGTTGGTCGGACGAGATGCCGAGATCGAACAGGATGCCGTTGCACGGCGGCCAGGCGTTCGCGTCGGCGACGGCGTCGAGGTCGGCGATGTTTCCTTCGGCCAAAACGAGTCGGTCGCCGTACGCGGCCAGCCGTTCGGCGGCCCGCGCGAGCGCCAGCGGGTCGCGGTCGATGCCGAGCAGCCGGCCGTCGGGCGCGGTGCGCATCAGCAGCGCCTCGGCGTGGCCGCCGCCGCCCAGCGTGCCGTCCAACCAGTGGCCGCCGGGCGCCGGAGCCAACAGCTCGAGGATCTCGGCGAGGAGGACCGGGGCGTGGCGCGTCGTCATCGCGTCGGCTCTGCGTCGCCGCGCATCGCCGCCAGATCGGCGGCGGCCATGATCTCCGCCACCTGGCCGATCACGTCGACGGCCTGCTTCTGCCAGAGCTCGGCGCTCCAGAGTTCGAGCCGGTGGCCCATGCCGAGCGCGGCGACGGCGGAGTTGGGCTTGAGGCCGCAGTGGTCGCGCAGCGGCGCCGGGATCATCGCCCGCCCCTGGCGATCCGGTGTCTCGGCGAAGCCCGTGCGCAGGAATCGGACCGCGTCCACCGCGCCGGCGCCGGCGGTGAGGTGCGCCAGGAGCGCCGCCCGTTGCGCCGGCCACTCGTCCAAAGGGAACAGCCAGAGGCACTTGCCCGACAGGCCGCGGATCATGTGCAGACCGGCCTCGAACGGCTCGCGGAAGGGCTTCGGGATGATCACCCGGCCCTTGTCGTCGATGCTGCACCGTAGCTCGCCGTCCAGATCCCAGGCAGACACGGGGTTTCCTTCCCACTCGGCTCGCAATCATCGAGGTAAACGAGATGCGTTTCATCCACAATTCACCACGATTCTCCACACCGGTGGATCTTACCATAACGCATGGCCGGTCCACAACCCACCTTGACCAACTTTTAAGGTTTAGTTGTCCACAGGCCCGGCGAAGGATGTCGGCCACCGTGCGCCTCTGTCGAGGCTGGCGCCGACGTGTCGCCCAAGTGTCGCGAGGGCGTTGACAGCATGGAGCGGATGCGTATACTTGCGATGGACTAGAATGCATGTTCTATGCCTCTCTGGTCATGTGATCGAACCGTCACCCACGAACCCTGAACGATCTGGAGGAAGTCATGTACCAACGCACTGTCGTCGTGGGCAATCTCGGCCGGGATCCCGAGATGCGCTACACCGCCAACGGCACCCCTGTCTGCAACTTCACCGTGGCCACCAACCGGAAGTGGACGGACCAGGACGGCTCATCCCAGGAAGAGACCACCTGGTTCCGCGTCAGCGTCTTCGGCCGCCAGGCCGAAATCTGCAACCAGTACCTGGCCAAGGGCCGGCTGGTCCTGTGCGAGGGCGAGATCCGCACGAGCACCTACACGGACCAGAACGGCGCCGAGCGCAACGGCTGGGAGCTCCGGGCGAACATCGTCAAGTTCCTCGGCGGCACCGGTGACCGCGGACCGGCCGGTGCGTTCGACGACGCCGGCGCCGGCCACGGCGAGAGCCACATGGCCGAGGACGACATCCCGTTCTAAGCGTGCCGAGGATGAAGCACCCGGCCGCACCGCGTGCGGCGCGGCCGGGTGCGACGCCGTCAGCCGGGCGCGGACATGCAATGGCCGTGCCACGCGGGGCACGGCCTTCGCTGTTCGCCGAAGCGCGGGTGGATGGTCGAAGTTGACAGAGGTGGGAGGGCAGAGCCCGGTTCGCCGGGCGGGCGGGCCAACGGCTTCCCGGCACGCGAAGGTGCGGCGGCGCACGGGAATATCCGCACGGGGCTACGGGTTCGTACGCACGGCGTGGGTGACAGGGCGGACCGTCGCGACGTGGTGGGCGTCAGGGCGCAGCGCGGCGTGACCACGCGCCGGCCAACCATGACACCTTGGCCATCGTCACATCGTGCGGTAGGGACACGGCGTGCCGTGCCCACCCGTCGGTTATCGCGATGCGGATGCAAAGGGCACGGCGTGCCGTGCCCCTACCGCGCTACGGGGTTTGGAAGACCTGGATCCGGCCGTTCTGCTGATCGACGACGTAGAGCTGGCCGGCGCTGAAGGCCAGTCCGGTCGGCGTGTTGAACTGCGTCGGTCCGGCGCCAAGCTTGCCGAGGTCGCTCACCCAACCGTTCGCGTCGAAGACTTGGATGTAGTGCGAGGCCGCTTCGCTGGCGTACAGTCGGCCCACATCGTCCAGCGCCAGACCGGCGATGCGGAAGAGCGTCTCGTCCTTGTAGCCATGGGCAAAGCTCTTCTCGTACGCGCCGTCCGCACCGAACACCTGGATGGCGTAGCTGTCGCCGACGCCGACGTACACCCGCCCGTCCGGACCGACGGCCAGCGCGCGCGGCTGCGAGAACTGGCCGCGGCCGCCGCCCTTCTCGCCGATCGTCCGAAGGTGGCGCCCGCCGGCATCGAAGACCTCGATGCGGCCGTTCACGGCGTCGGCCACATACAGGTTCCCGTCGCCGTCGAGCGCCAGTGCCGCCGGCTGCGTGAGCTGGCCGGGAGACGTACCGGCCTCGCCGACGGTGCCGATCGCGGCGCCCGCCGCATCGAAGACACGCACCGGCGGCGTCCGTTCGGCCACGTACAGCCGTGCGCCGTCGGGCGCGACGGCCACGCCCTCCACCGAGACGAGCTCGCCGGCGGCCACGCGCCGCACGAAGGCGCCGCTGCCATCGAACACCTGCACCCCGACGGAGTCGGCGATGTACACGTTGCCCGTGGCGTCGACGGCGATGCCGGTCGGCAATTGGAGCTGGCCGTCGCCGTTGCCGAAGCCGCCGAAGCTGCGCACGTACGTCGGTACCTTGCCCGTCGCGCGCTGCGTGCCGAGGGCGTCCGGCGGGGAGAGCGTCGGTCCGGAGCTGCTCTCGATTGTGACGGCCGCCGTTGCGCCGGGCGGTGCGGTCGAGCCGTCCGGCGCGACGGCAGGCGGCGTGCCGACCGGCGTGTCGTTGGGCGTGCAGCCGGCCATCACTCCGAGGGACAGCAGCGCGGCGGCGGCCAAACTGCGCGCCGTGCGGCGCGTGCAGCGCAGGATCGTGGTTGCGGGCATCAGGTAAGTCCCCTATCGGTTCGTCGGTGGGGGGCGGACGGGCGATTATAGGCCGCGCCCGTCCTAACGACGCGCCGCAGCTGCTCCGATGCGCCCGTGCGTTGCGTACGGCAGGTAGACGACGAAACGCGTCGGCCGCGTCGCCGTCGCCGACGGGGCGGCGGTGGCGGTGTGGATCGGCGTGGCGGTGGGCGGGACCGTCGGCGTCGGCTCGTCTGTCGGCGTTGCGGTGGCGGACGGCAATGGGGTGGGCGTCGGGGTAGGGGGTGATGCGCGGAAGAAGTGGATGCCGGCGTTCTCCGTCCCGACCCACATCCCCCCTCGAACGGCATCGAACGCCAACGCGGTGACGGACTTGACGCCGAGCACGTCGGGCGACGGCGCGAGGGCGAGCCAGCTGCGGCCGTCGAAGATCCGGATCCCGCCCTGCGCCTTGTCGACCGTGTCGAAGCCGACGACGGCGTGCTCCGTGGCCGCGTGGCCGCGCGTCGTGCCTGCCCAGAGCCGTCCCTGGTCGTCCGTCGCCAGCGCGTCCACCCAGCCCTCGCCCTTGAAGCGTGTCGCGTGCCAGCGACCGCCGTCCCAACGGTTGACGACGGCGTCCGTGAACGGCCAGACGGCGGCGATCGTGTCCCGTGTGACGTCGATGTCGTACGTCCCCGCCCAGACCTCACCGCTGGCCGACACGACGACGCTGCGCACGTCGCCCGTCACCAGCGGGTCGCGCCCGAAGCTCGAGCCGTGGTAGCTGTCGAGGCCGTCGCGGCCGCCCGTCCACCCGCCGAAGGTCCGGTCGACGGCGCGGGTCACGCCGCCGCCGACGCGCGACTCCGTTTCGGGATCGAGGTGATGGCTCGCGGCGGCCCATATCCCGTTCGGGCCGGCGGCCAGGTCGAGGACGGTGTTGCCGACGAGCGCCCGGCTCGTGCTGTCGTAGGTGTGATCCTCCCATCCCTTCGTCCGCGGGTCGTAGATCGCGATGCCGTTGCCGCGGCTCGTCGTGCCGCTGGCGCCGGGGCCGTCCGGAGAGGCGCCAAGCCCGATCCACAGCCGCCCGTCCGGTGCGACGAGCACGCTGCCGACATCGTTGTCCGGCAGTTCGGACGAGCCGTGACGCAGCGGCGGCTGCCATTGCAGCGTGCGCACGTCCAGGGCGCTCACGCCGCCGTCGACCCAGGCGCTGCCGTCGTACGTCGACTTCGTGCTGGCGACCCACAGTGTGTCCGTGCCGACCGCGAGGTCCGTGATCGCGTCGCCCGCCAGCCGACCGCCGGTGGTGGCGCGCGTCTGCCGCGTCCACGTCCGGCCGTCATAGTGGAGCAGCCCGTGGCCGCGCGTCCCGGCCCAGAGTCCGCCGTGGCCGTCGATGGCCAACGCCGTGACATCGTTCGTCGCCGGTGTTCCGCCGGCCGTCGACAGGACGCGCGCCGGCCCGCCGTCCCGTGTCGCGATCCCGCTGCCGTCGCCCGACCCGTCGTTCGACATGCCGTCGGCGGCAAACCAAACGCGGCCGGCGGCGCCGGCAATCGCCGTGATCGCGGGCGCGCCCGCGGCGGCGGCGGCGGTCGTCCAGCGCGCACCGTCCCAGCGCGACGTGCCGACGGCACCGCTCTCGTCCGCGCAGGCGGCCCAGAGCTGGGTGCCGACGGCGGACAGCGCGGTGATGCTCTTGCCGCACAGCCCGTTCTGGGGCCGGTGCCAGTACCAGTCCTCGCCGTCGAACCGATAGAGGCCGCGCAGCCACGTGCCGGCCCAGAGGGACCCGTCCCGCGGGTCGGCGGCCAGCGTCGTGATCTGCTCGGTCTGCGGCCCGTTGTTCGGGTTCCCGCCCGGTCCGACGGACGTGACGTGATGCCACGCCCGTTCCCCCGGGTCGTAGTACGACATGGCGGCCCGATCCTCGTCCACCCGGTCGCGGCCGTGGGCGAACCAGATCCGGCCGCGGCCGTCGATCAGGCTGGCGATCGCACCGCTGGCGCCGGGGCCCTTCTTGCCGGCGCGAGAGAAGCGCGTGAACGTGTCGCGCGGGGCGACCGTGAAACGATTGTCGCCGGGCGCCATGCGGGCGATGCCGGCGTCGCCGCTGGCCCATACCGTCCCGTCCGGCTGGACGACGACGGTCCGCACGACGTCCGACGGCAGGCCGTCGGCCACGTGCCAGCTGGGCCACACCGCGCCGTCGGCACGCACGACGCCGCCGGCGGTGGCGAGCCAGGCGGTGCCGGCCGGGTCGAACGCGATGTCGTACACGCGGTTGGACGGCAGGCCGGCCTGCGCCGGCGCCGCGAACTGCGCAAACGTCCCGGCCAACGCGTCCCAGACCACGACCCCGGCGCCCGCCGTGCCGGCCCACAGCCGGTTCGCGTCGCGCGGGTCGGCCTGCAGCGTCAGCACCTCGTCCCCGCTGGCGAACGTGCGCCACGCGGCCGGGTCGGCCGGGTGGTGGAGTGGCGGGAGCGCCGGGATGCCGGAGATCTGCGCCGCGGCGGGGCGGGCGGCGGCAAGCAGCGCGCCGGCGGCCACGATGACGCCGGCGACGGCGCGGCGGATGCCGTCGGGCACGCCGGCCCGACCGATCCCGGTCGGGCGACGGCGGCCTTGCGCACAACTGGATGTCGAACGGGTCACGACGAGCGAGCCATCGGGGGGGATGGGCGTCAAGGGTGGTTACGTCCTTCGAGGTGGCCGAACGGGGGAAGGGGGCCAGATCGAACGGTGCGGATCGGATCGGTCGACATGCGAAGTCGGTGGCCGGGCGAACCGGCAATTAAGACGGAGGGGGTGAGAGCGGGGTTACGACGGGCGAGCCCGGACGCATGACGGTGCAGCGCCCAGGCGGATGGGCGTTCGTTGCCGCGCCGTGGATCATGGCCGCACGTTCAGGCGGTATGCCTATGCCTTACGGATAGCACAACTGCACGCGCGCCAGCCGCAGCTGCGTGCCGTCATCGCTCGCGTAGGCCCATCCCACGTCGCCGTTCGGGTAGTTCTCGAAGTCGTCGTGGGCGCCGACGGCGGCCGGCACGCTGACCGGCGCCTCGCGCGGTTCGGCACGGGTGCTGAAGACCGAGAGCTTGAGCTGATCGCCCTCGTTCCAGCCGACGAGGAGATGCTCGCCGTAGTTGGCCATGTGCGGGGCGACCTCGTCGACGGCGGCGCTGTTCGTGAACCAATACGGGTCGCTGATCTCCTCGGCATCGCCATATACCCGCACGAGGCCGATGTCGTACGACTTGCGGCCCTCCTTGGACTGGAAGTTCAGGGCGAAGCCGTCGTCTTCACCGCGGCCCTCGATCGTGACGAGCCCGCCGAGCGCCGCGTCGCTGTGGCCGTTGCCGTCCCCGCTCGGCTCGCTCTTCAGCGTCGGGCCGTGGCGGTAGACGATCGCTTTGGCCGGGAAGCTGTCGGAAAGGCAGACCGGGCCGACGATGTCTTGCCGGCGGTTGTAGCGCAGCCGGACGTCGAGGCTGTGGCTGCAGCCCCAGTCCCACTGCGGGTAGTCCCGCGCCTTCTCGGTCTCGGGCAGGACGCGCTTGCCGTCGCCGTCGAACAGCCACATGAGATCGCCCTGGTGGACGCCGCCCGAGCCGAAGTTCTGGGTGTGGCCGATGTACGCGGCGAAGACCTCGCCCGTCCAGCGCAGACGGCTCTCGTGCGTCCAGTCCGGGCGCGCCCACTTCTTGCCGCTGCCCGTGCCGCCGTCCCCGACGACGACGGTCTTCCACGGCACGGTCCCATCCGTCTTGAATCGGACGAGGAGCATCTGGGTGTTGTTCCGCACGAGGGCCGCCCCGCCGTCGGCGCCGACGGCCGCCAGCCCGTGGACGCTGTCACCCTGCACCTTGACGTCGTCGTGCTCCCGCCGGCCGAGCGATGTCACGAACGAGAAGTGGATCTGACCGTCCGTGTCCGGCCACGCCACGATCGTCCGGCCGAGGTCGACCGGCGCGGCGAGGACCGGCATGCTGGTGAAGTACGTCGCTCGGCGATTCACCTCGTACTCGCCGATATCGATCGGGCGGGTCGAGACACGGGTGTCGAGCGGGCCGCGGCACGGGCCCGGCTGTCCCGGGATCGCGGTCGGGGACGGGACGGCCGTCGGCTCGGACGTGTTCGTCGGCTCAGGGGTGTTGGTGGGCGGCGGTGCGGTCTGCGCGGCCGGGATATCGCGCCGCAGCGCCTGTCGCATGACGAGGGACAAGTAGATCCGCTCGACGCGCGGCGGCGGGGCGAACTGCGCGACGTTGGCTGCCCGGACGGCGTCGAACGGCGCCGCCGGGCCTGTCGCGATCGCACCGAGCGCCGCGACGAAGGCGCCGCACGCCACGCGCCGCCATCCGTGCCGTCCGTTCGGCTGTCCACCGTGCGCTGCTGTCTGTCGGGTGCGACCCATCATCAGATGCTCTCCTCGAACCTGTGACCGTGCGCTGCAGTGCGGCGTATGGCGACACAATATGGCAGAGGACGGGGCGCCTGACAAGGTGCGTTTCGCCGTGCCCTCGCATCGGCGTTGCCCGACGATCTCAGCCCCGCGTCAAGCTCCGATACCGGATCCGATGCGGCGTGTCGGCGGCCGTTCCGAGGCGCCGACGCCGATCGGCCTCGTAATCCTGGAAGTTGCCCTCGAACCAGCGCACGACGCTGTCGCCCTCGAACGCCAGGATGTGCGTCGCCACGCGGTCCAGGAACCAGCGGTCGTGGCTGACGATCACGGCGCACCCGGCGAACTGCTCGATCGCCTCCTCGAGCGCCCGGAGCGTGTTGAGGTCGAGGTCGTTCGTCGGCTCGTCCAAGAGCAGGACGTTGGCGCCCGATCGCAGCATCCGGGCCAGGTTCACGCGGTTGCGCTCGCCGCCGGACAGCACGCCGACCTTCTTCTGTTGGTCCGAGCCCATGAAGTTGAAGCCCGATACGTATCCGCGTGAGTTCACGGTCCGCGGGCCGAGCTGCAGGAACTCGTCGCCTTCGGTGATCGCCTGCCAGACGGTCTCGTCGGCGGCCAACTGGGCGCGCGACTGGTCGACGTATGCCAGTTTGACGGTCTCGCCGACGGTCACCGTCCCGGCGTCGGGCACGTCCTCACCGGTGATCATCTCGAGCATCGTCGTCTTGCCGGCGCCGTTCGGGCCGATGACGCCGACGATGCAGCCCGGTGGGATCATGAACGACAGGTTCTCGAAGAGCAGCTTGTCGCCGAACGCCTTCGTGACGCCGTCGAACGTGATCACGACGTCGCCCAGCCGCGGGCCGGGCGGGATGTAGATCTCGAGGTCGGTCCGCTCGCGCTCGCCCTCCTCGCCGAGCATCCGCTCGTAGGCCGTGACCCGCGCCTTCCCCTTGGCGTGCCGCGCCTTGGGCGCCATTCGGATCCACTCGAGCTCGCGCGCCAGCGTCTGCTGCCGCCGCGAGTCGGCCTTGGCTTCGTTCGCCAGCCGCGCCTGCTTCTGCTCCAGCCACGACGTGTAGTTGCCACGCCACGGGATGCCGTGGCCGCGGTCGAGCTCGAGGATCCACTGCGCGACGTTGTCCAGGAAGTAGCGGTCGTGCGTCACCGCGATGACGGTGCCCTTGTACTGCTGCAGGTGCCGCTCGAGCCACTGGACGCTTTCGGCGTCGAGGTGGTTCGTCGGCTCGTCCAGGAGGAGGATGTCCGGCTCGGTGAGGAGCAGTCGGCACAGCGCGACGCGGCGGCGCTCGCCGCCGGAGAGGACGCGGATGGGCGTTTCGGGCGGTGGGCAGCGCAGCGCATCCATCGCGTGCTCGAGACGGCCGGCCAGGCTCCAGCCGTCGACGGCCTCGATCCGCTGCCCGAGCTTGGCCTGCGTCTCGATGAGCGCGTCCATCTCGTCGCCCGACAGATCTTCGGCGAAGCGCCCGGAGAGCACGTCGTACTCGGCCATCAGATCGATGACGGGCTGCACGGCTTCCTCGACGACCTGGCGAACGGTCTTGTCATCGTCGAGGGACGGCTCCTGATGCAGCATCCCGCGCGTCACGCCTTTGTCGATGATGATCTGCCCGGTGAAGCCGTCGTCCTCGCCGGCCATGATGCGCAGCAGGCTGCTCTTGCCGGCGCCGTTCAGGCCGAGGACGCCGATCTTGGCGCCGTAGTAGAACGAGAGCGAGATGTCGCGCAGGACGTGGCGGTCCGGCGGATGGAAGCGGCCGACGCCGATCATGGAAAAGAGAATCTGTTGGTTGTCGGACATCGTGTGGACCTCAAGCGGGGCAACGGCACGGGCACGCCGGCGATTCGTGTAGTCATTGCCTATCGAACGGCGGCGCGAGCCGTTATCCTATGGGTTCGCCGAACCGATGGGAAGGATGGACGATGACGACCGAACCCACAGGGCCGACCGGGAATGCCGCCGCCGCCGACGTTGCGACGCCGGCGGCCGGGTCGCCGCCGATCAAGGCGTACGGCGCCGGCGATCCCGCCTTGGCCGCCTACGTCGAGTCCGTGTTCGCGCCCGAGGACGGCGTCCTGCGCGCCGCCCGCGAGCGCTCCGCCGCCGCCGGTCTGCCGCTCATCCACGTCGGCGCGATGGACGCGCGCCACCTCGAGGTCGTGACGCGCGCTGTCGGGGCGGTGAAGGCGGTCGAAATCGGCACGCTCGGCGGCTACTCGGGCATCGCGATCGCCCGCGGCCTGGCGCCCGGCGGGCACCTCTGGACGCTCGAACTGGAAGCCGAGCGCGCCGAGCTGGCGCGGGCAAACTTCGCGGCGGCGGGCGTCGCCGACCGCGTAACCGTCGTCGTCGGCCCGGCGCTGGACAACCTGCCGGCGCTGGCGGCCGACGGCCCGTTCGACCTCGTGTTCATCGACGCGGACAAGGGCGGCTACGGCGCGTACCTGGACTGGGCGGCGGACCACCTGCGCCCGGGCGGCGTCGTCCTCGGGGACAACGCGTTCGCGTGGGGGGGCGTCGTGGGGGACGAAGCGCCGAGCGATGACGCGGCGGCGATAAAGGCGTTCAACGCGCGGCTGGCGGGGGACGGGCGGTGGCGGGCGACGATGTGGCCGACGGCGGAGGGGCTGGCGATGGGGGTGCGGGTGTAGGGCCTGGCGCGGGCCGCCGTTTCATTGCCCCCCCGCCTCATTCCCATATACTTACCAAGGTTCGGCGGCCGGTGAGGGCGGCCGAGCCTTGTCTCGTCGCGAGAGGGGGAGAAACCGCATGGCCAGTATGCGCACGGCCGGCACGCTGCCGCGCCCGGGGCTTTGGCGTCGCCTGCTCGGCATCCTGCGCTACCGCGGGCACGAGGGGCAGTGGTCGTGGATGCTGCACCGGGCGGCCGGGCTCGGCATCATCCTGTTCCTCTATCTCCACATCTTCGACATCTGGCTGATCGGGCTGGGCGAGGAAACGTTCAACGACTTCCTCTTCCTCTACAGCCACCCGGTGTTCAAGGTGTTCGAGACGTTCCTCATCTTCGGCGTGCTGTTCCATGCCGTGAACGGCGCGCGGATCATCCTGGTGGACCTCGTGCCCGGGATGACCCGACACCAGCGCAAGCTCGTCTACATCGAGACAGCCATCATGCTCACCGTCCTCGTCCCGACCGTCTGGGTCACCCTCGAATCCTTGTTTCGCTGAACGCGGAGGTGAGCGTGAGCATTTACCGCACCCCGCGCGCCGAGCGCGTGCGCGCGCAAGGCAACTTCGAACTGTACGCATGGTTCTTCATGCGCGTCAGCGGCCTCGTCCTGTTGTTCATCGCCGTGTTCCATCTGCTCTACATGCACTTGTACGCGCGGGTCGAGACGATCGACTACGCCTGGGTCGTGCAGCGCTGGTCGAATCCGGGGTGGCGGCTGTACGACTGGCTGCTCCTGACGTTCGCGCTGTCGCACGGCACGAACGGCGTGCGGACCGTGATCGACGACTACGTGCCGCGCGGCCTCGGCAACGTCGTCTGCAAGTGGACGGCGTTCGGCTTGGCGCTCTTCTTCTTCGTCATGGGCACCCAGGTCATCCTGACCACCAAGGTCCCGGCAGCCGCGCTGGCGCTGCTCCGCCTCGTCGCCTAATCGAACCGCCGCGCGGCGGGCCGTTGTCCGGCGCCGCGTGTCAGGGGGAATCGTGACCGTTCAACACCACTTCGACGCCGTCATCGTCGGCGCCGGCGGCGCCGGGCTGATGGCCGCGCTGAACGCGTCCAAGCACGCCCGCATCGCCGTGATCTCCAAGCTCTACCCCAGCCGCTCCCACACCGGCGCGGCGCAGGGCGGCATCGCGGCGGCGCTCGGCAACGTCGAGGAGGACCACTGGGAGTGGCACGCCTTCGACACCGTCAAGGGCGGCGACTACCTGTGTGATCAGGACGCTGTCGAGGTCATGTGCCACGACGCCGTCGAGGCCGTCATCGAACTCGAGCACGCCGGGCTGCCGTTCAACCGCACGTCGGCGGGCAAGATCGACCAGCGCCGCTTCGGCGGCCACACCCGCCCGGCGCCGACGGACGACAACCCGGACCACCGCGTCGCCGTCCAGCGCGCGTGCTACGCCGCCGACCGCACCGGTCACATGATCCTCCAGACGCTCTACCAGCAGTGCATCAAGCACGGCGTCCAGTTCTTCGACGAGTTCCAGGTCGTGGACATCATCGTGAAGAACGGCGCCTGCCTTGGCGTCGTCGCCTACGAGATCGACTCGGGCGAGATCCACGTCTTCCGCTCGCGCGCGACGATGTTCGCCACCGGCGGCTTCGGCCGGATGTGGAAGGTGACCAGCAACGCCTACTCGCTGACCGGCGACGGCAACGCGATTGCGCTCCGGCGCGGCGTGCCGATGGAGGACATGGAGTTCTACCAGTTCCACCCGACCGGCATCTACAAGCTCGGCGTCCTGCTGACGGAGGGCGTGCGCGGCGAGGGCGGCATCCTGTTGAACAAGGACGGCGAGCGCTTCATGCCGCGCTACGCGCCCAGCATCAAGGACCTCGCCAGTCGGGACGTCGTCAGCCGCGCGATCTTCCAGGAGGTCAGGGCCGGCCGCGGCATCGACGGCAAGGACTACGTCTACCTCGACATCCGCCCCGAGGTCGTCAACCGGTACTTCGACGAGGACGGCGCGAAGAACGTGGACGGCACGCCGCGCCGCATCACGGCCGAGGACGTGAAGAAGAAGCTGCCGGACATCTCCGACTTCGTCGAGACCTACCTCGGCATCGACCCCGTCACCGCGCCGATGCCGATCCAGCCGACGGCCCATTACGCGATGGGCGGCATCCCGACGGACATCGACGGCCGGGTCGTCATCGACGAGCGGAACACCGTCATGCCCGGGCTCTACGCCGCCGGCGAGTGCGCCTGCGTCAGCGTGCACGGCGCGAACCGCCTCGGAACGAACTCGCTCGTCGACCTCGTTGTCTTCGGACGGCGGGCCGGCAAGGCGATGATCGCCGATCTTGACGGCCTGCCGACGGACGACCTGCCCGCCGACGCAGCCGAATACACCGCCGAAGCCCTCGCCCGCCTGCTGGCGGACGGCGGCACGGAGCGCGTGGCCATCCTGCGCCGCGAGCTGCAGCAGTTGATGACGGACGATGTCGGCGTCTACCGCAACGCCGCTGACCTGACGAAGGCCGTCGCCGGGATCCGGGTGCTCCAGGAGCGCTACAAGCACGTGGCCATCGACGACCACGGCAAGCGCTTCAACCAGGACCTCCTCGAGGCATGGGAGCTCGGATGCCTGCTCGACTTGGCCGAGGTGACGGCCGTGGCAGCCCTCGAGCGCCAGGAGAGCCGCGGCGGCCACGCCCGCGAGGACTTCCCGGACCGCGACGACGAGGCCTGGCTCAAGCACTCGTTGGGCTACCAGACCGCTCAGGGCGTCGAGATGCGCTACAAGCCGGTCACGATCACGAAGTACCCACCGAAGGCGAGGGTGTACTAGATGGATGTCCACCTCAAGGTCCGACGCTTCAACCCCGAACGGGACACCGAGCCGTGGTGGGGTGAGTACACCGTCGAGGCCGAGCCCGATGACACCGTGCTCACGGCGCTGAACATCGTGAAGTGGTACCACGACGGCACGCTGGCCGTCCGGCGCAGCTGCAACCACGGCGTGTGCGGCAGCGACGCGCTCCGGATCAACGGCCAGAACCGGCTGGCGTGCAAGACGATCCTCAAGGACGTCGGCAAGCACGTCACCGTCGAACCGATCGGCGGCCTGCCGGTGCTCAAAGACCTCATCGTCGACATGGTGCCCTTCTTCGACAGCTATCGGGCGGTCAGCCCGTTCCTGATCAACGACGAGACGCCGGGCGAGCGCGAGCGGCTGCAGTCGCCCGAGGAGCGCGAACGGTTCGACGACTCGACGAAGTGCATCCTGTGCGCGGCGTGCACGACGAGCTGTCCGTCGTTCCTGGCGAACGATCAGTTCATCGGCCCGGCGTCGATCGTGCAGGCGCACCGATTCATGTTCGACAGCCGGGACCGCGGCGCCGCCGAGCGGCTCGAAGTACTGAACGACGGCGACGGCGTCTGGCGCTGCCGCACGATCTTCAACTGCACGGAGGCCTGTCCGCGCGGCATCGAGGTGACGCGGCGGATCGGCGAGGTGAAGAAGGCGCTCTTGTTCAACAAGGTGCGCTGACGCCGATCGAGTGGGTATCGCAAGGGGTACGCGACGGGGCGCAGGCGCGCGCCGCGTAGCGCGAGCTTCCGGGTCGATCTGAAGGGTCGGCCGGCTGAACACGTTGAGGAGATGTGAGATCGTGTCTGACATTCTGATCAAGGGCCTCGACGGAGTCGTCGTCGCCCAGTCCTCCAAGAGCAAGGTGTACGGCGAGATTGGGAAGCTGATCTATGGTGGCTACGCCATCGAGGATCTGGCCGAGAACGTGACGTTCGAGGAGGTGATCCACCTTCTGTGGTACGGCGAGCTGCCGAACCAGGCGCAACTGGCCGCGCTCAAGTCGGAGCTGGCCGACCTGCGCGCAGTGCCGGACGGCGTCCTGGCCGTCCTGCGCGATCTGCCGCTCGACGCCCACCCGATGTCCGTCCTCCGGACGCTCGTCAGCGCCCTCGGCTGCCTGGACAACGCGGACGCCGAAGCCGCCGCGCGCGACGAAGCGGCCCGCTGGCGTTGCGCCAAGCGGCTCGTGGCGCGCATCCCGACGCTGATCGCCGCCCACGAGCGGCACCGCCGTGGCCAACCGATGGTCGCCCCGCGCGCCGATCTGGCGCACGCCGCCAACTTCCTGCACATGCTCCACGGCACGCCGCCCGGCCCGCGCGCCGAACGCGCGCTGGACGCCTACCTGGTCCTCCTGGCCGATCACGGCTTCAACGCCAGCACGTTCTCGGCCCGCGTGACGGTGTCCACCGAGTCCGATCCGTACTCGGCGATCACGACCGCCATCGGAACGCTCAAGGGCCCGCTGCACGGCGGCGCGAACGAACGCGTGATGGCGATGCTGGAGCAGATCGGCGACCCGTCCAGGGCCAAGGCGTTCGTGGACGAGACGTTGTCCGGCAAAGGCCGGATCCCCGGCATCGGTCACCGCGTCTACAAGACGCTTGACCCGCGCGCCGGCGTGCTGCGCCGCCTGAGCGAGGAGCTCGTGGCCGAGGTGGGCGACAGCCCCGAGCGCCGCTACCACGAGATCGCGACGAACGTTGCCGATGCCGCGGCCGCGTGGTTCGAGACGAACCGACCGGACCTGCGCCTCCACCCGAACGTCGACTTCTACTCGGCGATCGCGCTGCGCGTGGCCGGCGTCCCAACGGACCAGTTCACGCCGATGTTCGCGATGAGCCGCGTGGCCGGCTACACCGCCCACATCCTCGAGCAGTACGCGGACAACCGGTTGATCCGGCCGCGCGGGGAGTACGTCGGTCCGCTGGACCGCGTGGTGGCGCCGATCGAGGAGCGGTAATCGCTTGACCTCGCCTCTCCTCATCGGCATCAGCGGCGCCCCCGACGCCATCCAGGGCACCGGCAGCGCCGCATCGGTCCGCGCCTGCCGCGCGCTCGGCATCGACGCCCTCGAGTTGGCGTGGGTGCACAGCGTCTCGGTGAAGCCGGAGGGGGGTGCGAAGATACGGGCGGCGGCCGAGTCGATGGGCGTTCGGTTGAGCGTTCACGCGCCGTACTACATCAACCTGAACAGCCCGGAGCCGGACAAGGTGGAGGCCAGCATCGGCCGGATCGTCCTGGCGGCGCGCGGCGCGGCGTGGGTCGGGGCGCGGAACGTCGTGCTTCACCTCGGCTTCTACCACACGGGCGACCGGGCGGACGTCTACGCGCGGATGCGGGACGGCCTGCTCGAAGCGCTTTCGCGCATCGCTGATGCGGACGACATCGACCCGACGACGGTCTGCCTGCGCCCGGAGCTCATGGGCCGGGCGAGCCAGTTCGGTGACCTGGACGAGGTGCTGCGGCTCTGCCAGGACGTGCCGGGCATCGCCCCGTGTCTCGACGTGGCGCACTGGCATGCCCGCACCGGCGCCTGGAACACGGCGCACGAGTTCGAGTCGTTCTTCCGCGCGGTGCGCGATGCGCTCGGGCCGGCGGCGCTGCAGGACCTCCACATCCACATCAGCGGCATCGCCTACGGCCCGTTGGGCGAGAAGAAGCACCTGCCGTTCGCGGAGGCCGACCTCGACGTGCGCGCGTTCCTCGAAGTCGCCACCGACATGGCGCTGGCCGGCACGGCGATCGTCGAGAGTCCGGAGCGGGAGCGCGACGTGCTGTGGTTGATCGAGCGGCAGCGCGAGGCACGGGGCACGACGGCGGGCGGATCGGAGCAGACGATATGACCAGCACCGGCTTCGCCGCGTACTATCCTGTGATCGCCGCCAGCATGATGGCCGCCGTGCCGCTCTATGCCGTGCTGCGCGGCCGCGCGATCGGCCCGCCCGCGCCGCGGTCGCTCGGCCGGCACGCGGTGTGGTTCGCCGCGTTCTTTGCCGCGGCGCTGCTTGGCTTCCGCTTCGCGTCCGCCGTGTGGACGCTTCTCGTCTACAGCATCGTCATCGGTATGCTCACCGCCCCGCGTGTCCGACAGGTTGCGCAGCGTGTCCTGTACGGCAGGGCGTGGGTGGAAGCCCATCCCGAAACGGCGGCTGCCGAGGCCAAGCTGACGTTCATCCCGCTGTTTTCGGTCGCCATCGCGTCGTTCCTCTTCGCGATGCTCGCGCGGGCGTTCGAGATCGTGGCGTCCGTCACGGGACCGGGCGGCGGCAGCGGGCCGTGATCGACGATTCCCGGGTGCCCCGGCGGCTATAATCGCCCCATGACCTTCCTCCTGGACACGATCGTCTGCCCGCCCTTCGGCGAGAACACCTACCTCGTCGGCGACGCCGCCTCCGGCGAGGCCGTCGTCATCGATCCCGGCGGCCGGATCGACGAGATCGTGCGCACGGCCGAGCTGCGGGGCGTGCGGATCACGCAGATCTGGGGCACGCACAGCCACATCGACCACATGGCCGGCGTGGCCGAGCTGCAGCGGCGAACGGGCGCACCGTTCCTGTTGCACCCGGAGGCAGTGCCGATGCTCGTCGGCTTGCCCGTGCAGGCGGAGCGCTTCGGCATGCCGCCGGTGGCCGTGCCGACCGTACAGCGGCTGCTGGCAGCGGGCGACTCGGTTTCCGCCGGCCAGTACACGTTCACCGTGCGCGACACGCCCGGCCACGCGCCCGGCCACGTCACGTTCGTCGGCCGCGACGTCGAATACGAGGGCGTCACGGCCGACGTGGCGTTCTGCGGCGACGTGATCTTCCATGGCTCGATCGGCCGCACGGACCTGCCGGGCGGCGACTATGCGCTTCTCCTTGGATCGATCGAGGCGCAGATCCTCACGCTGGACGACCGAACCGTCCTGTTCAACGGCCATGGGCCGGCGACGACGGTCGGGCGGGAGCGGCGATCGAACCCGTTCGTGCTGGACTGGTTGGCCCATCATGTCGCGCGGTGACGCTGCCGCGCCGCCCGCGCTGGTGCACGTCCGGTTGTTCGCGGCCTACCGCGACGCAGCCGGCCGGTCGGAGCTGATGCGGTCGATCGCCGGGCCGGACGGCACGCCCGTAACGGTGGGCGATCTGTGGGCCGCCCTCGTCGCCGATCACCCTGCGCTGTCGAAGATGCCGCCGGCCGCCGCCGTCAATGCCGTCCTGGCCCGCTTCGAGCACGTCCTCGCGCCGGGCGACGAGGTCGCGTTCCTGCCGCCGGTCAGCGGCGGGTAGACGCGGACGATGGCGGCAGGAACCTGTTGAACCGCCTCGCGGCCCTGACCGCCGCCGACATCGACCCCCGCGCCGTCGAAGCGCTCGTCGCCCGCCCGGGCGCAGGGGCCGTTGTGACGTTCCTCGGCGTGACGCGCGACCACACCGAGGGGCGGGCCATCGACTGGCTGGAGTACGAGGCGTTCGACGAGATGGCGGTGCCGGCGTTGCAGGCGCTCGTCGACGGCGTGGCGGAGCGCTGGGCGGGGGCGACGGCGGCCGTCGTCCACCGCACGGGGCGCGTCGACATCGGCCAGGCGTCCGTCGTCATCGCGGTGGCGGCACCGCACCGGGCTGAGGCGTTCGAGGCGTGCCGGTGGGTGATCGACACGCTGAAGTCGACGGTGCCGATCTGGAAGAAGGATGTCTGGGCGGGGGGCGGGGCGTCGGCCTGGGTGGCGGGGACGGCGATGGAGGGACCGACGTGATCGCCGGCCTGCTCAGGCAACCGGCTCGGCTCCACGGCGTGATCGTCCGCTGAAGATCCGCACCGAAGCGCGCGAGCGGCGGACGCCTTCCCGGCTTGGCCCCGCCACCCGCCTGACGCCATAATCCACCCGATGAGCACGTTCCACGACCCCATCGTCGACCTCGACCTCGCGGCCCTCACCGCCGACGACGGCCGGCCGCTGCCGTTCCGCCACCGCCGCCCGCCGTGGCTGAAGGTCCGCGCGCCGTGGGGTGAGACGTTCGGGGCGGTCGAGCAGCTCATGCGGTCCAACGCGCTGCACACGGTGTGCGAGGAAGCGCGCTGCCCGAACATCGGCGAGTGCTGGGGGGCCGGCACGGCGACGTTCCTGATCATGGGCGACACGTGCACCCGCAGCTGCGGCTTCTGTGCGATCAAGACGGGCCGGCCGGGTGTGTTGGACGTCCTCGAGCCCGAGCGCGTGGCGCGGACGATCGAACGGCTGAACCTGACGCACTGCGTGATCACCTCGGTGAACC
The DNA here is from genome assembly GCA_016703025.1 of Candidatus Avedoeria danica. Taxonomy (NCBI): domain Bacteria; kingdom Bacillati; phylum Chloroflexota; class Ardenticatenia; order Candidatus Epilineales; family Candidatus Epilineaceae; genus Candidatus Avedoeria; species Candidatus Avedoeria danica. Next base: position 513,038 of record JADJCV010000004.1, read on the forward strand.
GCGACGAGCTGCCCGACGGCGGCGCCGCGATCTTCGGCCGCTCGATCGCGCGCAGCCGCGCGTTGGCGCCGCACACGTCCATCGAGGTCCTCATCCCGGACTTCTGCGGCGACCGCGCGGCGCTGCAGGTGGTGATGGACGCGCGGCCCGAGATCCTTAACCACAATTTGGAGACCGTCCCGCGCCTGTATCGCACCGTCCGACCGCAGGCCATCTACCCGCGCTCGCTCGACGTCCTGCGGTGGGCCAAGGAGATGGACCCGACCGTCCTCACGAAGACCGGCATCATGGTCGGCCTCGGCGAGACCTGGGCGGAGATCGAGACGCTGATCGGTGACCTCGTGGCCGTCGGCGTGGACATCCTGACCGTCGGCCAGTACCTCCGCCCGACCGAAGCCCACCTGCCGATCATGCGCTACTGGTCCCCCGACGAGTTCGACCGGCTGCGCGACACCGGCCTTGCCATCGGCCTGCGCTGGGTCGAGGCCGGTCCGCTCGTGCGCAGCTCCTACCGCGCCGAACAGCAGGTGGCCCACCTGTCCGCGCGCAGCCCGCACGACGGCATGCGCCGCACCGCCGCGGAGCTGCGCCATCTGGCCCGCGTCGCTGCCGACGACGATCACGGGCACCCATCGCACCCGTCGCCCGCAGCCGCGACCGCCGAGATCACGCTCTTCGACGCCGCCGGGGCATGATCGACCTCCACACCCACACGACCGCTTCCGACGGCACGCTCACGCCCCCCGAACTCGTTGCCCACGCCGCCGCTGCCCGCCTGCTCACGCTGGCCATCACCGACCACGACACGACGGACGCCATCGCACCGGCCGCCGCCGCCGCCGAGGCGCACGGGATCACGCTGATCGCCGGCGTCGAGCTCGGCACGGAGGATGAGCGGGGGGAGCACGACATCCTCGGCTACTTCGTCGATGTCGCCGATCCGCCCTTCCAGTCCCTCCTCGAGACGATCCGCGCCCACCGCCACGTCCGCGCCGTCGCCATCGTCGAGCGCCTTCGCGCCGCCGGTGCCCCGCTCGCCATCGACGACGTGCTGGCCCTGTCCGACGGCGGTGCGATCGGCCGGCCGCACGTCGCGCGCGCGCTCGTGGCGATCGGCTGGGCGGAGGACGTGTCCGATGCGTTCAACCGCTTCCTCGGCACCGGCCGCCCGGCGCACGTCGGGCGCTACCGCCTCTCGCCGGCCGAAGCGTGTGCGGCCATCCGCGCTGCCGGCGGCGTGCCCGTCCTGGCCCACCCGACCCCGCCCGGCAACCCATGGTCCGACCCCAAACGGCTGCGGACGATGCTCGGACCGCTCGCCGACGCCGGCCTTGGCGGTCTCGAGTGCTATTACACCGGCTACACCGCCCGCGTGAACCGCTGGCTGGCCGTGCTGGCCGACCACTTCGGGCTCGTGCCCTCCGGCGGCAGCGATTTCCACGGTCCGCACCGTCCGCGCAGCGTGCTCGGCGCGGTGCGCGTGCCCGAGGACACCGTCGAGCGGCTGCGCGCGGCGGCGGGTCCGGTGCCGGGGGACCGGCCGAGAGCCCGCCAGTGAGCGTCCCGCTCGGCGTGCCAGGGCACGTGAACGGATCCCGCCTGATCCTCGGCATCGAGACGTCGTGCGATGAGACCGCCGCCGCCGTCGTCGAGGCGGGCCGCGTCGTCTGGTCGAACGTCGTCGCCAGCCAGGCGATGCTGCACGCCCCGTACGGCGGCGTCTTCCCCGAGGTCGCAAGCCGCCAGCACGTCCGCGACATCGCACCCGTGATCGAGGCGGCGCTGCTGGACGCGGGGATCACGTTGGCCGATGTCGAGGCGATCGCCGTCACGACCGGTCCCGGCCTCGCCGGCGCGCTGCTCGTCGGCGCCAACGCCGCCAAGGGCCTCGCGATCGCGACCGGCAAGCCGCTCATCGCCGTGAACCACCTGGCCGGCCATCTGGCCTCCAACTGGCTGCACGCGGACGGCGTCCTGCATGAGCGCCCGGCGGGCCGCGGCGTCGGCGGCCCGGACGTGGACGAAGCGGGTGCGGATGGGGCTGCCTTCGACGGCGACGCCAAGCCGCGGCGCGACCTCGATCCGGCGACGCTGCCGACCCCGCCGCTCCCCCACCTCGCCCTCATCGTCTCCGGCGGCCACACCCACCTCTTCTGGGTCCGCGCGCTCGGCGACATGACGCTCATCGCGGCCACGCGCGACGACGCGGCCGGCGAGGCGTTCGACAAGGCCTCCCGCATCCTCGGCCTCGGCTATCCCGGCGGCCCGGCCGTCCAGCGCGCCGCCGAAGACGGGGATCCGTCGCGCTTCCCGCTGCCCGTCGCCCGCACGGACGACGGCGACTGGAGCTTCAGCGGCTTGAAGACGGCCTTGGCGCGCCGGGTAGCACAGCTGTCGGTAGCACAGCTGTCGGCGGCACCACCGTCCACGAATGCCGATGATCCGCCCCGTCCCCTCCCGGTCGCCGATCTGGCCGCGTCCTTCCAGGCCGCCGTCGTGCGCGCCATCACGGAGCGGCTGCAGCGGGCCGTCGCCGAGCACCCCGCGCGTGCCATCGCCGTATCGGGCGGCGTCAGCGCCAACACCGCCCTGCGCACCGCGCTCGCCACCGCGTTCGACATCCCGATCCTGTTTCCGCCGCTGGCCCTCTGCACGGACAACGCGGCGATGATCGCGGCGGCGGGGTGGTTTGCGTGGGAGCGCGGCGCGGGCGGGGATGGGCTGGGTTTCGACGTGCGGGCGGACTGGGGCTTGGGCTGAGCGCCGCGGCGGGCGACGGATCGACACCGTCCCGTTGCGCGCGCCGACCTTCGATGTGGCCGCTACCGTCCCCGGCTCCACGCCAGATACGGCGAACAGAACGGCCGATTGAACCGCCACCCCGAGCCCGGATCGTCCTCGCGGAACCCGCCGATCCCGTCCACCGGCTCGACGATCAGCCGCCACATCCGGTCGCGTCGGACGTGCCATCGGCCGTCGGGCGAGTAATCGGGCAGGAGCGTCGCGAGCGTCCGGCTTTTGGAGCGCGGCACGCTTGTGACGTTGCCGGAGTCGGCGTCGAGGATGAAGGCGATCGTCGCGTCGCCGTCCACCTGCCACGCCCCGCGCCTGCCCACGTCCTGCCCGGCCAACGGCCACGTCTCGCCGACGATGGGCGACATGCGCGACGAGTCGTTGTCGGCGCCGACGTACAGGGCCAAGCGGTGCGTGTCGGGCACCCAGCCCGCCTGCCACGCCGCACCGAACTGCCCGTCGACGGTCTGCGGCGCGTTCATCGCGACGTGCAGCTCGTCGGATTCCGGCTGCCAGGCGAGCGCAACTACGCAGTCGGACGCGTCGCCGCAGCGCGCCGCCGTCCGGAACGACGCGGCCAGCCACAGCCCGTCGTCCGACCATTCGACGCCCATGACCTCGTTCACATTGGTGAATCCCAGGACGGGATCGCGCGGTTCCATCGCCTCGGCGAGCCGGTCCATCGGCATCGTCGCCACCTCGCCCAGCGAGTCGGCGTCGAGCACGGAGACGATGTACTTGGCGACGCCGTCGTACGGGTCGAGGTTCTCGGGGCCGTCGTCTGGCGCGGGAACGTCGTCGACCTCGTTCTCTCGCGACACTTCGCCTGATGCTTCGTCGCCGTTGGTCGCTCTCGCGGCCTCGGATCGGGATATGATCCGCGCGATCCGCGTGCCGTCGGGCGACCACGCCATCGCCGCGCCGCGGACGACGTGCGCTTCGACCCCGTCCAGCGATCGCAGGATGAACCCCCGGCTGGCGCTGTCCCGAAAGGCGACGCGCGCTCCGTCGGGCGCCCACATTGGCCGGTGCCCGCGGATCGTCGAAGCCGTAGACTCGAGGTGCGAGACGTAGGCATCGGTCACGGGCCGATGAACCACGACCGTTCGCATGACCGGTCGCGCCGCGACGTCGACCGCCCACACGCCGCCAACCTCCACCATCTCGAGCGCATCGTCGATGCCCTCGCTGAACCCGGCCCATGCGATCGAGCGACCGTCGGGCGACCAGTCCAGCCACGTCACGTACAGCGAGCGGTTTCCGTCATTGGGCTGAATGGTCGTCGGCCGTTCGATTCGGTGCCACACGCCGTCGTCGGCGCGGCGACGCAGGACGGACAGGAACGCGCTTGCCTTACTTACCATGACGTCGAAATCGAGACATGCGACCGCGAGGGCCTGACCGTCCGGGCTCCATGCCGATGCCGAATGGCGCATCCCACCGCACGCCGCCTCGCCCACGCTGACGACACCGCCCTCGCGCGAGACGAGGAGACCGTCGTTCGCGTCCAACGTCCGCATGACGATCGGCTCGGCCACGAACGGCGCCTGCCGCACCGGCCAGTCGAGCGCGAACGCGAGCCCCTCGGGTCCGATCCCGTGCTCGACCGGCGGCGGGATCGAGTTGTCGTACCCGCCCCAGTCGGCGTCCGTCGTCCACGCGACCATCGCCTGCTCGAACGCCGCTTCGTCGTGCCGCAGGAGCGTCGCTGCAAAGCTGCGGGCCGCCGTCGCACGCTCACGCGGAGAAACGGCATCGGCCGTGACGCTTCGGGCGTCGAGATGCCAGAGCGTCAGGCCGAGCCGCGCGGCGGTGGGGTCGGCGATCAGGGCATCGGTCGCCTTGGCATCCGCGTCCTCGATCAGCCATGCCTCGATGAGCGCCGGGCTGAACGAGCGGTTCGCCGGCTGTCGGAAAAGGTCCGGCTGGGGCGGTTCCTCCAGGTTGGCATCGCTGAACGCGTAGTCCAACCGGTGCGCCGCCGCCCGTGCCAGGCTGAACGCCAGGAGCTGGCGCGCCGCCTCGTCGGCCGGCATCCAGCCGGCGGGTGACGAAGGCGCGGTCACGCGCTGCGCGACGTCCACCGCCGACGCGTCGGCCGTGCCGAACGCGAACCGGGCGCGCCCGCCGCAGCGACGGTGGGCAGCACAGTACCGGATGACGGCGCGGTCGGCGGCCTCGAGCGCCGGGCGGAGCACGGGGCCGTCGGCGGCGGGAAACGCGGCGTGGATTCGCTCCGCGACGAAACGCTCGAGGTCGGACGGATCGCCGATCGGGGCGTCCGCCGTGAGGGCATGAAGCCAGCGGGCGTCGTCGGACCGAACGAAGCGCTGCACCTGCACGAACCGCCCGACCCGCGCGCCGTCCGTGGCTTGGACGCGGACAGTGGCGGTGACGGCCTGCACGCTGTGCGCCGCGTCCTTGGCGGCCACGACGACGTCCTCCAACTCCGGTGGATCTTCGGTAAAGTAGAGGCCGGCATACGGACCGACGCTCTTCAGCCACCGGGCGGCAACGTCGGGCCGGCGTAGCGCCAAACGGCGGCGCTCGTCCTGCAGGCTCATGTAGAGTTCGCGGTCGCCGTCGGCCAGGGCTTCGGCTTCAAGCTGCACCACGTGCTGGACGTCGCGCTGGATCAGTCGGTGCGTCCGGTCGCCGCGATAGGCGCGCACGAGGCCGAAGAGGACGAGGACGGCGAGCGCTGCGCCGGCCGTGCGTGTCGCCCAGCGGCGGAGGCGCTCAACCGAATCGGGATGTGCCCGGAGGTCGGCGTCGCCGCCGTCGTCGCCACCGCCGCCGCCGCTTCCATGGCTGCCGTGCTCGATGTCGGCTGCCTCGCCCGCCGGCCCCCACCGGCGGCGCGCATCATCCCCATCCTCGGCGCCGTCCGCCCAGCGCGGGATCGAACGCTCGCCCTCGATTTCCCAGGCGATGCCGTCGTCGCTCGGGCGCCGCTCTGATCGACCCGTGCGTTGCTCGCCCATCGCTCGCGCCTCCGGTGCTCCGATTCCGATCGGGTCGACGGCGGACCCGCACTACGTCCAGTCGGCGTTGTCTTCGAGCGCCGCACGGACGGCGTCGGCTTCCACGGTGCGCAGCGGGCGCACGTGGCCGGCCATCGCACATGCCTGGGTGAGGGCGGCCCACTCGTGGAGCGTCAGCGTCTGCGCCCGGCGCGTTGGGTCGATTCCTGCGTCGGCGAGCGCGGCGACCGCGTCGGCGTCCGTGACATCGAGACCGGCGGCGAGGCTGTTCTTCAGCTGCTTGCGCTTCTGGCCGAAGCCGGCGCGCACGACACGGAAGAACGAGCCGATGTCGTCGACCGGCGCGGGCGGCCGTTCGTAGAGGTCGAGGCAGAGCACGGCCGACTCCACCTTGGGCGGTGGGTGGAACGCGCCCGGCGGCACGACGGCGACGCGGCGCACGGCGGCGTGGAGTTGGATCGCCACGGCCAGCACGCTGAGATTGCCCGGTGCCGCGGTGATCCGGTCGGCCACTTCCTTCTGCACCATGACGACCGCCCGAACCGGCCGCTCGCGCGCCTCGAGCAGCCGCCGCAGCACGGCCGACGTGATGTAGTAGGGCAGGTTGGCGACGACCTTGTAGTGCGGGCGCAGCGGGCCGAAGTGCGGCTGGCCGGCCGGGAGAGCCGCGTCATCCGTCGCCCCTGCGGCGACGGATGCGGAACCGTCGGCGACGCCTCCGTCGATCGGCGCCGATGCGCCGTCCGCGCCTTCGTCGAGCAGCGCCACGGGGTCGACCTTCAGGATGTCCGCGGCCACGATCGCGAGGTTCGTGCGCGCGCCCAAGCGGTTGCCGAGGATCGTCCGCATCGCCGCGTCGATCTCGACCGCCACGACCCGTCCGGCGCGCTCGCACAGCGCCTCGGTGAGTACCCCGAGGCCGGGGCCGACCTCGAGCACGGTGTCGTCCGGCGCCAGCTCGGCGGCGTCGACGATCTGCGCGAGGTAGCTCGTGTCGACGAGGAAGTGCTGGCCGAGGCGCTTGTTCGGGCGGAGGCCGTACGCTCGCAACATCGCGCTCGGCCGATCGGGGCCCGCAGCGCCGTCGGTCGCGCGCTTGCCGGCGCTCTTTCCCGCGCTCTTGCCCGCGCCCTTGACCGGACCCTTGCCCCTGCCCTTCGCGGCTGCGGCAGCGCTCTGCGCACCGCGGGCGGGGCGGCTCAGGGCAGCACCCAGGGCATTCGGTCGGGCGGCGGGGCCGGCTCGAGGAGGTAGACGTCCACGTAGTGGTGCCAGCCGATGTAGTTGTCATCGTCGTAGCCGAGGTCGATGTGCAGGCGCTTGATCCCGCCGCCCGTGTCGCCGGCCAGCCCGAGCCCGTAGCCCTCGACGTACAGGTTCGTCCGCAGCGGGATGACGCGCGGGTCGACCGCCACGATGCCCTTGCGCATGACCTCGCCGATCCGGGTGCGTCCGTACCACGGCGCCGAACGCGGCGTGCCGGCGCGGGAGGCGCTGTAGCTGGTGGCGTACGTGCGGAGCTTGCGCCAGTAGCGCATCGGACCGGCCTCGGTCATCACGGTGCCCCACGTGATGTGCGTGCCGTATGCCACCCGCTCCGCGACCGGCTCGCGCACGATCGTCTCGTCCAGCACCGCCCGGTCGACGACACGCCCGCCGTGGTACGTCACTTCGAGGCGCTGGGTGGCCAGACCGGGTACGCCCGCCTGCAGCACCGCCACGTCGTCCAGCGGGCGGTTCGGATCGGGGACCGCCTCGGTCTGATACGGGATCTCGACGTCCCGCCACTCGAGGACGTCGCGCACCCGCGTCACCTCGACGGCGAGCCCCGGCGAGACCCCGGTCTCGGCCGGCGGGTCGACGATGTCGCGGCCCGCCAAGCCCACACCGGCTGCCTCCAGCGCGGCGCCGATCGTCGGCGCGCCGGAGCGCAGCTCGCGCGTCAGGCCGTCCGCATCGAGGGCGATCGGAACGCCGCGGTGGATCGTGATCTCGGGCGCGTAGGCCAGCGGCGTATCGAGCGGCGGCTGCACCCGGTCGCCCGGCAGATGGCGCACGCCGGCCCGCTCGAGCGCCTGGCCGACGGTCTCGCCCGACGCCGCGAGCGGCGTGCGCACCCCGTCGTCGACCACCCAGATCGGGCGCGACCGCACGACGCGCACGACGTTGCGCCCGATGGTCGCCGGTGGGCGCTCGCTTGGACGAAGGGCCGCAAGGACCGGGGCGATCAGGCGGCGTGCGGCGGCGCGCGGGTCGTCGCCGGGGGTGCGCGCGGCGAGCGACGCCACGGAACGGCCCGTCGATGCGCCGCGGCCGGGGTGGTGGCCCGTTTCATCGGCGTATGCGACGCGGGGGCTGAAGACGCCGCGGAACATCTCATCGATCGGGAAACGTCCCGCCGCCGCCCGGACTGCCGCGCGGCTTCCGACGGGTGCGGGGAGGCGTGCGTCCAACGACCACGGCTGTCCGTTCACGGTGACGCTGTCCGCCGGGTCGAGGACGACACCGGCGGCTTGCAGCACCGCGCGCAGCGTACGGCCTTCGGCCGTCACGTCGGTGGCGCTGCCGTCGGCGACAACGGTGACGCGTGGCGCGCGGCGGACGACCACACGACCGCCGTCCGGCACGGCGGCATCGACCTTCGGTGCCACGACGTCTTCCCTCGCCACACGGACGCCCAGCTCCGCCAACGCCAACCGCGTGGTGGCGGCCGTCGTCACGACGCGGTCCGACCGGCCGTCGACGTCGAGCGTGACGGTGCGCGCGGCTGCGCGGTGGAGATAGGGGACCAGCGCTGCGACGGCGGCGGCGCCGAGCGGGGCGAGCCACGGCCGCACCAGCGCCAGGGATCGCCGGGCCGCACCTGAAGTGCGGTCCGCGCGGCGACCGAGCCCATTCGAGGATTTCCCCACGCCCCCCTCCACGTACTCCGTCCCCTGGCACGCCGCGGACTCACGGGCGAACCCGCGTGATCCGCTGATGCTGCTGGGACGGCGTACCAGCAGCGCCGCTCACCGGCCCGGCAGGCCCGCCCAAGGCGAACCCGCGGCACCCGGAGGACATCCCTTAGCGCTGCTTCCTTCCGGACCTGACGCGGTTCGAGCGCCTCCGCCGCGCAGGACCCTGAGCGGGCCTGCCGGATCGGCGAACGTGACGGTGGATTCTAGTACAGCGGCGTCGAAACGGGCGACGGCGAGGTGGGGGACGACGGTCAGCCAAGTGCGAAAACCATCGGATGGGGCGGCGGACTCAAGGGCGCCTTAAGCTTAATGTAACCGTAATGACAGTTCGCGCCGCGCCCCGTATACTCAGCGGCGTAGCACGAACACGCCAGCGGCTGTGTGGGGGTCTGCCACGAGAGTGGCGACGCGTTGTGTGTGGGTGCTGCGCAAGGACCAGTGTCCAGGGCGAACGCCTTGGGGCGCTGGTCCTTTGTCTTGCGACGTCCTGTTGTCTTGCGAAGTCCTGTTGTCTTTCGAAAGCCCACTCGTCATGCGAAGCGCTGACGATCACGCCAGCCACTGCCGGAATACGAGCCGCCGTCAAAATCCGTGGCCGCGCGGCAGGGCAGTCCTACATCTCTTCGCGGTAGCTCAGGCCGTACTGCTTGCGCGCTTCGAGCACCGCCGCGCGCAGGATCTCCATGACGTTGTCGGGCTCGGTGACGTTCCGAAGGACGACCAAGGCATTGTCCGGGTCATGCGACTGGACGCGGATGTCGCCGATGTTGAACATGCGCTCGCCGATCGACTGGGTCTGGTCCAGGTCCTGAATCCGCACGTGCTCGATATCCGAGCGCATCCGGGTGAGCAGGCCGTGGCTGATCCGCAACCGTTGGCTCGTGATCGTGTAACGCGTCAACAGCGACAGGAACGGGCGACCCTGCCAGAGCACGCGCTCCTTGGCCGGATCGAGGTCGGCGGTGTCGTCGTCGCCGCCCGGTGACGCGGCTTCCATGAGCGCGTCGAACTCGGTCGCCATGCCGTCGCTGATCGCGCTGACCAGGCGATCGGCCGCGTCCGGCGGCAGGCCGGACAGGTCGACGCCGCTTTGGGCCACGGACTGCCAGATCCGGGCCTTGAGCCTCGACTGGACATCGCTTGGCGTCATCCCATCGCTCGGTGTCACCCTATCGCTCGGTGTCACCCCATCGCTCGGTGTCATCGCGCGCTCCTGTCGATTCCGGCCACAGCTGCGTCGACCACGATCTGGATAGCGCCGAGCGGCTACATGACGTCGGCGAGCGTCCGGCCTTCGGCCTTGAGGGCCGCGGAAAGGCCCTTCTTGGAGATCGTGCGCAGCGCGCTGGCGGACACCTTCAGGTTCACGAACTTGCCGAGTTCCGGCACGTACAGCCGCCGGTTCTGGAGGTTGACGTTCCAGATCTTCTTCGTCCGCCGGTGCGAGAACGACACGTTCATGGCCGTGAACGGCCCCTTGCCCGTAACCTGACACTTGCGCGCCATGAGATCCTCCTTGCGCCGTCCGGCCGGTCGGCCGAATCGGCGTCGATCGTCGAGTCCAAGTCGTCGGCTTGTCGCCGCTCCGCCTTCACCGCCGCCGGACCGCGGATGCGCTCGGACACATGCCCGAGCCATCGTGCGGCCTCAGCGGCCCATCTCCCACACCACGTGCTCGATCTCAGGCGAGATCAAGCGCTCGAACGCCAACCGCACCGCGTCCGGCGAGCCGGGCAGCGCGTACACCACCGCATCTCCGACCGTGCCCGCCGCCGCCCGCGAGAGCGTCGCCGCCGCTCCGACGCTCTCCCAGCTCAGCATCCGAAACAGCTCTCCGAACCCGGGCATCACCTTGTCGAACCGTCGCAGCACGACGTCCGCCGTGTTGTCCCGCCGGCTGATCCCCGTCCCGCCGTTCACGACGACGACCCGGCAACCCGCCGCCAAACATCCGTCGAGCGCCTGATCGATCGCCGCCGGATCGTCGCGGACCAGCACAGCGGCGCCCACGACATGACCTGCGGACCGCACCGCCTCCGCCAACCACCGGCCGTTGACGTCCGTCGCGGCCGTCCGGCTGTCGCTGACCGTCACGAGGCCGATCGCGATGGCGGCCGAAGAGCGGTCAGCGCCCGTCCGACGGGCCGCGTCCCGGTGGGCAGCCGCGGTCACGGACGGCGGACTACTTCGCCTCGCGGAACAAGACGTGCTTGCGCACGACCGGATCGTACTTCTTGATCTCCAGCCGGCCGGGATCGTTGCGGCGGTTCTTTTCCGAGACGTACGTGAACGCACTCTCGGTGGACCGCAGCTTGATCACCATCCGGACGTCTTTCTTTCTACCTGCCATGAACGCACTCCTTCGGCGGACGACAAACGGCGATGATACGCGCGCGGCGGGCGGTTGTCACGTTTACGGGCAGCCGGCCTTGAACGTCACCGGGTTGAAGAGGGGGTTGTACGGCGCGTTGATGTTCGTCAGGCCGAGGTAGATCTTCGGCGGGTTCGCCGGACTGGGCGGGCGGTTCGGGGCGCTCGGCTGGCCGAACGAGCCGATGTCGGACGGGTTGGCCAGCGCGTTCTGGATGACGGCCGGCGGCACGCGGCCGTTCAGCGTCGGACAGAGGCGCGGCTCGAGCGGGCCGTACGGGCTGACGGTCGGCACGGCCGTGGGGGTCGGCGTGCGGACGACCTCGGTGGCCGTCAGGGCGTAGAGATCGCCCGAGACGGTCTGCCGGCCGGTGCGCAGCTTGCCGCGACCGCCATACAGGATCGGCGTCTTGTGGACGGGGTCGTAGATCATCGAGGCCCCGATTCGGTCGCCGAGCGGTGTCTTCAAGTTGCGCCAGACGGGCGGCGTGACGCCAAGGTCCAGCGCCCAGACATCCGGGGCAGCCACGATCTCGCCCGTCGAGTGGATCGTCTTGATGTCGCCGCCATAGACCACCAGATGGTTGAGGTCGGCGTTGTATGCGGCCGTGTGCAGCGCGCGGCCGCTGGGCACCGACAGCGCGCCCGTGTTCACGAACGCGAGCTTCTGCCACTTCGAATTGACATAATCACTGGAGGTCATGTCCAGCGTCCAGACTTCGTTCGTGCCGTCGATCCGGTCGTACGTTCCGCCGAAGAGGAGGATTCGCTTCAGGCGGCTGTCGAACACCGCCGTCGCGCCGAACAGGCGCGGGCCGCTCGGGCCGCGCACCCAGCGCGGCGCACCGGTCAACGCGTCGAACTGCAGGAACAGCGTATCGTTGTACGGATCGTCGCACTCGATGCTGGCGGTCGGGAAGAAGATGCAGCGCTCGTTGCCGCCCTGCACGACCACGACGTCGTTGTTGGGGTCGTACACCACCGCCGCCAGCACGCGGTGATCGAACGCGCCCTCGGGCTTGATCGCGCTCCACGTGTTGTTGACGAGGTCATGCACCTGGAGCTGCTTGAACGGCGTCGCCACTGCGTCCGTGCCGCCGATCCAGTAGATCTTGCGATCGACGCCCTTGGCCCGGAACGCCCCGGCGGCACCCCAGAGCTCGGCGATCGCCCCGGCGGGCCGCAACCCGTTGTCCACCTTGGCGCCCGCCAGCGCCGCCGAGAGGTCGACGGCGTCCAACTGGTTGCGAACGTTGCCGTTCAGATCGAACCCGCCGTACAGATAGAGCTTCTTGGCGACGTTGTCATAGGCCGTGGCCCGGTGGAACAGCTTGGCGTTGATCGATGCGAACTTCTGCCAGGCGTAGACCGTGACGGGCTGTGCGGCGGCCCGCGACGGGCCAAGCGGCAGGATCAGCGCGGCCGTCAAAGCCAGCGCCGCGCACCGCGCCAGCGTGCGTCGTGTGCTCAACGTGGTGTGCAGCATGAGACCTCCTCGACCCGTACGACAGCCCTGCGCAGCATCGCGCGCGTCATTGTAGCCCGCACGACCGGCACGGCCGGCGGGGCAACCGCTATAACGACGACCGGCGGCGAAGGATACGACGGCTTTGCGGGTTTCGCCCGGCGATCGACCGTTCGACGGCCACGACTCACGCGCCCGTTCGATCGAAGAGATCGACGGGATCGTCGAGATCTGCGCGATCGGCCTCAGCGGCCGGGTCGGCCGAATCGACCGTTGCCCCATTGTCGCCCGCAGGCTGCTCGCGCAGGAACCACAGCGGCTTGTACGGCCGCCAGCGGAGCCCGAACGACGAAGTGGCGAAATCGAGGAGGTGCGCCATCGCCTCCTCGGGCACGTCGGTGACGAGGATGCGGTCGACGTCCGCGGCGGCGATCGTCCCGGCGGCAACCATCGTATGGCGCATGTACGCCACCAGCGGCTGCCAGTAGTCGGCGCCCATTAGGACCACCGGGAAGCCGTGCATCTTGCCGGTCTGGATGAGCGTCGTGGCATCGAACAGCTCGTCGAGCGTGCCGAAGCCGCCCGGGAGGATGACGAAGCCCATCGAGTACTTCAGGAGCATCACCTTGCGGATGAAGAAGTAGTCGAACTCGACGTCGACGTCGAGATAGGGGTTCGCGTCCTCTTCGTGCGGCAGCCGGATGCGGCTGCCCACCGACATGCCGCCGTTCTCGCGCGCGCCGCGGTTGGCAGCCTCCATGATCCCGGGCCCGCCGCCCGTCATCGTCACGAAGCCGGCACGCGCCAGTCGCGCGCCCATCTCGTGCGCGAGCACACAGTAGCGGTGCTCCTGTGGGAACCGCGCCGAGCCGAACACCGTCACGCACGGGCCGATGAAGTGAAACGTCCGAAACCCGCGCACGAACTCGGCCGCCATCCGGAAGAGCTCGCGCGTCTCGCGCCGCCGCGGTCGTGGGCCGCGAAGGAACTCGCCCTCGAACGCCGTGGCCGACCAGCCGTCCCACGGAGGTGCGTCGGCCGGTCGTCGGGCGGCGCCGGCCGTCGCCGCAGGCGGTGGATCAGGATCGATGTCGTTGGGCATCCGTGCTCGTCCCGTTTGTTGTAGGCAAAGGTCGTGTGGGCCAGGCGATCCGGTGCGGACGCGCCGCGTCCCGGTCGTCCGCCTTTGGCCGCCGCCGCCGCCGAATGGTACCCTCACCGGGTTCGTCCGACCGAGCGATGAGGATGCAACCAGCCATGACCGACCCGCGCCCCGCCGCCACCCTGCCCGATGACGTCTTCGCCGCGCGCCACATCGGCCCGCGCCCGGCCGAGGTGGCCCAGATGCTCGCCTTGCTCGGCGCGGCCGATCTCGATCAGCTGATCGACGAGGCCGTGCCGCCGTCCATCCGGCTCGCCTCGCCGCTCGACATCGGCGCGCCGCTCTCCGAGCACGAGGCGTTGGCGCGGCTCCGCGGTCTGGCCGATCGCAACGGTGTCCTGGCCGTCGGCGCCGACGGCGAACGAACGCGCCGGCCGGCAAAGTCGTTCATCGGCCTCGGCTACCACGGGACGCTGACGCCGCCGGTCATCCTGCGGAACATCATCGAGAACCCGGGCTGGTACACGCAGTACACGCCGTATCAGCCCGAGATCTCCCAGGGCCGGCTCGAGGCGATGCTGAACTTCCAGACAATGGTCGTCGACCTCACCGCGCTCGACATTGCCAACGCCTCGATGCTGGATGAAGCGACGGCCGCGGCCGAGGCGATGACGATGTGCCACCGGCTCCACAAGGGCGACGGCGCCGACTCGTTCCTCGTGGCGGACGATTGCCATCCGCAGACCATCGCGGTGCTCCGCACGCGCGCCGAGCCGCTCGGCATCCGGCTCGTCATCGGCGACCCGGACGCGTTCGACTTCGCCGCGGCGCCGGTCTTCGGCTGCCTCATGCAGTACCCCAACACGGACGGCCGAATCCGCGACCTGCGCGCCGTGATCGAGCGGGCGCACGCCGCCGAAGCCCTCGTCGTCCTGGCCTCCGATCTGCTCGCCCTGACGCTCCTTACCCCGCCGGGCGAGCTCGGCGCCGACGTCGCCGTCGGCAGCGCGCAGCGCTTCGGGGTGCCGCTCGGCTTCGGCGGGCCGCACGCCGCGTTCATGGCCACGCGCGAGGCTTACCAGCGCCAGCTGCCCGGCCGCCTCGTCGGCGTCTCGATCGACGCCGAGGGCCGTCCCGGCCTCCGGCTGACGCTCCAGACGCGCGAGCAGCACATCCGCCGCGACCGCGCAACGAGCAACATCTGCACCGCCCAGGTCCTGCTGGCCGTCGTCGCGTCGATGTACGCCGTTTACCATGGCCCAGGCGGCCTCACGCGGATCGCGACGAACGTCCGCCGGCGGACGTGTGCGCTGCGACGCGTGCTGAGCGAGCTCGGTGCTGCGGTCGACGACGGCGTGGTGTTCGACACGCTGCGCGTCGCCCCGCCCGTCGGGCGCGCCGCGGCGGACATCGTGCGCACGCTCGCGGCCGAGAGCGCGATCAACGTGCGCCTGCGCGACGAACACGGAACGAAGGCCGCGATCGGCATCGCGCTCGACGAGACGACGACGAACGAGGACCTCGCGGCGATCGCGCGGGCCTTCGGCGGCGGCGCGGACGTCGACGCGCACGTCGTGGCGGCGCTGGCGGCCGCGGCGGCCGACGAACTGGGTGCGCCGTTCGCCCGCACGTCGCCGTTCCTGACGCACGAGGTGTTCAACACCTACACGAGCGAGACCGAGATGCAGCGCTACATGCGCCGGCTCGAGGCGCGCGATCTCAGCCTGACGACGTCGATGATCCCGCTCGGCAGCTGCACGATGAAGCTGAACGCGGCGGCCGAGATGCTCCCGATCACGTGGCCCCTCTTCGCCGACATCCACCCGTTCGCACCGGACGACCAGTCAATCGGCTATCGTGCGCTCTTCGCCGAACTCGAGGCCGACCTTGCGGCGATCACGGGCTTCGACGCAGTCAGCCTCCAGCCGAACGCCGGGTCGCAGGGTGAGTACGCCGGGCTGCTCGTCATCCGCGCCTGGCAGCACGCCCGCGGTGCCGCCGATCGTGACATCTGCCTGATCCCGACGAGCGCGCACGGCACGAACCCGGCATCGGCGGTCATGGCCGGCCTCAAGGTCGTGCCCGTGGCGTGCGACGAGCAAGGCAACATCGACGTCGCCGACTTGCAGGCCAAGATCGACGCGCACGCCGACGCCCTCGCGGCGCTCATGCTCACCTATCCGAGCACGCACGGCGTGTTCGAGTCGACGGTCGTCGACATCTGCGGGCGGGTGCACGCCGCCGGCGGCCAGGTCTACTTGGACGGCGCGAACATGAACGCCCTCGTCGGGCTGGCCCGCCCGGCCGACTTCGGGGCCGACGTCTGCCACCTGAACCTGCACAAGACGTTCTGCATCCCGCACGGCGGCGGCGGGCCGGGCATGGGACCGATCGGCGTGAAGGCCCACCTGGCACCGTTCCTGCCGGGCCACCCGCTGCAGCCGGCCGTCGGCGGTGCACGGGCGACCGGGCCGGTGGCCGCCGCGCCGTGGAGCAGCGCCTCGATCCTGCCGATCCCCTACGCCTACATCAAGATGATGGGCGGGGCCGGCCTGACGGAGGCGACGAAGATCGCGATCCTGAACGCCAACTACATCGCCCGCCGGCTCCAGCCGCACTACCCGGTCGTCTTCACCGGCGCGGGCGGCCGTGTGGCGCACGAGTGCATCATCGACCTGCGGGGCCTGAAGGCTTCAGCGGGCATCGAGGCCGAGGACGTCGCCAAGCGCCTGATGGACTACGGCTTCCACGCGCCGACGATGTCCTGGCCGGTGGCCGGCACGCTGATGATCGAGCCGACGGAGAGCGAGTCGCAGGCCGAGCTCGACCGCTTCTGCGAGGCGATGATCGCGATCCGCGACGAGGTCCGCGCGATCGAGTCCGGTCGGATCGCGGCGGCCGACAGCCCGCTCAAGCACGCCCCGCACACCGCCGCCGCCGTGACCGCCGACGCGTGGGACCGCGCCTACACGCGCGCCCAGGCGGCCTTCCCGGCGCCGTGGCTGCGCGCGCACAAGTTCTGGCCGCCGACGGCGCGGATCGACAACGTGTACGGCGACCGGAACATCGTCTGCGTCTGCCCGCCGATGGAGGCATACGCCGAGGCGCCGGCCGGTTCGGCGTAACCATCGCGGCGCTCGTCCGTCATCCGTTGGGTGGCGGCGCACCCCCCGTGCCGCCGAAACAAGCTCAAGGAGTGTGCGATGTATCGTGCCCCGCACCATCGCTTCCTCGTCGCCGCCTGCATGGCGATCGTGTTGTCCGGTTTCGTCGCCCGATCCGCCCGGGCCGAGGTTTCGGCGTTCGAGATCACGGTCCTCAACCTCGTCAACCAGGACCGCGCCGCCCTTGGGCGCGCCGCCCTTGGGACGGACGTCCGTTTGTTCAACGCGGCCGAGGGGCACACCGAGTGGATGTGCGCGAACCAGACGCTGTCGCACATCGGCGCCGGCGGTTCGAGCCCGGGCACACGCGCCACGGCCGCCGGCTACGTCTGGAACGCGATCGGCGAGACGATCGCCCAAGGCTACGCCACGCCCCAGGATGTCGTGAACGGCTGGCGCGGTTCGTCCCCGCACTGGACGATCCTGATGAGCGCCACGTACCGCGACATCGGCGTGGCATACGTGGCGTGCACCGGGCAGACCCGCCGGCACTACTGGACGGCGATGGTCGCCAACAGCACGCGCTCGGCCACGCCCGTGAGCACGCCGACCACCGGCCCGACGCCGACCGTGACCCGCACCGCCACGCGCACCCCGACGCGCACCTCGACCGCCACGAGCGCCGGGCCGACGGCGACGATCCTTGTCGTGACCGCCACACCGTCCGCGACGCGCACCCGGACCGCGACGCCCGGCACGTCGTCGACGCCGACGCGTACCCCAACGCGCACGCCCACACGCACCGCCACCTCGCCGTCCCAGCCGACGGCGACCCGGACACGCACGGCCACGCGGCCGCCGTCGACCGCCACGCCGTCACGCACACCCACCCGGACCCCAACGCGTACGGCCACCGCCGTGTCGCTCGCCACCGCCACGCCGCCGCCGGCTGCCACCGCGATCGGTCCGACGGCGGCGGCGCCGGTCGGTGTGGCTGCCCTCATCGGCCGGGTCGTGCTCCAGGGCCGCCTGTCGCACGGGGGCACGACGATCTACGTCAACGGGGCGCCGCTGGCGATCACGTCCGACGACGGTTCGTTTGTCGTTCGGGGCCTCGCGCCGGGCTTCAAGACCGTCCGGGCGCAGCGCTTCGGGTACCTGGATGCGGCCGCGCAGACCCCGCTCGTGGGCGGTCAGTGGACCGTGCTCGGTTCGGCGAAGCTCCTCAGCGGCGACGTCCACGTCGACCATCGGGTGACGGCGCTCGATCAGCTCGTCGTCCAGCTGCGCTACGGCGCATGCATCGGCACGCCGGCATACGCCGTGCACATCGATCTCAACGGCAGCGGCTGCATCGACGCCGCTGACCTGGCGCTCGTCACGCAGAACGTGGGGCGGTTCGGGCCGACGGCCTGGCAGTAGCGCCGTCGCGGACGACATCGTGCGAACCGTGCGGAATTCGGATAAGCTTACGGCCGGATCCCTCGCCGAGCGGGCGGGGGCGCCGGCCGTCATGCTTGAAGGAGGCCCCAATGGGCACTTGGACGATTCCCCGCGCGCTGCGCCACTGTGGCTACGTGCTCCTTGTCGGCGGGCCGCTCCTCGTCGCCTCGCCGGTCCGGGCCGATCAACCGGCCGCGCCGCTCCGCGAGAGCGATGTGGGTGCCGTGCTCGACACCGCCGAGCTGTCCGCGACCGAGGACGCCTGGGTGTCGAGCGCGCGCGCCGGTGACAACTTCGGCGGCGACAATCGGCTGTACATCGGCGAGCGTCCGGGCTACGGTGCGGCCCGATCGCTCGTCCAGTTCCGGATGGGCGATCTCGACAAGGCGCGCGCCGTGACCGCCGCCGAATTCGTGCTCGAGAACACGACGGGGGGGCCTTCGGGCGACCCGGCGCGCGATGTCCCGATCTTCCGCGTGGACGGCACGTGGGACGAGGGCGGCGTGAAGTGGAGCAACTTCCCGGGGACCAACGGTGATCGGCTGGCGACGGTGTCCGTCGGCGTCGGGTCCGGCGTTCATCGCTGGCGGTCCGACAAGGTGACCGACCTCGTCCGGCGCTGGCGCCTCCCGAAGTGGCAGAAGCAGTACCTGCCCAACCGCGGCCTGTTCATCCAGGGCTACGAGGCCGGCGGCTCGCACCGCGGCTTCGGATCGAGCGAGTCCGGCCAGAAACCCAAGCTGCGGCTCACGCACGAGCGCGATGAGAAGGCGCCGGTCGGGCGCCTGAAGGCCGTCCCGCGCTACTTCAACGCCAAGACCGCCGACGGCGCGACGGGCCAGTCCAAGATCAAGCTCAGTTGGGATTTCGACGACCCGGCGCCGGCCAGCGGCGTGGCGTTCTTCCGGCTGTACAGCCAGCGCAACAACCAGCCCCTCGTCCTCGAAGCGGACACCATCGAAGCCGACCATTTCGAGTTCAGGGGGGACAACGGCGTCGAGTACGCGCTCGTGATCAACGCCGTCGACCAGGCGGGCAACGTCGAGCCGCAGGAGCCCGCCGAGGCGCTGACGCTCGTCGACCACCAGGCGCCGCAGGTCGCGGCCCAGCCGCTGCCGCCCTTCAGCCGCGGCACGTTCAACGTCATTATCGGCGGCGGCGACCTGCCGAACGGGCCGGGTCAGGTGAACGCCGGCATCCTGTGGTACGACATCGTCTACCGGCTGGACGGCGGCGCCTGGGCGCCGCTCGTGCTGCAGTCGACGTCCACCGCGGTCGCCGTGCCGGACCCGATCGACGGGGCGACATATGACTTCCACGTCCGCGCGTTCGACAAGGCCGAGAACGAGCAGCCGCTCAACCTCGGCGTCGTCCAGGCGACGACGACGATCGACCGCCGGCCGCCGGTCGTGACGTTCACGCCGGTGCAGGGGATCTCCAACCCGCGCTTCAGCGTCCAGTGGGCGGGCGTCGATCCGCTGCCCGGCGCGAGCGGCGTGGCGCGCTACGACATCCAGTTCCGGATCGGCGGCGGCGTCTGGACGGACTGGGTGACGGCCTCGACCGAAACGTCGCGCGTGTTCGAGGGCGCGTTCTCCAACGTCTACAGCTTCCGTGGCCGCGCTTCGGACAACGTCGGCAACCAGGGGGTCTATCTGAGCGAGGCGCAGTTGTACGTCGGCGTGCTGGATCGTGCGACGCTGACGCACCAGATTCGGCTGCCGCTGCTGCGGCGCTAGCACACCCCCACTGCAGAGTCTCCGGGTTCCACACGCTGGTGGCAACCCCAGGCATGTCCGGTGGCGGGGCACTCACCTGCGCGGGCATCATCGTCGCTCACCGCAAGGAGCACCGCTCATGAGGGCAGCCCCGCACCGTACCCGCCAGGCGCTCGGCGCGGCCCTTGCCGCCGTGCTGTGCGTCGTCGCCGCCGGGACGATCGAGTCCGCGCGCGGCGCCGCGCGCGCGGCGGCCGACCCGCCGACGGTCTACGTCAACAGCACCGCGGACGGTCCGCCGACGCCCTGCAAGCCCGGGCGCCACTGCTCGCTGCGCGACGCGATCGAGACCGTGGCCCAGACGGGCCGACCGGGCCGGATCGCGGCCCGATTCTGCGGCACGGGCGTGCCCGGTCCGTACTGCCTCGGCCAGGACGATCCGAACTACGTTCCGGCGGCGCGCGTCTGGCGAATCCCGCTGATCGAGCCCTACGGGTTCGACATCACGGGCACGCAGGTCACGATCGACTTCTCCGTCGGCGTGCCGGACTGGCAGGCCGCGGCCGACAACGTCATCGAGCTCGACACCGGCCAGGGAGAGATCGATTGGGCGTTCGGCATCGACGGCACCGGCCATGTGCTGCGCGGTCTCAACCTGCGCGGCGACGTCCAGACGGCGCAAGTGGTCCTCTACAACGGAGCGACCGGCGTGACGCTTCGACGGCCTGGCGTTCGCCGGCGTCGGCACCGTCGGCGAAGTGGGCGGCGACGCGATCCGGGTGCGCGACGAGAAGACGACCGGCAACCGGATCATCGGGACGCAGTGCGGCTGGTTCGGTCCGCCGAACACGGACGGTGCCGCGCGGCCGCCGGAGCCGGTCAGCGGCACGTGCGTCGAGGTGTCGCGCGGCGCCCACGACAACCAGATCGGCGAGCTCGGCGGCCCGCCCAATGTCTTCGCCGATGCCGCGATCGGCGTGCACGTCACCGGCCGGGGGACACGAGGCAACGAAGTCCGCAACGCGCGCGTCGACGGCAACGGCGTCGGGATCCGCGTGAGCGCCGATGCGCTCGAAACGCGGCTGGAGGGCAACACGATCGTCCGCAGCTCGGGCAACGGTGTCGAGGTCGTGGGCGCGTCCTGGAGCACGGCGATCGTCGGCAATCGGATCGGGATCGACGCGGGCGACGTGCCGGCCGAGAGCCCGCTGCCGAACGAAGGCTGGGGGATCGACATCGCCGCGCCGGCCAAGGGGAGCCGCATCGAGGACAACCTCGTCCAGGGCAACGGAGCGGGCGGCATCCGCGTCGCGGGCCGGACGGCCGAGCAGAACGCGCTGCTCCGCAACCGAATCACGGACCACGTGGGCGCCGCGATCGCGGTAGTGAACGGCGCGAACGGCGGCGTGGCACCGCCTGCGCTCAGCTGGGCCGGCGCGCGCATCGTCGGCCGAACGTGCTCGCAGTGCGATGTCCAGCTCTTCTCCGATCCGGCCGACGAAGCGGCCGCGCTCGAGGGCGCCGCCAAGGCCGACAACGGCGGCACCGTGATCTTTACGCCGGGTCCGGCGTTCCGCTTCCGGTTCATCACCGCCCTGGCCACCGATCCCGACGGCAACTCGTCCGCATTGAGCGCGCCGTTGGACACCGTGCCGGGGCCGACGCCGACGGCCACGTCGGTGGGGCCGGTGGTGCGCGGGCGGTTGTGGCTGCCGGTCGCGTGGCGAGGATGGCCGCGCTAAGCAGGGCAGTCGAACATCGCGCCGTCGCTCGGCCTACGGCCCTCTCCCCCCGACCCCCTCCCCCAAGTCTGGGGGAGGGGGAGGATGGTTGGCGCTGGAACAAGAGTTGCGTGACAGAACGGATGTTCGTACACTGAGACAATGTCCACCGACCTTGCCGACCGCCTTGACGTCCTGGCCGATGGCGCGCAGTTCGACCTCTGTGCCCAGTCCGGCCAGCCGATGCCGGACGGCCGGCCCAAGGCGACGACCGCATCGTCCGGCGGTTCGTCGTCGACCGCCGCCGACCGCGGCACCGAACGCAGCTACCGCCACGGCGACGTCACGCGCCACATCATGCGGATCAGCGGCCCGCGCGGACCGACGACGCAGCTGCGCGTCCTGCAGACGAACGCGTGCGCCAAGGACTGCTTCTACTGTCCGTTCCGGGCCGGCCGCAACTTCCGGCGCGAGGCGTTCACGCCCGATGAGCTCGCGCGCTTGACGGACGGGCTTCACCGGGCGGGGCGGATCAAGGCGCTGTTCCTGTCCAGCGGAGTCGTCGGGCACGATGACCACTCCATGGCGCAGATCGTGGCCACGGGTGAGATTCTCCGGCGCCGCTATCGGTACAGCGGCTACCTGCACCTCAAGATGATGCCGGGCGCGAGCGACGCGGCCATCGAGGCCGCGCTGACCGTCGCCGATCGGGTCAGCGTGAACCTCGAGGCGCCGACGGCGGCACACCTCGCGCGGCTGACGTCGACGAAGGACCTCGCGGCCGATCTCCTGGCGCCGCTGCGCCGCGTGAAGCGCATCGTCGACGCGCGGCGGCTGCGGCGGCGGAACGCGGTCACGGGGCGCGATGAGCCGGTGCGGGTGTCGCGCACGACGCAATTCGTCGTCGGGCCGGCGGGCGAATCGGACCGCGACCTGCTGGGCGTCACGCAGCGGTTGTACCGCGAGCTCGGCCTGTCGCGCGTCTACTACAGCGCCTTCCGACCCGTGCCCGATACGCCGCTGGACGGCCACCCGCCCGAGGATCCCCGCCGTGAGCGCCGGCTCTATCAGGCCGACTTCCTGCTGCGTGACTACGGCTGGTCGGCGGACGAGCTGCCGATGGCGGGCGACCGGCTCGACCTGGACGACGATCCGAAGCTGGCGTGGGCGCGCGCGCATCCGGATCGCTACCCGATCGAGGTGAACCGCGCGGCTCGCGAGGAGCTCCTGCGGGTGCCCGGCATCGGCCCGGTCGCCGCGGATGCGCTGATCGCGGCACGCCGTGAGGGGCGGCTGCGGTCGCCGGACCATCTTGGGCGACTGGGCGTGGGGGTGCGGGCGCTCGAATGGCTGACCGTCGACGGGCGGCGGGCGGCGGTGCAGATGTCGCTCGGGATTTGAGCCCGAGCGCCGCCCGGGACTTCGACCCGCAATTCCGCCGAACGGCTTGTGACCGTATCCTGTGCGGCGGGCACCACGTTAGAACGGACAGCACCGAGGGGAGCGTCCGGCAGCACCGCCCGACGCGATCGCATGGCCACAGGCAGGTTGAGCGCAGATGTACAGTTGCCGACGATGTACGAGCGGCCACGTCTGATGATTCGCTTCGATCGGCGGCAGCCGTTCGCCGCCCATCGCCGGACCGGGCAGCGTCAGAACGGCTGGCAGGTCGATGAGCATTCCTTAAGCTTGGCGGCCGTATCCATCAGGACATACTCATCGTTGATTCATACAGCGCGGCCACCGCCGCGTCGTTGCTGTATGCCGCCATGCGGCCGCGCAACCTTCAGGCACACGCAACGTCGACGACCGACCACCATACGACCGTGCCGTCACGAATAGGGAGCAGATCCATGCGCCGCCTGCCGCTTGCCGGTTCGTTCCTGGCCAACAAGGCCGCAAGGTACATCCGCGTCATCGCGCTCGCGTGCTGCGCGCTGGCCTTCCTCGCGCTCGGTGCGCCGGGCGGCGCGTCGACCAGCGCCGTCCGGGCGCAGCAGCAGCATGGCGCTCCGGACAGTGTCCAGGAGGCGCAGGCGCTCGGCGCGACGATCGTCGTGAACACGACGGATCAGGAGGTCAACAGCGACGCGGACTGCTCGCTGCAGGAGGCGATCTTCGCCGCCAACTTCGATGCGGCGGTGGCGATCAACCCGAACAGCCTGAACGGCCCGAAGATCACCACGGGGTGTACGCCGGGCAGCGGCGCCGACACGATCGTGCTGGCGGCGAACGCGGTGTATACGACGAACGGATCGGTCGCCTCCGGCGTCCAGAACGGGGTCGCCCAGGACCAGTTCAACCCGGCCGGGCTGACGGCCACGCCGTCCGTCACGTCCACGATCACGATCCAGGGCAACGGTGCGCGCTTCGAGCGGACGGCGGGGACGGTCGGCGTCGTCCGCGCCTTCATGGTGAACCAGCAGGTCGGCCTTGAGGTCTCCCACGCCCAGGGCAACCTGACGATCCAGAACCTGCATATCAAGGGCTTCAAGGCCCAGGGCGGACCCGGCTCCGACGGCGGCGGCGGCGGCATGGGCGCCGGCGGTGCGATCTACGTCCGCAACGGCATCCTGACGGTCGAGAACAGCACGTTCGAGGCGAACAACGCCACCGGCGGCGCAGGCGCCGCCGTGACGGGCACCGCCGGCGGCGGCGGCGGCGGCGGGATGTCGACGTCCTCGATGGGCGGCAACGACGTGGCGGTCGGCGCCGGGAACGGCGGCGGTGGCGGCGGCGGCGCCCGTGGCCGCGGCGGGAACGGCCCGAACTCGGGCGGCGGTGGCGGCGGCACAGCGCTCAACGGCGTCGATGGCAGCGCCGGCGGCGTCGGCGGCAACGGCGGCTTCAACTGCGGCGGCAAGGGCGGCGACTTCCCGAACAACGCGGCCAACAACGGCTTTTGCTCCGGCGGCGCCGGCGGCGGCGGCGCGCAGGGCACGGGCGCCGGCGTGAACGGCGGCGCGGGCGGCAACGGCAACTACGGCGGCGCCGGCGGCGGCGGCGGCGCGAGCAGCCAGGCCAACGGCGGCAGCGGCGGCAACGGCGGCTTCGGCGGCGGCGGCGGCGCGGGCGCGGTGGGCACGAGCAACGGCGGCAGCGGCGGCTACGGCGCCGGCGGCGGCGCCCGCGGCAGCACGGGCGGCACGGCGGGCGTGGGTGGGTTCTTCGGCGTCGGCGGCAACGTGGGACCGGCGGCGGCGGCGGCGGCTCGGGGCTCGGCGGCGCCATCTTCAGCGACAGCGGCAACGTGACGGTGCGCAACAGCACGTTCTTCGGCAACACCGCAGTTTCCGGACCCCGAGGCGCCTCGGCCTCCGGCTCGTCCGGTGTGGGCGGCGGCGGCCATCTGGTCCCGCAACGGCACCCTCGACGTCATCCACGCAACGTTCAACCAACTCCAGGTCGCCTGCCGCCGGGCACGGGCGAGCGATGGGCGCTCGGCATCTGGACCGACAGTGGCCAGACCGCCACGTTCAACCTCCGCAACTCGATTCTGTTCGGCAACGGCGCGAGCGAGTGCACCGCGTTCCAGCCCGGTGGTGGCGGCGCGCTCACCAAGCTCGGCAGCGGCAACCTGATCGGCAGCAACTCGGGTGGCGCGGGTGCATGCCCCGGCGTCGCCGTGACGACCGATCCGGTGCTCGGTCCGCTCCAGATCAATGCGCCCGGCAACACGCCGACGATGGCGATCAACGAGACGAGCTCGGCGTTCAACACCGCCGACGCGGCCCAGGGCCTGCCGACGGACCAGCGCGGCGTTCCGCGGCCGCAAGGTGCCGGCTTCGATATCGGCGCGTTCGAGGCGATCCTCGTCGACCTCTCGATCACGAAGTCGTGCTACGCGCGGCCGATCGCCGGGTCGCCGACGCAGGATCCGGACGTCGTGATCGCCGGCCAGCAATGGATCTGCGATATCACGGTGTCGAACCCAAGCGGCGTGCCGTTCAAGACCTGATCATCAATGACACGGTCAGCGCGGACCTGCGGTTCGTCGCCTCCACGGCCTCGGGCGACGCGAACGACTGGCGGCGGGCCGCGTCGTGCTCGCCGACGCCGCTCCAAGGACCCGGGATCGTGACGTGCGTCGGCATCGACGTCCTGCCGTTCAGCCAGACGACGTTCCAGATGGCGTTCGTCGTGGACGCGGACTTCGTGGCGCTGACGACGACCGGCGAGCTCCCGATCTCGAACAGGGCGTGTATCCGACCGGGCGCGTTCATCGACCCCAACGTGGCGAACAACTGCGACACCGAAACGGACCTCGTCAAGGAGCTGGCGGACCTGAAGGTTACGAAGATCTCGGAGCCGCACGACACCGTGCGGGCCGGCGAGATCTTCACGTACACGATCTTCGTGGACAACCTCGGCCCGTCGGTGGCGCGCAACGTCGTGATCAGCGACACGCTGCTGAACAGCAGCAACGTGAGCATCCAGAGCTGCGCGTTCAGCGTCAGCCAGGGCGGCGGGGCGATCACGCAGTTCACGTGCACGACGGGTCCGTTGGTCAGCACGCAGTTCGGGTCGGACATCGGGACGTTCCGCACGAACATCCTCGACCCGCTCAGCCCGACGAGCCAGGGGCGGCTGCGCGCCTCGTTCCGCCTCGTCGCCCGCGGGCAGATCGACCTGACGAACACGGTGCGCGTCACGTCCGCCACGCCCGACCTCGACATGTCCAACAACATGGCGATGGACACGATCTCCGTCACGGCGGTGTCGGACGTGTCGGTCACGAAGAGCGCCACCGCCGAGGAGCAGCAGACGAACCAGCCGGGGCTGATCTTCAACAACGCCGTGTTCGGGCAGGTGTTCCCGACGGCGCCGAACTACTTCTCGTCCATCCGCGTGACGGCCGGGCGGCGGATCCGGTACACGCTCGTCGTGACGAACAACGGGCCGAGCAGGGCGGAGAACGTCGTGCTGACGGACCGGTTGCCGGCGGGGGTGCGCTACTACCAGGGCAGCCTGACGGTGACGCGGGACCCGGCCGGGGCGGCGCCGCCTGTGCTGCTGCCGGCAGGCGGCGTGCAACACCGGCACGCCCGGCGACGTGAACGACCAGCTGACGTGCGGGCTGGGCACGCTGCTCACCGGCGGGGCGGGAGCGGGTGACACGGTGACGGTCGTGTTCGAGGTGATCACCGACTCGGGCCTCGAGCCGGGCTCGATCGTCGAGAACGACGCGCAGGTGACGGCCGATCAGTTCGACATCGACAACTCGGACAACTACGTCTTCACGCAGAACACGGTGCTGGCGGCGGCGGACATGGGCGTGTTGAAGTCGGCGGTCGGCGAGGTCGTGACGTCGTACAACGCCACGCTGCACGAGTTCATCGTGACGGACGAGGCGAACACAGTGACGGCGGGCATGATCCTGCGCTACCAGATCCAGGTCCAGAACAACGGCCCATCCGACGGCCGGAACGTGACGATCCAAGAGAACCTGCCGACGTCGCCGCTGCCGGGGCCGGTGACGTTCCTGCGCGCGGACGGGGCAGTGTGCCGGCCGGACGACGTGAACCAGCAGATCGTGGTCTGCGACCTGGGCTACATGGTGGCCGGGGCGCGCAAGACGTTCGACATCTACGTCCTGGTCGACCCGTCGGTGCCGACCGGCACGGTCCTGACGAACACGAGCGACGGCGCTGCAGAGCGGGTCGAACGTCGTCCCGCCGGGCGCGCCGCCGGCGATCCCGGGGGAGGACCCGACGCGGCCGATCACGTGGGATCCGTGTGGCCTGCGGCCGGTACAGGCGAACACGGCCACGAACCTGACCACGGTGAACGCCGTGGCGGACGTGTTCATCACGAAGACGGATGTGCCGGCGCGGACCGATCTGGACGGAACGGCTTCGGCCGGACAGGCAGCGCCTGGCCGGCAACGAGCACCGCTACGAGATCACGATCGGCAACAACGGCATGTCGACGGCGGTGAACGTCGGGGTGACCGACTTGCTGGACCTCAAGCAGCCGGGCATCCTGGGCGAGACGTTCGTGCGCTGCGAGCCGATCGACCCGGACGACCAGGTGACGTGCGCGTTCACGGGGCCGAACACGGTGACGGTGACGCGGCTGCAGGTGGGCAACGAGGCGGTGATCCCCACCGCCGGCACGGGCGGCGAACGCTCGTTCCAGGACGCTCGTCAAGGCGAACATCACGACGACGACGACGGACTTCCGCACGCAGAACAACCTCGACCGCCACCATACGCTGATCGTCGCCGAGGCGGACCTGTCCATCACGAAGTCGGACGACGCGGCCGGCTTCCTGAACTGCGACCCGGTGGCGCCGGGTGGGACGATCACCTACGACCTGACGGTGACGAACAACGGCCCATCGGACGCGGCGGACGTCTACGTCGTCGACCAGCTGCCGTGGCAGTTCGTCGTCGCCGATCCGACGCTCGTGGACGTGACGGTGAGTCGCGGCCAAGTGATCGAGATCCGCGACGACGGCCAGATCACGATCCGCGTCGGCAACGACGTGAACAACTCAGGCGTGCCGCAGCTGGGCCGGGTGAACGCGGGCAGCGCGGCGGTGACGATCCGGATCACGACGACGGTGCGCAAGGACGCGGCGTGCGGCCAGCAGGCGGCCAACCAGGCGCGCGTGGAGACGCGGCGGAACGACGCGGCGGCCCGACCGGTGTGGCCGCCGGCGCCGCAGCCGTTCCCGGGCATCGACGGCGGGCCGCGGACGCCGACGGCGGACCCGAACGGCGCGAACAACGCGGCCGTGGCGCTGACGACGATCGAGTGCCCGCGGATCCAGGTGATCAAGACGGTGTCGTTCGACGGGAAGTGCCCGGGCGTGAACATCAACGCCGGCGTGTTCAACCAGACGGGGCAGCCGATCACGTTCTGCTTCGAGATCACGAACACCGGCACGACGTTCCTGGACGAAGTGTTCGTGTCGGATGTGATCGACACGCGGACGATGGAGCCGACGGAGATCTACTCGGACACGATCACCGCGGGTGCTGACCCGAACACGCCGCTCAAGCCGGGCGAGACCGTGAGCCGCAAGGTGACGGTGGACCATGCGCTGCTGAAGTGGGATTGTGGGCGGATCACCGACACGGTGACGGTGACGGCCAACCCGGTGAACTCGGGTCGGACGGACCTGCCGTGCCTGGAAGACGTGACGGACACGGACGCTGCGACGGTCGACGTGCCGTGCGCGGGTGTGGACTGGCGGCTGCAGCTGCCGGTGGTCGGCGGCGAAGGCTGCGAGACGATCATCCAGGTGCAGAACGTCGGCGAGAAGGACACGAAGGCGCTCTTGGTGTTCTGGGGCGATCCGAGCTTCTGCCCGCCGCAGTCGGCGGGACCGCTGAAGGCGGAGTGCAGCGGCCTGCTGCGGCCCGGGAGCGCGTGGACGTTCATGGCCAGCCAGTTGCCGGCGGCGGCGCGGAGCGCGATGGTCTACTCGACGAACGCGAACAACCAGGTCCGGAACAAGCAGGGGAACCTGCGCCGGTTCGCGGACGTGGTGTGTGAGGAGGCGCTGACGTTTGCGGGCAGCGCGGACCAGTGGACGTCGTTCGACGAGGCGTACCGCTACCAGGGGACGTACTACGGCGAGTGGGACCAGAGCGGGCTGCACCAGGTGGTGCTGGACTTCGCGAAGAACCAGGGCGAGCCGCTGGCGGTGACGGTGAACCGTGGCTGTCCGGATGCGGTGGACGCCAACCTGAAGGACTACGCGGCCTACACGGGCGTGTCGAGCGACCAGGAAGGTGCGCGGGACCCGCGGGGCGGGGCGTTCATGTACTACGCGCCGCTCGTGTTCGCGGCCAAGGGCGGGTTGAACAGCAAGGTCTGCATCCAGAACTCGGGGACGGAGTGCACGTCGCTCGAGATCTGGTTCAAGGCGCAGGACGACTGCCTGCGGGCGGTGATCGGCGACGTGCTCTCGCTGGCGCCGGGCGAGACGGTGTGCTTCGACCCGAACGGCGTGATCGGCCCGGACTGGCTGGGCAGCGCCTGGATCCGGAGCACGCAGCCGCTCGGGGTGATCGTGGACACGATGGGCGGGAACCACTTCACGAGCTACAACGGCGTGCCGGCGGACGTGGACGCGCTGAACTTCAGCTACGGCAACCAGGTGAGCTTCCTGCCGCTGACGTACAGTGAGTACCAGGGCTGGGACTCGGCCATTCAGGTCCAGAACATGAGCGCGGTGGTGGCGGCCAAGGTGAAGGTGTACTTCCTTGACCGGGGCGGCGACATCGTGACGACGCTGGTGGACTGGATCTGCCCGCGGGGCACGCAGACGTTCTTCCTGCCGGTGATCGCGAACCTGCCGGGGATGTGGGCGGGGAGCGCGCGGGCGGAGAGCCAGGAGTGGATCACGCCGGGCGGGCCGAACGTGCTGGCGCCGCCGATCACGGCGGTGATGCTGATGGAGCGCTGGAGCGACCCGGCGCGGACGACGCGGCGGGAGGCGATCGCCTACAACGGGCAGAGCGAGTGCCTGCTGTACGACTGGCAGCTGGGCAGCGGGACGGGCGGAACGGCGAGCGGCGCGGCCGTGCTGGCGCTGCCGCTGATCGCCAAGTACAACCGGGGGATCAAGAGCGAGTTCGCGGTGACGAACCTGGTGCCGAAGCCGGGCTTCACGGACTTCGTGATCTTCATCTACGACCAGAACGGGCTGATCGACCAGATCTGCCAGAAGATCACGGAGAAGCAGGTGGACTACGTCGACCTGGACGGGTACGGGAACATCAACCGGGGCTTCCTTGGCTCGGCGGTGATCAGCGCGGTGTTCTGGGAGCACGACGTGTTCGACGCGCGGGGCAACTTCGAGCGGAACGTCGTCGGGCTGGGCGCGACGGCGATCGAGCGGATCGGGTCGACGAGCGGCGCGACGGACGCACCGGGCGACGAGAGCAAGGGCTACGAGGCGTTCCCGGTGTTCGACTTCTTCGCGCCCGAGGACGCGCTGAGCTGCCCGGGCATGCCGGGTGGGTTCGGGGGGCGGTAGGCAACCGCCTCCGGCCCCCGTAGGGGCGACGCATGCACGTCGCCCGCAGGCCGACAGCCCAAACGAGCGCACCGAGTCGCGGCGTTGAGCCAAATCGAATCGCACTGCTGCGGGGCCGGGTCGGATCATCGACCCGGCCCCGTCCGCGTCGCGCGACGGCCAGATCGCCGTCCGGGCGGCTCGTGCGCGGCGATGATCTGACCCGCCTGCGCCCGTATCCGGACGGCGAACCGCGCGTTGCAGATCGCGAACGCGCATGTCGCGCCGTGGCGACATGTTGTGCGTGTGTGCGTACCATCGAGCCGGTGCCCTGTTTGCAGAGGCGCCGTGTGATCAACAGCCTGCAACTCGCGATCCGGCCGCCCCACGGCATATTACGGAGATGGACGATGACGCTCCTCATGATTCCGAGTCGAGCGACAACGTTGCGACAGCGCGCGCTCGCCCCACGCATCGTCGCGTTCGTCGCGGCGGTGGCGCCTCTCCTCTGGCTCGGCGCGTCCGGCGCCCCA
This sequence comes from Candidatus Avedoeria danica, assembly GCA_016703025.1. Lineage (NCBI taxonomy): Bacteria > Bacillati > Chloroflexota > Ardenticatenia > Candidatus Epilineales > Candidatus Epilineaceae > Candidatus Avedoeria > Candidatus Avedoeria danica. Next base: position 544,202 of record JADJCV010000004.1, read on the forward strand.
GACACGGCTGGCGCCGCGCGCGCGCCCAAGGCCGTCGCGCCCAAGGCCCTCCACGCCCTCGGCGCGACGATCACCGTCAAGCCAGCTCACGCAGGACATCACGTCGGACGGCCTCTGCTCGCTTCAGGAAGCCATCTTCTCCGCCAACCGGGACACGAACACGGCGACGGACGGCGGCGGCAGCGAGGTCACGACGGGCTGCGCGCCCGGAAACGGCACGGACACGATCGTCCTGGCGGCGAACGCCGTCTACATCGTGACAGGCGATGTGGCGAACGTCGGCAATGAGGTCGGGCCCTCGGTCAACCCGCCGGTCACCACAGGGATGATCATCCAGGGCAACGGCGCCCGACTCGAGCGGCAGGGCAGCCTGAACGTGCGCGCCTTCGACGTGCTGCCCGGCGGCAACCTGACCATCCAGAACCTGCATGTCAAGAACTTCCGCGGCCGCGGCGGCAACGGCAGCGAAGGGGGTGGCGGCGGCATGGGCGCCGGCGGCGCGATCTATAACCGCGCAGCCAGCGTGACCATCGAGAACAGCACGTTCAGCGAGAACAACGCCATCGGCGGCAGCGGGTCGCAACAGACGACGATCGCCGGCGGTGGCGGCGGCGGTGGCCTCAGCGGCAACGGCGGCAACGACGTCGCGTTCGGCTCCGGCAACGCTGGCGGCGGCGGCGGCGGCGCGCGCGGCAACGGCGGTGACGGCGCCAACTCCGGCGGCGGCGGCGGCGGCACGCGGGACAACGGTGCCGATGGCGCCGGCTCGGGCGCCGGCGGTGCCGGTGGCGCGAACTGTGGCGGCAAGGGCGGGGACAACACCGGCGCGGTGAACGGCGTGCCCGGCGCCTGCGTTGGCGGCGGCGGCGGCGGCGGTGGCTTCCAGGTGGGCGCCGGCAACGTCGGCGGCTCCGGCGGCAACGGCAACTACGGTGGCGGCGGCGGCGGCGGTGCCGCCTCGGCGCAGGGCAACGCGGGCTCGGGCGGCTCGGGCGGTTTCGGCGGCGGTGGTGGCTCGGGTGGTCCAAACGGCAACGGCGGAAACGGCGGCTTCGGCGGCGGCGCCGGCGCGGCCGGCCCCAGCGGCGGCTCGGTCGGCTCGCCTGGTTTCGGCGGTGGCGATGCGAGCGCGACCACCGGCGGTGCCGGCACCGGCGTGGGCTCGGTGATCTTCAACGAAAGCGGCTCTGTGATCGTCCGGAACAGCACCTTCGCCGACAACGGCGCCTTCGGTGGCCGCCGACGGTCCCCGGCTTGCCGGGCATCTTCCCGCGGCCGGGTGGCAACGCCCGCCATCATGAGTCCGCAACGGCGTATTGCGCGTGACCCACAGCACGTTCAGCAACAACAGAGGGACCGGGTTCGCTGACATCTGGGTCCTCGGCGATGGCGCAACGGCCAACTTCGAGTTGCGCAACTCGATCCTGGCCAATCCGAATGCGCCGGCGAACGGCTACAGCTGCGTGGTGTCGACGAACAACGGCGGAAGCATCTCGCAGAGCGGCAGCGGCAATCTCATGGAGCAGCCCGGCGTGGCGAACGGTCCGTTCTCGCCCTGCGCCGGCCTGGTACAGACCGGTGACCCGCAGCTTGGCCCGCTACAGATCACCGCGCCCGGCAACACCCCGACGATGGCCATCGGGGCCGGCAGTCCGGCGTTGGACGCCGCGGATGCCGCCTTTGGCCTGCCGACGGACCAGCGGGGCGGCACACGTCCGCAAGGCATCGGTTTCGACATCGGCGCGTTCGAGGCGATCGTCGTCGACATCTCGCTGGTGAAGTCGTGCTATGCCCGGCCGATCGCCGGCTCGCCGACCCAGGACCCGGACGTCGTCATCGCCGGCCAGCAGTGGATCTGCGACATCGTGGTCAACAACCCGGGGGCCATCCCGTTGGCCGACCTCACCGTGACAGACAGCGTGCCGGCCGGCGCGCGGTTCGTCGCCGACACGTCGATCGAAACGCAGATCGGCGGCGCGCCATACCGGTGTGCACGCCACTAGGCGTTAGCGGGCCGGCCACCGTGACGTGCACGGGCATCGACGTCGCGGCGTTTGGCGAGGCGCGCTTCCAGCTGGCGTTCACGATCAGCCCGTCGTTCGTCGCGACGGCGCCGACGGGCGATCTGCCGATCTCGAACACGGCGTGCGTCGTGGTCGTGAACTTCATCGACCCCGATCTGACGAACAACTGCGACACCGAGACGGACCTGGTCAAGGACCTGGCGGACCTGCGGGTGACGAAGTTCGTCGAGTCCACCCACAACCCGGTCCGGGCGGGCGAGATCTTCACCTATACGATCTACGTCGACAACCTCGGCCCGTCCGTGGCGCGCAATGTCACGATCACGGACACGTTCCTGTCCAGCAACAGCGTGAGCATCCAATCGTGCGCGTTCTCGGTCAGCCAGGGCGGCGGCGCGATCACGCAGTTCACGTGCACGACGGGCAACGTGGTGTCGACGCAGTTCGGCTCGGACATCGGGACGTTCTCCACGAACCGCCTCGACCCGGTCGGCGTCGTAGGCTCGCCACCGCCCAGCGGCGGGCACCAGGGGCGCCTGCGTGCGTCGTTCCGCCTCGTCGCCCGCACCGACCTCCAGACGACGAACACCGTCCGCGCGCACGCGCTGACGCCCGATCCGAACACGTCGAACAATCTCGCGACCGTCGAGCTCCGCGCCGAGTCCGTGGCAGACCTGTCCGTGACGAAGAGCGCCGAAGGCGAGGAGCAGCAGGTCAACCAGCCCGGGCTGATGTTCAACAACGCGATCTTCAACCAGCCCTTCCCGACCGGGCCGAACTACTTCGTCTCGACGCGCGTGACAGCCGGCCGGCGGATCCACTACCAGGTCACGGTCCGCAACAACGGGCCCTCGGTCGCCGAGAACGTCGTGCTGTACGACCGGCTGCCAGCGGGCGTGCGGTTCTATCAGGGCAGCCTGATCGTCGAGCGGAGCGTCCCCAACGGCCTCGTGACGGTGCTGCCGACGCCGTGTGCGACCGGGACGCCGGGCATCGCGCTGGACAAGATGACGTGCGGCCTCGGCAGCCTGCTCGTCGGCCAGTCGATGTTCATCAACTTCCAGGTCGTGACGGACGCGAACCTGGCGCCCGGCGCCATCCTCGAGAACGATGCGTGGACGACGTCCGATACGCTGGACATCAGCAACGTCAACAACTACGGCTTCACGCAGAACACGGTGCTGGCCGCCGCCGACATGGGCGTTTCCAAGAGCGCCGTAGGGCAGGTGGTGACCGCGTACAACGCCCCGTTCCACCAGTTCATCGTCACGGACGTGGCGAACCAGGTGACGGCCGGCAAGGTCCTGCGCTACCAGATCCAGGTCCAGAACAATGGCCCGTCGGACGGCCGGAACGTGACGATCCAGGAGAACCTGCCGGCTGCGCCGGTGCCGGGGCCCGTGACGTTCCTCAGGGCAGACGGCGCCAGTTGCCGCCCGGACTCGGTGAACCAGCAGCTGCTGTTCTGCGACCTCGGCGACATGGTGGCCGGGGCGCGCGAGACGTTCGACCTGTACGTCCTCGTCGACCCGTCCGTTCCGACAGGCACGCTCCTGACGAACACGGCTACGGCGCTGCAGAGCGGGTCAAACGTCGTGCCGCCGGGCGCGTCGCCGGCGATCCCGGGCGTGGACCCGACGCGGCCGATCACGTGGGACCCGTGCGTGGCGTGCGGCCCGACGGGCAACGCGAACGCGGCCGTGAACCTCACCACGGCGACCGCGGTGGCGGACGTGTCCGTCGAGAAGGTGGACGTGCCGGCGGACGCGGCACTGGACCGGCCGTTCGAGCCGGACCTGGCGATCGCGGGCAACGAGCACCGCTATCAGATCACGATCGGCAACAACGGGCCGTCGACAGCGGTGAACGTCGGGGTGAGGGACCTACTGGACTTCAAGCAGCCCGGCATCCTGGGCGAGACATTCGTGCGGTGCGAGCCGATCGACCCGGACGACATCGTAACGTGCAGTCTCACCTTGCCGAACACGGTGACGGTGACGCGGCTGCAGGTGGGCAACGAGGCGGTGATCCCGACGGCGGGGACGGGCACGCTCGTGCCGAATCGCCAGTACGGCTTCTACTTGATCACGCGCGTCGATGCGGGCTACGTGCTCGACGGGACGGACCTGTTGGCGGAGGACACGGCGACGATCTCATCCTCGACGACGGACTTCCGCTTCCAGAACAACACGGACCGTCATCAGACGTTGATCACGGCCGAAGCGGACTTGTCCCTCACGAAGGCCGATGACGCCGCGGGCTTCCTGACGTGCGACCCGGTGGCACCGGGCGGGACGATCACCTACGACCTCGTCGTGACGAACAATGGGCCGGCGGACGCGGCGGACGTATACGTCGTCGACCAGCTTCCCGCGAACTTTGTCGCCGTCGATCCGGCGCTGGTGAACGTCATCGTCAGCCGCGGCCAGGTCATAGAGGTGCGCGACGACGGCTGGATCACGATCCGCGTCGGGAACGACGTGAACAACAGCGGCACGACGGAGCTCGGGCGGGTGAACGCGGGCAGCGCGCCGGTCACGATCCGGATCACGACGACGGTGCGCCTGGACGCGGCGTGCGGCCAGCAGGCGGCGAACACGGCGCGCGTCGAGACACGGCGGAACGACGCCCCGCGCGGGCTGACCGGCGGGTGGCCGCCCGCCCCGCAGCCGTTCCCGGGCATCGACGGCGGTCCGCGGACCCCGACGATTGACCCGAACGGGGCGAACAACGCGGCCGTCGCGCTGACGACGATCGAGTGCCCGCGGATCCAGGTGATCAAGACGGTGTCATTCGACGGGAAGTGCCCGGGCGTGAACATCAGCGCGGGCGTGTTCAACCAGACGGGGCAGCCGATCACGTTCTGCTTCGAGGTGACGAACACGGGCACGACGTTCCTGGACGACATCTTCCTGTCCGACGTCCTCGACACGCGGACGATGGAGCCGACAGAAATCTACTCGGACACGATCACGTCGGGTGCCGATCCGAACACGCCGTTGAAGCCGGGCGAGACCGTGAACCGGAAGGTGACCGTGGATCACGCTCTCCTGAAGTGGGACTGCGGCGAGATCACCGACACCGTGACCGTCACCGCCAACCCGGTGAACTCGGGCCGGACGGACCTCCCGTGCCTGGACGACGTGACGGACGACGACACGGCCGTCATCGACGTCCCGTGCGCCGGCGTGGACTGGCGCCTCCAGCTGCCCGTCCTCGGCGGCCCGACGTGCCCGACACTCGTCCAAGTCCAGAACCTCGGCCGCAAGGACACGAAGGTCATCCTGGTCGTCTGGGGCGAAGAGAGCTTCTGTCCCCCACAAGCCGCCGGCCCGCTCAAGGTCGAGTGCGGCGGCCTGCTGCGCCCCGGCTCCTCCTGGACCTTCACCGCCTCACAGCTCCCCTCCGCCGCGCGCAGCGCTGTGCTGTACTCCGTGAATGCCACTGACATCGTGATGAACGTGGACGGCAACGAGTCGCGCTTCGACCTCGAGGTCTGCGACGCGCTGATGACGCACGTCGTCGGCAACTGGAAGCAGTGGAGCGTGTTCGATCTGGCGTACCGCCGCCAGCGCGTCTACCGCAGCCCGTTCGACGGCAGCGGCCTGCACCAGATCGTCCTCGACTTCAAGGCGCACCAGGGCGAGCCGATCGCGGCGACCGTCAACCGCTCCTGCCCGGACGCCGCCGACCCGAACGTGATGTCCAACGCCGTCTACACGGGCATTTCGAGCGATCAGGAAGGCGCGCGCGATCCGGTCAGCGGGGCGCGGATGTTCTACGCTCCGCTCGTCTTCGCCGGCAAGGGTGGATTGAGCTCCAAGGTCTGTATCCAGAACTCGGGTGACGAGTGCACCTCGCTCGAGCTCTGGTTCAAGGGCCAGGACGAGTGCCTGCGCAACACGCTGGCCGACGTCCTCACCCTCAGCCCGGGCGAGACGGTATGCTTCGATCCGGCCACGGTCGTCGGACCGGACTGGCTCGGCTCGGCCCACATCCGCTCGACACAGCCGCTCGGCATCGTCGTCGACACGATGGGCCCGAACCACTTTCACGTCCTACAACGGCGTCGCGGCCGACGTGTTCGCGCTCGGGTTCAGTGCCGGCAACCAGATCGCCTATCTGCCGCTGACATACTCCGAATACCAGGGCTGGGACACCGCGATTCAGGTCCAGAACCTCGACCCGACCCTGGCGGCCAAGGTGAAGGTCTACTTCCTCGACCGCGGCGGCGACATCATCACGACGCTGGTGGACTGGGTCTGCCCGCGTGGCAGCCAGACGTTCTTCCTGCCCGTCATCGCCAACATTCCCGGCTCGTGGGCGGGCAGCGCGCGCGTCGAGAGCGCCGAGTGGATCACGCCGGGCGGTCCGAACGTCCTTGCGCCGCGCATCGTGGCCGTGGCGCTCATGGAGCGCTGGAGCGACCCGGCGCGCACGACGCGGCGCGAGGCGATCGCCTACAACGCACAAGGGGAGTGCCTGCTCTACGACTGGCAGCTCGGCAGCGGCACGGGCGGGACGGCCTCCGGCGCGGGCGTGCTGGCGTTCCCTCTCATCGCCAAGGGCAACCGCGGCATCGACACCGAACTGGCGATCACGAACCTCGTGCCGAAGCCCGGCTTCACGGACTTCGTGCTGTTCTTCTACGACCAGAACGGCCTGATCGATCAGGTCTGCCAGAAGGTCACCGAGAAGCAGGTCGACTACATCGATCTCAACCAGTACGGCTTCCTCGACCGCGGCTTCCTCGGCAGCGCCGTCGTCAGCGCCGTGTTCTGGGAGCACGACGTGTTCGACGCCCGCGGCCAGTTCGTGCGCAACGTCGTCGGCCTGGGAGCGGTGGCGATCGAACGGGTCGGAACGGCCGGCTCGGCCGGCGCCGACCTGCCGGGCGACGAGTCGAAGGGCTACGAGGCGTTCCCGGTGTTCGATACGTACCAGCCGAACGATCCGCTGCGGTGCCCGGGGGTGCCGGGGGGGTTCGGGGGGCGGTAAGGCCGACAGAGGATCGAATGGGCGCAGGGCGGCAACGCCTTCGCCTCGTAGGGGCGACGCGAACGCGTCGTCCGTAGGCCAGATCTGGCCCGTCGGAGACGGATCGAAATCGCTAGAATCGGCGGGATCACGGGATCGAAATCGACCCGAGCGCCGACCAATCTGCACACCTAGATCGAGCACCAGATCCTCCGTGATTCAGACGGGGAGGGATCACGGTGAGGTTCTTAGGACGATCATGACGTGATGCCCAGAGGTCTTCGAACCTACCGCCGCGACACCGCCGTGAACGGCAGGAACAAGTCCGCCTTCCGCCAGCACGTCCGCAGGTCCGCCGTGTCCTGCCCGTCGCGCGGGTCCTTGACGGTGACCTTCGCCTCGAGGCAGCCGACGAAGTTCGTCCGGGACCGGAAGCAGAGCTCGCGCGTGCCTTGGGCGGCAACGAACAGGCTGTCCGAGTCGTACGGCTCGGCGAACCAGCGCAAGGAGAGCACGTTGTGGTCCGGATCGTCGGCCTTGTCCGTCAGGTCGTAGCACGCCTGCTGGTTGCGGGCGACGGTCATGCCGCGCAGTTTGTCGCGCAGGATGCGGGGCGGGATGTTGCCGTCCTCGTTCCGGCTGCGCCACGTGAGCGTGATGCCGGCCGTGGCGCGGGCGCCGCCGGAGTCCTGGACCTCGAGGTCGGCATTGTCGCTGCCGACGAAGCCCACGTCGGGCTCGAAGTCGATCACCTGGCGGCCGGTCTTGTTCACCTGGGCGTGCAGGCCGTCCGGGTTCAGGACGAACCACTCGAGGTTCTGCGGCGGGTCCTCCTTGTCCGTGGCCATGCCCGTCAGGTCGACCGTGATCGTCGTGTTCACGGGGGCCACATACTCGCGGCGCAGCTTGTCGTACTCCACGAACGGCGGCGTGTTGCGGTCGTTCGACCAGTAGAGGGCGATCGCCTGGCGCGCGCTGCAGCCGTCGCGGTCCGTCACGACGAGCGTGACGATCAGGCTGTAGCTCTCCTTGATGCCGCCGTTCAAGAGGAACGCCAGGCGCTGTCCGCCGCGGCCGGTGACGGTCACATCCTTGGCCTTGTCCGGCGGGATCTCCACATCCCAGCTGAGCTTGTCCTGCGGATCCTCGGTGTCCTGGGCGTTGCCGAGCAGGCTGAGCTCGATGATCTGGCCCCACAGCGCCGGCGCCGGGTCGGGGATGCGCGGCGTGATCTTCGGACAGTCGTTGATGCTGTTCACGATCACCTTGAACGAGAGCTCGGCCTTGACGAGCCCGTCCGAGACCTCGATCCGCACGCGCGTCGAGCCGAACCACTGCGCGGCCGGCGTGATGCTGATGACGTTCGTCGGCAGGAGCTTGACGCCGGCCAGCGGATCGCCGGCGTCGAGCATCGTGAAGCGCAGGGCGTCGTCGCCGCAGTCGGCGTCCGAGACGTAGTTCTTGAGGTCGACGATGGCCGTCTGGTCCTCCTCGAGCACGACGTCGGGGATCGGCTGGATGACCGGCGGCGTGTTGTAGTTGATCGTGTTCTGATAGAGCGCGCCGATCGCCAGGCAGCCGTCGCCGCCCATCTCCTTCCAGCCCTCCCACCAGTCCTTCAGCGTGGCCGGGTGCTTCGCGTCGACGACGGCGAAAACCTCCTTGAACGTCGCGTTGCCGACGTCCGTGCCGTCCATCGTGGCGTCCTTCTCGAACAGGTCCCAGAACGCGCCGGCGATCCGTCCGGGGACGGTGTCGCCGTCCTCCCAGTCCGGCGTGCCGCTGGTGGCCGCATCGAGGTCCATCGTTCGGAGCGCGGGCGTGCTGAAGCGCGGATCGGCCTTTACGCCGATCGGGATGAAGGCCGCGAGGCCATGCAACAGCGCGCACGCCGGATCGCTCTTCAAGCGGATGTCGGGTGGCGCGATGTCGAAGCAGCCCTGCCAAGCGGCCGGCGCCTGGTCGCCGAGCAGGCTGTCCAGGAGCGCGTACGCACCGTAGCGAAGGACGAGGTCGCCGCTCCGGGCATCCTCGTCGCGAAAGTAGAGCGTCTTGCCGGCGCGGTCGAAGCGGGGCCCGTCCTGGCTTGTCGCGGACCAATAGGCGGTGAGGGTGCCGGGGTCGCGACCGGCGGCATTGCGCAGGAAGAACCATTCGCTGGCGAGGTCGACGAACGTCCACATCGCCTCGATCTCGCGATCCTTCTCGGCGATGTACTGTGACGGGAAGCCGACGATACCGTCCGGGACGTTCTTCCGGTTGCCCGAGCGCTCGTTCAGCTCATAGCTCGTCCAGACGTAGCTGTGCGGTGTGCCGGCCTGCAGGAGCCGAACCTGCTTCCCTTCGGTGTAGATCTTCAGGAAGATGTCCTGCGTCCCCTCGCGCGAAGCCCCGTCCTGATCGACGTTGGGGACCTCCTTGGACGCGTAGCGCCCTTCTTCGTCGGTGTAGGTCGTCGCCAACAGCTGCGACGTGACCGGGAAGCCCTCGTCCTTGTCGTAGACCTCGACCTTGACCCCGGCGGCCGGATGGTTCATGTCGCTGGCGCGGTCGGAGTAATAGACGGCGCCGCGAACGATGATCATCCCGGGCTCGGGGGTCGCTTGGGCGGGGGCTTCGGCCTGCGTCACCGGCACCGCAGCGGGCGGCGCGACGGCATGCGCCGCAGGCACGGAAGCGGAAGACGCAACGGCAAGGACGGCGACTAGGCCCGCGACGGCGAGCGCCATGGGCGCGCGCGCTGCGAGGGCCAGCGGTGGCCGCTGGTGCATGGGGTGTCCCTCCAGGGGTGTGTGGGTTGTCGAAGGTTCCCTGTCCCCGCGGTGTGCGCTCGGCACACCGCGCCCGTCAGGGAGGACGTTTTCGAGGGGGGAATGGTTACGGTGTGGGAGTCGGCGTCGTCGGATCGCCTAAGGCCCTCACCCCCCGACCCCCTCCCCCAATGCTGGGGGAGGGGGAGGATACTCGAATGCTGGGGGAGGATGCTTGGCGGCGTCAGGCCCCCAGCGCCGCGACCGCATCGCGCGGCGGCTTGCGCCCCGGCGTCAGCTGGCGGTCGATGAGGAGCAGCGCGGCGGTCACGACGGCGGCGATCACGGCCAGCCCATAGGCAGCCACATAGCCGTCCGTCGCTCGCACCAGCGCGCCGCCGATGAGCGGCGCGAGGATCAGCGCGGGCGTGGCGAGGCTGTGGCCGAGGCCGATGTACGCGGGGCGGGTGTGCGCGTCGCCGAACGTGAGGATGTAGACCAACGGGATCATCGTGAGGGCGATGTTCGCCGTGCCGGCGAGGACGAAGACGGTGCCCATCCAGGCAAGGGAGGGGGCGATGCCGGCGAGCAGCGCGGCCGCCCCTGCGGCGATCGCCCCGCCGGCCATCACGCGCCGGTGGCCGACGTTGTCGGCAAGCCAGCCCAGTGCCGGGCTGAGGACGACCTGGACGAGCGCGAACAGCGCGCCGAAGGTGCCGATGTCGGACAGGGTTGCACCGAGGCGCGCCTGGGCGTCGACGGCGAAGAAGGCGGCGGGCATGAGCGCGAACCAACCGGCGAGGCGGGCGGCGACGAAACGGCGGAAGTGCGGATCGGCTTGCCAGACGGCGCGGATGGACGGGGGCGGGACGTTCGTGTGCTTGGCAGTTGCTGCAGTGGCTGCAGGGCTGCACCTGCTGCATCAGCTGCATCAGCTGCATCGGCTGCATCGTCGACGTCGGATGGGGCAGATGGTGCAGATGCGTCGGATGCGTCGGCCGGGGCTGCCGCAGGGGTTGGGGCAGCGGGCTGTGTCGGCTCGCGCAGGCGCGACAGAAAACCGTAGGACACGACCATGGCCGCCGTGCCGATGCCGAAGCACGCCGCAAAGCCCATGCGGCCTGGGGAGTGCTCCAGGATCCGCCCGGCGCCCCAAGCCCCGAGCGCCGCCATCAGCTGCACGGCGCCGACCATGATGCCGATGAACGCGCCGCGACGCCGGGACTCCGTCATCCGTACGAGGAGCGACTGCCACGGCGGCGCGGTCAGGCCACCGCCCAGGCCGAACACGAGGAGCAGCGCCAGCACGGCGCCGACGGCGACATGTCGCGGGAGCCACGGCAGTCCGACGGCGAGGACGGCGAGTCCGAGGAACGGGAGGCGTTCGACGATCGTCGCGCGGAGCACGGCCGGGTGGAAGCGGTGCAGGCGCGCGACGCGGCGCACGAGGAAGAGCTGCGGGACGTGCCAGCCGAGCGGATGGAGCCACGGGATGAGGGCGAGGGCGATGACGGACGGCGAGATCGACTTGACGAAGAGGGGCATGACGGACACGAACGACGCCAAGCCCATCGCCAGGCCGAAGAAGGCGCCGTTCAGGACGCAGAAGGTGAGGTTGTGGCGTTGGTGGGGGGGCGGGGGCATGGCGGGGCCTCGATCGAAGGATGTTGCGGTATCGTGGCCGGCCGACACCGTCCCACTTGGCTCGAAACGCGGGCGAGGGTTGACCGCCAGTCCGGCAACTCGCCCGTTCGGGTCTGGTCCACTGCCGGGCGTCACGCCTCAACCCCCCGACCTCAGAACAACGCGAGCGCCCCGCCCCCCCCAAGCAGCCCCGCATCCACCTGCGCCCCGGTGCTCGCGGCGGCCGTCGCCCCTGCCGACATGCCCACCGTCGCAGCCCCGGCCGCCGCATCGCTTGCGACCGCGTCCACCCCGCCCGTTCCGATCGCCGGCAGCCGCACCGTGATCGTCGTCCCCGCCCCGAGCACGCTCTGGATGTCCATCGTCCCGCCGTGGAGCATGACCAGGTGGTGGGCGATCGTCAGGCCGGTGCCGGTGCCGCGGGCGCGGTGGGTGAACGTCGGGCCGGCCGAGCGGGGCGGGGGGCGGCGCAGGGCGTCGCGCAGCAGGAGGAGCTCGTCGGCGGCGATGCCGCGGCCGGTGTCGGCGACGGAGATCGCGACGTCGCGGCCGAGTCGCCAGGCGCGGACGGCGATCTCGCCGGACTCCGTGAAGCGCGCAGCGTTGGAGACGAGGCTGTTGAAGACCTGCTTCAGGCGCAGCGCATCGCCGCCGACGGGCGGCAGATCGTCCTCGACGTCGATCCGCAGGCTCACCGGGCGGCCGACGAGCAGTCCGGCGGAGCCCGTGCGGACGGCGTCGAGCAAGGGCGGCAGGTCGACGGCCACGCGGTCGAGGCGCATCTCGCCGGCTTCGATCCGCGCCAGATCGACGAGGTCGTCGATCAGGCCGACGAGCTGCTGGCTGCTCTCATGGATCGCCATGACGTCCTCGCGGACCTCGTCGGAGATGTCGCCGGAGTAGCCGCCGAGGATGAATTCGACATAGCCCAGGATGCTCGTGAGCGGCGTCCGCAGCTCGTGGCTCACGTTCGCCAGGAAGTCGCTCTTCAACTGGTCGACTTCGCGCAGCCGCTCGCTCGTCGCCTTCAGCTCGCCGAACAGGCGCGCATTGTCCAGCGCGACCGCGATCTGGCTGGCCAGAACGCTGAACGCGTCCACATCGGCCTGCGAGAAGCGGTTGCCCTCGTTGTCCTGGACGTCGAGGACGCCGACGAGCTCGCCATGGGCCATGAGCGGCAGGGCAAGCTCGCTGCGGGTGTCCGGCAGGAGCGGGTTGGCCACGAAGAGCTCGCCCGCGCGCACGTCCGGCTCGTAGACGATTTCCCGCCGGCTGCCGGCCCGCGCGACGAGGCTCCGCGCCGCGTCGAGGCTGATCCGGTGGCCGCGGGCGAAGAGCCGCCGGCCGACGTACCCGCTGCCCGCGCGGACGACGAGGCTCCGCGAGGCCGGCTCGTACACGTAGATGTGGACGTGGTGCAGCCCGAAGCGCATCTGCAGCAGCTCGACCGTCTCCGGCAGCAGCTGCGCCGGATCCAGGATCGCCGACAGCCGTCCGGCCGCCTCGGCCGCCGTCCGCAGCAGCCCCGTGAACCGCGCCCGCTCGACGTCCGCCGCCTTGCGCGCCGTCACGTCCTCGAGCACGCCGAGCACGCCGCCCCATGTCGTTGGATAAGCCTGCAGGTGCCACCACCGCTCCCGCACGGCCACCTCGGCCGTCACGCTCTGACCCTCGTCGAGCGCCAGCGCCAGCGCATCGGCCAGCGACGTCCCGGCGAGGTCCGGCGCCGCGTCGGCCAGCGTCTTGCCCTCGATCTCGTCGACCGTCCCGCCGAGGAAGGCGGCGAACGGGGTGTTGCAGTGGAAGATCGTCCCGTCCGTCTGGAGCGCCACGAACGGCACGCCAAGGCTCTCGACGAGCAGCCGGTCCTTCACGACCTCGCGTCGCAGCGCCTCGAGCGTGCGGGAGCGGCGGGCGCCGTCTGCGTCGGGGTCGGCGGAGGATGCGGTGGCGGCGGCGGCGGGCCCGTCCGCCGGGGAGCTGAAGTCAGGTGTCGTGGGGGGCGCATGGGACGCAGACGGCACATGGGTCGAACGCGATCCATTCGTCCCGCTGGTCCCGCCAGGCGCTGCGTTCCCGCCCGGCACCGACGCGCCGCCCCCGCCCCCGCCGCGCGTCAGCCCGGCCTTCAGCCGCACGTTCAAGTGATCGAGCGCCCGCTCGGCCTCGGCCTGGTGGACCTCCATCGACAGGGCGTGGAAGACCTCGTGATGGTGGAGCGCGCGGGAGTGGTCGCCGCGGGCCTTGTAGAGCGCACAGAGGTCGTGGTGCAGCTCGGCGATGCGGGACTGGGCCTTGATGTCCTCCACGATCGCCAGCGCCTGGTGGAGGTGGTCGAGCGCCGCGTCGCTGTCGCCTTGGCGGCTGTGCAGGTCGCCAAGGTCGCGCAGCGCGCGGGCTTCCCACTGGCGGTCGCCGAGCGCCTGGAAGATGCTGAGGCTCTCCTCGAAGTAGTCCAGCGCGCTGCCGTCGTCGCCCATCTTCAGATAGAGCTCGCCGATGACGGTCTGGCTCATCGCCTCGCCGCGGCGGTCGCCCAGCTGCTGGCGGATGACGAGCGCACGCAGGTGGTAGACGAGCGCCGTCGACAGATCGCCCAGCGCCTCGTAGGCCACGCCGATGTTCATCAGGCTCATCGCTTCGCCCGGCCTGTCCGTGAGGCCGGTCTTGATGTCCAGCGAGCGCAAGTGGTAGTCCAGCGCGTGCTCGTCGTCGCCGAGCTCGTGGCGGACGTGGCCGATGTTGCCCAGCGCCACCGCCTCGCCGCGCCGATCGCCTGCCTCGGTGGCGACCTCGAGGCTGGCGGCGAAGTGCTCGAGCGCCGCCGTGTAGTCGCCCAGGCTGCCGTGGACGCTGCCCAGCAAGTTCAGGACGCTCGCCTCGTTCGCCCGGTCGCCCAGCGCCTCGAACGCAGCGCGGATCGATGGGAGTTCGTGGAGGACGGACGCGAAGTCGCTCTGCAGGAAGCGCCACGCCGCGATCGTGCGGCGCGCAAACGCGTGCCCGAGGGCGTCGTCCCGACGGGCGGCGATCGTGCGCGCCTCCTCGGCCAGGCTGGCGGCGCGCGCCGGATCGGCGTTCTTCAACTCCCAGGCCAGGGCGTTCAGGGCAGCAAGGCGTGCCGACTCATCGGCGGCGTCGGCCAGTTGCCCCTCGAGATCGCCCAGCACGTCCGCCACTCGCCCCTCCGGAACTCAGCGCTCTTCGCCGCGCGTCATGGCGACGGCGGCCGTCTCGCTGCTCACCGCGTCTAACGCAGTGACGCCGTTGTGCGTCACCGCGGCGCCTGCACCGGCCCCGTCCGCCAACAAGTACTCGTACTTCAGGCCGTTGCCCGTGAAGAACAACAGCACCCGTTCGTCTGGCGCGATCCAGCCGCGCGCCGCGAGCTCGGCCGCCGCGACGACCGTCGCCGCCGATTCGGGGGCCGTGAAGATCCCCTCGGCGTGGCCGATCCGCGGCAGCCACGCCAGGATCGCGTCGTCCTCGACCGCGATCGCGCAGCCGCCGCTCGCCCGCACCGCGTCCAGGATCAGGAAGTCGCCGATCGCCGACGGCACGCGCAGCCCGGGCGCCACCGTCGTCGCGCCGACCCACGGCGCCGCGCGGTCCGCGCCGGTCTCCCAGGCGCGGACGATCGGGGCGCAGCCGGCGCTCTGGACGCTGACCATCCGCGGCCGCCGGCCGTCGATCCAGCCGAGCGCCTCCATCTCGTCGAACGCCTTCCACATCCCGATCAACCCGGTGCCGCCGCCCGTCGGGTAGACGATCACGTCCGGCAGCGTCCAGCCGAGCTGCTCCGCCAGCTCATAGCCCATCGTCTTCTTGCCTTCGACGCGGTACGGCTCGGCCAACGTCGAGCAGTCGAACCAGCGGCCCTCGGCCACGCCGGCCTTGACGTGGGCCGCACAGTCCGTGATCAGGCCGTCGATCAGCGTCACCTCGGCGCCGAGCATCCGGGTCTCGAGCGCGATGAGCGGCGGAACGTCGCGCGGGACGTAGACGTGGGCCGCCAGGCCTGCCCGCGCGGCGTACGCCGCCAGCGCCGCGCCCGCGTTGCCGGCGCTCGGCAGCGCGACCGCCTTCGCCCCGAGTTCGCCGGCCCGCGAAACGGCCATCACGAGGCCGCGCGCCTTGAACGACCCCGTCGGGTTCAGCCCTTCGTCCTTGACGAGCAGGTTCGGCAGGCCGACGGCCGCGCCGAGCCGAGGCGTGGCGAGCAGCGGCGTCCAGCCCTCGCCGAGCGTCAGCCGCCACGCATCGTCGACCACGGGCAGCAGTTCGGCGTACCGCCAGAGCGACCCGATGCGGTCCGCCAGCGCGGCGCGCGGCAGCGCGTCGCGGGCTGCCGCTAGGTCATAGCGCGCGAGGAGGGGCGAGCGGCACGCGGTGCAAAGGTTCAGCAGCGCGTCGACCGGGTACGTCGCGGCGCAGCGGGCGCACTCGAGATGGGTGAGGAGGCTGGTGGCGTGGTTCACGGGTCGTCCGGAGAGGGCGTTGGCCTCTCGTCGGCCCCCATGCCATCGGCCCCCATCCACCCCCTCACCCGACAACCTCCGCCGCCTGCCCGCTTGGCCAGTGCAACTCCACCAAGTGAAGCAACTCAGCCACCTTGATCGGCTTGGCCAGGTAGTCGTCGCAGCCGGCCGCCAGGAACAGCTCGCGGTCGCCGCGCATCGCCGAGGCGCTGATCGCGATGACCTTGATCCCGGCCAGGTCGGCGTCGGCGCGGATCTGGCGGACGACCTCGAGGCCGTCGATGTCGGGCAGGCCGATGTCCAACAGGACGAG
Source organism: Candidatus Avedoeria danica (assembly GCA_016703025.1). Taxonomy (NCBI): domain Bacteria; kingdom Bacillati; phylum Chloroflexota; class Ardenticatenia; order Candidatus Epilineales; family Candidatus Epilineaceae; genus Candidatus Avedoeria; species Candidatus Avedoeria danica. The sequence continues at coordinate 560,388 of JADJCV010000004.1, forward strand.
CCGCGGGCGCAATTTCCGGACAAGTGCCAGGCCGGACAGCCCGTCCTCTGCTTCGACGACGACGAAACCGGACGACTCGAGGATCTTCCGCACCAGGCGGCGGTTGTGGTAGTTGTCCTCGATGGACACGACGGTCTTGTCGCTCACGCGCGGCTCCTCATGGCAGCAGGATCGTTTCGACGTGGGCCAACAGGCTGCTGCGGTCGAGCGTATCCTTTGTCCAGATCGCGTCCGCGCGCGCCGACAGCCGGGCGCGCGTACGCGGGTCCACTTGTCGCGAGCTGACGATTACGAGCGGCACGTCGGCCATCGCCCCCGCGTCGGCGATCTCGGCGACGATGTCTTCGCCGTCGGCGTCCGGCAGCGAGAGGTCCATGATGATCAGGTCGGGCCGGGCGCGCGCCAGGTTCAGCCGGGCGGCTGCGGCGGTGGACGCGACCGTTACGGAGAAACGACCGCTGGACTCGAACAACCGGCGCAGGAGCCGGGCATCCAGCTCGAAGCCGTCGATGACGAGAATGCTCGGCCGCCGGCCGTCGCCGAACGCGGTCGCGTCGCTCCGCAGACCGCTCGCGTCGAGCGTGCCTGTGTCGCTGTCGCCGGTACCCGTGCCGTTGGCGTCGGCGCCGTTGCCCGCCCGGCCGACGGTGGCCACGACGTGCTCGACGAGTTCGGCGGCGCTGAAGCTCCCCTTCTGCCAAATGGACGCCGATCGCGCCTCGAGCCACCGGCGTTCCTCGACCTCGAGCGTTTTGGCCGAAACGACGATCACCGGCACGCCGGCCGTCCGCGCATCGCGCTTCAGCGCCTCGAGGATGGCGGTGCCGTCCATCCCGGGCATCATGAGGTCGAGCAGCACGACGTCGGCCCGCCGCTGGCGGACGAGGTCGAGTCCGTCCGGGCCGTTGTGGGCCTCGAGGACGCGGTAATTGCGGTAGCGTTGGAGCAGTCGGCGAATCAGCCGGCTGTGGTCGGGGTTGTCGTCGATGACGACGACGGTCGTCACCTGCTCGTCCAGCCCTTCCAGCGCCGCGCCGAGGCCCTCGCTGCCGCCGGGTCGCTCGCGCGTGCGCCCGAGATCGAGCGTGAAGGTGTAGCGGTCCTCCAGCGCGTGCTTCTCGGCGCTGAACGTGTGGCCCGAGCAGTTCACGACGACAGTGGCGTCGGGGGCGACGAAGTTGCGCTGGCGGAGCACTTCGAGGCCGGCGAACGCCACGCTGGCCGCCGGCTCGACCGAGAAGCCCTCGGCGCGTGCCACGCGGCGCATCGCGCGGAAGGCGTCGCCGTCGCTGACGGCCACCATCGCGCCGCCGTGGCGGTCGATCGCGCTCTTGAGCATCGTGTACGCCGGGCCGGGGTCGCCGGTGGCCAGCACGGTGATGAGCGTATCGGGTTGGACGGGCGTGGCGTGTACCTCGCCGCGCTCCCAGGCGCGGACCATCGGCGAGCAGCCCTCGCTCTGGATGAGGCCGAGCCGCGGGATCCGGTCGATCAGGCCGGCGGCGAAGAGCTCGCCGAAGCCCTTGTGCACGCCCAGCGGTCCGATGCCGCCCGAAACCGCCTGCACGTACCAGTCCGGGGCTCGCCACCCGAGCTGCTCGACGATCTCGTAGGCGACGGTCTTCATCGCCTCCTTGCCCGGGATCATCTTGGCGCCGCGGTCGAACGGGATGCCGCGCCGGGCCGCGAAGTCGGCCGCCACGGACTTGGCCTGATCGTACGTGCCGGTGATCTTCACGACCTCGGCGCCGTACAGCGCCAGCTCGCGCATCTTCTCGGCCGGCACGCTCGAGGTGAGGAAGACCCACAACCGGATGCCGGCCCGCGCGCAAAACGCGGCGTAGGCCGCTGCGGCATTGCCGGTGGACGCGATGACGAGCTCGCGCGTGCCGCGCGCGGCCAGGGCCGTCACGGCGGCGGCTGCCTGGCGGTCCTTGAAGCTGCCGGTCGGCTGCTGGCGCTCGTCCTTGATCCAGAGGTCGCCGTACCCGAGCTCACCCGCCAGCCCGGCGGACCGCGTCAACGGCGTCCAGCCCTCGCCCATCGACAGCGGCTGGACCTCGTCGCCGAACGGCAGCAGCTCGGTGTAGCGCCACATCGAGCTGACGCGGGAACGGACGAGCGCCGGCCAGTTCGGCGGCAGGCGGCGCACGTCGTAGCCGGCATCGAGCCAGGCGCTGCCGCACGACGGGCAGGCCTCGGCGTACACGTCGGCGGCGGTGCGGTGGCCGCATTCCAGGCACGTGACGGCGTTGAAGAGGGTGGTCACGCGGCGGCCGTCCCATTGGCGTACGCCGTCGGAGCGCCGAGCGTCGGTGCCGCGGACCGCGCGGCGGGCAGGCGGACCGTGAACACCGTGCCGACGCCGGGTCGGCTCTTCACCTCGATCGCGCCGTTGTGCAGCTCGACGAGGAACAGCGTGATCGCCAGCCCGAGCCCGGCGCCGCGGGCGCGGCGGGTGAACGGGCTGTCGGCGTGGCGGAAGGGCCGGAAGATGGCGGCGACGTCGGACTCGCTGATCCCCGGACCGGTGTCCTCGATCTCGAGGCAGACCTCGTCGCCCTCGCCGTAGCAGCGCAACCAGACATGACCGGCGGGCGTGAACTTCACGGCGTTGCCGACGAGGTTGTTCAGGATCTGGCCGAGCCGGACGCGGTCGCCCTGAATGGGCGGGACGTCCGGCGCCGAGACGACGTGCATCTGAATCGGGCGGCCCACGAGGAGGCCGGCGTTCGTGACCCGCGCCCGTTCGAGGAGTTCGGCGGCGCCGACGGGCTCGGGCTCGAGGCGCATCTGGCCAGCTTCGATGCGCGCCAGGTCGAGCAGGTCGTTGATCAGGTGCAGCAACTGCTGACCATTGTCGTGGATCGCCTCGATGTCCTCGCGCGCTGCCGGGTCGACGTCCGAGCCGAGGCCCATCAGGATCAGCTCGGCGTAGCCGATGATCGAGTTCAGCGGGGTGCGCAGCTCGTGGCTCATGTTCGCCAGGAACTCGCTCTTCAGGCGGTCGACCTCGCGCAGCCGCTCGGCCGTGGTCTGCACCTCCTGGAACAGCCGTGCGTTCTGGAGCGCGACGGCGATCTGTCCGGAGAGGGCGAGCAGGGCGTCGATGTCGGCCTGCGCGAACCGGCCGACGGCGCGGTCCTGCAGGTCGAGCACGCCGACGAGCTCGCCGCGCGCGACGAGCGGCAGCGCGACCTCGGAGCGGGTGTCGGGCAGGAGCGCGTTCGGAAGGAACGCCGGCTCGCTGTACACGTCGTCCACCTTCACCACGGTGCGGGCCGTCGCGGCGCGGGCCACGAGGCTGCGCGGTGCGGTGAGCGGGATCGCGAAGCGGCCCTCCACGAGCCGCGCGCCGACGTCACCGCTGCAGGCGCGGACGACGAGCTGGCCCGATGTGGGGTCGACAAGGAAGAGGTGGACGTAGTAGAGGTCGAACCGGTCGCGCAGGAGCTGGATGATCTCCGAGAGCAGGGCCGCCGGGTCGAGGATCGTCGAAAGGAGTTCGGCGGTCTCGGCCGAGGTGCGCAGCAGGCCGGTGTAGCGGGCGCGCTCGTGCTCGGCCTCGGCCAGCTCCTGATAGGTTCGGGCGAGCTCGACGTTCTTCAGGCGGTAGATCTCGGCCTCGCGCTGCGCTTCCTTGACCTCGTAGCGCACGCGCAGGTTCTGGACGTTGCGCTCGGCGCCCTCGCTGAAGACTTCCCGCTCCAGCGTGTGCGCTTGCTCGAAGTGCTCGAGCGCCCGCGCCGTGTCGCCGGCGCGCTTGTAGGCCTCCGCCAGCGCGCGGTGGGCCTCGAGCTCGCGCGGTCGGAAGCTGATCTCCTGGAGGGCCTTGACCGCATCGCGTAACAGGCCGATGCCCTCGCCCAGTCGGTCGTCGTCGGCCGCCACGAGCTTGCCGAGGCTGAGGCGCACGAGTCCCTGCCACTGGCGCATCTCGAGCTCGTCCACGATCTCGAGGCTGGTGCGCAAGTACTGCTCCGCGCCGTCCGCATCGCCCTGCTTGGCGCAGACCGTGCCGAGGTTCTCCAAGCACATCGCTTCGCCCAACCGGTCGCCGAGACGGCGGCGGATGCCGAGGCTCTCCTCGTGGCAGGCGCGTGCCCGGTCGAGGCTGCCGACCATCTCGCTCATCGCGCCGAGGTTCATCAGCGTCGCCGCGGCCCCGGCCTCGTCGTCGATCGCGCGCCGCAGCGCGAGGGCGCGCTCGGTGTGCTCGAGTCCGCTCGGGAGATCGCCCAGCTCGGCGTACACCTGGCCGATGTTGCCGAGCGCGACGGCTTCGCCGCGCTGATCGCCGAGTTCGGTGGCGATCGCGAGGCCGTCGAGGAAGAGTTCGAGCGCCTTCGGGAAGTCCCCGAGCGTGCCGTACGCGCTGCCGAGGATGTTCACGACGCTGCCCTCGCCGCGCCGATCCTGGAGCGTGCGGTAGAGCTCGCGCACGGCGGGAAGCTCGGAGAGCGCCTGTTCGTGCTCGCTCTTGATCACGTGGCAGGCGCAGAGCGTCCGCCGTGCGTCGGCGATGCCCTTGTCGTACCCGAGCCCGTCCGCGTAGGCCAACGCCTCCTCGGCCAGGGCGGTGGACTCCTGCACGTCGGCCTGCAGGCGTTCCCACGCCCGCGCGTTGAGCACGTCGATCGTGGCGCGCGGATCCACCTGCCGGCCGTCGGTGGTGGAGGCGCCGAGGGTATCGACCATCCATTGCCCCTGTCGTTCGCCCCGCCCGACGCATGGGAACAAGGGGGAGCGTCGCGTGCGCAGTGTTGAGGGGTGGGGCCCGCAAGGATACCCGCATTGGGCGGCGCCCGTCAATAGGCGGTCAGTCGTTTTTCCGTCGGTTCGCGCCGCCGATTCGGATCTGCGACGTCCTCTCGTGCGCCACATTGACGGGACGCGGTGCGTCGATACCATCTGCGGTGCCGCGCTGACGGTGTGCCCGACCGGGCGCAGCGCACCATCCGTGCGCCCGTCCGGGCGCTGTGTCGACCGCGAGGTGATCGGTGGCCGATCTGTTCACGACCGCCAACATGGTGTCGTTCCTCACGCTGACCGTGCTCGAGATCGTGCTCGGCATCGACAACGTGATCTTCATCGCCATCCTCACGGGTGCGCTGCCGCGCGAACGGCAGGGGCTGGCGCGGCGCCTGGGCATCAGCCTGGCGGTCCTGTCGCGCATCCTCCTCCTGTTCTCGATCTCATGGGTGATGCGCTTGAACGACCCGCTCATCACCGGCCTTCCCGGCGCGGACCGCGGCCTCTCCGGCCACGACCTCATCCTGCTCTTCGGCGGGCTGTTCCTGATCGCCAAGAGCACGGCCGAGATCCACAAGAAGCTCGAGGCGGACGACGTGCACAAGGTCGCGCGCGTCAGCACGATGGCCGGCGTGATCGTCCAGATCCTGCTGATTGACGTGATCTTCTCGCTCGACTCCGTCATCACGGCGGTCGGTCTGGCCGACGACCTGCGTATCATGGTCGCCGCCGTCGTCGTGGCCGCGGTGGTCATGCTCGTCTTCGCCGGCTCGATCGCCTCCTTCGTCGAGCGGCACCCGACGATGAAGGTCCTCGCGCTGGCGTTCCTCATTCTGATCGGCACGATGCTCGTCATCGAAGGATGGAACCCGGAGACCGCGCACGCGCTGGGCCTCAAGCAGTACGCCTACTTCGCGATGGCATTCTCGTTCGTGGTGGAGCTGGTCAACCTGCGGGTGCGGCGGTCGAGCGAGCCGGTGCACTTGCACAACACGCCGGATCCGGACGCGGCGGGCTGACGTTTCAGGCGTCGGGACGCCGCAACGCCCTACTGCTGTCGGTGTGCGACGGGCAGATAGCTTTCGAATCGTGACACCGGCGGAACGGTCGACACGCGTGTCGGACTCGGCGTCGACGTGGACATCGATGTGGGCGCGGCGGTGGCGGACGCCGTTTCTCCTGGCCCGGCCGTGGCGGACAACGTCGGTGTTGCCGTCGGCGCCCCGGCCGTCGCCGTCTGGCCGGCCTCGAACGAGCCGCAGTCATCGTTGAGATGGCCGCGCCGGTGGATGCACAGGCTGCCAACGTCGAGCGCCGCCTGGCACGAGCCGCGTGCACCGAGACGAAGGGTCAGGGTGTGTCTGCCGGCTGCGAGCGGAACGACGGACTCCGTGCCGCTGTTGCGCCCGTTCGGAGGCGCCACGCCGTAGCCCAACACGAACGCACCGGACCATGCGTCGATGCCCTCGGACCACGACACGACCGTGCTGTCGAGCGTCTGGCCGTCGGCCTGGAACGGCTCGATCGGGAACGCGCGCCACCGATCCTCGCCCAGCTCCAAACGGTAGTGCCAGCCGACGCCCGTCAGCCCGACCAAGCGCTGCCGTGCGCCGCGCAGCACCCGCACGGCCACGGACGACTCGCGGGTCAGCGAGTTCAGGCGATGCAGTTCGCCGCCCGCGCCCACGACGAGCGTGCTCAGCCAGCTCTTCGCCGTCAGCTCGACGACCGTTCGCTGGACAAGGGCGTCGCGCAGCCGGACGGCTTGTGCGCGCCAGTCGATGAACGCACCGGTGGGGCCGGGGGGACGATCGGCGACGACGAGGAGCGCCGTCGACTTCGTCGGCGGGCCGGACAGGAGCGCGTCCGTGGCGGTATCGATCGCCCGAACCCAGTCCTCGGCACTGCGGTCCCCGTGCGGCAGCACGGCCAGCGCTCGTCGCGCCTCGCCGAGCGCGCCGGCTCCGGACCACCACCGCACGGGATCGGACGCCGCGCCGACCGCGATGACCGCCAGCTCGTTGCCCCGATCGAGCTCGACCGTCTCCGCGAGGCGCTCCAGCCCAGCGGACACGACCGTCGCCAAATCGTCCTCCACCGGCCCGACGACGATGACGATGCGGTCGCGGATGGCGAACGGGTGTGGGCCGAGGTCGTAGGCCGCTTCGATCCGGACGGCGGCCTGGTCACCCGGCCCGAGGATGCGCGGCCGGATGACGGGTGGTGCGACCACCAAGCCGCACGCCGCCGGCCCCATGGGCGTCGGCGTCCCGGTCGGCGATCGCGGGATGTTCGCCGTCTCCGGCGGGGGCTGCGCCAGGATCGACGGTGGCGGGCCGGACCCTGTCCGCGGCGCCAAGGCAGCGGCGGCGACGACGAGGCCGGCGATGGCGCCAGCGAGCGGGGACGGGCGCATGGTCCACCTTGCGATGACGACGGGATGGCGATGGTGCGTGCTTCGGCAGCGCGCCAAGGATAGCAGAGCGGCTCGCACCCCGGCTCCGGAGCGCGCGGTGAGCGATGAAAGGGCGCCGCAGGCTTGACCTTCGCCGCGGACACCGCTACCTTCCTCGGCAACTTATCGGGGAGTAGCCACCTGCCGGCGCAAGCCGGCCGTGGGACGAACGGTCGTCAGTACGGAGCCAACGCTCCCGGCCGTTCGGCGTGTGCGCCGCGGGACGGCGACATGGCAGGCGAGACCGAGACGCAACCCTCGCGGGTCGTTCGGCCTCGCCTTTTTCGTTGCCGTGCGACCGCCCTCCCGGAGTGAGTCATGGCCGACAACATCTGGTTCTGGGTCGCCTTCAATGCCTTCGTCCTGGTGCTGCTGGCGCTCGACCTCGGTGTGTTCCATCGCACCGCACATGAGGTCTCCGTGCGGGAAGCCGCAGCGTGGAGCGCCTTCTGGATCTCGCTGGCGCTGGTCTTCAACGGCGTGCTGTACCTCTGGCAAGGATCGGAGGTCGCGCTGCAGTTCTTGACCGGATACCTGATCGAGAAATCCCTGTCGATCGACAACATCTTCGTGTTCGTCCTCATCTTCGGTGCGCTCGGCGTGCCGAAGATGTATCAGCACCGGGTGCTCTTCTGGGGCATCGTCAGTGCGCTCGTCCTGCGCGGGGCGATGATCGGGCTCGGGGCAGTGCTCATTCAGCGGTTCCATTGGCTGCTGTATGTCTTCGGCGCGTTCCTCATCGGCACCGGTATCAAGATGGCCTTCCAGAAGGCCCGTAAGCTCGATCCAGAGATGAGCCTCGTCGTACGGCTGGCGCGCAGGGTCGTGCCGGTCAGCAGCGGGTATGACGGCCAGCACTTCCTCACCCGGATCAACGGCCGGCGCGCCGTAACGCCGCTGTTCCTCGCCCTGCTCCTCGTCGAGGTGACCGACCTGATCTTTGCCGTCGACTCGATCCCGGCGATCTTCGCCGTGACGACCGACCCGTTCCTCGTCTACACGTCGAACGTGATGGCGATCCTCGGCCTGCGCTCGCTCTATTTTCTGCTGGCCGGCGTCGTCGACCGTTTCCACCTGCTCAAGCTCGGCCTGGCGCTCGTGCTCGTGTTCGTCGGCACCAAGATGGTGGTGGCGGACGTCTTCAAGGTCCCGACGGCGCTCTCGCTCGGTGTGATCGCCGTCCTCATCGGCGGCAGCGTGGCGGCGTCGCTGGCGTTCCCGAAGCGCGAGCCGACAGCCGCCTAGTACCCCGCCACTGGACACGCTCGGAGTGCCCAGCAGACATACGGAGGCCGAAGAATCGGCAGTGGCGGGGTACTAACCCTGCCGCCCGCGCGGACCGAGGTCGATCCGCCACGCCTGCCACTCGGCGCCGTCCTCGCGCGACATGAGGTAGGCCGTCCGTGTCGTGTGGAAGCCGTGGTGGCCGGCCGCGCCCGGGTTCACGACGAGCGCGCCGCCGACGCGCCAGAAGCCCTCGACGTGGCTGTGGCCCACGACGACGAGGCCGGGTCGCGCCTCGTCGACGAGGGCGCGCAGTTCGGCGTTCGGCCGACCGGGCGGCCCGGCGATGTGCAGCGACGCGACGCGCGCGCCCTCGACGTCGACCCACGCCGCGAGCGGCAGGTCGGACAGCACGCCGTAGTCGATGTTGCCGCGCACGGCCAGCACGGGTGCGACGGCCCGCAGCGCGTCGAGGATGGCGGCGTCGCCGATGTCGCCGGCGTGGACGATCAGGTCGACGCCGGCGAAGTGGGCGAGGACCGCCGGATCGAGCCAGCCGTGCGTGTCGGCGACGAGGCCGAGGCGGACCGCGGGGGACGTGACATCGCCCGCGCGTTCGCCGCGGTGCGTCGTCCTCAAGGCCGCGTCGCCGCCGCGCTCATCGCCGGCCCGTCGTACCCCGCCACCTGCAACGCCTCGATCAGGTCGGCCCGCTCCAGCATCGCCCGGACGTCGCCCGGTGGCAGGTGGGGCAGCGGGCGGTCAGGCGCGTCGGCCAGCGCCCAGAGCGTGTGGGCGCCGACGCACGCGGCGCGGGCGAACGGCGCGACGGCCACCTTGTCGAACGTGTCGCCGAAGCCGTGGTAGTACCGGCCGACCTCGGGCGGGAGGACGGCCTTCAAGCCGACGATCGGGACGCCCTCGAGCATGAACGGTTCGTGGTCGCTGTGCAGGCCGGCCTTGTCGTCGAACACGCGGCGCATGCCGAGCGGCGCCAGCTGATCGGCCAGTGCGCCGAGCACCGGGCTCGGCGCGTGCCCGGGCGTCCAGTAGCCGTACGGATCGCCCGTCATGTCGAAGTTCATCACGCCGACGTGTGACGCGAGCGCCGCTCCGTGAGTATCGACATAACGATGCGAACCGAACAGCCCGATCTCCTCGGCCGCCCACAGGGCGAAGCGCATCGTCCGGCGCGGGCGGACACCGGCGGCGTGGAGCAACGCCAGCGCGCGCGCCATTTCGAGCACGATCGCGCTTCCCAGGCCGTTGTCCGTGGCGCCCTGGGCGACGTCCCAACTGTCGAGGTGGGCGCCCGCCAGGACGATCTCGTCGGGGCGCTCCGTGCCGGGCAGGTCGGCCAACACCGTCCGCGTCGTGCGCGGTGCGAACGTGTTCGTCGTCGCAACGTGCACGAGCGGCACGGTGCCGGCGCCGAGGAGGCGCTTCAGGCGCTGCCCGTCCTCGAAGCTGATGCCGAGGCTCGGGATGGCGGCCTCGCCGTCCGCGCACACCCCGGTGCGGGCGATGTTGCCCGCGTCCCGGCTGTGGATGAGGAGCGCCGCTGCACCGTGCGCCGCGGCGGCCGCCAGCTTCTCGCTGCGGTGCCGCACCCGCACGCCCGGCGACGCGTCCTCATCGGCCAAGGCGACGGCGCCGCGGACGGTGTCGCCAAGGCGCGCCCAGTCCGCCGGCTCGGCGTGGCCGACATCGACGACCGGACCGGTGACGTCGGCGGACCGCGGACAGTTGCCGTGCGCCAGGGCCGACAGGGGCCAGACCGACGGTGCGACGACCTCGGCCGTCAGCGATCCGCGCGTCCAGGCAGTGATCTCGAACGCATCGTAGCGGACGTCGGCGAGGCCCCAGCCGGCGAGCAAGTCGTGGGCCCACGCCTCGGCCGCCGCGGCGCGGTCGCTGCCGGCGGGGCGGCCGCCAACGGTGTCGCACAGCGCACCGAGCAGGCCATGGGCGGTCGGACGGCCGAGGATCTCGGCGAGGAGAACATCGGCGACTTCGGGCGGGACGGGGTGGGGCATCGGGTGCGGTCCTCGACGGGTCACGGCGCGGGGGGCCCTCGGCGTCGTGTGGTATAACACGCCGCCCGCGCGCCGTCCAAGCCGTCCGGAGCGGTATGGCGACGCCTGTGACGGCGGCGGGGAATCGAGCGGCCCTGCACACCAGAATTGACGAGGAAACCGGCGTGAACTTCGATCTGCTCAAGCGATTGTGCGAAACGCCCGGCGTGCCGGGCCGCGAGGACCGGGTGCGCGCCCTGATCGCCGATGAGATCCACGGGTTGTTCGACGCCGTCGAGGTGGATGCCATGGGATCCCTGATCTGCCGGCGCGGACCGCGCCCCGGCACGTCGACGAGCGGCCCCCACGGCGCCCCGGCGGACGACGGCGCGACGATCGGCGCCCGGCCGAAGCGGGTCATGCTGTTGTGCCACATGGACGAGATCGGCTTCCTCGTGACGGCCGTCGACGACGACGGCTTCGTGTGGCTCGATCCCGTCGGCGGATTCGACCCGCGCAACCTGTTCAGCCGCCGCGTGCGCCTATGCACGGACGACGGCGACCTGCCGGGCGTCATGAACCCGGGCGGCAAGCCCGTCCACATCAGCACGCCCGAAGAGCGCAAGCGCATCCCGGAGGTCCCGGAGTTCTACGTCGACCTCGGGATCCCGGCGGACTCCGTCCGGGCCCGCGTGCATGTCGGCGACTACGTCGTGATGGACGAGCCCTGCCTGCAGATCGGCGAGAAGGTCGTGTCGAAGGCCCTCGACAACCGGGTCGCGTGCTGGCTTGGCATCGAAGCCGTGCGTGCGCTCGACGCGTCAGGGACGGGCCACGCGTGCGAGATCGTCGTGGCGTTCACGACGCAGGAGGAGGTCGGGTTGCGCGGTGCGCGGACCGCGGCCTTCGCCGTGCAGCCCGACATCGGCCTCGGGCTGGACGTCACGCTGTCCTGCGACACGCCGGGCGTCCCGGAGCGCGAGCGCGTGACGCAGCACGGCAAGGGCTTTGGACTACACGTGAAGGACAGCTCGTTCATCGCCGACTGGGACCTCGTCAAGGAGATCGAGGCGCTCGCCATCGACCGCGGCATCCCGTTCCAGCGGACGATCCTGCGGGCCGGCGGCCAAGACGGCGCCGCGGCGCAGCAGGCCGCGGCTGGGGCGCGGGCGGTCGGGATCGTCGTCGGGACGCGCTACATCCACACCGTGACGGAGATGATCCACACCGGGGACTTGGAGGCGGCGCGGGACATCGTGGCGGCGTACCTCGGGACGGTGGGGTAGTCGGCGGCCCTATCGGCGCGGACCCCGCTCGGCGAACGGCAGCCAGAGTGTGAGCTTCATGGCCGGCGAAACGGCGGGCGGCGGCGTCGGCGGTGACAGCGTCGGCGGCAACGACGACGGGACCGCAGTCGGCATGCAGATCGGTGGGCCCGGGAGCGGCGGTCCGTCGCAGAACGTCAGGGCCTTCGTGAAGGCGCTCGTGTCGGGCGCGGGTTGCGCGCGCGGCGCGAAGACGAACGCCTGGGCAATTCCGGCACCGACCGGCGCAGCGGCTTCGACCACGGCCTGGAATCGGCCGCTGGCGCGATAACCCCCGGCCGGCAGCACCCAGTTCACCAGCGTCGGCGTGGAAACCTCCGCCGGCGGCTGGGTCTCGGGGACCCCGTCGGACCAACGCGGCCGGAGCCGCAGCTGGACCTCGACCGAGTCCAGCGGCGCGCCGAAGGCGCCGAGCGTCTGGTGAACGAGCGACGCAAGCGTCGCACGGTCCGACCCCATGGGCATCAGGGTTACGAGCATCGCCGAAAACTCGGACCGCAACGCCAACCGCTTGGCCAGCCAGCCGATTTCCGACGCATCGAACAGCCAGGCCTGACCGACGATGTCGCGGATCGTCACCAAGCTCGCTGCGATGCGGTCAACGGTTTCCGCCTCCGCCTTCGCCGGTCCCGTCGCGTCGAGCACGATCAGCAGCGGTCGGTGGGTCGGCCGCACCGTGCGCAGCGACCGGTCGGCGGTGTCAAGGCCGGTGAGCCACGACATCGGTCCGAAGGCCGGGCGGATGGGAATCCGCTGGAGGCTTCCGAGCGCAGCGGTGAACTCGTCCGCGGTCGTGGCCCAGCCCGAAGCCACACCCGGACGGTCGAGGTCGATCGTCAGCAGCGATGTGCCGTCCGCAGCCTCGAGCACCTCGACCAGCAGCGCGAAACTCTGAGCGATGTCGGCGGCGCGGGCCGGGCTCACGCCGCCGACGACCAGGACCACCGACCGGCGGTCCAGCAGCCGCGGGCATTCGACTTGGACGTCCATCGTCAACGTCACCGGAACACCCGCTTGCAGCACGGTCGTCGAGGCGGCGAAGCCGGTCCGGATGGTGCAGCTCGGCAGCGTGCCCAGGATCGTCTGGGTATCGGGCAGGCCGCCCGGAAACGTCGCCGTCGGCGACGGTGGCGGGGAGGGCGCGGGCGGGCGGGTCGGGACGGCGGGTTGGGCGCCGGCGGGCCGCACGCCGAGCGACAAGGCGAGCAGCACAGCAAACATCGACGCCGCGCCGCGGATCGGACCTCGTCGCATGGCCTTGGCGGCGGGGACAAGGGTGGGGCTGGTGGCGCCGCTTGCCGCCGGCGTGGGTTGCTCAGGCATCGAACCCTCCATTCCATGTGCGCCGGCAGGCCGGCCACCTCGGCACGACGTCATCGATCCCGGATCCCGATCGGCAGCCACAATGTCCGCGCGGGCGCATCGGGCGACGTGGCCGATGGGGCGGTCGGGTCCGGCGGATCCGGCGACGGCGGTAGCGTCGGCGGGAGCGTGCGCGTCGCGATGGCGGTGGCGGTGGCGGTGGCCATCGCCGTCCCTGTAGCGTGAACGGCGGGGCTTGGGGTGGGGGTCGGCGTTTCGGTGAGCGGATCGCTCGTCGAAATCGCACGCGGGGTCGCTGTCGGCGGCACCGCCGCGCGCCGGCAGATGGCGGGGGACGGCGGCGGAGGATCGACACAGACGAACACCCCGGCGCGGCGCGACGAACGAAGCGCCGGCAGCGTGCGCTCGATGGCGACCGTGGAATTGGTGGTGCCGATGGAGTGTATGCCGGTCGTCCGGAAAGACGCCGTGTGGCGCAGCGTCATCCGGTGGCCGGTGCCGGGCGTCTTCCACCGGGCCGTCCTGTTCGTCGCGTCGTCCGCCGTCGGTGCCGTCACCGGGATTTCCTCACCCACCTGCATGTGCGTTTCCAGCAAGACGTCCACGAACGTGATCGGCGCCGCGGCCGATGCGAGCAGCTGGTGCAGCAGGTGCTCGAGCGTTTCGTTCAATTCGGCCGCCGGGAAGAGGGCGACGACGGTGCCGTCAACCGGAACGGGGCGGAAGATTCGGGCAGCCAGCCACCCGGTGGTCGAGACGTCGAGCAGCCAGACCTGGCCGGCCCTGTCGCGTGTCGCGCCGGCCAATTCCTGCATTCGTTCGACGACGTGCGCCTGACCGGAGACCGGCCCCCAGCTGTCGAGGACGATCAGAAGCGGCTGCTCCGACGGCCGCGTCGCACCAAGCAGCCTCTCGGCGGCGCCGATCGCGTCCACCCACGCGGTCTCGTCCAGCGCGGTCTGCACCTCGAGCTGGCGCACGCGCCCGTCAAGCGCCGCGATCTCGGCCGGCGTCGACGCCCACGGCGCCGGTCCGGTCGCCGCGCCGACCTCGACGATCGCGAGGCGCGTTCCGCGGCCGGTGGCCATGTGCTCGACGAGCAGCGTAAGGCTGGCACGTGCATCGCGGATCGAGGCGTGCGTCCGGCTGCCGATGATGACCACGGCCGCACGCCGGTCGAGCTGCTGCGGGCAATCGATGGCGGTGCTGACCGTCAGCGTCACCGGCTCGCCCGCGATGACCGCATCCTGCGAAGCCGACAGCGATGCGTGGAAGTTGCACTCGGGCAGGGCGCCGAGAAGGGCGAAGCCGGGCGGCCGAGCGGTCCGACCGGGTCCCGGGACCGGGGTCGGGACGGGGGTCGGAGGGGAAGTGGTCTGCGGCTGGGGAGTCGGCGCCTGGCCCAGCACGGATCGCGCCGCGGGTGCGGTCAGCGCGAAAGCCACGGCCAGCGGAACCGCCGCGGCCAGCGCCGCGACCGTTGCCCGCGCGGATCGGACAGCTGGGCGATCGCTGTCGAAGTAGATCCAGGTTGGCGTTCCCGTTCACGTTCATCCAGCGCACTCATTGCGTTCAGCGGCCGGCGCATGCGCCTGTCGACTGGTTCGACACGCGGCGACGGGAAACGGTGCCCTGGATTTGCGCCGCGTTGTCTACAACACGCGGCCGGCTACTCGATGACCACCCCCTCGACCCCGTCCTCGGCCGGCGGGAACCGCATGTCCAACCGCTCCAACGCCTCGACGATCGTCGCGACGCACACGAGGTCGCGGTACCACTTGCGGTTGGCCGGGATGACGTACCACGGTGCGTCCGGCGTCGTCGTGTGCTCGATCGCGTCCTCGAAGGCCCGCATGTAGGCATCCCAGGCTCGGCGGGCATCGAGGTCGCCCAGACGGAACTTCCAGCGCTTCTCGGGGTCGGCCAAACGCTCGCGCAGCCGCTCGGCCTGCTCGTCCCGGTCGATGTGCAGGAAGAACTTGAGGATCGTCGTCCCCTCGTCGACGAGCAGTTGCTCGAAGGATCGAATGTGGTCGTAGCGCTTGCGCCAGCGCGCCTCGGGCACCAGGTCGAGGACGCGCACGACAAGGACATCCTCGTAGTGGCTGCGGTTGAAGAGGACCATCTCACCGCTGCCCGGCACGTGCGGATGGACGCGCCAGAGGTAGTCGTGCGCCAGCTCGACGGACGTCGGGACCTTGAAGGACGCGACGTTCACGCCTGCCGGGTTCACGCCGTCGAACACCCGCCGGATCACGCCGTCCTTGCCGCCGCAGTCCATCGCCTGGAGCACGATCAGCACGCGGTGCTTGCCCTCGGCGAAGAGCAGCTCCTGGAGAACCTCGAGCCGGTCGTTCAGTGTCTCGAACATGGCCTCGGCGTCCGCGCGGTCGCCGTCGAAGGCACCGTCGCCCTCGGGGTCGATCTTGTCGAGGTCGATGCGTTCGCCGGGCTTGACGCGGTGGCGATCGAAGTCGATGCGCTTGAGGATCGAGCGGATGTCGGGGGCGTCGGCGGGCATCGTGACCACTCCTTGGCGGTTGGTCCATGGGGATCGGATCGGGATCCGCCGATATAATCGGTCCGGACCGCGCCGCGCGCCAGCCGCCGAGCGAGCCGTGCGGCGCGGACGCGGGCGACAACGATTGAGGTGCGTTGTGGACTCTGTGACGAACACGGCCGAGACGGCCACGGCCGGGATGATCGAATTCCGCCACGTGGCGGGCACGACCCGCGGGGCGTACAACGACATCTACGCCGGCGTCGGGATCCGGCATCCGGAGCGGATGTGGGAGTGGGTGCTGGACACGCTGGGCGCGCACGCCGGGCAGGATCTGCTCGATGTGGCCTGCGGCGAGGCGCAGATGGTCGCCCACGCGGCCGCCCGCGGCCTCGAGGCCCACGGCGTCGACCTGTCCGACATCGCCCTGAAGGTCGGGCGCCATCGGGCCGGCGCGCCGGCGATAGGACTGGCCGCGGCCAACGGCGAGGCGCTGCCGTACCCGGACGACGCGTTCGACCTCGTGACGAACCTCGGCAGCCTCGAGCACTACGAGGATCCGGTGAAGGGGGCGGCCGAGATGGCCCGCGTCGTCGCCTCCGACGGCCTGGTGCTGCTGCACGTCCCGAACGCCTTCGGCCTGCGCTGGAACGTCGCCCACGCCTGGCGCCACGGCGACGTCCACGATGACGGGCAGCCGATCCAGCGCTACGCGACGCGGGCGCAGTGGACGCGGGTGCTGGAGGCGGGCGGGCTGGAGGTCGTGAGGGTGCTGGGCTACGAGGAGATGGCGCACCAGCCGACGGGCCTTGCGGGGTGGCTGGGGGCGCTGCGGCACCCGAGCCGGTTGCTCGTCCCGTTCGCACGGTTCCTGCCGGTGGACATGGCGAGCATCTTCGTGTTCATCTGTCGGAAGGCGCCGCGGTGGTTCGACGACGCCGTCGTCGCCGATGCGGTCATCACGGATGCGGTCGACTCCAAGGCCGACGTGGTCGACGCATCGACCGACGTTGTTCCAGCGAACGTAGCCGGCCCTGTCCCGAGCCCCTGGCCCAGCGTAGAACCCGTCGTCTTCCCGACACCGCGCCGCAAACGTGCGGCATCCAAGTCCGCCCGCCCGCCCGTCGACCCGATCGAGGTCGCCGGGATCGAGCTGCAGTACGGTCATGGGCGCCGCGAGGCCGTCACGATCGACATCGCCGGCGACGCGTTCGACGACTGGTGGCGGACGATCACGGATGCGAGCGACCGGCGCGGCGAGGTCGTCCTCGTCGTGCGGCGGCCGGCGGACGGGCACGTGCTCGTCCACACGAAGCGCCACTATCCGCTGGGTGCGTGGCGGCTGCCGACGGGTGGGATCAAGCCGCACGAGGCCGTGCTGGACGGGCTGGCGCGCGAGTCCGTCGAGGAGACCGGGCACAAGCTCGGCGTCGAGCGCTTCATGGCGCTCGTCGAGCACCGGCTCGTCGGCGGTCCGGACGGCCGGGAGGCGACGGCATTCCCATCGTACGTCTTCCAGCTGCGCGCGCCGGTGGGCGAGATCGACGTGCAGGACAGCTCGGAGGGCATCGACGGCTTTCGCTGGGTGTCGCTGGACGAGCTGGCGATGCTGACGGCGAACTTGCGGCGGCTGGGGGGGCGGTATGCGGCGTGGGGGCGGTTTCGGGCGGTCGTGCAGGACGTGGTGCTGGATGGGCTGTCGAGCGACGTTGGCCGGACGTGATCCTCAGGCCGGCGGGGCCACAAACCGCTCGAACACCTGATTTCCCACCATCAACCCGCGCCCTGTAACCCGCGTCCGCTCGTCGTCGACGGTGATCATCCCCCAACCCACCAGCTCGGCGAGCACGTCGGCATACACGACCCGCGGATCCACCCCGTGCAGCGCCGCGAACCGCGCATGTCCCACGCCCTCGTCGATCAGCCGCAGGCCCACCATCATCGTTTCACCCATCGCCGTCGGGCTGTCGAGGTGCTCCTCGAAGTCCGTCGGTAGCTCGCCCTCGCTCACGCGCCGGATGTAGCCGTCCACGGCGCGATGGTTGCCCCAGCGAACGTCGGTCGCGGTGCCGGTGCCGGTGCCGACGCCGGCGCCGATGCCGGTCGTCCCGCGCGTGCGCAGATGCCCGTGGGCACCAGCGCCGCACGCCAGGTAGTCGTCGTTGCGCCAGTAACAAAGGTTGTGGCGGCTCTGGTGGGCGCTCGTGCGGGCCCAGTTCGAGACCTCGTAGTGCTGGAAGCCCGCCCCGCCGAGAAGCGCCATCGCCGCCTCGTACTGTTCGGCCGCCGCGTCGTCGTCGGGCGCGGCGACGGTGCCGGTGGCGACCCAGTGGTGGAGCGGGGTGTCGGGCTCGACGATCAGGCTGTACAGGCTGAGGTGGTCCGTGCCGAGGTCGAGGGCGCCACTCAGCGTGTCCCGCCAGCGGGCCACCGGCTGGCCGGGCAGGCCGAACATGAAGTCGACGTTGATGTTGTCGAACCCGGCCGCGCGGGCGGCGGCGACGGCCGCGGCGATGTCGGCGACGCCGTGGATCCGGCCCAGGAACGCCAGCTCGTCGGGCTGGAGGCTCTGCGCTCCCATGCTCAGGCGGTTCACGCCGATCGCCCTGAGCCCCTCGAACCGCGCGGCGTCGACGGTGCCCGGGTTCGCCTCGGACGTGATCTCGGCGTCGGGGGCGATCGAGAGGTGGTCGCGCGCGGCGTCGAGGACGCGGCCGAGCTGGGCCGGCTCGAGCACGGTCGGGGTACCGCCGCCGATGAAGACCGTCGTGACGGTGCGGCCCGCCACGGCCGGGGCACGGAGAGCGATCTCGCGGCAGAGCGCGACGACGTAGCGTTCGTAGCGGTCTTCGAGTCCGGCGTACGTGTTGAAGTCGCAGTACGGGCACTTCTGGGCACAGAACGGGATGTGGAGGTAGAGGCCGATCCCGTGCGGCGTGGTTCCCGGCGGTTGGTGTAACGTCATGTTGCGTGCGATTATCGTCGCCCCGCCCGCCGAATGCCCACTGCGCACCCCGAGGTTCGCCCGTGCCCTCCGTTGCCGAGCGTTTGCCTGACTCCGTTCGCGCCTCGTGTGCCGCCGTCACCGCCACGGCCCGCCGCGCCTGGCCGGACGCCATCGCGATCCCGCAGCTCGCCGCCCGCATTGCCGTCGGCATGGAAACCGGCGCTTACGCGGCCGGATCGTGGGACGCGTCGATCCACTTCGCCGGCCCCCCCGAGGCCACGGTCCAATACCTCCTCGTGCTGGACGCGCTGAACTTCTGCTTCTGGCCCACGCCCGCGTTCGAGTACGTCGATCTCGCCACCCGCCTCCGCGATTGTCTGGCTGCCGATCCCGCCGCGTTCGACGCCGACCGCCTCGTCGCCGCGACCCCCTCCACGCTCGCCACCTGGCTCGGCGCCGACGTCGCGCCGTTGGACGAGCGGGCGCGCCTCGTCCGCGAGGTGGGCGCGGGACTCCTCGACGCCGACAACGGCTATCACGGCCTGGCCGCCAACGTCGTCCGCGCCGCCGGCGGCGGCACCGCCCGTCTCGCCGCCCTCGTCGCTGCCGCGTTCCCCGGCTTCCGCGACGGCGCGGTGTACGATGGCCGCCAGGTCTTCTTCTACAAGCGCGCCCAGATCTTCGCCGCCGATGTCTGGGGGGCGCTGGGCGGCCAGGGACTGGGCGCGTTCGATGACATCGACGATCTCACGACGTTTGCCGACTACCGCGTGCCGCAGCTGCTGCGCGCGGAGGGGGCGATCCGGCTCTCGCCCGACCTTGCGGCGCGGATCGACGCGCGCGAGGAACTACCGGCCGGCGGAGCGGAAGAGGTCGAGATCCGCGCCGCGACGGTCGTCGCCGTCGACGCGCTGCGCGCCGCGCTCGCTTCCCTCGGCCGGCCGATGAGCGCCGTCGAGCTGGACTGGCGGCTCTGGAGCCGCGCCGAGGCGATCCGGGACCGGTTGCCGGCGCACCACCGGGTGCGGACGGTGGCGTACTGATGGCGGCCGACGCGCCGACCCCACCCGTCTTCGAGACGACCTGGACGGATGGCCGCGCCCGCGTCGGCCGTCTCGCCACGGCGCACGGCGTGATCGACACGCCCGCGTTCGTCGCCGTCGGCACGCAGGCGACCGTCAAGTCGATGATGCCCGCCGATCTCACCGCCGTCGGCCAGCAGGCGATCTTCTGCAACACCTACCACCTGTTCCTCCGGCCCGGCGCCGACGTCGTGGCCGCTCAGGGCGGCCTGCACCGGTTCATGGGTTGGGACGGCCCGATCATGACGGACTCGGGCGGCTTCCAGGTCTTCAGCCTCGGCGCCGGCCTCGAGTCGGGCGTCGGCAAGCTCGGCTCGATCTTCCCGGGCGAGGGCGGGATGCGGCGCCTCAAGGCCGGCCCGTCGTTCGTGCGCGTCACGGACGACGGCGTGCAGTTCACAAGCCACCTCGACGGATCGCGCCACTTCTTCACCCCCGAGGTCTCGATCGGCCTCCAGCAGCAGCTCGGCGCCGACATCATCCTGGCCTTCGACGAGTGCACCTCGCCCCTGCACGATCACGCCTACACCGGCGCGGCCATGCACCGCACCCACCGCTGGGCCGAACGGTCGCTGGCCGCGCATGGGGACGGTGTCAGCCCGCATGGCGATCGCCAACTGTTCTACGGGATCGTCCAGGGCGGCTGGTACCCGGACCTGCGTGCCGAGAGCGCCCGCTTCACGGCCGCGCTCGCCGCGGATGGCATCGCCATCGGCGGCTCGCTCGGGCAGACGAAGGCGGACATGCACGCCGTCCTCGACCTCACGGTGCCGCTGCTGCCGGCGGACAAGCCCCGTCACCTTCTCGGCATCGGCGAGATCCCGGACATCTTCGCGGCCGTCGCGCGCGGCGTCGACACCTTCGACTGCGTCGCCCCGACCCGCATGGCGCGCAACGCCGGCCTGATCGCCCGCGACGTGGACGGCGAGCGGCTGCCGCGCTTCCGCCTGAACCTGCGCAACGCCCGCTACAAGAACGATCCGCGGCCCGTCGATCCGGCATGCCCGTGCGCGCTGTGCGCCGGTTTCAGCCGTGCCTATCTCCATCACCTTTTCCGGTGCGATGAGCTGCTGGCCTATCGCTTGGCGACGCTTCACAATCTGACCGCCATCAACCGCCTCGTCGCCGAGATGAGGTCCGCGCTCGTCGAAGACCGATTCGAAGCCCTCCGTGCTGGCTGGCTCGGCGGCGGACAGGAGACCGAATGATGCTGCGTTGGCGTTCCGTGCTCGCCCGGTTGCACGACACGAAGATCCTGGCGCTCATCGCCTCGGCCATCGTCTTGAACTTCGTCGGCGGCGAGGTCATCAAGCTGGCGCGCCTGCCCGTCTACGGCGACAGCGTCGGCACAATGCTCGTCGGGCTGTTGGCCGGACCGGCGATCGGCGCGATCGGCGGCGTCGCCAGCAACCTCGTGCTCGGGCTGCGCGACCCGAACATGCCGTTCTTCGCGCCGGTGTCGCTCGTCATCGGGGCGCTCGCCGGTGTGTTCGCGCAGGCCGGTTTCTTCCGTGCCTGGCACGGCCCGGCCGCCCGGCGCGCACCCGTCCGCACCGGCGCCGCCGCCGTCTTCGCGGGTCTGCTCATCGGCGTCGCCGCCGCGTGCGTGGCCACCCCCATCGCCGCCTACGTCTACGGCGGCGTCACCGGCGGCCCGACGGATGTCCTGTTCGCGGTCTTCCGGTCGTATGGGCTGGACGTCTGGAAGGCCGTCTTCGGCCAAAGCGTCGTCAGCGATCCGATCGACAAGCTCGTGACCGCGCTGCTCGCGCTCGCGATCGTTTCGGCACTGCCGCGCCGCACTGTCGCGCGCTTCCCGAACGGCCCCCGCCTCCTCGGCGACGCCGATGCCGTGCCGTCCGTGCCCGCCTCGGCCGACGTCGACGGCGCTGCATAGCCGCACCTGAGGGCCGGGCAGCCGGGTGCCGCCTTCTCCGCCGACCCACGGATTGCGCTCGGCCGCGACGTGGCATCCCGCCACCATCGCCAGCCTGTCCGCGGGCCTGACGCTGCTCGCGTTCTGGCCGCTCCACCGCCTCGTCACCGCCATCGCCCTGCCGGCCGCCCTCGTCGCGGTCGCCGCGGTCGCCGCTGCGTCGGCCGGTCGTGCGGCCGCGCGTCGCTGGCGCCGCTGGATGGTTGCCGCGTGGTTGCCGGTGGCCGTCAGCCTCTTCGTGGTCCACGGTCTCATCTTCCCTGAGGGCCGCGATGTCCTCTGGCACCTCGGTCCGCTGGCTGTGACGGTCGAGGGGCTGGCGTTCGCCGCCGTACGTGCCGCCCGCTGGCTGGCCGCTGTGTCCGCGCTGGCCCTCGTCGGCGCGCTCTGCCGACCGGCCGCGCTGGCCGCGGCGATCGAGGCCGCCTCGCTGCCCGGCGGCCTCGGCCACGCGCTCAGCTCGGCGCTCCTCCTCGCGCCCGCCGCCCAACGCAGCGCCGTCCAGATTCGCGAAGCCCAGCGCGCCCGCGGGCTGGAGACCGACGGATCACCGTTCCGGCGCATGTGGTCCATCGCCCCGCTCGTCGTGCCGCTCGCCGTGGCCATGATCGTCGACGGACAGCATCGGGCGCTCGCGCTGACGTCCCGCGGCTATACGCCCGGTCAGTCGATGTCGCACCTCGAGCCGCTGCCCGACAGCGCGTTCCAGCGCCGATTCAGGCGCGGCGGGCCCGCGATTGTCCTTCTGGCGCTGGTCGTCGCCCACGTCTTGGACGCTGCGCAATGAACATGGACATCCCGCTGTCGGCCAGCGGCGTGGCGTTTCGCTACGCCGACGCTCCATCCTCGCGCCCCCCGGCGCTCGCCGACATCGACCTCGCCGTCCGCGCCGGCCGGATGCTCCACCTCCTCGGCGCGAACGGAAGCGGCCGGAGCACGCTGCTCGCCGTCCTGGCGGGCCTCGCACCCGCTGCGACCGGCGGCACGCTGGGCGGCGCCGTCCGCGGCAGCGACGGCACGGCGCTCGTCCACGCCGACCCCTACCTCAACCTGTCCGGCGCGCGCGATACCGTTCGGGCCGAGCTTGCGTTCGGCCTCGAGTGCCGACGGATGTCCCGCCCGTCGATGGCCGACCGCGTGGAAGCCGCGCTCGACGCGTTCGCCCTCGACTCCCTCGCCCACCGCGACCCGACGTCGCTCTCCGGCGGCGAGGCGGCGCGCCTGGCGATCGCCTGCCAATGGGTGCTCGATCCGGCCGTGCTCCTCGTCGACGAGGTCGACGCCCAGCTCGATGCGGCCGGCGCGGCCGCGGTCCGACGCCATCTGGCGGATCGGACGGCGGCCGGGGCAGGCGTGGTGTGGGCCGGGGCGCGGTTGGACATGGTCTTTGCGGCCGGCCCGGGGGCGGGCTCGGCCGATGCGGTCGTGCTCGCGGGCGGGCGCATCGTGGCGGAGGGCGGGTTGGACGGCGTCGCCGGGCAAGTCGCCGGGCACGATTGGGGCGTCGTGGCGCGGAGCGGGCCGGCGGTCGGTCGTGGCGCGACCGACGTTTCGAGGATGGACGTCTTGTCGACCACGGCGCTTGCGCCGGACCGGCAGGCCGATCTCGAAGTCGCCGGCCTCTGCTGCGCATTCGACGGCGCGGCCGCGCCCGTCCTTGACGACATAACGTGCCGGGCGGCACCCGGCGAGACCGTCGCCGTGCTCGGCCCGAACGGCGGCGGCAAGTCGACGCTGGCGCGGGCGATCACCGGGCTGCACGTGCCCGCGGCCGGGATCGTCCGCATCGGCGGGCGGGATGTCGGGGCGGGCGGGAGCGTGGGACGCGACGGTGGGGCGGGACGCATCGGCAGGCGAGACGCTTGGCGCGTCGGACCGGCGCGCGGCGTGGCCCTGAGCGTGCAGCGGCCGGAGCGGATGCTGTTTCGGCAGACCGTGGCGGATGAAGTCGCCATCGGGTTGAGGTGGTGCGGCGCAGCGCCGGACGTCGCCCGCGCAGCGGTCGGCGCCAGCTTGGCCGCGTGCGGCCTGGCCGACCGCGCCCTCGATCATCCGCACGATCTGCAGCCATCCGAGCGCCGCTGGCTGGCCCTGGCCGCCGCGGTCGCCCTGCGCACACCCGTCCTCGTCCTCGACGAGCCGACGGCCGGCTTCGACGCCCGCGACCTCGCGCGATTCGCCCGATTCCTTTCCGTTCTGCGCGCGGCAGGTCGCACCGTGGTCTGGGTCACGCACGACCACGGCCTCGCCCGCGCGTTGGCCGACCGCGCCCTCATGCTCGTCGCCGGCCGCGTCGAGGCGAGCGGGTCGGTCGTGGACGTGATCGACCGCTGGGCCGCGACGCATGGCTGACGCCCCCCCGTCCCTCCCGTCCCTCCCGTCCCTCTCGCCCCGCCTCGCCGCGATCGCCGCCCACGTCCCGCCGCACACCCGCCTGGCCGACATCGGCACCGATCACGCGACGCTGCCTGTCGTCCTCGCGCGTTCGCACCACGTCGCGTTCGCCGTCGCGATCGACCTCCGGCCCGGTGCGGTGGCGCTGGCGAACCGCATCGTCGCCCGCCACGGCGTCGCCGACCGCGTGGCCGTCCGGTGTGGCGACGGCCTGTCGGCTCTTCGCGCGGACGAGGCGGACGTCGTCGTCGTCAGCGGCCTCGGCGGGTCGACGATCGTTCGAATCCTGGCCGCCGAACCGGCGGCGCTGGACACCGTCCGTCGCGTCATCGTCGCGCCGCAGTCCGCGACGTGGCGCGTCCGGCGTTGGCTCTTGACGAACGGCTGGGCGATCGTCGCCGAAGACCTCGTGCGGGACGGCGCGCATGACTATGAGGTCGTCGTCACCGAGCGGGGCGACCCGCGCGCGGCCTACCGTTGGCCGGGGCGGTCGTCGCCGCTGCGTCCGGCGAGCCTGCTGTGGCTCGGGCCGCTGCTGGCGCGGGCGGCCGAGGGGCACTGGCAAGCCCGCTGGCGGCAAGCGGCCGACGCGCACGATGCGCTGGCCGTCCGGACGGCTGCGAGCGGGTCGGTCGGTGCGATCAAGGCGGCGGCCCGGCACCGGCGGCGGGCGGCGCGGATACGCCGGGCGGTCGATGCGGCGGAGGGAGCGGCCGTACGAGCGGCCGAACGTGGCGACAAGCGGGCGGCCAACGTTGGGTGAACGGGCAACGCCGCACGGATTGCCGTGCGGGCGCGGACGTCCGGGGGTCGGGCCGATGTCCACGCCTGATGCAGTTCGCCTCGCCGAGCCGCTACAATTCCCGCGGATCCGACGCGCCTCTCGCCGCCACAGGATGTCCGAGCGCCCATGCCGCCCCAACCTGAACGCCACCTCGAGCCGGAAGGCGATGTCGCCGTCCGGCCACGGGTCAGAAGCCGCGCCCGTGGCGCGTGATCCTGCACAATGACGACTACACGACGATGGCGTTCGTCATCCACGTCCTGCAGAGCCACTTCGGAAAGACGGCCGCCGAGGCGACGCACGTCATGCTCCAGGTGCACCACAAGGGCAGCGGTGTGGCCGGCATCTACCCGCGGGACGTCGCTGAGACGAAGGTCGAGGTCGTCACCGAGGAGGCGCGGGCCAACGGGATGCCGCTGCTGGTGGAGGCGGAGCCGGATCCGGACGGGGGAGACGATGGCGATGATGGCTGAGCGAATCGCCGGGCGACGTTTCTCGGCGAAGTCGACGGCACTCCGTTCGACCCACAATGCTCGTTGCACCGCCGCGGTCCGCGTGACCGCGGCGCGCCCGACGGGTTGACGCCCCGATGCGCATCAACGCCGACCTCGAGATCGCCCTGTCCGTCGCCCTGACCGAGGCGGCTCGCCGCGGCCACGCCTTCGCCGGCCTCGAGCACCTGTTGCTCGCGCTCCTCATCGACGATGCAACGCGCGGCGTCCTGGCGAGCGCCGGCGCGGACGTGGCGGCGCTGCGTCGCCGGGTGGACGGCTATCTCGAAGCCTCCACGGACGATGAGTTGCCCGTCGACCCCGACTTGGCGGACGAACCGCGCATGACCGTCGGCCTGCGCCGCGTCCTCTCGCGCGCCGCCGCGCACACCGAGGGCGCCGGCAAGGCGGAGCTCGGCCCGGCGGATGTCCTCGTGGCCCTCTACGATGAAGACGACAGCGAAGCGGCCGCCTGGCTGGCCGAGAGCGGCGCCACCCGGCTCGACGTCGTGTCCTTCCTGGCGCACGGCGGGCGGCGCGGCTCGGGCGGCCGGGGCGGCCGGGCCGGCGACGCCGCCGTGCCCGGTGCTGCGGCGGGATCCGACGGCGGGATGGACGGCGACGAGCGACTCGACCGCGGCATGGACGGCGCCACATCGGCCGCCGATCCGCTGGCGGCCTACACCCGCAACCTGACCGAGGCCGCCCGGCGCGGCGAGATCGACCCGCTTATCGGCCGGGACGCCGAGGTGGCGCGGGCCATTCACGTGCTCCAGCGGCGGCGCAAGAACAACCCGGTCTTCGTCGGCGACCCAGGCGTCGGCAAGACGGCCATCGTCGAGGGCCTCGCGCGCCGGATCGCCCGCGGCGAGGTGCCGGATCGGCTGGCGGACACCGCCATCTATCGCCTCGACTTGGCCGCGCTCATGGCCGGCACGCGCTACCGCGGCGACTTCGAGGAGCGCTTGAAGGGCGTGATCCATGCGCTCGAGGCGATGTCGGCGCTGCGACCGATCCTGTTCATCGACGAGATCCACATGCTCGTCGGCGCCGGCAGCGCCTCAGGGAGCACGATGGACGCGGCGAACCTCCTCAAGCCGGCGCTCGAGGGCGGCATGCTCCGCTGCATCGGCGCGACCACGTGGGAGGAGTGGCGGCAGCACGTCGAGCGCGACCGGGCGCTCGTGCGCCGCTTCCAGAAGATCGACGTCGGCGAGCCGTCGGTGGCCGAGACCGAGCGGATCCTCGAGGGCCTGAAAGGCGAGTACGAGCGCCACCACGGCGTGCGCTATGCCCGCGGCGCCATCGCGCTCGCAGCGGAGCTCGCCGCCAAGCACCTGCGCGACCGGCGCCTGCCCGACAAGGCGATCGACCTCATCGACGAGGCCGGCGCGGCGGCGGCGCTGGCCGGACGGAAGCAGGTCGGTCGCGCGGACATCGAGCGCACCCTTGCGGCCATCGCCCAAGTGCCCGTCGAGCGCGTGGCGGGCGACGAGCGGACGCGGTTGGCGGAGCTCGAGGGGCAGCTGAAGGCCGTCGTGTTCGGCCAGGACGACGCGATTCAGACCGTCGTCGGGGCCATCAAGGTGGCGCGGGCCGGACTGAGGGCACCGAACAAGCCGGTCGGCAGCTTCCTGTTCACGGGCCCGACGGGCGTCGGCAAGACCGAGCTGGCCGTGCAGCTGGCCAAGGCGCTCGGCATTCACTTCCTGCGGTTCGACATGAGCGAGTACATGGAGCGACACAGCGTCGCCCGACTTGTCGGCGCGCCCCCCGGCTACGTTGGCTACGATCGGGGCGGCCTGCTGACCGAGGCCGTGAGCCAGCACCCGCACGCCGTGCTCCTCCTCGACGAGATCGAGAAGGCGCATCCGGATGTCTTCAGCGTGCTGCTCCAAGTGATGGACCACGGCACGCTGACGGACACCACCGGCAAGGCGTGCGACTTCCGCCACGTCGTCCTGATCATGACGTCCAACGTCGGCGCCCGCGAGCTCGCCCGCGGCACGGTCGGCTTCGGGGGATCCGGGGGATCCGGGGGAACGGGTGGATCCGGTGGGTCCGCCGGCGACCGCCCCGCCACCGCTCGTCCGACGTCGAGTGCTTTCGGCCTGGACGACGCCGCCTACGAGCGTGCCTTCAGCCCCGAGTTCCGCAACCGACTGGACGCCCGCGTCGCGTTCCGCGCGCTCGACATGTCCGTCATGGCCCGCGTCGTCGACAAGGCCGTCGCCGAGCTCGCCGCGCAGCTCCGTGCCCGCAAGGTGAAGGTCCACCTCACGGACGCGGGGCGCGACGCCCTTGCCCGCCTCGGCTTCGACCCGGCCTTCGGCGCACGCCCGCTCGCCCGCGCCGTCGAGGCGCACGTCACCCGACCGCTGACGGACGCCGTGCTGTTCGGGGAGCTGGTGGGCGGGGGTACGGTGACGATCGATGCGGATGGCGATGCGGTGAAGTTGGTCTTCGACGGACGGTGAATGTTCGCATCCGTAAGAAGGCCCCGCCGCAGCAGAGCCGCGACGGGGCCGGACGGAGAGGGCGGGATTCGAACCCGCGATCCCTTGCGGGATACACGCTTTCCAAGCGTGCGCACTAGGCCAGACTATGCGACCTCTCCACGCGCGCCGGCGAGCGTCTCGGCGCGGCGGCGAGTGTAGCACGGGGGGATGTTGGCCGCCAACGCACCGCCGCGCTATCCTCGCGGCGTGCGCCCCACCCACCCAGCCCCCCCGCGTGTCCTCGGCTGCTACCCGCCGACCGCCGATCCGCTTGCCGCGGCCGACGGCCCCGTGCTCGTGGCGGTGTGCGGCGCGCACGGCAACGAGCCGGCGGGTGTGGACGCGGTCCGCGAAATCCTCGCCGGCCTCACGGCAGCCCAGCCGCGTGCGCGCGGCCGATTCGTGGCCGTCACGGGCAACAGGGCGGCGCTGGCCCGGGGTGTCCGCTACGTGGATGCCGACCTCAACCGACTTTGGACCGACGATGCCGTGCGCGACCTGACCGATCACGGCTCGCGGTCCGCCATCGATGGGTCCGGCGGCATCCAGGGTGGCGTGGAAGCGGCTGAGCAGGCCGAGCTGTTCGCCACCCTCGCGGCGATCACGGGCGACAGGGATGCCCATGGCAGCGGCGATGTCCACCACGGCCGGGTGTCGATCCTCGACCTCCACACGACTTCGGCGCCCAGCGCGCCGTTTGCGATCGCACTGCCCACGGTGCCGAATCGGCGGTTGTTGGCCGGGGTGCCGCTGCCGCTCGTCCACGGGCTCGAGGGCCGCCTGACCGGTACGCTCTCGTCCTGGCTGGCGCGTGCGGGCCACGCCGCGCTGTCGGTGGAGGGGGGCCAGCATGTCGAAGCGTCGAGCGTACGGCACCTCGTCCACGTGCTGTGGCTTGCCCTAGCCAACGGCGGCGTCCTCGATCGGCGGGACGTCGCGTGGGCGGCGAACGCAGCCGCGCTGCGCACGGCCCGCGCCGGCCGGCCGGCCGGCGTAACGGTGGCGTACCGCCATCCGGTGGGTCGTGGTGACGGGTTCCGGATGCGGCCGGGGTTGGAGAGCTTCCAGCGGGTGCGCAAGGGCGCGGTGCTGGCCGAGACGCATGCCGGGCCGGTCGCGGCACCGCTCGGCGGCGTGCTGCTCTTCCCGCTCTACCAGGGGCTGGGCGACGACGGGTTCTTCATCGCACGGCGGATCGATACGCGGTGGCCGCATGTCGCACCGCAACAGGAGGGGCTGGCATGACGGACTTCGCGCGCGCCGCAAGGCGTCGGCAACTGCGTGGCGTCTTCGGGATCGCCGCGGCCGTCCTCGTCGCCGGCGGCGCGACCCTGTTCTGGAGCGACCTCCGAGGGGGCGACGCGGCGCGACGACGGGCCGCCGCCCAGGCGGACGGGCCGCGGCAGTGCGACGTCCAGCTGACGAAGACCGCTGCCCCGGCGCGCGTCGTCCTCGGGCAGACGGTGTTCATCACGCTCACGGCCGACGCACGCTGCGCCGACGTGATCCGGCCGCTGCACGTGGCGTTCGTCGTCGACAATTCGATCGCCGTCGGCGGGCCCAAGTTGGGGGCGATGCGCAATGGCGTCAACGCGTTCATCGACACGCTCGACTTCACGACGTCGCGGGCCGGCCTCGTGGTGTACCACAGCGTCGTCGAGATCCTGTCCGAACTCTCGGCCGACCCGGTAGTGATCAAGGACAAGACCGCCGAGTTCTTCCCCCGGCTGGGCAGCAACATGCGGATGGGCCTGATGGCCGGCGACCTCATCCTTCAGCGCGGCCGCGGGCTGGCGGTGCGTCCGGATGTGAGCGAGGTCATCGTCCTCCTGGCCGGCAACGTGGACGAGGGCGATCCGGCGGCACTGCTGGCGGAAGCGGACCGGATCAAGGCGCGCGGCGTCACGATCCTGTGCATCGGCGTCGGCGGGATGGCGGACTTCGATGTGCTCGGCCAGATCGCATCCGGGCCGAACCATGTCTACACCGAGGCCGACAATGCGCTCCTGGCCGACGACATGCGCACGATCGCCGCCGGGATCGGTCGCGTACGTCTGACGGGGGCGTTCGTCACGGACACGCTGCCCGCCGACATGTCCTTCGTATGGGGCAGCGACGACCCACCGGCCCGGCCGCGCGGCGCGGATCTGCTCTGGAACTTCGCGCTCTGGCCGTCCGAGGGCCTGACGCTGACCTACGAAGTGGAGCCGAAGGCGCTCGGCCGCCACGCCACCAACGTCGGCGCCGAGGTCGAGCTGCGCTTCGACCAGGGGCCGCCCAAGCGGTATCCGTTCCCGGTCCCCGAGGTCGAGGTCGTCCTGCCGCCCACGGCGACGTCCACCTCGTCCCCGACGCCGACCGCCTCACCGCCGCCGACGCCGACCCCGGTGATCCTCCCGGCGTACCTGCCCGTGGCGCTCCGCCGCCATTGCACGCCCGACCTGCGCGGCGCGGACTTCATCATCGTCATCGACACCTCGCTGTCCATGGTCGAACGGACGGCCGGCGAGCCCAAGCTGGCATGGGCCACGCTGGCGGCGAGCGCCTTCATGGACGAGCTAATCCTGCCGGCCGATCGCGCCGGCGTCGTCGTGTTCAACAACCAGGCGCGGCTGCTGCAGTCGCTGTCCGCCAACCTCGGTGCGCTGCAGTACGCGCTCTTGGCGCTGTTCAACCAGCTGGCCACGGGCACGCGCCTCGACCTCGGGCTGCAGCTGGCGGCGGACGAGCTGGCCGGCGTCACGCCGAGCGGATATCCGGGCCCGGTGCCGGTGCGTTACCTGGACCCCGAACGCGACAAGGTGATCGTCGTCCTGACGGACGGCCAGACGGACCCTGAGCGAACGGCCGCCGTCGCCGCCCGGATCCGCGGCCAGGGCGTGACGATCTACACGATCGGCCTCGGTGACCAGGTCGACGGGCGGCTGCTCGAGCGCATCGCCGGCAGCCCGTCGCGGTACTTCCCGACGGCCGACGGGCAGGCGCTGGCCGACATCTATCGACAGATCGCTTCGTACAGGGGTTGTCCGTAAGGGGTTGTCCGTAATCGTCCGTGTCGGTGGTTCAATCACCCGGCGCCGATGGATCGATTGCTGATTGAACTGCCGTGCGATATGATCGAATGGCCGTTGGAACGAAATCGCGGGGCACGCGTGTCTCAAGGAATCGTACGGCGAACCAGAGACGGTCGGCCGCCTGGCGACCGTACGGATGCGCCACCGCCGATCGAAGCGGCCAAGCAGCCGCGGCGGCTTTCAACGAACCCGCTGGGATGAGGAAGGGGAGGAACGATATGGAACACCGTTCTTATGCACGGCGCGCGTTCGGCGCCGCCGTGGTCGCAGCCGCGGTCGTCATCGTGACGGCATCGGCGCACGACACCGCGCAGGCCGCGCCGAACCGGCTGCCGATGGCCGCGCGGCTCTTGCAGCAGCCGACGGCGACGCCGGATCCGGACCAGGTCTATTACTACTTGGACGGTTACACGCCGTGCAGCCTGAAGGGCCACCACACGATCACGCCGCAGACCGTCGAGGAAGGCAAGATGGTCACGGTGAAGGTGGACTACGAGTTCAATTGCGGCACGGAGGAGATCAAGCAGATCGACGTCGTGTTCGTCGTCGAGAACACCGGGTCGCTGAAGTTGAACAACGTCCAGGGCAAGATGCAGCCGCTCGACAACCTCAGGCAGGGCATGTCCAACCTGGTGCGCAACATCGACCCGACGAACGGCTCGCGCGTCGGTTTGGTGAAGTACGGCTGCGACAACCACACCGACCCGCCGATCGGCAGCGGCCAGGAGCACTACGAGCGCTTCCGGACCGCCGTGCAAGGGATGAACGGCAACCTGCCGGGCGGATCGAACCCCGGCACCGCTCTGCGGCGCGCATCCGGCGAGCTGGCGGCCCTGGCCAAGCCGGACCCGTTGAACCCGCCGTCGTTCATGATCGTCATCGACGCCGGTGGTCAGCCGTGCGCCGGACAGCCGCGCCCCCAGACCGCCGACATCGCCGACGCGTGCGACGCCGCCAAGACGAACATGGCGACCGTCGTCCTCATCGCCCTCCGGCCGTCCCAGGGCCGGCTCCGCGGCTGCAACACGCCGGGCTGGTACTTCCGCTCGTCGAACGACAACGGGACCGATCTCCAGGCGATCCTCGAGGAGATCCAGGAGCGGATCTTCAAGGGCTCGCGGCCGTATCGGACCGCCTACACCGTCTACCCGAACACCTATCTCTGGGGCTACGAGTTCGGCAGCGGCGTCCCGACGGAGCCGAACGTCACGTTCCCGGACCTGGCGTGGGAAGAGGACCTCGGCAACCGCCGCAAGGCCAGCTTCCGCTACGAGTACAAGATGCGCGCCCTCGAGGCATCCGCTCCGGCGTCGTGGGTTTCCATCGCGATCACGGATGGCGGGATCCCGTCGCCGCTCATCCAGTTCCTGTACAACGACGGCACGAGCGACCAGATCGTGGTGCCGGACACCAAGCTGTGCATCTTCCGGCCCGGCAAGGAAGCCGTGGACTGCGGGCCGTTCGTGAGCCAGGTGGCGGGAACGGCCGTGGCCGGCACCGTCACCGCCCAGGCGTACAAGTCGCCGACACCGTCGTCCGGCACGCCGGATACCGTTCCGACGGACGGTCCGGCGACGACCGAGGTGCCCACCGTCGATCCGACCGCAGTGGTCGCCACGGACACGCCGATCGGACCGGATCCGACGGACACGCCCGTGCCGCCGGACACCGTCACGCCCGTGCCGCCGGACACCGCCACGCCGCCGGTGCCGACGACGGACAACAACCACGACGTCTACCTGCCTTGGGCGGCGCGGACGTTCGGCTTCTAGTCGCAAGCCGACGGGTGTCGACGGACGCTCAATTCATGGATCAGAACGACGCCCGCGGTGCACAAGCACCGCGGGCGTCGTCGTTTCTGGCGGAGGGGGTGGGATTCGAACCCACGACGGGCTCACACCCGTACGCGTTTTCGAGACGCGCGCACTAGGCCAACTATGCGACCCCTCCCGAACGAGGGGCGAGGATAGCACGGGCCGCGGTGCGGCGCCAAGCGTCGTGCAGGCACCGTCGCTCGCCCGCATGTGCGGCTACAGGATCTGCTCCAGGAACTGCCGCGTCCGCTCGCTCTTCGGCGCGGTGAAGAACGTCGCGGGGTCCGCTTCCTCGACGATCTGGCCGGCGTCCAGCAGGATGACACGGTGCGCGACGGCGCGCGCAAATCCGACCTCGTGCGTCACGACGACCATCGTCATGCCGCCCTTGGCCAGGGCCTGCATGACCTCGAGGACTTCTTTGATCATCTCGGGGTCGAGGGCGCTCGTCGGTTCGTCGAAGAGCATGACTTTGGGCGACATCGCCAGCGCGCGGGCGATCGCCACGCGCTGTTGCTGGCCGCCGGACAGCTGGCCGGGGTACTTGTCGGCCTGCTCCGGAATGTGGACCTCCTCGAGCCGGCGCATGCCGAGCGCCTTGGCGGCGTCGGCGGCCAGCCCGAGGACGTGCAACGGCGCCAGCGTGACGTTCTCGAGCGCCGTCAGGTGCGGGAAGAGGTTGAACTGCTGGAACACCATGCCGACCTCACGCCGCACGCGCTCGACTGCCCGCGTGTCGCGCGTCAGCCGCGTCCCGTCGATGATCACGTCGCCGCTGTCGTGCGGCTCGAGCCGGTTGAGCGTGCGCAGGAGCGTGCTCTTGCCGGACCCGGACGGCCCGAGGATGCAGACGACCTCGCCCCGCGCGATCTGCAGGTCGATCCCGCGCAGCACGTGGAATTTGCCGTACCACTTGTGCACGTCGCGGACGATGATGATCGGGTCGGGGGGGGCGGTCATGGGCTCGGTCACGGGCACGCTCACGGTTGTTCTCATGCGGCGGCCGGGGATCGGCCGGTCGGGCGGCACAGTGTAGTCGGACGGGTGAGGAGCGCGCAACGGCGAACGTCCGACACGATTGGCCGCCGCCGCCCGCACCGGACTACCATGCGTGGCATGCCAATCGGCTGCCTTGCTCCGAGGAATGGACCATGCACGCGATCCCGCAGCCTCGTCGCCCGCGCCGCTGGGCGACGGTCATGCTCGTCTCGGCCGTTTGCGCCGCCTGTACGCCGACCGCCGCCGTGACCACGCCGGCCGACCCACCCACCGCCGGGCAGCCCGACCTGCCGACCGGCGTGCCGGCGACCGCGGCGATGGAGCCGACCGCCACCGCGGCGGCCATCGAACCGACCGCCACCGCCGACGGCGCCGCGGGCACGGCGGTCGCCCCGACGAGCGTCGACGCGTGCAGCGATCCGCAGACGCAGGCGCTGGGCACCGGTTGGAACTTCGTCATCGCCACTGCGCCGCTGGCCGGCGAGCACGTCCAGACGGGCTTCCTCCTGCGCGGCTGCGGGGACGTCTTCGAGGCCTCGTTCGGCTGGCGATTGCGGGACGCTTCGGGCGGCATCCTGGTGGAGGACTTTGCGATGATGACGTGCGGCACGGGCTGCGTCGGCACGTTCGACGTGCCGGTGGCCTATCCGCCGGTCGCCGATCCGTCGCTCGCCAGCCTCGAGGTCTATACGACGAGCATGAACGACGGCGCCGAGATGATCCGCGGGATCATCCCGGTCATCCTGCACTAGCACGACGACGCCGATGATCGTGCGAGCGGCGCCGGCCCACGTGACGCGCGGCAAGACGGCCGCCAATCGGCTGCGGCGGATCGACGTCTTCACGGCGCGCTACGATCCGTGGCTCCTGCGCCGATCGGACGGGCCGTGGGCGGATGCCTGGGTCGTCGACCTCGGCTACGGCGAGACGCCGGCGACGACGCTCGAAGCGGCGGCCAGGCTGCGGCGGCTGAACCCGCGGCTGCGCTTCCTGGGCGTCGAGATCGACCGGGCGCGCGTCGCGGCGGCGCTGCCGTGGAGCGACGATCGCACCGCGTTCCGCCACGGCGGCTTCGCGCTGCCGCTGCGGACGGTCGACGGCCGGCGCGAGACCGTGCGCTTGATCCGGGCGATGAACGTGCTGCGCCAGTACGACGCGGCCGAGGTCGCCGGCGCGCATCGGACGCTGCTCGACCACGTGCTGCCCGGCGGCATCGTCCTCGAGGGCACGTCGGACCCGACGGGGCGGCTCTGGACGGCGAACGTGCTGCGGCGGCCGGCGGACGGGGCGCGATCACTCGATGGGGCGCGGTCGTCGGCGTCCGATTCACCTCGTATCGCCACAGGCAACGACGTCCACACCCACGCCGCCCCCGCCGCCGAGGCCGTCGTCTTCGGCACGAACTGGGCGGACGGCTTCGACCCGCGGCGCTTCAAGGCCGTGCTGCCCAAGGACCACATCCACCGCGTCGTCCCAGGCGAGCCGATCCACGCGTTCCTGGCGGCGTGGGAGCATGCCTGGCGCACCGCCCTGGCCGGCGGCGACGCGTTCGGCCCCCGCTGGCTGTTCCGCGCCGCGGCCGACGGCCTGCGCGCCGACGGCTTCGACGTCGATGGCCGGCGGGCGTGGCTGGACCGGGGCATCCTGATCTGGCGCCGAACATGGGCATCGTGAGCGGGTGCCGAGCGTGAGCGGCGCGCCGTGACCGAGTCGACGATGCCTTCGATCGCCGACGTGCGCGCCCGCGTCGCCGCCGTGCTGCCCGAGCTGATCGCGCTCCGCCGCGACCTGCATGCGCACCCGGAGCTTGGCTACGCCGAGCACCGGACGAGCGCCGTCGTCCGCGATCGGCTCGACGCGCTCGACGTCCCGTATCGCGCCGGACTTGCGGGCGGCACGGGCGTCGCAGCCTTCCTGCCGGCAACGACCGCCGACGGCGCGCTCCGTCCGCCGATCGCGCTGCGCGCCGACATGGACGCGCTGCCGATCGACGAAGCGACGGGCGTGCGCTACACATCGACCGCGCCGGGCGTCATGCACGCCTGCGGGCACGACGGCCACACCGCGATCCTGCTCGGCGCCGCCCAGGTGCTCGCCGGTCTGGCCGAGCGGCCGAACCCGGTGATCCTCATGTTCCAGCCGGCGGAGGAAGGCGGCGCCGGCGGCAAGCGGATGGTCGACGAAGGGGCGCTGGCCGATCCGGACGGTGTGCCGGCTGCGGCCGTGTACGGCCTCCACGGCTGGCCCGACGTCCCGGTCGGGCACGTCGCCGTTCGCAAAGGGCCGCTCATGGCGGCATGCAATCGGTTCGACGTCGTGCTGACGGGGCGCGGCGGGCACGCGGCGCAGCCGGAGCGGACGGCGGACCCGGTGTTGGCGGCGGCACACGTGATCGTCGCGCTGCAGTCCATCGTCAGCCGCAACGTCACGCCGGGCGACGCGGCCGTCGTCACGGTGGCCTCCGTCCATGCCGGCTCGGCGTTCAACCTCGTCCCGGCGACGGCGACGCTGTCGGGGACGATCCGCGCGTTCGACGACGGCGTGTCCGCGCTGCTCACGCGGCGGATCGACGAGGTCGCCCGCGGCGTCGCCGCCGCGCTCGGCTGCGCGGCGGACGTCCGGTGGGACATCGGCTTCCCGGCGACGGTGAACGACGTCGGCGCGACGGACCGCGTCGTCGCCGCGGCCACGGCCGCGCTCGGCGCCGATCGCGTCGACGCGGCGTTCCCGCCGACGATGACGGCCGAGGATTTCGCCTACTACGGCCAGCAGGCGCCGGCGTGCTTCTTCTTCCTCGGCGTGCGCGATCCGGCGGCCGCTCGCTGGCCGCAGCTCCACCAGGCGGACTACGACTTCAACGACGACGCGATCGCGGTCGGCGTTGAGTTGATGGTGCGGCTGGCGTTGGCGGATGCGCCGGCGATGGGGGACACGACGCTGCGCTGAAACGGTTCAGTGCCCACCCCGCCCCCAGAATTGGGGGCGGGGTCGGTTCGCGAAGCGAACCGGGGGAGGGGGCCTCCGCCAATTCGCGCTTGCGCCCGCCGATCAGTTGGCCTTGGAGAGCTTCACGTCCGTCATCGAGAGGTAGAACGTCGCCTCGCTGACGGTCAGCGTGCCGGCCAGCATGACGTTGCAGAACGTGTCCGCGCAGTCCGTGGCGATGAAGTCCTTGGCCGCCTGATCGAGCAGGGCGCCGTCGAAGAAGACGTCCACCGGCAGGCCGTCCGCGGTCTTCACGTCCTCACCGGCGTCGTCGACGACGCGGCAGGCATAGTGGCCGTCGGAGCCCGGGGTGTTCATCAGGTTGCACTTGGTGAGTAGGACGGTCTTGCCGGACAGGGACAGCGCCTGGTCGACGAAGGCCTGGCCGCCCACCGTCGTCACGGCGCCGCCCTCGGTCATGCCGGACGTCGGGAGCGTGGGCAGGACCGCGGGCGCCGCTGTGGGAAGGCCGGACGAGCCGCCGGCGCGGACATCGCGGTCGGCATGGCCGTCGGGCCGGACGCGGCGCGGCCGCAGGCGGTGAGAGTGAGGGGCAGGGCGAGGGCGATGAACAGCATCGCGAAGCGGTTCATGGGCGGTCCTTTCGGGATCGGGAGGGAGGGCGCCGATCGGATGTCGACGCGGTGGCAGGGGATTGTAACGGCGATCGGGGCGGAGTCGCACGGAAGTGGCGGTGGGCGTTGCGCGGATCGGCCGTTGGGGCGCGGGGCTTTCAGGCTGGATCGTGATCGTTTTCAGGCTGGAGGTTGGGGGGATTCAGGCTGGAATCCGTCCGGTCATACGATCACGACCAACCCCTCCCGCCGTGCCGCTTCCTTCAGCCGCTCGTCGAGACTGACGAACGGTGCCGTTTCAGGTCGGCCGTCCACAAGGGCGATGGCGGCCGCCAGTTGAAGCGCATCGGCGGCGCGCAGGACGTGCGTGCGCAACAGACGCCGGGCGAGGGGACGGATGGCGGCCACAGGTTGCACCTCGAGCCACGTCGCTGCGAGGGTGTCGAGTTCCCTGAACAGCACGGTCGAATCGGACGACGTGAGCGAACCGGCATGCTCGCGCCGAGCAATCACCGAAGCGGTTTCCACTCGCGTCGTCCACCAGACCACGATGTTCGGGTCGACGTCGATCAGCGCACGCATCGCCGTGCTGGTAGGTTCGCCGACCAACAGGGGCACGATTGCCGACGTGTCCCAAAACCTCACCGGTCTTCGTGCCGATCTTCAAGAAACGCCTGAAGCACGCTCGTACCGTCGACCGTGGTCACGAGTGGCCAAGTCAACAGGGTCCTGTCGGCGGGGCGCGTGGGCAGTCGAACCAGACCGATGGCGGCCAGCCGATTGACCCGCTCGGCGTCGTCTGCCGACAGGTCCCCGACAACGGCTGGCTCGATGCGCGCAATCGGACGGCCACGGTGCAGGATGAGCACCGTCTCGCCTTCGGCCACGCGGCGCAGGAGTTCGCTCAGGCGGGCTTTCACGTCGGTCACGTTGGTGGTGATCATGTGACCATTATGGTCAGTGCGGCATGACCGGGTCAACCTGGCGTTCGCGACGATTCCGCCGGACGGCGGGGACGCGTCACCAGCAGCAGGCGTGCTAGCGGCGGGGACGGAATGCCACGGGCAGCCAGAGGTTCGTCTTTGGCCTGAAGCGGGTCAGGACTTCAACGCCGATTCGGTCGTCGTGCGCGAAGTACACGACATCGCCCAGCGCAGCCATTCGTCCGTCCGGAGGCACGCTCAACCGCCCGACAACCCGCGGCGTGATCCGATCATCGACGCGAACGACCCAAATCACCCCGTCCAGATAGGCGTACACCCACCCATCCGTGGCGTGCAACGTCTTGAACTCCTCCTCGAGGCGCAGGTGTGCGCGCACTTCCGGTCGCTCGGGCACGGCGAAATCGATGAACACGATGTCCCGACCGCCGCCGTAGACCGCAGTCGTGCCGCTCGTGCCTGCCGGCCTTAGGCCCTCCGGCACGCCTGCGAGCGGGCCGATCGGGCGCGGCGAGAACGGCTCGGTGATGTCGACCTGATAGGGTGGCGTCGACCCGATCAGGAGTCGACGCCCAGCAACGAGCAGCGGACCCATGACGGGCATATGGTGCATGCCCACCAGACGCGTCCGCCCCGGGGTGGACACATCGAGGACCGACAGGCGACCGTCGCTCCCGAGTGCGTAGACTGCCGGGCGGACGACGGCGAGGGCGTGGACATACGGCCCGCCGGGCGGCGGAGGGCAGCGGCCGTTCCCCATGCACCACTTGGCAGTCGGGGCCATACGGTGGCCCTGTGAGACGTCCCACACCGTGACGCCTCCATCCTCCGTGTTCATGGCCAGGATCCCATCGGCGCCGGCCAGCAGCGGAGTGATCGTGTAGTCCGCGTTCCCCAGCGGAGCCGGATGCGCCGCGTCGGACAGGTCGTACATCCACCGCAGATGCTCGATCCGATCGTAGTTGTCCACGATGAGTTGCCGGCCCACGACGTTGAGCTTCTTGATCTCACCGCTCTTCCAGCCGCGCCAGCGCCGCGTGGCGCCGAGATCGGCATCAGCGGCGCCGCCGACGAGGGACAGGACCTGGCCTTCGGAGCCGTGGCTGCTCACGGCCGCCACATGGTCCCGCAGCCCATGCATTTCGACGTTCTCGGCGATGACCGTGATCGGCGCCAAGGGCACGGGCGCTCCCGGCGTGCGAACGTCCAGGCGGGTGATCCAACCGGTTGGTCGCGTGACGTAGACGATGTCGCCGAAGCGGTACAGCCAGTGGTACCACCCCGGATGGCCCACGGGCACGTCGTCCGTGATGTCGACGACGCCGATCTGGCGCGGCGGATCCGCGGCGAGATCGATTAGCCGGAGGCGCAGCGTGGCCTCGGGCCCTTCGCGCTGCTCGTTCTCGAACGTGTAGGCGATCGTCCCGCGGGCGACGAAGGGAGCACGCCATGTCCACGTGAACTCGCCCGCGAGCCGCGGAGCGCTCGGCACGGTGAGGTCGACCTTGAGCCAGGTGTCGGCGGCCGTATGGACATAGAGGTGGCTGCCGCCGTTCACGACGACGTTCGGCTCGGCAGAGCCCGGCAGCACGGCGGAACCGAGCGGCGCGAGCGTCTCCGGATCGCGTAGCATCAGCTCGACTCTCGGCTCGGGCGCCGCGAACTTGTTCATGATGACGAGGCCGGGATCTGTCACGTGCGGCCCTTCGGCCGGAATGCCGGTGTCCCGCAGGCCGATCGTGCCGCCCGCGTCGTACAGGTCGGCAAGCTTCCCTTCGTGCTGGATCAGGGTCCGGGTCGGAAGATGAAAGATCGAGTAGATGAAGCTGGCCACCGTTTCCTCGGCTCGCCACGTCGCCCTCAGCTTGCCTGCCCCGTCGTCGGCGAGGCGGTACGTGTAGCCGCTGGAAGCCACGTAGAACGTCCCGTCCACCTCGAACACCTTCACCGGCTTCGGGTAGCGGGTCTCGACCTCGCCGTCGGGCCAGCCCTCGCCCGCCGGCAACACACGATACGGCTCGTCGCCGGTCCGACAGACAAACGCCCCCTCATTGCGCTGCGAGTAGGTGAGCTCGCCGCCGGGCGTGGGCATCCACGGCACGAAGCACGTGGTACCGCCGCCGTAGGCCACGAACGCCGACGGCGCAGCCTTCGTGCTGACAACCTCAAGCCCAGCGCCGTCGACCTGGCGCAGCCGGAAGAGCTCGTGGCCGATCATATCGCCGTTGCTGGCTTTCATCTCCGTCAGCACGAGCACGTCGTCGGCCGGGCCCTCGAACGCCGACCATACGATCTGCGTGTAGTCCGGCGCGTCGTCGGCGCGGTGCCATCGCCCGCGCTCCGTCGGAGAGGGCATCGCCGTGAAGTCCCAGACGATGACGTCGTTGCGATCTTGGAGCAGCAACGAGGAACGGCCCAGGCTGACGGGGGCCAATGGCAAGGGCGCGCTCAGCGTCGGGACGAGCGATCCGGGTACCCGGGTCTCGAAGACCTCGAGCGTCCTCGATCCGCCCGGTGCCTCGACGTCCGCTCCCACGCGTCCAGCGGATGCGATCAGGGCGCGGATCGTGCCCGACGGGCGCGCTTCGGCCATGCGTCGGACGTGTCCGTCGACGATGACGTACTTCGTCACGATGCCGATAGGCTGACCCTCCGGGTTCAGCCCGAGGTAAAAGTCGTTCCCATCTGTCGCGACGAGCATGCCGGACACCGGGTGGTGTTCGACGAAACGCGGACCCCCCGGTGCGGCAAGGTCGATGAAGCGAACGACACCGTCGCAGACGATGGCGGCCGCCGATCCGGAAACGAACAGCCCAGTCCAATTGGGAAGCGGTGACGCCAGCAATAGGGTCCCAAGGTGGCGCGGTTCGCCGTCGCCGAGCTCGAACGCATCGAACCGCCCCTCCTGCAGCCGAACCACATGGTCGCCGTCCACGGCCAGCCGCATGCGCCGTCGTCGGGCGCCCGAGGCGATCAGGTCGACGATGTCGGCCTGCAAGCTCGGCCCGGTCGCGGTGTAGGCGGTCGGCACCGGCACCATGCTCGGCGCCGGAACGCTCCAGGGCGTGTCGGACGCCGACGGCGTTCGGGTCGAGGGTCTGGTGGGCGGTTCCACGGTCTCAGTCGGCGATTCGGTCGGCGTTTCCGTCGGCGTCGGCACCGGCGTCACGGCGCGCACGACCCGTGGAGAAAGCGGTGACCGATCGTCGCCCATGCGACGCCGTGCATCGACTGCGCGAAACACGGCGCCGTCCGCCGGAAACGCCGCGTTGCGCTCGTAGGCGGCTGCGTGCAGCGGACCATCGCCGTCGATCCACACGCTGCCGTCGAATCCTTCCGGCACTGCGGGCATCTCCGCCAGGTCGAACCGCACCGCGCTGTCGCCCGACAGCGCGAACGCACACGCAGCCCCGCACGGTGAGATCGTCCCGTCCGCGTTGCGCAGCGTCAGCGCGGCGTTCATGGCGGCCGGCCCCGGGTTGAGCACATGGAACTCGGTGGTCCGACGTGTCGGACCGACAGCGCGCCGCGCCGGGAGCACCGCGTGCGCAACGGCCTCCGCGAGCGGCTGCGGCGCGTACAGGCCGATCGATCGCACCACGCCGTGCTGCTCGTTCACGAGCGCGGTCACGATCACATCGCCTGTCGCGTCGAAGCGCCCGCTGCCGGCGCAACGCCCCGGCAACGGATATGCGCTGAACAGGGCCGCACCCCGGGCCGGAATCTCGGAGGGCGGGTTCACCTGCCGGACGCCGCGGCAGTCCTCGGTGAGTCCCTGCAGGGTCTGGGTCACCTGAACCGTCGTGTTGCCCGGATTCACGACGTACGTGAACGACTCGATGGGCATCGACACGCGGTCCGACCAGCTCCAATACACGAGAGGAACGTGCCAGCGCCGGGCTGCGGAGGCGGCTGGAACGGCTTCGACGCTTGCGCTGATCATGCTGCCGCCGGTCTGCGCGAGGGTCCCTTGCACGGCCAACGGTACGGACGACCGCACGCGCGCCCAGCCACGGGTACCATCGCCCACAGCGACGCCTTCCGCGGGTGACGCGATGTCGATCGTCCGCACGGCGCCGGGCGCCAGCGCGAGCCGGGTCGTCACGACCGGGGCGCCGGGATCGCGGTCCATGTACCACTCGATGGCGATGTCGTCCGCCGCCTTGCTTCCGGGATTGAAGAGCGTCACCAGCCCACTCTGGTCGATGTAGCTGCGCACCCAGTAGCCCAGGACCAGATCCGACGACGCCGCCTCGACGGCATTGGCGGCGGCAACGCCCC
Organism: Candidatus Avedoeria danica; assembly: GCA_016703025.1. Classification (NCBI taxonomy): domain Bacteria; kingdom Bacillati; phylum Chloroflexota; class Ardenticatenia; order Candidatus Epilineales; family Candidatus Epilineaceae; genus Candidatus Avedoeria; species Candidatus Avedoeria danica. The sequence goes on from JADJCV010000004.1 coordinate 602,783, forward strand.
ACCTTGGCCCGTCCTCATACGTGACCAGTCCGAGTCGGCCGCCGCTCCAACGCACCGTCGCGGCATGCCGGCCGCCGCCGACCGCCGGCTCCGCGCCGAGGCTGCGCCGCGTGCTCGCGAACGGTGCCAGGCCGGGCCAGGTCAAGGCCTGCGTCAATGCACCGTCCTCACGGACGAGATCGATGGTGACGTTGGCACCGCGATCTGGATCCAAGTTGGCCAGCCAGAGGGTACTCGTCGCATCATCGACGCTGGACTGCGACGTACGGGCGTCAGATGCGGCGGTTGTCGTGGACGGCGCTGTGTCCGACCAGTCGTGAACGGTCAGCGACAGGGCGGCGAGGCCCAGTGCGGCGACGCGGGCGCGGCGAGGCATCCATCGTCCGATCGGTCGAACGGTCATCGAATGCTCCTCCGGTCGGTGGCTCGTCAGTCGCCCGGTACCCGCCCCTTCCCCAACGCCTCCGCCAACACCTCCGCCACGTCCATCACCTTCACGCCGTCCGCCGACTCGCCCACCCCCCCGCGCGCGCTGTCGAGCATCGTCAGGCAGAACGGGCACGCGACGGCCACGCGGTCGGCGCCGCTGGCGACGATCTCCTCGAGGCGGATGACGTTCACGCCCTTCTGCGCATACCCCTCGAACCACATCTGCCCGCCGCCGCCGCCGCAGCACAGCCCACTCTCCTTGGACCGCGGCAGCTCGACGATGTCGACGCCCGCGGCGGCCAGCGAGGCGCGCGGGGCGTCATATTCGCCGTTGTAGCGGCCGAGGTAGCAGCTGTCGTGGAAGGCGACGCTCTGACGGACGGCCTCGGGGATCTGCAGTCGACCGTCGTTCAGCAACTCCTCGAGCAGCTGCGAGTGGTGGATGACCTCGAAGTCGCCGTCGAACTGCGGGAACTCGTTCTTGATCGTGTTGAAGCAGTGCGGGCAGTGGCAGACGACGCGGTCGAAGGTGTACTTCTTCATGTTCAGGACGTTCGCGTTCGTCGCCGTTTGGTAGAGGTACTCCTCGCCGAGGCGCCGCGCGCTCTCGCACGTGCAGCTCTCTTCGGCCATGATCGCGAACTTGAGCCCTGCGGCGTGCATGAGCTGCGCCAGGCTCTGGGCGATTCGTTGGTTCCGCTTGTCGTAACTGCCCGAGCACCCGACCCAGTAGAGCGCGTCGTAATGCTCGCCCGGCTGGGCGATCGGCACCGGCACGCCGGCGCCTTGGGTCCACTTCGTGCGGTCCTCGGGCGAGTAGCCCCACGGGTTGCCGGCCGTGCTCATGTTCTTGGCCGTAACGGACGTCGTGCCCGGCAGCGCGCCTTCGGAGAGCGTCAGGTAGCGGCGCATGTCGATGAGGTCGTCGACGATCTCGATCTCGGCCGGGCAGACCTCGACGCACGCCATGCACGTCGTGCAGCTGAAGAGGACGTCGGGCGCGATGAGCTGGCCCTCGCCGACGACGATCGGCGCCTCGCCCGCGGGCATCGCCGGCGCGTCGAGCTCGGCGCGCAGCGCGTCGCCCAGCGTCAGGATCACGTTCTTCGGGTTCAGCGGCGTCCCGGCCAGAAAGGCCGGGCAGACCGTCTCGCACCGCCCGCACCGCACGCACGCATCGAACCCCAGGCGCTGCTTCCACGTGAACTCGCCCAGCTTGCCGACCCCGAAGAACTCGGCCGTCTCGAGGTCGATCGGCTGGAGCGCGGCGCCGGCGGCGATGCCGATGCCGATCGGCCGCATGACAAGGTTCGCCGACGTCGAAAAGATGTGGACGGCGTTCGAGAAGGGCAGGAGGGCGATGAAGCCGAGCGAGATCACGGCGTGGCCGAGCCACAGCCACAGGTGCAGCGACGTCGCGAGCCCGACGGACTCCCCGCCGAGGCCGAGCGCCAGGAAGCCCTTGGACAGCGCGTAGCCGCCCCACGACCAGACGCCGTGCGGCACCGGCGCGAACGCCAGGCGCAAGCCCTCGACAAGGAAGCCCGTCACGTCGATGAGGAGGAGGCTCCAGATCACGAAGTCCCACTGCGCCAGGACGTGGTGCGGCTTGGCGACGTACCGCCGCCACATCGCGATGCCCAGCCCGATGAGGAGCGCCACGCCGGCGGCGTCGAGGACGGCTTCGTAGACCAGGTAGAACGGGCCGTGCAGGAAGCGCAGCGGCGAAAGCTCGACGCCCGCGCCGTTCGGATCGACGAAGTTCGCCAGCCCGGGGACCTTGCTCAGCACGAGCGGCAGGTCGAAGTCGATCGTCGCCAGCACCGTGCCGATGAACAGGAGAGAGAAGCCGTAGAAGATCCCGCTGTGGAAGATCGCCGGCAGCGTCCGGCGCACCGTTCGACGCTGGCCGATCACGTGGGTCATGAACGTGCCCAGCCGCGCCCGCCAGTCGCCCGAGTTGCGCTTCGGCGCCGGTTGGCCGGCGCGCCACAAGCGGTAGTGGCGCCAGATGCCGTAGGCAAAGATCCCGATCGCGACCGCGCTGCCGAGGTAGAGGAACGTTTCGGCCCACGGCGGCACGTTGCAGAACGTCGGCCGGAGCGGGCCGTGCGGCTGGAGGCAGACGCTCTCGACGTTGCTCCACGGGTTCATGGCGCCGTCCCCGCGGGCGTCGAGGTGACCGACGGAGTGGCAGTGCCGAGCTCAGGCGGCAGACCCGCCGGTGCGTCCGGCCGCCGCTGGTCGAACGCGTCGGCGGCGCGCGCGACGCGCACGATGCCGCCGCTGACGAGCGCCGCCACGAGTCCGAGTACCGCCACCGTCAGCGCAAAGCTCGCCCCGCTGCCGACCTCGGGCACGGTGTCGCCGTCGGACACGGTGTTGCCCTTGGGCTCGACCATGTACATCCAGCCGATCGGCCGCAGGTAGTAGAACGCCGAAAGCGCCGTGTTCAACACGAGCACGACCGCCAGCCACGTCCAGCCGCCGTCGACGGCCGACTGGAAGATCATCCACTTGCCGAGGAATCCGGCCATCGGCGGCAGACCGACGAGCGACATCAAACAGATCGTCATCGTCGCGGCCAGCCAGGGCTGGGTGCGGCCGAGGCCCGCCAGGTCCGCCAGCGTCGTCGCGTCGCGCGGACCAGGGGCAGGGCGATCGGCGGCCGGGCCGCCGCGTCCGGGATCGTCGTCCGCGCCACCGCTGCCCTGCCCGTCGAGCAGCGCCAGCACGCCGAACGCACCGAGCTTGGCCAGACCGTACGCCAGCAGGTAGTACAGCGCCGCCGCCACGCCGCCCGTCGTCGCCGCCACGAGCGCGACGAGGACGTAGCCCGCCTGGGCGATCGCGCTGAACGCGAGCATCCGCTTGACGTCCGCCTGGACGATCGCCGCCAGATTGCCGACGACCATCGTGACGACGGCCAGCGCGGCCACCGCCGGCAGCCACGTCGCGGAGAGGCCGCCGAACGCCGTCCAGAGCACACGGATCAGCGCCACCGTCGCCGCCGTCTTCGTGGCGGCCGCCATGAAGCCGGTGATCGGCGTCGGCGCGCCCTGGTAGACATCGGGCGCCCATTGGTGGAACGGCACGAGCGCCATCTTGAAGCCAAGGCCGACGAGGAGGAGCGTGAGGCCCGCCAGTCCGACGCTCAGCTGGCCCGCGCTTCCACCGCCGTCAGGGTCGGCCAGTACCTGTCCGATCCGCGCCAGCTCGGTGCTGCCCGTCGCGCCGTACACGAGCGCGGTGCCGTACAGCAGGAAGCCGGCGGCCAACGAGCCGAGAACGAAGTACTTCAGCGCCGCTTCGTAGCCGGCGCGGTCGCCGGACCGGAAGGCGCACAGGACGTACAGCGCGATCGAGAACGCCTCGACGCCGAGGAAGATCATGATCAGGTCGGCTGCGGCGCCCAGCAGCAGCATGCCGGCGGCGGCGAACAGGACGACGGCCGTGTACTCGGCCTGACGCAGCCCGCGCCGCGCCACGTACGCCCCGCCCACCAGCACCGTGAACGCGGCCGCGACGAGGATGAGCAAGCCGCCGAACGCCGCCAGCGCGTCCTGTCGCACGAGCGCGGTGGCCGGCCCGCTGACCGCCGAAGCCGCGCCGCGGTAGATGGCCGACCCGTCGCCGCCTGAGCGCAACGAGAGCGTTTCAAGGAACGCCGCCCCACCAAGCCCGACGAGCGCGATGCCGTCGATCAGCCGTGCGTTCGTCCGGCGCCAGAGCGCTTCGACGAGCACGATCACGAGCGCGGCCATCACGACGGCCAGCGCCGGCAGCGCGACGAGCAGCTCGGGCAGGCTGGCAGGCGTCATGGCGGTCCGATCCGTCCTGTGGGGCGTGGCGCGGCGGCGGCGATTCTAACATTGCGCCCCGAGCGCGGCCAGTCCGCCCAGGGCGAACGCATGCGGCCGACGCCAGGGGCCGAGGCCCCCGGCGTCGCCTCCCGACGCACCTCGACGAGCACGCTCTCCGCCCCGACGGCCACCCGAAACCGCCCATCCCGCTGCCCCAGTTGCCGCACCGCGCAGCACCTGCCGGCGCTCAGCATCTCCATCGGCAACGTCGTGACCGTGGCCGTCTCGCCCGGCGCGGCCGGCAGGTCGAGCGTGCGGGACCGGCCGTCGGGGCTCCAGGCGATCACATGGCGGTCGAGGGCGCGCGGCACCTGGAAGGCCAACGCGACGATGTCGTCGTCGCGCAGGACGGAACCGCGGCCGTTCGTGAAGCGCCGGACCGTCGGCAGCGCGTACAGGGCCGGCTTGGGGGAGCGATCCGCGCGGATCAGGCCGCGTTGCCAGAACCCCGGCACCTGGCCCGGGAAGTCGCCCCAGGCGTACCAATAGACGCGTTCGACGTCGCCGGCGGCGAGGACGCGCGGCAGGAGCTGCGTGAGGTACGTCACCTGGCGGGCATCCAGCGCGTTGCTGCCCTCGTTCGTGCCGCGGTTCGTCTCCGTGATCCAGATCGGGACGCCGACGCCGTGCCGGCGGAGCGTGGCGCGGAAGCGATAGAACAGGTCGGGGCCGAGCGGCTCGGTCGGGAAGGCGGCCTGGACATCGGGGAACCAGTGGTAGCCGGCATAGTCGATGAAGCTGCCGCCGCCCAGCTCGAGGAACCGGTCGAGGAAGTCCATGTGGAACCGCTCCTCGACGTCGGCATACGCCAGGTTGCCGAACGTCACGCGCGTGCCGGGCGCGGCGCGCTTGACCTCTTCGTGGGCCACCCGCAGGAAATCGACGTACTCCGCCACGCGGTTGCCCCAGCAGCCGCCGGTCTGCGCCGCCGGCTCGTCGCCGCCCCAGTCCGGCGGCCGCTTCCGGTCGTCCGCCGTCACGGTCGTCTTGCCGTCGATCTCGTTGCCGATCTCCCAGGCGGCGATCCGATAGGGCGCCGCGCGGTAGCGCTCCGCCGCGGCGCGCACGAACGACCGCCACTCGTCGGCCATCTCCGGCGTGGTGTAGCCGAAGCCGCAGCCGTAGACCATCGCCCACTTCGGGTAGGCGACGATGCTCACGACGACGTCCCGCCCGTCAGCCGAGTACGCTGCCAGCCGGTCGTCGTAGCGCGACCAGTCGAACCGATCGGGCGTCGTGTTCGTCGGTTCGACGTCCCGCCAGTACAGGTTCGTGCGCAGGCTGCCGATGCCGGCCGCGGCGAGGCGGGGCAGGTCGACGGACACGTCGAGGGCGTGCTCGGCGGCGTCGAACTCCATGCTGAACTGCGTGCCCCAGCCGCGCGGCGGTCCGGGCGCCCAGGCGTCGTTCCGGGCGGCGAACGGCAGAAAGGCCCTGTGCCGCTCCGGCGACGCCGGCATCGGTCCGTCCTCGGCACGCACGGCGCGCAGCCCGGGCACTCGGTCGTCGTCTCCGAACGAGGCGGCGACGACGGCGGCGGCAACGCCGGCGGCAACAAAGGTCGTGAAGGGGGTGGTGAACACGGTGCGGGCCAAGCCGGCGCGGGCCATCGGCGACTCCGGATCTGGGGGGCGGCGATGCGATCAGCCGTTGGGACACGGCATCGCCGCCCGGCGTTCCGCCGGCGCCGCCTATGCTTCCCGCATCACGTTTCGCAGGATGAACCCGACGTTCTCCGGCCGCTCCGCCAGTCGCCGCATGAAGTACGGGTACCACTGTTGGCCGTACGGAACGTACACCCGCATCCGGTACCCTTCGCCGGCCAGCTGACGCTGCAGATCGCGACGGATGCCGTAGAGCATCTGGAACTCGAACGCGTCGCGCGGCACACCGTGCTGCGCGGCGAAGGCCTTCGCGACGTCGATCATCGCCGGGTCGTGCGTCGCCACGGCGGCGTACGTGCCGTTCGCGCGTGCGTCGGCCGCCAGCAGGCGCGCAACGAGCGCGGCGTAGGCGGCGTCGACCTCGGCCTTGTCCTGGAACGCGATCTCGTCCGGCTCGAGGTAGGCGCCCTTCACGATCCTGACGTGCGCGCCCGCGGCGGCCAGCGCCTCGGCGTCGGCGGCCGTGCGATGCAGGTAGGACTGGATGACGATGCCGAGGTGCGGGAAATGCGTTCGTGCGGTATGGAAGATCCGCAGCGTGCGCGCCGTGTACGGCGAGCCCTCCATGTCGATACGGACGAACACCGGTGGCGACTTCGTCGCCGCCCGTTCGAGGATCCGTGTGAGCTGCTCGACAGCGACGTCGTCGCCGAGATCGAGGCCGATGGCGGTCAGCTTGAGCGAGATCCCGCTGTGGATGCCGGCCGCCCGGATCGCATCGACGGCCTCGATATAGGCGTCGGCCGAAGCCGCGGCCTCCGCCAGCGTGGCGACGTTCTCGCCGAGATAGTCCAGCGTCGCGGACAAGCCCTCCTGGTTGAGGGCCTGGACTGCGGCGACGGCCTCGGCCACGGTCCGCCCGGCCACGAACCGGCGCGCGCCGGTCCAGGCCAGCGGGCTCTCCGTCATGAAGCGGGCCAGCCGCTTCGAGCGCGATAGGGCGAGCAGGGCCTGGCGCATCATCGGCACGCGATCCCCCCCAGTTTGGCGACTCGCCGGTCGTGTGACCAACCGGCGCAAAGACATCAGACAGGAAGCGCAACGGCCGGCGATTGTAGACCGGCCCGCGCCGGAACGCGACGCCGCGACGGACTTCGCCGGGCGCGTGTAACCTTCGTTGCCGCACGCGTGTCACCATCCACCGGGATCGCGCCAGCCATGCACGAGCGGCCGGTCCATTGGATCGATTCAAGCGGAGCGGCGCGTGGCGCCACGTGTCAGTCACGGCGCGCCGTTCCGGTTCCCCCCTTCGTGCTCGCGGTCGCGGCCATTGGTCGCGACCGCGACACTTAACAGGGCATGACGTGCCCCGTTCAGGCGCGCACGTTCGTCCGCTTGAATGCCCACTCGGGCACCAGTCGCACGATGACGGTGACCGGTCCCCACCACCACGGCACGTACGCCACGTCCGTCCGCCGGCGCAGCGCGTGGAACGTCAGCGTGCCTGCCCGCTCGGCGCCGACGAACCACGGCCTGCCACGCTTGTGCGCCGTCATCGGGGTCCGCACCGGTCCCGGGCGGATGTCGACGACGGCGACGCCCAACGGGTGAAGGCGGCTCCGCAACCCCTGCAGGTAGGTGCTCACGGCCGCCTTGGCCGCGCCGTACAGGTAGTTCTCGCGCCGGCCCCGCTGGCCGGCAACGCTCGTGATCACGCCGATCGTCCCGCCGTGCGCCGCCACCATGTGCGCCGCCAGCGGCACGAGCAGCGCCAGGATACTGGATGCGTTCGCCTCGAACGCCCGCAGCGTGGCGGCGACGTTCCGATCGCACTCCGCCTGGTCCGGCAGGATGCCGTGCGCGATCAACGCCACGTCGATCCGGCCGAGCGCACCGGCCGCCGCGGCGATGACGTCGTCGCGTTCCTCGGCCGACAGGACGTCGACGACGATCGCGGTCACGGCGGCTGCGCCCGCTGCCCGCAGCTCGCGTGCCACCCCGTCGAGCTTGGCGCCGTCGCGCCCCGTGACGACGAGGCGCGCACCCAGCGCGGCGTAGTGCCGGGCGACGACGGCCGCGATCGCCGACGTCGCGCCGACGATGAGCACGCCGGGCGCCGGCCGCGCCGCTGCCGGAAACGGTTGCGTCACTCGAGGCCCGTCGCCGTGGCCTGCGCGCTCGTCGCCGCGCCGGCGGCCCCGTCCCGGATGACCCGCTCGATCTTGTCTGCCGCTCGCCCGATCCCGGCGTCGCACCGCCGCCGCGCCTCGTCGAGCTCGACCCAGGCCAGCGCGTGGCTCTCGGCCTCGACGTGCGCCACGTCGGCCGGCCGCGTGGTCGTGAGCAGGAACCGCAGGTCGAAGTGGAGGTGGGCCGGTTCCGCGCCCGCGGGCGGGATGGGGTGCACGTCGACATCCAGCAGGAGCGGTCGGCCTGCCGCGTCGCAAACGGCGGGGTGGAACACCAGATGGTCCAGTCCTGACTCCTCGATGGCCTCGCGCAGCGCCACGGCCGCCGCGTCCGCTTCGCCCTCCGCGTGCCCGCCGAGCTGCAACCAGAGGCCGAGCCGTCGGTGATGCACCAGGAGCAGCCGCCCGTCGCCGTCGACGACGAACGCGGATCCCGTGAGGTGACCCGGGAGCGTGCGGCGGTCGAACGGCTCCGTGGCGGAATCGACGAAGGCGCGGATCCGCACCAAGCTGTCGGCCTCGGCGCCGTCAGAGGGGCGGTGGGCGGTCAGCAGCGCGTCCAGGGTGGCGCGATCAGTGGCTGAAATGGGCATCTTGGCTCGCTGGGGTGCGGCGTCACGTGCACGCATGAGCGCGCAAGTGTAGTCGAAGCAACGGCGACTGCCGCCGACTGGCGCCGTCCAGCGCCGCCTGCCGGCGACGGCCACCGCCTGCCGCCGATGGACCGGCGCGGCTCACGACCCGGACGTGACCGGGATGCGGATGCGCACGGCGTCGTTCGGCAGCCGCCCGTCCGCGCCCGTCGCCGGCAGGCGCGCTCCGTCGACCGGTGTGTACAGGCCGAACTCGACGTGTTCGGCGAACGCCGCGCCGGCCGGCAGCGGGATCGTGACGTGGTCGACGATGACGTCGCCGCGCCGCCAATCGCGGGTCGGCGCGTCGCCGGCCGCCGGCGGGCCGTCCAGCTGGGCGATCGGTGCGCCGGCAGCGTCGAGCACGTGGCGGAAGACCGTGGCGTCGATCCCGATGCGCCCTGTGGCCCGCCAGACGAGCGTCACGTGGATCGCGCGTGCGCCGTTGGGACCGATCACCCGACCGGCGCCCGCCGAATCGAGGACGATCTGGTCGCCGAAGCGCACAGGCATTGCCGCCGCGGCCGGCCCAACGTCGACATCGTCGCCAAGCGGCGGGAGGACCGCAGGGCCCGTCCGCCGCAGCGGATCGATGCGCACCTCGCGCAGTGACACGATGTCGCTGCCGTCGAGCGCGGTGAGGCGTCGACCGGTGTCGTCGTCGAACAGCCCGGCGATGAGGTGCACCGTGATCGGGCCGGCATCGGGGGCCGGGGCCAACCGGTGCATGTCGACGATGAAGCGATCCGTCGGCCACGTGCGGGTCGGCCGCCCGCCCGGATCGGTGGACGTATGGTTGGCGACGACGTCGGCGGTGCCTTTCGTCACCAGCTGAACGAACGGGCGATAGCGCCGGTCCGTCGGGCGCAGCGCGCGCCAGTAGAGCCGCACGACCATCGTGTCACCGGCACGGACGGCCCCGGGCGCGTCGAATCCGAGCAACTCGATCGCCGCCGGCCCGCCGTCGTCTCCGAGGGCGACGTGCAGCGGCACGTCCATCGACGTGGGCGAGGCGACGGGCGATCGCGGGGCCAGGAATGCGGATCGGGGCAGGATGAAGGCGCCCGTCGTACCTGCCGCAACGAGGCCGATGGCCAGCGCGACGCGCGACCGTGGCCCGAGGTCGTCGCCGTCCGTCCCACCCGCGCCGTCGCCCGTCCGCGCCCCGCGGCGTCGAACGAACGCCGCGACGCCAACGGCCAACGCGAACAGCCACGCGACCATGCTCACCGTGCCCGCCCCGCGGGCGAGCGGCGTCCCTGTGAACCGGGCCACGATGTGGCGTTCTTCGGCCGAAGCCGGCAGCGAGACGACGAGCGCGCCGTCGTCGTCTGCGTCGCGCTCGTTGCGCACCGCCCGGCCGCCGACCGTCGTCCGCCAGCCCGGGAACCCGAGCTGCCGCAGGCGGAGCACCGTTGCCGGGCCCGGACCCACGACGATCCGGCTGTCGTGGCGGCCGACGGACTCGGTGGCCGCGGTCACGCCAACAGGCAGCCGCGCTCGGTCGACATCGACCCACCACCGACCCTCGGCGTACGCGGCGAGGGCGGCGTCGGACGGCGGCGACGCAAGGTCCACCTTGGCGCCGTGCGGCAGGTACTCCATCGAGCTCGTTGTCCCGACCGGCGCGTCGCTCTGGCGTTCGGCGGGCACCGCCGCGCGCGCCGTCGCGTCGACGAGCGGCGCGGCGGAGCGGATCGGCACGAGCCACGGCAGCGCGTTGGCGCCCAACAGCGCCAGTCCGAGGGCAAGCCCGCCCGCCCGCCGCCGCTCGGGAAGCCAGAGCAGCGCCGCACCCGCCGCCGCCGCGAGCAGCGGCTCGGCGACGGCGAGCACGCGCCACGGGAACTGCACGAGCCCGATCAGGTCGGAGCTGCGCCACAACGGCGCGGCGAACGGCAGCGTGAGGAGCGTCGCACCGAGGCCGATCGCCGTGAAGCCGACGAGTCGGCGGCCGTCCTTGGACCGGCGTCGCGACGCGCGCACGGCCGCCGCGACACCCGCGAGCGCCAGCACGGCCGGAACCGGGCCCCAGCCGTGGTGGAACGGCCACGAGTGGGCGGTGCGGTCGATCCGGCCGAGGGGGCGAACGAGGTCGACGACCGGAACGAGCGCCGTCGAGGCGTCGAACATGCCGCTCCCGGCCTTGCCGAGCTGGACCCGGGGCGCGTCGACGACGGCGGGGAGCCAGTAGACCGCGCCAAGGAGGGCCGCGAAGACAAGTCCGCCGGCGACGCCAAGGGCGGCGCGACCGAGCGCGCGGCCCACACGCGGCGAAGCGCCCTCGCCGGTCAACTGACTTGGCCGCGATGAGGGCAGCGACCCGCGGGGTCGACCGGACGGAGGCGCTCCGAGCGAGAGGAAGCACTCGCTGCCCGCCAGGACACCGGCGAGCGGCAGCACCAGGACCGTCGTCACGTGGTGCGTGAGCACGATGAGCGCGAGCGGGACGCCGAAGCGGACTGCGGTCCGCAGCGTCGGCGTCCGCACCGCCTCCACCGCGCCGGCGAGCACCCAGGGCACAAGCGCCACGGCGAGGAGCTGCGGCACGTTGCCCTGCACGTGCACCTCGAACAACCGAACCGGGCTGAACGCCGCAACGCCGGCCGCGAGGAGCGCGGCGGACGCGGGCAACGCCGTCCGTGCCAGGCGGTATGTCCCGGCGGTGGCGAGCGCCCAGGCCGCGCCAATCAGAGCAACGTTGGCGGCGAGCGGACCGGCGCCGGCGGTGATGAGCGCAGCGGCCGCGAGCGGCGCGCCGGGTGGGTAGAAATGGTGGATCGGATAGCCCCAGCCCTGGACGAAGTGGGGCGCCCAGCGCGGCCAGCCGGGCGCGGCGGTGAACAGGTAGGCCACTGAGAGCGCACGGTGGACGTGCAGCGCGCCGTCCACGGTGGAAGGCAGGCCTTTGGCCAGGGCGATGAGGGCGGGCGGGAGGGCGATGAGGGCGGCGATGAGCGGGTTCGAGAGGCGGTTGGGAAGACCGGGGAGGCGGGGGAGACGGCGCATGCGGGTAGGGTAGCGCAAGGCACCCTGCAGACAGGGTTGGCGGGCACGTTCTCGCGCGGCGGCGCATCGCCGCCGCCTGGCGCTACGGCACCGCCAGCCCGAGGTACGTCGCCGGATCCGTCCGCCGCCCGCCGCGGTCCGCGGTCGGATAGTCGTTCACGAGGACGACGACCGGGCCGTCGGCGGTCACGACGGCGCCGCCGAACGTGCCGTCGCGGAGCGCCGGAACGGCCGGTGGCCACCAGTTGACGGAGTCCTCCGGCTCGATCGTGGCCTGGCAAACCGTGCAGCCCGTCACGGCGCGCGAATCACCCGATCGTGGGTCCGTCACGCTGAACGCGATCTCGACCTCGACCGGATCGAGTCCCGGGTTCATCACCTGGATGCCCGTCGAGAGCCCGACGTGGTTGCGGCGCCAGAGCGGCATTGCCACCTGTGCCGCCGCTTCGCCCAGTCCTTGCGCCACGAACGCCGAAAGGAGAACGTCGGCGGTGCCGTCTGCCGCGGTCGCATCGTAGACCATGGCGACGACGCGCTCGTCGGGGCCGGATGTCGTGATCCGGGCGGAGCCGAAGCAGTTCGTCGGTACGTTGTGCCCACCGCCCGGCGCCTGCCGGAAGACATGTCGGCCGCCGGCAGGGACGACGGTCGGCGGATGGTGGAACGTCGCGCCGCGGCAGACCGGGGAGGCCGCATCGTTGAATGCGCCCGTAAACGCGATCGTGACCTCGACATCGCTCGGTCCGGGGTTGACGACGACGATGCGGGTGCTCAGCGTTTCGCGTGCGCGCGCGCCGCGTTGGGCGCTGCGGAAGAGGGGCACGACGAGGTCGTTGGCGGCCGCCGCGTCCGGCAAGGCCTCGAACGCCGCGACCGTCCGCGGTTCGAGCCCAGCCGGTTCGCCGACCTCCCACACCTGAACGGCCAGCGGCGAGCCGTCGCTCTCGACGGCGAGCCAGCCCTCGAACGGACCGAGCGATTGGTACGCGGCCTCGAAGTCGGCCCAGATCCGCCGCGTCGTCCCCACCGGCAGTCGGAACCGCGTTGTCGTCGCCACAGGTGCGCCGCCGCCGGTCGTGTGGAGCGTCGCGACAATCTCGGCGTCCCGCGTGCCGGCGTTGGCGACCGCGGCCATCGAGCTCCGTCCGAGCGTCCGCCGGACGAAGCTCGGCACGAGAACGCGGCGCGCCGGCTGCGGGCCGCCGGCGATGCCCGCGCCGCCGTCGTCGAACCAGTCCGTGCGCACGATGGCCCCCAGGGCGGCGTCGGACGCGACGCGCAGGCCGAACAGGCTCGGGGCGGCATCGATGGGGTCGAGCACGGTCGGCAGGTAGACGTTCGGCGCTCCGAGGACGTCGGCGAACAGGTCGAGCGTCAACACTTCGGCGCCGTCCTCGTCGACGAGGACGGCCGTCAGGTCCGTCGGCTGCGCGGACAGGTTCTGCAGCTGGATCCCGCTCTGCACGTTGGCCGGTGAGAGCCATCGCCCGTACGCGGCGAACGGCAGGATCTGGCCCGGCGCAAGGACGGGCGGCGGCAGCGTGCTGGTCGGCTCCGGCACCGTCGTCGGCGTGGCGGTCCGCACGGGCGTCGAGGTCGGCGGCGGCGTCGTCGCGCTTGCCGTTGCCGTCGGCGTGCCGGACGGCGTCGGCGGGGCGGTCGACGTTGCGGTGCGGCTGGCGGTCGGCGCGGTGGTGGATGTCCGGCTGGCCGTTGCCGTGGCCCCTTCCGTCGGCTCAGGAGTCTCGGCGGTCGGCGGATCGCTCGTCGCCGTCGCGGGCTCGGCCGTGGCCGGTGCCGTGGCGGTGCGTGTCGCCGTGCGCGTGCGCGAAGCGGTCGGCGATGGACTCGCGGCCGACGTGGTGGACGCCGTCGGCGTGCTGCTTGGCGTCACGAGCGGGTTCGGGCCGACGGTCGGCGAGCGGGTGGCCGTTGGCGAGGCGGACGGGGTGAGCGTCTGCGTCGGCGCCGTCATCGTTGGCGTACCCGTTGGGGCGACGGTCGCGGTGACGGCGATCGTCGCGGTGACCGATGGTGTCGTGGTGGCCAACGGCGTTGCGGTGACGGACGGTGTCGCCGTGACCGATGCGGTTGCGGTGACGGACATTGTCGGGGTGACCGAGGCCGTCGGCGTCAGCGTCACGGATGGGCCGAGCGAGAGCGTCGGCGTCACGGCCGGCGTGCCGCTGGACAGCGGTGCGACGGCGAGGGTCGTAACCGGGCGGATGGCGGCCACCGCCAGCGCCGCACCGGCCGCGCCGAGGAGTACGGCCGCGCAGAGGGCGCCGCCGATCCGCGAACTCCACAGCGCCGCGTCGGGTCGATGCGACCGAATCACCCTCACGCTCCTCGTCGGGCCACGTTCGGCCATGTCCTGGGTTTCGATCTCCATCGGGAGTGAAGACGCCCACCGCGAGTCGACGATACGTCGCGCGCTATACTCCAGCGCTTCCGCGTCGGGCGGCGAGCGCCGGCCGGCGCTCCGGGACCGCCAGAAGGACACAAGGGACCGAAGAATCGTGCAATCGCCAGAAACGTCAACGACCGTCGCCTCCGGTGCGACCTCCCCGGCCCTCTCCCCGGCCCTCTCCCCGGCCCTGTTGGATGCGCTGCGCAGCCACCTCGAGGCGCGCCTGCCGGACTACATGGCGCTGCTGAAGGAGATGGTCGACATCAATAGCTTCACCCGCAATCCGTCGGGCGTCAACCGGCTCGGCGAGTTGACGGCGCGGCGGTTCGTCGACCTGGGATTCGACGCCGAGACCGTCGCGAGCCGCAACCCGGCTTACGGGAGCCATGTGGTGCTCACGCGACCCGGCACGAGCGGCCGGAAGATCGGGCTCGTGACGCACCTTGACACCGTGTTCCCCGCCGACGAGGAGGTCGCCAACGGCTTTCGGTTCCGCGTCGAGGGCGATCGGATCTACGGCCCGGGGACGGTGGACATCAAGGGCGGCACCGTGTTGATCTACATGGTCATGGACGCGCTTCGCGCCTGCGCGCCGAACGTGTTCGAGGCCGTGACGTTCGATGTGCTGCTCGACGCTGCCGAGGAGGCGATGTCGCCCGATTTCGGCACGTTGATGCGCGATCGACTGGCCGGACCCGCCAACGACAGCGTGGCGTGCCTGGTGTTCGAGGGCTGTCGCGTGGGCGACGAGGGCTGGCAGCTCGTGACGCGCCGCAAAGGGATGGCCGTGGCCAGCATCACGGTGGAGGGCCGCGGTGCGCACGCCGGCGGGGCGCACGGGCAGGGCGCGAACGCGATCGTCCAGCTGGCCCGCCTGATCGACCGGGCGGCGGCGCTGACGGACCCGGCGCGCGGCCTGACGGTGAACGTCGGCACCGTGACCGGCGGAACGGTGACGAACCGGGTGCCGCATCACGCGCGCGCCCGCCTCGAGATGCGCGCCGAGGACCCGGCGGTGCTGGCCGAGGCCGTCGAGCATGTGCTCGGGCTCGGCGCGCACGTCGACGTCGCGACGGCCGACGGCACCTTCACGTGCCGCGCCGACGTGCAGATCGAGTACGACATGCCGGCCTGGCCGACGAATCAAGGGACGGAGCGACTGTACCGGATCTGGGCGGCGACCGCGGGCGCAGTCGGCGTGACCGCCGCCCCGGAGGCGCGCGGCGGGCTCTCGGACGGCAACTGGACGTGGGCGTTCGTGCCGACGCTCGACGGACTCGGACCGCACGGCGACAACCTGCACTGCAGCGAGCTCGATCCGGCCGCCGGCAAGACACCGGAGTACGCGACGGCGTCGTCGTTCGTGCCGAAGGCGGTTTGGAACGCGCTGGCGCTGTGCCGGTTGGCGGCGGAGGAGAGGTTGGCCTGACATGACGACCCCCGCCGACCGCTACGCTGCCTTCGTGCACCTCACGTTCGACCGCCCGCTGCCCGGCGTGCTTCGAATCACGATGGCGCGCCCCGACCGGCTGAACGCGGCCGACCACGGCATGCACCGCGACCTGGCGTACGTCTGGCGCGCGATCGACGACGATCCGGACGTGCGGTGCGTCGTGCTCCGCGGGGCGGGGCGCGGCTTCTCCGCCGGCGGCGACCTCGATCTCGTCGAGGACATGGCGAACGACTTCAATGTGCTGGCCCGTGTCTGGAAGGAAGCCCGCGACCTCGTCTACAACGTGATCAACTGCGGCAAGCCGATCGTCAGCGCGATGCACGGTCCGGCTGTCGGCGCCGGCCTCGTGGCCGGGCTGCTGGCCGACGTGAGCATCGCCGCCCGCACCGCCAAGATCATCGACGGGCACACCCGCCTCGGCGTGGCCGCGGGCGACCACGCGGCGATCGTCTGGCCGCTCCTGTGCGGGATGGCGAAGGCGAAGTATCACCTGCTGCTGTGCGAGCCGCTGTCCGGCGAAGAGGCCGAGCGGATCGGCCTCGTCAGCCTCGTCGTCGACGACGATCAGCTCGAGGCGAAGTCGCTCGAGATCGCGCAACGGCTGGCCGACGCTGCGCCGACGGCGGTTCGCTGGACGAAGTACGCGCTGAACAACTGGCTCCGGCTGGCCGGCCCGACGTTCGACGCTTCGCTCGCGCTGGAGTTCCTCGGCTTCACCGGCCCGGAGATTCGCGAGGGGCTGGCCAGCCACCGCGAGAAGCGGCCGCCGCACTTCGAGGCGGGGGCGGATATCTGACCAGTGCCGGCCGCACCGTCGACCATTGGACTGTCCTGCGATCTGACTGCGCACATCGTCCATTCGGCTATGTCTAATCGGCTATGATGTAGCGGCCCCCGCGACGTTCCCTCCCGTTGGAGTCACCCCCCATGTTCGGTCTCGGCAAGAGCCAATCCACGTCGATCAGCGAAGCGGACGTCATCGCTGCGCTGTCGACGGTCAACGACCCGGAGCTGCACCGCGATCTCGTCAGCCTCGGCATGATCCGCGACATCGCCATCGACGGCGGCCGCGTCGCGTTCACCGTCGTCCTTACGACACCGGCGTGCCCGCTGAAGAACGTCATCCAGCAGGACTGCGAGAATGCGCTGAAGCGCGACATCCCGGCCGTGGAGACGGTGCATGTCCAGTGGGACGCCCAGGTGCCGCGCGACAGCCGTCTTTCCAGCCGCGTTGCCGTGCCGGTTCGCAACGCGATCGCGGTCGGCAGCGGCAAGGGCGGCGTCGGCAAGAGCACGGTGGCGGTCAACCTGGCGGTCTCGCTCGCCCAACAGGGCGCCACCGTCGGCCTGCTTGACGCGGACGTCTACGGGCCGAACGTGCCGATGATGATGGGCCAGCGCAAGGCGCGTCCGGTTTCGAAGGACGGCAAGCACATCGAGCCCATCGAGGCGTACGGTGTGAAGATGATCTCGATCGGCTTCCTCGTGGACGAGCAGACGCCGCTCGTGTGGCGTGGACCGATGCTCCACGGAGCGCTGCGCCAGTTCCTGGGCGACGTGAACTGGGGCGACCTGGACTACCTGATCATCGACCTCCCGCCCGGCACCGGCGATGTCCAGCTCTCGCTCACGCAGGCGATGCCGCTGACGGGCGCCGTGATCGTCAGCACGCCGCAGGCGGTCAGCCAGCACGACGTCGTCAAGAGCATCGCGATGTTCCAACTCGAGCAGATCGACGTGCCCGTCCTCGGTGTGATCGAAAACATGAGCGGCTTCGCTGCGCCGGACACGGGCACGGTGTACGATATCTTCGGCGCCGGCGGCGGCCGCGAGGTGGCCGATCAGATGAAGGTCCCATTCCTCGGCACGATCCCGATCGACATGGCCGTCCGCCAGGGCGGCGACAGCGGCGTGCCGATCGTCGTCGGCGCGCCGGACTCGCCGGCGGCCCGGGCGATCACGCAGATCGCGGCCGAGCTGGCCGGTCGGATCTCCGTCCTGACGCTGTCGCGCCCGAAGGAGCGGACGTTCGCCGCCGACCCGGATCTCGCGTTCGTCGGATGATGTGAGGAGTACCCCCATGAACCTCCGCCGCGCCCTCTCGCCCGGAACCGCCTTCGGCCTCGCCGTCTGGGCGATGGCCGTCCGCCGACTTGCGTTCGCCCACCTGGCCGTGGTCCACGAGGGCAGCCCGAACCCTACGACACCGCGCACGATCGACGACGTGACGCTGGCCCAGGCGTTCTACGCCCGTCTCGACCGAGGCGCGCGCGATCACTACGCCTTCCGGGTGGCCGACGATGTGGCAGGCCGCTTCATCCTCCTCGTGCCGGCCACGGCCTACGACAGCGGTTTCCGCGCCGACGTCGTGCTGACAGGCCCCGGCCTTCCCGATGAAGGCCGCCCGCTTTCACCGGCCGGCGACTCGCCGATGACGATCGCCGGCATCGACTACCGGCTGGCCGCCGCGCTGAGCCCCGACCTCGGCCCGGGCGACTATCGCGTCGAAGTCCGGTCGACCTCGGACGCAGACGGCGTGTACAGCCTGTGCGTCGGCGACCGTGAGGCGGGGGCGGCGGATCCGGTGACACGAGCGCGCGTTCGCGCCCTGATCGGCGTGTAGGGGCGCGGCATGCCGCGCCCACCCGCGGGCACTCCGTCCCGCCCCGCCGCGCACAACAAGCGCGCGATCGCGGCAGCGATCCTCGTCGCGATCGCGGGCGTGGCATCATCCGCGACCGCCGCCGACATCCGCATCGCCCGCGCCGAGCCGACGTACGCGCCCGCGCCGCAGACCGCTGCCACACCGCTTCTCGAACAGTCGGGCCACGCCGTCGGCGGCCTTGCCACGGCGACCTATCACGACGGGCTGGTCTACGGCACCGCCAACTCGCTGTTCGTCACGTTCAAGCCGATGTCCGACGGGCGGCTGGTCCCGCTCGGCCATGTGGACTGCGTTTGTGATCCGGTAGACGTTCGCGTCGAAGGTCTACTGGCGCACGTTCTGACCGGCGACGGTCGCCTGGTGCTCATCGACGTCTCGGTGCCGTCGTGGCCGCGTTTGCGCGGCGCGTTGGCGCCCCTGTCCGACCCGCCGCCTGGCCGCACCGAGTTCGGCGGCAGCCTGGATCTCGGTGCGGTGCGCGGCGGACACGTGTACGTTCTGGCGACGCCGGACAAGGCCATCAACGCGTCGTCGACCCGCGTCGAGGTGATCGACGTCACCGATCCCGACCGGCCGGTGCGCGCGGCGACCCATCCGTACCCCGGACTGAACGTGCGCGCCATCGCGTTCAGCGGCGACCGCGCCGTCGTCCTGGGCGAAGCGGATGGCAGCGTGCGGCCGTGGACGACACGCGTTCTCGTCGAGGATGCGCGCGATCCGACGGGTCCGAACGGCTGGCGGCGGCTGGGCGAGCTGGCGCTGGCCAACCGCGGAATCAGCATCGCTGCCACTGGAAGGGCCGTCGTCGTGGCGACCGTGGCCAACGACACGCTCGATCCGGCGCAGTGGCCGAACCGACCGGTGGAGGCAAGCCGCGGCGGTGTCGAGATCGTCGCCCTCAGCGGGTCAGGTCAGCCGACGCTCGTGGGCCGATGGGGCGACTCGAGAGTGGTGGGCGAGCGCCTCTATCGCGCCGGTGCCACGGTGTGGCTCGAGTGGGTCGACGCCGTTGACCGCGCGAACCGCCGGCTGACGTCGTTCGACGTCACCGACCCGAGCCGACCGGCCGTCCTCGGCGACGCCGGACTCGAGCGCTTCTCGATGGCGTTTCCGGGCGACACGGACGACCCGCGCATGTTGCGACGCACGAACGGCGGCACGGTGCTCTTTGAACTCGGGCCGGCCGAAGCGCCGCGCGTGGTAGCGCGCAGGGTGAGGTCCCACGGAAGCATCGACGAGACGCACGTCGTCGGCGGCCAGCTCGTCGCATTGCTCGGGCCGGACGATCCGGGTGAGTGGCATCCGCCGCCGACCGACCTGCCGTGGACGTCGATGGTGGCCTGGTACATGTGGGTCGACGGCGATCTGGCGATCGCGCAGTACGAGAGCGACCAGTACGCGGTCCTCGACGTGCGTCGGCCGATCGCACCGGTGCGGTTGGCGTCACTGCCGTTGCCGGAGGACATTCGCGGGCTTGCGCTCTCCGGCAACCGCGCGCTGATCAGCTTCGGCTCGCCCGAGCAAACGCTCCAGCTCGTCGACTTGACCGATCCGCGTCAGCCGCAGATGGGACCCGTCATCGGCACACTTGCCGAACCATCGACGCTCCTGTCATGGGGTGACGGATTCGCGATCCTCGCCGAAGGCGGCGTGAGAATCGTCGACCCGACCGCCGGACCACAGCTCGATCTGGATCGCCCAACGCTTCCGGGCACGCGGGTGGTGGACGCGTTTCGGCGCGACGACACTGCGTACGTTGTCGAATACATCGTTCACGAAGCCCCGTACGATGTGCGAACCACGATCAAGTCGTACGATCTGAACGACCCGGCGGCCGGTCCCATCGGCGAGCTCGCGCTGCCGAGCATTGCCCGTGACATCGCTTTGGATGGTGGCCTTGCGTTCGCCTTGATGGAGCGCGGGATCATCGCCGCCGATGGGATCATCGCCGCCGATCTGAGCGATCCAGCCAACATGCGGATCGTCGATGTCGTTTCGTTCGGCCACTCTTGGGACCGAATGGTGCGATTGGGCGACGATCTCGTCCTCTTCGACGAGGGCAGCAACGTCCGCATCTACCACCGCCTCGGCGTCGACCCGCCCGCCTGGCGCACCCCGTGCGGCACGACGCGCATCCTCGAAGTCACGCTTTCCGGCGCGGCGGTCGACGACGGAACCGGCACGGCCGTTGTGGCCATCGAGGTCGATGGGCGGATCGCGACGCGCGCACCCGTCGCAGCCGGTTCGTTCATCGCAAACGTTGCGCTGGAACCCGGCGCCCACCGCCTCACCGCCATCGCCGAGTCTCCCCGCGCCGACCCACGGCGATCTCTTCCGCTCGCGGTCACGGTGTCACCTGAACTCCCATGGGACCCGCTCGGCGTTCGCGTCGCCGCGTTGGATCGCGACCGCCGGACGGCCCTCGTGCAGCCGCGGTCGTCGGCGTCGTCAGCGACGGGCTGCATGGACGCGCACGGGCCTTGGACGCTGGCCCTGTCGCGCGGGACGACGGCGCTGACGATAAGCGTGCCGGTGGCTGACGTCGCGTCGGTGTCGGTGGCCGCGCGGGCAGGCGACGCGGAAGTGCGCTTGCTTCCGGAGGGCGGCGCGACGAGCGGACCGGGCACGCTGGCCGGGCGGATCGATGTCGCGGCCGCGCTCGGGCGCGTACCCGTCCGGTTCGGCCTGGACGTCGACGACGCATCCGGCCGCCAAACGCTGGCGGGCACGCTCGTCGTAAAGCAGGTCTGGCTGCCGCGGGTCGTAAGGTAGCGTGTCGGCGAGCGGATCAAGGTAACGTCGCGCCGCGCCCGACGATCAGTCTCCCGCCGCCCAGTCGTGCCCCGCCAACAACGCCGGCAGCCACACCCGCGCCTGCCGCGGCAGCGGCACCGTCGCCGGATCGACCGCGAGCTCCTTCGGCCCGTAGTACACGAGCCAGCTGCTCTGGTCGATCCGGGCATCGAATCCCTGGTCCGCGGCGTCCGGGTTCGGAACGGCAACGTAGTCGACATCGACTTCGTTGCCGTCCTTGTCCTTCGTGCGCCACAAGCCGCGGTAACGGATCGTGTTCGGTGCCCCCGGACGCACGTCGGCCGTCACATCGGCACGCCACGGCGGGACATCTTGGCCGGGGCACCAGCCCCCGCGGCCGTACACCCACGTGCCCGCCTGGTTGGGGATCACGCCGTTGTCGACCTCGGACACGCAGCCGACGCTCGTGCCGGCCGACGGATGGGCCTTGACGTGCGGCGGGCCGTCGTTCACGGTGAAATGGTGGGTGTGGTTGCAGAACTCGGCGCAGTTCTCCATGTCACGGCCCCAGCCGTGGCCTGAGATGATCGTCGCGACCTCGACCTTGGTCGCCCATGCCGGCGCGTCGAACACGAGCGGGCGGCGGCCCTTGTTGTAGTCCTTCCAGAAGCTGCCACCGCCAAAGAGGGGCACGGCAGCCTTCGGCGCGATCGCGGCGCCCGTGTCCGTCAACCGCAGCTTGACCGTGATCTGGTACCGCTGGATCGTGGCGAACGCGAAGCGGCGCGTGCCGCCCTGGGCGATCAGCCCGAGCAGCGGCGTCGCGTCCATGACCCAGCGCCCGCCGCTCGAATACGCGGTGACCCAGCGGCCGAACTCCGTGTTGCAGCGCGTCGGCGTCGCCGTGTCGCACAAGTACATGTTCACGAGGTAGTCCCAGGCCGGGCAGCGGCCCTTCCGGTTGCCGCCGTCGCACTTCATGTCGAGGTCGATCTCGAGTTTGTCATAACGCGCCATGTCCGCCGCGTCGGGCAGCGCGACGTCCGCGTAGAAGCGCTGGCCGGACCAGCCCGGATCGGCCATCCACTCGTCCTGCC
The DNA here is from genome assembly GCA_016703025.1 of Candidatus Avedoeria danica. NCBI lineage: Bacteria > Bacillati > Chloroflexota > Ardenticatenia > Candidatus Epilineales > Candidatus Epilineaceae > Candidatus Avedoeria > Candidatus Avedoeria danica. The sequence continues at coordinate 624,888 of JADJCV010000004.1, forward strand.
AGACCGGCACGACGCGCGTCTTGCCCGACGCTTCCTCGGCCGCGAGCCGGGCGTCCACCGCGGCCTCGTGGCGGTACAGCCGCGCCTCGAGGGCCACGGAGTGCAGCGCATCGATCGCGTCAGGCCCGAGGTCGGCGTTGAACCCGAACGGGATCGAGCCGAACTCGCGCATCCGGCCTTTGTGGTCGATCGCGAAGGCGTCGACGCCGAGGGGCTTCGGTTCGAGGGTTGCGTGGAGCGCCGTATCGGGCTGGCTCCGCAGCGCGGCGACAATCGCCTCGCCCGGCGCGAGGTCGATCATCGCCACATGCATCTTGGGGCACGGTCCGCACGTGTTCGGCAGCCGGATCTTCGGCCGGCCGTCCGAGTACATGAGCATGCCGGCCGCGCCGAAGCGGGCGGCGTTGTTGATCTTGTCCACAAGCGGACAGACACCGCGCTTCACGACAACCATCGTGCCGGTGATCGGGGCCGCGGGCTTCTCGCCGTTGCATGCCAGGCCGGTGCCGCCGAAGTCGGACAGCGCGTACTGCACCGTCGTTGTCAGCGGCGTCGCCCAGCCGGTGTCCGTCGTGCCTGCGGTCTCGATGTGGACCGTGCTGCTGAACGGAGGCTGCCCGACGACCTCGATCTGTGCCGCCGTCTCCCCCCACGCCCGCAGCACCGCCGGCGCCGTCCCGCCGACCGTCAGTGGGTTCGCGGTCACGTAGTCGAACCGTGACCGCCAGAGCGCCGGATCCTCCGACGGCGGGCGAGCCGACAGCGCGGTCTCGACGCGCGCCTGCCAGGCGGCGATGTCGGCGTCCACGCCGGCCTGCGCCTCGGCATACGACATCACGACATAACGTGCATCGTCCGGTGATTGGGCGATCAGCTTGCCGACGTCGCCGCCCCAGATGGAGGGTGCCGTGCTGCCGAGCGGGTTGTTCGTGAGGAAGACCGTGCTGTGGTCGGCGGCGCCGCCGAAGGTGATGACACCCGTCGACGTCGGCAGCGTGAAGGGCGGGGCGGGCATGAACGGGTCGAGTTGGAGGGGCGCCCCGTCCTGGCCGTTCGTCGGCGCATCGAAGTTCGGCAGCGCGCCGACGACGGCGATGGCCAAGCCAACGAACGCGACGAGGAAGGCCGAGCGTGCGATCGGTCGGAGAGGCAGCGGGCGAGCGGGCATGGCTGGGCCTCCTCATGCGGCAGGACGGGTAGGCGATGCGGTGTGGAACGGGCGACGGAATGTCGGGCGCGCGGCATGGTGCCATGCACGGGGCGGGGGCGCAATCAACTGGACTGCGCCGCCAGGACATCGATCACCGCGGCCCGCCCCTCCTCCGGCTTGAACCCGAACGGCCCCGGCCCGCCCATGTAGGCCAGCCGTCCGCCCCGGTCGAAGACGAAGATCCGCTCCGGCCAAGCCGCGAACGCCGTCCGCGCCGCGTCGTCCATCCCGTCGACGAGCGTCGGGATCGACAGCCCGAGCGCCTCGGCGCACCGCTCTGCGGCCGCCCAGCGCTCCGCGAACTCGACCGGTTGGCGGATGCGGACCCCCTCGGCCTCGTTGGAGTCCGTCTGCCAGCCGTCCACCGCGTGCGCTTCGGCGATGTAGACGACGTAGAAGTTGGCCGCGCGCCGGAACCGGCGGTACATCCGCTCGAGGTCGCCAGACTGGCGACGGAACGGCGGTCAGGTGTAGCTGCCGAAGAACAGGACGAGGGGGCGGCGGCGCGGGGCGTCGAGCCGGACGCGGCGGCCGGAGCCGAGGCGCGCGAGGCGCAGGGTGGGCACGGGGTCGCCGATTGCGAGGGTGTCGGGCTGGCGGTAGGTGACGAGGGCGCAGCGCATGGCCTCGCGGCGAGCGGGGTCGGGTTCGGCGTCGACGAAGGACTGTTCGCGGGGGTCCAGCATGGCGGGTGGGCAGCCTGCTGCAGTGCGTGACCGTCGATGACGACTGTGCCGTGATGGACGGCGCCGGCGACGGAAGGATGACAAAGCGTCGACCGAGTGTACGGGGACGCCGGGAATCGGGGCAACTGCCGCGACAACCCTCGCCCTGCGACCGTCGAACTACGACCCTCCCGTACGACCTGCGCGCCATGACGCCGCCGTGCCTCTCGATTACGTTGGTTGCGGCCGCCGTGCCCGACGTCGGCACGCATCGATCTTCTACGACGAGGAGTCCGTCTTGAACCGCCGCCAACCCCCTCTGCCTGTGTCCGCCGCCCATCGAACCGCCCCGCCAGCCGTCCCGCTGTGGCGGACTTCGCCCGCACGTGCGCTCGCGCTCGGCGTCGGCGCCGCCACGCTGCTGGCTGCCGTCATCGCCGCCGCTCACGGTGCCGCCGCCTCGACGCGCGCCGCCGAGCACGCGTCCGCCGCCGGCCAGCGCGCTTTTCTGCCATGGTCCGCCGTGAACGCGCTGCGACCGAACGGCGGCTCCGTGCCGACGGCGATGCCGAGCCCGACCGATGTGCCGCCGTCGCCGCCGCCGCCATCGGCCATCCCGACGGACGAGCCGACGACGGCGCCGACCGAAGCGCCGACGGGCGCGCCGTCAGACGTCCCGACGTCGGAGCCGACGCCGACCGCGACGACGACGCCGTCGCCGACCGCGCCCCCGCCGCTCCACTGCCAAGAGCTCATCACGAACGGCGACTTCGAGGCGGGCGCGAAGCGGTGGTCCCTGATGGTCAACGGCATGCGCGAGCAGGCGGCGAGCGCCATTCAAAACGCGACGCGCCTCGGCTTCGCGCCGCACAGCGGCACGTATGCGGCATGGCTCGGCGCGCTGGACGACTCGACGATGGACCTGCGGTCCGACGCGCTGGTCAACGTCGACCCGGCGCGGATCCTGTCGGCCACGCTCTCGGCGGCGGTCGTCATCGTGACGAACGGCCCGCGCAATCGTCATGCGGACGACACGTTCGCCGTGGTCATGGAGGGCACACACGGCGAGGTCCGGCCCGAGCCGCTGCGGCTGAACGACGAGAGCTGGAATGCACCGTGGAAGTGGCACGTCCGGCAAGCCGACGTGACGACGCTGCTGCAGCGCGACACGTTCAGCCGGGTGCGCGTGCGCGTGGAGACGGATGCTGCCGACGCGACGTGGTTCTATTTCGACGACGTCTCGCTCAACGCATGCACAACCGATGGCTGAAGCGCCGCTGTCGGGCGCGGTTGATCGCGCAACCACGGACGCGTCGCCCTTCGACCGCTCTGCGATGTGCTACGGTTGGCCATCATCTGTGGATGGCCAACCTGAACGATCGACTGCCCGACAATTCGTTCGCCCCGCCGCCGCCGCTGCGGCGTGCCGTCCCCCGTCCGGCACTCGTGGCGCGGATCGAGGCGGCGCTGGACGGCGGTCTCGTGCTCGTCAGCGCACCGGCAGGCTCAGGTAAGACGACGGCGCTCGCCGAGTGGGCCGCAGCGAGCCGCCGCGCGGTGGCTTGGCTGGCCGTCGGTCCGCGCGACCACGATCCATTGCAGTTTGCGACACATCTCGCTGCCGCCGTCCGACCGCTCGCACCCGGCGCTGTGGACGCCGTGCTTCCGACCGCCCTGCGCAGCGCGGGGTCGGTCGGCGCGCGCGCCTCCGATGCCATCCTCCCGGTCGCTCACGCGCTGGCCGGGGCGTTGTTCGAGGCCGAACGATCGTCCGTGATCGTGCTGGACGACGTGCATGAACTAACCGATGCCGCGCACTGGGCGGGCATCGAAGCCTTCGTCGCCGAACGCCCGCCGGCGATCACCCTCATCCTGGCGGCGCGCAGCGACCCGCCGCTGCCCCTGGCGCGGTGGCGGCTCGCCGGTGCGCTCGCCGAAGTCCGTGAGGCGGACCTGCGTCTCGACCGCGACGTGCTGACCGCCGTCGTTGCCAAGGTGGCCGGCGTCGCGCTGACCGGCGCTCAGGCCGCGGTGCTCGAGGCGCGCACCGAGGGGTGGGCGGCGGGCGTGCAGGCCGCGGCGCTGGCGCTGCAGGGACAGCCGGACGTTGCCGCGGCCGTCGCGCGTTTCGCCGGCGACCACCGCTTCATCCTCGATTATCTGGATGCCGAGGTCATCGACCGCCAGCCGCCGGTCGTCCTTGCGTTCCTGCTGGACGTGGCGATCCTCGACCGCATGAGCCCGACGCTGTGCGATGCGGTGCGCGCCGTGCCGCCCGGCGAGAGCGCATCGTGGCTCGATCGCCTGGTCCGCCAAGACCTGTTCCTGCAGCCGCTCGACGACGCCGGTGGCTGGTACCGCTTCCATCGCCTCTTCGCCGACCGCCTGCGCCACCGGCTCGAGCGCACCGCGCCGGACCGCGCCGCCGTCCTCCACCAGCGCGCCGCCGCCTGGTTCGCAGCCAACGATGACTTCGACGAAGCCATTGCCCACGCGCTGCAGTCCGACGCGGCGCTCGCGGCCGACCTCATTGGCCAGGCAGCCCCCGGTCGGCTGACGGGCCGGCAGGCGGCGACGGTCCTCGGTTGGTTGCGCGCCCTGCCCGACGGCACGTTGCGCGCAGATCCGAGGCTCATGGTCGCGATGGCCTGGGCGTTGTTCGCCGCCGAGTCGCGCGCGACGGCCGAGCCGTGGCTTGGCGATGCGGAGGCGGCGCTCGCGTCCACCGGCGGTGCGGCCGACGATGCGTCGCCGGCCGCGCACGCCGAGGCGCTCGGCGCAGCCGCCGCCCTGCGCGCCCAGATGGCCAGCTGGGACGGCGATGTCGACGCCGCGCTTCGCCACAGCGCGGTGGCGCTCGAAACCCTCGGCCCGGGCTCGATCTGGCGCGCCGACGTCGCCCTGGCGGTGGGCGCGGCGCATCACCTGCGCGGCGACGTGCCGGCGGCGATCGACACGTTTCGTGCGGCGGTCGTCGACGCCGAAGCCGCGGGCCGGGCGGAAGCCGCCATCTTCGCGCGGGCCATGCTGGCCGAGTCGCTCTTCCTGGCCGGCCGCCTGACCGATGCGGCAACGGTCGCGGATCAGGCGTTGGCGCGTGCCGAATCCGTTGGCGGCACCGGCTGGCCGGCGACGGCCCGCGCCGGCGTCGTTCTCGGCCACATCCATCTCGAGCGGAACGACCTCGTCGCAGCTGCCGCCGCGGCTGAACAGACGATCGCCGCCGGTCGACGCGCCTCGACGCGCGTCCTGACCTTCACCGGCCTCCTCCTGCGCGCCGACGTCCGCGCGGCGACAGGTGACCACGCCGGTGCGATCGAGGCAGTGGACGAGGCCGCTGAGGTGGCCAAGGAGCCGGCTCTCCTGGCGGACCTGGCGCAGTTCCGCGCTGAGCTCGAACTCGACGCCGGCCGACCGGCCGCCGCCATCGCCCCTTGAGCGGGCGCGCGACGCAGCGGCCCGTGATCCCGGCGCAGAGCCGCCCAGCCTCTCGGCCGCGATGCTCAGCGCAGCCGTGTTGCTGCTTCAAGGGCGCCCCGCCGAGGCCGACGCGATCATCGCGCCGCGCGTCGCCGAATGCCAAGCCACCGGGAACGGGCTCGCCGCTACCCGGTTGCGCGTACTCCTGGCGCTCATCCGCTCAGCGCGGAGCCGACTGGACAGTGCGCGCGTGCTCCTCGCCGCTGCCCTCGACGACGCGGAGCGCGACGGCTATGTGCGGTCGTTCGCCATCGGCGGGCCGTCGATGCGGAGGTTGCTCCAAAGCGTCGTGACCGTGGGCGGGTTGCAGGCGCCGACGGCACAGCGGATTCTTGCGGCGCTCGCTTCAGGGGCGCCGGGCGGCTCATCAGGTCAGTCCATGCCGCCCGAGCCGCGGGCCGGCGCCGCGTTCGGGCTCTCGGCGCGTGAACGGGAGGTCCTTGGCCTCGTGTCCGACGGGCTCACGAACCAGGAGATCGCCGAGCGGCTCGTGATCTCGGTCGCCACCGTGAAGCGGCACCTGACGAACGTCTACGGCAAGCTGGGGGCGGATGGTCGGACGCGGGCGGTGGCGGTGGCGCGGGGGCGGGGGATGTTGGGGTGAGGGGGGACGGTGGGGAAACGGGGGGGGGTAGGCTCTCCCTCTATCCGTCAGCGCCTGCGGCGCTGCCACCTTTCTCCCGCGGGGGCGGGAGAAAGGGTCCTGCCTTGGCCGAGGGGAGTGGTGATGGCGGGTCACCGACCGCGCGTGCGCCTGTTGACTTGGTTGGGAGGAAGATGTGGAACGGCAAAGGAGAGAGGTGACGAACGTTGTGGGCGAGGCCGCCAAGAGCTTGCGGCGACGAGCGACGGTGGCGGAGCGGATGCTCTGGGAACTGCTGCGCGGTGGGGTGGACAGGCCGCGCGCAGCGCGGCAAGGTGGGAAAGCCCGACCGGCTCCCCGAGCCCCTCGCCGAGCCAGCCCCAACGTCTCAGTGAGACACGTCCAAGGTCTAAGTGAGATCCGACCCCGATCTCAGTGAGACACAACCCCGTTCTCACTGAGACCCGCCAGCCATCTCACCAACCCCGCCCCGCCCCGTCACCCACCATCCTCGCCGCTCGCCCCATCCGACTCGTCCGTCTCCACCCCGCTCGCCCGATCGTGTCGCCGTGTGATCCGCCGCGCCACGAACCACGCGGCACCGCCGCCGAGGGCACCCGGCAATGCGCCGATGGCCGAGGCCATCGCCAACTCGTCGAACCCACTGCTGATCATCAAGGCCAACCCGACTGCCAGCGCACCGATGGACATCGACGCGAACAGGCCGGTCGGCTCCAGCAATCGCCGACCCACGAGGACGCCGACGACCGACCCCAGTGCGGCGCCGATGGGCACGGTCAACCATCCGACATAGACCAGTCCAAGGAGTCCAAAGAGGACAAACTCGTACAGGTCGGCGGCGGTCCATGCGTGGTCTGCGCCGCCGACATAAGGCACCACGAACCCGGCAGTGAACGTCGCCACCACCGCCGCCACCGCCCCGCACACCGCGCCGACTGCCGCGTCACCACGACGGGTTGTCGTCATCGTCTCGTTGCCTCCTCGCACGTCGCCCCCACTATAGTGCAATGCAAGGTAGCTACCAACCCGCCCCCCTCTTGACCCTCCCCCCACCGCTCCCCTATCATCGCCCCGCCCGACGTCCCCGTCCGCCGCCCGCCCCGACGTCGCTGCGCCCACCCCGAGCACCCCCGCGCAGGAGACCCGCCCATGGCGACGACGAAGCCCCCGCGCGCCCCCGCCGCCGCCAAGGCCGCCGCCCCTCGCGCCAACGGCGCCAAGCGCACGCGCGCCGCCGCAGCGGATGCGTCGACGTCGCCCTCCGCGCCCCCCTCCATCCCCGCCCAACGCGACATGCTCGCCCTCATGCACCTCATCCGCACCTTCGAGGACGCGGCCGCCCGCGAGTACACCCGCGGCAACGTGGCCGGCTTCCTCCACCTCTACAACGGCTGCGAGGCCTCCGGCGTCGGCGTCCTGTCGGCCGTCCGGCCGGACGACTTCGCGATGGGCAACTACCGCGACCACGGGCATGCCCTGGCGCGGGGCGTGCCGGCCAACGCGCTGATGGCGGAGCTGTTCGGCAAGGTCGACGGCGTCTGCAAGGGGCGCGGCGGGTCGATGCACTTCTTCTCCAAGGAGCACAACTACCTCGGCGGCTGGGCGATCGTCGGCGGGCAGCTGCCGGTCTCCGTCGGGTACCAGTTCGCCACGGAGTACAAGCGGACGGTGATGAAGGAGGACGTCGACTCGATCGGCGTCTGCTTCCTGGGCGAGGGCTCGACGAACATCGGCTACTTCTACGAGACGATGAACTTCGCCAAGCTCTGGCACGTGCCGGTCGTGTTCGTCGTCGAGAACAACCTGTACGCGATGGGCACGCCGCTGGCGTTCCACAGTTCCGTGCACAACATGGCGGACAAGGGGCGCTCGTTCGGGATCGAGGCCGAGACGTGCGATGGGATGGACGTATTGGCGGTGCACGCGGCGATGTCGGCGGCCGTCGAGCGGGCGCGCACGACGCGCGAGCCGCAGTTCCTGGAGGTGATGACGTACCGCTATCGGGCGCACTCGATGGCCGATCCCGACCTGTACCGCACGAAGGACGAGATCGAGAAGTGGCGCAAGCGCGATGCGATTGAGCAACTGAAGCACGCGCTCATCGAAGGTGATCACCTGACCGAGGACGAGTTCGCGGCGATGGTGAAGGTGAACGAGAAGACCGTGACGGATGCCGTCGCCTTCGCCACGGCCAGCCCCGAGCCGCCGCTGTCGGATCTCATGGCCTACATCACCGTCCCGCCGCCCGCCGCCGAGCCCCCGGCCGCCGACGCGCCGACGGCCGACCTGTCGATGAGCGAGGCGCTGAACGCCGCGATCGACCACTGGATGCATAGCACGCCCACGGCCTTCGTCATGGGCGAGGACATCGACCACTACGGCAGCGCGTACGGTGTGACGCGCGGCCTGCCGGCCAAGTTCGGCCAGGATCGCGTGCGGGACACCCCCATCGCCGAGGGCGCGATCGGCGGGATCGCCACCGGCGCGGCGATGGGCGGGCTGAAGCCGCTGGCCGAGTTCATGACCGTGAACTTCGCCCTCCTCGCCTCGGACGCGATCATCAACCATGCCGCAAAAGTGCGCAGCATGTTCGGCGACCAGACGAGCGCGCCCGTCGTCTTCCGGGCGAACGCCGGCGGCACGCGCCTGGGGGCCACGCACTCGCAGCACTTCGACGCGATGTTCGCCGCCGTCCCGGGCCTGTGCGTCGCCTCCCCGGCCACGCCGTACGACGCCAAGGGTATGCTGGCGATGGCGCTCCAAATGGAGGACCCGGTGTTCTTCAACGAGCACCAGCTCCTCTACCGCGCCAAAGGCAAGGTGCCCACCGGCCACTACACGCTGCCCGTCGGTAAGGCGCACGTCGAGCGCGTCGGGGCGGCCGGCGGGCTGACGCTCGTCGGGTACTCGCGTGGCCTCATCATCGCCCTCGAAGCGGCCGAGCGGCTGGCCAAGGAGTTCGGGCTCGAGGCCGAGGTGATCAACCTGCGCTGGCTGCGGCCGCTGGATCACGAAACGATCGTCGAGAGCGTCAAGAAGACGAACCGGGTATGCATCGTCGAGGAGCCGTGGCAGAGCTACGGTATCGGCGCCGAAGTGGCGGCACGCGTCCAGCAGCATGCGTTCGACTTCCTCGACGCGCCGATCGTCCGCGTCGGTGGTGCCGAGGCGCCGATGCCCTACGCCGCCAACCTCGAGCGCGCCGCGTGGCCCTCGGCGGAGGGCGTCCTCGCGGCGCTCAAAGCCAACGGCATCGTCCGCTAGCCTGAGCAGGGCAAGGAGCCGCCGGTGGCCGCTGAAGTGACAATGCCCAAGATGGGCTACGACATGACCGAAGGCACGGTCCTCAAGTGGCTCAAAGCCGAAGGGGACGCCGTGGCCAAGGGCGATATCCTGGCGGAGATCGAGACTGGCAAGGTCACGATCGAGATGGAGTCCTTCGACGAGGGCGTCCTGCGCAAGATCGTCGTCGCCGAAGGCGCCACGGTGCCCGTCGGGCAGGTGATCGCGATCATCGCCGGCGCCGACGAGACGATCGACGTGCCCGCGGCGCCTGCACCGACGACCGGCGCTGCGCCGCCCGAGGCCGCGCCCGTGGAGACATTGACGACCGCCCCGTCGCCAACGGCTCCGCCGCCTGCGGCCGCCCCGACGCCTTCGGCCGGCCCGACGACGACCGCTCCCGCGTCACCCCCCCCCGCGTCGCCATTGCCGGCGACCAACGGTGTCGCGGCGCAACCGCTGCGGACGCCCGCCGCCGCCACGCCTTCCGCCGCACCGCCCGCCGACGGCCGCCTCCGCGCCTCCCCTCTCGCCCGCCGCATCGCCGCCGACCGCAACGTCGACCTCCATGCGGTGGCCGGCAGCGGACCGGGCGGCCGGATCACGCGCGACGACGTGCTGAGCGTCGCAGCGGCGCCGGCGACGGCGGTCGCCACAGGTGTCGCCGCCGCAGCAGCCGCTCGACCCGCCGCACCCGCCCCGATGCCCGCCGGCGAGCGCGAGGCCCTGTCGCGCATTCGAACGATGATCGCCCAGCGCCTCTCCCAGAGCTGGCAGGCCGCGCCGCACATCTTCGTCACGATGGCCATCGAGATGGACGCCGCCCTCGCGCTGCGTGCGCAAGTGAACGAGGCGCTCGCCGCGACGGGCGGCGGCAAGGTCAGCGTGAACGACATCGTCGTGAAGGCATGCGGCAGGGCGCTGCGGGCGCACCCGCTCTTGAACGTCAGCTGGGACGATGGGGCGCGGATCCGCCACGACCGCATCCACATCGGCGTCGCGGTGTCGCTCGACGACGGCCTGATCACGGTCGTCGCACCGGACGTCGACGTTCGGCCGCTCGGCGAGATCGGCGCCGACATCGCCGGCAAGGCGCAGCGGGCGCGCGAGGGGAAGCTGACGGCGGACGACATGGCCACGGCCAGCACGTTCACCGTCACCAACCTCGGCATGTTCGGCGTCGAGAGCTTCACCGCCATCATCAACCCACCCGAGGCGTGTATCCTGGCGGTCGGCGCCGCCGTGCCGTCGGCGGTCGTCGTGGACGGTGCGATCGTCGTTCGATCGGTGATGAAGGTCACGCTCTCGGCCGACCACCGCGTCGTGGACGGCGCTTCGGCGGCGGCGTTCCTGGTCACGCTCAAGCAACTCCTCGAGCACCCGCTCGGGATGCTCGTCTAGCACCGGAGGCATTTGTGGCCGATTCGAAAGTGGCCGATTCGAAAGCAGCGGACGGGGCCGGTTCGGCCGCCGCGGCGAAGTCGTACGACGTCGCGATCATCGGCGCCGGGCCGGGCGGCTACGTGGCGGGCATCCGCGCCGGCCAGCTCGGGCTGAAGGCGGTCGTCATCGACCGTGACCCGAACCTCGGCGGCGTTTGCCTGAACTGGGGTTGCATCCCCACGAAGGCGCTGATCAAGAACGCCGAGATGGTCCACTTCGTCCAGGACAAGGCCGAGAGCTTCGGCATCGGCGTCCAGGGCGTGACGCTGGACTGGGCGAAGGCGGTCGACCGCTCGCGCGGCGTCGTGAAGCGGATGAACCGGGGCGTCGAGGGGCTGCTGCGCAAGGCGGGCACGGACGTCGTCATCGGCAGCGCCAGCGTGCGCGACGCGAACACCGTCGTCGTCGCGGGCGACGCGGGCGAGATCGTGATCACGGCGAAGAGCCTCATCATCGCCACCGGCTCGCGCTCCCGCTTGCTGCCTGGGATGACGGCCGACGGGGAGCGGATCATCACGAGCCGCCACGCGGTGAAGCTGGGCGAAGTGCCCAAGCGCCTGCTCGTCATGGGCGCCGGCGCGGTCGGGATGGAGTTCGCCTACGTCTACCACGCCTACGGCGCCGACGTCACGGTCATCGAGATGCTGGACCGCGTCCTGCCGCTCGAGGACGCCGAGGCGTCCGAGCTCGTGGCGAAGCACTTCAGCAAGAGCGGCATCCGGATCAAGACCGCGACCAAGGTCGAGAACGTCGAGGTCACGGCCGACGGCGTGCGGCTGACGGTCACGCCCGTCGCCGGCGGCGACAGCGAGGTCCTCGAGGGCGACAAGGTCCTCGTGGCGATCGGCCGGGCGCCGAACACGGACAACCTCGGTCTCGAAGCCGTCGGCGTCGCGCTCGAGCGCGGCTTCGTGAAGGTCGACGACCAGCTGCGCACGTCGGTGCCCAACATCTACGCGATCGGCGATGTCGCCGGGCCGCCGATGCTGGCGCACAAGGCCAGCCACGAAGGCGTCCAGGTCATGGAGATGCTCGCCGGCCTCGCGACGCATTCGATCGACGCCTCGTTCATCCCGAACTGCACGTACTGCCAGCCGCAGGTCGCGTCCATCGGCCTGACCGAGGCCAAGGCGCGCGAGGCGGGGCTGGACATCAAGGTCAGCAAGTTCCCGTTCATCGCCATCGCCAAGGCCGTCGCGATCGCCGAATACGACGGCTGGGTGAAGATCGTCTCGGACGCGAAGTACGGCGAGATCCTCGGGGCGACGATCGTCGGCCCCGAGGCGACCGAGTTGATCCACGAGCTCGTCCTCGCCCGGTCTGCCGAACTGACCGCCGACGACCTCGCCGCCGCCGTCCACGCCCACCCGACGCTGTCCGAGGCGGTGCACGAGGCGGCCCTCGGCGTCGGCGGGCTGCCGCTCCACATCTAGTCCGCCGCGAGCCCGTCGCGGCCGGTTCACCCCGGACCATCATCGACGCGGTCGGCCGTCGACCCGCGCAACACGACACGAGAGAGGCAAGCGAGATGTCAGTTCCACCCGATCTGCGCTACACCGCCGAGCACGAGTGGGTCCGCGATGCCGCCGACGGCCACGTCGCCATCGGCATCACGGACTTCGCCCAGGAGCAGCTGGGCGACGTCGTCTACGTTGAGCTGCCCAAGGTCGGTGCCTCGCTGGTGGCGATGCAGCCGTTCGGTGTCGTCGAGAGCGTCAAGGCGGCCAGTGACCTCTACAGCCCGCTGACCGGCACCGTGGTGGCCATCAACCCCGCCCTGGCCGACACGCCCGAGCTTGTGAACACCGACCCGTACGGCGAGGGCTGGATGATCACGCTTGCACCGTCCGCACCGGCCGAACTCGACGGCCTCATGTCCCCCGGGGCGTACGGCGAGCACATCGCCGCCGGTTAGTGGCGTCCGCCATCACCCGTGCCAACTGCGCCTTCCCGACCTCGTGAACCCCCACCCCTCGACGGAGCGACCGCCGCGCATGGCGACCCCCAACCACGACCACCATTCCATCGCCGACCTAGAGGCCGTCCGGCGCCGGCTGGCCGTGGCCAGCATCCGGATGACCACGGCCGCCGAGAGCGGCCATCCGTCGACGTGCCTCAGCTGTTCGCACCTCGTCACCGCGCTCTATTTCGCCGGCCTGATGCACTACGATCCGCTGCGCCCCGACATGCCCGACCGCGACCGCTTCGTCCTGTCCAAGGGCCACGCCGCGCCGATCCTCTACGCCGCGCTGGCCGAGGCCGGCATCCTGCCGTGGGACGAACTCATGGACCTGCGGACGATCGGCAGCCGGCTGGAGGGCCATCCGAACATGCGCCGCGTCCCGATGGTCGAGGCCTCGACGGGCTCGCTCGGCCAAGGCCTTTCGATCGGCGTCGGCATGGCGCTGGCCGGGCGGCTGGCCGCCTCCGACCGCCGCACGGTCGTCCTCCTCGGCGACGGCGAGCTCGACGAGGGGCAGGTTTGGGAGGCGGCGATGGCCGGCGCCAAGTACGCGCTGGACAGCCTCGTCGCCATCGTCGATCGGAACGGCTACCAGCAGATGGGCGATGCGGACGCCGTCATGCCGACCGGGCCGCTCGCCGCCAAGTGGGAGGCCTTCGGCTGGCGGACGCTCGAGATCGACGGCCACGACTGGCCGGAGGTCCTCGGTTCGCTCCGCGCGGCGCGCGAGCGCAAGGGGCGGCCGACCGTCATCGTGGCCAGAACCCGGAAGGGTTTTGGTGTGTCGCAGATCCTCGCCGACCCGGGCAACAAGTTCCACGGCGTGCCGCTCAAGCCCGCCGAAGCCGAGATCGCGATCGCCGAGATCGACGCCGCGCCCTACCCGACGGAGGCGATATGAACCACGATGCCGCCATCGGCCTTCCGCTCGGCGAACCGACCCGCAATGCCTTCGGAGAAGCGCTGCGCGACCTCGGCGCGGCCTACCCGAATCTCGTCGTCGTCGACGGCGACGTCGGCAACTCGACCCGGACCGAGGTGTTCGCCCAGGCCTTTCCGGAGCGCTTCTTCCAGGTCGGGATCGCCGAGAGCAACATGGTCTCCGTTGCCGCCGGGCTCGCCGCGTGCGGTCACATCGCCGTCACGGCCAGCTTCGCCGCCTTCCTGACGTGCAACGCCTACGACCAGATCCGTATGGGTGTCGGGTTCACGGGCGCCAATGTGAAGCTCGTCGGCAGCCACGCCGGGATCTCGATCGGCGACGACGGGCCGAGCCAGATGGGGATCGAGGACATGGCGCTCATGAGCTCCATCCCCGGCATGACCGTCCTCTGCCCGGCCGATGCCGCCGCCGCACGCGCGCTCACCGCCCGGATGGTCGCCCACGTCGGCCCGGTCTACATGCGCACCGGGCGCCCGAAGGTCCCGACGATCTATCCGGCGGACGTCGACCTCAGGATCGGCCGCGCCGAAGTCGTCCGCGCCGGCTCGGACGCCACCGTCATCGCCTGCGGCTTGATGGTCTCCGCCGCGCTGGAGGCCGCGCACGCCCTCGCCGCCGAGGGTATCGACGTCCGCGTGCTGGACATGCACACGATCAAGCCGCTGGACGAGGCGGCCGTCGAGGCCGCCGCGCGCGAGACGGGCGCCATCGTGACCGCCGAAGAGCACCTCATCGAAGGCGGTCTCGGCAGCGCCGTCGCCCGCGCCGTCGCCCGCCGCGCGCCGTGCCCGATGGGCTTCGTCGGCGTCGACAACACGTACGCCGAAAGCGGCAAGCCGGCCGACGTCCTCGCCAAGTACGGACTGACGTGGCAGGCGATCGCCGACGAGGTCCGGCGTGTTCGGCAGCGTGCAGGGGTCGCCGAGAGTGCGTCCGGTGGTGCCTGACGTGGCGAACCGGCCCCGGTGGGTCGCCGTTCCGCGCACGCCCACGCCCACGTCGACACGCACGGCCCTCGCCCTCGCCCTCGCCGTCGCGCTCGCAACGGTGGCGACGTGGTGTGCCGCGGCTCCGCCAGACGTGCATGCTTCCCCGCACCGCGGTTCGCTCGACGAAGGGCTCGTCGTCGCCGCACGCCTGCCCGCGGCGGCACCGGCGCTGGACATCGCGGTGAACGGTGACCGTGCGTTCGTCGCCGCGCACGGCGTCGGCGTGCACATTCTGGACATCGCGGACCCGCACGCGCCGGTCATCCTTGGTACGCTCTCCACCGCCGGCACCGCCCTCGCCGTCGCCGCGGACAACAACGTGTTGGCCGTCGCGACCGGCACGGCCGGGCTGCAGATCTTCGCGCGACCGGACGTCGAGGCGGTGCCCGTGCTCGTCGGCGTGATCCTGCCGGCGCCGGGCGGCAAGGCATACAGCGTCGCCGTCAGCGGCGACATCGTCTGGGTCGGCGAGTGGAACGAGGACTTCGAGAACGGGGACCCCGGGCACGGCATTCGAGCCGTGGCCCAGATGCCGGACAAGACGTGGCGCGTGATCGGCGGGCTGACGACGCCGGGCTGGGCGGCGGACATCGCCATCGACAACTTGACCGCCTACGTTGCAGACGGCCCCGGTGGCCTGCGAATCATCGACATCGCGGACCCGACGGCCCCGCACGAGGTGGGCTCATTTGCCACGTCCGTCAGGGCGTACGGCATCGCCGTCGACGGGGCCACGAAACGCGCGTACATTGCGGACAACTCCGGCGGTCTCGTGATCGTCGACGTGTCCGATCCGGCCGCGCCGAAGGCGCTCGGCTCGCTGGCCACCGCCGGCGCGGCGTACGACGTGGCCTTCGACGCGGAAGGGCAGCGCGTCTGGATCGCCCAGGCGGACGGCGGCGGTCCGGCCGACGGCGGACGCGTCACGCTCGTCGATGTCCGCCGGCCGGCGGCGCCCGTGACGGTCGACGAGATCGTGCTGGCGCAGCGGGCGTGGGGCGTTGCGCTCGGCGCGGGTGACCGGGCTTGGGTGGCGGCGACCGGGAGCGGGGTCATCGGGCTCGAGCGCCGGCTGATCGATCCGCCGCCGACGGAAACCTCGTCGCCCGGCCCGTCGGTGACACCGACGGCCTTCGCGACGCCGGACGGCTCACCGGCCGGCCGCGTCCACTTGCCCTGGGCGAGTCGTTGAGAGGCGTCAGCGCCAGACGGCGGCGGCTTGGCACGGCGCCGTCGCATCGTGTAGGCTAGTCCTCGGGCGCCGTGCCCCCGACCGATGTTGCGGCGTCCACCGCGACCGTATCCTGCCAGCGTTCGCGGCGTCTTAACTGTGAACCCGCCGGCGGCCGTCACCGCTGCGCCATCTGCCTGCGATCGGCCGTCGTTCACCAAAAGATTGCGCTGCGCGGCGTCGCCAACAGCGGCACCGCGCAGCGTTGCGTGAGAGGTAGCCCAGTGAAGCGTTCAGACCCCCGAACGACTCCAATCGCGCAGCGCCTCGGTCGCTTCGTGCTCGTCGGCGGCCTCACGGCCGCGCTGTTCGCCACGCTCGCGCCGGTCGTCGGCGTGCAGTTCGGCGACGCGCAGGACGGCCGGACGGTGACGGCGCAGGGCGCCAACGACCAGACGACGGGCGGTCCGCTGGCCACGGGCTCGTGGCAGACCGTCGCGAACGGCGACCGTGTGAATCGGCTGCTGCGCGAGGGCCGGATCGTGTGGTCCGCCACCGACGGCGGAGGCTTGGTGCGCTGGGACCTCGATGCCGGGACGTACAAGCAGTACCTTGCGCCGCAGTCCGGGCTGCCGTCGAACGTCGTCCACGATATCGAAGCGGTGGGCGACGGCTCGTACTGGCTCGGCACGGCCGGTGGCTTGGTGCACTTCTTCCCGTCCGTCGACCGGTTCGACGTCATCCGGCCGGTGGCGGGCGAGGTTGGCGGGATGCCGGGCCGGGTGGTCACGGCCGTGCTGCGCCGGCCGGACGGCAGGCTTTGGGTGGGCTTCGGACAGGAATGGGATCCCAAGCTCCGCCATGTCCGGCGCACCGAGGATGGGGCGTTCACGGCGGCGGGTCTGGCGATGTACGACCCGGCGACGAACGCATGGTCGTACCAGGTGCACGCCAGTGTGAGCGGCGAGCCGTCCTCGCTCAAGACCGTCCCGAGCGAAAACATCACCGACCTCGCATTGGACACCGTCGGCAACCTCTGGGTCGGCACGAAGCGCTACGAGGTCTGGCAACACTATTGCCCTGAAGGCGGCAGTTCCGACTGCGTGGATGCCTGGGTGCCCGCCGGCGGCGGCGTGGCGGTGACGGACCTGGACAGTGTGGCCACCAGCGGCGGCACCGTGGAGAGCGCCAAGTGGTCCGCGTATCGACAGGAATCGTCCAGCGGCGGCAGCGTCGCGTCGTCGCAGTGCTACTCGGACTCGATCAGCATGCTCCGCGCGGATGTCGAGGGGCGGATGTGGGTGGCGACGCTCGACCGAGGCCTGCTCCTCTTTCGCAAGGGGCTCGCGCAGCGCGAGTCCTGCACGAGCCTGCCGCGCTACACCACCGTCGTGCGCAGCGGCGTGCAGAAGGTGGAAGGGCTGCGCGGCAAGCACGTGTTCTCGGTCGACATCGACGAAAACGGGTGCCTTTGGATCGGGCATGGCAGCGGGCCGTCCGTGGGCCAGGGCATCGCCGTCCTGTGCCACAAGAACACGTTCGATGACTCGTCGATCTCCTACACGCCGTGGATCTCCGACGACGAGTGGCAGTTCTTCACGTTTTCCGGTCAGATCGAGGGCGAGACGAACGTGCTGGTCAGCGCGATCGTCGTCGAACCCGGCGCCACGAAAGCGATCATCGGTACGCGCGACGATCGGGCCGGCGACGGTTACGGCGTGGCGGAGTTCACGCCGGGGACGCTGACCTGGGTTCCGTATATGACCGCAGCGAACGGGCTCCCGTCCAATCAGATCGCCGACGTGAAGCAGGACCCGGTGTCGGGCGACGTCTGGTACGCCCTCAAGAATCGCGGCGTGGCGCGCCAGAAGCCGGACGGCAATTGGAACTGGTGGAAGGCGTTTGGACCGGGTCGCGAGGTGACGCAGGTCAAGACGGCAACCGCTGCCGGGACCCGCCTCGTGAACATTCCGGTGAAGCTGTCGGACAAGGCGGCCTTCGATGCGATCTTCAGCGGTTCGAACCGCTACATCGTCATCGGCGACGACCCGACACGCTACCGCGTGACGGCCTTCAAGGCCGGCGCCAACGGCCTCGGGCCCTGGATCACGATCCAGCCCAACCTGCAGCGCGACGTGCCGATCAACACCCCGATCTACCTGATCGATCGCGGCCCGGCGTCCAACGAGGCCTCGGAGATCGCGTTCGGTAAGGACGGCAAGGTCTACGTCGGCGGTCGTGAGAGCATCTGGATGTCGGACCGGGAGTGCAGCAACCCTCCGGAGTGCTGGCTGGACGGCGGCCTCGGGGTGTGGAACGGCAGCGAGTGGTTCGTGTACACGCAACCCATCGGCGCAATCGACAGCAGCGGGCTGCTCGATCAGATGGTCAAGACCGTGACGGTGGACCTGATCGGCCGGATCTGGATCGGCTTCGGCGATCAGGACAGCACGCAGGGCGACGGCATCTCGGTGCTCGACCCCGCCACGGGCAAGTTCACGCACTACTACATTCCGCCACAGGGCGGCAGCGGCGCCAAACTCGGCTCGAACGGCGTGGCCGACCTCGATGTCGACCCGGCCAACGGCAATGTCTGGGCGGCGCACTTCCCGACGAAGAAGAACAACGAGGCGCCCGACGGAACGATCTCCCAGGTCCTGTTCGGCGGCGGTGCCTCGCGCTGGAACGGAACGGACTGGACGGCTTGGAAGAAGGATCAGGGCGCGTTGATCAAGGGCTATGGCCTCGGCACGTTCAACGCGATCCTGGCCGACCGTGTGCACAACCTGGCCTGGCTGGGCGGTTGGGACGCCGTGCCGCGCCAGTTCCACTGGACCGAGGGCCGGGGCGTCAATGCCGCCCTCAACTGGTGCGGCCTCGACAACTGCACGAAGGAGTCGTGGCAGAGCCGCGTGTGGCTGAACGAGGGGGAGGTCAACGCCCTCGCCCTCGACAAGCACGGCGCGGTATGGGTATCGATGAATCGACGCGGCCTCGGACTCGTTCCGCCCTTCGGCGGGGTTCGCCTGTTCGACGGCGTCGACTGGTATGCCTACAACCCGTCCAACACGCCGATGTCGTCGCTGAACGTGACGAGCCTCGCGCCGTTTGGGGACGGGGTCTACCTCGGAACCATGAACGCGGGCGTGACGATCTTCTCGTTCACGATCCCGCCCACCGCGACGCCAGCGCCCACGTTCACGCCCTCGGCCACCCCATCCAGCACGCCGGTGAACACCGTCGAGCCGACGCCGACGTTGGAGGGCAGCCCGACCCGCACCGCCACGCGCGGCGCCACGCCGACGCCGACACGCACCCAGTCGGGCGGTACGACCGGGACGCCGGCGCCGTCGACCTGTGCCGGGGGCTGGTGCTCGATCTACCTGCCCTACAGCCGTCGCTTCTGCAGCGGCACCGGCTGCCCCAAGCGCACGACGCCCCGCCCGACGATCCCGCGCAGCACGGCCGACCCGTCGTCCACGCCGACCCTCCGCCCGCCGACGGCGAGCCCGACGGGGCCCGTCGTGCCGACGATCGGGCCGTCCCCGACGGACGTCCAACAGGCCACCCCCGGCACGCCGTCGGCCACATCGACGACCGCGGCGACGCAGGCGGGCGGTACGGCCAGCGCGACGTCGACGACGACGGCGACCGCGAGCCGCACGCCTTCGCCGACCGCGTCGGCGACCACGGCGCCCGGCGTCACGCCGTCGCCGACGGCCGGCTCGTTCCCGTCGGGCGAGTGGCAGAACGTGAACCGGTCCTTGCAGATCACACGCAATACGCTCACGGGCGTCAGCGGCGCGTCGAACGGACTTGCGGTGCTGGTTGGCGCGAACAGCACGGTGCTCATCTGGGACGGCGTGGAGTTCACCAGCGCGGCAGTGCAGCCCGGGCGGATGCTGAACGGGGTCGTCATGCTCGACGACCGCAACGGCTACATCGTCGGCGACTACCTCGGGCAGTCGAGCACGTTGATCCGGACGCGCGACGGGGCCCAGTCGTGGTCCAGCATGGCGACCGAGAACCTGGACAACTGGTCGGCGGTGGCGATGGTGCGCGGCACGCAAGGCATTCGCGGATGGATCGTCGGCAAGACGAACGGCAGCCGCCAGTTCTTCGACGGTTCGACCTGGGCCAAGCAGTCGGCGTCGGACCTGAACAACACGTCGCACAAGTACGCCGATGTGGCGATGCTGTCCGACACGAGCGCCGTGGCCGTCCAGAACGGCGGAACGGGCTCGCGGATCTACAACTGGAACGGCACGGCCTGGTCGCCAGGGACACAGTCGGGTGCGCTCAACAGCGTGGACGTCCTGCCGTCGGGCGACGGCGTGGCCGTCGGCCCGACCGGCACGGTTTGGCTGCGCGATCCGACCGGGGACTGGTCACGCATGGACAACAAGCCGAGCACGAGCGGACGCGATCTGCTGGGCGTGAAGATGCTCGCCAAGGACCGAATTTGGGCCGTCGGCGAGCGAGGCGGCATCTATCTCTGGAGCGGCGGTCCGAGCTGGCAGACGTTCGCGGTCACCGGCGTGACGAAGGACCTGAACAGCGTCTGGTTCAGCCCGGACGGCCGCGACGGCTGGGCGGTCGGCGTGGAAGGCACGATCGCACACTACGTCGTCCCATCGCCCACCCCGACACCGACGCCGCGCCCATAGCTGCCGGCAGGCGACGACGATTCCACCGTCGGCACCGATCGACATCGCCGCTGCGTCCAAACGCCATCCGCCGCGAGACACCGCCCACGTCGCGCCGCTCGTCCTCGCGTTCGGCGTGGTCGTCGCCGGCGTCGCGGCAGCCGCCTGGTCCGCGCTCGGCCTGGCCGCCGCCGGGCGGTTCGATGCGCGCATCGCGCTCGCCGCGGGCGGCGCCGTGGCGGCTGCGGTCGTCGTCGCGCTTGTCCGCGCGGTGCGACGCGGCCGTCTGCGGCTTCGCCGCGATGCGGACGACGTTGCGGTCGACGCGGCGTGCGCCGTCATCATCGCCCTCGGTGTGCTCCGCCTCGGTCCCGCCGTACCATGGCCGGCCGCGCTGGACGGCGGGTGGTATGCCGCGGCGGCGGTGCGCATCGCCCACGACCGAAGTCTGTACTTCGACGCGCCGGCCGCAGCCATCGCCGGCCTCGTGACGCCGCTGGCCGCGCTGCGGGCCGAGGGCATCCCAGCGCCCGACGACGGCACGCACGGCTTTCACGCCGTGGCCTTTGCCGTCCCGCGCATCGGCGTCCCGAAGGCCACGCCGTACCACCCGCCGTTGTTCGCTGCGTGGGCGGCGCTCGGCGTGACCCTGTTCGGCCCGTACGGTTCCGCCGACGCAGCCTTGTGGAGCGCGGCGCTCTGGCTCCTCGCCGTCGCCGCCCTCGCCCGGACGATCGGCCTTCACGCGGCCGCACCTGCGGCGGCGGCGCTGGCCGCGCTCTCGCCGCAGTTCCGTGTGTACGGTGCGACGCCCTATGCCGAGCTGTTCGCGGGCGGGCTGGCGATGGCGGCACTGGTGGCGCTCGGGGTGATTCGGGAGGCCAGCACCGCGTCGGGCCACGGCGCGGCATCCCCGGCCGGTGACGGCGGCAACCGGTCGGCGACCTGGACGCCGTTCGGCGGTGCGACGCTGCTCGCGGCGGCCGCCGGCGCCGCCGTCGGCACGGCCGTCGTCGCCAAGATCGATCTCGTGCCGTTCGCCCTCGCGACGGCCGTCCTTTGGCTCGTTGCGGCGCCCAACTTCCGCACGCGCGGCGCGTTCGTCGCCGGTGCGGCGCTGCCGTGCGCCGCGCTGATCGCCTTGTTCCGGGGTCCGACAGTGGTGTATGCGGCGTTGAACGGGACCGGCGTGTGGCGCTTGGCGGCGGCATTCGGCGCCCGGTGGGGGCTGATGATCCTGCTCGGCACGATCGGCTGCGCCGCCTTGGCGGCGGCCGGCAAACGGTCTCGGCGACGACGAAGGGCGGCGCTACCGGGGGCGATGCAGCGCGTGCCGGTCGGTGTGGTCCTCGGAGCAGCCGTCCTCGCGGCGGCCGTGTGGCAGGCCCGGCCGTCCGCGGGCGAACCGACGGGCATGGTCCGCCTGCTGACGTGGTCCGTCACGCCGCTCGGGCTGTTCGGCGCCGCGATCGCGTTGGGCGGACGAGGCGCCGGATCCCGGCGCGCACCGGCCGTCATCTGGCCGCTCGTGGCCGCCAGCGCTTTCGTGCTTGCGGCACCGATCGTGACGCGCGATCTATCGCCGATCTACGCCGCGCGCCGGCTCGCGCCGATTGCGGTGCCGACGGCGTGCGTGCTGGCGGCGCTGTGCGTCGAGCGGGTCGTCGCCGGCCGCGGCGCCCGGCAGCGGGCCGCGGTTGCCGCGTTGACGGCGCTCGGCCTCGCTGCCGCGGCGCTGCAGAGCGGTCGCCTGCGCCCGTCGCGTGAGTTCGCCGCCGCCAAGCTCCTGATCGACCGCATCGCCGCCCACACGGTGCCGGGCGACCTCGTCCTGTTCCCGAGCCCGTACGGCACGGATCTCAGCGCACGCCTGGCCGCGCCGCTGTGGGCCCTGCACGACGTCGACGTCGCCGTCTTGCCCAACGCGGTCGAGGACCCGGAGAGCGGTGCGCCGGGTGCGGCGGCGGCGGGCGCGCTGGCGCGATGGTCGGCCGCCCACCCCGGCGGGCGCGTGCTGTGGGTCGCCGCGCCGTCGACGAAGCCGCCGGCCCGGATGGCGCTCGATCAGATCGGCGAGGAGTCCCTCATCACCGAGGCGTGGCAGCCCGGCGTCATGCCGCCGGCCTTCGCGGCCGTCGAGCTCACGGTCGGCATCGGCGCATTGACCCCGGCGGACGACAACTCGCGGTAACGCGCCGCCACCCGCCGTCGTTATCGACACCGGCCGCCGGGGCCGCGGTCCCCCCACCGTATGCAGGAGCGAGCACATGTCGACCGAACCGCCCGCACGCGCCCGGCGCAGCCGCCCACTGTGGCAGTGCGCCGTACTCGCGGCCGTTCTGGGCGTCGTCGGCGCCCGATCGGCTGGCGCCTCCGGCAGCGGTGATGCGTGGCGCATCGTCGGCCGCTGGGAGACGATGGCCTCCGGCGACGACGTGCGAGCCATCGTCCGAGACGGCGACGGCCTCTGGGCGGCCAGCGTCGGCGGCGGCGTGATGCGCTGGCGAACGGACGGCAGCCAGTGGCGACAGTACCTGGCGCCGCAGGACGGCCTGCCGTGCAACGACGTGTACGACGTCGTGCGCTGGCGGGACGCGTGGTGGTTCGCCACATGCCGCGGGCTGGCGAGCTACGACGGGGCACGGGATCGCATGTTCGTGGCCGGCGAGGGCCTGCCGCTCCGCGCGCTCTCGGCCCTGGCCGTCGACGACGCGAACCGGCTCTGGGTTGCGGCGACACCTCATTGGGATCCCCTCTTGACCGTGCCGTCGAAGCTGACGCTCGGCGGCTGGACCGGCGGCGGCGTCGCGTTCAGCGCGGACGGCCAGAATTGGACGATGTTCGATGCCGCTGCCCTGCCGTCGACGGATGTGCGTGATCTGGCGGTTTGGCGAGGCGGTGTGTACACCGCCCACATCCCGCACCGCGTCTGGTCGCCACCATCGACGGATCCCGATGGCCAGCCCGTCGCCGGACGCTGGGTCATTTCCGGCGGCGGCGTCGCCCGATTTGCCGACGGCAAGTGGACGGCGTGGTCCAACGAGAACGCGCCCGAGCTGGCGGACGCCGTCAACGCGCTCGCCGCCGGCCCGACCGCACTCTGGGCCGCGACTTCGGGACGCGGACTCGTCGCCTGGAACGGCGCCACGTGGCTCGGCCGCCGCGACTGCGGCGACGAGAATCGCTGCATCCAGGACAATTACGTCACGGCGGTCGCGGTCGGCGCCGACGGCACGGTCTGGGCCGCCACCGCCCGCTTCAACGGCCGCGGCACCGGCGTCGCGCTGCTCGACGACCGCGCCACGCCGGCCGATGCCGACGACGACGGCTGGTTCGTCCTCCGCGGCGCCAGCGCCATGCCCGGTGATCTCATCCATGCGATTCTGCCGGATGCCGACGCTTCGGCTTGGTTCGGCTGCAGCACGCAGGATGACGAGGGCCGTGTCCGAGGCGCGGGTATCGCCCGGCTGCTCGACGACCGCCAGACCGTGACTCGTTTGGACAGCCGGGACCTTGCGCCCGGCGTGCTCGCGGCCAACGACGTGACCGCCGTTGCCCGGCATCCCCTGACCGGCGACCTGTGGGTCGGCACCGCCCGCTCCGGCCTGAGCGTTCGCGGCGTGGACGGTGTGTGGCGGTCGTTCACCCGCGCCTCGACCGCCGGCGGTCTGGCGGGGGACGCGATCGCCGACATCGCGATCGAGGCGAACGGCACGGTCTGGGTGGCCACGCGGCAGTCGACGTTCGATGCCGACCGTCGCGCTTGGACCGACGGCGGCTTGTCGCGCTTCGACGGTCGTGACTGGACGCGCCTGTCCGGTAGCGCCAGCGGATTGCCGGCGGACCACCTGAGCGCACTGGCGTTGGATGGCCGCGGCAAGTTGTGGGTCGGCACGGGTGCCACGGATCACGGTCCCAAGGAGTTCCATTACCGCGGCTGGGGCGTGGCCGTTGTCGACACCGCCACCCGCCGGTGGGAGCGGACCTTCACACACCCGCAGCTGGCCAGCAACAACGTGACCGACATCGCGGTGATCGGCGATCAGGTCTGGGTCTCGACGGCCTATTTCTTCTACGTGGATCCGCGACCAGGTGGCGCGCAGTTCAACACGGGCGGCGGCTTGAGCGTCTACGACCAGGCGGCCGGCACGTGGCGGAGCTACACGGACCGTGACGGCATGCCGCCTGCGGTTCGTGACCGGGGCAACCGGGCGTTGATCGATCTGCGGAGCGTCCTTGTCGACACCGCCGGCACGGTCTGGACGGGCGGTCTGGCGGTCCCGACGTCGACCGATGAGGCGGATGCCTCGCCGGACGGTTTCGTGGCCAGCGTGAACGCGGGTGCGTTGACGGCCGAGCGGCTCGATCGGAGCGGCGGGGTCGTCGCGCTGGCGGCGGACGGCCAAGGTGTGATCTGGGCGGCGACGCGAGACGACGGTCTGCGCGTGCGGCCGCCGGACGGACGATGGATTCGGCAGTCGGCGGCCCCGGGCGGTCTGCCGTCCAACCGTCTGACGACGCTGCGTTTCGATGGCGCCGGCGGCTGGCTGGGCACGGCCGATCAGGGTCTGGCGGTCCTTCGCCCGCCGCTGCCGCCGACAGCCCCGCCGCCGCCGCCCGGCACGGAGCCGCCCGGCGGGGCGCCGACGGCGACGCCCGAACCGGAGCTCGGGGAGTACGGTTACGTCCTGCGGCTGCGGACAACGTTGTACCTGCCGATCATGCACCGGGGTGCGTCGGGGGGGCTGATCGTGTTGGATCCGCTCGAACCCTAGAATTGGTCGTCGGCGCGATCGGGTGCGGCGTGGATGTGGATGGAGACGCGGGGGACGTGAGTACGCGGGCTGAGGAGGAGGTGGGCCGGGGGGCTGAGGAGGTGCTGGGCCGGCCCAGCACTTCCTCCAAGTCCAGACCGACCCCTCGGCCAGCCCGATCCCCGGCCAGACCAAGCCACCACCCCACAGTCTCGCCAACCCCCAACCCCAACCCCCAACCCAAGCCACCCTTCGCCAAGTTCACGCGCCCCTCAGATGCCACCCATGCGCTGCTAGTGCAGCCGCGCTACCCTCCCATGCGTGTTCGACCCGCGACGACACCGCACAGGAGACCACAATGCCGCCTCGACAACGCCCGAACAGCGGTCGACGGTCAGTCCCTCCCTGCCTACTGGGCATCATCATCGCCCTAAACGCCGCCCTCGCACCGTCCGCCACCGCTGTCGCCGGAGCCGCAGCCCCGGATGCCCATGACCCGGCCGCGTGGTGGACGTTCGCGCGCGGTGACGAGGTCCTGGCGACCGCCGTTCATCCGATGGACGGGCGTGTCTGGGTGGGCACGGAAGGCGGCGGCGTCGTGGTCTGGGACGCGGCGAACCGGACGTCCGAGCACTACCTCTTTCCAAACCAGCCCGGACTGCGCTCGAACACCGTTTACGACATCGCGTTCGACCCGCGCAGCGGCGACGCCTGGCTTGCCACGGCGGACGGCCTGACGCATGTCGCCCGCAGCACCGGCTGGTGGACGACGTACGTTCACCCGTCCCTCGCGCCCCAGCGGCCGAGCTTGACGTCGCCGTCGTCGACGATGGGCTGCCGCCGCTGCGGGTCTGGAGCGCCGTCGCCGTTGCCGCTGACGGCACGCTCTGGGCCGGCATTCCACAGTCCGATCGGGCGCTTGACACCAGCGATGCCCGTGCGCTCGACCGAATGGCCCCGGACGGCGGCGTGGTGCGCCGCACGCCCGACGGCCGATGGACGTGGTTTCCGTTCCACCCGCAGCGGACTGCCGGGCCCGCCCGATCGACGGTCGCCGACCTGGCCGTGCTGCCGGACGGCCGGCTCGTCATCGCGCACGGGCGGCGCGGCAACACGGACGTCGCGCTCACGATCCACGGCCCCGCAGCCGACGATTGGTCCGCCGTCCGTTCCGTCGGCCCGATCGGCGCGGTGGCCGATGGGCCGCGGACGGGCCAGGTCATGCAGCTTGCCGTCGCGGTCGAGCCCGGCGGCGGCTTCAGCCTCTGGCTGGCCACATGGAGCCGCGGCGTCTACCGCTGGCGGGATGGGCGCTGGACAGCGTTCAGCCGCACGGACCAGGGCGAAGGGATTGTGCCGGCGCCGGGGCTGTGCAGCGACCAGGTCTGGGCGATCGCGGCCGCGGCGGACGCGGTCTGGGCGGCGTGCGTCGGACGGTCGGGGGAGGAGGGGCTCGGGGTGAGCCGCTTCGACCGTGCCGCCGAGACGTGGCAGCGGATCGGGCCGGCGGAGGGGCTCCCGACCGGCACCGTCACGGCGATCGCCGCCGTCGCGGGCGGTGCGTTCCTCGGCACGGACGAACCGACGACGCGCCACTCGGGCGGTCTCGGCGTCGTGCCGCTGAAGGCCAGTGCGGCCGGCGTGACGATCGAGCCGCCGTTGTCGACGTTTGCCGACGGCCGAACGCCGCCGGCAAACGAGGTGACGGCGCTGGCGTTCGATCCGACCGGCCGGTTGTGGGTCGGCACGCGCGGCGCCGGGCTGGCTGTGTACGACCCGCGCGACGGCCGGTGGCGTTCCTGGACTGCCGCGTCGACGGACGACGGCCTGGCGGGCGACGCCGTGACGGATGTCCTGGTCAAAGGCGATGACGTCTGGGTGGCATCGACGCGCAGCCGCCACGCCGTGAACGGGCCGTCGGACGGCGGGCTGACGTTGATCGACCGCGCAAGCGGCACGGTGCGGCGGACGATACGTCCATCCGCCGGCGGGTTGCCGAGCGGCCAGCCGAGCAGCCTTGCGCTCGGGGTGGATGGGCGCGTGTACGTCGGCTTCGGCGCCGCGACGGGCGGCGTCGGTATCGACGTGCAGCAGGGCAGCGGCGTGGCGGCCTATGACCCGGCGGCCGACGTCTGGGCGATGTGGCGGCGCGGCTCCGGCGGACTCGTTGGCGACACCGTCCTCGACTTGGCCAGCGGAGCCGAGGGCATCTGGGCTGCGGTCAGCTACGCCCCGGACGGGACGAGCGCCGCTCGCCTCACGGGCGGCGGCGCGACGGTGCTCCACGAGGACGCCTGGCTCGCCTGGCAGTCCGGTGACTTCGGGTTCGTGAGCTACCGGGACGGCGAGATCTCCGGCGATGTCCGATCGGTGCACGAGGCGGCCGATGGCGCGGTGGGCGGGCAGCTATACGCTCGAGGGCGAGATCGCCGGCGTCTGGCCGAGTGTCGACGCCGTCGTGAACCGCTACGACCCGTTGCGCCGCCAATGGCGCGCCGCGACCTTCCCGCGGGACGGGTGGATCCCGGCGATCGTCGACGACGAGGACGGGCGCGTGTGGCTCGGCACGACGCGCGGTCACACCGGCGAGATCTGGCGGGCCGACGAGGTGCGAGGCGATCGGGACACCGTGGCCGATCGGCGGGATCCGGCGCTGGGGGGGATCTGGCTTGGCACCAGCATCACCGGGCCGTTCGACCGGATTGCGCCGGAGAACAGCGGGCTGGCTGCGCGGGCGATCTCGGCCCTGGCGATCGAGCCGGCGACCGGCCACGTCTGGGTCGCCACGTCGGGCGGCGGGATCAGCGTCTTCACCGGCGGCGAGCGGTTCGGCCCGACGGATCCCGGCCGGCCGATCGGCCGGGATCGCAGCCGACTGCCCTATCGGGCGTGGCTGCCGGCCGCCCAGCGGTAGACGGGCCGCGGGGCTGCCGGTCGATGGCGCGTGGGCCGTTCCGGGTGCTGCCGGAGGGACCGCACGCGTGCGCCGCAGTTTCGCCGCCGGCCGGACGATCGGCCGGCGCAAGTTGACCCGCGCTTGGCGCGTCCATACCCTTGAACGGTTGTGCGGTTGGATCGAGATGTCCGTTGCCGGCCGCGCCTACGAACCGACCTGGAGCTGTGGATGAACCTCCGACGCATGACCCGCGCCGCCTGCGGCACGCTTGCCTTGTCGCTGGCCCTCCTCGCGCCGCCGCCGGCCGCCGCGCAGCAGGGGACGATGCAGGACCCCGCCAGCTGGCTGACGTTGGCCAACGGAGACGAGATCCTCGCGGCCGCGGTGAATCCCGTCGACGGCCGGTTGTGGGTCGGCACCGAGGGCGGCGGCCTCGTGGTTTGGGAGCCCGGGCAGCGGACGTTCAGCCAGTACGTGTTCCCCAACCAGCGCGGGCTCCTCTCGAACAACGTCTTCGACATCGCATTCGACCGGCAGACCGGCGATGCCTGGTTGGCCACCGAGATGGGCCTCACGCACGTCGAGCACGCCACGATGGCGTTTCGGTCGTCCGTGGCGGACACGCCCGAGGCCCGGCCCGAGCACTCACAGGATGTCGTCGACGCGTACGGTACGGACGTGTTCCCGGACAGCCGCATCTTCTCGTCGGTGGCGGTGGCGGACGATGGTGTGGTGTGGGCCGGTACGCCGGACCGAGAGTCGCGCGGCGGGGCACGGACGGACAATGGACGAAGTTCGTCTACGACGAGGCCGACCCCGAGCTCGGACCGCTGCGCGAACAGGTGACGGACATCGCCGTCCTTCCGAACGGACATGTCTGGGTCGCACACGGCCGGACGCGCACCGACGTGTTCGTCTCGGTGTTCGACCCCGACTCGCAGGAGTGGACCGGCATCCTGACGACGGCGCCGAACGGCGACTTGGCGGACGGTCCGCGCACGAGCCAGGTGATGGAGATGGCCGTCGAGCGGCGTGGCGGCGCTGCGTTCTACGTCTGGTGCGCCACGGGATCAAGGCGTACCGCTGGGACTCCGAGACGGCGACGTGGACGGAATACAACGATCGGGATACCCGGATCGCCGGCGACGCCGACGCCGGCCTGTGCGGCGACACCGTGTGGTCCATCGCCGAGCGGGACGGCTACGTCTGGGCGGCGTGCGCGAACACGTCGGGCAACACCGGGCGCGGGGCCAGTCGGTATGACCCGGCGACGGATACCTGGCGTCGGATCCGCGGCTCGGACGGCCTGCCGACGGACATCGTCACCGCGATCGCGCTGGGGGACGGGGTCGCTTACTTGGGTACGGATGAGCCCGAGCACGTGACGCGCGGCAGCCACGGCATCATCCCTGTGCGATTCGACGGCGCCACGCCGATCGTGGACCCAGCGCTGCAAACCGCCGCGGTGACGCCGTATGTCAACGAGATCACGGCGCTGGCGTTCGACCCCGTCGGTGACCTGTGGGTCGGGACGCGGCAGGCAGGCGTGATGCGCTACAACCCCAGAACCGCAGTTGGACGCACTACA
The DNA here is from genome assembly GCA_016703025.1 of Candidatus Avedoeria danica. Lineage (NCBI taxonomy): Bacteria > Bacillati > Chloroflexota > Ardenticatenia > Candidatus Epilineales > Candidatus Epilineaceae > Candidatus Avedoeria > Candidatus Avedoeria danica. The sequence goes on from JADJCV010000004.1 coordinate 654,522, forward strand.
CCTACGAGTCGACGGGCCGCCGATTGGCGGGGACCTGATCACCGATATCGCGATCGTCGGCGACGAGGTCTGGGTGGCCAGCGGTCACGAGCGGATCGCGAGCGGGGCCTGGGTCGACGGCGGCATCGGCATCTTCGACCGGAGCGCGAATGCCTGGGCGCGGACGCTGACGGTGGAGGCCGGCGGCCTTTCCTCCAGCCAAGCCGGTAGCTTGGCCGTGGATGGCGGCGGTCAGGTCTGGCTTGGCCACGGCTTGGGCAACAGCGTGACGAACGGCCCGGCCAGCTCCGATGTCCAACAGGGCAAGGGGCTCGACGCCATCGACCCGTCGGCGGGACAGGTGGTCGCAAGCTACACGTTCGCCAACACGGGCGGGCTGTTCACGGGCGACACAGTGCTCGGCTTGTCCGCGACCGGACCGGATGTCTGGGCCGCCACGAGCTACGCCGGCGGCACCACGGGCGACCGGGCCGGCGGCGGCGTCAGCCACTGGGACGGCGCCAATTGGCGCGGTTGGCGTCACGGCGACGCGGGCCTGCTGAGCTACGGCGACGGCGGGATCACCGGCGACTTCCGCAGCATTCTGGCCGAGCCCGGCAGCTACGTTCGGGCCGGCACCTTCGGTGGCGACGAGTCGGACGTCGTCTCCTTTTGGCCGCTCGTCACAGCCGTCGTGAACCGCTTCGATCCGATCGATCAGCGCTGGACGGCCGCTGAGTTCCCGAGCCAGGGCTGGATCTCGGCGATCGAGCGCGATGCCGTCAGCCAGGTCTGGCTCGGCACGACGCGCGGCCACATGCAGGATCTCTGGCGGGGCGACGGTGTCCTGGGCGAGGATGCGGAGAACCCGAAGGAAAAGGACCTGGCGGACGGCGGAATTCTCGTCGGCGATGTCAGCATGACGGGCACGTGGTTGAACCTGACGCCGAGCAACAGCGGCCTGGCCGCCAAGGCGATCACCGCGCTGGCGATCGAGCCGTCCACGGGGTTCCTCTGGGTCGGCACGGAAGGCGGCGGCCTGTCCGTCTACACGAACGGCGAGCCGATGGGCCCGCCGCCGACGCCGCGGCCGACGCAAACGCCGTGCCCGACCGGTGTCGACTGCCCGACCGTCACCCCCACCGCCACGCGCACGCCCCAGCCGACGACGCCGCCACTGCAGACCGCACCGCCGCCTGGTCCCGGCACGGCGCTTCCGACCGCCGTCGGGCTCGGGAGCAACGACGATGACGGCGACGACGACGATGAGCCGGAGCCACCGCCCGAGGTGCCGGAGGCGAGCACGTGGCTCCTCCTGATCACCGGCGCCGTCGCGCTCGGAGGCTACGCATGGTGGCGGCAGCGGGGCGCGGTGTCGTCGGCGCAGTGATGTCGCGGGCGTGTACAATCCGGTGCATGCCCCCGTAGCTCAGCGGACAGAGCAGCGGACTTCTAATCCGCGGGTCGCAGGTTCGATTCCTGCCGGGGGTGCTCTGTAACTGAACCTGTGCCGTCCGGTGTAATCGCCGGTTGACACCAATTCTGACACCAATTGGCGAACATTCAGCCCGCGCCGTCGGCCCACAGCAGGCCGCTGAGTTTGTCCGACGCGTCCGCTTTGAGCGACGGCAGCACGTGGGCGTAGGTGTCGGCCGTCAGCGATATCTGACTGTGGCCGAGAATCTCCTTGACCACTTGCAGGTCACCCCCTGCAACAGCAGATAGGTCGCGCACGCGTGGCGCAGATCGTGAAAGCGCTTGCGCGGCAGCCCCGCGGACGCCAGCAGCCGTTGAAACGCCTTCGTCACGTTCCGCCCGTCCAGCGGCGTGCCGATCGTCGAGGCGAACACGTGACCGGTCTCGTGCCAGCGATCGCCGGCTAGCAGGCGGTCGCGGTTCTGTCGGGCGCGATGCTCTCGCAGCTTGGCCGCCACCCCCACCGGAAACGGCAGCGTGCGGCGGCTGAGGCGCGTCTTCGGCTCGACTCGCACCAACTTGCCGTCAACGCGCTGCAACGCCTTGCGGACGGTCAACGTGCGCGCGTCGAGATCGATGTCATCCCACACCAGCCCAAGCGCCTCGCCGCTCCGCAGCCCGGTCGCGAGGACGACGTGATATAGCGCCTCATCACGGTTATCCTTGGCCACGTCGAGCAACGTGCGCGCATGCACTGGCGTCAGCGGGTCGAAGTGCGGTCGCGTGGCCGTCGGCGCGTTCGCCAGCGCCGCGACGTTCCGGCTGACCAACTCCCACTTGAGCGCTTGGTTGAGCGCACGGCGCAGAGTGGCACGGATTCGCTGGACGGTCGATGCCGTCAACCCGTCCGCAATCTTGGCCGCCCACAGCGTTTCGATGTGCTGCGGCGTGAGGCGCGCGAGGCGATGCCGGCCAAGCGTCGGCTTGAGGTGCATGCGGACGTGCTGCGCGTAGGACGTGTATGTGGCCGGGCGAACGTTCGGCTTGACGCTCGACGCCAGCCATTGATCAAGGAATGCGGCGACGGTCTGCCGTTCGTCCAACGTGGGCATCCCGCGCTCGACGTCGCGCAATGCGGCATTCATCTTGGCGGCCGCTTCCTGCCGTGTCGCGGCGTAGACGGCGCGCCGCTTGCCGTTGGGGAGCGACACGCGGGCCATCCATCGGCCGTCGGCACGCTTGACGATTGATCCTTCGCGGTTGCCACGTCTACCGTGCGACATCGTCCGCTCCGATTGTCTTGGCGCGCCGTCGGGCGCGATAGTCGCGCGCGGCGTCGCGCTGTGGGGCGCCGCTGTCGCGGCAGTTGGGGCAATACGTCCGCCGTCTCGCCGACGGTCGTGGAAATGGCGTATATCCGGCCCCGCATGCCGAGCACAGAGCCAAGCCATCGGACCGGCTGACAGCATGCATTAGCTGGATGACAAGGGCTCCAAATAGGCCGTTGCCCGCTAGGCTGATTGTCGCACCCCGGGCATCGTGCCATTCAAAGATAGGACGTGCCGCCCCGATGGCGAGCAGCTCGCGCATATAGTAGGCGAACGTAAAACGCTGGCCGCCGACGTCAACGCCCCACCATCGCGACGCCAGACCCTCAGGCGACCGTACGTAAAGCTGCTCCCAATCGGCTTCCCTGCCAATCTCGCCGTGATGGAGCCGCGCGCCGATGTTTAGAACGGCACGGAACTGCCGCGACCGGTGGCGCCACTCGTCAACCAGCTCAAAGAACTCCGGCCCACGCTCAACCCGTTCGGGTTCGCCAATTCCGAGCATGCCCCAGCGGCGAGCAAACGACACGATGGCATCGTCACCTTGGTCAGCCAAGCGAACGAACCGGTCAAGCTGTCCTGGCTCGGCACGGGTCCAAGTCCAAAGTCGCTCTCCCCCAATATGGGTCCACAGGATCCGGTTACCCTGCAACCGCACTTCGGCCGGAACAAGCCATCGGCCGATCGGCGCCGGTCGGTCGAGCCCGTCGAGCCCGCCGATCCCGGCCAACTCCCAACCTTCGCGGTCTTCCCGAAACGTCATACTGGAATCATAGTCCGGCCGTGGATGCGAGTCCACTGACGCCGTAGACTGTGCCTTGCGTCCAGGCGATACCGCATGGATGCCCCCACAGGGCATTAGGAGATTAGGAGTTGAACGATGGACAAGCTGTTGCTCAGGATCACCGAGGCCGCCGAGCTGACCGGGATTGGACGGTCAAAGGCTTACGAACTGGTGCAGACAGGTGAATGGCCAGCCGTCCGCATCGGCCGCAGCGTGCGCGTCCCGGCGGCATGGCTCGCCGGTTGGGTCGAGCGCTTGGCCACGGAGGCCGCTGAGGCGATCGGCGACGGCGCGCGTTAGCATCGGCCGCGCGGCACGTGGCACCGCTGATGGATGCCGATGCGCTGGTGGACCTTGACGATGGCTCTAACGTCGCGCGTATCGTGCCAAGGCATCCACCACCGTGCGCCGCGTCGGCCGCCATCGACCTATGGTCGCACGGGTCACAGGTGACGATACGCAGGTCGCGGGCGAGCATTCAAGGCATGCCGCAGCGGGGCGGCGGCCGGCGCGGCGACGTGACCGAGTTCTCGGCGGTGTCACGGCGCGGACTGCGGAGAGAGCTATCGATGATCGACATTCGACACGACGCGCACATCGCGACGCTGACGTATCCGGCGAACTTGGCACCGTCGGCGGCTGCGCTCAAACGCAGCCGCCGACGGTTGCGCGAACGCATGCGCCGTCAATGGCAGTCGAGGCCGCACGTCGCCTATTGCCGTCTTGGTTTTTACAAAGGCTGGCGTGCCGCACTTCCACATTGCGATGTACGGCATCCCGATTGACGAACTGCGAATGTGGCTTGGCGAGGTGTGGCCGGATGTGGCCGAGACTGCGGCGTATGGCCACAGCGAATGTAGCGTGCACGTCGCGCCGATCAGTAACCCACGCGCCGCAGCAATCTACATGTCCAAGCCTGATGGTCGCAACGTCGCAAACGCGATCGGACCGTGGGGCAAGCGCTGGTGCCGCTGGGGTGATCCGACGCCGTTCCGCTCCGAGGTGGTGACTGCCGATCTGCCGGATGCTGTAGCTGACCGGATGCTGCGCCACCTGTGCCGCTTCGCTCACCTCCGCCGACGTGCATATCCGTCGCTGACGCTGACGTGCGACCCGGCGCAGTGGTCGCGGGTGCTGGCGTACGAAGTTGAGCGGCACTACCAACTGAGCGGAGGTTGCTGATATGGCCGACCATAGTGCAGGCGTTGACAAGCCGATGACCGCTGGCAAGCGGCGTGCCCTAGTCCGCTCCGCTCTCGGCGCGATGGTGTACCGCCTCAGCGCGGCGCGCGTGTCGATGATCGCCGACGACTGCGCGGCGTTGGAGCTTGACGCGCGGGCAACGCTTGACCGGGCGGCACGATGGGCGGCCGTGTGCCGCGCGGCTCTGGACGCTGGGCGACGGCTGCCCGACGCGCTCGACGCGACCTCTTAGGACGTGCCAACGATGACCGCCGATAGTCGCGAATTGTCACCAAGAATGGCGCCGGCCGTCGCCGTGTTCGCCCGCGGCGGCACGGTCAATGAGGCGGCCGAGGCTGCGAAGGTCGACCGGCGCACGGTGCTGCGCTGGCGCCAGCTGCCGGCGTTCTCGGCGGCCGTGCGCGTGGTCGTGTCGGACGCGTTCGCCGATGCCGTCGCGGTGCTGTCGGATGCAAGCGGCGACGCATCGCGCTACCTGGCCGACGTCGCGCGCGGCCATGCCCCGTGCGATGGCGGGCGCGTGAACGCGGCGCGGCTCGTGCTGACGCTAGGGCCGTCGCTGCGGGATGCCGTCGAGTTAGAGGCGCGGCTCTCGGCCTTGGAGGATGCGATTGGAGGTCAGGATGCATCGGGCTAGGATCGCCCGTGCCGTGCGCGCGTCGGAGGCGCGACGACTCGCGTATTGCCCCACGTGCAAGGGACGACGCCGCTACGTCGTCGACGACCCCAAAAACCCCGAACGCGGCGGTTCGCCCGATGATCGTTCACCGTGCCCGCACTGCGGCCGCGGGGTGTTCGTCTTCCGGATCGTGTACGGCTCCGACCCTGGCGTCATCGGAGGCGATGATGCGTAGATCACGCCTTGACCGCGCCGAGCGGATGGCGCGGCGGGCATGCTCCCATTGTCCAGCGTGCAAGGGCCGCCAGAACTTTGTGCTACACGAGCACGACGACCTTGAGGTCGTTGCGGCCGCAATCGCACCGTGCCCGCGCTGCGGCCGCGTGCCAAGCGGCGGGTTGTGGTTCGGCTACGATCCTGAGGTCGGCGACGCTGAGCGGCGGGCATGATGGCGACGTCATACGCGCGACGCTTGGACCGTCTGGGCCGAAACGTAAACCGCCATCGCCGCACGCATTGTCCCGCGTGCCGATTCAAACGCGCGGGGGAGCCGGTCGTCGACACCCCCGACGGCACGCGAGTATGTCCGTGGTGCGGGCGCGCGCCGCGCGTTCTTTGGATTGCGCGTCCTGCTGACGTTTGGCTCTGCTATCACGACGACGGCACGCGGCATCCGCTCCCGGCGCCGTGCTCGGCTCTCGGCGGTGATGCCGTCAAGGTTTACGACGGCATCGACCCGAACGACATCTAGCGGGCGACGATGCCGCCGACGGGTTGCGGTTGGCCGTCAGACGGGGCGAACCTGGCAGCAAAGTCAGCATCGTGAAACATTCCGACGCGGCCAGATCAACAGAGTAAATCCTCTCCAAAGACTCTACATAAGAGCAATAGTGCGACATAGTTGCAACTGACAGGCGACTAAGTTGCACACTATGGGCCGCGGTGGCATCCTAGCCGGCAACCGAATGTCAGCTTGGAGGCTCACTTTGGAACAAGCAAGGCACCGACCACGGGTTGTTCTCACGTTGGGGGCGGAGACCGCCGCCGCACTGGACGCAACTGCGGCGCGGCTGTTCGCTGGCAACGTCTCCGGCGCGGGCGATCTGGCGATGGCGCTTGGACTGGCCATGCTCGCCGATGTCGAGCGCGTGCCCGGTGGTCCTGGCCCGCGCGGTCGATTCGTGCCCGATGTCGCCGCCATCCTGGCCGCGCGTGGTGCGAACCGTCCAGCGTAGCACCGGGGCGTTTCACGAACGCCCCACAACGCACCTACGCGGCCAGCTGGACGGGCGCGCCGAGGAGGGCAAGCCATCGCACCGACGACGCGACGGGCGATCGATCCGGGTCGATAGGGTCAGGGCATGGTCGGCGATTCGACCACTTTGCACTCTGTCGCTTGCATCGCGTTCGCTCCCGCTGTACTTAACCCGGCCACATTCCAAGCAACCGCCAATTAGGATTGCAACATGCGCCGTTCCGCGTGGATCGTTGCCGCCGTCGTCGCACCGTTCATCACGATACCGATTCGCGCCCATGCCGCGCCGCCGTGCGGAAACCCGATTCTGAATCGTCATTGCGTGTACCTCCTGCGGCGATCGGCCCGGCTGGGCGCGGGTGCGAGAGGATTACGGGCGACGCGTTTGACGACTCGACGGCGTGGCGGTTCCTCGCACCATCCGGCACGCGGGTGTCAGTTATCGGAGAGGCCGCGAAGACAGGGGGGAGCGGGATCCGGTTGTCGTCGGTGGGGTTTTCGCCCGTCGGAGTGCAGTCCAAGGCTACCGTCCGGTGGGCGCGAGACCGGGACGTATGGATTACCGGCTGGTATCGTGAGGTGGAGGGGACGAGCGGAGCGTTCTCAGACGGGGACAGCCTTTCGATTTGCGCCATCCCGGCCGAACGGACTGACTCGACTGGCGTGCCGGGATGCTGGAAGGTTGTGGCCCCGATCGCCGCGACGGAGTGGGGGTTGGTAGAAGAGGACATGACTCGCCGCGTCGCCATCGGGTACGAACTTCGGCTGTCGGTCGAGGCTAGGGGCGACACGAACTGGGACGTTGACGACGTCGCGCTATGGTCATGCAAGCCCGGCGAGCGCCCGCGCTGACCTACCCCCGCGCCGCCCGCCTTCCCCACCAACCGCACACCCAGGAGCCCCACCGTGCCCCCGTCGCAGCCGCCCATCGTTGTCGCACGCCAGTTCGCCGCCACCGCCTGGGCCAAATACATGTCGCTCTGGAACGCTGGCCGCGGCGGGATCGCCGTCGCGCTGTTGCTGCCGTGCTGCCTGTGCTTCTTCTGCGGATCGATCGTCACCATGTCGGGGGATGACGCCCCGAATCCGACGGCGCCGCCGCGGCCGGCAGCGACCGCACGGGCGACGCGTACGCTGCGGCCGGCAGCGACCGCACGGGCGGCGCGTACGCCGCGGCCGACGAGCGAGCCGCGGGCCACGTCGACGAAGCGGCCGGCGACGGCGACGGACGAGCCAGCGACCGAGACGAGCGTGCCAGCAACCGCGGTGCCGACCGAGCTGCCCGCGACGGTGGCACCGGCACCGCCCACGGAGGCACCCGCTACGGCGCACCCCCTCGGCTTTGCTGCGGTACCTCCGGAGGTTCCGGCGGCCCCTCCAGCCGCGGTGGCGCAGGACGGTTGCGTGGACATTAATCGCGCGGGATTCGGGGACCTCATGCGCATCATCCATATCGCCGAAGTTCGCGCCAACGAGATCATCCAGATTCGCGGTTCGCGGCCGTTCCGATCGGTGGACGATCTCACCCGCGTCAACGGCATCGGCCCTGCAAGGTTGCGAGATATCAAGGCGGAGGGTCTGGCCTGCGTTCGGTAGCGATGCCTGGACAGCACGAGACGTCCCGCCCCCGCCGCGCATGAATTGCCGCCGCGGCGAGTATGGGATTCGTGGGCGGGAGGGGTGAGGCACCACTGCACTTGACACCAGTTCTGACACCAATTGGGGCGGATGACACCAATTCTCAGCGGACGCCCGAACACGACACGCTCCGACCGTAAAGAGAATACGGCACGCCACGAACGTCCTCGGACGCCCATCCTTCGAACTTCTAATCCGCGGGTCGCAGGTTCGATTCCTGCCGGGGGTGCTCTCGTCGACCGGTATCGTCAGGCGCTGGGAACGGTACCGCCCCGGTGCCTGCCGCCAACAGCGTCAAGCACACCGCCGCCCCGCCCCCCGCCGCGTCCGTCGCCCAGATCCGCCCGCCGTGTCCCTCGACGATGTGCTTGGCAATCGCGAGGCCGAGGCCGGTGCCGCTGCCGCGTCGGGCACGGTCACCGCGATAGAAGCGCTCGAAGATGCGCTGACGCTCGCGCGGCGGGATGCCGGGCCCCTCGTCGCTCACGCAGATCATCACGTCCTGACCGCCGTCCTGACCGCCGTCCCGGCCACTGTTCTGACTGCCGTCGTCGCCCACACCCTCCACGATGTTGGCCGTCACCGTGACCTTCGCGCCCGCCGGCGAGAAACGCCGCGCGTTGTCCAACAGGTTGACGATCGCCCACGATGTGGCCCTCGTCGGCCAGCACGAGCAGTCCGGGCTCTGCGACGATCTTGACCGTGACGTCCGCCTCGGCCATCAAGCTCGCGACCGAGGCGCGGGCGGTGGCCAGCAGGTCGCCGACGGCGATCGGTACGAGCCGGAACAGCGCGCGGCCGGACTCGAGCTGGTTCAGCTGGACCAGATCGTCCGCCAGATCGCGGATCCGACCGACCTGATGGTCCATGTCCGCGAGAAGCGCCGCGCCGCCTTGTGCGTCTGCCGGCCCCTCGCGGAGCGCGTCGATCAGAAGCGTCAGCGTCGTCAACGGCGTGCGCAGGTCGTGGGATACGTTCGCCACGAGGTCCCGCCGCGCCCGCTCGAGGTACTCCAGCGCCGTCTTGTCGGCCAGCGCAAGGACGAGCTCGCCATCCTCGATCGGAACGGCCCGCACCGCGAAGAGCCGCTCCGCGATCCGCACCGGCTGGCTCTCGAGGTTGCCTCGCCGCGCGTCATCCACGACCGCGCGCAGCTCGGCGGAGCGGATGGCCGCCATCAGCGACGGGCGCTCCGACGGCGCAACCGCGAACCATGACTGAGCCGTCGGATTCGCCTGAACCACGTCGAGGCTGGCGTCGAGGAGGAGCACGGCGACGTCGACGGCCTCGCACGCGCCCCTGAGGCGCGCTTCGGCATGCGCGAGGTCGCGCGCCGACCGTTCGAGCGCCCGCTGCCGCTCCGCAGAGACGGCGAGGCCGTCCAGCCCGGCGTGGTGCGCGGCGCGTGCCCGACCGATCGCGAAGCCGATCCAGGCCGCGGCCAGCGCCACTCCGAAGACGATCGCTCCGTCGAGCATGATGGGGCAGGCTAGCCGTCGAACCGGTAGCCGACACCCCGGAGCGTGGTGATCCGAGCGGGATTCGACGGATCGTCCTCGATCTTCTGGCGCAGCCACCGGATGTGGACGTCGACGGTGCGGCTGTCGCCGAAGTAGTCGTAGCCCCAGACCTTCTCCAGCAGCAGGTCGCGGCTCATCACCGCACCGCGGTTGCGCACGAGCTCAGCCAGAAGGTTGAACTCCTTGTGCGTGAGCTGGATCTCCGCGCCGCCGCGGCTGACCCGCCGGCCGATCAGGTCGATGCGCAGGTCGCCGGACTCGAGGACGGTCTGGCGCAGCGCCGGCGCTCGCCGCAGCAGCGCCCGCACGCGCGCGACGAGCTCACCGGTCGAGAACGGCTTGGTGACATAATCATCGGCGCCGGACTCGAGGCCGACGATCTTGTCCAGGTCGCCCGAGCGCGCGGTCAGCATGAGCACAGGGATGTCGGAGCCGGCCGTGCGGAGCGCGCGACAAGCGCTCATGCCGTCGATGCCGGGCAGCATGACATCCAGAACGACGAGGTCGGGGCGGCCGTCGTTCACTTGATCGACCAAGAGGTCGGCGTGGTCGCTCGTGGCCACGCGATAGCCATGGCTGCTGAGTGTCGCCGCCAGCGTGTCGCGCAGCGTCGGCTCGTCCTCGATGATCAAGATGTGTTGCATTGCGGGCTGGCTCCGTGCGATCAAGCGCCAGCGTCCGAATCGCTGGGCTGGAGGTATTTCCGCCAACCATCGGGCCCGCCGTCATGGCCGACGAACGCCAGCGCCACGTAGCGCGGCGACTCCGGACGTGACAAGAGCTTCATCCCAGCCTCGTCCGGCAGCCGACCGCCCTTGCGGCGATTGCAGCGGGCGCACGCGGCCACCAAGTTCTCCCACCGCTTCGGTCCGCCGCGTGACCTGGGGACCACATGGTCGATCGTCAGCACGCCGCGTCCGGGCGTCCCGCCGCAGTATTGGCACGTGTAGCGGTCGCGCGCGAGCACGCCGCGGCGTGAGACCGGGATGCGCATTCGGTACGGAATCCGAACGTAGGTGACGAGCCGAATGACGGACGGCGTCGGCAGCGCGATGTGCTCGGCCCGCAGCACGGCCCCGACCGCCTCGACGAGCTCCGCCTTGTCCTTGAGCAGCAGTACGACGGCTCGGCGCACCGAGACCACGTTCAGCGGCTCGAAGGATGCGTTCAGGACCAAGACCGATGTCACCGCGCGGCCCTCGGGTGGAGGAGAAGGTCAACGCTGCGGATTATAGTCGGCCGAAAATGCGTTCCACAATTGGACGATGGTGTCCAACGTTCGTGTGCCGAGGGTGGGAGTCGAACCCACACGGGTGTTACCCCACGCGATTTTGAGTCGCGCGCGTCTGCCAGTTCCGCCACCCCGGCGAACACGGACCGGCCCGGTGGGCGGCCGTCCAGCTGAGCCCACGGGCGGATTTGAACCGCCGACCCCGTTCTTACCAAGAACGTGCTCTACCACTGAGCTACGCGGGCGGACGAACAAGCCGCCCGCAGCAACCCTGCGGACGGCCGGAGTCGGGGAGAGAGGATTCGAACCTCCGACCTCATCGTCCCGAACGATGCGCGCTAACCGGACTGCGCCACTCCCCGAAGAACTTCTGCAATTGTACGACCGCCGCGCCGAAACGCGGGTGTGGGCGCGAGAGGACTTGAACCTCTGACCTCACGGATGTGAACCGTGCGCTCTAACCAGCTGAGCTACGCACCCGCACGAACACCTGATCACGAAGTCGGGGCGAGAGGATTCGAACCTCCGACCTCTTGGCCCCCAGCCAAGCGCGCTAACCGGACTGCGCCACGCCCCGTTCGGCGATATGGGATTGTCCGAACAAGCGGGCGATGAGATTCGAACTCACGACCCTCTGCTTGGGAAGCAGATGCTCTACCACTGAGCTACGCCCGCGCCGCCCGATGGAGCTGAGGGGATTCGAACCCTGACCTCTTGAATGCCATTCAAGCGCTCTACCAACTGAGCTACAGCCCCGAGCCCGACGCGAACACCGCGCACGCTCGCACCCAACACGCCTTCTTCCCTACAGACCCGAACCGGTCCAGACAGCACTCGACCCCGACAGGACTCGACGAGGGAGACCAGAGGGGCTTGAACCCTCGACCTCCTGATCCACAATCAGGCGCTCTGCCGACTGAGCTATGGTCTCCATGGCGCTAGGCTTCGAATCGCCATCGCGTGTCCGCTGACCAGATCGACGTGGCGTCCGATCTGGAGGTGGGCGATCCAGGAGTCGAACCTGGGACCTCTCCCTTATCAGGGGAGTGCTCTAACCAACTGAGCTAATCGCCCGCGCGCTGGCGTGTTGCCAGCGAAGTGCTCCACCGACTGGACTTGAACCAGTAACCCTCCAGTTAACAGCCGGATGCTCTGCCAATTGAGCTACGGTGGATTGATTACGGACAGGGATCGATGCGAAACCGTCAAGCCGCGGCAGACCGCGCACCGCCACGTGCACAGCCGCCGCAGAGTGCCGAGGCCCAGACTTGAACTGGGGACCTCTTCCTTTTCAGGGAAGCGCTCTACCAGCTGAGCTACCTCGGCGCAAGGCCACGGCCGGAATCGAACCGGCGATGAGGGTTTTGCAGACCCTTGCCTTGCCACTTGGCTACGTGGCCACAATGATCAGCGGAGAGGGCGGGATTCGAACCCGCGACCGGCTTGCGCCCGCAACGGCTTAGCAGGCCGCTCCATTACCGGGCTATGGTAACCTCCCCACGGTTCGAACAAGGCGTCGGTTGTTAAGCTGCGCGCGCCTGAGGCTGGGGGACAGGGATTCGAACCCCGACTATCTGATCCAGGAGTCAGACGTACTACCATTATACGATCCCCCAGTGACGGGATCTGGATCCCCTTGGCCGAGCTTCTCCTGAGCCGTGCAACGTTGACCACGCAACGTCGGCAGGGCAGAGGCCTTTCGCCGAGCCTTGGGGTGAGTAGCCCCTACGGGATTCGAACCCGTGTCTCTGCCTTGAGAGGGCAGTATCCTAGGCCTCTAGACGAAGGGGCCGATGACGATAGCGGGGCAGGATTCGAACCTACGACCTTCGGGTTATGAGCCCGACGAGCTGCCACTGCTCCACCCCGCAGCAATCACATGATTGTACCATCCGCCCGCCGCGGGTCAATTCCGCGACGGATCATCGATCTAGGTGGCGGCGGCTGGACTCGAACCAGCGACCTAGCGATTATGAGCCGCTCGCTCTAACCAACTGAGCTACGCCGCCTCGCGACAGACCGTAAAGTACCCCCGGCAGGACTCGAACCTGCGCTCCTGGCTCCGGAGGCCAGTGCTCTATCCTCTGAGCTACGGGGGCGCACCAACCCTGGCAACCGGAAGCGATACCCCCGATTCTGTCGAGACCGTCATCTATCTCAGGCTCGAAACCGAGTCTGGCGCCGCCTGGCTTGGTGCGTGTTGCACACCTTCGCCGGCGCCGCTGCGACGGGACCGCGCATCGCCACACCCGCTAAGGGAGCGATTGGCCCGGCCCACCCGCCTTGCTGCCGTGGTCGCCTCGCCTGCGCGCGAACGTCACCGTCCGCGCCCTCGCCTATCCGGCGAGCTTTCACCCTTACCCGGACGGATCCGGGCAGGTCTTCTCTCTGTTGCGGCTGTTGTCGCGCGCCCTCGCGGAGCGCGCTCCCTCACTTGCTGTTTCGTGAGGACCACATGTGTATGGCAGTCGGGAAGTTCCTCTGGCGCTCGCGCGCCAGCGACGGTTTGCCCTGGTTGCCTGGTAAGGTGCGATGCGGAAGGGGAGACTCGAACTCCCACCCTCTTAACGAGGACTAGGCCCTCAACCTAGCGCGTCTGCCAATTCCGCCACTCCCGCGAGTGGACCCTGTCGATCCGAACCCTGTCGATCCGCAGACTGCCGATCCGCACACTGCAAATCCGCACCCTGCTGAACAGACCCCATGCCGAGGGCGAGACTCGAACTCGCACGAGCTTACGCTCACAGCGTTCTGAGCACTGCGCGTCTGCCAATTCCGCCACCCCGGCCACACCGAACCAGACCGAACCACACCGACCCAGACCGTGAACCCACACCCGCATCACGCAGGATCCGCTCACGAACACGGAACCGACCCACACAGTATCCCCGGGAGGACTCGAACCTCCGGCCTTCTGGACCGCAACCAGACGCTCTAATCCACTGAGCTACGGGGACCGACCCGGCCACCATGTGGTGACGACAGGAAGGGTAAGATAACACGCGGACTGCGACCGGTCAAGCCTGTCCCGTGGCGGCCCGGGGACGACCCGGGCGCATTGACGGTCCGAAGCGCTCCCCCTACAATCGCGCCGCGGCCGGCGACCGACCGCCCCTAGTACTCCACCACTGTGGATTCTAGGGGTTCCCTACTCTGGTGGCCGCCACGAGCATGTTCAGTGGTGGAGTACTAGTGCGTCGCCAACTCGATGAGCCGTTTCACGCCGCACGTCAGTCCGACGTGCGTGCCCCCTCGCATGGAGCAGACTATCGTGGCGAAGCCGACGCGGGCCGGGGTCTCGTTGCCGCTGGTGGGGATCGTTGTCCTCTTGGCCGTGTTCTTCCTCGGCGGGCTGTTCTGGTTGCTTTCCCCCAAGGATTTGCAGGAACCGCTCATCCAGACCTTCCCGGCGGCCGCCCCGCTGCCGTTCGGGACCACCGAGGACGGGCACCCCTATCTGGGCAATGCCGACGCGCCGGTCACGGTCTACGAGTTCGCCGACTTCCAGTGTCCGCACTGCAAGCAGCACAACGACGTGTTCGCGCGCGAGTTCGAGAAGACGTTCATCACGCCGGGCAAGGTGAAGCTGGTCTGGGTGACGTTCCCGTTCATGGGCGACGGCACCGAGAGCGACGAATCGGTGCTGGCGTCGATGGCCGGCTATTGCGGCTTGGAGCAGGGCAAGTTCTGGGAAGTGCACGACTGGCTGTTCGAGAACCAGGGACCGGCCGCCAACCAGGGCCAGTTCAACAAGGAGCGTCTCCGCAAGATCGCCGAGCGCATGTCGCTCGACGTGACGAAGTGGGACGCGTGCATGGATGCCTCCGCGACGCGCGACAAGGCGTTGGCCGACAAGGCAAAGGCGCAGGAGCAGGGTGTGGCGAGCACGCCGTCGTTCATGGTCGGCGAGACGATCGTCGAAGGGACCGGCACGGAGAAGATGGCCGAGTTGGCGGCCGTCATCGACAAGCCGTCGCAATAGCACCGGCGGGCGCACCCGACGCGGTCGGGCGCTCCGGGGCAACACTCCGTTGACTGCACGCGATGACGCCGCCGTATCTCCTCCGCGCCTGGCGCAGGCGGCGGCCATCGCGCGCGGCCGGGCGCTGTTCAATCGGGCCGACTTCTGGGCGAGCCACGAGGCCTGGGAGGCCGCTTGGCGCACGGCGGCGGAACCCGATCGCAGCGGCCTGCAGGGGTTGATACAGGCGGCGGCCGCACTGCACAAGTTCGTCGTTCAGAACAACCCATCCGGTGCCGTCCGGCTGATCGATCGGGCGCTCGAGGGCTTGGCGCCCGTCGGTCCAACCGGCCTTGGACTGGACTTGGCGGCACTCTCCAGCGAGTTGCGGGAGTGGCGCCGCCGGCTGACCGATGGCCCACCGTCCGACGCGAGCATCATCGGCTTGCCGCATCTCGAACGTGCATCGGTGCGGCCCGAAGGACTGCTGCCCGCGCCGTTGAGCGTCGAGGCGATCGATGTCTGGGTCGTCGAGGACGGCCGCCGTCGTGCGCTCCTCGTCGCCGTGGCCGCCGACGGTTTCGTCGGCTGGGGAGAGAGCGTCGTGCCGTGGAGCGAGCACGGTGTCTTCGATGCGTTGTGCAGCTCCCTCGCCCCTGCCCTGTTGACCGAGTCCGTCGGCTCGCCGGCCGAGCTGAGCGTCGTCTGGCGAGGCGTTGCCGCCGAAGGGCGCGCCGCCGCCGCCCTCGAGATGGCGGTGTGGGATCTCTTCGCCCGACGGTTGGGTGCGCCGCTCCATGCCGCGCTCGGCGCCGCCGCTCGTCCCGTGGCGGTGGCGCAGCGCATCCACGGCGTGACGGCCGCCGCCCTGGCGGACGGAATCGGCCGCGCGCGTGCGGCGGGCTTCACGGCCGTCCACCTGCCGGCGCGGCCGAACGCGGATCAGCGACTGCTGCCTGCGCTCGTGCCGGAGCTGCACGACCTTTCGTTTGCGTTCGATCTCGACGGCGCCTACCGGCTGGCTGATGTCCATGCGCTCGCCGCGCTGGACCGCCTGGCGCCGTCATTCCTCCACCGCCCATTTCCCGACTGGGCCGTGGCGGACATCGTGCGGCTTCGGCGTTGGCTGGGCAGCCCGATCTCCATCGGCAACGTCGTCGGTGCCGATGCGCTCGCGAACGCCTTCGAGCTCGGCGCTGTGGCGATCGCGCACGTCGATCCGACCGCGATCGGCCTGTCCGAAGCCGTGCTCGTGCTGGAAACGGCCTACGGCCACGGCATCGACGCCTGGGTCGGCACGCCCTCCGTCACGCCGGTCGCGGCGCGCGCCGCGCTGGCGCTGGCCATGGCCCCCGGCGCGACGTTGCCATGCGCGCCGGGCGACGGCTTCGGGCGCTGGGGCGCCGAACGGATCGCCGACGGCCGGTGGTCCGCACCGGACGGCGCCGGCCTGGCCGTCGACCCGCCGCCCGAGTGGCTGGCGGCCCACCAGGTGCGGCACGAGCGGCTGCAGGCCTAGTACGTCACCACTGCAGATTCTCCGGGTTCCGCACTCTGGTGGAAACCCCGAGCGTGTCCAGTGGTGGTGTACTAGGGGACGATTGAGCCCTTGGCGCGCGTCGTCGATGACCGTGGTCCGGGGGCCGACGTCCCCGGCGCGTTCATGACGAAGCCCGACGTCGCGGGCTGGGTGGGCGGCCGCGTGGTCGCGGCATGGCCGGCGGCGCTTGCCTTGGCCGTGGTGTTCCAAGGCGGCGCGATGCCGAACGAAGCCGCCGACCGGCCGCCCGTGCTCGGTGTGAACATCGATGTCGATCCGACGGCGCTTGCGAGCGCCGTGGCCGCCAGCTCCGGCATCGGCGACGCGCTGCGGGTCCGGCTGGATTGGGCGGCGGTCGAGTCCGCGCGCGGCACGTTCGACTGGTCGGCGTGGGACGAGACCGCCGGCGCGATGCGCGCCGACGGCCGGCGGGCGCTCGTCGCCGTCGATACCGCCCCGGCGTGGGCGCGCCAAGATCCGCCGTGGCCGGCGAGCTGGTGGGTGCCGTGCGAGGCGGAAGCGCGGTCGTGGCCGGCAGGGATGCCGCCAACCGATGCGGCCGACCTGGCGCGCTTCCTCGGCGTGTTCGTCGCCCGCTACCGGGACGTGCTGCTGGGCGTCGAGATCTGGCGCGAGCCGAACTCCGTGCCGCATTGGCGCCGCACCGGGCCGGACCCGGAGGGGTACGCCCAACTGCTGGTCGCGGCCGGGCGTGCGGTGCGGGCGGCGGCGCCCGAGGTGTGGGTGGTCTCGGCCGGCTTGACCCCGACGACGGACGTCGGTCCATGTCATATGTCGGACTACGTCTACCTCGACCGCTTGGCGCGAACCGGGGCGCTCGCGACCGTCGATGCCGTCGGCGTCGAGATCAGCGGCTTCGAACGCACCGTCACCGACCCGGCCGTGGACCGCGAGGTCCTGAACGTCCGCCGCGCCGAGCTGTTGCGGCGCGTCCTCGTCCGCCACGGCATCGAGCGGCCGATCTGGATCGTGGCGGCGATCCCGGGCGATGGGAAGTCGCCTGATGACCGGGACGACGGGGACGGCGATGGCGTTGTCGGCGATGACGGCGACGATGGGGTGGCCGGGGGCGGGGACGACGTGTCGACCGATCCGGCGACCGATCCGGCGACCGATCCGGCGACCGATCCGGCGACCGCCCAGGCCGCCTGGTTCGCGGCGGTCTGGGGCATGGCACGCGCCGAGTGGCCGTGGCTCGGCGCGTTGTTCGTCGGCAACTTCGCCACGGCGGGCGCACCGGTCGCGGAGCTTGCCGGTCAGCAGATGAGGCTCGTCGAGGAAGACGGCCGGCCGTCGGCACTCGGCGCCGCGGTTCGGCAGGCGACGTCGGGCGTCTCTCTCCCGGAGCCCAACCCCTCGGACGACGATCGCACGATGGCCGCGTCGCCCGAGCGGTCCCCCGTCGGATCGGCGCGCATCGTCCGGCCGTGGCCCGAGCGGCCGGGACGCTGGGCAGCGCTCATCGGGCTCGCCATCGCCGCCGCCGGCGCAGCGTGGGCGACGACGACTTGGGGAATGCGTCGGCCGTTCGTCTGGCGTGCGGCGCGCCGATTTGCGGCGGTGATGGAGGAGGCGGCGAACGACGCGACGCGGCGTGCAAACTGGCGCTCGCCGTGGTTCGGCCGCGCGGTCCTCGCCGCGCTCGTCCTGGCCGACGGCGTCGTCGGCTGGCCGCTCAACGCGCCGCTCGTGCCGGCCGCCGTCGCCGCGGCAACGGTCTGGCCGATGGCGGCGGTCTGGCTCGTCGCCGCAGCGGCGCCGTTCTACTTCGCGGCGTACGCGCTGGACCTCGCCCCGGCGCTCGGGCCTCAGGCGGTCGGGCCGGTCGAGCTGCTGATCGCGGTGACGGTCGTTGGTGCCGGTGCGCGCCGGCTGCTCGATCGCGCGGCCGCGTCGCCGGCGCCAACGACTTCGATGGGGGACGCGGCAGTCGACGCGGCAGATGAAGCCAAGGCGATGGGGACCGCGGCGACCGGGAGCAGCGTACGTCGCCTCCTTCACCCCGTCGATGTCGGCGTCGTCCTCCTCGTCGTCTGGTCGGCGTTGACCCCGCTGTGGGCCGAGGAGCCGGCGCTGGCGCTGCGCGAGTGGCGGACGGTGATCGCGGAGCCGGCCGCCTTCTACGCCGTCCTTCGCCTCTGGCCGAATCGACGATTGGCCGCGGCATCGGCTTGGCACGGCATCGTCGCCGGGGCAACGATTGCGGCGCTGTGGGGACTGTTCGGCGTCGCCGGCCATGCCATCGGCTGGGGCGAGGGTGCGGTCGCGGCCGAAGGCGTCGTGCGCGCGCAGGGCCCGTACAACTCGCCGAACAACCTGGCGTTGATCCTGGGACGGGTCTGTCTCGGGCTGGCTTCCGGCTGGGTGTTCACGCAAGCAGCGGCATCGTCCGGTCCGCGGCGCGCGACGCTCGGCTGGGCGGCGTTCCTCGCCTGCACTGCTGCACTGCTTGGCACGTTCAGCCGCGGGACCGTCCTCGTCGGCTTGCCGGTGGCCGCGCTCTGGCTCGGCGTGCTCGCTGCCCGCGGCCGCCTCGGGGGCCGCGCGGTCCGCTGGATGGTGGTGGCGGCAGTCGCGGTCGCGCTCGCCCTCGCCCCTTTCGCCCGCACCGAGCGCGTGGCCGGCGCGCTGGCGATGCAGCCGGGCACGACGCTCTACTACCGCGTGCGCCTGTGGCAGTCGGCGGTGCGGATGGGGCTCGACCACCCCGTGCTCGGCGTCGGCCTGGACAACTTCATGGGCCTCTACCGGGATCGCTACGTGCAGCGCGACGTGATCCAGGAGCGCTTCCTGAGCCACCCGCACAACGTCGCGCTCGATTGGTGGACCCGCCTCGGACTGCCGGGCGCCGTGCTCTTGGCGGCCTGGCTCGTGTGGTTCGCCCGCTCGGCCGCGCGCGTCGTGATCGCGGGGCCTGGCGCGGACCGCACGTTGGCGGCGGTCGGGGTCGGTACGCTGGTGTACGGGCTGGCGCACGGGCTGTTGGACAACAGCTTCTTCTTGGTCGATCTGGCGGTGTACACCTGGGTGTCCCAGGCGCTGATCCTCGCCGCCCTCGAGCCGAGCCAAGCCGATCCGATGCGAGTGGGCCCACCAGGATTCGAACCTGGGACCAACCGGTTATGAGCCGGCCGCTCTAACCGCTGAGCTATAGGCCCGCGCCGAGCTGTCAGGACGGTGGACGACGGCCCCGACGTGAGCGGGTGGCGGGAATCGAACCCGCACCATCAGCTTGGAAGGCTGGAGCTCTACCATTGAGCTACACCCGCAGCGGCGACGACCGTCCGAAGTCGGCCGTGCTGTCGGGGCGAGAGGATTCGAACCTCCGGCCTCAGCGTCCCAAACGCTGCGCGCTACCGGACTGCGCCACGCCCCGTGTGGCGGCGATTATAGGGGCTGGGACGGGTGGCCGCCAATCGCCCGGCCGGTGCGGCGGATGGGGATGCCGTACGGATCCACGACTTCAGTCGTTCGCCTCCCGCCGCTCTCACCGACCTACGGCCGCCGCGACGGCCAGTCCAGGTTGGCGCACGCGATCGAGCGGGCGACCTGGGCGTAGATCGCGGTCAGCTGCTCCGGGTCGGGGGCTTCGAAGAAGTCCGTCGGCGACGTGGCGACGGCCCGCAGCAGCGCGTAGTCCAGCTCGGTCGGGCTGCCCATGCCGATGACGAACAGGCGCGACACGTTCGGTTTCACGCGCTCCGCCTGATCCAGGATCGCCTGGTCCTCGATCTCGCTCTCGCCGTCCGTGAGGAGCACGACCGCGCGTGTGTTCGTCGGCAGGAGGCGCGGGCCGGTCAGCTCGTCGAATGCGACGCTCAGGCCAAGGTCGACGCGCGTCCCGGCCGCCGTCTGCAGGCCGGTGAGCGCTGCGGTCAGGACGGACTTGTCGCCGGTCAGCTCCTGCACCAGCGTCGCCTCGCGGTTGAACGCCACGAGCGCCGCCCGATCGGCCGGGCGCATGCGCTCGACGAGCACCGCCGCCGCGGCGACGGCTGCCTCCAGGCGCGTCGGTCCGTCGGGCCGGGCAAGTTCGTTCATGCTGCCCGAGTTGTCCATCACGATGATCACGTCCGTGCCGATGTCGGCGCTCTCGCACGACTGGCGGAGTGTGAGCGGTAGGAAGATCGGCATCGGGACCGGCGTCTGGGTCGGACGGGGCGTGGCGGTCGGGAACGGTGTGAACGTCGGCGTGACGGTCGGGTCGATGTCCAGCACCGAGACCTCGGGCACCGGGAAGCGCAGCTGCCCCGGCCGCGAAAGGCCGTCGATGAACGTGGCACTCGCCTTCACGTTCGTCGGCTGCTTCCCGCGCGCCGTCGGCTCGACGGTGTACGCCAGCCGGATGCCGCCGAAGGGCACGTCGGTGAGGTCCCAGGAGAGAGTTTGGCCGTTCACCCGCGGCGCCGGGCCGGCGACGGTGGCGATGAAACGCATGCCGGCCGGCAACTCGTCCGTGATGTGGACCTCGCGGGCCAGAACGTCCGCCGTCAGCCGGTTGGCGATCTCGGCGTAGATCGCGTTCAACGTGTCCGTGGATGCGGCGATGAACGCGTCCTCGGGCGTCGACGCGGCCAGCGTCATCAGCATCGGGTCGACGTCGCCGAAGCCGATCGTGAAGATCTGCGTCCCGAGCAGCTTGGCGGCGGCGGCCGCATCGAGCGTCTCGTCCGGCCCACGGCTCGGCCGTCCGTCCGTCAGCAGGATGATCACCGGCTTCGCGTCGTCGCGGTGGCGCACCCCGAACAACTCGGCGGCCGCAACGTCGATCGCGCGGGCGATGTCCGTGCCGCCAAGCGGCTGCAAGGCGGCGATCGCCGCGCGTGCCGCCGTCGGATCGTTGGAGAGGGGCTGGACGAGGGAGGCCGTGTTGTTGAACGCCACGACGGCCACGCGGTCCTCGCTGAAGTCGATCCCGCTCAGGAAGGCCGTCGCGGCCTGGCGCGTGGCCGTGATCCCGTTGTTCTCGGTCATCGAGAACGAGCGGTCGATCGCCAAGACGATATCGGCCCGCGGCAGCGTGTTCCGGGCACTCGCCGCCGACGATCAGCTCGACGGTGACGCGTCCGCCCAGGCGCAGGCTTTCGGGCGCCGCGCGCTTGTCCCCCCGCACGCGGCATGCCCCGCCGCGCGCCAGGGGCGGCTCGGCCGGTGCGCCCGGATCGCGTTCCCAGACGCGCACCGTGTTCGCGGCGCGGTCGAGGGTGTACACCCGCCCGGCGGCGTCGACCGCCAGATCCACGACATCCACACCGCCGGCGGAGAACGCGCCGACGTCCCACGCGGCCAACGCCGTGCCGTCCTGGGCGAGCTTCCAGACGATGCCCTCCGTCGTCAAGACATGCAGCCGCCCGGACGCGTCGAGGGCAATCCGGGTCGGGATGCCGTCGATGGGCAGCACGCCCGTGCGCGTTGCGTTCTCGTACACCTCGACGGTATGCGCCGTGCGGTTCACGGCGAACAGGCGGACAGGCGCGCCCGGCGCAGCCTGATGGCTGGCCACATCCCAGAAGAGCTCCCACGGCTGGCCGGCCGTCCGCAGCGGGAAGCCGCCTGCCGGCAAGAGCGTGCTCGTCAGCCCGACGTCGCGGGCGAAAGCGTACGCGCCGTCGGCGGCGGTGAGGCGGGTGCCGGACGGCTGAACGGTCAGGCCCGTTACCCACCACCGCCGTCCGGATGGGCCGAGCTGCAGCGTGGCCAGCAACTGCCCGGCCGGGCCAAGGCGGTGCATCCGCCCGAGCTCGGCGACGACGAGGCCCCCGTCCGCCAGGCCGCCGATGTCGACCGCCGGCTGCGGGAGGTCAAGCTGGCGCACCGCACGCCCGTCGGCTCCGAACGCCTGCACGCGCGGCCAGGCATCCGCCACCCAGATTTGGCCATCGGGCGCGGCGTGGATCGCCGCCGGACGGTTCAGCCGGCCCAGCGGATAGCCGGTGAGGCGCCAACTGGTGGCCGCAGCGCTCTCGCGCGGACGCCATGGGAAGCGGACGATGCCGTGGAACTGGGTGGCCACGCGCGCTGCCGTGGCGAACACGCCGTAGCGCGACACGACGGACATCGCCTGCAGACTGTCGAAGTACAGCGCGGCGCTCGACTGGTCCTTGCCGCTCTCGAACCAGTAGATCACGTCCGACGCCATGACGTACAGGTCGCCGCGCTCGTCGAGCGCCACATCGAGGGGCGCACGGGCCACGGCCTGACGCGCCACCTCGCGGCCCGTCCCATCGTGCACCGTGACGATCCCGGCGCCGGCCTGCGCCACGACGATCCGCCCATCGGCGGCAATCATCACGCCGCGCGGCTGCGCGAGCCCGGTCACCCGACCGGTTGGCTGACCGGCCGCGTCGAACAGGAGAACCTCACCCTTGGACGGTTCGCTGACCGCCAAACGGCCGCCGCCGAACGCGATGCCAAACGGTGCGACGAGCGCGCCGCCGGTCCACTGGGCGGACGGCGTGCCGTCCCTTTCGAAGACGAGCACGGCGCCCTTGCCCGGGTCGGTGACGTACACCTTCCCGCCGCCGACGGCGATGTCGCGCGGGTCCTTGAAGTCGGCGGCCCCTTCGCCGTGGCGCCCGAACGCCCGGACGAACGCGCCGTCCGTCGTGAACGACTGGATCCGACCGTTGCCCCGGTCGACAACCCAGACTTCGCCGGCGGATACGCCGTCGGTCACGTCGATGCCGCCTGGGTCCAACAGCGAGCCCGGGGCGCCGACGCCCGCGCCGGACCACGTGTCCGCCAAGCGATACGCTTCGCTCAGCGCCGGGCCCTGCGCGCGCACGGCGGTGTGCGGAGAGGCGTTCGGGGATCCAAGGAGCGCGACGGCGCCGACGGCACCGATGCCGACGAGTGCGGCCAGGATCGCACGCAGTTGGGGAGAGCGGTTGGACAGGCGCATCGTCAGGACTCCACGATCGTCGGCGGTCCCGCATTCTACTCCGTATCGCCCGAACCGCCGGCCCGTCACCGCCGGGCGCAGGGCAGCTCGCGGGCGATGTCACGGTAGATGCGGGCGAGGTCCTCGGCGTCGGGCGCCAGGACGAGTTGGGATGGCGCGGTCACGATGCGGCCGAGGAGCACCGGATCGACGTCGTCGCCGAGACCGATGGCATAGACCACGGCGCCGGTCGATCGCAGCTCGGCGGCGCGGGCGAGCACGGCGGACTCGGTCGTGCCGGACGGCTTGCCGTCCGTGAGGACGATGACCGCGCGCACCAGGTCCGGCACGTCCGGCACGGTGGACACGGACTGCGCCGCCTCGGCCAGCCCGAGGTCGAGCCGCGTGCCGATGCCGGGCGCAAGGTTGGCCAGCGCGTCGATGAGCGCGCTGCGGTTGGCCGTGAACGGTTGCACGGTCTCGGCCGTGCTGTCGAATCGGACGACGGACGCGCGGTCCCTGCCCAGTTCGAGGATGTCGATCATCGCGCGGGCCGCACCGACGGCCGCGTCGAGCTTGGTGCGGCCCGCACGCGTCAACGCCGTCATGCTGGATGACGTGTCGAGGACGAGCACGACCGCGAGCGGGGCGTGGCTCGTCTCGCAGCGCTCGTTGGCCAGCACCGGCAGGTAGATCGGCGCCGGAACGCGCGTCGCGGTCGGCGTAGGGGTCGGCAACGGCGTGTCGGTCGGCGTCGGGGTGGCGCTCGGCGTGACGCCCGGCAGTGGCGACGGTGTCGCGGTCGGGGCGATGACCTCGACGGTGGGCACCGGGAACGCGATCCGCCCGCGCGCGCCGAGGCCGTCGACCCCCTCGCCGGCGGCGACGACGTTGGTCGGATGGACGCCCGTCTCCGTCGGCTCGAGGAGATAGGTCAGGTCGAGGCCGGCGAGCGGCACGTCCGCCAGCTGCCAGACGAGCCGACTGCCGTCGAAGGCCGCCGCCGGGTTCGCCGAGCCGTCGACGTAGCGCATGTTCGCCGGCACCTCGTCGACGATCGTGAGGCTGCGGAACAGGACCGTCGCCGCAAGGCGCTGCGCGATGCCGCGATAGATCGCCGCGAGCTCGTCCGCGCCGGGGGCGAATGCGTAATCGGACGGGGCGGAGGCGATGTCGCGCAGGAGCGGCTCGTTGACGCCCATGCCGAACCCGATCGTGAAGATCCGTGCACCTTCGAGCTTCGTCAGCTGCGCTTCGCGCATCGCGTTCATGGCGTCCGATCCGCCGTCCGTCAAGAGGATGACGACGGCGTTGGCCTGCGGGCGCCGGCGCGGGCCGGTCAGCTCCCGGCGCGCCGCCGCCACCGCCCGGGCGATGTCCGTGCCGCCGCCGGCCTGCAGCCCGGTGATCGAGGCCTCGACCGTCACCGGGTTCCCGGTCAGCGGCACCTCGAGCACGGCGTCCTGGTTGAACGAGACGAGCGCGATGCGCGTGTCCACGATGTCGATCGCATCGAGGAACGCGATTCCGGCCGCCTTGGCGGCATCGAGACTCGGTCCGACCATCGAACCGGACACGTCGAGCACGAGGACGATGTCGTTGGCTGTTCGCGTCGCCGGGCACGTGCCTTCGATATGCAGCGTGACCGTCGTCTGCTCGCCGAGGACGAGCCGATCCGGCGCCGCCCGTTTGTCGCCGCCGGGCACGCAGCTCGGCTCGAATGTCGGCAGGTCGGCCGGGCGCAGCAGCGGATCCGGCGCCCAGGCCGTCACCTCGTTGCGCCCGTTGTCGACGACGAGCACCCGGCCCCGCTCATCGACGCTCAGGTCGGCCGGCGCAGAGTTGTCGTCGCCCGCTGCGGCCACGGACCACGCGGCCACGAGCGTGCCGTCGGGTCGATAGCGCCACACCCAGCCGAAGCGGTTGAGAACGTAGGCATCGCCGAGCGGGTCGGATGCCACGCGCAGGGGCTGGCCGGGCACCGCCCATGCCGCTTCGACGGTGAGTCGGTCGGCGTGGCGGCGTTCGAGCGTACCGGCGCTGCGGTTGACGGTCCACCAGCTCCCGGGTCCGGGCGCGAAGTCCCAGAGCGCCGCGAACGCGCCGGGCCCCGGCTGGAACGTCGTTTCCACGGCCGGCGTGCCGTCGGCGGCGAACCGCACGAAGCGCTGGCGGCCGAGGTCGAGCACCGTCACCGCACCGGTCCCGGCGTTGACGTCGACGGCGCGGGCCCACGGGTAGTCGGCCCCCTGCGGCAGGTTGCGGCGCCACACGGGCGTCCCGTCCACAGTCAGCCGCTCGACGCGCGTGTCGCGCACCAGCACGAGCCCGTCGTCCAGGACGCTCACGTCGTTCACGTCGCCCACCGGGCTCTGGTCGATCGGCAGCCCGTCGAGGTCGAAGCGCTGCGCCCGGCGCCAGCGATCGACAACGGTGATCGTGGTGCGGCCGGCGATGATGGCGGGGCGATCGATCAGGCCAAGGGGCGCCGGCACGGTGCCCCACTCATCCAGCAGCTGGGTGCCCCGCCAGAGCCGCACACCGTGGAGCGGCCGGTTGTCGTCGCGCACCGTCGCCAGGACGGTGCCGTCGCCGGCGACGGCCACCCCGGTCGCGCCCGGCGCCGCGAGGCGGATGCCGCGCTCCGGCAGCCCCGGCGTCAGGTCGCGTCCGACGACGGCGTCCGGCCGCGTCGTCGCGCCGGTTTCCGTGGACCAGACCGTGCCGTTCGGACCGGCGACGACGTCGTGCGGGCTGGCGCCGGCCGGCAGCGGGCCGCTCGAGTCGATCTGAACGCCGGACGGATCGAACATCGTCAGGCGCTGGTTGCCGGTGTTGGCGACGACGACCCGTCCGTCGGGGAGGACGGCCAGGCCCTCCGGGCGATTCAGAAGGTCCCCGTTGCCGAAACTCCCCAACGTCCCGAGGCGCGCCCCGTTGGCGCTGAACCACGCCACCCGGCTCGTGCGGTTCTCGGTCACGAACACGGCGCGCCCGTCGGCGGACGTTGCCACGCCGTGCGGGCCGCCGAGCCCGGTCCACTCGCTGCGGTACACGCCGTCGATGCTGAACACGGCGATGCGATCGTGGCCGCTGTCGGCGACGTACACCCGTCCGCCGCTGATCGCGGCGCCGGTCGGGTTGCTCAGGCCGCCGGGTGGGGGCCCCGCCGCGCCGATCGTCGCGAGGTGGCGCCCGTCGCGCGCAAAGACCTGAACGCGATCGTTGCCGCTGTCGACGACGAGCACCGTGTCGTCGAACGGGTCGACGGTGATGCCGGTTGGGCCCTGGAACGCGGTGGGCGGCAACGGCTGGGCCTGCGACGCCCAAGTGGCGACGCGGGCCCACGCCTCGCGTGGCTGGCCGGACTGAACGATCGGCCGCGCCCCCGCCGGGGCGCGGCCGATCGAGACCGTCCAAGCGGCGAGAAGTACGACGGCGCACGTGCGGCGCCAGGGCCGTCCTTCTGCCTTCATCGTCTAGCTCATGGTCGGTCGCGCGGGCACGGGATCAATGCCGCGATCTCACGATAGATCAACTCGAGGTCGTCCGTGGTCGGCGCTTGTCGGAAGTTGTCCGGCGTCGTCGCGACCTCGCGCAGCAGCACCGCGTCGACGTCCGAGCCGAGACCGACCGTGAACACCGCGATGTCGGCGGCCCGCAGCTGGGCGGCCAGCGCCACGACGCGCCCCCGGTCGCCGTTGTTCACGCCGTCCGTCACGAGGACGAGCGAGCGCGTGCTGCCGGGCCGGCGGCGTGCGCTGTTCAGCTCATCGAGCGCCGCTTGGAGCGCCTCGTCGATGTGCGTTCCCGTGCCCTGCAGCGACGGCAAGCGATCGAGCGCCGCGTCGACCGTCGGTCGATCTCCGGTCAGCTCGGCGAGCACCGTGGCCGTACGGCTGAACGCGATGACGGTCGCCTGGTCGCTCAACCCGTCCGACTGCAGCTGCAGGAGGCCCGCCAGCGTCTTGGCGGCCACGATCGCCGCCTGCAACTTCGTCTGCGTACCGCCTGCCGTTCCGCTCATCGACGTCGAAGCGTCGACGACGAGCGCGATGTCGACGCGCTGCAGTTCCGGCGGACACGGGTCGGGCGTGGCCGTCGGCAGCGGTTCGGGCCAGCGGTTCAGCGCGATCGGGAAGTAGCGCGCTTCCGGGGTCGGCGTGTTCGTCGCGGTTGGGGTCGGCGTGCTCGTCGAGGTTGGCGTCGTCGTCGGCGTGTTCGTCGGCGTCGCGGTCGGCGCCAGGACGTCGATATAGGCCGACGGGAAGAGCATGTTGCCGTCGATGCCGGACGACTCATGCCACGCCGCCCACGCGTCCTGGCTGATCGGCAGCGTTCCGGCCTCCAGCGGGCGGACCGTGTAGGTCAGCGTCATCCTCTCGGAGACGGTCACGAGGTCGGTCACCTTGATGCCCGTGGCCGGTGAGATGACGGAATGGGCCCAATGCCAGTCCGTCGTGGTCAGAGGCAGCGTCGGATGGACGCCCCACCACTCCATGTGCGGGTCCTTCCGCACCGATAGGGCCGGCGACGGCGAGCCGTCGACGAGCGCCATCTCCGGGGCGAGGGTGTCGCGGATGAGGAGCTGGTCCATGTTCGTCGGGACCGTGACGGCCAGGGTGGACTGGTAGAGCCCGATCAGCTGCTTGAGTTCACGCTGGGTGAATTTGTAGCGGCCGTCCGTCGCCAGCTGATCCAGCCTTCGCTTCCAACCACCGCGTCCGATGAACACCGTGACGACCTCGATGTCCCGGCCGACCTTCGCCCGGTTGAGATCGCGGGAGCAGAAGCCGCCGTCGGACAGGATCAGGATGACCTTCCGTCGGACGGGCTCGCCCTCGGCGCTCCTCGGTCGCTTGTTCAGCTCGGTCTCCGCGACGCGCAGGCCGAGGTCGATTCGGGAAAGCCCCTCGCCCTTCAGTCGGTTGCCGCTCGAGCCGACCTTCTTGCCGAGCTCACCGTCGTGGAGCGTGAGGATCGTTCGGCCGCGGCTGCCGAAGGCGGCGAAGCCGAGGCGCAGGACGCCCGACTCGATGTCTCCGCTGATCGCCGGGTCATTGACGAAGTCGCGCATGAAGATCGAAACCTCGCGGAGGAGGTCCTCGCTGCCCGCAGGCTCCGGGTCCGTCAAGTCCGAGCCGCCCGGCTCGCGCGTCGGCACCGGGATGCCGGGCTGCGGCCTGGGCTCCGTCGTCCGCGTCGGGAATGGATCCTGCAGCGGTGCGCCGTCGTTCACCAAAGGCGGTGGCGGCAGCTTCTCCGTTGGCGTCGCCTTCGGTTCGAGCGTGGGGCGGATGCCGCCGCCGCCCGGCGGGGTTTCGATGCAGCCGGGCGGCTCAGTGTTGTCGCGGCCGACCCCTGGACCGCCACCCCCCCCTGGGTTACCGGAGCCGGGCGTCGCACTGGGCTCCGGCGTCCGCTCGACGGGCGGCGTGACCCGCGGGTCGAGCGTCGCTCCGGGCGTCGGCAGCCGGCCGCCCCGGTCTTCGGCCCGCGTCATCGAGTTCGATTCGTCGGCCAGGATGACGATGTCGATCGGCGCGCGCTTGGCGACGCACGTTTGGGTGAAGACCATCGTGACATCGGCGCTCTGGCCAAGGATGATCTCGCCGGGTTCGACCGACTTGTAGGTTGCGGTCGAACACTGGTTGGCGGGCGGCGTGACCCCGGTCTGCCTCGCAGGCGAGGCATGGGTCAGCGCTGCCATCGACAGGAACAGCACACAGAGTGGGGCGACTATCAGCCCCCAACGACGAATGTGGCGCATCGATCATCGACTCCTTGTGACGTGCCGACGCGCATCGGCCCCACCGTCCTGGTGCTGCCATCTCTCGGAGGCGCGTCAACACAGATGGCCGGTCGCCCGTATCGACCGGCTCCCCCTTCTGATCGAGATTATAGGCGGTCGTGAGCGTGATGAGAACCACGTCTGCACATTTGCGCCGCGCCACGCTGCGCGGAACCGGGGTCGGCCGCACAGGAATTGAACAAGGATTGCCCAAGCCGCGCGGTTGCGTGTGCGCCACATGTCGCTGGTGCGGCACCCATGCTCGACGGTGCGGCACCCATGCCGGTGATCCAGTACAACGACGGAGGGCCGAACCTGTCACCAGGTTCGGCCCTCCGCTACGCGCGTCCTAGGACGTATCGACTACATGTTCCCGATGTTCATGCGCGCCGACGTCCGATCAATTGGTCCCTCGTCCGGCCGGCGGCCACGGCTGGCCCCAGTCGTGGCGACCGCTGCACGAGAACGTGTCGGCGATCTGAGCGTAGATGCTCTGGATCCGATCGCCGCGCGGCTCGATGAAGCTCAAGCTCGGGCGAGATGCACACGTTTGGAGCAGCGACGGCAGCACCCGATCGATCAGCTCGGGCGCATCGGCCCGGCCGAACCCGATCGTGTAGACCGTGATGCCGGCGTCGTTGGCCCGCTGGGCGGCATCGATGACCGTGCCCTCCTGATTGCCGGTCACCGGATGGATCGGCACGCGGTTGGGCAGGCCGTCCGTCAGCATGACCATGATCGGCGTGCTGTAGCTGTGGCGCAGGGCCGGCGGCAACGCCTCCATGCCCTTGTCGAACGCCTTGTCCAGGCGCGTGCCTTCCTTCTGGCGCCGCTCGAGGTTGTCGAGGGCGGCGAGGATCGCGCCGCGGTTGTTGGACAGCTTGGCTTCGATCCAGGCGTCGTCGTTGAATCCGACGATGGCGACCTGGTCGTGGTGCCCAAGGTGGTCCGGCGTCAGGCGCAGCATGTTGACGAACGCCTTGGCGGCGCTGATCACGGCGGCCTTCTTCTGCCCGCCGTCCTCGCTGGGCCGGTTCATGCTCGTCGACATGTCGATGACGAGCGCGACGTCGACGAGTTCGTCCTCGCAGTACTCCTTGACCGAGATCGGGAGGTAGATCGGTCCCGGCCGCGGTGTCGGGGTGACTGTCGGGGTGTTCGTCGGCGTGACCGTCGGGCCGATCGTGTTCGTCGGGGTCGGGGTCGGGGTCGGCGGCGGCGGCGGCGGGGCGGTGCTGGTGGCCTGCGGGTCGGCCTTCAACACGAGCACCCACGGGTCACGGAACGTGAACTCACCGCTGCGGTTCTTGTTGTCCGTGTACGTGCCGTACGCGCCGTTGTTTGTCGGGTGGTAGCCAAGCTCGAGCGGTCGGAGCTTGAAGGAGAAGGTGACGCCTTCCTTCGGGATGTGCGTCTGGGCCCACTCGAGGTACTCCCAGTTCGCCCCATGGCCGTTCGGTTCGGGCAGCGCCGAGTTCTCGATGTACTGCATGTTGTCGGGGATGTTGTCGATCACGGTCAGCCGCTTGAGGATGATGTTCTGGAACTGGCGGCGGATCGTATCGAAGATCTGGCCGAGCTGGCTGGACTGGCGCGCCTCGAAGAAGTAGCGCGGGCTCGTCGCCGCCGAGCGCATGCACTGCACGTCGCAGCCGCCGCCGACGCAGACCGTGATGACGAGGATGCCCTGTCCCTTGGCCTGACCGGCAGCCGCGATCACGGGCGGGCAGCCAGCGTTGTTCTCGCCGTCCGAGACGACGACCATCACCTCGCGGATCGAGTCGCGGTCGCCGGCGCCCGAGCGGCCGCGGTTCATCACACCGAGGCCGGTCTTGATCCCGCAGTCGATGCACGTCCCGCCGGCGGCACCGACGCGCCCGACGCAGCTGGACGCCTGGCTCTCACGGTTCGTCAGCTGGCAGAGCACCTTGGCCGACGAGGCGAAGGAAACGACGCCGACCTGCGTGCCCGGGTTGTCTTTCATGTCCAAGCGGTCGATGAGCTCGCGCCCCGCCTTGCGCAGCTGCTGGTTCGGTTCACCGGCCATCGAGCCGGACGAGTCCAGCACGAGCACGATGTGCAACGGGAACGACTCTCCGGCGCACAACGCGGTCACGGTCAACGTCACGTCAACCGTTTCACCGAGCAGCACCATCTGCGGATCTGCCGTCTTCTTCTGAATGGCGACGCATGAACTCTTGAGCGTCCCCTGCTGCAACCCGGCCTGTGCCGGGCTGGCCTTGGCCGGATCCCCATGGACCATCGCCAAGCCTGCCAACGCGATCAGCCCGAGGCCGACCGCCACCCCCATCGATCGTAACCGGCGCATACCCCTCATCTCCTTACTCCCGTCTTCCTGAGCGATCTTCGCTCAACCGGCGGCCACCGGTGCACAGGTGGCCAATGTGAAGAACGAAGCCGCTCGGATCACCGCGGATCCGCACACGGCTCGCTTGTCCACCTCGCGCCTGAAGGGCAAACGCGCGGCCGAACGAGCCGGCGCCACCGCGGAGCGGCGCCTGGGCGGCAGTATAGGCCCGCCGCCAGCAAGTTGTCAACGACTCGTCAGTGTTTGGTCACGTTTGTCACCGCGCGACCGTCGTCCTACAGTGCGATGAATCGGGCGATGGATCGGGCGACGGATTGTCGGCCTGCCGACCGTCTCCAAACACGGGCGAGATCGTCTCGATCGGACCGGACTCGGCTATCGCCGTATCCGTTCCAGCGTTAACAACCCATAAGCGCGCCGTTTCGGACAGGGCGGGGGAAAACGACCGTCGTTGCGGGGCGCTTGGGCGAGGAACCACTTCGATCATCCGAGTTCGGGGCCGTTCGCGGCCACCGTGCCCCAGGAGCCTCAGAGATGAACGGACCGGTGATGAACGGAACGATGCGCGCAACGCGACTGGGCGTCGCGGCGCTGCTTGTCGGTCTGCTGGCCGGGACCGCGACGGTCGCCGGGCCGGGCTCGCGCACCGTGCGGGCGCAGGAAGCGCTCCAGTGCACGATCACGGGCACCAAGACGGCCTCTCCGGCCAAGATCCGCTTGGGGAGACCGTCGAGATCCGGCTCACCCTCTCGGCGAAGTGCCCGCCGGCCCAGTATCGCTCGGCCGACATGGTCGCCGCGGTGGACACGAGCCTCTCGATGACGAGCGGCGGCAAGCTGGCGGCGGCGCAGGCGGCGGCGCACAAGATGGTCGACACGTTGGACTTCAGCTTGCAGAAGATGGCGATCCTGAGCTTCTACAGCAGCGCCCGAATGGTCATCGGGCTTTCGAGCGATCCGGCGGCGATCGATGCCGCGATCGACGCCATGCCCATCGACCGCGGCACGAACATCGCCAACGCCATCGACGTGGCGCAGGAGGAGCTGACGCGCAACGGTCGGGCGGACGCCCGGCCCGTGATCATCCTCATCACGGACGGCGCGCCGAACGAACCGGCCGCCGGACCGGAGCAGCAGGCGATCCTAAGCGCGAACGCCGCCAAGGTGGCCGGTACGACGATCTACACGATCGGCCTGGGCAGCGGCGCGGCCGAGACGCTGCTCAAGCAGATCGCATCGGGACCCGAGTACTACTACTTCGCGCCGAACAACGACCAGCTGAACGCGATCTACGAGCAGATCGCGCTAGTCGTCGCCAACTTCACCGTGCGCAGCGTCGGGATCGGGGACGACCTCGGCGTGAACGGTCCGTTCGTGGCCGGATCGGGTGCCCCGGCGCCGACCGTCGCGGGCGACGTCCTCGGATGGGCGGTCGACACGTTGACCGAGACGCCCGTGGAGCACGTCTACCAGATCAAGCCGACGAAGGTCGGCATCTACCCGGCCGCCGACCGCACCGCGGCACGCTACCTCGACATCGATGGCCAGGAGCGTGAGTTCGTCTTCGAGCAGCCGCAGATCGAAGTCCTCGACCCGCCGAACACGCGCGCGTGTTCCGACGGCCGCGGTTGGAGCATCAACGTCCACAGCTTCCCGGACAGCGTCGGCGTGTCGTCGGTCCGGCCACAGGGCTGCAACATCCGATTCGACTCCGGCGACTGGGCGACGGGCACGACGTACCGCCTTCCGCAGCTCGAGTACGTCCTGACGGACGGCAGCGGCACCAAGGAGCTCTTCCGCGGCTCGGCCGTGCAGGGCCCGGGCCGCGTCGACGAGTTCCTGCCGATCCGCGTCTGCCAGGCGCCGCCCTACAAGCTGCGCCTCGTGACGACCGAGCTCGCCGGCTACCAGCTCTGTCCGAACGCTTGGCGCGAGCGCACGATCACGCTGCGCGACTTCCGCCCGGTGAACTTCCGGAACACGCTGCTGCGGTTCGGGTTCTACCGCTGACCACGCGCGTCGAACGAAGCGCGGCAGGACCACTCCCGCCGGGCTTCGGGGAGGACGTCAGGACAGGATGAGGGACGGCGGCCGAGCGACGGGGCGATGGGTTCGACGGCAGTGCCCAGCTACGACAGTGTTTGGCTACGACAGCGCTCACCAACGACAGTGCTTCAGCTGTTGTCCTGCTGGCCGAGCTTGAGCACGGCCAGGAAGGCATCCTGCGGGATGTCGACATTGCCGAGGCGCTTCATGCGCTTCTTGCCGGCCTTCTGCTTCTCGAGCAGCTTGCGCTTGCGCGTGATGTCGCCACCATAGCACTTCGCCAAGACGTCCTTGCGCAACGCCTGAACCGTCTGGCGGGCGATGATCCGTGTGCCGATCGCGGCCTGGATCGGCACCTTGAACATCTGGCGGGGGATGACGTCCTTGAGCCGGCGCGTGAGCGCTTCGCCGATGCCGTACGCCTTGTCGCGGTGGATGATCAACGACAGCGCATCGACGGCCTTCTCATTGAGCAGGACGTCGAGCTTGACGAGGTCGCCGGTCCGATAAACATCGAATTGGTAGTCCATCGAGGCGTAGCCGCGCGTTCGGCTCTTCAGCTGGTCGTAGAACTCGGTGATCAGCTCACCGAGCGGGATTTGGAAGTGCATCATGACGCGGCCCTCGCTCGGGTACTCCATCGAGTCGAACAGGCCGCGCCGCTCCGTCACGAGGTCGATGATCGGGCCGATGTACGTGCTCGGCGCCCAGATCGTCAGCCGCATCCACGGCTCCTCGATCTCGTCGATCTGCGTGGCCTCGGGCAGCGCCGCCGGGTTGTCCACCTCGATGATGTCGCCGCTGTTGAGCATCACGCGATAGATGACGGACGGCGCGGTCTGGAGCAGATCGAGGTCGTACTCGCGTTCGAGGCGCTCCTGCACGATCTCCATGTGGAAGAGGCCGAGATAGCCGCACCGGAATCCGGGGCCGAGCGCGACCGAGCTCTCCGGCTCGATGACGAGCGCGGCGTCGTTCAGGCGAAGCTTGTCGAGCGCATCCCTGAGCGCCTCGTAGTCCTCGGTTTCGGTCGGGTAGAGACCGGCGAAGACCATCGGCTTGGCGGCGCTGTAGCCGGGCAGCGCTTCGGTGGCCGGATTCAACGCCGTGGTGAGCGTGTCCCCGACCTGGACGTCGCGCAGCGACTTCAGCCCGGTCGCCACGTAGCCGACCTCGCCGACCCCGAGGGATTGGACGGGCCGCATATCGGGCGCGAACGTCCCGATTTCGATCGGCTCGTGCTGCAGCCCGGTCGCGAGCATCTTCAGCTGCTGCCGGCCGCCGATCGCGCCATCGACGACGCGCACGTAGGCGATCACGCCCTTGTAGGTGTCGTAGTGGCTGTCGAAGACGAGCGCCCTGAGCGGCGCGGCCGGGTCGCCGCTCGGGGGCGGGATCCGGCGGACGATCGCCTCGAGGACGGCGGCGATGTTCGTCCCTTCCTTGGCCGAGACGCACAGGACGTCCTCGATCTTGCAGCCGAGCAGCGCCGCCACCTGCGCGCTCACCGCTTCCGGATCGGCGGCCGGGAGGTCGATCTTGTTGACGACCGGGATGATCTCGAGGTTGTTGTCGAGCGCCAGGTAGAGGTTGGCCAGCGTCTGGGCCTCGATCCCTTGCGTGGCATCGACGATGAGCAGTGCGCCCTCACAGGCCGCCAAGGCGCGGCTGACCTCGTACGCGAAGTCGACGTGGCCCGGCGTATCGATCAGGTGGAGCACGTACGGTTCGCCGCCGTCGATGCTGTGGCGCATCCGGACGGCGCTGGCCTTGATCGTCACGCCCCGCTCGCGCTCGAGGTCCATGGAGTCGAGCGCCTGCGCCACCATCCGGCGGCCCTCGATCGTGGCCGTCGCTTCGAGCAGCCGATCGGCCAGCGTGCTCTTGCCGTGGTCGATGTGCGCAATGATGCAGAAGTTGCGGATGCGCTTGGGGTCGATCATCGGCGACGCTCGGCTTGCGCGCCGGCGGGCCGGCGAAACGTGATGGGGGGAAGGGGTGGCCGGTACGCCTTCGATGGAGTGGCTGCGGCCACCCACCTCTGTCGGATAGCGATGGCATCGCGTGGGAACTGCGTACCGGGAAGCATGCGAGTATAGCACAGGGCTCTGGCGGTCGCGCCGCGGACGGGCGTGCGGCGGGACCGTGCAACCGTTTGGCGGCCACGGGCGTACACTTGACCTGGCCGGGACGACCCGCCCGCGCCGGCCTTTCCGTACATCCTGACCACGCAAGGAGTTGCGAGCGATGAACGAGCCAACACCCGTCGACAGCGGCGCCGACGCGCCACCGGTTCAGACCCAGAGCGAACGACTGGCAACGGCCGCCGACAAGATCGTCCACGAAGCGCAGACGCGGCTCGACAAGGCCACGGCCGTCGCAGGCGATGCGTTCGAGCGCCTGAGCGACGAGGCGGACGAGATGCGCGAGCGGGCCGGACAGTCCGCCGAGAACGTCGTCGACGAGCTGCGCGGGATCGGCAGCCGCCTCGCCGCGGCGCTGCAGGCGGCAGCCTCGACGCCGGAAGCCGAGAACCTCAAGGGTGACATCCGCGAGGGCGCGCAACGCCTCGTCAACGAGCTGCAGGCCGTGATCAAGGCGTCGCCGATCGGCAAGATGGGCGGCCGCTCCGATGCCGCCGCCGAAGGTGGGGGCACCGATGCTCCGGCCGTCGAAGGCGTGGCAGAGGTGCCGTCCGCACCGTCCACCCAGCGCATGGCGACGACGGTGCGCGCCGAGCTCGCGAACGCGCTCCGCAGCCTCAATCGCGCGCTCGATCGATTGGCCGGCCAACTCCAGCCGCCGGCTGCCGTCGTCGATGTCGCTGCGCAGCCCGCACCGAGCGGCGCTTCCGATGACGCGCCGACCGCCTGACGGGCACCGGCGCGTGCCGGGCGGCGGGCGATGAGCGACGCGGCAAGCGATCGCGCGACGGCGTGTGCCACGGTGTGGCGCAAGTACCCGGCGCTCGCGAACGTCCAGCCGACCGTTCGTACGGAAGGGGACGGCTCGGTCTTCACGTTCAAGGCGGCGCGCGCCGCCGGCGGCACCGGCCCGCCGGTGGCGCTCGTCGTCCGCGTGACCGTCGGCACGGACGGGCGGGTGCGGCGCGTCGTCGCGGCTCGCTAGCGCGCGGGCCCGCGCCGTTCCGTTCGCACGAAGCGCCAGGCGCCGTCGCGGACCGTCCGCGCGGCGTGGCCGCGGTCGACCAGCCAGTCAAGCAGGGCGATCGTCACGGTCAGGGCGCGGCCGGCGTCGTCGGGGTCGTCGCCCATGCCGAGCCGAGAGCTGACCTCCCAGGCAGTCAGCGGCTCAGCCGATAGCGCATGCCGGGCGGATTGCAGCGCCAGTCGCGACTCGGCCAGGCGGCGGGCAACGAGGATCCGCGGCGCGCGGATCGGCTCACCGTGGCCGGGAAGCCAGAGGTTGACCGACCGTCGGGCCAAGGTGCGCCACGCCTCCACGAGTTGGGCGAGTTGCGGGGCACGCATGCCGCCCGGCCCGGTCGGCACGACCTCCGCGAGCGTCGCCCGCCGCCGATCGATCAAGTCGCCGGTGATCGCCATCGCCCGATGCGCGTGGACGAGGACGAGATGGTCCGTGCTGTGGCCGCCGGTGTGGTGGGCGGACCACGACAGCAGGCCGTCCGGGTCGCCGGCGCGCGGGTCGAGCGGCTCCCCGTCGGCCAGCGCCGCGCACGCCGACGGGGGCACGCCGAGCGGTTCCGCGGCCAGTTCGGCCGCCAGCCGCGCCCGCCATCCGTCCGCCGACTGCGCCGCCAAGTGCGCCGGCATGCCGGCCGCTCCGGCCGCGCGGAGTGCTCGCTCCGCGCGCTGTTCGGCCGCCGCCGACGGGTCCACGAGTGCCGGAAGCGCGCCGGGATGGGCGAAGATGCGCGCGCCGCTGTCGGCCTGAACGCGTGCCGTCAACCCGGCGTGGCCCCCATGCGCGTGCGTAAGGACGATGCGCTGGATGTCGTGGAGCCCCAAGCTCAGCGCGGCCATTGCGTCGCGCACGGCGGCGTAGGCCGCATCCGTCGCCGGACCGGGATCGACGAGCACGACCGGCGGCCCCGGGATCAGCCAGGCGTTGCGCGGTTCTGACCCCCGCGGCGCCGGGACGACGATGCGAAAGACGGAGGATCGCTCCGCGGACGGAGAGGGTCTTGGCACGCGTACCAGCACGCGGCCGTCAGTCGGGCGCCGCTGCGACCGCCGACGAGCCGACCTCGGCCGCCGGCCGAGCATCGGAAGCCGAGCCGGCTTCGGCGGCCAAGGCGCGGCTCTTCAACAGGATCTCCCAGCGCCCGCGCTGCACGACGTCGCCGGACGTGTTCATGAGCTTGATGCCGAACGTCACGAGCCCGCCGCCCAGCGCGCGGGCCATGCGGGCCTCGAGCACGTCGATCTCGAGGAAGACGGTGTCGCCGGCGAAGACCGGCTTGCGGAACTTCCAGTCGAGGCCGAGAAAGGCCAGCGTCGTGCCGTCGATGATGTTCATCCGTGCGGCGAGTCCGGTGGCAATCGACAGGCCGAGCACGCCGTGCGCGATGCGCCGCCCGAACGGCGTGGTCGCGGCATAGCTGTCGTCGGTGTGGAGCGGGTTGTAGTCGCCGGAGAGTCCGGCGAACGCCATGATGTCATGATCCGTAACGGTCCGCGACGGGCTGCGGCCGCTGAATCCGGCCGAAAAGTCCTCGAACCACATGCCTTGCGGCCCTTCGACGCGCATCTCGGTCTCGCGGTTGGGTGGCGCGGTCGCCTCGTTCGCCCGGCTGGACCGTGGATTGTAGGCACGACCCGGCGGCGCCGCAACCGCACGCCCTGCGGCCGCAGGGCCTAGAATCAGGCGATGACGAAACAGGCGATGGCGGGCCGCAACGACATGGCCACGCGAACCGGACCCCGCCGGGCAGGGGCAGCTGCGGCCGTCTGGATGGTGAGCCTCGCCGCGTGCACGGCTCCGACGGCTGAACATGGCGTTCGACGGGCGCTGCCAACCGTGTCGACGGCCGGTGCGCCCGTGCCGGCGTTCAGGGCGGATCCGACCGCCGGCGCTCAGCGTTACGCCGAGCACTGCACGGCCTGCCACGGCGCCGTCGGCGCCGGCGACGGCCCGCTGGCCGCCGGACTTCAACCACCGCCGCCGGACTGGACGACGCCCGACGCGCTGCAGCGCCGATCGCCGGCCGTCCTGTTCCTGGCGATTCGCCGCGGCGTGCTCGGGTCGTCGATGAAACGATTCGACCACCTCCTCGATCCGCCGGCTTCGTGGGATGTCGTGTTTCACGTGTGGCAACTGCCGATCGAACCGGAAATGGCGCGCCAGGGCGCAGTCGGCTATGCGCGCGATTGCGCGGCGTGCCACGGGGTGGCGGGAATGCCGGATGCGGCCGCCCGGACGCCATCGCTCGTTCGGCCCGAATGGGTTCGACTGACGCGGGCGCAGCTCGTCGATCTGCTGGCGCGCAGCCACCCCGAGTTCGGCGCACCGTCCGCAGGTGGCACCGATCGAGCATCGGATGCCGCTGCGATCGCCGAGCACCTCTGGTCGTTCCTCACGGCGACGCCGGGGGCAACCGATCCATCGGCGGCCGTTCCGTGACACGCGGCGCGGCCGGGCGCCCCACGGACGGGCGCAAACGGGGCAGCCTCGCCGGGGCCGGACGGGGCAGAGCCGGCTGGCGGCTCGCGCTGTCGGCGGCGATCTTGCTCGCCGGCGTCGGATGGCGGCATACCGGGCGGGCCGGCATGGCGGCTGACGAGCCCACCCCGTGCGCCGCGAGCGCGCAGCGGTCCGTCGCGCCGAGCCCGGTCACGGTCGGCACCCGCGTCACCGTCACGGCGGTCATTCGGATCGCATGTCCGGACGTGCCCGGCCCCGTGGATGTCGCGTTGGCGATCGATCGGTCGGCGTCGATGCGCGGCACGTCGCTGGCCTTCGCCAAGGCAGCCGCCGACGTGTTCGTCGATCGGGTGGAGCTCGGCCGGACGCGGGTCGCGCTCGTGGCGTTCGACGACACGGCGGCCGTCCTCGTGCCGCTTTCGAGCATCCGGAGCCGCCTGCACAGCGCGATCGCCCGGATCGAGGTGCCGCCGGCGGCCGGGACGGACATCGTCCGGGCGCTGCGTGCGGCCGGGCAGGAGCTGGCCGCCGGCGCGAACGATGGCCGTACGGGCCGCGTCCAGGCGATCGTCCTGCTGTCGGACGGCGTGAATAACCGCGGTCCGGACGCGGTCCGGCAGCAGGCCGCCGTCCAACGCGGGAACGACGTCCATCTGACGACCGTGGCGCTCGGCCGGCGCGCCGACGTGGCGCTGCTCGCCGCGATCGCCGCCACGCCGAACGACCACTGGCGGGTTTCGACGCCGGAGGACCTGGCCGGCGTCTACATCCGGATCGCCGAACG
Organism: Candidatus Avedoeria danica; assembly: GCA_016703025.1. NCBI lineage: Bacteria > Bacillati > Chloroflexota > Ardenticatenia > Candidatus Epilineales > Candidatus Epilineaceae > Candidatus Avedoeria > Candidatus Avedoeria danica. Next base: position 694,471 of record JADJCV010000004.1, read on the forward strand.
GCTGCAGCGGTTGGGCGTGCGGCAGCTGGAGATCGACGACCGGATCGGCGCGACGCTGTCCGCCTGGCCGGGCTCGGCGCTGCCGGAGGGCACGCTCGCGGGCGATGCGCAGCGCTGGACGATCCCGGCCGCGGCCGGCGAGCCGATCACGATCACCTACGGCCTCGCGCCCAGCGCGACGGGCCGTTGGCCGGTCAGCGCGTTCACCGTCGCCACTTTCCAGGATGCGCTCGGCCGCCCGGGTTCGGTCGCGATCCCGATCCCGGTGCTCGACGTCGTCGCCGAGATCCCGTCGCCGACCACGGTCCCGAGCGGCACGCCGACGGCCTCCGCGTCCCCGACGCGCCGACCGACGGCGACCGCCACGCCGGCAACGCCCGCAACCCCGGCAGCAACGCCGTCCGCAACGACGACGGACGCCCCGACACCGCCGACGCCTGCCGGCGCCGGACGCGTCTACCTGCCGATCGCCCTGGCCGGCGGGTGTCTGCCCGGCGCGGCGCCGCTCGACCTCGTCGTCGTGCTGGATGCGTCGACGACGATGGACGGTCGGACGGCGAGCGGCCGGCGCAAGCTCGATGTTGCCGTGGAGGGCATCCGCCGGCTCGTCGACGGCCTCGACGGCCGCGGCGATGTCCGGGTGGCGCTCGTCCGGTTCGATGCCGCGGCAAGGATCTGGATCGCGCTCACCGGTGATCTGCGGGCGGTGCGGGCGGCTCTGGCGGCGCAGATCGACGCCGAACAGGGTTCGCGAATCGACCTCGGGCTCCTTGCGGCGGCCGAGCAGCTCGGTCCGCCCAATGCCGCTCGGCGGCGTGCGGTGGTGCTCGTAAGCGACGGGCAGGTGTTCGGCGCCACCGAGCAGGACGTGCTCGATGCTGCCGCAGCGCTCGGACTGGCCGGTGCCGAGCGCTATGCCGTGGCGGTCGGCCCGTACGCCGCCGAGGCGCTGCTGCGGAACGTGACCGGCGCGCCCGAACGTGTCTTCGATGCGGGGGACGGCGACGGCTTCGTGCGCGCGTTCCGTGCGGTCGGCGGCGCGCTGCCGTGCCCGTAGCGCTCCTGCTTCCGCCGTAGCCAGTGCCCGGCCGGAGCTCGCCGCCAGAGCTGCCCGCACCGCGGCGGCGCACATGGCTTCCCGTAACCCGGCGTCGTCCATCGGGTGCATTCCGGTGCCGCGGCGTTGCGGTCGCGGGGGTGGTCTGCTACACTCGCGCGGCTTTGCGCCCGGCGACCCGACGCCACCCCAACATCGGCCGCGTGATGCGGCCTGCAGAGCGCCGACGAAGACCAAACGGCATGGATCCGGGCACTGGCGTCTTGACGTCATCGCCCGGCGCATCGCCGCCAGCCGGACTTCGCAGGCCTCGTAGGAGCGCGCGCTTTGGTCGAGGACCCCACGACCGCACCAACCGAGCGTTCAGCCCGGCTGCGCACCAACGCCACGGGGTGGGGGTTCGACGCGCCGCGCCTGCGTCGGATGCTGGCCAACGAGGCCGACATGTCGTTCAAGCGGCGGGCGGAAGCGGTGTACGACTTCCTGCGGATCGGGCCCGACGACCGCGTGCTGGACATGGGCTGCGGGCGCGGCTTCTACCTCAAGTTCACGCGCGACCTCTACCCCGCAGCCGATGTCGTCGGCGTCGAACTCGATCGACCGCTGCTGTACACGGCGCGGGAGCAAGTGCCCGGCGCGCGGGTCGTGAACGGCAACGTGTACACCCTGCCGTTCGCCGACGGTGCGTTCACGCGGATCCTGTTCTCGGAGGTTATCGAGCACATCCCGGACGACCGCGCCGCACTCGCCGAGCTGGCGCGCGTCCTGGCCCCCGGCGGCCGGCTGGCGATCACGACGCCCAACGCCGATTACCCGTTGGCGTGGGACCCGATCAACAAGGTGCTCGAGGGGACGATCCGCCGCCCGATCCGCCGCGGCGTCCTGTCCGGGATCTGGGCGAACCACGAGCGGCTGTATACGCCCGAGGATCTGGCGGCCAAGGTGGCCGCGGCCGGATTGATCGTGGACGAGGTCCGCTTCTTCACCCGCTTCGCGTTCCCGTTCATCCACAACCTGGTGTACGGCCTCGGCAAGGAACTCCTCGTCGCCGGCCGCCTTCCGGCCTCGATGGCCGCTGCCGCCGACCGCTTCGACACATCGTCCGATGCGGGCGGCTGGCGGAACCCGATCCGCTGGGGGCTGGCCGCCTTCAACGCGGTCGACCGCCTGAACGATGTCGTGCCGCCCCGGGCCGATGCGCCGTTCCTCATCATCGGCCTGTGCGCCCGCAAGCCGAACGGGGAGGCGTGACCGTGACCGCGCGCGACGCCCGAGCGGTGACGACGTTCGGCCTCGTGGTCGGCGCCCTGGCGCTGGCGCTGTACGCGCAAGCCGTGATCGACCGCGTGCCGTTCGCCGCATGGGGCAGCCCGGACCCGAGCACGGCGATCCGCCGCGGCGGGCTGCTGTTCGTCGTGGCGGCGGTGTGCTGGGCGGTCGCGCTTTGGCGGCTGCCGGATGCGGGCGACGCCCAGACGCCGCCCGACGCGCCGCCCGACGCGCCGCCCGAGGCGGCGCCCGCCCTGACCGGCCGCCGGCTCAGGTTGTTCCTCATCGGCGTCGCCGCAGTGCTCGCCACGACGGTCGTCCTGCCGTTGCTCTTGGCGCCCGGCAGCGGCGGGCTGGCGATCCTGCGGTACAAAGAGGACGTTCCCGACTGGCCGTGGCGATCGAACAACGTGCTGACATGGCCCGGCCTCGTCCTGTGGGTCGTCGGCACGGCGTGCGTCGTGTCGGCACTGCGCGCCGAGACAGTCCGGGCGCGAGGTGCGCCGTCGAGCGGCCGCGCCGCCTGGATCGCCGCGCACCGGCCGGTGCGCTGGCCGGTCCGGCAGCTCGTCGTCGGCGGGGTCGTGCTGGCCGTCGCGGCGGTGTTTCGGCTGTGGGACCTGGACCGCCTGCCGCTCGACATGTCGAGCGATCACACCGAGAAGCTCCTCGACATCTGGGACGTGATCGGCGGTGCGCGCCCGGTCTTCCTCGACCAGAACGCCGGACGGGAGCCCCTCCAGTTCTACCTCACCGCGTTCCTCGTCAAGCTCGGCCTTCCCTTTGGGTTCTGGACGCAGAAGTTCGGCATGCAGCTCGTGTCGATCGCCACCGTGCCGCTCGTGGACGTCGCCGGCAAGCGGATCGCCGGGGCGCGCGTCGGGTGGCTCGCGGCGGCGGGCCTGGCGGTGGCGCAGTGGCACATCCAGATCTCGCGCGCGGCGATGCGAATCGCGTGGTCCCCGTTCTTCAGCGCGCTGACGCTGGCCTGCCTGGTCCTCGCCATGTCGACGGGCCGCCGCAACGCCTGGCTGGCGCTCGGAATCGCGCTCGGCGCCGGCATGTACGGCTACACCGGCTTCCGGCCGATGGCGATCGTCGTCGGTGTGGCGGTCGGCGCGCAGATCGTTCACGCGCTGTGGCGTGGGCCGCGCACCGCTGCGGACGGGCTGCGCGCGGCGGCGCCGGTGCTGGCGAACGCCGCGTCGGCGGCGCTCGTCTCGCTCCTCGTCGCGGCGCCGCTCATCCGGTACGCCACCGACCGGCCCGAATTCTGGGCGCGCACACTCACCCGAATGGCGGGCGACGAGGCGGCGGCGCTGCCCCCGCTGGCCGGCCTTCTCGCCCCGGTACCGGTCGTCGGGCGGACCGTCGCGCTGCTGATGGACCCGCGCTTCTGGCGAAACACGGGCCAGGCGATGGGCATGGCCAACTTCACCGCCGACAGCGCCTGGATCCACAGCCCGCCCGGCCGGCCCGGGCTCGAGACCATCGGCGGCGCGCTGCTCGTCCTCGGCGCCGTCACGGCCGTGGTATGGGCGGTGCGGCGGCGGCACTGGCGGGCCGGCCTCGTGCTGGCGGCGGTGCCGCCGATGCTCCTGGCCAGCATCCTGGCGCTGGCCTACCCGATCGAGGTGCCGCACCTGGCCCGCGCGGCCGGCGCGTTGCCGCTGGTGGCGGTGCTGTGCGCGCTGCCGCTGGCGGTCCTGTTGGCCTCGGCCGACAACTTGGCTTCGGCACACAACTTGGCTTGGCACACAACTTGGCTTCACACAACTTGGCCCCGGCGCACAACTTGGCCCCGGCACACAACTTGGCCCCGGCACACACCTTGGCCCCGGCCACCAGTGCGCTCGGCCCGGCGAGCCGCGCGGCGGCGTGGGGGGTGGTCGCGTTGCTCTTCGTCGGGATGGACCGCAACACCGCCAAGCGCTACTTCGTCGAGTACCGCGAGAACTACGACCGATCGTCGCAGAACACCTCGGACGGGGTTGCGGCCGTGCGGACGTTCCTCGCCGACGGCGGGGCGTTGGATCGCGTCTTCCTCGTTGGGTGGTCGAACGGGTGGGACTACCGCGTCATCGGCCTCAGCTTCGGCCAACCGGACTGGAACGGGTTGCTCTGGGGCATCGCCCCCGACGGCTCGGATGCGGTCCTGCAGGCCGACGACCATGCGGCCGACCCCGAGCGCCAACTGTATCTCGTCGCCGGACCACGGGCCGAGGCCAACATCGCCCACCTGCGTGAACTGTTCCCGGGCGCCGTCGTCGCGCCCGGGGCGGCCCGATCGCCTGACAAGCCGTTCTGGACCGTCGTCGTGCCGGCGGACCCCGCCCGCGGCGGGTCGGAACCAACCGCCGTGCCTGCGGAGCCAAGCCCATGATCGAAGCGCCCGACCCGATGACGCCGGCGCCCGCGCCCGCCGTCACGCCGCGCCCCGGCATGCTGGCCGCCCTCGCGCAGCGCATCCGCCGCCTGGACGACGCCACGACGGCCGTCGCGCTCGTCGTGATCGTCCTGAGCGGGTTCTACTTGCGGACCGTCGGCATCGACTGGGACGCCGGGCAGCACCTCCACCCCGACGAGCGCTTCCTGACGGACGTCGCGAGCTCGCTGGCGATGCCGAACGACCTCCTCCACTATCTCGACACGGACACGTCGACGCTGAACCCGCGGAACATGGGCAAGGCGTTTTTCTCGTACGGCACGTGGCCGATCACGATCGCCCGGGTCATGGCGGACGCGAACGGGCCGCTCGGTCTCGGTATGACGGACTTCTCGCGCGTCTACATCGTCGGCCGCTACATGAGCGCGCTCCTCGATCTCCTGACCGTGCTCCTCGTCTTCGGGCTCGGCGCCGTGCTGTACGATCGCCGCGTCGGGCTGTTGGCCTCGCTGTTCACGTCCTTCACCGCTTTCCACATCCAGCAGGCGCACTTCTTCACGGTCGACGCCGCGCTCACGACGTTCGTCACGCTGACCCTCTTCGGCCTCGCCCTCGCGATCCGCCGTGAATCGTGGTGGCCGATCGTCCTCGCCGGCGTCGGGCTCGGGATGGCGCTGGGCAGCAAGATCACGGTGTTCCTGCTCATCCCGGTGGCGATCCTGGCGATTGCCGCCGGCGAGCTGCGACACGCCCGGCTGCTCGGGCTCGATCGGGACGCTTCTTGGCGTCGGCTGTATGTCGCGGCCGGCAAAGTGGCCGTGCTTGGGCTCGTCAGCTACGTCGCGCTGCGCTTTGCCCAGCCCGACATGTGGGCCGGGCCCGGCTGGCCGAACGTCGTCGGCAACTCGGCCCGACTGACCGAGGTGACGACCGAGGTCATGGGTCTGGCGCCCGACACCTGGACCGCGCTGCGCAAGGTCGTTCCCGACGGTTTGGAGAAGTACGTCCTGCCCGATCCGCGCTGGTTGGGCAACATGGAGCGCATCAAGAGCCAAGTGACCGGGTTCGGGATGGACTGGCCGCCGAACCACCAATGGTGGGGCCGGATGGCCTACGTATTCCCGTGGCGGAACATGGTCTTGTGGGGCATGGGGCCGGCGCTCGGACTTGCCGCCTGGCTCGGCTGGTTGGCGGCCGGCGTGGCGATCTGGCGGGGGCGGCGGCGGCACCTCCTGCTGTGGCTCTGGGTGGCGGTCTACTTCGGCTACACCGGCATCCAGTGGGGCAAGACGATGCGCTACGGCCTGCCGATCTACCCGGCGCTCGCCGTATTGGCCGGGTGGGGCCTCGTGGCGTGGCTCGACCGCGCCCGTGCGATGGCCGCCGCCGGCGAACGTGACGCCGACGTCCGGGCCGACGCCCACGCCGGTGCACCCGACGCCGCCGGCACCGCGGACACCGCCGGCGACGCCGTCGCCGCCGTTCGCCGCTGGCGCATCCCCGGCCCACTCGCCGCCCGTGCCGCCGGCGCCGCCCTCGCCATCGTCGTGGTCGGCACCGTGGCGTGGGGGTTCATGTTCTCCCGTCTCTACACGCGCCACCACAGCCGCGTCGCAGGCAGCCACTGGGTCTACCACAACCTGCCGACGGCCGTCGGCGTGCGGATCAGCGCGGATGCCAAGGGCCTGTTTGCCGGCCCGTGGCTGCCCGCACAGGCGCCGGGCGCGCTGCGGACGGTCGGCGGCATCGAATGGCCGCTCGACGCGGCGTGGGCCGGGCCGATGCGGCTGCTCCTGCCGGACGAGTCGTGGCAGCAGCGCCACACCGGCGATCAGTACGGCGCGAAGCCCGACCTATGGACACCCAAGCGCGGCAGCCTCGACGACGCCGAGTCGCTGCCGGCGGTCACCGTCGATGCGGTGCGGCTTGCGTACGCCCGCGGCAGCGCCGGCGGGGACCGGACGGTGCGCGTCGTGCTCTCGAGCGGCGCGTCGCTCGGGGCGGGCGGCGTGCCGGAGCGGCCGGTGGCGCAGGGCCGTGTCGCGGCCGGCATCGGCGCCGAGCCGGCGGACGTCGTCGTGCCGCTCGACGCCCCGATCGACCTTCGCCTCGGTCAGGAGATCTATGTCTGGGTCGCCGTCGACGGCGGTCCGGTGACCGTCCGGCCCGCGCGCCTGGCATACGAGACCGGTTGGGACGACATCGTCCCGGACGGCATGTACGGCTACGGCGGCTACGACGATGCGAAGACGGACTGGGCGGACGGCCTGTTCGGCGTCACGCAGCTGGAAATGTACGGCGAGGATTACCCGGACTGGCTGAACCAGACGATCGAGCAGATCGGGCAGCTGGACTATTGGGTGTCGTCGTCGAATCGCGTGTACGGTGCGGTGGCCCAGCTGCCGATGCGCTATCCGGCGACGATCGCGTTCTACCAGGACGTGCTGTTCGGCGAGACGCAAGGCTGGCGGCACATCGCCGCGATCCGCTCGTTCCCGAACCTCGGGCCGCTGGCGGTGGACGATCAGGGGGCCGAGGAGGCCTACCACGTCTACGACCACCCGGCCGTCGACGTCTTCAAGCGGCCGGAGCCATTCGACGGCGCGGCGCTCCGCGCCTACCTCGCCCCCCTCAACGCGGCGCGCCACTGGTCCTTCCCGCCGGTCTCGCCGAACCCGATCACCCGGTTCCTCGATGCGATCCTCGGCCGCATCCCGGTCGATCGGGCCGCGCCGATCGCCGAAGCGCCGGGCGGGCAGGCGGCCGCGGGGCTGAAGGACAAGACGATCGACGCGATCCTCCTGTCCGACACGCGCGCCGCCCGGCAGCGCGCCGGCGGCACGTGGCGGGCCATGTTCAACGTCGATAGCCCGATCAACCGCTTCCCGGCGCTGGCCGTCCTGCTCTGGTACGCCGTCCTGTCGCTCCTCGGTCTCGCCGCGTTCCCGCTCGTGGCCGTGGCGCTGCCTCGCCTGCCGGACCGCGGCTGGTCGGTGGCGCGGACGGCCGGACTGCTGCTCACGAGCTACGTCTCTTGGCTGGCCGCCTCGACGGACTTCATCCCGAACACGTGGCTGCTGCTCGTCGCATCGGCGCTCGCCGTCGCGGTCCTCTCGGCGCTCGTCGCCCGCTGGGCCGGCTTCCGCCCGCTGGAGTGGTTCAAGGACAACCGCGAGGCCGTCCTGGGCGTCGAGTTCGTCTTCCTGGCGGTCTTCGTCGTATTCCTCGGTATCCGCTACGGCAACCCGGATCTCTGGCACACGTCCAAGGGCGGCGAGAAGCCGATGGACTTCGCCTACCTGAACGCCGTGCTGCGGAGCGTCCACTACCCGCCGTATGACCCGTGGTTCAGCGGCAGCAAGCTGAACTACTACTACTACGGCTTCGTGTTCATCGGCACGCTGATCAAGCTGACGCGCATCGTGCCGTGGCTGGCCTACAACCTGGCGATCCCGACGCTGGCCGCGATGACCGCGGCCGGGGTGTATGGGATCGTCGTCGGCTGGGCAGGGCGCCTCGGCGTGCGGACGGGGCGCGCGAGGCGGTCCGGCGTCGTCGCGGCGGTCATGGCCGTCCTGATGGGCAACCTGTATCAGGCGCCGTGGATGGCGGCGCGGCTGGCCGAGATCGGGCCGCAGTCGGGGGGCGATGCCGTCGAACGGCTGTCGTCGGTCTTCGACAAGTTGGGTTCGTTCGGCGGCTGGGCGCGGGCATTCGTCGGGCTGTGGGACGTCGTGTCCCAACCGCTGCAGAACCTCCCGATCCCGCTCGACTGGTGGTACTGGAACGCGTCGCGCGCGATCCCTTCCGTCAGCGGCGACGTCCAGCCGATCACGGAGTTTCCGTTCTTCACGTTCCTCTACGCCGACCTGCATGCCCACATGATGGCGATGCCGATCGCCGTGCTGGCGTGCGCCGTCGCGCTCGGCTGGGCGTTGCCCGGCCGACCCCCGTCGTTCCGCCTGCCGTGGCTGGCGCCCGAGCCCGCCGTCCGCATGGCGCTCGGCGCGCTGGCGATCGGCGCGCTCTGGCCGACGAACACGTGGGACTTCCCGACGTACGGCCTGATCGCGGCCGGCGCGATCGCGCTCGGCGCCTACGCCCGGACGCGCCGCGTGGACGCCGCCTGGCTGGGGCTCGTGGCGGCCACCGGCGGCCTGCTGCTCGGCCTGAGCCTGCTCTTCTTCCTGCCGTACCACCTGAACTACATCACCCCGTACTCGGAGTTCAAGCCCTGGATCGGCTTCCGGACGCCGACGAGCGCGTACCTCACGATCCACGGGATCTTCCTGTTCGCGCTTGTCAGCTTCGGCGCGGCGGACGTCATGGCCTCACTCCGTCGGCGCGACGAAGGGCGCGCCGTCCTCGGCCGCACCGTCGTGCTGGCTGCCGCCGCCGCCGCCGGCGCGGTGCTGCTCTGGCGATGGTCGCTCCGGACGTTCCAGGCCGATCTGCCCGCCGAGGTGCCGCGGCCCGAGCTGCTCATGCCGCTCCTCATCCTCGGCCTCGTCGTCCTCGGCCTGTCGATGGCGCTGCGGCGAACGGCCCGCCAGGGCGCGCGGCTGCTCGGCTGGTACGTCACGGTCGGCGCGCTGCTGACGGGCTTCGTGGAGTACGTCGTGTTGAGCGGCGACATCGGCCGGATGAACACCGTCTTCAAGTTCTACATCCACGTCTGGGTCCTGTGGTCCATCGGCGCCGGGGTCGCGCTGGCGGCGTTCCTCGAGTGGCTCGTCCGGCGCCCGAACATCGAGTGGCGCTGGCTGTGGCGGGGGACGATGGCCGCGCTCGTGTGCTGCGGGCTCGTCTACACCGTCACCGCCGCCCGGGCGAAGATCGAGGACCGCTTCCCGGCCGACCGATCGATCCCCGAGGCGGACATGGCCGCGCTCCATCGTCCCGGGCTCTCCGGCATCGACTACATGGCCCACGCCGCCTACATCGAGTACGACGAGCACAGCCCGCAGACGCCGCATCTGCTCGAGCTCAGCGCCGACCACGAGGCGATCCAATGGCTGCTCGCGAACGTCGACGGCACGCCGACGATCCTCGAGGGCACATGGCCGATCAACTACCACTGGGGCTCGCGGATCAGCATCTACACCGGCCTGCCGACGGTCATCGGCTGGGACTGGCACCAGCGGCAGCAGAAGGCGGCGATCACGAACGATCCGGTGGGCAACCGGCTGCGCGACGTCGAGACGATCTACGGCTCGACGGACGCCGCCGAGGCGCGGCGCCTGTTGTGCGAGCTGAAGGTCGAGCTGATCATCGTCGGCCAGCTCGAGACGATGCGCTACGACGCCGCCGGCTTGGACAAGTTCGCGCGGTGGGCGCAGGCGGGGGAGATCGAAGCGGTGTTCCAGAACGAGCACGTGACGATCTACCGGCGCCCCCTCGACCCCGCCGGTGCGCCGTGCGGCGCCGCTGAACCCGCGTCGGCGGTCGCGCCATGACGACGGTGGTCGGCCAGGCGCTGGCGTGGTGGGCGGCGACGACCGTCGTCGGCATCGCTGCCGCGCCGATCGCGCGGACGCTGCTGCCGACGCTGCCCGACCGCGGGCTGGCCTTCGCGCGGCCGCTCGGGCTGCTCCTCGTCGGCTACACGTGGTGGTTCCTCGTGACGGCGGGCGTGCTGCCGAACTCGCGCGTCGGCGTGATCGTCGCGCTCGCGCTCGTCGGCGGCGGCGGGGCGGCGCTCGTGGCGCGGGATGTGCCGGGCTGGCTGGCCGAGCTGCGCGCGCGGCGGCGGCTGCTCGTCGGCCTCGAGTCGCTGTACCTCGTCGCGCTCATGCTGTGGGCCGTCTATCGCGCGTTCTATCCCGACATCACGGAGTCGGGCGGCGAGAAGATGATGGAGATGGCGTTCCTCTCGGCCATCGACAAGAGCCCGGAATTCCCGCCGAACGACCCGTGGATGAGCGGCCACAGCATCAGCTACTACTACTTCGGCTACCTGATCGCCGCGATGCTCGTGAAGCTGACCGGCCTCTCGCGCTTCGTCGCCTACAACCTCGTCGTGCCGATGACGTGGGCGATGACGCTGGCCGCCGCGTTCAGCCTCGGCTGGGCGCTGTCCGTCCTCACGCCCGGCACGACGCGCCGCCTGCGGATCCTGGCCGGCGCGACGACGGCGACCATGCTGGCCGTCGCCGGCAACCTCGCCGGCTACCTCGAGCTGGCCTACATGCGCGGCTGGCTACCGGCCCGCGCCTTCGACTTCATGAACATCCGGAACCTCACCGTGGTCGCCGATGCGTGCGGTGAGCCCGGCAGCGGCTACGGCATGGGCGGCATCTTCCCGTCGCGCTTCATGTGGTGGTGGCGCACGTCGCGGGTCATCCGGGACGGCTGCAAGGACGTCATCCAGGAGTACCCGTTCTTCAGCTTCCTCCTGGCGGACGTCCACCCGCACCTCATGACGCTGCCCTACGCCCTCCTCGCCGTCGCGATCGGCCTTGCCCTCGTGCTCGGGGCCGGCGAGCGTTGGCCCGGCCGGCGGTTCCGGGCGCCGATGTGGTGGCTCGTGCCGCTGTGCATCGGCGCCCTCGGCTTCTTGAACACGTGGGACCTGCCGACGTACGGGCTCGTCACGGGCGCGAGCTGGTCCCTGTGGCGGCTGCGACAGGGCGGCAGGGGCGCTTCGGCGCTGCTGGACATCGGGGTCTTCGGCGTCTGGCTGCTCGGCCTGGCGATCGTGTTCTATCTTCCGTTCTACCTGGCGTTCGACACCCAGGCGTCCGGCATCGGCATGGCGCTCCACACGTCGCGGCTGGACCACTGGTCCGTGCACTTCCTGCCGCTGGCGTTCCTGGCCGCCACCGTCGTGACGCTGCGCCTGCGCGCGACGGCCGGCGCGCGCGGTCCGACCCTGGCCCTCATCGCCGCCGCCGTCACCGCCGGCGTCGTCGCGGCCTGGAGCATCGTCGTCCCGCGCTGGGCGGCGGCCGGCGCCGAAACGCGTTGGACGCCCCTCACGCCGGTGCTCGTCGTCGGCCTCGCCGTCGTCGCCCTGATCGCCCTGTTCGCCGACGGACGCTACGCCGTGCGGCTCGGCGCTGGCGCCGACGACGACACGAACGAGGACGCCGAGGACCGGGCGGTGGACGACGCCGCGGACGACACCGGTCACGCCGCCGCCGCGTTTGCGCTCGTGTGCATCATCGTCGGCTTGGCGATGGCGGCGCTGCCCGAGTTCGTCTTCCTGAAGGACGTGTTCAACGATCGGATGAACACGATCTTCAAGTTCTTCTTCCAGGCGTGGGTGCTGCTGAGCATCGGCGGCGGCTACGCGTTGACGGCCGTTTGGGCGCGCGCGAGGATGCGGCCGGCGGGCGGGGGCCGAACGACGGACGGTGCCCCGCACCGTGTGCCGCACGCGGGCGCCGGGCGCCTCGTCTGGACGGCCGCCTTCGTCGTCCTGGCCGCAATGGTCCTCTACACCCCCGTCGCCGCCGTGTTCAACCGCACGGACGGGCTCGGCTGGGTGGCCTTCCGGAGCGGCGGCTACCGGGCGTGGTCGGACCGGCTCCACCTGGACGGCATCCGGTACTGGGAGCAGCAGAACGCCGACGACCTGGCCGCCGGGCGCTGGCTCGATGCGAACGCCGTCGGCACGCCGCGGATCCTCGAGGCCGCCACGGGCGCCTACAACCTCGCCGGCCGGATCGCAATGCTCACCGGCTTCCCGACGGTGTTGGGCAACGACAACCACGAGGCGCAGTGGGGGCGCACCCCTGAACAGATCCGGCTGCGCATCGACGACGTCGCCGCCTTCTACACCCAAATGCCGGCGGGCGCGATGAAGGAGATGCTCGGCAAGTACGCCGTGCGCTATGTCATCGTCGGGGCGTGGGAGCGCTCGAAGTATCCGGAGATGGGCCCGGACATCGACGACCGGCTGGCGACGTTCATGACGCCGGCATTCCGATCGGGCCAGACAACGGTCTGGGCCCTCAACCCTGATCCGCAGTAGCACGCAAGATGGACGCAGAGATGGACGATGTGACGGACATGAAGGACGACGAGACGACGGCGACGGCCGATGCCGACAGCGGGGCGACGAGCGCGGTCGACGACGCCGAAGTGCGCGTGCAGCACGACGCAGGCGATGCCGTTGACGCCCCGGCCGAGACCGCCGCACCGCGGCGCCGTGTCCGCACCGGCCCGACCGTGCGCGAGCGGCTCGGCGGCTGGCGTTGGGATTGGGAGACCGTCGGCTGGGCGCTCGTGCTTGTCGCCGCGGTGGCCACGCGCCTCTATCTCCTCGGCAAGCGCGGCATGTCGCACGACGAGAGCCTGCACACGTTCTACTCGTGGCAGCTCGCCGTCGGCAAGGGCTACCGTCACGACCCGATGATGCACGGTCCGATCCTCTATCACTGGACCGCGCTCATGTACCTCCTGTTCGGCGTGAGCGACTTCACGGCGCGGCTCTTCGGGGCGGTTTCCGGCATCGTGCTCGTCGCCACGCCGCTCCTCCTGCGCAAGTGGCTCGGCCGCTCGGGTGCGCTCGTTGCCGGCATCCTCCTGCTCCTCTCGCCGAGCGTGATGATGTACTCGCGCTACATCCGCCACGACATCCCGGTCGAACTCGCGACCGTGCTCATGCTCATCGGCTTCGTGCGCTATCTGGACGATCGGCAGCCGAAGTGGATCGTGACCGCGTTCGTCGGCGGCCTGATCGGGATCACGTCAGCCGAGATGTCCTACATCACCGGCTTCATGCTCGTCTCGTTCATCGCCCTCGCGCTCTGGGTGGAGTCCGCCGGGCGGCGGAACGACGATTGGCTGCTGTGGGCGCAGCGCTTCGGCCTCGCGCTCGCGCTCGGGCTCGGCGGCTTCGCCGTGCGCACGTTCGCCAAGTCGGCGGCGATGGGCGCCGGGACGCCGGCGGAAGCCACGCTCGTGCCGTGGCAGATCGCGGCGATCGGCGTCGCGCTCGTCATCGCCCTCGGCGTGGCCGTTCCGCTCGTGGCGCAGGCGCTCGGCGTCCGATCGACGCCCGGCTGGCGGTCGCCGATGGGCTACGGGCTCGCCCTCATCGGCGCCGGCGCGGTGCTCCTGCTGGCCCTCGACCCGGCTGCGACGGCCGGGTCGTTCAACTGGTACATGGCCAAGGTGGCCATCAGCCTGCTGGTCGCCGGTGCGCCCGTCGTGGCGATCGCCGCCGTCGGATCGTTCATCGAGCTGCCGGCCGCCGCCAACCGCCTCGGACTGCTGGTCAGCGGGGCCGTCGCGGCCCTTTTCTACATCGTCGTCGCCGAGGGGCTGATCCATCACGGCGTGACGACGGCCTTCGACAGCGCGTACTACGCCTGGCAGATCGCGGCCGCGGCTGCGCTCATCGCGCTCGGTGTCTGGGCGGTCACGATGCTGCCGCGCGACCGGGTCTGGGCGCTGCTGGCCGTCGTCGGCTTGGCCAGCCTGGTGTTCGATCTGGCCGTGCAGTACGGCGCCAACGCCGAGCGGTTCGCCGGCTTCCGGCAGCAGGCGTCCATCATCGGCGGCGTCGGGATCGCGCTCGGCTTCGCGGCGCTGGCGCTGGAGGTGCAGGGTCGGCTGAGCGGCGGCGCCCGCGCCGTCGCGCGCTGGACGAACGCGCTCTGGCCGCTGCTCCTCGGCCCGTCCATCGGCCTCGCCGCGTTCGCGGCGACGACGTTCGGTATGGCGGACGTGGCGCACCTCACGAAGACGGCCGAGCCGCTGGCCGTCGGCGCGGGCGTGCTGTTGGCGCTGGCCGTCGGCGCGGCGCTCCTGAACGCCGCGCGGCCGAAGCCCACCGTCCTCGGGCAGCTGAACGGGCTGCCGTACGAGGGGCTGCTCGTCGGCATCGTGGTCTTCGTCGTGCTCTACATCGCCCTGTTCACGACGTGGTTCCAGGAGACGGACCTGGCGAACGGCTTCGCCCGATCGCTCCAGTACTGGTGGGGCCAGCATGACGTCCAGCGCGGCGGGCAGCCGTGGTACTTCTATATCCTCGTCATCGGCCCGCTCTACGAGTGGCTGCCGATGATCCTGTGCTTGTGCGCCGTGGCGGTGTACGGCCGCCTGCCCGCGCTCCGCTTCCACCGCGGCAACGACTCCGGTGATCCGCTGTCGCCGTCGCCCGCGGCGTGGGTCTTCGTGCCGATGATCGTCGTCTGGATGCTCGGCGTGTGGTGGATCTTCAGCTGGGCCGGCGAGAAGATGCCGTGGCTGATCACCCACATGGCCGTGCCGATGTGCCTGCTCGGCGCGCGGTTCGTGGCCGACGTGATGTCCGGGATCGACGTGCCGGCGTGGCGCGCCAAGGGCTGGCAGCTGACCGCGATGACGGTGGCGGCGTTCGCCCTGCTGGCCGGCCTCGTCGCACGCACGACGTCGCTGGCGGCGGCTGAGGCGTCGCGGCCGGCGGCCGTCGGCTGGGGCGTGGCGGTCGTGATCGTCATCGCGCTCGTCGTCGGCGTGCGCACCGTCGGCGCCGACCTCGTGTCCGCGCAGCGGCGAAAGGCCGTCGTCGTCGGCGCGATGCTGTTCGGCCTCGTCGTGAGCGCGGGCTACGCGCTGCAGGCCAACTTCAAGAACAGCGAACTTGGCACGGAGTATCTGGTGTATGCGCACGGCACGCCGGACGACAAGGAGATCTACGACCTCCTGAAGCGGATGGACACCGCGCGCCCCGACGAGCCGCTCAAGCTCGGCTTCGACAACGAGGTGAGCTGGCCCTACACGTGGTACTTCCGCAACATCTGCCCCCCCCGCGCCCGCGGTCTGGCGGCCGACTTCCTGTGCCTGCTCGGCCAGGGCTGCCCGTCGGCCGACACGTGCAGCGACTGGCGCCAGGACCCGAAGTACCTGGCCGAGGGCAAGACCGTCGACGTGGCCGGCTTGAAGGAGCTGGACGCGGTGCTCGTCGGCTCGCCGAACTACGGCAACTTCGAGCCCTACCTGCGCAAAGACTTCGTGGCGGTCGAGGTCAACCGGATGTACTGGCCGAACGAGGGCTACAAGGGACTGACGTGGCCGCGGATCCGCGAGGCATTCGTGAACCCGGACCTGCGGGCGAACCTGCTGCGGATCATCTTCCACCGCGAGTACGTGACGGATCCCACCGCGCGGCCGCTCGTCCCGAAGTCGCTGGACGACTGGTTCTACCACGCCAAGATGAAGCTCTGGGTGAAAAAGTCGTCGGCGCAGGCGCTCGCCGCAACGGGGCAGAGCTGGCCGGATTGGATGACGGACGTCGAGGTGGCGCAGGCGCCCGACCACAGCGTGCCGTTCAACGTCGACCAGGCGTTCAGCGAGGCGAACGGCGTGCCGTTCAACGCACCCAAGGACATCGCGCTCGCACCGGACGGCAGCCTGTACGTGCTGGACCACGGCAACAAGCGGATCGCCCACCTGGCGGCGGACGGGACGACGATCGCGGTGATCGACACGCCCGTCCTGCAGTACGGCGAGAAGGACACCGAGCTGCAGCCGAGCGCCTGGGGCATCGGCGTCGGCGCGGACGGCGCGGTGTACGTGGCGGACACCTGGAACAACCGGATCCTTCACTACATGGACGACCGCTGGACGGAGAAGTCGTTCGGCATCGGCGGTGTGCCGGAGGGCGGGGCGGACAAGGACCTGGACAAGCTCTTCGGCCCGCGCGACGTGGCCGTCGGGCCGGGCGGCGAGATCTTCTTCACGGATACGGGCAACAAGCGGATCATCGTCCTCGACCCGGCGATGGCGGCGGTGCGGTCGATCGGCAAGGAGGGGCCGGCGGCCGGCGAGTTCAACGAGCCGGTGGCCGTGGCGTTCGATCCCGCGACGGGCGAGATGGTCGTGGCCGACCTCTGGAACCTGCGCGTCCAGGTGTTCAGCAAGGACCTCCTGCCCGTGCGCGAGTGGGCCGTCGACGGCTGGGGCAGCAAGGAAGCCGCCCACAAGGGCTACGTGGCCGTCGGCCCGAACAGCACGGTCCTCGTGACGGACCCGCAGGGCGCGCGCGTCTGGATCTACGATTCGACGGGCAAGATCCTCGGCACGCTCGACCTCGAGAACGACCCCATCGGGCTGATGCAGCCCATCGGCATCGCGGTGAGCGCGACGGGCCAGATCTACGTCGCGAGCTCCGAGAAGAACGTCGTGTCCCGTTACGACTGGCCGGAGAGCTTGCGGGCGGCGGCGGGGTTGTCGGACGGCGGTCCGCCGGTTGTCCCGGGCGAAGGGACGCCCTCGGACGGAACGGCGGCTGACGGCACCCCAACCGCATCGACGACACCGCCGACGCCGACGCCCACCGTCGCGACGCCGGCGCCGAGCCCGACGACGGGCGATGTCGGCGACGCGGGCGGGGCGAACGGGTCGCCGTTGCCGAGCCCGACGCTGGGGCAGGCGGCGAAACCGTAGGGGCTCGCCCTCATGTGAACCGTACGTCGTGACCTGCCACCGACCCGGTGATACAATCCCCCGCGGCCCGCGCCGGACCCGTGCGCGGGCCGCGGCATGTCTGGCCGCCGCACGCCCACCCGCCGGACCGCCCACGGTCCGGTTCGCCACCGCGAGGGAACATGGACCTCTTCGAATACCAAGCCAAGCGTCTGTTCGGCGCCCACGGCATCCCGGTGAAGCTGGGCGAGGTCGCCCGCACGCCGGACGAAGCGCGCGCCGCGGCCGAGCGGATCGGCTGCCCGGTCGTCGTCAAGGCCCAGGTCCTGACGGGCGGCCGCGGCAAGGCCGGCGGCGTGAAGCTCGCCGCCACCCCGGACGAGGCGGCCGAGAAGGCGCGCGCGATCCTCGGGCTCGACATCAAGGGCCACACCGTCAAGCTCGTCCTCGTCGACCCGGCGGTCGACATCGCCACCGAGATCTATGTCGCCATCACGTTGGACCGCGCCGCTCGCCGCGCGCTGATCATGGCCAGCGCCGAGGGCGGCATGGATATCGAACAGGTGGCGGTCGAGAAGCCCGAGGCGATCGTCCGCGTCCATATCGACCCGGCCGTCGGGCTGCAGCCGTACCAGCTGCGCCAGCTCGCGTTCGGCATCGGTCTGCCCGCGGCGCATCATGCCGCCTTCGCCGACCTCGTCACGCGCCTGCACGCCGTCTTCGAGGCCGCCGACGCGACGCTGGCCGAGGTGAACCCGCTGATCCTGACGACCGCCGGCGAGATGCTGGCCCTCGACGGCAAAGTGACCGTCGACGCGAGCGCGCTGTACCGCCAGAGCGCGCTGGCGGCCGATCGCTACGACGGCGACCTGACGGACGCCGAGCGCGCCGCCCGCGACGCCGGGCTGAACTACGTCGACCTCGACGGTTCGATCGGCTGCCTCGTGAACGGCGCCGGGCTGGCGATGGCCTCGATGGATGTGATCAAGCTCTTCGGCGGCGAGCCGGCGAACTTCCTGGACATCGGCGGCGGGGCCCAGGCGGACAAGGTCGAGAAAGCCCTGCGGATCATCCTGGCGGACGCGCGCGTGAAGGCCGTCCTCATCAACATCTTCGGCGGCATCACCCGCGGCGACGAGGTCGCCCGCGGGATCGTCGCCGCGCTCGGCAACATCGCCACCGACGTCCCGTTCGTCGTCCGCATCGTCGGCACGAACGCCGAGGCGGCGCAGACGATCCTGGCCGACGCCAAGCTCCACTCCGGGGCCACACTCGCCGAAGCGGCGCAGAAGGCCGTCCAGCTGGCGGCCGAACGGGGGGCAGCATGAGCATCTACGTCGACGCGTCGTCACGCGTCCTGGTCCAAGGGATCACCGGCCGCGAGGGCGCCTTCCACACCGGTCACATGGTGACGAGCGGCACGAACGTCGTCGCCGGCGTCACGCCCGGCAAGGGCGGGCAGGTGCTGGAGGGCGATCTGGCCGGCGTGCCGGTCTTCAACACCGTCCGCGATGCCGTCAAGGCCACCGGCGCGAACGTCAGCTGCATCTTCGTCCCGGCCAAGTTCGCCGCGGACGCCGTGCTCGAGGCGGCCGACGCCGGGATCGGGGTGATCGTCACGATCACCGAGGGCGTGCCGGTCCACGACATGATCCGCGTCACGAACTCCGTGCGCAGCCGCGGGATCACGATGATCGGCCCGAACTGCCCCGGCATGATCACGCCCGGCGGCGCGAAGGTCGGGATCATCCCGGCCAACATCTGCACGCCGGGACCGGTCGGCGTCGTCAGCCGTTCCGGCACGCTGACCTACGAGGTGCTCCATGCGCTGACGAGCCGCGGCATCGGCCAGACGACGGCCGTCGGCATCGGCGGCGATCCCGTGCAGGGCACGAAGTTCGTCGACGTCCTGGCCCACTTCCAGGCGGATCCGGCGACGGAGCTGATCGTCATGATCGGCGAGATCGGCGGCACGGACGAGGAAGCGGCTGCGGCGTATGTGGCCGCGAACGTCACGAAGCCCGTCGTCGGCTTCATCGCCGGCCAGACCGCCCCGCCCGGCAAGACGATGGGCCATGCCGGGGCGATCATCTCCGGCGGCAAGGGCACCGCGGCCGAGAAGATCCGGGCGCTGCAGGCCGCCGGGATCGCCGTGGCGCGCCATCCGGATGAGATCGCGGAGATCGTCGCGGGCCAACTGGGGCGATAATCCACGCCGATGGCCCTTCGTGAACCGGTCACGCCCCTCGCCGCCGCCCGCGCCGTCCTCGCCGCGCGCAGCGTGCCCGGCTGGCTGGTCGGCGGTGCCGTGCGGGACGCGCTGCTCGGGCGGCCACTGAACGACGTCGACATCGTCGTGCCCGTCGACGCCGTCGGGCTCGCCCGCGCGATCGCCCGCGCCGCCGGCGGCGCGTTCGTCCCGCTCGCACCCGACCGCGGCATCGCGCGCGTCGTCTGGCCGCGTTCGGGCGCTGCGGGCGATGGGGACGCCGGCGCCCAGGACGCGATCCTCGACGTGACGGACTTCGTCGGCGGCACGTTGGCGACCGACCTCGCGGCGCGCGACTTCACGATCAATGCGCTGGCCGTGCCGCTCGATGACGCGCACGACGACGACGCGCCAGGCGCCGCCGTCGATCGAGCCATCCTCCGCACCCGTACGATCGACCTCGCCGGCGGCCTCGCCGACCTCGACGCGCGGATCGTCCGCATGGTCAGCGCCGCGGCGCTCGACGCCGACCCGATCCGCCTGCTGCGCGGCCCGCGCGTCGCCGCCGAGCTCGGCTTCACACTCGACGACGGGACGGCCGCCGCCATCACGACGCGCGCCGGCCTGCTCGACCGCCCGGCGCGCGAGCGCGTGCGCGACGAGCTGATGCGGCTGCTGGCCGTCGACGCCGCCGCCGAGTGGATCGCGCGGCTCGAGTCGCTCGGCCTGCTGGCCGTCGTCCTGCCCGAGGTCGCGGCGTGCCGCGCCGCCGGCACGCCCGGCGCCGACGTCCTCGATCACTCCCTGTCCGTGCTCGACGTCGCGTGCCGCATGACCCGGCGCGCTGCAACGGCCGCTGCGGACGATCCGGCAGGCGGCGCGCCGTCCGACCTGCCGCCGGAGATCGACCGCCTCATCGACCGCCGCCGCGACGTGTTCGCCGCGCACTTCGGCCGACGCGTCGGCGGCCGGCCGTGGGCCGTGTGGTGGCGGCTCGCCGCGCTCCTCCACGACATCGGCAAGCCCGCAGCCGCACGCTGGGACGACGCCGCCGGCCGCTGGCGCTACCGCGGCCACGACGAGGCCGGCGCCGCGATGGCGCTCGAGCTCGTGCAGCGCCTGCGCCTCGGCCAGGACGAGGCCCGGCGCGTCGTCGCCGTCGTGCGCCACCACCTGCGCCCGCTGGCGCTGGCCGATGTCCCGCTGAGCCGCCGGGCGACCTATCGCTTCTACCAAGCCTCCGGCGACGCCGGCGTCGACACGGCGCTGCACGCCTTGGCCGATCGCGCCGCCAAGGGCGAGCCCGGACACGCCGACCTGGCGCGCGTCTCCGAGACCGTTGCGGCGCTGCTGGACGCCTGGTACGACGCCCCGGACGTCGCCGTGGCCCCGCCGCCCTTGCTCACCGGCGACGACGTGATGGCGGAGTTCCGCCTGCCGCCCGGTCCGCGTCTTGGCGCGCTGCTGGCTGGGCTGCGCGAAGCCCAGGCGGCAGGGGACGTCGGGACGGTCGAGGCGGCGCGGGCGTGGGTGGAGCGGGCGCTGGGGGCGGAGCGGTAGCGGGCCTGCCTTGCGCCGACGCCGCCTTCCCATCAACCCACGATCACCCGCCTCCGCGCCACCACCACCAGCGTCATGCCCTTGCCCATGCCCCGAAACCAGTGATCCACCCGCAACAGCCACGGCATCAAGGCGGTGTATGCCCGATACGCCGGACTGTTCCCGATCGCACCGAACGTGTGGGCGCGACCGCTTCGCGACAAGGCCCGGTCATAGGTCCGCATGACGATCCGCTGGAACGGGAACCCTTCGGTGCCGATCTCGAGCACGTCGAAGTCCCACAGCAGCGCCCGCAGCTCGGCGGCGGTGAAGCGCGTCACGTGGCCGGCGTACGTGTCCATGGCGGTCCACAGCCGGCGGTCGTGGGGCGTCGTCAGAATGAGGATCCCGCCGGGGCGCAAGACATGCCGGGCATAGTCGACGACCCGCTCGGGCGCCGTGACGTGCTCGATGACCTCCGAGCACACTGCCACCGGGAAGCGGTCGATCCACTCGGACGGCGGATCGGCCGTCGCGTCGCCGACGACGAACTTCGTCCGGGTCGCACGCCCGCGCGCGTCCGCCGTCGCCGCCGCCAGCGCCACTGCCCGCGCCGACGGATCGACGCCGACGACGGCGTAGCCCGCCTCGGCCAGCGCGAGGGACGTCCGGCCGACCCCGCAGCCGATGTCGATCGCCGCTCCGTCGAAGTCGCGGGCGGACGGCCCGCCGACGGCCGCGGGCGGCGAACCCGGCGGCGGCGCATGACGGCGGGCCGCGGCGACGATCGTGCGCGTCAGGTGGCGCAGCAGCGGGTCGCGGTGCTGGCTGTCGAGCAGGCTGTCCGTCGGGGCGTCGTAGATCTCCATGTGGCCGGCGCCGTCGGTCATGCGTGCACCGCCGAACGCGCCGCGTCGATCCCGACGCGGCACAGATCGACGAACCACCGGTGCAGCCGGTCGTCGCCCGTCAGCTCCGGATGGAACGCCGTCGCCAGCAGCCGGCCCTGGCGTACCGCCACGATCCGGCCGTCGTCCAGCGTGGCGAGGACGTCGACGCCTGGGCCGGCGGCGGAGATCGCCGGGGCGCGGATGAAGACGGCGCGGAACGGGCCGCCTGCGAGGCCGGCGATCGTGATGTCGGTCTCGAACGAAAAGACCTGCGGCCCGAAGGCGTTGCGCTCGACCGTGACATCGAGCGCGCCGATGAGCGGCTGCGCGTGGCCGGCGTCGCGCGCCAACAGGATCAGCCCGGCGCACGTGCCCCACACCGCTCCGCCCTGGTCGACATAACGTCGCAAGGCGTCCAGCACGCCGTCCTCGCGCGCGATCAGGCCGATCGCCGTCGACTCGCCGCCGGGCAGGACGATCCCGTCAAGGCCGTCGATCTCGGCCGCGCGGCGCACCGGCACGGCCTCGGCACCGCAGCGCGACAGGGCAGCGAGGTGCTCGGCGACGTCGCCTTGGATGGCCAGCACGCCGATGCGGGGTTGGGCGGGGTGCGCCGGCGGCGATCCCACCGCGCTCACCAGCCGCGCGTCGCCAGGCGATCCGCTTCGGCGATCATCGTCGCCTGCTGGCCGCGCATCGGCGCGCCGATGCCGCGGCTGACCTCCGCGAGGACGGCCGGATCGCCGTAATGGGCGGTGGCCCGGACGATGGCGGCGGCGGCGCGGTCCGGATGCTCGCTCTTGAAGATCCCCGAGCCGACGAACACGCCGTCGACGCCGAGCTGCATCATGAGCGCCGCGTCCGCCGGCGTGGCGATGCCGCCGGCCGCGAAGTTCACGACCGGCAGATGACCGGTCTCGGCGACGACGCGCAACAGATCGATCGGCGCCCCGAGGTCCTTGGCGGCGGCCACGAGCTGCTCGCCGCCGAGCGTCGTCAGCCGCCGCATCTCGCCGATGACGGACCGGGCGTGGCGCACCGCCTCCACGATGTCGCCCGTGCCGGCCTCGCCCTTCGTGCGGATCATCGCCGCGCCCTCGCTGACGCGGCGCAGCGCCTCGCCCAGGTTGCGGCAGCCGCACACGAACGGCACCGTGAAGCCGTGCTTGTCGATGTGGTGCGCGTCGTCGGCCGGGGTGAGCACCTCGCTCTCGTCGATGTAGTCGACCCCGAGCTGCTGGAGGATCTGCGCCTCCACGAAGTGGCCGATCCGGGCCTTGGCCATGACCGGGATCGTCACCGTCCGGATGATCTCCTCGATCTTCTCGATGGCCGCCATGCGCGCCACCCCGCCCTCGGCGCGGATGTCCGACGGCACCCGCTCCAGCGCCATCACCGCCACCGCGCCGGCGTCCTCGGCAATCCGGGCCTGCTCCGCCGTCGTCACGTCCATGATGACGCCGCCCTTGAGCATCTGCGCCATGCCGCTCTTGACCCGCCATGTACCGGTCTCTCGTTCCACCCGACCACCTCCTGGCGGCTGCACCGCATCTGGCATCGCACGCGCCGCGCCCTCATTCCACCGCCGCTTCCGCTGCCGGGCGGCCGGATCGGGCGCCCAAAGTGTGCCATGGCCGCGCGCCGTCCCCCAAGCCGACGGCGCAAAGGCTTGACCCACGCCCGACGGGCTACTTATAATCGCCCGCCGCAGGGGCGCCGAACCGCTTTCGAATCGGCGTCCGAATCCTCACGGGTGCCCGACGCCGTCCGGTCGATCGTGCCGGTCCGCTTCATGCCCCATCCGACGTCCGTGCCGAGGTGCCTTCATGCGCGAGCGAACGCTCATCTGGTCGGTGGTGATCTTCATGCTGGCCACGATTGCGGTGGTCGCCAACCTCGACCTCGTCGTGGCCGGCTACGCGCATCCTCCGGCGCTGCTGCGACTCCTGCAGCCCCATCTCGAGCCTGCCCGCCGCTCGCTGCGCCTGCGCGAGGGCCTGGACTTGAAGGGCGGCCTGCAAGTGCTCCTCCAGGCGGAGCAGCAGGCGGCGGTCCCGGTGACGCCCGAACTGCTCGAGCGCGCGAAGGCCATCATCGAGAACCGCGTGAACGGCCTCGGCGTGACCGAGCCCGTCGTTCAGACGCAGGGCGTGGACAAGATCGTCGTCGAGCTGCCGGGCGTCAGCGATCCGGATCAGGCGATCCAGACCATCGGCAAGACGGCGCTCCTCGAGTTCATCTACAGCGGCACCGAGGCCCTCGCGCCCTCCACGATCGTCGAGACGACGAACCCGTTGACGATCGACCTCCTGCCGGAAGGCTACCAGGAGCCGTACCTCGGCAACCCGGACAACCCGGCGCGCGACTTCCCGGAGTCGTGGGTGAAGCCCGACGACATCGTGATCCCCGGCCGGGGCGTCAACCCGACGCGCCTGGCGCCGACGGCCGACGCGAACGCCACGGCGGCGAGCGCTGCAACGCCGATCACCGGGACGTCGCCGACGACGACCACGGCATCGACGGATGAAGTGACGGCCACGGACGCACTGACGGCCACCGAGGGCCTGACGGCCACCGACGGAACCACGGCGACGACCGGCACGACCGCGACGCTTCCGACGACGTCGACCGCGGCCGCCGACGCCACCGCGCCGGTCACCGCCACGGACGCCGTGACCGCCACCGAGCCGATCTCGACCGGCATCATCGCCGAGGACGAGACGCTCTACCCGACCGTACTGACCGGCGACGAGCTCGCATCGGCGTCCGTGACGCTCGACGAGAACCTGCAGTACGCCGTCTCGTTCCAGGTGAAGGCCAGCGCCGCGGCGCGGATGCAGCGCTTCACGTCGCAGCACCTCCAGAAGATCATGCCGATCATCCTCGACAACGCCGTGATCAGCTCGCCCACCCTGCAGGGCGCGATCGGTGCGGAGGGCCAGATCACGGGCCAGTTCACGAAGGCCGATGCTGAGTCGCTGGCGGCCCAGATCAACTCCGGGTCGCTGCCGCTCAAGCTGAACGTCGTCGGCCAGACCGCCATCGGCCCGACGCTCGGCAGCTCGGCGATCTCGTCGGCGGTGAACGGCGGCGTGCTCGGGCTGCTCGTCGTCATGCTCTTCATGCTCCTGTACTATCGGGTGCCGGGCATCGTCGCCAACGTTGCGCTCCTGCTGTACACCCTGTTCTCGCTGACGATCTTCCGGATGCTGCCCGTCACGCTCACGCTGGCCGGCATCGCCGGCTTCGTGCTCTCGATCGGCATGGCCGTCGACGCGAACATCCTGATCTTCGAACGGATGAAAGAGGAGCTGCGGGCAGGCCGACGGATCGCCAAGGCGATGGAGAGCGGCTTCGAGCGCGCCTGGCCGAGCATCCGCGACTCGAACGCGAGCACGCTCATCACGTGCGTCATCCTCTTCTGGTTCGGCAACCAGTTCGGCGCGAGCATCGTCAAGGGCTTCGCCGTGACGCTGGCGCTCGGCGTGCTGACGTCCATGTTCACGGCCATCATCGTCACCCGCCTCCTGCTGAAGGCCTCCCACCGCCTCGGCCTGCACGAGGGCGACGACGGTGCCGGCGTCCTGGAAAGCAGCCGCCTGCGGGCGATGTTCGGCATCTAGGATGCAACACGTCAAGGTCGACGATTGGATGACCCGCGACCCGCGCACGTGCACGCCTGACGCCAGCGTCGCGGCGGCGCGGGCGCGGATGGAGCGGGACGACGTGAACAGCCTGCTCGTCGTCGACGTGGACGGCAACCTGCATGGCGTCGTCACGTGGACGGACGTCCTCACGGCGTGGCCGTCGCCGTTCGACGACCTCGAGCCGGCCGAGGTGCGCGAGCTGATGGCGCGCGTCGGGGTGGCGGAGATCATGAGCCGCGACATCGCCTCGGTCGAGCCCGATGCCACGATCTCCGAGGCCGTCAACCTGATGTTCGAGCGGAAGATCAGCCTGTTGCCCGTCCTCGAAGGCGGGCGCGTCGTCGGCATCCTGACGAACGCCGACCTGCGTCAGGGCCTCGTGCGCGTCCTGTCCGAACGAGCCGGCGGCGTGGATTGAGCGGCGACGTTCCGCCCGATCGCGCCGTACAGGTTTCGCATCTCGTCAAGCACTACGGCGCCAGCGTCGCCGTCGACGACCTCTCGTTCGATGTTCAGTCCGGCGAGATCTTCGGCCTGCTCGGCCCGAACGGCGCCGGCAAGACCTCGACGATCCGCATGCTCCTCGGCCTGCTCGTGCCGACGGACGGCGAGATCGAGGTTCTCGGCGCCCGCGACGTGCGAAGCGTCCTGCCGCGCATCGGTTACCTGCCGGAGGAGCGCGGCCTGTACCGCGACGTGCGGGTCGACGACTGCCTGGTCTACCTCGCCGGCCTGAAGGGCGTGCCGCGCGCGGAGGCGCGGCGCCGGATCACGGTCGGCCTCTCGGCGCTCGACCTGCCGGGCATCGAGCGCCGCGTGATCAAGACGCTCTCGCGCGGCCAGCAGCAAAAGGTCCAGTTCCTGGCCACCGTCGTCCACCGCCCGGAGCTCCTGATCATCGACGAGCCGTTCAGCGGCCTCGATCCCGTGAACACCCGCGTGCTGCGCGACTTCCTGCTCGGCCTGCGCGCCGCCGGCACGACGATCGTCATGTGCACGCACCAGATGAACCGGATCGAGGAGCTGTGCGATCGGCTGCTCATGCTCCAAGGCGGGCGGAGCGTCCTGTACGGCGGCGTGCAGGCGATCCGCCGCGCCCACTCCGGCGACCGCGTGCGCGTCGTCCTCGCCGATGAGGCGACCGCGGCGGCACGGCTGGCCGGGCTGCCGGGCGTGGCCGAGGCCGTGCCGAGCGCGGACGGCGTCATGCTCCGCCTGGCCCCGACGACGACGCACGCGGCCCTCCTCGCGGCGCTGGCCGCGCAGCCGGAGCTGGCCGTCCAGCGCTTCGAGGTCTACCTGCCGTCGCTCGAGGAGATCTTCCTCAAGGTCGCCGGCGACGGCGATCCGACCGACGAGACGGGTGCCGTCGCGTGATCCGCGCCGCCGGTCGCGTGGCGCGCTTCGAGTACATGCGCCACGTGCGCTCCAAGCAGTTCCTCGGCACGACGTTCGGGATGCCGCTGTTCATGCTGCTCGTCGGCGGCTTCGCGGCATGGTCGGGCAGCACGGCGCAGGACGCCACGACCCATCCATGGGGCTACGTCGGCGCCGGCCTGCCGCCGGCCGCGGCCGAAGCGCTGTCGACCACCGACCTCCGGCCGTTCGCCGACGTCGAGACGGCGGCCGCCGCGCTGGCCGCCGGCGCCGTCGGCGGCTACGCGGCGTACGACGGCGCGCTCGGCTACCGCGTGACGGCGTGGGAGCCGCTGCCGGACGGCGTGTCCGAATCCCTGTCGGAAGCGATCCGCGCCGAGGCGCTGTCCGCCGCGCCGCCCGAGCTGCGCGCCGCGTTCGACGAGCCGGCGACGATCGTCTACGCGCTCGCTGCGGCCCCGGACCACGTGCGCTCGTCCGGCACGCTGTGGGCGACGCTGGCCGTCGCTTTCGCCGTGCCGCTCGCCCTCACGCTGGCGGTCCTGTTCAGCACGACGCTCCTCGTCACGGCCGTGGCGGAGGAGAAGGCGAACCGGCTGATCGAGTGCCTGGCCACGTCGGTGGCGCCGCTGGCGCTCGTCGGCGGCAAGGTGGTCGGGCTCGGCCTGCTCGCGCTGACGCAGCTCGGGATCTGGGCGGCCGGCGCCGCTGCGGCGGCCGTCATCGGCCTGCGGCTGGGCGTGCCGGGTGCGACGCTGGCGGCCATGCCGTGGCCGACGGTGGCGCTGGCCGGGATCTGGCTCGTCGGCGGCTACCTGGTGCAGGCGGCGCTCGTCGTCGGCCTCGGCATCGCGATCGGCGAGCCGCGCGAGGCCCAGCAGGTGGCCGGGTTCGCCAGCCTCGGGCTCGTCCTGCCGTTCAGCCTGGCCGGACTCCTCGTGTTCCGCCCCGCCAGCCCGGCCGCCGTCTGGCTGTCGATTCTCCCGCTGACGTCGCCGGTGGCCATGCCCATCCGGCTCCTGCTCTCGGCCGTGCCGCTCGGCCAGGCCGTCGCCTCGGCCGCCCTCCTGGCCCTCACGGCCGTGCTCGCGCTGTGGGCCGCCGGCGCCGTCTTCCGCTGGGCGATGCTCCGCCCGCCGATCCGGTGGCGACGCCGCGCCAAGGCGGCCCAACCGTGACCCTCCCGCGCTGGCACCGCGTCGCGACGATCGCCGGGCGTGAGTTCGCCTGGCACCTGCGCCGCAAGTCGTTCCTCCTCACGACCTTCGGCCTGCCGGTCGTCGGGCTCATCGTCGGCGGTGTGACGCTGGTCGTCGGCACCGGCGTGGCGGTGGAGGTCGGGGCGGCGGTCGGTCGGGCGCTCGAGGTGGACGAGCTGCGCCGCAGCGCCGACGCGCCGCGGATCGGCTGGGTGGATGAGGCCGACGGCGGCACCGACGACGCGGCCGCGCCTGCCGAGGACGACACGTTTCGCGCGTTCGCCGACATCGACGACGCGGGTGAGGCGCTGGCCGCCGGCGAGGTCGACAGCGTCTTCGTCGTGCCGTCCGACTTCCCGCGCCGCCACGACGTCGTCCGCCTCGCGCGCTCGTGGGCGCCGCCGAGCGGCGATGTCGGCGCCGTGACGGACCGGCTGCGCAGACGCGTCTGGCCCGACGCGCCGCCCGAGGTGACCGCGGCCATGGTGCGCCCGCAGCAGCGGATCGACGTCGACCTCATCGCGCCGCCGGCGTCCGTCGCGGCCGAGGCCGAGGCCGCCGCCGGCGCGGACGATCCGTCCCGGCTCATGCTCGTCCTGGCCGTCGGCCTGCTGCTCTACACCACGATCTTCACGGCGTCGTCCTACCTCATGCAGAGCGTGACGACCGAAAAGGAGAACCGCGTCATCGAGGTCCTCCTGACGTCCGTGTCGCCGCTCGAGCTCCTGGCGGGCAAGGTGACCGGCCTCGGCATGCTCGGCGGGCTCCAGCTGCTGATCTGGGGCGGCTTCGGGCTGCTGTCGCTGAACGTCGGCGCCGTGTTCATCGCCGCCGCGGCCACGATCCGCTTCGGCCCGACGGTGCTGATGCTGGCCGCAGCCTACTTCGTGTTCGGGTACTTGTTCTACGCCAGCCTGATGGGTGCGGTCGGCGCGCTCGTGCCGTCGTTCCAGGAGAGCGGACCGCTGACGTTCGTCGTGCTGCTGCCCGCCTGGCTGCCGTTCTTCGTGCTCGAGCTGCTGATGCGCCAGCCCAACGGCACCCTCGGCCGCGCGCTGAGCCTCTTTCCGCCCACGGCGCCGCTCGTGATGATGCTGCGCCTGTCGAGCGGCCCGGTGCCGGCGTGGGAGGTTGCCCTCAGCCTCGCGCTGCTCGTCGCCGGCGCGGCGGCCGTGCTGGCGCTGGCGGCGCGCGTCTTCGCGACGAACCAGCTGCTGGCCGGCGAGGGGTTCAACTTGCGGCGGGGGGTGGCGGTGCTGATGGGGCGGACGTGACCGCCTTGCCCGCCCCCGCCCCCTGTGGTAGCATCGCCCGGTTCGTTCGACCCGCGCCAGGGAGTCCGTGCGTCATGTTCGACATCATCGGCAAGCGCTACTGGTTCATTGCGTTCTCGGCACTCATCTTGGTGCCCGGATTGATCAGCATCGTCCTGAACGGCATCCCGGTGTCGATCGACTACAAGGGCGGTACGGTCTACTACATGGAGTTCGATCCCGGCACCGAGGCATCGGACGCCGACGTGAGTGCGGTGTACGCGGCGCAGGGAATCAGCGACGCCCAGGTCGTGACCGTCGTCGGCGACGAGGGCGCGGGCCGCGGCTTCCAGGTTCGATCCACCGAGATCCTGCCGGACGGCAAGGTTGCGCTCGACGCGGCCCTGGTGACGGCCATCGGTCCGCACAAGACGCTGCGCTTCGAGTCCGTCGGCGCCTCGGTCGGGCGGCTCGTCACGCAGAACGCGGCGCTGGCGGTGTTGTTCTCGGCGCTCATGATCTGCCTCTACCTGACCGTCCAGTTCCGGCACATGCAGCATCCGGTCCGCTATGGCGTCGCCGCGATCATCTCACTCCTGCACGACGTCCTCCTCGTCCTCGGCATCGCTTCGCTCATGGGCTACTTCTTCGGCTGGGAGGTCGACGCGCTCTTCCTGACCGCGCTGTTGACCGTCATCGGCTTCTCGGTCCATGACTCGATCGTCGTGTTCGACCGCATTCGCGAGAACAGCGGCCGGCTGCGTGGCATGGCCTATGAGCGGATCGTCAACCATTCCATCGTCCAGACGCTCGACCGGTCGATCAATACGCAGCTCACGGCGCTCTTCACGCTCGTGGCGATCTACGTGTTCAGCACCGGTCAGCTGCAGCGCTTCCTGTTCTGGCTGATCATCGGCCTGATCAGCGGGACGTACTCGTCCATCGCCAACGCCGCCCCCATCCTCGTGATCTGGGCGAACCGCGAGTGGACGCGCTGGTTCGGGCGCGGCAAGGACGATTCGCTCGTCACGGCCGGTTGATCGCCGCTTCATTCGCCACCGGACGGCCCGCACGACCGTGCAATCGCCGGCCGAGGCACGTCGCTTGCTGAGCGCGCGCCCATGAACACCCCCAACGATGCCGCACCCGACGGCGACTGGATGATCGAAGCGATCGACCTCGTCAAGCGCTACGGCGCGTTCGAGGCGTTGAACGGTCTGACGCTGCGCGTCGGCCGGGGCGAGATCTTCGGCTTCCTCGGCCCGAACGGCGCCGGCAAGACGACGACGATCCGCATCCTCACCGGTCTGCTCCAGCCCACGTCCGGCATCGCCCGGATCGGCGGCCACGACCTGGCGACGGACCCGCTGGCGGCGCGGGCGATCGTGTCGTTCATCCCCGACACGCCCTATCTGTACGAGAAGCTGACCGCCCGCGAGTTCATCCACTTCGTGGCCGGCCTCTACAAGACGCCGCCCGAAATCGCCACGCGGCGCATGGAAGAGCTGCTCGAGGTCTTCGACCTGGCCGACCGCGCGGACGACCTGATCGAGGGCTACTCGCACGGGATGCGGCAGAAGACGGTGATGATCGCCGCCCTCGTCCACGATCCGCAGGTGCTGTTCCTGGACGAGCCGACGGTCGGCCTCGACCCGCGCTCGGCCAAGCTCATGCGCGACGTCTACCGCCAACTGGCGGCGCGCGGCGCGACGATCTTCCTGTCGACGCACATCCTCGAGATCGCCGAGCGGATGTGCGACCGGATCGGCATCGTCCAGAACGGCGAACTCATCGCGCTCGGGACGATGGACGAGCTGCGACAGCTGGCCGCGCAGAACACGTCGCTCGAGGACATCTTCCTCGAGCTGACGGGCGGCGCCGCGTTCGCCGAGATCGCCCGGGTCCTGGCGTGAGCGCCGCCGCGGGCGACGCCGCCGTTCCCCCCGGCAGCGCCCCGCGGCCGCCGCGTCCGCCCCGACCGGCGCAACCGGCGTTCGGCTGGCTCGTCCGTTCCCGGTGGTGGATCGCGTGGAACACGATCGCGCGCGGCGCGCGTTGGCGGCGGCTGACGTATGCGATCGTGCTCGGCGGGCTCGTCGTCATCGGCGCCGCGGCGGCAGTGCTGGGCGGGTTCGCGACGTGGTTCCTGCGCGACTTCACGGCGCGGGATCTCACACCGGAGCAGATCGCGCAAGGCATCGACGCGCGCGCAGCCACCGACGTCATCCTCGCCACCTCGCTGTCGGGCGCGATGCTCCTCGTGGTGATGGTCGGCTTCACCGTCGCGTTGGCGTCGCTCTACCTGGCGCGCGACCTGGACATGCTCCTCGTCTCGCCGGTGTCCCGCCGCGCCGTCTTCGCCAGCAAACTCCTCGGCGGCATCCTGCCCGGCTTCGCGCTCGTCGGCATCCTGACCGTCCTGCCGCTCATCGGCCACGGCATCGCCAACGACTACGGCCTGGCCTACTGGTCGGCGCTGGCGTTGGCGATGCTCCTGCTGCCCATCCTGCCGACGGCCTTCGGCGCCGTCGCGGTCGTCCTGATCGTGCGGCGGATGCCGGCGCACCGGCTGGGCGAGATCGTCGGGTTGATCGTCGTGGCGATGACGATGGCGATCGTCCTCCTGCTCGGCAGCGCGAACCGGCTGCAGGAGACGATGAACTTCCGCGAGATCCTGGATTACCTCGGCCGGGTGCGGCACCCGTACTCGCCGGCGGAGTGGCTGACGCGCTTCGTGGCCGCCGCCGGGCGGCACGACGTCCGCACCGCGCTGACGTGGCTGGCGATCAACGTCGGCGTTTCGATCGCGGCGCTCGTGCCGCTGTACTTCGTCTCGGACCGCCTCTATCAGGACGGCTGGATCCGGATGCAGTCCTCCAACCTGCGGAAATCCATCCGCCGCGGCATCCTGTGGTGGCAGCGGCCGGAGCGGGCCGCCGACCTCGGGCGGCCGTCGGGCGTGCTGGCCTGGCTGTCGCCGCCGGTCGTGGCCGTCGTGCGCAAGGACGCCCGGCTGCTGCCGCGCGACCTGACGAACTCGGCGCAGATCCTCTCGCCGTTGGCGTTCGGCGTGTTCTTCATCGTCCAGCAGATCCTCTACCCGTTGCGGATCGGCGGCGGCGACAGCGGCACGGCCTTCACGCAGCCCGTCCTGACGATGTTCGCGGCGTTCGTCGCCAGCGGCGTCGCGGCGATGGTCTTCTCGCGCGTCGCCCTGACGGGCCTGAGCGTCGAGGGCAAGCACTTCTGGATCATCCAAAGCTCGCCGATCAGCCCGCGGCAGCTCGTCCTCGCCAAGTTCTTCGTGGCGCTCCTGCCGTACAGCTTCCTGTCCGGCGCGCTGATCGTCCTGTTCGAGGGCGCCCGCCTGATCCGCACCGCGGTCGACGCGCGGCTGAGCTTGACGGGGGCGCTCGGCCTCGTCGACGTCCCGATCATCCTGTACGCCTGGTTCGTCACGATCGTCGTCGGCGCCGGCGTCGTGGCGGTGAGCCTGGCGATCGGGGCGGCGCGGCCGAACCTGAAGTGGGACAGCCCGCACGAGATGATGACGCCGGACGTCGGCTGCCTGTCGATCATCTTCTACGGCCTCTACGCCGTGATCGCGCTGTTCGCCCTCGCCGTGCCGGGCGCGATCAGCCGCTTCCCGACCCTCGAACACGTCTGGCTCTACTGGCTGGCCGGCCTGACGATCGGCCTCGGCACGACGGCCGCCGTCGTGGGCGGCAGCCTGTGGCTGGCGGCGCGCGAGGTGCCGTTCATCGACGGGTGAGGCGGCGCGGCCCGCGCCGGCTACCCCTCCCGCGACTGGTTACCCCTCCCGCGACTGGCGCGGATCCAGGATGTCCCGCACCGTGTCGCCGATCAGGTTCCACGCGAGCGAGAACAGCACGAGGGCGGTGCCCGGGTACACGACGATGTACCAGTCGCGATCGATCGTGAAGATGACGTTGCGGGCCGTGGCGATCATCTGGCCCCAGTCGGCGTAGCCCTTGGGAACGCCGAGGCCGAAGAAGGCCAGTGCGGCGAACGACTGGACGACGGTGCCGATGTCCAGCGACGCGACGACCAGGACGGGAAAGATGCTGTTGGGCAGGATGTGCTGGACGATGATCCGGCCATCGCTGGCACCGAGGGCGCGCGAGGCGGCGACGTAGTCGCGTTCCTTCACGGACAGGATATCGGCGCGCACGAGTCGGGCATAGCCCATCCAGCCGAACGCGACGAGCGGGATGATCGCGGGCGCGATCGAGTTCGGGCCGAGGATCGCCTCCAGCCAGTCGCCGCCGCCGCCGCGCAGGACCGTGGCCAGCGTGAGCGCGGCGAGGAGGTACGGGAAGGCCTGGAAGATCTCGACGATCCGCATGAGGACCTCGTCGATCCAGCCACCGTAGTAGGCGGCGATCGAGCCGATCGTCAACCCGAGAACGAGCGCCAAGGCGATGATCGTCACGCCGGCCTTGAAGGCGGTGCGGGTGCCCCAGATGACGCCGTAATAGATGTCGTTGCGCTGCGGCGTGAGTCCGAAGCGGTGGGCGGCGCTCGGCGCCTCGGGTTGGGTTGTGAAGCCATAGCGGGGCACTTTGTAGACGTGCTGCTGGCACGTGATCTTCTGGTCGGGCGGGCAGGGCGCAAGCATGGGGGCAGCGAGGGCAATCGCGCCGAACCCAATGAGCAGCAGCGTGCCGAGGATGGATGCCGGCGTGCCGAGCAGGCGGCTGACGACGTAGCGCACCGAGCGCCGGTTGACGGCGCGATGGGGCGGCGGATCGACCTGCTTGTCGTGTGCGTCCGCCAACGCCTTCTCGCGGGCGAGCTTTTCGTCGTCTGACACCGGCATCGTCCTTGGCTGGCAGCGGCGTGCGGTTGGCTACCCCAACCGAATTCGCGGATCGATCGTGGCGTACAGGATATCGACGATGAGGTTGCCGATAATGAGGATGACGCCCTCGAAGAGGACGAATCCCAGCACCGTCACGACGTCGAGGTTCACCGCTGCGGCGACGAAGCGCTTGCCGACGCCGGGCAGGTTGTAGACCGTCTCGGTGATCGCCGCGCCGTTCAGCAGCGACACCAGCATCAGCCCGCCCACCGTCACGACCGGCAGGAGCGCGTTCGGGCGCGCGTGCTTCCGGACGACGGTGCGGTACGAGAGGCCCTTGGAGAGCGCCGTGCGGATGTAGTCCTGGCGCAGTGTGTCCAGCATGCTGGACCGCGTCACGCGCAGCAGGACCGCGCAGTTCAAAGCGGCCAGCGACGTCACCGGGAGGATGAGGTGCTTCAACGCATCGAGGAAGACGGCCAAGTTCCCGCGCAGCAGGGCGTCCAGCGTGTACATCCCGGTCACGGGCGCCCAGCCCACGCGCCACGCCGCGCTGTCGACGAGCGCCTGGTTGGTCAGCGACAGCCGATCGCCCGGCGGCAGCCAGCGCAGGCGGGCCGCGAACAACATGAGCAGGAGGAGCGCAAAAACGAACAACGGCAGGCTGGTGCCGATGATCGAGACGACGCGCAAGATCTGGTCCTGCCACTTGTTGTGGTTCAGTGCCGCCAACATCCCCAGCCAGATTCCCAAGGCGATCAGCGGGATCGTCGACAGCAGCGCGAGCTCGAGCGTCGCGGGGAAAAGGCGAACGAACATGTCGAAGACCGGCTCGCCGCCCGTCTTCGAGAACCCCAGGTTGCCGCGCACGATGTTCGACAGCCAATGGACGTACTGGACGTAGATCGGCTTGTCGAGCCCGTGCTGCACGATGAGCCGGGCGATGTTCTCCTGCGACGCCACCTCGCGCGTGTACATCGCCACGCGCTGTCCGGGTGAGAGCTGCGAGAGCATCACGAAGATCAGGATCGTCACGCCGAGCAGGATGATCGGCAGGATCAGCAGCCGGCGGATGATGTAGCTGGTCATGGCGGCACGCTCACACGTTGCGCGGGGCCGGACGGGCGAACGGACGTCGCCCGGCGTCGCGGGGGTCGGGGCGGCAATGCGGTCCCGGAAGGCAGCGCAGCCGTCGCGCTGCAAGCGGCGAACGACGGCTGCGCTGCCCGGGGCTCACGCCTCGATCAACCGGACCCTACGGCTGCTTGGACAGCCCGTAGTAGTACTCCTCGGGGATCAGCGGGTTGGCGAACCAGCCCTTCAGCTCCTTGCGTTGGTAGTGGCGGCCGGTGGCCTGGAAGAGGAAGATGTCGATCGCGTTGTCGTACGCCTGCTGCTGGAGCTGGCTATAGATGTCGGCGCGCTTGACCGGGTCCGCCTCGCTGAGGCCCTGGTCGATCAGCGCGTCAAAGCCGGCCTGCATGTCCTCCGGGAAGCTCTGCGCGCGGCCGTAGGCACCGGCGCTGTGCATGAACGGGTGGACCCAGTTGGAGGCGTCCATGTAGTCGGCCGACCAGCCCGAGATCGAGATCGGCAGCTGCTCGAGGCGGCGCGCCTCGAGGAACGTGGCCCACTCCAGCGACTGGACCTCGATGACGTACTTGTCGCTGACGGTGGCGATATTGGCCGCCAGGATCTCGGCCGCCGTGCGGCGCGACTCGTTGCCCTCGTTGTAGGCCAGCGTCATCTTGAAGCCCTTCTCGCCGACCTGGCCGCCCCAGGCCTTGGCCAGGTGCTCGCCGCACTTCTCGGGGTCGAGCATGTAGACGGGCGAGGTGTCGCTGAAGCCCGCGAGGCCCGCGATGATCGGCCCGCGTGCCTGCACGGCCTCGCCCTGCAGCCCGTCGCGGATCATCGTCTCCCAGTCGAAGCAGTAGTTGAAGCCCTGGCGGACATCGAGGTCCGTGAAGAAGTCCGGCGGGATGCCGTCACCGAGCTGCCCGGAGCCGATGAACGGGCTGTCCTTGGCGATGTCGAACGTGAACATCGCCGCCGTCATGGACGCCAGCGGGTAGCCGACGAACACCTGCAGGATGCCGTCGGCCGCGCCGGGCGTGGAGGGCGCCATCGCGTCGCCGCCGTTGTACGTCACGCCGACCATCGGCTCGACGGCCGTCACCTGGTCGCGCGGCACGTCGACGATGTCCGCCTCGCCGGCCTGGAGCTTGGCCAGGCGCGTCGGCCACTCATCCACCTTCTGGAACACGACGCGCTTGAGGGCCGGCGGACCCGACGGGCCGCCCTCCCACATGGGCTCCGTGCGCCAGTAGGACTCGTTGGCCACCAGGACGATCTCCTGGCCGTGCTTCCAGCTCTCGAGCTTGTAGGGACCGGTGCCGTTCGCCTGCTCGAAGAGCTTCGACTCCTGGGCGTCGGGACCGTTCCACGCCGTCCAGCTGGCCTCGCCGGCGTCGTTCTTGCACTTCCCGTCCCAGTCGCCCTGCTCGACCATCCACTCCTGGTCCATCGCCCCGCCCCACGGCTGGGCGAGGAGCTGCATGAACCACGGCGTGGCGGTCTTCAGCTTGATCGTCACGGTCTTGGCGGCGTCGTCGGCGGTGACGGCGGCCATGATCTCCTCGCAGAGCGCGATGGACACGTCGGCCGGCACGTCGGCCAGCGTCGCGCCCTCCTTGGTGACGTTCGCGCGCTCGAGGGCCTCGCCCATGAGCGAGCTCGTGCCGAGGACGGGCTCGAGGTAGAGCGCCATCGGCCCGTCGACGCGGTCCTGGAGCATCGCCCGCTGCAAGCTGTAGGCGATGTCGTGCGGCTCGAGCGTGCCGCCGGCGTGGAAGGTGACGCCGTCGCGGATGTTGAAGGTGTAGGTCAGGCCGTCCTCGGATGTCTGCCATTCCGTGGCGAGGACCGGGATGAACTCGTCGTACTTCTCGCGGTTGTAGAAGACGAGGCTGTCATAGAGGTTCATCTCGAACATCGAGCCCGTCGTCTCGTACGTCCAGGCCGGGTCGAGGCTCTCCGGCTCGCCGATGCTGACGTGCACGAGCGTGTCCGCCGGCACTTTGGACGCGTTCGCGCCGCCGGCGTCCGTCGTCTCGGTGACGGCGGCCGTTGCCTCGCCGGCCGGCTGGCCGGAGTCGGCGCCCGGCTCGGCGGTGTCGCCGCAGGCGCCGACGCTGACGGCCAGCAGCAGCGCGGCTGCGGCCGCAATGGATGAGCGCAAGGGTGTGGTCATGCAGTTCCTCCTCGGACAGTTGGGGTCAACGGGTTATACAGCGGCGGACGCCGACCCGTTCACCGGGGACGGCGCGGCCGAGAGAAGGTCGATGGTGCCGATAGAAGAGGCGCGGTCCGTGGCGACGGTCGGCGCGCCGTCGTCGTGACGATCCAACAGCCGCCCGAGCAGCACGGCGCGGGCGCACGCCTCCGCCCGCTCGAGGCCGTCGTACGCATGCGCCAGGTCGCGGCCGATGACGACGATGCCGTGCCGTGGGATGAGGATGGCGGCGGCGAACGCGGCGATGCGCGCGCGGGCGAGGGCGGCGAAAGCGCGAACCGCCTCGACTTCGTCGATCGGGTCGTCGCCGTGGACGGCGGCGACCTCGATGCGGCCGAGCATTTCGGCGGCCAGCGTCACGGGCGGGATCGCCCGGCCGGCCGCGGCGAACGCGAGGGCGTGGGGGGCGTGGGCGTGGACGACCGCGCCGGCCTCGGGCGCAGCCGCGTAGGCCGCCAAGTGCACGTGCAGGTCGCGCGACGGCTCGTTGTAGCCATCGATGCGCTTGCCGGCGAGGTCGAACCGGAGGACGTCGCCGGGCGCGATATCCCAATGCCAGTGGTGACCGGCGTAGCGCGGCGTCATGTAGATGTCGTCGCCGTCCCGCACGCTGATGTTGCCGCCTGCGACGTCCGTCATCCCGCGCGCCAGCATCGTCCGCCCGACCCGCGCGATGGCGCTGGTCGGTTTGTCGAGCACGGCGGGGGGTAGCATGGGGGCGATGATACCACGCGGGTGGAGGGGGGCAAGGGGGGGGTGGGCGACGGCCTGTTGGCCCTCACCCTGCCTGCGCCCTGAACGGGCGCAGGCGGTCCCTCTCCCGTGCGGACGCACAGGAGAGGGACGTTGGATCTTGGCGCTGTGCTTTGGTCACCGACACCCCCTCTCCCGTGCGTCAGCACGGGAGAGGGGGCAGGGGGGTGAGGGCCTTAGGCCGTACAATCCCCGCATGCCCCACACCCTCACCCGCCGCCTCCCCATCGCCGCCGCGATCCTCGCCTTCCTGCTCCTCGGCGCCGCGTACGCCCGCACCGTCCCGCCCTGGGAGGCGCCGGACGAACCGTGGCATGCGGCGTACGCGGTGGCGCTGGCGGACGGCCGCCTGCCGACGGCCGACGAGACGTACGAACACCATCACCCGCCGCTGGCCTACGGCTGGTACGCCCTGGGCATCCGGCTGGCCGGCATCGACGCGCTGCCGCTGGGCGAGGCGAACCCGCGCTACCCGTTCGCGGCGGCGGCGCTCAGCCATCCGCCGGGCGACCCGCTCGTCGGGCGCGTCGCGTTCCTTCGGACGTGGGGCGCGTTGTTGGCGGTGCTGGCGGTGCCGTTGACGTTCGCCGCGGCAAGGGTTGCGGGCTGGCGAGGCAGCGCGGCGGCGGCTCCGGCAGTGCTCACGGCCGTGTGGCCGCAGTTCGTCTTCACGGGCCACACGATCAGCAACGATGGACTTGCGACGGTTGCGGGGGCGCTGCTGCTGTACGCGTTCGTGCGAGCGGTTGTCGCGCCTTCGCGTGCTGGGCAGGCGGGGCGATCCGCGCGCTTCGCGGCAAGCGCCGCGTTCCTCGGGGCTGCCGTGGCCGTCGGAACGAAGTTGAACGCGGCGGTGCTGGTGCCCGCGGGGGTTGCCGCGGCGATGATCGCCTCCGTCCGTCTCGGGCGACGGCGTGCGTCCGGCCTCGCAGTTGCTGTAGGTGCCATCGCCGGAACGATCACCGCTCTCGCCTTCCTTGCTCTCGCCGCGCCGACCGCGCTGCGCTCTCTTGCTGCCCAGGTGCTCGTCCGCAGCGCTCGCTCTGCCGTGGCGCTGCCGCCGGCGTTCGCGGCCGATACGCTCACGAGCTTCTGGGCGCGCTTCGGCTGGGCCAACGTCGACGTCCCGCCGGTGCTGCTCGACCCGGTCGTCCTCGTCGCCGTCCTGGCCGCGGCATGCCTGCCGCTCGCGGCGCATCGCCAACGCGCCGGCTTGCTGGCCGCGGCGACGATCATGGCCACGGCCGTGGCCGCGTTCGGCGTGAGCGCGCTGGCCGATCCGCAGCCGCAGGGCCGCTTGTTGTTGCCGGCGCTGCCGGCCACGGCGCTGCTGCTCACGGCGGGCTGGGCGGCGCTGCCGGGCGGACGATGGCGCGCCGGGCTGGGCGCCACCGCGCTCGCCGTCGGCCTCGCGACGCACGCGGCGGCGCTGGCGGTCGTCTTGCCGCGCGCCTATCGCGATGTGGCGCCGGACCCAGGGGTGACGATCGTGCGCCATCTCCCCGCCGGGTGGCGCGTCGTGGCGACGGTCACCGAGGGCAAGCCGGCGGTGCAGGCTGCGGTGGCGCAGCTGGATGGGCTGCGGCGGATCGAGCTGCCGATGGTGGTGCAGGCGGCGGGGACGGTGCGGCTCATCGTCACGAACAGCAATGGTCGCGCAGTTGGGAGCGCGATGCTGCCGGTGGATGTCACGCGGGCGCGGCCGTGGTACGGGGAGGGCGGGCGCGGCCGGTGTGGGTGGGCGTGGACGTGGGGGGGGGCGAGCGGGGGAGCGAGGGGGTTGGGGGCGAGGGGGTTGGGGACGAGGGAGTTGCGGATGGGGACGGGTTCGAGCTGACGATCGAGGCGGCCGGTGGGGCGGCGGTGGCGTTGTGGGGCGGCGATGTGCCGGGTGGTGCGGCGCTGCGGAGCGATGCGTTGGCGGGGGGTGGGCCTGGCCCGATCGGCCTGCTGCGGATCGACGTGTACGGCCGCTGACGGTTCGCGCGACTTGCGGCACCGGCGACGGTCGTAGGCTATGGTCATTCGTCGAGCTGCTGCTCCGGTGTGAACTTCAACTTGGCATAGACTTCGGCGAGCGCCAGCGTGCATCCGAGTGCGGTCAACTCGACGGAGCCGTCGGGTCCGCTTGCCTCGTGGAGCAGCCATCCCGACTCGCCGCGCGTGTACCACTCCACGCGGCGACGGTCCTGGGACACCAGGATGTAGGTCCGAAGCGAGGGCAACGTGCGATAGCGGGCGAACTTCTCTCCCCGATCGTAGGCTTCGGTTGCCGGCGACAGCACCTCAATGATGACCGTGGGGTTCGTCAGCGTGTCGGCAGCGTTGTCCTCGAACGCCGGCTCGCCGCAGACAACGGTCACGTCCGGGTACGT
The DNA here is from genome assembly GCA_016703025.1 of Candidatus Avedoeria danica. NCBI lineage: Bacteria > Bacillati > Chloroflexota > Ardenticatenia > Candidatus Epilineales > Candidatus Epilineaceae > Candidatus Avedoeria > Candidatus Avedoeria danica. Next base: position 734,899 of record JADJCV010000004.1, read on the forward strand.
GTAGAGCGCGCCTGCGGGCACGCTCACCCTGAGGTCGCTGCCATGCACTTCGCATGGTTGGCGCCGGAGGGCCGTGCGCAACTCGCCAATCAGGTTGGCGGCGATCAGGCTGTGCTCGTGGCTGGCGCCGGCCATGGCGACGATGACGCCGTCGATGTACTCGCTCTTGGATTCGGCGGAGCGCTCGAGGGCCAGGTAGTCGGCGGGGGAGTAGGGGAGGAGGGGGGATGGGATCGCCATGGACTATCACCGTGTCTAGGCCGAGGGGACGGCTGGAAGCCTCCGCACAGAGTAGCACAGGAGCGGTAGCACTCCAGTGGATCGCGAGCGACTGAAGGAGCAGCTCGGGCGCGTTCCGGCGCGCCCGAAAGAGGGCGTCCGGAAAGTTGTGTAACCGGAAGGTGACGTAAGGTCGGAGGGAGAACGGTCTCCGGACGATGGGGAACCGGGCCGGGGCGCTCATGCGCCCCGGCCCGGTTCCCCACCGCCCGGACTCTGGTGTAGGCTGGAGGTCCAGCAACGACCGGGGTCAGGGTGGCTCGAACCGTGAGCCGGCCGCGCAAGCGGCACAAGAAAGGACTCCCTTCGTGAGTGAAAAGACCCGACGCGAGAGCGTGGCGCAGGCCCGAGCCGCGCGGCTGGCCGAGGCCGTCGTGGAGGCGACGGCCGGGCGGCCGGGTGTGTCGATGCCATCGGCGGAACGCGTGATGGCCGAGTTGGCAACGGCCAAGTCGGTCAACGACTTCTATGGCAAGGACGGGATCTTCGCCCGGCTGTTCGCCAAAACGATCGAGGAAATGCTCGAAGGCGAGATCACCGCTCATCTGGGCTACGAAGCACACGAGGTCGTGGGCCGGAACTCCGGCAACAGCCGCAACGGGCGCTATCGACGCACGCTCAAGACCGAGGGCGGCGAGCAGACCATTGCCGTGCCCCGCGACCGCAACGGCTCCTTCGAGCCGCAGATCATCGGACCCTACCAGCGGCAGACCAACGAGATCGAGGAGAAGATCCTGGCGCTCTACGCCCGCGGCCAATCGGTGCGGGACATCCAGGACGTGCTTGAGGAGCTCTACGGCATCGACGTCGCCCCAACCACCATCAGTGCCGTCACCGACAAGATCATGCCGCTGGTGAGTGCGTGGCAGACCCGGCCGCTGGCCGCGGTCTACCCCATCGTCTTCCTCGATGGCCTGCATATCAAGCTGCGGCGTGAGAACAACCGGGTCGAGACCGTCGTCGTCTACATCGTCTTTGCGATCGACACCGAAGGCCATCGCGACGTCCTGGGCCATTGGGTCAGCGACGGCGCCGAGGGTGCCAACTTCTGGCTGTCGGTCATCACCGACCTCCAGAGCCGGGGCGTCGAGGACATCCTCATCGCCTGCGTCGATGGTCTGGCCGGCTTCGATGAGGCCATCCGGGCCATCTTCCCAAAGGTCCGCCTTCAGCGTTGCGTGATCCACCAGATTCGGGCCAGCCTCCGCTACGTCACCTGGAAGGACTACAAAGCCTTCATCGCCGATCTCAAGACGGTCTACCGAGCTCCAACGCGGGACGAAGCAGAGCGCCAGCTCCTACGCCTCGAAGAGGTCTGGGGCAAGCGCTACCCTGCTGCCGTGCGCTCCTGGCTCACCCACTGGGAGGACCTGGCCACGTTCTTCGACTTCCCAGCCGAGATCCGCAGACTCATCTACACGACCAATCGCATCGAGGCCTACAATCGCCAACTGCGAAAGGTGATCAAGACCAAGGGCTCCTTCCCGACCGCCGATGCCGCCAGGAAGCTCCTCTACTTGGCCCACATGAACATCTCCAAACGCTGGACCGGAGCCATCCAAGGCTGGCCCCTCGTCCTCAATCAGCTCGCCATCCGCTTCGATGACCGCCTACCCCTCTGACCGGATGCCCGCTGGTTACACAAGATTCCGAACGCACCCGCCCGAAACTTCCTACAACGGGACCGTCACGCCGCCCAGCGGCAGCTCGGCATCGGCCAGCGCGGCAGCGATCATCACGCCGCCCAGCGGCAGTTCCGCGTCGGCCAGCGAGACGTCGGTGACTTCGGCACGCCCCTGCATCCAGTACGCTCGGGGAGCCATTGACACCCGCTCATGATGAATGCACGACGCGTTCATTCCACATGGTTGCGACTGACCATTGCCCTGGACCTGCCAGCCGAGGAGGACGCCGGGATGTCCGAACGCATGATCGAGACCGCCGTCGGCCGCCTCAAGGTTCGCGTCGAGGGTGACGCGCCGGACCGGGCGACCGCGGTGCTGTGGCACAGCCTGTTCGTCGACGAGCGGCCCTGGGACCGGGTTGTGCCCGACCTCGCCCAGGACAGGCGGCTGGTCATCATCACCGGCCCGGGACACGGCGCCAGCGGCGACCCCGGCCGCCGCTACACCATGGAGGAGTGCGCCGAAGCCGCCGCCGCCGTGCTCCACGCCTGCGCCGTCACCGACCCGGTCGACTGGGTCGGCAACGCGTGGGGAGGCCACGTCGGGCTCGTCCTGGCGGCGCGACGACCTGAGCTCGTCCGCACCCTTATCACCGCGGGCACGCCCGTCCAGTCCTACAAGCTGCCGGAGCGGCTGCAGATGCAACTGGGACTGCTGCCGCTCTACCGGCTCGTCGGACCGGTCGGCTTTCTCACCACCTCGGTCGTCGAGGCGCTGCTGTCGGAGTCGACCCGAGCCCACGACGCAGTCGCCACCGGTCTGGTGCGGGAGTGCTTCACGGGGTCCGACCGGGCACGTATGGCCAACGCGGTCGTGTCCATCTCGCTGAGGCGCGAGGATCTCACCCCCCTGCTGGGCTCGGTGCACGCGCCCACCCTGTTCCTCACCGGCTCCGCGCACCCTGACTGGTCGCCCGAGCAGGCGCAGGCCGCGGCCGCCCGACTGCCCCAAGGATCCAGCGCCGTCGTGGACGACGCCGCCTACCTCCTGCCGCTCGAAGCACCGACCGCCTTCACCCGCTTGGTGCGCCAGTTCTGGGCGCATCCCAGCGCGTGAGCGTTCGCAACCCGCTAGTTCTGACCGGCGCCAGCGCTTAGGCCTTGACCCACTCCACACGCGAATGGAACCGGCGCAGCGGTTTCCACATGACCCACCGGCGTCCAGGGGACGGAGCGGGGCGGCCGCGGCCGGAGTGGGTGGGGGGCGAGGTGCGAGGGATCGAGGGCCCGGGAGACGGGTTCATGCTGACGATCGAGGCGTCGGATGGGGCGGAAGCTGGGGCGGCGGTGGCGGTGCGGCGTGGACATTGCCTGGGGATCGCGCAGCTCGGGAGTTGGCCAACTCGTCATCCAAGGACTGTCAGCAACGGAGCTACAAGTCCGTAGAACAACGGGCGGCCGTTCTTGACATGACTTCAGTCTGGGATTCACAGTGTGCGATAGCGCGCCGTACGTGATCGGCATCGCAGCCGGCGGGTGGTTGCCTCAGTTGTATGATCATCCCCACCACCGTCTTTGGCGACAATACGCAGCACCTTGTGTGCCAATCGCTTGCCCGCGACGTCATAGTCCGTGCAACGGCCAAGGACAGTACTATTCTATGGGCTGAATGCTTTGTATATCTCCCAGCCAACAAGCAGTAAGACGACATACTTCAGTTGGACTATGGTCAATACGGACCAAGTCCACGGCGTAGTGGGGCGATCACTCGGCCCCGGCTCGATGCGTCCTGATGTCAGGAATGGTCGCCAGTACTTTGCTGTGAACTCGTCACTGAAGAACTGGCTGTGAGACAAAGGATGATGCCGATTCTCAACGGCTGTTGTTTGAAACAGTCCGAACGCACCGGAAGGTCCGAATCCCCACGTGACGGCAGTGGCTGCGATCGGCCATGGGTCCCGCCAACCGCAATCATTGACAATCCGTCGAGGTGTCTGTACGAATTCTTGAGGCCAACCGTATCGCTGAGGCAGTATGCTGCCACAGAGAATGATCCGATGAACGCGCAGAGAAGGATTCCGCTGAAGGATCTTGGCAATGATGTATGTGCCGAAGCTGTGAGCGATGATATCGATCTGAGGGCGCGGGTCACGGTTGCTTACCTCATTGATGCGCATTTCGACGACACGAACAGCATCCCCTCGAAGGAAAGGGGTCAAGAACCGAACAATGCTAAGAAATCCGTACTTCGCCTCAATGGCCTCTGCGCCATCGTCCTCGAGTCCAGACCTGAGTCTCGGTATCCATTCGGCATGTGTTCGGATGCCGTGAATGATGATGACAACACGTAGACTGTCCGACGAACCATGCCCTGACGTGTGGTGAGCCGGCTGCACATTGATGATGTCTCGATTGGCCTGGTGGACGTCGCCGTTAACAATCACGTTCTGGACGAATCCGCCACCAACCTGTAGCTTTTCCCGACGGATGTACGGCGCGCCAGATGTCGTTGGCGCGAGCGCGCCGGACGCGAGCGCGCCGGACTCGAGTGACGTTTCTACCTCGTCGGCGAGTGGTAACGTCTTCGTCTGCACATCTCCACCCTCGCTGAGTGCCGGTACGAATTCGTCGGTATACGCCAAGTCGATACTCGGATTGTATGGGTTCCTGGTTCGTCGTAACGCTAATTCTCGGCTGCAGATCAATTTGCCAGGCCAACGCATACTTTCATCCTTTCGTACCCACGACGAGGGCCATGCATGGTCTCAACTAGCGCCAAAGTGATTGCGCAATTCGGCATGACGGCAGACGACGTCCCGTCCACTCGCAACCACTCGACCCGCGCATGGCCACTCTCCTCAGTCATAAGCGCGCTCGTCTCAACGGTCGCCAGTGGTGGCGTCAATTTGTAGTCCGGCGACTGCGCCAACCATACGCCGTTCGCATGGCAGCTCTCTGGCAACACCAACACTCGACCAGCTCCGTCGCCAATGGGCGGCGTCGCGAATGTCGGACGGTGGGTGCGGACTCTGTGGAAGGTCACGAGTTCGGTCCACTCTTTGGCGCGATGCAATGTGTTGCGAACGTTTGCGCGAACTCGCCCCAAGAGCGCACATCTTGCGATAGTGCAATTAGCAATTCATTCGTACTTTGCCTCCGCTGGAGTGTGTTTGGCGCGCATGACGAGGCTTCGTATTCAAGTCACCCTACGCGATGGGTCTATGTCTGCGCCACGTTCCCACGCATTGTGTCGTCTGGAGACTGTGTGCCGTCTGCCGACGGCGGTCGCTCCAACTGCGCGAGTCGCGCTAGCGCTGCCGCGACAAGCCCCTTGTTGCCAGCTCCAAGCGCAGCATCCAGAATGAGCCTCGCCGAGTGCTCCGGGTCCAATTCTCGCCGTGCGTCACTACGCGCGCGGGAGGGAGCCAAACCTCGCCGTGCAGGCCACCGACCACGATTTCTGCGCCATCTGACGTCGGCGCGAGTGAACTCACTGGTCCAACTTGTGGTTCCGGCTTTGGCAACTGACTGCCGCTTTCCAGATCCCACACACTTATGCCGTCCATGCCGCCTGCGATGATCACGTGTCCTTTCGATGAAACAGCCAAGGCGCGTACGATGTCGGTAGTTTGTATGGAGAGAACGGGGTCTGGACTGCCGAGTTCCCACTTCAGGATGCGGTTGCCATCTGTCGCAATGACTGCGTTGCCGTCGCGTGTCGCTGCCAACGCCACCACCGAACTCGATAACCCGTAGAACTCGACCAACTCTCGGCCGCTCGCCAGGTCCCACAAGGACACCCCGCGATCACTGCCAATGAGAAGCGACTTCCCGCTGGGCATCACCGATAGGGCGACGACATGTTGTACGTTTCCTATCAGACGGCGCGGCTTGTCATCACTCTTCCACTCCCAAACGCTTACTTCGCCGTCGAGCGCCGCCAATACTATCATATGCCCATCTGGCGAGATGGCGGCAGACACTATGGCCCGGCTGTGATCCATGATCATGCGCTTTTCTCGTCGACCAGATGCATATACAACGGTAAGTGTGGCATTTGCTTTCCAAACATAGATCGGCCCATCGTCTGTCATCGCAACGGTGACTATCGTACCGCGCAACGCGGTGTGGACGCTGGCCATGGTGTGGCTCGTTGCGCGTTCGAGAATATGAAAATAATCCTCTTCATCTGCCGAAATGATATACTTGTCGTCATTAGAAACTGCCAAAAATACCACAGGACTGCGATGAAAGGCCAGTAGCCGTCGGGGCAAAACGTTGATCAGACATACCGCGTCCAGGGCCTCTTTGAGTTCCGAGTTTGGCTTTGCATTCGCCACAGCCACTTCAAGCGCCTCTACAAGCTCAGAAGGTGGGAAGCGACGCGTGCGCCCTTCCAAGTAGTCGTAGTCACTAGCCAGCGCGCTCAACTGATGGCCGAGCAACTCCTTGCTCGAACGATCGGTCGTGTGTCGGATGGCGTCAGCAAAGATGAATCGGCGTGTAGCGTATTGCGTAGTCATCGTCACACGTTCGCCAATCGCCAGCGTACTCTCCGCAGAAATATGTTCCCACCAACCCATGCATTTCTGCCTCATAGACTCGAAAGCTGACGTCGCTTAACAGGAAGTCTCGAAACGAGGCGTGAAACAGCGAGAGTGCACTGGTTGCGCTGCGTAGATAGGCGGCCCAAGTGCGCGCCAAATCTCCCGCTTCAGATGGGCGCAGCCGCAATATCCCGGCCACCTGTTCGACGTAAAGTGGCGCATGGGCCACTGCAAAACCCAGGAAGTCGCGGTGTCGGTCGCCCCATGCTCTTGCGTCCCCCTGCAAAACGCGCTGGATTGCCTGTCGGTATACCTCCGCTATCGCATGAGGCACAGGCACATCCTTGATAGGATCCTCCCATCGCGTGGGGTCTGCGAGCAAGGCGACGGCCGCAGCCTCAGCGAAAAACATGTTGCCTTGAGCTGCTACCGTGATGGCATGTGTTGCAGGATCGCGCAGATGAAGAGGCATGGTGGCCAAGTGTGCCTGCACCATGCGCTGAACGTCGAAGGACACAAATGGCTTGTCGGCGCCTAGATCAATCCTCGTTGCAGTCAGGGTAGCCAGTTCGACCTGCGGGCGACTAGTGAATAGGAATCGCAAATTATGCAATAGTTCGCGCTCGTTCCGGGTGACGTCCGTGAGCAGCATGGCAATGCTATCACGTCCGTCGTCCGGCCGTGTCTGATCCAGGCCGTCGACCAGGATCACGACCGGATCTATGGAGTCGGAACGTAGTGTGCGCAGCGGCTTCACCACCAGCGCGTGAAATGCTGCGCGAGCCGATTCGGCGCCGATGTCGATGTCCCTGACCTGCATGCTGCCTCTCCGAATTCCAATCGGCTCCCGAAAGTCTACTCGAACCGTAGAATGACCGTCCGCGAGAGTGTCGAAAAGCGCAGCGGAGAAGGACTGATCTCGCTCGGCGAGTGCCTTCGACAATTCCGCGACAAAGCGCCGGGTGTCGAGGCTTGTTAGATCGGATGCGGAGCAGAAGTGCGCGTATGCCAGCCAGCCTGGCCTAAGGAATCGATACTTCTTATCAACCGGCACGTCGCCGTTGCTCATCTGGACGAGGCGCGCCGCCACAGCCGTCTTGCCGCTTCCCGGTCCGCCGAGGATCAACAGAGTACGATCGGTATCGTCGGCCAGCCACTCTTCCACCGTATCGAAGAGCCACTCACGCCCTACGAAGTGTGGTGCCACCGGTAATGGCGGTGCGTCGGGTCGCACCACGTGGCCCCGACTCTGTGAGGCATAGTATTTCCGACAGAGCGTACTGTCAGAAGGCGCGAGTTGGACCATCGCCGTGGTGATGCGGTGGTACGCCGCCACAAGTTCGGCCGCCTTCGGCTTTTCGGGTGGTCGGCACGCTACATCTTCACTGTAGGCAAAGAAAGGTACATATGGAATCCGCAGACTGATGAACGGGCCATTTTCGAACTGCAGTGCCTCAGAATTGAACGGCGCGAGTTCGTGCTCGAACAGCGCCGCGAACTCGTCGAGCTTGTCGCCTTCGCCCGGCTCAACACGGCTGGGTATCATTATCAGCGACATAGGTCGCCCCCTGCGACCGCGTTCGACCAGTTCCTTCTTGCTCAGGCTCTGTGCGACGCGCACGCATCCATCCACGTTCTGCCGGCTAGTGGCCGCGAACATCAGTACGACATCGGCCAGATGATGGGTACACACTCCTGTCATCTCAGCGATACCGGTCCGGCTGTCGATCAGCACGACATCGTACTTAGTCGTCTCGGCACGGAACCACTCGAAGAATTGTTCGCCCTCCCAGTTCAGATAGAAGTCGTCCCAGTCGAAACTGCGCACCTTCTCGGCATAGCGCGTGTACTCGTCGCCTGCTCGCCGCCCAGCAGGTATGAGGCGCAGTTGCCCACCAGTGGCGTTTGGGCCATAGAGGTCGACGATGAAGTTGTCCATCGGTTCGACGGGATAGGCGAAGGCCGTGCTGCCGCTGTCCGGGCCTGTCTCCACGTCTTCCAGGTGCGTGCTCGAACTGACCAAGCCACGCAGTTCTTTATAGGACAGCAGCATGTCGATTAGGCCGCGCGCGGCCAGTACCTCGGCATGCGTCGTCGCGGCATCTGGCACTTCGAAGAAGCGCTCAAGACCTGGTGCCTCCAAATCGAAGTCAACCAGAAGTACCTTCAACCCGCGTTGATATAGCACCTCAGCTGCGTTGGCCAACGCCATGGACCGCCCGACACCGCCCTTGAACGAGTAGAAGGTGAAGATCATATCTTCATCTCGCGAAGAATGCCCGTAGGTGAAGTGGTAGTAGTGGGGAGGATCTTTTTGACTTGACTGATGAACCACTTGGGGAACTCGGTTGTTTCGCTCATGTCCACGCAGGTATATTCGTCGTGTGGATCTAACCGGCGACGGTCGAATTCCATATCTGAAAGGCTCCACTCGAGCGCGATCTTCATATTGCGCACCAAGTTGAAAGCCGAGGCCAGCGGAGCGATGCGCACGATCGAGGTGGTCGGGTAGGCGTCGAGCATTGACTGATGGTAGGCGCTGAGCGGTCTTGAGTGCCGGATCGAGATGCAGTCAATGATGACGACACAACCGCGCTCTCGTAGAGCCTTGAGCATGGGGCGGTTATTGTCCGCATTTAGGAGGCGGATGTCCTTGAAATCTGCGCGAAGTGGCCGATCGTAGGTGCCGTTCTGGTATATCAGCTCGAGCGCAGACGCGATCAAGTCGGCGATGGTCTCTCCGGGTTGGGCATTGTACGGCTGCCATTCCTCAGGCGTACCTCGGTAGCGGTCCGCCCAATCAGTCAGGCCATTATCGCAAATCAATTGGACTAGCGGCTGGAAGTCACCGCGAAGAGGTTCGGGTTGTCCGAAGACGTCGAAAGCTGTGCCCGAACAGAGATCGATTGCCTCAGTGTCTGTCATTACCACAAGGATGACCGGTACCAATATGGCCGGGCTAGGAGAACTACTCTCCAATTCTCCGCGCCTGCTGTCGAATAGATTGATGACAAAGCTGTTAATGATATCGCGGCTTGCCTGGTTGAGAGTGCCGTTCACCTCGACGTTCGGCTGCACGAAGCCACCTGTGACTTCGTCGACGGCCGCCATTACGTCGTCACCCTGACTGGTCTTCTGCTGTATGTGGCGGATGCCCTTGAGTATTTCAGTGGCGCATGGAAGCAGAGTTTCACTGTCGGGGGTGTTGCGGCCCGCGCCGATCAGAGACTCGACAGTATCGAGAAAGGAGCCAAAGCGCTTGTACTCCGGCGCTTCCCGCAACTCCATGTATTCGGCTTCGACTACTTCCCAATGTCGATTGGGTTCCATGTATGGCTCCCATGAGTGGGATGGCCGACCGCGAGTGCTTCTCTCAGCCTACTGGGCGGAACGGCCAACTGCCGCCTTCCGTGAGGTTGCCTCGGACCGTGTCGGCTGTGGCTGTGGGGCGTCCGGACTTTGGATCCAATGACATGTCGGGTCCAAGGATCAATCAGTAGTACATCTTAATGTACCCATACGCCCTGTCAAACAACCCCTGATCCTGGTGCAGCCTGTACTTGAACAACGTCCTCCGCAACGCCAACTTCACCTCCCTCTCCCCGCATGCGTGCTCTGCCACCCCGCGAACCGCACGTGCCGCACGATCTCGTCGATGTCGGCGACGAAGCGCTCGATGATGACGGGCGTCTGCTCGTTGCGGACCTCCTGGAACAGTGCGGTGAGCGCGGCGACGCCGAGGTCTTCGTCGCGCGGCGTCTCCTCGACGGCCTGCTCGACCGCGAGGACGTCGTGGGTGAGGTCGAGGAGGGCCTTCAGGAACTCGATGCTGAGGAGGAGTCCTTGTTGGTGGCGCTCCTTCAGATCCTCCAACCGTTCGCCGAGGTCCTTGAAGCGCGGGTCGTCCATGTGCTTCCGCAGGCGGCGGGACACCTTGATCTCGATTTCCTTGGCCTTCCGTTCCGGGTCGGGGGCGCGCATCACGGCTTCGAGGAGCTCAGCATCCAGGACGAGCGTTTCCAAGTCGTCGCGGATGGCGTCGACGTGGATGTTGGCGTGGATGAGTTCGATCGTCTTGGGGCCGAAGGCGTGCCAGAGCAGGCGGCCGGTGCCATTGGAGGGTTTGAACGTCGTCGAAGATGCCGAGGTAGTCCACGATCAAGCCGTGGGTCTTCTCCTCGCCGTAGGGGCGGTTCGCGCGGCAGATTGCTTGAAGCAGGGTGTGGTCCCGCAGTGGCTTGTCCAGGTACATCGCCTGGAGGATCGGCGCGTCGAATCCGGTCAGGAGTTTGGCGGTGACGATGAGGATCTTGAGGGGGTCGGCGGGGTCGCGGAAGCGGTCGAGGAGCTTCTCTTCCGACTCGCGGTCGCGGCGGTAGGGGGCGTACTGACTCTCGTTGCCGGCGACGGTCATGACGATGTCGGAGGTTTCGGGAGGGAGGATCTGGTCGAGGGCGTTCTTGTAGAGCAGGCAGCTTTCTCGGTCCAGGACGACGATCTGGGCGCCGAAGCCTTTGGGTGCGACCTTGTCCTGGTAGTGCTGGACGATGTCGGCGCAGACGCGTTGTACGCGTTCGGGTGACTTGACGAGGACGGCCATGCGGGCGGCGGTCTCGGCCAGTTGATCGCGGTCGAGGTCGGTGAGGCCGCCGGTGAGTTCGGCGAAGGCTTGGTCGATGGCGGGCTTGTCGATGTGCAGTTCGAGCAGGCGCGGCTCGAAGTGGAGCGGCATGGTGGCGCCGTCGCGGATGGACTCCTCGATGCCGTAGCGGCTGAGGTAGCCGCCGCTGTCCTCCTCGGCGCCGAAGGCGGTGAAGGTGTTGAGGTCGGCGCGGTTGATGGGGGTGCCGGTGAGGCCGAAGAGGAAGGCGTTGGGGAGGGCCTCGCGCATCTTGCGGCCGAGGTCGCCCTCCTGGGTGCGGTGGGCTTCGTCGACGAGGGCGATGATGTTGGGACGATCGTTCAGGACGCCGCCGGCTTCGCCGAACTTGAAGATGGTCGTGATGATGATCTTGCGGACGTCCTGCCCGAGGAGCCGCTGCAGCTCGGCGCGGCTGTCGGCCTTGACCAGGTTGGGGGTGTCGGCGGCGTAGAAGGTGCTCGAGATCTGGGCGTCGAGGTCGATGCGGTCGACGACGATGATGACGGTGGGGTTCTTGAGCGCCGGGTGCAGGCGCAACTTGCGGGCGGCGAAGAGCATGAGGAGCGATTTGCCGGAGCCCTGGAAGTGCCAGATGAGGCCCTTCTTGGGATGCCCGGCGACGACGCGCTCGACGATCTTGTTCGTTCCCTCGTACTGCTGGTAGCGGGCGACGACCTTGATGCGGCGCTTCTTCTTGTCCGTGGCGAAGGCGGTGAAGTTCGCCAGGAGGTCGAGGAGGACCAAGGGGCGGAGCATCGAGCTGACGGCCTTGTCCACCTGCTGGATGGCCGGCGTACCGGTGTCCGCCTCGACCCGCCACGGCCCCCAGTTCTCGATCGGCAGCCCGATCGACCCGTAGCGGTACTCCTTGCCCTCGGTGGCCACCGAGAAGACGTTCGGGACGAACAGCTCCGGCACGTTGTGCTCGTAGTCCTCGTTCACCTGGATGGCCCCATCGAACCAACTCTGGCTCGACCGCACCGGCGTCTTGGCTTCGATGACGACCAGCGGGAAGCCGTTGACGAGCAGCACAAGGTCGGCGCGCTTCTCGGTGGCCCCCGCGCGGACGGTGAACTGGTTGGTGACGACGTACTGGTTCTGCTCGATGTCGTCGAAGTCGATCAGCCGAACGGTGACGTGCTCCCCGTCCTTCCCGAACGGCATCGACCGCTCCCCCGTGAGCCAGGCCGCGAACTCCTCGTTCGCCTTGACGAGCCCGTCCGTGCGGACGCCCATGATGATGGCGCGGAGTTTGTAGAGGACGTCGTCAGCGCGGTCGGGCTGGGCGGCGATGCCGGGGTTGAGGCGGATGAGCGCCTCGCGCAGGTGCGGTTCGACGAGGATCTCATGGGGCAGGCGCGGCAGGTTCTGCGGCGAGAGGTAGTGCCAGCCGAGGCCGGACACTTGTCCGAGGCGGCGGGCTAGGCCGGGGCCGACGGCGGTGTGGTGGCTGATGGAGCCGGTTAGGCGGTCGCGGATGAAGGCTTCTACGGTGTTGGATTCGTTGAAGTTCATATCAGTCACTACCCGCCAACAGGGCATTCAAAGTCCTCTTCCATACCGCCCTTCCTTCCGATATCCTGTTCGTCACAGAGTTGACCTCTTCGGAGATCTGTTGATACTGCACACCTAATCTCTCCTGGTCACTAGTTGACATCTTCGGTATCTCTACGTCGTGTACTACGCCTTGTGTTATGAGCGGCAGGTATTCCCCGAGCTTGCCGCGGTTCAGGTTGGCGCCCTCTAGACATGCAGCCAGGAAACGCATGTCGGTGGGAGATCTTAGGTACTGCGGGAAGAGCGCGTTATCGGTAACCCACGCCGGTCCGTCTGTGAGTAGGGTTACGCCGCAGAATTGACCGACACGACCGATGACGACAGTGGGCTGCATGCAGTTTGGGGAGCGGGACGGTCGTATATCCAGCGAGACCATTCCCTCCGTAGACTGGTACAAGTGCGTCGTTTGTTGGCACTTGCGACAATCCGCCAACTCTAATTTGCGCTCCGCTTGTAAACTTGGCGACCTCGCCAACGGTTGTGCGTTCCGCGTGTGTTCGGCTGATGATCAATTGGCGACAGAATGACGACCGCGCTTCTCGTGCAACCTCAAGCAAGCGACGCATTGCCTCTGCCATTCGGCTCCGACAGCGAGTGCCTGCGCGATCTGCCGCTGCTCGTCGGGTGGTGGGCAGGAACTCGTACCACGTCAGGTCCGAAAAATTGACATAGGGATTGACGGAGCCTTTCGATTGCTGTTTCGAGTGCTCGTGGAATGCCTCGGTCTGCATAATGAATGGCAACAGCTCCGGTAGAAGCAACTGCGGGTGCTTCGATTCAATTACGAACGTCGTGTTTGCAGTAATTCCGTCGAATGCGGCGACAGCGACCTTTCGTAGATACGTCCTCCGCGATCCATACAGAACTTGCCCAGGCTTGAATCGCATGTGAAACGCAGGTCCGAGATAGCTGTCACCTATGTTTCCCCAGCGCCGAATCCGCAGGTCATCGGTATCGATGTGTTCGCCGGCTACGAAGCGATCGAGGCCGGACGCTACCGGCTCCACGCGTTCCTTGACTTGTCGAACAACGTCACCAAACGCAACGCGCGCCCATTCGTTCCGGTGCGTCGGGTCAACCATTCGCTGCCTCGTCGGCCACAATACTATCGAGCATGTCGACCAACAAGTCCATGTGAAGCCAGAACTCCCGCCCGCCCACATCGAACTCAATCCATGCCGTCCTCATCGCTCCATCGCCCCGGCTCGGTGCGCCACTTTCGACTTGCGTGACGTAATTCGAGATCGACAGATTGCCGCCCTGCTGCAATACGACGTCTACTGCCGCGACTCTTGCGAACCCAGTAACACTCACGAACGCCTGATACGCCGCCACAATCCGCGCCTGATGCTCCGGCCGCAGAAAGCTCACCGCCCGCTCCCGCCCAACCTCCCGCACCGCGTCAATGAACAACACCTTCCCCCGCCGCTCCACCGGCTTCCGCGTCCGGCAGATCACCACACACGCCTCCATCGGCGAGTTGTAGAACAAGTTCGGCCCCAGCCCGAGCACGCACTCCAGCAGGTCTGACTCCACCAGCTTACGCCGCATCTCCGCCTCTTCGTTGCGGAACAGCACGCCATGCGGATTCAGGATGTGCTGGAAGAACGCGTAGTCCGCCCGGCCCTGGGGCGGCGTGCCCAGGAAGTTGCGGCCCCATGGGTCCGTCAGCCAGGCGTCGCGGTTCCACTTCTTGATGGAGTACGGTGGGTTTGCCAGCACCACGTCGAACGTCCGCAGCCGATCGCCTTGGATGAACGCCGGGTTGCTCAGCGTGTTGCCGGCGACGACCTCGAAGTCCTCGACCCCGTGCAGCACCAGGTTCATCCGCGCGATGGCAGCCGTGATGTGGATCAGCTCCTGCCCGTACAGCCCGAGTGTCCGCGCATCGCCGCCTCGCCGCTTCACCTCGGCCAGTGCCGAGATCAGCATCCCGCCCGTGCCCACCGTCGGATCGTAAATCGTCTCGCCCGCCTGCGGTTCGAGCATCTGAACCATCAGGTGGACCAGCGTCCGGTTCGTGTAGAACTCCTGCGCCGTGTGGCCGCTGTCGTCCGCGAACTGCTTGATCAGGTACTCGTAGCCGTTGCCCAGCTCATCCTCGGGCACTTCGGCCAAGCTCAGCGTGTGCTGCGAGAAGTGCTCGATCAGGTTCTTCAACGTCTCGTCCGGCAGCTGCGCCTTGTCCGTCCACGACGCGTTCCCGAACACCCCCGCCAGCCGCTCCGGGTTCGCCGCCTCGATCGCCCGGAACGCTGTGAGCAGCGCCCGGCCGACATCGCGCGAAGCGTCGCGCACGTCGGACCAGTGGGCGCCGTCGGGGATGCGGAAGCGGTCGTCGGCCGTCGAGCGGGCGTACGCCGCGTCGCCGTCCGTCTCGGCCAACGCCGTCGCGTACTCCTCGTCCCATACGTCGGATAGCCGCTTGAAGAACAGCAGCGGGAACACGTACTGCTTGTAGTCGCCCGCGTCGATCAGGCCCCGCAGCAACTTGGCGGCGCCCCACAGGTAGGCCTCGAGCGCCTGCTGGCTCATGTGTTCCGGCGCCTTGCTCATGCCAGCCAGCCCCCCTCGGTCAACACCTCGCGCAGCCGGTCCTCGGCCGCGCGGCACTCGGCCAGCGCCGCCTTGAACGCCGCCACCGCATCGGCCAATGGCGGAATGTCCTCGCCGATCGGCGGCAGCACGTAGCGGCTGATGTTCAGCGTCCAGTCCTCTTGCTTGATCTCATCCAGCGACACCACCTTCGCCCGATCCGGCACATCCTCGAACGCCCGCACCCACGCCGCGATCTGCTGCGCGTGCTCCAACTCCAGGTAGTTCTGCGCCCGCCCCTTCCGAAACAGGCTCGATGCATCGACGATCAGCACCCGCCCCTTCCGCACCGCCGGCTTATTGCGTCGCAACACGACCACCGCCGGCGCCAGCCCCGTACCGTAGAAGATGTTCGGCGCCAGCCCGATCACCGCCTCCACCAGGTCGTTCTCCAGCAGCTTCTGCCGAATCCGCCCCTCCGCATCCTTGCGGAACAGCGCGCCCTGCGGCAACACCACCGCCATCCGCCCCGTGCCGACCGCCATGGAGTGCACCATGTGCTGCACCCAGGCATAGTCGCCGTAGCTCTCCGGCGGCAGCCCGAATTGGACCCGCCCCCACGGATCGTTCTCCCAGACCTCGCGCCCCCACTCCTTCAACGAAAACGGCGGATTCGCGATCACGCAATCGAACGTCGCCAGCCACCCCCGCGCCGAGTCCGTGAACGCCGGACTGCGCAGCGTGTCCTCGCGGATGATCTGGAAATCCTCGATCCCATGCAACACCAGGTTCATCCGGGCAATGGACGCCGTCGTCAGGTTTTTCTCCTGCCCGTAGATCTTCCCGAAGAACGTCCGCGGATCTCCACCCGCCCGCTGCACGTGCTCGATCGCCCCGAGCAGCATGCCGCCCGTCCCGCACGCCGGATCGTAGATGCTCTCCCCCGCCTGCGGGTCCAGAATGTCCACCATCATCCGCACCACACTCCGCGGCGTGTAGAACTCCCCCGCCTTCTTCCGCTTCGTGATGTCCGCGAACTTCCCGATCAGATACTCGTACGCGTCCCCAACACATCCGTCCCCACCGCCGCGTTCCCCAGCGCCACCGCCGACAGCCCCTCGATCAGGTCCTTGAGGATCTCGTCGGTCAACATCTCCCGATTGCCCCAGTCCGCCGCCCCGAACACCCGGTACAGCGTCTCCGGATTCGCCCGCTCGATCTCCCGCATCGCGTGCGACAACGCAGCGCCGACGTTCGCCGGCGTCGCGCGGACGTCGTCCCAGTGGCAGCCGGGCGGCATGACGAAGCGGTGGACCTCGGGATAGTCGACGGGATCAGCGTCGCCGAAGTCCGCCACCGCCTCGGCCGTCTCCTCGTCCCAGACATCGCTGAGCCGCTTGAAGAACAGCAGCGGCAGGATGTACGCCTTCCAATCCGTGCGGTCGACGGCGCTGCCGCGGAGGATCTCGGCGCAATTCCAGAGGTGGGACTTCAGTTCGGCGAGGGTCATAGGGTGGTCAACGCCCGTCGGTGCATCAGGGAAATCACGTCGGCCTCCGACCCTCTTGCATCAACGCGACGATCTCGTCCGTCGTCAGGCCCAGGTCCACGCCCTCGACGTCCAGCGGTGATCCGTCAGGCATCTCCGACGACTCCTTGCGCCGCCGAACGCCTCGCGCAACCGCCCAAGCCGCCGCCCCCGCCTTCGTTGCCCCCTCCCGCATCCGCCCACCGACTGCCGCCGCCACGTCACTCCCCGACCGCGCCGCCTGCTCGACCGCACCGCGCGCACGCGCCATGGCGCCCTCGCCATCGGACGCAACGCGATACGTATCGGCCTGCTTCGCCAGCGCCTCGAAGTCGATTTCGACACCGAGGTGCGCCGCGACCTCCGTCAGAAACTCCGTCTCAGCCTGCGACAGGTCGCCGTCATAGGCAGCCATCAGTCCGAGCGCTTCCACAATGCCGGATCGCATGTCCGGCGAATCCGCCGTCGCCAGGGCACTCAGCAGTGCAGTACGATCGCGCATCAGCCGCTCGAACTCGAGCGCGGCCTCGTCACCCTGATCGACGTTGGCCAGGAGCGCGCGATAAAGCTCCTTCTCCGCTCCCTGTAGCACGCCATCGGCCTTGGCCATGACCATCATCGCCGCGGGCAAGGCCAGTCCAGCCGCTGCCGCACCGGTGCTGAGCATCGTACGCAGCTCGCCTGACGCTCGCCCCCGATTGCGCATGTGCGCCTTGGCAACAGCGCCGAGACTCTTCGTCGTGATGTAGTTGTACCCGCTCCCTACCGCTGCCGATGCGACCGGCGCCGCATACTTGATGATCGAACGCTGCAGGATCTTGATCCCCACGAGACGACCGAGATCCTGAACCGACTTGAGCGTGCCCTTGCTCACCACCTTCTTCACGGCCGTCCGCGACCCATGTACCGCCGCCTTCTGGATCACCTTTCCTGCCGCTCCAACCGGTGCAGCACCAAGTGCATAGTTGAAGACCGTGAGAATGTCCTCCGGATCGTCCGCGTCGAACGCTTGGCCGTAGATCGTCGCCAAGTCGAGCACGAGCCGCATCTGGATGCTGCTCAGGCAGATCATCTCGGCCCCGATGGCCCCCGCCATGATGACAAGAGACGTACCCGCGCTCGGTATTGCCAGAAGCTGATTCGCTGTAACGCTTACGCCCGTCAAGCCACCCGTGATGGTGGCATACCGCACGCCAGTCCGAACGCGCGCGTCTGCGATGTCGTCTGGTGGAAGGCCCCGATACTTGTGCAGAAAATAGGACGCCCTGGCATTCTGGTCGTAGGTAAGGACAAGCTTCCGGGTCAACTGCACGAACCAGTCGCCGCTCTTGAAGTCCTCCGCACGCAGTGATCGTGCGAACTTGGCGGCCTCTTCGAGCTCTTGGCTCACCCTGACCCTGACGATCGACTCATCGTTCGGGTCGTCCAAATCGAGCGGTGCGGTTGGCAGCGTCTGATCAGGCATCTCGATGACCTTCCACATTGCGGCCCGGTTGGCGACAGCGTGAGCAACCGACGTCACGTCGATGATCTTATCACCAGCCCCCGACCTGATCATCAGCCAATGACCGCCGCCCCCTCACCCCCCTCCGGCCCCAACCCCACCCACCCCCCATCCACCCACTCCGGATCCCCCGTCATCCACTTCCGCATCGCCACATACCGCGCATGCTGCCCCGGATCCTCCGCGTTCCGCACGTACGCTTCCTTGTCCGTGAAGAACACCGCCAACCACACCTCGTCCGCCCGCTCGTCCGGGATCAGCAGGCGCGAGCCGAGGAATCCCGGCACCGGCACGCTCTCGCCCGCTTCGATCGCGGCCACCAGCGCCGCTCGGTCTTCCGGGCGGACGGATCCGCGCATGATCGTGCCGTACATGATTGCGTCTCCTATCGTAACGGGGGCGCGACATCGCCCTCACCCCGGCAACACTCGCACCACCACCGTCCCCCGCGCCCGCCCCTGCTCCATGTACCGCACCGCCTCCGCCGCCTCACCCAGCGGAAACGCTCTGTCGACCACCGGCACGACCTTCCCGGCCTCGCTGAGCCCCGTCAGCGTCACGAGGTCCGCCTGGTTCGCACCCGGCATCAGCCCCGCAGCTTCTGCTTGGACCCGATCGACCGCAGCGGCGCCAGCATCCCGCGCAGGAAGCCGCCCAGCCACCGGTCGCCGCCCTCGCCGCCGACGCCGAGCATGTGCGGCAACGGACACATCGTGAGCGTCGATTGCAGCCAAGCATATGGCCGGCCAATCGCCCGGCGATTCTTCGCCGGGCAACAATAACGACGCCGGCTAGAGCCAGCTACGACCGGCAACCGGTTGGATCGCGTACATCCTCTCGGAAGGGGATCGTCCGCGTGCCCTAATGCGCCCGGCCCCTGCGAACGACGACAACAACGCCCCCCAGCACCGCCAATAGCCCCACCACGATCGCCGCCACCATCGGCAGCCTGCCAAGCCCGCCACCGCCGTCGGCCGCTGCGGCCGATGGCATGACGGTCTTCCCATCCGCCAGAGCGAGTGCTTGCTTCAGATCGACCGAATTCAACTTCAGCGTGGCTTCCTCGCCCGAGCGGATGGGGTGCACGCCATAGTCGAGCAGCTGCTCACTGTTGGTGGTCTCGAGGTGGAAGTCCCCGTCACCAGTGCCACGGATGACCGTGTTGTAGTCGCCGTCCGGCAGCGCGATCAGACTCGCCTGCGTGCCGTCCGGCAGGTTGACGAGCGTCTGGTCGGCGCCGGGTATCTCGTTGACGAGCGTACCGTCACCAGATTGCCCCGTTCGTCGGCCGCTGGCGTCGGACACCAGCAACGCCACCGGTGAATAGGTCAGCACCGCGGTGCCCTTGGCGCCCTGGATGCTGGCCGGAATCTCGCCTACGCTCGGGTGATACTCGCCTCCGCTGCCTGACGTCGGATACTCACCCGACCACATGTTGCCGAAGTTCCAGAACCGCGCGGGCTCGGCCCCGCCAGCGTTCATGGCCGACCACTCCGCCCAGCCCCAGGACTCCTTGGTCTGGTTGGGCCACGCATCCAACACGTAGCCTGACCGCCACCCGGTGGTCGTGTTGGCGCTGGGGTACAAGGCGGTTGCCACGTGGATGAGCCCGGTGCCGTCCGTGACCGGGCCATAGTGGACACCGCCCATCAGCAGGCGGTCGGATTGCGTCGTGCTGAAACGCAGCCCGTTCAGGAACTTGAGCGTCTTGATCGTCAAGGCCGAGCATGTATACGGCTCATACCGGCTGTCCGTCCACGACTTGATGTTCACCCGCATGCCGTAGGTCGGGATGGGGTTGAGGTCGCGTATGAAGGACTGGCTTATCCCGTTGGGCACCGACGGCTCGGCCTTCCACTTGGCGATGATCGCCCGGATGTTGGCGTCGACATCGGGCTTGAGTTCGTCCACCTTGAACTCGCGCTCGATGCTGCCGGATTGCTTTTCCTTCTTCGCCGTGGCGACGATCTTCCATGCGCCAATCGACGCGTCGGCCGTGAAGTAGCTGGTCCACTCGAAATAGCCGTCCGCATCCGTGGTCAGGGGTTGGGTCAGGGGCGTGCCGTACGGCTTGCCCTTGGGGCCGGTGATGACCAGATCCACCTTGGCGTCCGTGACGGGCACGACCTCGTCGCTCCCACCCTTCGTGGTGACCCGGCCGCGCACCTTGAAGTCGTCGCCCTGTGTGTGCGCCTCCGCCAACTCGGTGAATTCGACTTTCATCAGGTGTGCCACGGCCCGCAAAGAGTAGGTGCCGGGGTTGGCGTAGCTCAGCGTCCACGTGACGCGATCGTCCGGGGAGATGACGCCGAGTGGCTGACCGTTGACCGTCGCCTCGTCGATACTGCCAGGCAGCTTGACGCCAACGACGAAAGCGGGCGGCCCAGCCTTCTTGGCGGCCGCCATGAGCGCGACGACCTTGGGGTCGGTCATGGTTTCATCGACGGCCGAGGCAACGGCGCCCGCGAGCGCGCCAAAGAAGTCGTCCGGCGACGCCGACTGGGCCGGCGCTTGTGGCTCTTCCGGTGCCGACGCAGAGTCCTCCGGGGATTCCTGGACGGGAATGACGACGGTCGCGGTGTACTCATAGACGGGCGGCTCGTCGTTGGGCTCGTCAACGGTGACGTCCATCGCCGTGATCGGAAACTCGCCCATGTCCCACAGCCCGGCGAGCCCCGGAAGAGCGTCCTGAAACGCCGGCAGCGTGCTCAGCTGGCGAGTCATGCGCAACTTGCGCCCCGACCCCGTGACCGTCCAACCCGACGTTTTCGCCTTTGTCGCCATCGGCCACTCCTTGGCCGAGTCGGGGTCCATCTCGAGCAGCGCCTTGTACACGCCGTCTTCAATCTCGACGTCAACCGCCAAAGCACCCGTATTCGCGCCGTCCGCCTTGCGCGTCACCTCGCTCACCACGGTGAATGTGGCGCAGCCGGTCCCGATCGCAAGCATGAGCAGGCCGAGGCCGAGCAGCGGCTTGAGCGCCGTTCGGCGTTGCCCTTGGGTCGTCTGAGTGGGTGGCGAGGTACGCATGCGAGCCCCCTGTGGTGATAGGTGAAGGACGCGGGGTCCCAAGGGGGATAGGAACGTCAATCGCGCTCCTGCCGCAGCCCATCACTCTATGCCCCTCCCACCCCCGCGTCAATCGGCCCACCGGGCGAATGCATGACAGCCGCGTCGGACCCTTGGCACCCGCCGCGCCAGCATGCGGTCGCTCTGCGCCTACCCCCCCTCCGGCCCCAACCCCACCCACCCCCCATCCACCCACTCCGGATCCCCCGTCATCCACTTCCGCATCGCCACATACCGCGCATGCTGCCCCGGATCCGCCGCGTTCCGCACGTACGCTTCCTTGTCCGTGAAGAACACCGCCAACCACACCTCGTCCGCACGTTCGTCCGGAATCAGCAGGCGCGAGCCGAGGAACCCCGGCACCGGCACGCTCTCGCCCGCTTCGATCGCCGCCACCAGCGCCGCCCGGTCTTCCGGGCGGACGGATCCGCGCATGATCGTGCCGTACATGGCTGAGTCTCCTTTCGTGACGGATCGAGAACACCCAACGACCGCCGAAGCGTCGAAATCCGCAGTGAGGACGCAGTCGGCACTGTCGCTGCGGTGGCCGACGACAAGGGCGACGGACTCAATCGGTCGTTCGCCGTACGGGGCGGGCAACGCACGCATCGCGCTACGCCCCATCTGCCGGTGGGTGCCATCCTGCGTCCACCCACATACGCCGGGCGCTCACAGCAAGATCGCGGTTCACGCGCAGCGCCGCCGCGGTCGCCCGCCCCGTCGGGGTGAGACCCTCGACGATGCAGCCGTGGTCGATCCACCGGAAGTGCTCGTGCCAGCGCTGGGTGCGCGGATTGAACAGCGGAGCGATTGCCCCCGTCGCAGGATCAACCGCCTCCATGCTGGTCGCCTTGTACTGGTTGCAGTGTACGCACGAGCGCCACAGGTTCTGGCGCACCGTGGCGCCGCCAGCGGCCACTGGGACGATGTGATCGATCACAAGCGCCGTGGATGTCAGGAACTCCGAACACCGGCAGTAACCGCAGCGATGTCCGCTGTCTTCCGTTACCAGCAGTCGCAGCGCCTGCGAAATGTACAGGCGCGTCACACGGCCGGCCGGAGGTCCGACAGCGGCGGCATGGGATGCCCTCGCCAACGAAGCAGCGCGAGCGCATACGCCTTCACGATCGTCATCACATCTGCCCGTTCAGCCAGCTGCTCCAGCTCGGCCCGCTCGGCGACACCAAGCGTACCGCGTGAACCCTCCTCCAAGAGCGACGTCAGCCGCTCCTGCTCGGCCTTGTCCATCATGCCGCGGGCCACACGCCACAGTCCGTCGTCATCCAGAGCCTGCAGGCCGCTGATGGCATCCCGGGCGTCTTCCGGTATCTCGGACAGCGTCGGCGGCGGCGGGTTGCCTTCGATCGACCGCAGGATGACCGCCTCCAGTGGCTGAGAGGCTTCCTCGGCCGCTCGGCGGAACCGCACGAGCAGCTGCTCGGGAATGTGTATCCGCACCGTTTGGGCGCTCATGTTCCCTTCCTTCTCAACCCACCGAACGGCCAAGTGAATTGAAGTCCGCCCCGGCCCATATGCAGAGCAATCGCACGCCGCATTCTAGCGGAGCATTCGACGCGCTGCCCACGGGTTGCTTCCGCACCTGACGAGCGCGATAAGCGCATCGCAAACCCTCGCCGACACGAACGCCTCGAGCCGCTTGGCAGCTCGCACGCTCGTTCACCCCGGCAACACCCGCACCACCACCTTCCCCCGCGCCCGCCCCTGCTCCATGTACCGCACCGCCTCCGCCGCCTCACCCAGCGGATACGCCTTGTCGACGACCGGCACCACCTTGCCCGCCTCGATCATCCCCGTCAGCGTCACCAGGTCGTCCTTCCGCTCGTCCGGCATGAGCCCCTTGAGCTTCTGCTTGGACCCGATCGCCCGCATAGGCGCCAGCATCCCGCGCAGGAAGCCGCCCATAAACCGGCCCCCGCCCTCTCCGCCAACAACCACCAATGTCCCGTCGGCGTTCAGCGCCCGCCGCAGCTGGGACAACGGCCGCCGGCCGCCCGTGTCGACGATGAGGTCGTAGCGGCGCGTGCCGTCCGTGCAGTCCTCGCGCGTGTAGTCGATCACGTGGTCGGCGCCGATCGACCGGACCAGGTCCGCCTTGCCCGTGCTGCAGACGCCGGTCACCTCGGCTCCGATGGCCTTGGCGATCTGCACCGCGTACGTGCCGACGCCGCCCGAGGCGCCGATGATCAGCGCCTTCTGCCCCGCCTTCAGATCGCCCGCGTCGCGGACGCCGTGCAGGGCGGTGATCGCGGACACCGGCACCACCGCCGCCTGCTCGAACGTGACGTTTTTCGGCTTCGGCGCCAGCTGCGTGGCCTTGGCGCACACGTACTCGGCGAAGCTGCCGTCGCTGAACCCGTAGACCTCGTCGCCCGCCTTGAACGCCGTCACGTTCCGGCCGACCGCCTCGACCGTCCCCGCGACCTCGCGGCCCCGCACCGCCACCTTGGGCGCCCGGAAGCCCATCCCGATCACCCGCATCAGGTACGGCAGCCCCGTCATCAGATGCCAGACGCCCCGGTCGACGCCCGCGGCGTGGACCCGGATGAGCACATCGTCATCCCCAGGCTCCGGCTTGTCGATGTCCTTGAACTGCAGGACATCGGCGGAACCATACTTGTCTTGAACGATCGCCTTGATAGCGCACCTCGGTAGCGGTAAGCGGGGCTCGGAAACTCGATCCCGCCGGCGGGAGTCTACACCCGCGGACCGCTCGGCGAAACGTTCGCCGGGCCTCACCAAGACACGGCGGCAGATCCTACCGAGACGCCCGCCGTGTCTAACGCAGACACGAGCCGTGTCTAACGCTGACAGGAGCCGCGTCTAACGCAGACAGGAGCCGCGTCTAACGCAGGCGCCCCTTGTCCAACCGAGATCGGACGCCTGTCCAACCGAGATCCGCCTGCTGCCCCACCGAGTCCCGGAGCCCCACCGACAAGGCTACCGCCCACGTCGCCAACAACGACAAGGGGCGGCCCTCAATCGGACCGCCCCTCGCGCCTGTCTATTCGGTTGTCCCTCCCGCACGCGGAGTGGCTACATCGTCGTAGCTTTCGTGCGCCCCGGCGGCATCTCCAGCGCATCGCCCGGGTGCTCCCGGTCCCAGCGCTCCTTCAGCGACGCCAGGTCCAGCCCGATCGACTCCCGGTGCTGGATCGTCCCTTGGAAGGCGTCGATGTCGGACAGCCCGTCGCGCAGCTCGCTCGCCAGGCGGACCGTCGGGTACATCGACCCGTCCATCCGGACCTCGACGCCGAACACGCCGATGCCCGGCAGGCGGACCTTCTTGCCGTCGCGCAACTGCAGCAGCACGATGCGCCCGAGCTCCTCGAGGACCATCCGGGCCAGCGGACGCGTCACCAGCGTCCCGACGGCCAGGTAGTCGGCCAGCTCGTCGAGACCGACCGTCACGGCGCCGACGATGCGCGGCCGATAGGCGGACAGAGCCTGAATCCACGTAGCCATGTTGACGTCTCCTGTTGGGTGGACCGTGCGCCCGCCGGCAAGTCGCCCCGGGCGATGGCGCCAGGATAACGCCTGTCAAGGTGCCGTGAACGCCGAAAACCTGTCGCGCCGCCGCCGCGCAGCCGTCGCTCAGGGGGCGAAACCGTCGCTTTGGAGGCGACATTGTCGATCGGGACGATGGGGGGGCCGAGGTGCGTTGTGATGCGGGGGGCCTGCGGGCGATGCGATTGCATCGCCCCTACAACGCCTTGAACGCCTCGAACGGCTGCCGACACCCGTTGCAGTAATGCACGGACCGGCACAACGTCGACCCGAACGGGTTGTCCGTCACGGTGTCCATGCTGCCGCAGAACGGGCACGCCGTCGGCGGTTCGTCCGGCGCGGCCAGGGTGAGAGCGAGCGTCGGGTCGGCCGTGAAGCGCGTCGCCGGCGGCGGAGGCGCCAGGCCGATCGCGCGCATCGCCTCGCGGGCGGCCGGCGCGATCCGGTCGCTGCTCCACGGCGGGTCGAGAACGACGCGCACGTCCACCCGCGCCGCGCCGATCGACAGGACCGCCGCCGCGATCTCGGAACGCATCATGTCCAGCGCCGGACAGCCCGTGAACGTCGGCGTCATGTCGATGCGGACCGCGCTGCCGCCGCCCGCCGCTCCTTCGACCGCGTCGACCGCGTCGATCGCGTCGATCACGACCGCCTGGATGATCCCGAGGTCCACCACCGAAACCATGGGGATCTCGGGATCGTTCACCGTGCGCAGGACGTCCCAGACGGCCTCGGGCGTCAACTCTCTCGCAGGCTCCCTCGCAGGCTCCCTCGAAGGCGCACCCGCGGTCGCACCCGGCGCCGTCACCACGTCGCCTCGGGGTCGGAGCGATAGAGCGACTGCATCGCGTCCAGCATCGCATCCAGATCGTCCGTGTGCTCGCCTCGCCGCCCGCCGACGTCCGGCGCCACCGTCGCGCGCAGGACATCGCCCGCGCCCGCACCGGCCCCGGCGCCGTCACCGTCGCCGCCGAGCGCCGCCACCGATGCGATCGGGGCCGATAGCCCGGACTGCGCGAGGAGCTCGCGCACCGCGCCGAGCCAGACGGCCGCCAGCGCCGCCGACGGCGTCACCACGCCGAGCGCCGTCAGCGCCGCCTCGCCCGCCGTCGGCTCGAACAGCCCGAGCGCGGCCGGGAACAGGGCATCGAGCGCCGACTGCAGCCGGTCGTGGCTGTCCGCGCCCGCGGTGCCCAGGCGCCTCACGTAGGCCTGGTTGTGCAGGAGGTGGTACTTCTTCTCCTGGCGCAGCTTGCCGGCGGCCACCGCCAGGGGCGGCCACGCGCTGTGCCGCAGCGAGTCGTACTGGATGGCCTTGGCGATGTCGAACAGCGTTCGGCGGATCAGGCTCGTGGCGTAGTCGCCCCGCGGCAGCTCGACCAGGCGCGCGTTGCGCCACCCGGCCGCGTCACGCCGGAACGCCTGCTCGTCGGGCGACGCCGCGCCCAGGTGCTCGGCGCGCAGCGTGTACCACACCAGCGCGTGGCCGATCTCGTCCTGCGCCATGCTGCTGAACGCGATATCCTCTTCCAGGATCGGCCCGAGCCCCGTCCACTCGCTGTCGCGGTGGCCCTGGAGCAGGGCGTCGTCCGCGAGCGCCAGGACGTAGGCGTCCAGTGCGGCGCAGGCGTCGGCGGGGGCGGATGCGAGGTCGAAGGGCGTCGTGGTCGTCACGGCTTGCCCCCTTCCGCCGCCTCGTCACCCACGCGCTCCCGCCCCGCTTGCGCCTTCTTGCGCAGCCCCTGGAACCCCGCCGGATCGCGGTACATCTTGTCCGTCGTGTGCTCGAACATGTCCGCATCCTCGTAGGCGGATGCCGCGATGGCGTCCTCCGGAACGACCCAGATGTTCACGCACGGCCCGCGGCGCGCGTAGTTCTCCTTGGCCAGCATGATCGCCATCTCGGCGTCCGGCGCGTGGAGCGTTCCGGCGTGCGTGTGGTGCTCGCCGCGCTTCTCCTGGATGAAGACTTCCCAGTTGCCCCACTCCGTGTCGAAGTGCACGGCGTCGGGCGCGCCGCGCCGGGCGACGGTCAGGCGCTGGTGGTAGGGATCGAAGTGCCAGTCGCGGGTGTAGAACGGCATGTCGTGGCCGAACGCCACGCTCGGATCGGCATCGGCGGTCGGGTCACCGTACATCGTCGGCCTGCCGGGGGTGTGCGGGGCTCATGCGGCCGCCGGCAGCGGGGCGTGGCGGTCGAGCGCGGTCCGGAGCCACGAGCTCTCGTCGTAGATCAGCCGGCGCAGCGCCAGGCGCTCTTTGCTCATCGGGCCGTCGCCGTTGATCACGCGCTTGAACTCGTCCCAGTCCGGCTGGGTGATGATCCAGTCGCCGGTCTGCGGATCCTTGTGCAGGTCCTTGTCCGGGATGTCGAAGCCGAGCTCGATCATCTTCGGGACGAACTTGCGCAGGAACTCCTGGCGCTGCTCGTCGTTGCTCTTGGGCTTCACGCCCCAGCGGTGGAGGATCCCGGTGTGGACGCTCTGCTTGTCCGGCGGGCCGAAGAACATCATCGTGGGCCACCACCACCGCTTGAACGCTTCCTGGGCCATATCGCGCTGCTTGCGCGTACCGGTGGCCAGCGCCACCGTCACGTCGTAGCCCTGCTTGAGGTGGAACGCCTCCTCGTACGTGATCCGCTTCAGCGCGCGGGCGTACGGCCCGTACGAGCCCGTCGCCATGATCGTCTGGTTCACCACCGCCGCCCCGTCGATCAGCCAGCCGACCATCGCGATGTCGCCCCACGTCTCGGCCGGGTAGTTGAAGACGTTGGAGTACTTGGAGGTGCCGTTCAACAGCTCCTCGATCATCTGCGTCCGCGGCTTGCCGAGCGTCTCCGCGGCCCGATAGAGGTACAGCGCGTGCCCGACCTCGTCCTGCACCTTGGCGATCAGCGCCAGCTTCCTCTTGAACGAGGGCGCAAACGGAATCCACTGTCCTTCCGGCAGCGCGCCCATCAGCTCGCTGTTCGCGTGCTGCTGGATGAGCCGCGTCAGCTGGCGCCGGTAGTCGCCCGGCATCCAATCCCCCGGCTCGATCCGCTCGCCGCGCGCGATCCGACCCTCGAACGCGATGAGCGCGTCGGGATCGCTCGTCGCCTCGGGGACGTCGGGCAGCGGGCCGAGGGGCAGTTCGGACATCGTGACCACGGCAGGACCTCCAGCAGGGGCGGCGGACGGGAGTGCTTCGGACGTCGCCAACGGTAGTGGGCAGCCGGTATGGCGTCAACCTTGGCCGACGGTCGACGCCGGAGCCGCCTGCCTCGGCCCCAACCGTCCCCTCCCCAACCGTCCCTCCCCCAGAATTGGGGGAGGGACAGGCCGGCAAAGCCGGCCAGGGAGGGGGCCCTCCCCGCACACGAAACAGGCCGGAGAGCATCCCTGCCCCCCGGCCCGTCTTCGTGCTCCTCGAGCGGCCAGGCCGCCCGTTGCGCTATTCCTTGGGCGTCGGGACCGGGCACTTGGCCGACGAGAGGTGGGTGTACACCCCGACGCGGTTGCCGATGCCGGGCGCGCTGATGCTGAACACGGCGCGATCCGCCGCGGCGCTGCCGTAGATCGGCAGCGGCAGGACCTTCACGTCGCGCGGGTAGTGCTCGGTCAGCGGCTCGAACGTCGCCTTCGTGAGGTCGCCGCCCTCGGCCGTGAAGCGGAACACGTGCTTCTCCCACGTGAAGAGGAGCACGTTCTCACCGACGAGCGTCACGAACGACGGCACCGTCTTCCAGTTCGCCTGGCGCTTGATGATCCCGACGCCGCCGATCGTCTTGCCGTCCTTGGCCGCCGTGAGATGGTGGATGGACGTGTCGCCGAAGGACTCGGACGTGCTGTTCGCGGTGGTGACGACGAACAGGGACGCGCCGTCGCCGGCCCAGGCGATCTGCGGCTGCGTCGTGTTCTCGAACGCGTGGACCAGCGTCGGCTTGCCGGTGGCGAAGTCCAGGATCTGGACCGCCCAGCCGCCGATGCCGAGCGCCGTGGCGTAAGCGAGCTTGGTGCTGTCCGGCGCCCAGATGAGCTGCGCGCCGTTGGCCGTGATCGCCGGCTTGCGGTCGATCTCGATCGACGTGGCGGGCGTCGGCAGCTCGTTGCTCACCACGATCGCGTTGTCCGTGCCGAGGCTGTACACGAGGATCTTGTCGGCCTCGAGATCGTAGCCGCGCAGCTCGCTCAGGTCGCCGACGATGGCCGCCAACTTGTTGCCGTCCGGTGAGAGGCTGAACGTCTGGATCGCCTCCTGGTTGAGGTCGTCGTTGAGCTTCACGACCGCCAGCCCGCCGCCGTCGCCGGGACGCAGGCTGGCCGACGCGCCGATCGGCGGGACGTTGCCGCTGTACAAGCTGGCCAAGCCGCCGGCCAGGTTCTTGCGCGACACGGCCAGCACGATCCGATTGCCGTCCGCACCGACCTGCACCTGCTCGAGCTTCTCGGCGATCTGGACCGGGCGGATCGGCGTCGGCCGCAGCACGTCCACCGTGGCGTATGGCTCGATGACGACCTCGGAGTTCCACGTCGATGCGATCGGGCGCACGCGCCCGAGCTTGACGTCGTACTCGTAGACGGCCCGGCTGTCCCGGCCCCACGCGTTCTTGTCGACGTTCGAGGGCAGCTCGGTCGAGATGTAGTACTCCCGCCCGCCGTCGGCCGTCGCGGCAATGGACGAAACGCCGGAGCCGTAGCTCTCGAGGCACGCTGAGCCGTACGTGGACGGCGCAACCGCCTTGTCGGGCTCGGGCGTACCGCCGAAGATCCCGCTCACCACATCGCAAGCGCTGATGCTGAGCGCGAGTCCCGCCATGGACGCGAGCGCCGCGATTCGACCCGAATAGGCCGTCTGCGTCAAGGCCATTCGCTGCTCTCCTGTGTGCAAGTGACGTGATCGTTGGAAGACACCGCCCATCGGCCGCAGCGAGATGCGGGCCACCGAACGGTCGATCTGCCTCAAGAAGTGCCGTTCCCCGCCACCGATTGCGACGGCACCCCGAATACCCCAGTTCCCCAGCGCGCAAGTGTACCCAACAGTTGCCGACACTTCCTTGACTGGAAGCGGACGATCAACTGACAAAGGGCCGCCCGCCTGCGCGCGTGGCCGCCATATCTTTGCGATTCGCCGCTGTCTGTCAAGCCGAAGGAGGCGGATCGTCCGGGCGCCGAGCGCCGTCCGACGGCGGCGCGAGCCGTATAATGGGCCGTCGACGGCGCCCCGATGCGCTGGGCACCCGCGTAAGGCGGGCTGCCAGGCCGACAAACGGAGGCGCGCATGGTCCCACAACACGAGGCCCGGTTCGGGGCCGGGATCGACAATGGGATCGACCATGGGATCGACCATGGGATCGACACGGGGATCGACCACGGGGTCGAATTCGGGATCGACGCCGGGACGGAAGCTCTTCCCACCGTTCGTCCCGGCGCGTCTGCGCCGGCCGGCACGCTGTCGTCCGACCTCCTCGCCCTCGTCCGCCCGCGCCTTGCCACGCTTGGCCTCGCCGTCGTCGCCCTGTCGTACGTGATCGCGCAGCCGACGGAGCACGATCCGCAGCGGCTGGTCGCGCTCCTCGTCGGCAGCGCGCTGGCGCTGTGCGGTTCGAGCGCGC
Source organism: Candidatus Avedoeria danica (assembly GCA_016703025.1). NCBI lineage: Bacteria > Bacillati > Chloroflexota > Ardenticatenia > Candidatus Epilineales > Candidatus Epilineaceae > Candidatus Avedoeria > Candidatus Avedoeria danica. The sequence goes on from JADJCV010000004.1 coordinate 765,302, forward strand.
TGAACCAAGTGGCGGAGTGGCGGCGCGACGCCCAGATGCGGCGCACGGCGTCGCGGCCGATCCCGATGGGCCGGCTCAAGCCGTGGGCGGCCGGCATGTTCGGCGGGATTCTGGCCGTGGCCGGCGTGAGGGTGCTGTGGGGCGTCGAGCCGCTCGCGGCGTGGGCCGCCATCGGCGGCGTGCTGAGCTACGTCGGGGTGTACACGCCGTTGAAGACCCACACCCCGCTCGCGACGATCGTCGGGTCCGTGCCCGGTGCGCTGCCCGTGTTGATGGGCTGGGCCGTGGCGCGCGGTGAGATCGATCTGGCCGGCTGGACGCTGTTCGCCATCCTGTTCGTCTGGCAGCTGCCGCACTTCCTGGCGATCGCGTGGATGTACCGCGTGGACTACGCCCGGGCCGGCTTCCGGATCCTGCCCGACGGCGAGGCGGCCGCCGGGTTCGTCGCCCGCCAGATCGTCGCCTCAACGGTGCTGCTCGTCGCGGCCAGCATGTTGCCGCTGGGCGTCGGGTTGGTCGGCGGCCCGTACGCCGTGTGCGCGCTCGCGCTCGGCGCCGCGTTCCTCGCCGCCTCGATCCAGTTCGCCCGCCAACGGACCGGTGCGGCGGCGCGCCGCGTCCTGAAGGTATCCGTGATCTACCTGCCGCTGTTGTTCGCGGCGCTGGCATGGTTCAACGTGCCGCGCTGAGACCGTTTCAGATGAGCAGCTGGTAGCCGAGCCCGCGCTTGTGGGCGACGATCGGCGTGCCCGGGGCCACATCGGCCAGCCGCTTGCGCAGCCGGCGCACGAGCCCTTCGATCGCCAGGTCGGAGACGCCGTCGGTGAACCCCGGATAGCACCGGGCGCACACCTCTTCGCGCGTGAACACCCGGCCGGGCTCGCTGGCCAGCAATTCGATCAGGAGGTACTGCGGCACGGTCAGCGGCGGCTCGATCGGCTGGCCGTTCAGGACGACGCGCCGGTTCTCGGCGTCGACCCGCAGCCGCAGCCGGCGCCCCTCGGCGGTCCACGCCGTCGCGTCGCCGTCCAGGAACACGAAGCGGTAGTTCGGCGGGATCTCGATCGTGTCGCCGTCGCGCAGGCGCGTCGCGCGGTCGATCGCGTTGCCGTTCAGCCGGACGCCGTTGCGGCTCTCGAGGTCGAAGAGCATCCAGTGGTCGCCCTCATGGCGGATGGACACGTGCCGCCGCGACACCTCGCGGTCGGCCAGCACGACGTCGCAGCTGTCGGACCGGCCGATCGTCAGCGCGCTGCTTTCCAGGGTCCACCGCGCGGACGGACGGCCCGGACCTTCCTGCAGGATCAACAAGCTTCGAATCGACATCGCTGCCTCGTGGTGACCGACTGTTCGTGGACCGCGTCGGCTGTCCATTGCCGGCGTCGACCCGCATCGCACTGGCTTCGCTCCGCGTCCGGGCGTTGACGCGGGCGCCGCTTGGCCGTAGCCTACCCGCCACCGCCGGTTGGTGACAAGCCTGCGAAATCCGTCGCCCCCCAAGAACGCCTTCGACGCACCATGGCCACGAACCGAACCCTCCTCCATCGGCGCTACCGTGTGGTCTCGCCCATCGGTGCCGGCGGCAGCGGCTCCGTCTGGCTGGCCGACGATCAGCGCTTGCCGGGACGCCAGTGCGCCGTCAAGGAGATCGTCGTCCCGGCAGACCTACCCGCGGCGGAGACCGCCGTGCTCCGCCGGTCGCTGCACGCCGAAGCGACGACCCTTGCGCGTCTCGACCACCCGGCGCTGCCCAAGGTGTCGGACTGCTTCGACGGTGCGCCGTCGGCCGCGGCGGGCGCCGGCGTCCGGCACTACCTCGTCATGGACTTCGTGCCCGGTCGCGACCTGCTGGCCGTGCTCGAGGACGCGCGCTGCCGCGACCGCCAGATCGACGAGACCGAGCTCTGGTCGTGGGCCGAGGCGCTGTGCGAGGTGCTCCACTACCTGCACACGCAGCGACCGCCGGTGATCCACCGCGACATCAAGCCCTCCAACCTCAAGCTGACGCCGGACGGCCAGCTCAAGCTCGTCGACTTCGGCCTCGCCCTCGAGGTGCGATCCGACGACGGCTCCGCGCGCACGGTGGCCACCGGCGCCGGTACACGCGCCTACCAGCCGCTCGAGCAGTACGGCGATGGGGCGGCCCTGGACGCCCGGGCCGACATCTACAGCCTTGGGGCGACGCTCTACCACCTGCTGACCGGCCGCGCGCCCGCGAGCGCAAGCGAACGCTTCATCGACCCGGCCGCGCTGGCCGATCCGCGTGCGCTGCGCCCGTCCGCGCGGACCGCCCTCGGGAACATTGCGATGGCGTGCCTCGCCCTGCACCCGGACGACCGGCCCGAGAGCATCGCGGCCGTGCGCCGCATGCTGCGCGCCGGGACGCCGGGCGGTTCGGCGATGGTCGTTGCGGACCCCGCCGCGCCGCGGTCCGCGCCGGCGGACGCGTGGTGGTCCGAGCTGCGCCGGCGGCCGTTCCGGCTGGCGCTGGCGGCGGGGCTGGCGGTGGCGGCGGCCGTGATCAGTCTGCTGGGCTAGTCATCCGGCTGCCGGGCTGACCGTCGGCCCGTGCCCGATCGCGTCGCCCGCGCGATCCGACGCTGGCGGCGAGTGCCGCGACGACCGCGCCCGCCCCCGAAACGACCAAGCTGTCCACCCCCGCCACCCAGCCCGGTGGCCGGCCGATCGCGCCGAGCCGGAGCGCCGCGGCGTACGCGCAATACCCGGCCAGGGAAGCCGAGGCGACGGTCAGCGCCCGCCCGACCGCGGCGCCGCGATCCGCGCGGCGGACGACCGCGAGGCCCGCGGCAGCGGTGAGCGCCGTCGCGAGCGCCACGAGGAGGTCGATCGGGCCGGGGCCGGACGGAGGGGTGCCGTCGGCGGCACGGGGTTCCCGCTGTCCGGGCCCGCCCGGAGCGGCCGGTGTGGCGGCCGGCGTCGCCGTCGGTGGCTGGGGCACTTCGATCCGGAGCGGTTCGGCTTCGGCGGCCGCGCCCGAGCGGGCGTGCAGCGTGATCATGCCGCCTGCGAGGAGCGTGACCGTGGCTTGCGCCACACCGTCCTTCGTCAGGAGCCGGCTGCCGGCGGGGTCGAGCGCGCCGGCCGGCTCGCTGCTCAGGTCGACGAGCGTGCCATCCGGCACCGGGTGCCCGTTCGCGTCGATGATGGGTCCGACATGGAGCGTGATGCGGCGCGGCGGCGGCCCCTTGCCGGGGTCGACGGCGGTCAGGACGAGCGGCAGCGCCGGGTCGGGGTCGAGACGGTCGGCCAGGTCGTAGCCCGCTTCCTCGACCGTTACGGGCGAGCGGCCGGCCGGCGTGCCGTCGCCGAACAGGGCGGCGACGGCGGCGTCGATGGCGGCCGGCAAGCGGGTGTAGGCGCTGATGTGCGCGTCGAGGCGCGCCGCGTTCGTCTCGTCGACATAATACGGGGGTCCGAACGAGAGCACGCCGATCCGCCCGTCGTGGACGGCGGCGATGCGGTAGAGCTGCGGCAGGATCTGGCCGCGCAGCGCCCGGATCGCCTCGGGCTCGAGCTCTCCGAACGCGACGATGATCCAGTCGGCCCCCTCGAGCTCGGCCAGCACGGCCGCGGTGTCGAGCGTCGGGTCGCAGCCGAACAAGGCCGGCGGCGGCGTCGGGGCCGGGGTGGGGGTCGAAGCGGCGCCGTCGCCGGGGGTGGTTGGGGACGGTGCGTCGACGGTGCCGGGGGCCGCGCCGTCGTCCGGCGGCGGCTCGGCGCCCCCCGGCATGTCCAGCGCCGGGCTGAGCGCCTGCTCGATCTGACACAGCGCGTACGAGCGGATGTCCTCCGGGGCGATCAGGCCGGCCCCCTGGCGTCCATAGCGCGCCAGCACCGTGCCCTCCAGCAACGTCGGGCCGGGCTCGGTCAGCCGCTGCCAGTCCGCGTCGGACAGACCGCACGACTCGAGCGGACAGGCCAGCGGGCCGCCGTCGTCCGTCAGCAGCCGCTGGGCGTTCCGCCGCTCGGGGTGGATGAGGACGAGCCGGTCGCCTCGGCCGGGCGGCACCTCCGGCAGCGTCCATGCGGTCAGCCCTTGGCCGACGATCCGCTGCACGACTTCGCGGCTGGCATCGCCGCCGACGGCGCCGACGGCGTCCGGCTTGGCCGCGACGCGTTCGGCCGCCCACGAAGGGTAGACGCGGTGCTTGGCGGCGAGCACGCGGGCCAGCGCGGTGTCCACCCGCATGCGGAAGGCAGGATCGCGCCGATAGGCGTCCGCGAAGTAGAGGACGGTGTCCTCGATGTTCGCGCGCATCTCCTGCCAGGCGTTGCGCTGCGCGAACTGCGCCAGGATCAGGACGTCGTTGCCGGCCATGAGCGCCTCGCGGGCGATCTGGCGGTGCGGGAACGTGCGACCGCTCGGATCGAACCATCGCTTGACGGCCGGCACGCCCAGCGAGTCCGACACGACGAGTCCGCCGCTGTTGTGCCACGCGCCGAACCGGAAGTGCTCGAGCGCGAAGAGCGTCGCCAGCCCCTGCCGATCGAACGAAACGGGCAGGCTGGCCTGCTGCGAGTTCCGGCTGAGGCCGCGGTAGCGGATGTGGGCCGTCATGAGGGCATCGGTCGAGGACGCGGCGTCGCCGCCGGGCGGGTCGGTCGTCACTTCTCCGAACGGGGGCAGCTCGATCGTCTCGAGGCTGGCGAAGTCTTTGGTGACCACCGAGACGTCCTGATCGGGCAAGCGATCGCTGCCGCCGTGACCGGGGAAGTGCTTGGCCACGGTTAGGACGCGGCCGCCGCTGCCCGCGTGCACCCCGGCCACGTAGGCGCTGCCCATTCGCCCCACCCAGTACGGATGCCCGCCGAACGCCCGCGTGCCGATGTCGCCGCCGTTGTCGACGTGCGTGCTGGCCAACACGTCGAGCACCGGGCCGAGGACGACGTTCACGCCGACGGCGGCGAGTTCGCGGCCGGTGATCTCGCCGACGGCCGACGCATTGGCCGGGTCCCACGTGGCGCCGATGGACATCGCCGACGGGAGGGCCGTGAACCCCTCGCGCAGGTGGGTCAGCGGCGCGCCGTTGCCCTCGTGGTCCACCGCGATGAACAGCGGCACGCCGTCCGGTCGAGCCAGCGCCGTCCGTTGGATGTCGGCCGTCAGCTGGGCGATGTGCGCCGGCAGCGGCTCGCCGCGCCGGTTGACGAACACGTTGCTGCCGGTCTGGAGGACGATGCCGCCGATGCCGAGTTCCCGGGCGAGGGGTGCGATCTCGTCGAGCGGCGCAGCGCTGTCCGGCGCGTACACGGCGACGAGCAGCAGCTGCGCCACTTTGCGTTCCGGGCTGAGCGCCGCCGGGTCGGCTTCGTCGATGGGCGGGGCGCCGGCGGTGGCGGCCGTGGTGGGCGGCGTCGGGGCGGCGCGCACGTGCCCGGCGGCGGCGGCAGCGGCGGTCGCCGCGCCAAGGGCGAGCGCAAGCGCGATCCGCGCGGCCGCAGCCACGCTACGCACCGGCGGCCGAGCGGCGCAGCCCCTGCGTGTCATAGGCGCGCACGGCTCCGATCACATCAGCGAGCTTGGCGCGGTCGAGCACGCCGGGTTCGCTCTCGACGCCTTCCCAGACATCGATGCCCCATGGCCCGACCTCGCGGAGCGCACCGGGAATGTTCTGCGGGGTGAGCCTCTCGCTGGCCAACAGCATCGGGTAGCGCTCCGCGATCGCCGCGACCGCCGACCAACGCCGGGCGACGTCGCCGGCGAGTTGGAGCATGAGCGTCGGCCAGGTCGTTTCCTTCGTTCGGCGGCCGTAGGTCCGGGCCGCGGCGTCGATCTCGGAAACGGTGCGCACCGTCACGCCCTTGAATGCGTGCGGCGTGACGGCTTCGACCTCGGCCCGCGGCTCACTGCCGAAGAGCTGCGCCCCGTCCAGCTGGCACTGGTCGACGATCCGCTGGATGAGGGGCGACGGCGTGTCGACGAACACGCCGACGAAACGTACGGACGGCGGCAGGACGCGGCGGATCGCCCAGGCCTGCGTTGACGTGACATAACGCGGACTGCGGGCGCTGAACACGCAGGCCACCGTCTGCACCCCGAGCTCGGCCGCCGCTGCCGCGTCCTCCGGGCGCGTGACCCCGGTCCACTTGATGTGCGTCACCGCGCCTCGGTCCGGATTCGGGTCATGGTGACCAGGATCACGGGCAACCCGCCTTGAAGATCACCGGGTTGCTGATGGGGTGATAGGGCACGCCGCGGTTCGACAGGCTCAACCGTCGCCGCAACGGGTTGAAGGGCGAGACCGGCGCGTTCGGGTTCTGGGGCTTGTTCCAGCCGTACACGCGCTGCGGGTCGGCCAACGCGGCATCGATCACGACGCGGGGCACGCGGCCGTACAGCCAGTCGCAGACGCCCGGATCGATGGCGAGCGGCGTGGCGGTCGGCGCCGGGACGTCCGTCGGCGGCGGCGCGATGCACTGCACGGTGAGGTCGGCGCTCGTCTCGAAGGTGCGGCCGTTGTCGAACACGGACACGGTCCGGATCTGCCGCGGGCCGACGGTTCCGGGTACCACCTGCAGCTGCCACACGACGGAACCCGTGTCGGCCGGCGCGATCGAGCCGAGCGACTTCTCAGCGGTCTCGCCGGGCGCGAGCGTGAGGCCGGCCGGCAGGGTGATCGTGGCGCGACCGCTGTTCAGCGGCGCGAGGTCGAAGTTCGACAGGAACAGCGCCGCTTCGAACGTCGTGCCGCAGTTGACGAGCACCGGGGCCGTCACGAACGCGCGACCGCCGCGGTTGGCGGCGATGCCGTAGCGCGTGTTGATCTCGAAGCTCTGGCCGGGCCGGACGGTCCGCGGTCGCCAGAGCAGCGCGACGGCGCTGTCGCCGGTGATGACCCGCGTCGCATCGACGGTGTAGTCGAACGGCTGCTCCTGAATCTTGCGCCAGTTCGCGACGATCAGGTCGTCGGGCGCCGTGACGCCGGCATCCCGGACGAGACCGAGGCCTCGGAGGAAGCTCGGGTCGAAGTCGGCCGCCTGGAACGCGATCCAGAACGGCGGCACTTGCGCCCCCGAGAACTGCTGCTCGAACGTCAGCGTGCCGACGCCGGGCACGAAGTACGGCGCGCCGTCGTTCGCGCCGATCTGGATGTCCAGCAGGGAACGCAGGCCGATGGACAGGTCGACGCTGTCCCTGTTCGCGATCTGCCAGCGCATGTCAAGCAGGTCGGGCCGGCCGCTGTAAGGGTTGAGGACCGCCGAGAGCGTCTGCGTGATCACGACGCGGTGCGTGGTCCGCCGGTTCCAGACCGTCCGCACCGACGTGGCGTCCTCGACGTGCGAAACGACGTCAACCGCGTCCTGCGCCGCAAAGTCGTCGATCCCGTTCGGGCCGATGATCCGGACGGTGATGTAGCCGGAACCCGTGCTCGATGCCCCGCCCGGCACGAAGCCGTACAGCAGCCCGAGGTCGTCGTCCAGCGTCGTGCCGGGGTCGCCGCCCGTCGTTCCGAGGGAGAAGCCGCCGAACGGGTTGACGTCCGCCCGGATGAACGCATTCGCCACGCGCTGGCATGGTGCGGTGTCGGGGCGGCACTCATAAGGCTTCGAGCTCAGTGTGCCCGCGGTGCTTGCGGCCACGGGCGGGATCGCGCGGACGCCGATGGCGACGGCGACCGCGGCGCCGAGGCCGAGCACGCAGCCGCCGAGCGCGAGGGCATAGGAGGTGCGCAGCGCACGGAACGACGAAGGCCTTGCGGCATTCGGGTGCGCGCCCTGTTCGGTGGCGCGGGTCCTTGAAACCGGTGAAGGCAGCATCGTGATCCCTCCCAACGTTGTCGGCCCTGATCTTCCTCGGCGGTTGGCTGGCCTCGGCGCTCTGTCGTCACTGGAATTCGCCGAACGGCCCATGCAGCACGATCCGTGCCGCCGCCGCCCGCTCCTCCTAATCGGCGATCACCGGCTGAACGGCTTGTCGGCCGCGATCTGGTAGTACGCGTGCGGGCCGCGCGTCGTGCGGACGAGCAGGCCCTCGTTGATCGCGATCTTGATCATCGCCTTGATGTCCTGGTTGGACAGATCGATGATCTCTTTGTTCCGCAGCCCGCGCAGCGCGTCGTAGATCTGGATGAAGAGCACCGGTTCGGTGAACTGCCGGAGCGCCTCTTCGAACACCGCCCAGTCCTTCGTCGTGAGCTTGGCGGCGTCGAGCTCGGCGTCGTCGACGTCCTCTTCCGTGACGGTGGGTTCGGCGGCCGGCATGTCGGGCGCGAACTGGCTCACGGCGTACGGGTCCTCGCCCGGAAGGAGGACCTCGTTGACGGATCCGCTCGAGAAGATCTGCACCAGCTTGCGGCGCTCCGCCTCGCGGACGAAGTCCTTGAAGCTGCCGACCAGCCGCCCGCGCCGGTCCTTCGTCTTCGTCTCGTCGAAGCTCGGCACGAGCTCGAGCATGACGAGCTTGAGTGTCGCCAGCGTCGAGACGTGCCCGCGCTCGCGCGCGGCGCGAACGGCTTCGACGAGTACCTCGTACGGATCGCGCTCCACCTTGTCGGCGGCGTTGACGATGTCCTCGTCGACCTGACTGTAGAAGAGGAACTCGTCGGCCGATTGCGCCAAGTGGTTGGCCGTCGCCTGGGCCACGCCGATGACGACGGTTCGCTTGCCCTGCTGGCGAATCGCGTTGACGAGCGGGATGAAGTCGCGGTCCCCGGTGACGAGGACATACGTACCGATGTTCCCGAAGGCATGCAGCGTCTTCATCATGTCGATGCAGAGGTACATGTCGACGCTGTTCTTGATCGCCCGACCCGTTCGGCCCTCGTCGCGGTCGTAGTGGTACGTCGGGACGTACATCGGCTCGATCGCGTTGGCGTAGAGCGCGTTCGTGACGCGCGGGTAGCGATACCAGTCGGCGTAGGCGCGAGCGATCGTCACGCGCCCATAGCGCTGCGCCAGCTCCATGATGGACTCGAAGTTCGGGCTGGCGTCGTAGCGGTTGCGGACGGAGATGTAGATGTTCTCGAAGTCGATGAACACCGCCACGTCCGGCCCGCCGAACGAGCGATTGTCTGATTCCACGGGGGAGAGATTCCTTTGGTGTGATGCGCGGTGTGCCCGCCGCCCGCCGCGTCGGCGGGCACAAGGGGGGCACCTCGGGTAAGGGAGCGGGGCGATCGAGGAGGGCGCCTGGGCAACTGTGCGCCACAGGTCCGTTCCTTCGCCTCCGGCTGGCAGTATAGCATGAGGGTCGGGTCGGACTGTGGGCCGGCGTGGCTGTTGACAGCGACCCCTGCGGTGCGTATGCTACTACGGTTGCATCCAGGCCGGACCCAGCGCTGTTAAGCACCGGCCCGGTCGGCGGTCAAAGGAGCGAGCACGGCATGGCGAAGAAGCACGTGGAAGTTCAGCAGCTCGAGGACGGCATCTCGCTGGCGAACGTATCGCCCGCGGGGAGTGCCGGCGGCGGTGCGCCGCTGCGGGTGCGCAGGCAGTACGCCCGCATCCGCAACCACTTGGCGCCGCCCCCGCTGATCCTGGTGCAGGTCGACTCCTTCGACTGGTTCAGGCAGCACGGGCTGACCGAGCTGTTCCACGAGATCTCGCCGATCGTCAGCTTCAACAAGAACCTCGAGCTGCACTTCGTCGGCCACCGATTCGACGAGCCCAAGTACGGCGTCGTCGACTGCCGCGAGATGGATATGACCTACAGCGCGCCGTTGTGGGTGACGGTCCGGCTCATCAACCGCGCCACGGGTGAGATCCAGGAGCAGGAAGTCTTCATGGGGGACTTCCCGATGATGACCGACAACGGCACCTTCGTCATCAACGGCGCCGAGCGCGTCGTCGTCAGCCAGCTGATTCGCTCGCCGGGCGTCTACTTCAGCGCCGACAAGGACCTGACGACGGGCCGATCGCTCGCTTCGGCCAAGCTGATCCCGAACCGCGGGGCTTGGCTCGAGTTCGAGACGTCCAAGCGCGATGTCGTGAGCGTGAAGATCGACCGCAAGCGGAAGTTCCCGGTCACGTCGCTCCTCCGCGCCGTCGGGTTCGGCAACAACGAGGAGCTGCTCGCGCTCTTCAGCACCGTCGACGACAGCGAGGATCACCCGTTCATCTCGACGACGCTCGAGAAGGACCCGACGACGGACGAGGAAGATGCCGTTCTCGACATCTTCCGCAAGCTGCGCCCGGGCGACCCGCCCACAATCGACAACGCCCGGACGTTCCTGTCCAGCATGCTCTTCAACGAGCGCCGCTACGACCTCGGGCGCGTCGGGCGCTACAAGCTGGACCGCAAGCTCCACCTCCGCCCCGGCCAGAAGCGCGCCGTGCCGCTGGACGAGCCGCGCCCGCTGACGCTCACGCGCGACGACCTGCGCGCTGTCGTCGCGCACATGCTCGAGATCAACAACGAGCGCGAGCACCCGGACGACATCGACCACCTCGGCAACCGGCGGGTGAAGACCGTCGGCGAGCTCATCCAGAACCAGCTGCGCGTCGGCCTGCTCCGGATGGAGCGCGTCGTGCGCGAGCGGATGAGCACGCGGGACCCGGATCAGGTCACGCCGCTTGGGCTGATCAACATCCGGCCCGTCGTCGCCGCGACGCGAGAGTTCTTCGGCGGCTCGCAGCTGTCGCAGTTCATGGACCAGACGAACCCGCTCGGCGAGCTGACGCACAAGCGGCGCTTGTCGGCGCTCGGCCCGGGCGGCCTTCGCCGCGAGCGGGCCGGATTCGACGTCCGCGACGTCCACCACTCGCACTACGGTCGGATCTGCCCGATCGAGACGCCCGAAGGTCCGAACATCGGCCTCATCGGCAGCTTGGCCACGTATGCGCGCGTGAACGACTACGGCTTCATCGAGACGCCGTACCGTCGCGTGCGGAACATGGTGGCGGGTACGGTCGAGGGGCTGCTCGGCCGCGCGCTGCGCGAAGACGTGACGGACAAGGCCGGCAAGATCGTCGGCGCCGCCGGCAAGCGGATCGACAAGGCGCTGGCAGCCAAGCTCGCGGCGCTCGATCTGGCGGAGATCCCGGTGGTGCCGTTCGTCATCGAGTCGGAGGAGGTCGAGTACCTCACGGCCGACGTCGAAGATCACTACTCGGTCGCCCAGGCGAACAGCCCGCTCAACGACGAGGGCGAGTTCGTCGAGGCGCAGGTGACGGTGCGACGCGAGGACCGATTCCTCCTTCGCCGGCCCGAGAACGTCGACTTCATGGACGTGGACCCCAAGCAGATCGTCAGCGTCAGCACGTCGCTCATCCCCTTCCTCGAGCACGACGACGCGAACCGCGCGCTGATGGGCTCGAACATGCTCCGGCAGGGCGTGCCACTCGTGAAGCCCGAGGCGCCGATCGTCGGGACGGGCATGGAAGGGCCGGTGGCGATCAACAGCGGGCACGTGGCCGTGACCGAGGCGGCGGGCGAGGTGATCAGCGTCACCGGCGATCGGATCCTGGTGCGCGAGGTGGGCGGCGGAATCCGGGTCTACAACCTGACGAAGTTCATGCGCTCCAACGCGTCGACGACGATCGACCAGCGGCCGATCGTCCATCAGGGCGATCTGGTGCAGGCCGGCGACGTCCTCGCCGACTCGTCGTCGACCGAGAAGGGCGAGCTCGCGCTCGGCCAGAACGTCCGGGTGGCCTTCCTGAGCTGGGAAGGCGGCAACTACGAGGACGCGATCCTGATCAGCGAGGACGTCGTCCGCCAGGACAAGTTCACGTCGATCCACGTCGAGAAGCACGAGATCGAGGCGCGTGACACCAAGCTCGGTCCCGAGGAGATCACGCGCGACATCCCGAACGTCGGCGACGAGGCGCTCAAGGATCTCGACGAAGAGGGCGTGATCCGCGTCGGCGCCGAGGTGCAGCCGGGCGACATCCTGGTGGGCAAGATCACGCCGAAGGGCGAGACGGATCTGACGCCCGAGGAGAAGCTGCTGCGCGCGATCTTCGGCGAGAAGGCGCGCGAGGTGAAGGATTCGTCCTTGCGCCTGCCGCACGGTGAGCGGGGCAAGGTCGTCAGCATCCGCAGCTTCGACCGCGACGATGCGATCGAGCTCTCGGCCGGTGTGGAGCGCTTGGTCCGCGTCAGCGTCGCGCAGCGCCGCAAGGTGAACGAGGGCGACAAGATGGCCGGGCGGCACGGCAACAAGGGCGTGATCAGCCAGGTCGTGCCGCTCGAGGACATGCCGTTCCTCGAGGACGGCACGCCGATCGAGATCATGCTCAACCCGCTCGGCGTGCCGGGCCGGATGAACATCGGCCAGATCCTGGAGACGCATCTTGGCTGGGCCGCCGACCGGCTGGGCTTCAGCGTGATGACGTCCGTGTTCGACGGTGCGCGCGAAAGCGACATCGCCGCCGAGCTGGCGCGCGCATGGCTGATCGACACCGCGTGGCGCGAGGTCACCGACCGGGCGTTCGCGTGGCTGGACGAACAGGACCAGGCGAACGCCTCCTTCGCCGACGACGACGAGGTGCGCGCGCTCTTCCTCGACTCGTGGCTGCCCGACGGCGACCGCGAGCGGCTCTGGAGCGACGAGGGCTATGCGCGCCGCGCCGCGCTGGCGCAGTGGCTCGTGTCCGAAGGATATGATCCCACCTCGATGTTGCGCTTCGAAGACGACGCCGAGCAGGGAGATCTGCGCGAGGCGGCCAACCACGCGGCCATCGACGCCTGCCTGCGGCTGTGGGTGTTGCGCACGCTGGCCGAGCGGGACGAGAAGCCGTCGTTCGACGTGGCGAAGGCCGGCGGCGAGAAGCTGCTGGCCGAGGTGCGCGCCGTGGCGACACGGCTGCACGTGCCGCTGCCGATCGCGGGCAAGCAGCGCCTGTACGACGGCAAGTCCGGTGAGCCGTACGACGAGGCGGTGACGGTGGGCATTATCTATATGATGAAGCTGGCCCACCTCGTCGAGGACAAGGTCCATGCTCGTTCGACCGGCCCGTACTCGCTCGTGACGCAGCAGCCGCTCGGCGGCAAGGCGCAGTTCGGCGGCCAGCGCTTCGGCGAGATGGAGGTTTGGGCGCTCGAGGCGTACGGCGCGGCGCACACGCTGCAGGAGATGCTCACGATCAAGTCGGACGACGTGACCGGACGGGTCAAGACGTACGAGGCGATCGTCAAGGGTGAGGAGATCCAGGACCCGGGCGCGCCGGAGAGCTTCCGTGTGCTCGTGAAGGAACTCCAGAGCCTCGGGCTGTCGGTCAAGGTCCTGGACTCGGAGGGCGACGAGATCTCCCTCGGCCGCGAGCACGAGGACGATCGCGGCCCGCGCCTCGGCCTTGGCCTGCGATTGCCCCCGAACCGCCGCGCGGCGGACGTCGGCGAGGACTGAGCCCACCCGTCCGTTGCCGGCCCTGCGGGGGGCGACGGACGGGGTGCGAGGCAGAGTGCGGCCATTTCTTGACGCGGAGCGTGCTCTGCTCTATTCTTTCCCTTCGTGCCTGCGAACGGCACCCGAAGCTCAGCGGAGACTCCAGTGCCGACGATCAATCAGTTGGTCCGCAAGGGCCGCACGAAGCAAGTGAAGAAGACGAAGGCGCCCGCGCTGCGGTTTGCGTTCAACACCTTCCGGCGTCGCTTGGTCGACACCGGCGGTGCGCCGCAGAAGCGGGGCGTGTGCACGATCGTCCGCACGCAGACGCCCAAGAAGCCGAATTCCGCGCTCCGGAAGGTGGCGCGTGTGCGGCTTTCGAATGGGATGGAGGTCACGGCCTACATTCCGGGTGAAGGACACAATCTGCAGGAGCACTCGACCGTCCTGATTCGCGGCGGTCGCGTGAAGGATCTTCCCGGCGTGCGCTATCACATCGTCCGCGGCGCATTGGACGCCAACGGCGTCGACAAGCGGCGCCGCGGTCGGTCGAAGTACGGTGCCAAGCGGCCCAAGGCCAAGAAGTAGTCCGAGCCGCTGTGGTGATTCCATCACCGCACCAGGTGGGGTGCTGTTCGTGGCTTCCCAAACCGGTGTGGCCCTCTGAGAAGAGGGTGCATCCGCGTCAGATCCCGAGCGTCGCATCGATCCCTTTCGGAGGGACGATCGGCGGCCAATACTCGGGATCTTTCTCTGTCCAGTGACCGTGATCGTGACAGGCCCCGATCGGCGGGGCGGTGAGTAAGGAGACGCTTCAGACATGCCTCGACGAACACGACCGCCCAAGCGCGAAACCCCGCCCGATGCACGGTACGACAACCGTTTGGTCGGCGCGTTCATCAATCGGCTGATGGTCGGCGGCAAGAAGTCGACCGCCGAGCGGATCATGTACGACGCGTTCGACACGATTGAGCAGCGGTTGAAGCGCCCGGCCGTCGAGGTGTTCGAGCAGGCGATGCGCAACGTCATGCCGCTCGTCGAGGTGAAGCCGCGGCGCGTCGGTGGATCGACGTATCAGGTGCCGGTCGAGGTTCGGCCGGATCGCCGCGTTGCGCTTGGGATGCGCTGGATCATCGGCGTGTCGCGCAAGCGGAGCGGCAAGGGGATGAGCAGCAAGCTCGCCGGGGAGTTGATGGACGCGGCCAACGGGCAAGGGGCGACCGTGCGCAAGCGCGAGGAGACCCACCGCATGGCCGATGCGAACAAGGCATTTGCGCATTACCGTTGGTAGTTCGCCCGATTGAACGCAGATCGGCGCGCCGGGTCATCGGCGCGCATGGGAGCTTGAGTGATGGCTGACGAGAACCTATCGCGAACCCGCAACATCGGGATCATCGCACACATCGACGCCGGCAAGACCACGACGTCGGAGCGCATCCTGTACTACACCGGCCGGACCTACAAGATCGGCGAGGTGCACGACGGGACCGCGACGATGGACTGGATGGCCCAGGAGCGCGAGCGCGGCATCACGATCACCGCTGCGGCGACGACGGCCGAGTGGGAAGGGCACAAGATCAACCTGATCGACACGCCGGGCCACATCGACTTCACGGTCGAGGTCCAACGGAGCTTGCGCGTGCTCGACGGGGGCGTCGTCGTCTTCGATGCCGTCGCCGGTGTCGAGCCGCAGTCGGAGACGGTGTGGCGGCAGGCGGACAAGTACGAAGTTCCGCGCATCTGCTTCGTGAACAAGATGGACCGCACCGGCGCCGACATGGACCGGACGGTGCAGATGATCATCGACCGCCTCGGCGCCAAGCCGGTGCGGATCCAGATGCCGATCGGCATCGAGGCGGACTACATCGGCCTCATCGATCTGGTCGAGATGCGGCAGTGGGTCTGGACGGACGAGGATCTCGGCGCGAAGCCTGAGATCGGCGACGTCGAACCGCGGCTGCTCGCCGAGGCCGAGGCGCAGCGTGAGAAGCTCGTCGAGGGGGTCGCCGAGTTCGACGACGAGCTGATGATGATGTTCCTGGACGGGCAGCACCCCGACGCGCCGACGCTCAAGCGGGCGATCCGCCGTGCGACGCTGGCGAACGCGGTCGTGCCGGTCCTGTGCGGCACGGCGCTCCGGAACAAGGGCGTCCAGCCGTTGCTCGATGCCGTGATCGACTACCTGCCGAGTCCGGTCGACGTACCGCCTGTGACGGGCACCGAGCCGGGCGAGGGCGTCGAGCTCGTGCGCAATCCGGACAAGAACGAGCCGTTCTGCGCGCTCGTGTTCAAGATCGTCACGGATCCGTTCGTCGGCAAGCTGGCGTTCATCCGGGTGTACAGCGGTGCGGTGAACACGGGCGACAAGATCCTGAACGTTTCGCGCAACCGCACGGAGCGGCTCGGCCGGCTCGTGCTCATGCATGCGAACTCGCGCGAGGAGATCAAGGGCGTGACCGCCGGCGACATCGCCGCGATCATCGGTCCGAAGGATCTGACGACGGGCGACACGCTGTGCGACCCGGATAAGCCGATCATGCTCGAGCCGATCGAGTTCCCGGATCCGGTCATCCATGTGGCGATCGAGCCGAAGTCGAAGGCCGACAACGACAAGATGATCGAGGCGATGGCGCGTCTGGCCGAGGAAGATCCGACGTTCCAGATCCGCAACGACCAGGAGACCGGGCAGACGCTCATCTACGGGATGGGCGAGCTGCACCTGGAGGTCTTCGTCGACCGGATGCGCCGCGAGTTCCGCGTTCAGGCGAACGTTGGCCGACCGCAGGTGGCCTATCGGGAGACGATCACGCAGCCGGCGCTCAAGGTCGAGGGGCGGTTCGTCCGCCAGACCGGCGGTCGCGGGCAGTATGGCCACGTGATCATCGACATGACGCCGAACGAGCCGGGCGGCGGGATCACGTTCGAGAACGCGACCGTCGGGGTGAACATCCCGCGCGAGTACATCGCACCCATCGAGGCCGGGACGCGTGAGGCGCTGAAGACGGGCCTGTTGTCCGGCTTCGCCGTCGTGGACGTCCATGTCGCGCTGAAGGACGGTTCGTACCACGACGTCGACTCGAGCGAGGCGGCGTTCAAGGTCGCGGCGAGCCTCGCCGTGAAGGAAGCGCTGCAGAAGGGCAAGTCCGTGCTGCTCGAGCCGGTCATGAAGGTCGAGGCCGTCGTGCCGGAGGAGTACACCGGTGACGTCATGGGCGACCTCAACAGCCGCCGTGGGCAGATCGACGCGATGGACCCGCGCGCCGGCGGTGTGACGAGCATCCGCGCGTTCCTGCCGTTGGCCGAGATGTTCGGCTACGCATCGGACCTGCGGTCGATGACCCAGGGCCGGGGTACGTTCACGATGGAGTTTGCCCGCTACGAGCGGGTGCCGGAGAAGGTCAGTCAAGCCGTGGCCGCCGAGCGGGCCAAGGCCTAACCGTTCCAGACACAGCCTAACAGTTCCAGACATAGTGAGCGAGGAGAGAGGGAAATGGGCAAGGCAACGTTCGTACGCAACAAGCCGCACGTGAACGTAGGGACGATCGGGCACGTGGACCACGGGAAGACGACGTTGACGGCGGCGATCACGCGGACGCTGGCGACGAAGGGCTGGGCGAAGTTCACGGCGTTCGACCAGATCGACAAGGCGCCGGAAGAGCGGGAGCGCGGCATCACGATCGCGATCGCGCACGTGGAGTACGAGACGGAGAACCGGCATTACGCGCACGTGGACTGCCCGGGACACGCCGACTACATCAAGAACATGATCACGGGCGCGGCGCAGATGGACGGGGGCGATCCTGGTGGTGTCGGCGCCGGACGGTCCGATGCCGCAGACGCGGGAGCACGTGCTGTTGGCGCGGCAGGTCGAGGTGCCGGCGATGGTGGTGTTCCTGAACAAGGTCGACATGATGGACGACGAGGAGCTGTTGGAGCTCGTCGAGCTGGAGCTGCGGGAGCTGCTGAGCGCGCAGCACTTCGACGGGGACAACACGCCGATCGTGCGCGGGAGCGCGCTGAAGGCGTTGGAGTGCACGTCGAACGAGCCGACGGCGCCGGAGTATCAGTGCATCTACGCGTTGATGGACGCGGTGGACGCGTGGGTGCCGGAGCCGGAGCGGGAGATCGACAAGCCGTTCCTGATGCCGATCGAGGACGTGTTCTCGATCAAGGGGCGGGTACGGTGGTGACGGGCCGCGTCGAGCGCGGGATCGTGAAGACGGGCGAGGAAATCGAGATCATCGGACTTGGCGAGACGCGCAAGACCGTGGTGACGGGTGTGGAGATGTTCCGGAAGATCCTGGACGAGGGGCGGGCGGGCGACAACGTCGGCGTGCTGCTGCGCGGGATCGGGCGGGACGACGTGCAGCGGGGCCAGGTGGTGTGCAAGCCGGGCAGCATCAAGCCGCACACGAAGTTCGAGGCCGAGGTGTACGTGCTGAAGAAAGAGGAGGGTGGGCGGCACACGCCTTTCTTCAACGGGTACCGGCCGCAGTTCTTCATTCGGACGATGGACGTGACGGGGAGCGCGACGCTGCCGGGCGGGACCGAGATGGTCATGCCGGGCGACAACGTGAACCTGAACGTGGAGCTGATCACGCCGGTGGCCCTCGATGCGGGCAGCCGGTTCGCGATCCGCGAGGGCGGCCGCACCGTCGGTGCCGGCGTCATCACCAAGATCATCGCGTAGCAAGCGCGGCGGGAGGGAAACGATGGCTCGTCAGCGCATCCGGATCCGACTCAAGGCCTATGACCATCGGGTCATCGACCAAAGTGCGCGCAAGATCGTGGAAGAAGCCGAGCGCACCGGCGCGCAGTGCGTGGGTCCGGTCCCGCTGCCGACGCGCATCGAGAAGTACACCGTCATGCGATCCACGTTCATCGACAAGGACTCGCGTGACCAGTTCGAGATTCGGACGCACAAGCGCCTGATCGACATCATCGAGCCGAGCGCCAAGACGCTTGACTCGCTCACCCGCCTGAACTTGCCGGCGGGTGTCGACATCGAGATCAAGTCCAGCTAGGGTGCCGCGGGTCTGACTCGGTCGGGCGTCTTGCCCGAGCCGGTGCGGATCTTCGGGCCACACGGACCAAGGATCGAAGGGTTATGAAGGGACTACTGGGTTACAAGCGCGGCATGGCCCGCATCTTCGCCGAGAAGGGTCTCGCGGTGCCGGTGACGGTCATCGAGGCCGGCCCTTGCGTCGTGACGCAGGTCAAGACGCACGAGCGGGACGGCTACCAGGCCGTTCAGCTCGGGTTTGGCGCGGTCAAGCCGAAGCGGCTTACCCAAGCGCAGCGCGGACACCTTGAGGCCAGCGGCGGACAGTCGTTGCGGCACATCAAGGAGTTCAAGCTGAAGGGCGAGCCCGACGTCAGTCTCGGCGACACGCTGGACGTCTCGGTGTTTGCGCCGGGCGACCGCATCCAGGTGACGGCCACCAGCCGCGGCCTTGGGTTTGCGGGAACGATCAAGCGCCACCACTTCAACCGCCAGCGCAAGACGCACGGCGCCTCGGATCGCGAGCGCGCACCGGGCTCGGTCGGCGCCGGCACGACGCCGGGCAAGACGATCAAGGGCATTCGGATGGCCGGCCGGATGGGCGGCGAGCGCGTGACGGTGCGCAACCTCGAGGTCGTCGTCGCCGATCCGGCGCGCAACCTCTTGGCGGTGCGCGGCGCGGTGCCCGGCTTCGACGGCGGGCTCGTCGTCATTCGCGGCCTCGAGCGACATCCGAAGGGAGGCTGGTGATGCAGGCACCGCTCTTTGATGGCAGCGGCGCGCAGATCGGCCAGCGGGAGCTGCCGGACTACGTCTTCGGCATCGAGCCGAACCGGGCCGTCATGCACCAGGCGCTCGTCCGCCAGTTGGCGAACGCGCGGCAGGGAACGCACTCGACGCTTCATCGCGGCGAGGTGAACCGGACGCGCAAGAAGCTCTATCGCCAGAAGGGCACGGGCGGGGCGCGGCATGGCGATCGCAAGTCGCCGATCTTCGTCGGCGGCGGCAAGGTCCACACGCCGAAGCCGCGCGACTACTCCGTGCGGATGCCGCGTCAGATGCGACGGCTGGCCCTTCGATCGGCGCTCTCCGCCAAGGCACAGGCGGACGCGATCACGCTCGTCGACGGCCTGGCGATGGACGTGCCCAAGACGAAGGAAATGGCGTTGCTCCTCGACAAGCTGACCGGCGGCGCGACGACGCTCCTGCTGTTGGCGGGCCGGAACATGGAAGTCGAGCGCTCGGTGCGGAACCTGGCGCATGTGAAGTACCTGCACTCGGGTTATCTGAACGTGCGCGACCTGCTCGGGTACGACCGGATCCTGATGCCGCTCTCGGCGCTCGACGCCGTCGTCGCGCACTTGGACGACACCCGTGTGCCCGCTGGAATGGAGGGGGACGATGCATAAGTACGACGTCCTCGTCCGACCGATCAGCACCGAGAAGGCCGACGTCCTGACGGCGCGCTTCAACCAGTACGTCTTCGAGGTGGCCAGGGGCGCGAACAAGCGCCAGATCAAAGAGGCCATCGAGGGGATCTTCCAGGTGACGGTCGCGGACGTTCGGACGATGGTCATCGCCGGACAGGTGAAGCGTTGGGGTCGACACCTATCGCGGTCGTCGACGTGGAAGAAGGCCATTGTGACGCTCGCGCCGGGCGACGTCATCGACCTGGCCGTTTAGGGAGTTCCTGATGCCGATCAAGGTATACAAGCCAACGTCCCCCGGCCGGCGGGGAATGCTCGGCTACAGCTTCGACGAGATCACGCGCAGCACGCCCGAGCGCTCGCTGCTCGAGCCGCTGCCGCGCAACGGTGGGCGATCACACGGGCGCGTGACGGTGCGGCACCGCGGCGGGGGTCACAAGCGCCGCTACCGCGTCATCGACTTCAAGCGCAACAAGTTCGGCGTGCCGGGGACGATCGCTACGATCGAATACGATCCGAACCGCACGGCGCGCATCGCCTTGGTCCATTACGCGGACGGCGAGAAGCGCTATATCGTCGCCCCGGTCGGCCTCCGGGTCGGCGACCCGGTGATGAGCGGCCCCACCGCCGAGATCAAGGTCGGCAACGCGCTGCCGCTGCGGAGCATCCCGCTCGGCACGATGATCCACAATGTCGAGCTCTACAAGGGCAAGGGCGGTCAGCTCGTGCGCTCGGCCGGCGCATCCGCCCAGCTGCTTGCCAAGGACGGCGACTATGCGCAGTTGCGCATGCCGTCGGGCGAGGTGCGCAAGATCCGGATGGAGTGCCTGGCCACGGTCGGCCAGGTCGGCAACGTGGAGCACGGCAACATCAAGCTCGGCAAGGCGGGCCGGTCGCGCTGGCTCGGCCGCAAGCCGGCCGTCCGCGGCTCGGCGATGGATCCGGGCAGCCACCCGCACGGTGGTGGCGAGGGGAAGACCGGCATCGGGTTGAAGCACCCGAAGACGCCGTGGGGCAAGCCGGCGCTCGGCTTCCGCACGCGATCGAACAAGACGACCGATCCATTCATCGTGCGGCGTCGCCGCAAGAAGGGCCGCTAGCACCGCGACCTGGGTTCGCGCTGTCGAAACCTGACGACTGTCGAGACTTGGCGACTGCCCGGACCTGGTAAACGGATCTGGCGCACGGAGGACTGAACGATGTCACGCTCGTTGAAAAAGGGCCCGTTCTGCGAAACGAAGCTGTTGGCGCGAATCGACGCGCTGAACGCGACGAACGACAAGCGCGTGATCCGCACGTGGTCGCGGGCCAGCATGATCTTTCCGCAGATGGTCGGTCACACGATCGCCGTTCACAACGGGCGCTTGCACGTGCCGGTGTACGTGACCGAGAACATGGTGGGGCACAAGCTGGGCGAGTTCGCCCCGACCCGCACGTTCAAGGGGCACAGCTTCAAGGAAAAAGCCGCCAAAGTGCGGCGGTAGGGGAGGGAAACGATGAGCCTTGCCATTCGCGCCCACGTCACACGGCTGCCCGTCTCGCCCCGCAAGGCGCGGCTGGTGGTGGATGTCGTGCGCGGCATGCCGGTTGAGACCGCGTTGGCGCAGCTGCTCTACCTGCCGAACAAGTCGTCGGAGTACGTGGCGAAGCTCATCAAGAGCGCCGCGGCGAACGCCGAAGAGAACTTTGGGCTGATGCGCGACGAGTTGTACGTGGCCGAGATCTTCGCCGACGAGGGGCCGCGCAAGCGTGCCGGTCGATTCGGCGGCCGCGGCCGCTTCAAGCCGTTGATTCACCGCTCTTGCCATCTTGGCGTTGCGCTCAAGGAGCGCAACCCGATCGACCTCTCGGCGCCGCCTTCCGCGGCGGCCGAGTAGGAGGAGGACGACCCATGGGTCGAAAGGTTCATCCCTACGGCTTTCGGCTCGGCATCATCAAGCCATGGCGGGCACGGTGGTTTGCCGAGGGCCGGCTGTACGGCGAGCTGCTGCAGGAGGATCTCAAGGTCCGCGACTTGATCGACCGGACGGTCGGGCATGCCGGGATCGGCGAGATCATGATCGAGCGGTTTCCGCGCCAGCTGAACGTGACCATTCATACGGCCAAGCCCGGCATCATCATCGGCCGCAAGGGCGCCAGCGTCGAGCTGCTTCGCAAGGAGCTGACGGAGCGAACGGGCAAGGCGGTCAAGGTGGACGTCGTGGAGATCACATCGCCCGAGACGAGCGCGCCGATCGTTGCCCAGTCGATGGCCCAGCAGCTCGAGCGGCGGATCAGCCACAAGCGGGCGATGAAGCAGACCGCGTTCCGTGCGATCCGTGCCGGTGCCCAGGGCATCAAGATCATGTGCAGCGGCCGGTTGGGCGGCTCCGAGATGTCGCGAACGGACAAGGTGATCATGGGCCGTGTGCCGCGTCAGACGCTGCGCGCCGATATCGACTTCCACATCGCCGAGGCGCTCACGACGTACGGGCGGATCGGGGTCAAGGTCTGGGTGTACCACGGTGAGGTCCTCCCCGGTGAGGAGCCGCTCATGGCCACCGAGGCCGATTTCAAGAGCTAGGAGAACGCGGCCATGTTGATGCCGAAGCGCACGAAATATCGGAAGCAGTTCCGCGGCCGCATGAAGGGCGCCGCGACCCGCGGCAACTCGGTGCAGTTCGGGGAATTCGGTTTGCAGTCGCTGTCGCCCTCGTGGGTCACCAGCCGGCAGATCGAGGCGGCCCGGCGCGCCATCGTCCGCTACGTTCGACGTGGCGGCAAGATCATCATCCGTGTCTTCCCCGACAAGCCGGTGACGGCGAAGGCAGCCGAGACCCGCATGGGATCCGGCAAGGGCGCGGTGGACCACTGGGTGGCGGTCGTCCGGCCGGGCAGCGTGCTCTTCGAGATCAGCGGTGTGAGCGAGGACCAGGCCCGCGAGGCGTTTCGCCTGGCCGGGCACAAGCTGCCCGTTCAGACGCAGTTCGTGATGAAGTCCCAGTTCCAACTGGGCGGAGGTGAAGCCTGATGCACGCACGTGAAATCCGGCCGTTGTCGGACGCTGAGATCGAAGATGCGATCGAGAAGGCGCGCGAGGAACTCTTCAACCTTCGGTTCCAGCGATCGGTGGGACAACTGACCGATACGAACCGACCGCGGTTCGTGCGCCGCAACTTGGCGCGACTGATGACCGTGCGCCACGAGCGCGAGATCTGGGCGGCCTTCGAGGCCGGCTCAGCGGCCCAAGGGTAAAGGAACCAGACCATGCCAAAGCGCAGGCTCACGGGCACCGTGATCAGCAACAAGATGCAGAAGACAGCGGTCGTGCGCGTCGAGCGGCGCAAGCAGCACCCGCTCTACCGCAAGGTCATCCGCCACCACACGCACTTCCACGCCCACGATGAGGCCGACGAAGCGCGCATCGGCGATCGTGTCGTCATCGAGGAGCACCTGCCGATGTCGCGCTTGAAGCGATGGGTCATCGTCGAGTGGCTTGGCCGAGGTGACGCATGATCCAGATGCAGACCCGCCTCCGATCGGCCGACAACACCGGCGCCAAGGAACTGATGTGCATCAAGGTCCTCGGCGGCTCCAAGCGGCGTTACGCCGGCGTCGGCGACATCATCGTGTGCAGCGTGAAGCAGGCGGCGCCGCACGGCGCGGTGAAGAAGGGCGACGTCGTGCGCTGCGTGGTCGTGCGAACGGCCAAGGAGTACGGACGCGCCGACGGCAGCTACATTCGCTTCGATGAGAACGCGGCGGTCCTCATCGACAAGGACGGCAACCCGCGCGGAACGCGCATCTTCGGACCGGTGGCACGTGAGCTGCGCGATCGACGCTACATGCGCATCGTCAGCCTGTCACCTGAGGTTCTCTAGGAGTTCGGCCATGAATCGCGTACGTAAGGGCGACCTCGTCGAGGTCATCGCCGGCGACGACAGCGGCGCGCGGGGCGAAGTGCAGAGCGTGCTGCTCGGCAAGGGCCGAGTGCTGGTGCGCGGTGTGAACATGGTGAAGAAGCACCAGCGGCGAACCGGTGGCGTGCGGACGCAAACGGGCATCATCGAGTTCGAGGCGCCGCTACACCTGTCGAACGTGATGCCGGTGTGCAGCGCGTGCGACAAGCCGGTGCGGGTGGGCTTCTCGGTCAGTGGTGAGGGCCGCAAGGTCCGGCAGTGCCGCGCGTGCGGCGCGATCTTCGACTAGCGGCGGGGAGGCGAACGTGTTCAAGCCATTGCGTGAGAGGTACCACGACGAGATCGTCGGTACGTTGACGGAGGAATTCAAGTTCCGGTCGCCGATGCAGGTGCCGCGGCTTGAGAAGATCGTGGTGAACATCGGACTCGGCGAGGCGCTCACAAACGCCAAGGCGATCGATTTCGCCACCGGGGACCTGCAGCAGATCTGCGGGCAGAAGCCGGTCGTCACGCGCGCTCGCAAGAGCATCGCGACGTACAAGCTGCGCGAGGGCAACCCGATCGGGGCCAAGGTCACGCTCCGCGGCCAGCGGATGTGGGACTTCCTGACGCGGTTGATCTACGTGGCGCTGCCGCGAACGCGCGATTTCCGGGGCGTCAGCCCGAACGGGTTCGACGGCCGAGGGAACTACACCCTTGGCCTCAAGGAGCAGTTGATCTTTCCGGAGATCGACTACGACAAGATCGACAAGGTGCGCGGCATGGAGGTCACGATCGTGACGTCGGCCGCGAACGATGAGGAGGCGCGACGCCTGTTCGCTCTCCTTGGAATGCCGTTCTGGAGCCGATAGTTTCGTCGGCTGAGGAGATGACCATGGCGAAAACGTGTATGACCTATCGAGAGCAGCGGCGCAAGTTCCCGGTGCGCGTGCGCAACCGCTGCACGCGCTGCGGCCGGCCGCGCGGCTACATGCGCAAGTTCCGCTTGTGCCGAATCTGTTTTCGGCATTACGCGCTGGAAGGCAAGATCCCTGGGGTTGTCAAGTCCAGCTGGTAACCATTGAACGACGCCAGAGGACCCTTTCGCTTGCCCGGAACCGGGGATCGGAGCCGGCAGCGATGTTTCGCGACGGAGCGAACCACACATGAGCATGTCAGATCCCATCGCCGACCTCCTGACGCGCGTTCGCAATGCGAACGAGCGCCGGCACAAGTACGTCATGATGCCGTCCTCGAAGATCAAGGTTGAGATCGCCCGAATCCTCCAGGATGAGGGCTACATCAACGGCTTCGAGGTGGCTGACGTCGAAGGTCGGCCAACGCTCCGCATGGAGCTTCGGTACAGTCAAGGCCGCGCGCCGGTCATCACCCAGCTCGAGCGGGTCAGCAAGCCCGGTCGGCGGGTGTACGCCAAGCGACGCGACGTTCCACGGGTGCTACAGGGCATGGGCATCGCCATCCTCACGACGCCGCGGGGCGTCATGACGGGCAAACAGGCCCGCCATGAGAACGTGGGCGGCGAAGTCCTGTGCTACGTCTGGTAGGAGGCGCGTATGTCCCGCATCGGCAAGCAACCGATTCCCGTTCCGACGGGGGTCGACGTCAAGATCGAGGGTTCGGCCGTCACCGTCAAGGGGCCGAAGGGCCAGTTGGCGCGTGCGTTCGATCCCGACATGGCGATCGCCCGTGAGAACGGCGAGCTGCGCGTGACGCGACCGTCGGACGAACAGCGCCATCGTGCGCTGCACGGCCTGACGCGCGCCTTGCTCAGCAACATGGTCACCGGCGTGACGGACGGCTTCCAGCGTACGCTCGAGCTCGTCGGCACGGGGTACCGGGCCGAGGAGGAAGGCAAGGCGCTCGTCCTGTCGCTCGGGTTCTCCCACACGATCCGCAAAGAGGTGCCGCCCGGCATCCAATGCGTCGTCGAGGATCGCGGCAAGCGGGTGATCATCACGGGCTGCGACAAGGAACAGGTCGGCCAGTTCGCGATCGATATCAAGCGCCTTCGGCCGCCGGAGCCTTACAAGGGCAAGGGCGTGCGCTTCGCCGGCGAGTATGTTCGGCTCAAGCAGGGCAAGACCGGCAAGGGCAAGGGGAAGAAGTAAGATGGCAACCGTTTCCTACGAGCGGCGGATCTCGCGCCTCAAGCGGCACAACCGCGTGCGGCGCGGGCTTTCCGGTACGCCGGTCCGGCCGCGCATGGCCGTGTTCCGGAGCCTCAAGCACATCTATGCCCAGATCATCGACGATACGAGTGGGCACACCGTCGCCAGCGCTTCATCGCGCGAAGCGGCGCTGGCCGGAGATCTGACCGGTCAGCCCAAGCGCGAGCAGGCAAAGGTCATCGGCCGCGTCGCGGCCGAGCGGGCCAAGGCGCTCGGCATCGACGCCGTGGTGTTCGATCGCGGCGGTTACCGCTATCACGGACGGATTCAGGCCTTGGCCGACGCCGCCCGTGAAGCCGGCCTCAAGTTCTAGGAGCGATAAACATGGACCAACCCCAAACGGATTTCCCGGGCGGCGGCGGTGGTGCCGGCGGTGCCGGCGGTGGCGGCGGACGACGACGCGGTGGCGGCGGCGGTGGTGCGGCCGGCGGACGGCCGGGCGGACAAGGGGGGGGTCGCCAGGGCGGCGGCGACCGCGGCGACCGACGGCGCCGCGACCGTGAGGAACCCGAGTTCGACGAGCGCATCGTCGCGATCGACCGTACGGCCAAGACGCTCAAGGGCGGCCGGAACTTCGGCTTTCGGGTCGTTATGGTCGTCGGCGACAACAAGGGCAAGGTCGGCGTGGCCGTCGGCAAGGCGAACGAGGTGCCGGACGCGATCCGCAAAGGGATCGAGCGCGCCAAGAAGTCGATGATCACGGTGCCGATCCTGGGCCACACGATCCCGCATCAGGTCACGCACCGCAAGACGGCCTCCAAGATGATGCTGCGACCGGCGACGCCCGGTACCGGCGTGATCGCCGGCCGCGGTGCGCGCGACGTGCTCGAGGCGGCCGGGATTCGCGACATCCTGACGAAGGGGCACGGCAGCAACAATGTGCTCAACGTCACCTTCGCCACTTTCGAGGCGCTCCAGCACCTCAAGGATCCGGTGGAGGAGGCGCGCCGCCGCGGCAAGCCGTTGGCGGACGTCATGCCCTTCTGGAGCGGTCGAAATGTCGAGTGAGATGGTGCGTGTGACCTATGTGAAGAGCGCGATCGGCTACAGCCAGCGACAGAAGGACACCGTGCGCTCGCTCGGCCTCCGTCGACTGGGTGAGAGCGTGCTCGTTCCGGACAATCCTGCGATTCGTGGCATGGTGGCCGCTGTGGACCACCTCGTTCGGATCGACCCAGTGGCCGATGCCGACGTTACCTTCGTCGACGCCTGACGGCCGATTGAGCGAGGACGATGATGATGAAGTTGCATGACCTCACGCCGGCCGACGGCGCGACCAAGCGCCGAAAGCGGATCGCGCGCGGCAACGCCGGGCGCGGCGGGACGTACGCCGGCCGCGGCGTCAAAGGCCAGAATGCCCGAACGGGTGGCGCGAAGGAACCGTTCTTCGAAGGTGGCCAGTTGCCCTTCGTCCGGCGCCTGCCGTTCATCCGCGGCTTCACGAACATCTTCCGGGTCGAGTACACGCCGGTGAACGTGTCGCGGATCGAGGCGCTGTTCGACACCGGCGCCACCGTCACGCCCCTTGGCCTGTTCGAGGCCGGCGTGCTGAAGAACGCCGCCGAACCGTACAAGATCCTGGGCGGCGGGAAGCTCGCCAAGTCGTTGACGGTGCAGGCGCCCCGATTCAGCGCGGCCGCCCGCACGGTCATCGAGGGCGCGGGCGGGACGTGCGAGTCGTTGGCGGACGAATTCAAGCGGGCCGGGATGCGGCGCGAACACAAGCGCGGGAACTAGCCGCCCGTCACCGGGCGGCAAACGTCTGAGAGGAACGTCATGCTGGATTCGCTCCGCCAATCGTTGCGCTTGCCCGACCTGCGTCGGCGCATTCTCTATACGATCGCGATCCTGGCGGTCTACCGCTTCGCGGCCCATGTGCCCGTGCCGGGCGTCAACAAGGTCGCGCTCACGCAGCTCTTCAACGCGACGGATGCCGGCGCCGTCGGTCGGGCGCTCAGCTTTCTGGACCTTCTTTCAGGCAGCGCTCTGCAGCGATTCTCGGTCATGACGCTTGGCGTCTATCCCTACATCACCGCCTCGATCATCATGCAGCTCCTCACGCCGCTCATCCCGTCGCTCGAGGAGCTCTCGAAGGAAGGCGAGGCAGGCCGCAACAAGATCAACATGTGGACGTACTGGTTGACGATCCCGTTGGCGTTGGTGCAGGCGATCGCCCAGATCGCGCTCATCAACGGCCAGGGAGCCACCAGCACGGGGGGCCAGGTCATCAGCTTCGGCGCCGGTCAGCCGCTCAACACGCTGGCGGTGCTGGTGGCGCTGACGGCCGGTACGTACTTTGGGCTCTGGCTCGGCGAGCGGATCACCGAGAAGGGCATCGGCAACGG
The DNA here is from genome assembly GCA_016703025.1 of Candidatus Avedoeria danica. NCBI lineage: Bacteria > Bacillati > Chloroflexota > Ardenticatenia > Candidatus Epilineales > Candidatus Epilineaceae > Candidatus Avedoeria > Candidatus Avedoeria danica. The sequence goes on from JADJCV010000004.1 coordinate 793,432, forward strand.
CGTGTCGATCCTCATCTTTGCCGGCATCGTGAGCGGCATGCCGGCACGGATGTACTCCGTCTTCACCGAATCGATCCTGGCGTTTATCGCCGTGATCTCGCTGACGGTCGCCACGGTGTTCCTGATCGTGATCGTCCAGGAAGGCCATCGACGGATTCAGGTGCAGTACGGCCGACAGATGCGCGGCCAGCGCGTCTACGGCGGGCAGTCGACGTACATCCCGCTGCGGGTCAACTCGACCGGCATGATCCCGCTGATCTTCGCGAACTCGCTGCTCATCTTCCCGGCGGTGATCGGGGGTGTGCTCAGCACGTCCTCGCCCCTCGACTCGATCGGCAGCCGGATCGGAACGTTTCTGAGCCTCAACTTCGATCCGAACGCGTGGCTGTACTACCTGGTCTACTTCGTCCTCGTCATCGTGTTCACGTTCTTCTACACGGACGTTGTGTTCCGGCAGCAGAACTTGCACGAGACGCTCCAGCGCAATGGCGGCTTCGTGCCCGGCATCCGGCCCGGCAAGCGCACCGAGGACTATCTCACGGGCATCATGCACCGGATCACGTTCGTGGGCGCCGTCTTCCTCGGCGTGGTCGCGGTGTTGCCGTTCTTCGCCGGAAAGCTCACCGGCCTGTCGGCCACCACCTCGATGGTGATGGACGCGACCGGGCTGCTCATCGTGGTCGGCGTCGTCCTCGACACGATCAAACAGCTCGAGGCGCAGCTCACGATGCGTCACTACGAAGGGTTTATCCGCTAGCCCGTTTGACGGGTTGGCGTCGACTGTGTAAGCTTATCCCTTGCCTTGCGGCTGGGGCGGCGGAGGAGAGACGGGCATGAAGGTTCATCCGAGTGTGAAGAAGCGCTGTGAGAAGTGCAAGATCATTCGACGCAATGGCGTGGTGTACGTCATCTGCCAAACCAAGAAGCACAAGCAGCGTCAGGGCTAGGGGGACGACGATGGCACGTATTGCGGGCGTCGATCTGCCGCGCGACAAGCGGACGATCATTTCGCTGACCTATATCTTCGGCGTCGGCCGGCACACCAGCGAGGCGATCCTCGAGGGGACCGGCGTCAATGGGAACACGCGGCTGAAGGAACTGACCGACGAGGAGATCGGGCGTCTGCGGACGTTCATCGACCAGAACATCAAGGTCGAGGGCGATCTGCGTCGCGAGGTCGGACAGAACATCAAGCGACTTCAGGAGATCGGCTGCTACCGTGGCATCCGGCACCGCCGCCGGCTGCCGTTGCGCGGCCAGCGGACCCGCACGAACGCCCGAACGAACCGAGGACCCCGCAAGACGGTTCCGGTGCGGAAGCGGGCCGGCAAGTAACGACGCCCACGGGGCCGCGCACCTGCGAGGCCCCGGCTTGACGAGGAGACGACGATGGCTCGACGCCAGACGCAAACGAGCGGCCGCCGCGGCCGGCGGGTGGCGCGTAAGAACGTCCCGAGTGGACGCGCATACGTGCATGCCACGTTCAACAACACGATCATCACGATCACCGACCCGAACGGCAACACCGTTTGCTGGAAGAGCGGTGGGACGGCCGGCTTCAAGGGCTCGCGCAAGAGCACCCCATACGCTGCCCAGCTCGCTGCCGAAGCGGTGGCAAAGGAAGCGGGCGAGCATGGGATGCGCGAAGTAGAGGTGCTCGTCAAGGGGCCAGGTCCGGGGCGCGAGTCGGCGGTTCGGTCGCTCTTTCAGGGTGGCCTGAAGGTCAACTCCATCACGGACGTCACGCCGATTCCGTTCAACGGTTGCCGCCCGCGCAAGAAGCGGCGCGTCTAGTTCGGTCTCGTCGCCCGGCGATCGCGCCGGATCGTGCGACGGACCGCCGACGCGGAGCACGGACGCCGGGACAGTGCGCTGGGTGAGGGTTGGGGGATGCGGCACGAGAAAGTGCCGGGAACAGCGGAGAGGGTGCTTTGGAGAACATGCTGTCATTGGACCAAACACGCGTTGAGATTCAGCGCTCAACAGACCGTTACGCGCAGATCACGGTTCGCCCGTTGCTGGGGGGATACGGCACGACGCTCGGCAACGCGTTGCGGCGGGTGCTGCTCAGCAGCCTCGACGGCGTGGCGATCACGAGCATCAAGGTGGCCGACGTCTACCACGAGTTCTCCGTCATCCCGAACACGCGCGAGGATTCGACGCAGCTGTTGCTGAACCTCAAGGAGGTCCGGTTTCGGCCGATGTCGGACAACGGCGTGGGAGAGTGGCGCCTGAACCTGATGGCGCATGGCGAGGGGCTGGTCACGGCGGCCGACATCCAGCTGCCGAGCGACCTCGAGATCGCCAACCCTGAGCAGCCGCTCGTGACGCTCGATTCGCGGGAGGCAGCACTGCAGCTCGAGTTCATCGTGCGCCGCGGTCGGGGATACTCGCCGGCCGAGGATCGCGGAAAGCTGCAGATCGGCGAGTTGCCGGTCGATGCGATCTTCAGCCCGATTCGGCGCGTGACCCACCAGGTCATGAAGACGCGCGTCGGCAAGCTGGCGAACTATGACAGCTTGACGCTCGAAGTCTGGACGGACGGCACGCTCAGGCCGGAGGATGCGCTTCGCAAGGCTTCGGCGCTGCTGGTCGACCAGTTCAGAATCATCGCCGGGTTCGGTGCCGAGCCGATGCCCGAGATCGAAGTCGAGCGGCAGGGGATCCCCAAGCATGTGTATGAGACCGCCATTGAAGAGCTCTCGCTCTCCGTGCGCGCGTACAACTGCCTCAAGCGCGCGGGCCTGACGCGTGTGGGTGAGATTCTCGAACGCATGTCGCACGGATTCGATGACATGCTGCTCATCCGAAACTTCGGCCAGAAGTCTTTGGATGAACTGATCGAAGCCCTGGAGGGCAAGGGTTACATGGAGTACATTCCCGGGCGTGATCTGCCTTCCGAGGCCGCGCCGATTGCCGAAGGGGCGGAGGGCTAGACGATGCATGCGAAATTCGGTCACAAGCTCGGGCGCAAGACCGGTCACCGGCGCGCCATGTTCCGCAACCTGATGAGCGACCTCTTCCGCCATGAGCGGATCCGCACGACGTCGGCCAAGGCCGACGCCGTGCGAGGCGAGGCGGAGAAGCTGATCACGTTCGCCCGCAAGGGGGACTTGCATGCCCGGCGGATGATCATGCGTGAGATCCAGGACCAGGACATCGTGGACAAGCTGATCCACGTGATCGGTCCTGACATGAGCGAGCGACCGGGCGGCTACACCCGGATCGTGAACCTTGGCCCGCGCAAGGGCGATGCCGCCCCGATGGTGTACTTGGAGTTGGTCGACTGACGGAACGACGGCTGAGGGCGCGCGTCGCGTACGACGGTTCCGCGTTCGCGGGGTGGCAGCGCCAGCCCGGAGCGCGCACCGTCCAAGGTGTCATCGAGGCCGCGCTCACCGAGATCATGGGTCAAGACGTGCGCGTCGTCGGTGCCGGACGGACGGACGCCGGGGTGCACGCGTCAGGGCAGATCATGCACTTTGACAGTCGATGGATCGGACATCCGGTGGACGTGCGCCGTGCGGCGAACGCCGTGTTGCCACGCGATGTGGCGCTCTTGCGCGTGTCCTCGGCGCCGCCGGGTTTTCATGCGCGGTACAGCGCCACGGCGCGGTCATATCGGTACCGGCTCTGGTGCCGCCAGGTCCGGCAACCGCTCGTGCGGCGAACTTCGCTACACGTGCCGTTCCCGCTCGATGTCGAAGCCATGGCCCGTGCAGCCGACCGGCTGATCGGCAGCCACGACTTCGCGGCCTTGGGCCGACCTGTGGGCGGATCGGAGATCACGGTCCGCCGGCTCGATCGCTTGGACGTCGTCAAGCGCGGCGCTTTCGTTGATCTGTGTTTCGTCGGCAACGCCTTCTTGCGGCATCAGGTGCGTAGGACGGTGGGGCTGCTTCTGGACATCGGGCGCGGCAAGTGGCCGCCGGAGACGGTGGACGCGGTGCTGGCCGGACATGCCGGCGCGCCGACTGCGTGGCGGGCACCGGCGTGGGGTCTGACGTTGACGAGTGTGTCCTATCCATCTGAGACTGAGTTCATCGCGCGTGCAGAGATGCGCGCGCTGACGGGAGGGGAAGAACGATGATGCGAACCTACACGCCGAAGCTGTCGGACGTGGAACGAAACTGGTGGGTCGTCGATGCGGACGGCCAGAACCTCGGGCGTCTGGCGTCGGCGATCGCGCAGCGCCTGCGGGGCAAGCACCGGCCGGACTTCACGCCGCATCTCGACCTCGGCGATCACGTGATCGTCGTGAACGCGTCGCGCATTGCCACCACCGGGGCGCGCATGGCCGACAAGATGTACTATACGCACTCGGGCTATCCGGGCGGCTTGCGCGAATCGAACCTCGCGTCCATGATGGACAAGCATCCCGATCGGGTGCTCAAGCTGGCCGTCAAGGGCATGCTTCCTCGGAACCGCCTCGGCCGCGCCATGATCAAGAAGCTCAGGGTGTACGGCGGGGCCGAGCACCCGCATGCCGCCCAGAAGCCGCTGATCCTCGTCATCGATACATCCCTCGGTTGATCGGCTGCGTGCCCGCGGCGACAACGGGTCGTTGCAGCGCACGCGATTAGGAGTGAGAGACCATGTCCGCACAGACCGCGACGCGACGAGCGACGATGGCCGTCAACCTGGACGGCCGCTACTTCTACGGGCTTGGCCGGCGAAAGTCAGCCTCGGCCCAGGTGCGCTTCTATCCGGCCGGCAACGGGGCCGTGCTCGTGAACGGCAAGCCGCTGGAGGACTACTTCGGCCGCGAGCGTGACCGCGCCACCGTTCTCTCCCCCATCGGGGCGGCGAACGTCGGCGCGTACACCGTCACCGCCTTGGTCCAGGGCGGCGGCATCACGGGCCAGTCGGGCGCCATCATGCAGGGCATTGCCCGTGCGCTCGTCCTTTCCGACGAAGAGAATCGCAACGCGTTCCGCCGCGGCGGGTTCCTGACGCGCGATCCGCGCGAGAAGGAACGGAAGAAGCCCGGCCTCAAGCGTGCCCGTAAGGCACCGCAGTACACGAAGCGTTAGTCCGCCGTCCTTGGCAGCAGATGAACGGGCGCCCGCTGGCGAGTCCAGCGGGCGCCTTCTTCCGCGCCCAGCCGTTTGCGCCCAGCCAACCCATTGCGCCCATTCAGTGCACAGGCTCGTCGGGCGCGCGCAGGCAGGCCTCGATCACTTCGTCGCGGTCGTGGGTTGTCGTCGCGGGCACATCGTCGAGTGCCGGTCGTCGCAGCGCGATGAGGAACTCGCGATTGCCGTCCGCGCCGGTGATCGGCGAGGACAGGCCGCCCTCCAGTTGCCAGTGCGCCTTTTCGGCGGCGTCCAGCACGTCTTGAAGCACCCGCCGATGAACCGCCGGATCGCGCACGACCCCGCCGCGTCCGACCTCGACGCGACCGGCCTCGAACTGCGGCTTGACGAGCGCGATGACGCCGGCGCCGGGCGCAACGAGGCCCCACACCGCCGGCAGCACGAGCCTGAGCGAGATGAACGCAACGTCCACGACGGCGATCGTCGGCGCTTCGGGAAAGGCTTCCAGCGCGCGGATGTCGGTGCGCTCGAGGCACGTCACGCGCGGATCGTTCCGCAAGCGCCACGCCAGCTGGCCGCGCCCGACGTCCACCGCATACACGTGGCACGCTCCGCGCTGCAGCAGGCAGTCCGTGAAGCCGCCTGTCGACGCGCCGACGTCGAGCGCGACTTGATCCGCGACGTCCCAGCCGAACGCAACGAGTGCGGCTTCGAGCTTGTCGCCGCCTCGGCCGACGAACCGCTTTGCCGGCCGGACGGTGATCTCGGCGTCGCGCCGCACCGGCATGCCCGGCTTGTCGCTGCGGTGCCCGTCGACGGTAACGTCACCGGCGCGGATCAAGGACTGCGCGCGCGTGCGGCTCTCCGCCAAACCGCGCAGGACGAGAAGCTCGTCGAGTCGGCAGCGCGCACTGGTCCGAGGCGTGTCCATCGACCGAACATGGTAGCGCAGCATCGCGCGGCGTTGACCGCGTCCGGGTCACGCCCGTAGAATCGCGCCGTGCCACCGCCCAGCCTCACCGTCGATGCGCCTCGGCGCCGCCGTTCGCGTTGGCGGGCGGTGCTGGCCGGCATGCGCCCGCGCCAGTGGACGAAGAACGCGTTCGTCTTTGCTGCGCTCTTGCTCACCCAGCAGCTGGCCTGTGGGCCGAAGCTCGCCAGCACGCTGATCACGTTCCTCTCGTTCTGCGCGATCTCGAGCGCGGTCTACCTGATCAACGACCTCGCCGATATCGAGAACGACCGGCGGCACCCCGAGAAGCGTCACCGCCCGCTGGCCAGCGGTGAGATGAGCGCCGGGCTCGCGATCTCGCTGTCGATCGTCCTGATCCTGGTTGGGATCGGATCCACGTTACTATTGGCGACCGGTCGACTGGATGACATCCTCGCCGTCGCCGAGCCGAGCCCGCTCGTGGCGGTGGCCCTCATCGGCTATCTCGTCCTCCAGCTGAGCTACACCTTCGTGCTCAAGCACTGGGTCATCGTCGACGTCCTGGCGATCGCCGGCGGCTTCGTGCTGCGCGTGCTGGCCGGCGGCGCGGCGATCGATACCCCGATCTCGCCCTATCTGTACGTCTCGATGATCAACTTGGCGCTGTTCCAGGGCTTTGCCAAGCGTCGGCACGAGCTTCACGTGCTGGCCGAGAGCGCCGGCGGGCACCGCCGCAGCCTTGAGGACTACACCGAACCGTTGCTCGACCAGTTCATCCTGTTGGCCGCGTCCGTCACCGTCGTGACGTACAGTCTCTATGCGATCACGACCCCGGCGCGCCCGCGCGGTGTGAGCGCCAACTTGATCCTCCTGACCGTGCCGTTCGTCATCTACGCCATCCTGCGCTACCTGTTCCTGGTCCAAGCGCGAGGGATGGGCGGCGCGCCGGAGGACATCCTGTTGCGCGACCGTCCGCTCCTGGCCAGCGTGGCCGGCTGGGTGGTGGCCTTCGGGCTGATCCTCTACGTCGTTCCGCAGTTGACAGGCGAGGCGGGTGCCGCCGTCGACGCGTGCCGGCCGACGTCAACGGCGCCACCGGGATCCATCGCTCCGTAGGGCGATCGAACGGGAGCGGTTCAACCGACCTCCGGGTCGCCGTACCCGCCGCCGCCCGGCGATCGCACCTCGACGGCGTCGCCCGCGTCCACGTGAAACGTCCGCTTGCCGGGAAGTCGTCGGGCACGCCCGGCGCGCCACAGCCGGTTTTCGCCGACTGCGCCGTTCTCACCGCCGGCGAGTCCCCAGGGCGCTTCTCGCCGGCGTTCGGTGACGAGCGTGACCTGCGCCGGCGCCAGAAACCGCAGCCGACGGACCACGCCGTCGCCGCCGGCCCATCGCCCGCGACCGCCCGAACCGCGGCGGATCGCGTACTTCTCAACGCGGATGGGGTATGCCGACTCGAGCGCTTCGATGGGTGTGTTGCGGGTATTCGTCATGTGGACCTGGAGGCCGTTGGCTCCGGAATGTCCGGGCGCGGCGCCGCCGCCACCGCCCATCGTCTCGTAGTACGCCCACGGCCGACCGTCCGCGGTCGTACCGCCGGCCAGCATGTTGTTCATCGTGCCCTGGCTGGCTGCCGGGATCCCTGGCACCCCGAGCGCATGGAGCGCGCCGAGCAGCACGTCGACAATCCGCTGGCTCGTCTCGACGTTGCCGGCAGCCACGGCCGCGGGGCGGGCCGGGTTCACGATGCTGTCCGCCGGGGCGTTGACCTCCACGACCCGGAACAGCCCGTCGTTGATCGGCACCCCCGGCATGAGACAGCACGCCACGTACAGCGCGGCGGAGCGCGTCACGCTCAGCGGCGCGTTCAAGCCGCCCACCGTCGCCGGAGCGCTGCCGGCGAAGTCGAACGCCATGCGCTGGCCGTCGATTTGCGCCGTGACCACGATGGGCAACGGCTCGGCGGTCCGGCCGTTGTCGTCGAGCGCGTCGGCGAAGGAGGCTGTGCCGTGCGGGAGCGTGGCAAGCTGCGCCGTGGCGAGCGCGTGGCTCCACGCCAGGAGCGCGTCGGCGCGGGAGAGAAAGGCGGATTCGCCGGCGATGAGCGCGGACAGCCGAGCCCCTCCCGCACGGTGTGCGGACGCCTGCGCCTCGAGGTCGGACCACCGTGCGTCCGGTGTGCGGCTGTTCGCTGCGACGATCCGCCAGACTTCGACGACGCGCCGACCGCGGTCGATCAGACGAACGGGGGGCACGATCAACCCTTCCCCGAAGAGGTCATCGGCGCTGGGAAGAGAGCCGGCCGCCATGCCGCCCACGTCCGCGTGGTGGGCCCGGCTGACGAGAAACGCGACCGGGCGACCTGCCCGCAGTGCCGGCGCCGGGCCGTCAGGCTCGAACACGGGCGTCACCAGCGTCAGGTCGGGGAGGTGGCTGCCACCCGCGTACGGGTCGTTGAGGAGGACGGCATCGCCCCGGCGCCACGAACCAGCGGCGGTCGCGGCGGCCACCGCGGCCGGCAGGGCGCCGAGGTGGACCGGGATGTGCGCGGCCTGTGCCAGCAAGCGGCCGTTGCCGTCGAACACGGCGCACGAGAAGTCCAGGCGCTCTTTGATGTTCGGCGAACTGGCGGCGCGCATGAGCGTCGCCCCCATCGCATCGCACACCGAGGCCAGCTGGTGCCTGACGACTTCCAGCCCGGCTGTCCCCGCGGGTACGGCTGCTTGAACCGGCCCCGCGGCCGGCGTCACAGGCTGTCTCTCCGGCGAGGACTTACGGATAGCCGGTTTCCGTCGGGGCCGCGGTGTCCGTTGGGGTGGGACCCGGCGTGACCGACGGAGTGCCTGGACCCGGCGTCGGCGTGGGCGACGCGGTGCCCGTCGTGGTGAAGGTGGTTGCGGTGCTGGTGGCCGTGGCAGCGGACTGATTCGCCAACGCACGGGCAGTTGCGGCCGCCAGACCCTCGGCGGCGAGCGCGGTGAGCGTCGTCCGACGTGCATCGTAGGCGTCGGGCACGGGAGCGCTGGGTGACGGAAGGGTGCGGGATGGGTTGCGGCCGGCGCCAGGATAGCCCGAGAAGTCGTCTTGGCTGATGACCGTCGGCGTCGGCCACGACCCGAACATGCCCTCGGTGCCGGGCGAGTTCGATCCAATCGCGGGCATCGTCGGCGCCGACGGAACGCTCGACGTGGCTTGGGCGATGGGGCGGATCGCCGCGCCGCCGCCGGCCCGGGCGGTGCCGGTCGGCGTTGGCGTTGCCGGCCGGAGCGCGGCGAGGCGGGCATTGTTCACGCAGATCCACCGACCGGCACGCGCGTCCGGTCCCGCACCGGCGCATGCGAACTGCAGGATCACGGCCGCCAAGAGGGCCATGCCGACAAGGAGCGCCGCAAGCTCGTGCGTCACCGCGCGGCCTCTCGCCGGCGTGGTGCGCTCAGGTGCGCGGTAGATCATGGGGTGAATTCCGTAACTGGGCAGAGGGTGGGCGGGGCGATAGCGGGCAAGTCTAGGGCGCCGGCTTGAAGCGGTCAAAGCCGGGCGGCTTGTTGTGGCCCATCCATTCAGGAGGACGCAGTTGACCGGCGTGCGTCCCGGCGGCTATAATCCCCTCGGGCTCAGCCCGCATGCTCGTCATTTCCTCGATCCGCTGACGAGACCGGCGCCGTCCGCCCGGCGGCGCCTTCCTTACGTTCGATGCCCGTTCGCACCCGTCCCGGCGCTGGCCGGTGCGGGCATTTGCCGACTGCCAGCTGCGCGCGCCGCGCCCGCCTGCGGCACCAACCAACGGAGGACAGGATCCTTGGAGATCAAGGACTTCCACGCAATCCGCATCAGCTTGGCCTCGCCCGATGAGATCCGATCGTGGTCTCACGGCGAGGTCACCAAGCCGGAGACGATCAACTACAGGCGGCTGCGGCCGGAGAAGGATGGCTTGTTCTGCGAAGCCATCTTCGGTCCGACGAAGGACTGGCAGTGTTACTGCGGCAAGTACAAGAAGATCCGCTATCGGGGCATCGTCTGCGACAAGTGCGGCGTCGAGGTCACGCGTGCGCGCGTCCGCCGCGAGCGCATGGGGCACATCCAGCTTGCGAGCCCGGTGGCCCACATCTGGTACACGCGCCGCGTGCCGAGCTATCTCGGCATCCTGCTCGACATTTCGCGCCGCAACCTCGACCGGGTCCTCTACTTTGCGCAATACATCATCACAACCGTCGATGATGAGGAGCGCGCACGCGTCCTGAAGCGCGTCGAGGAAGAGCATCACGAGCAAGTCACGGCGCTGCGAGCGCAAGCGGGTCTGGCGGATGCCGGCGGGGCGCCGTCCAAGGACGATGCCCTGGCGCAGCTCAGGAGCGAGCTCGAAGCACGCCGTGTCACGGCGGAGGCTGAGTTCGACGCCCGTTCGACCGAGCTCATGAAGGCATCCAAGGCGATGCAGGCCGAGCTCAAGCGCAAGCGAGACAAGCCCGCCGCCAAGGCGATTGTGTTCGAACCGACGGCGACGACGCTTGTCCCGGAGGGCGAGATCGTGACGCCGGAGGCGCTCGAGCAGCTGAACGAGCTCGTCCAGGCGCGGCTGTCCGATCTGGGCATCGAGTCACAGGAGGCCGTGCGCGAGCTGACGGAGCGCTTCGAGGGCGAGCAGACCAAGGCGCTGCGCGAGGCCGAAAAGAACACGAAGACCGCGGAGCAGCAGATCGCTGCCGAAGCTGCGGGGCTCGAAACGGCGTTCCGGCAGCGGCGCGACGAGATCAACGGCATCCAGGTCATGCAGCTGCTGACCGAGGCCGAGTACTGGGACCTCAAGGAGCGCTTCAGCGGCATCTTCACCGCCGGTATGGGCGCCGAGGCCCTGTTTGAGATCGTCAGTCGGATGGATCTCGAGCGGCTTGGTAAAGAGATGCGCCAGGAGATCCTCCAGGGCAGGAGCAAGCAGCGTCGGCGCAAGGCCACCAAGCGCTTGAAGATCGTGGAAGCGCTTCGCCGCTCGAGCAACCGCCCGGAGTGGATGATCCTGCAGGTCCTGCCCGTGATTCCGCCCGACCTGCGCCCGATGGTCCAGCTCGACGGCGGTCGCTTCGCGACGTCCGACCTCAACGACCTGTATCGTCGCGTGATCAACCGCAACAACCGCCTCAAGCGGCTTCTCGACCTTGGCGCGCCGGACGTGATCATTCGCAACGAGAAGCGCATGCTCCAGGAGGCGGTCGACTCGCTCATCGACAACAGCCGCCGCGGCAAAGCGGTCAGCGCGCGCGGCCGGCGCAAGCTGAAGAGCCTCTCCGACATGCTCAAGGGCAAGCAGGGGCGCTTCCGGCGCAACCTGCTGGGCAAGCGCGTGGACTACAGCGGGCGCTCCGTCATCGTCACCGGGCCGCACCTCAAGCTCGACCAGTGCGGCCTGCCCAAGACGATGGCCCTCGAGTTGTTCCGTCCGTTCGTCATGCGCAAGCTCGTGGAATACAACTACGCCCACAACGTAAAGGGCGCCAAGCGGCTTATCGAGAAGATGGACGACGTCGTCTGGCAGGTGCTCGAGGAGATCATCGAGGACTACCCGGTGCTCCTGAACCGCGCCCCGACGCTGCACCGTCTCGGCATCCAGGCCTTCCAGCCGATCCTGGTGGAGGGCAAGGCGATCCAGATCCACCCGCTCGTCTGCGCCGCGTTCAACGCCGACTTCGACGGCGACATGATGGCGGTCCACGTGCCGTTGTCGGAGAAGGCGAAGCGCGAGGCGCGTGAGCTGATGATGGCGTCGCGCAACCTGCTCAAGCCCTCGAGCGGCGAGCCGATCGTTGAGCCGCAGAAGGACATGGTCCTTGGGATGTACTACCTGACGGTCTCTCGGCCGGGCGTGCTCGGCGAGGGGCGATCGTTCGGCAGCCTCGAGGAAGTGGACTACGCCTACGAGGTCGGCCAGGTCCACCTGCAGGCACCGATCTCCGTGCGCGTGGAGACGTACTACGACGAGAACAACAAGCGCTACACGGATGACGTCCCACGCACCCGCATCGTGCCGACGACGGTCGGGCGGGCGATCTTCAACCTTCACCTGCCGGAGCGGATCCGCCTGTACGACCCAGGGGCTGCGCTCGGCAAGGGCGAGGTGAAGGCGCTCGTCGCCGAGATCTACCACTTCCTCGGCCCCGAGGCCACGGCCGACGCCGTCGACCGCATGAAGGCGATCGGCTTCACGTTCGCCACGCGCTCTGGCCTGTCGATCGCCGTCGACGACATCGTCGTGCCGGCGCGCAAGTCGGAGATCATCGCCGAGGCGGACGACGTCGTCCTCCAGTTGAACCGCCAGTTCCGCCGCGGCCTGATCACGGACGATGAGCGCTACATGCGCACCGTCGACATCTGGAACCGCGTGACGGACGAGCTGACGGACGCCGTTCGCAACGAGCTGCCGGACTTCGGCTCGATCCGCATGATGGCGGCCAGCGGGTCGACGAAGGGCGGGTTCAACCCGATCCGGCAGCTGGCCGGCATGCGCGGCCTGATGAGCGACCCGTCGGGTCGGATCATCGACCTGCCGATCCGGTCGAATTTCCGCGAGGGGCTCTCGACGCTCGAGTACTTCATCTCGACCCACGGCGCCCGCAAGGGTCTGGCGGACACGGCACTGCGCACGGCGGACGCCGGCTACCTGACGCGGCGACTCGTCGATGTCGCGCAGGACGCCGTGATCAATGACTTCGACTGCGGCACGTCGAAGGGGCTGATGCTCTCGGCCCGCCTCGACCCGGTGCTGGCCGACACGTTGCGCGACCGGCTGGCCGGCCGCGCCGTGCAGGGTCCGGTGGTCGATCCGACGACGGGCGAGGTGATCGTCGAGGACAAGACCGTGCTCGCCACGGCCGAGCTCGATCGGTTGGAGGCGTCCGCCGTCACCGAGGTGTTCGTGCGCTCAACGCTGCACTGCGAGCTGCAGCACGGCATCTGCCAGCTGTGCTACGGCATGGACTTGGCCCGCGGCGGCCTCATCCAGGTCGGCGAGGCGGTCGGGATCATCGCGGCGCAGTCGATCGGCGAGCCGGGAACGCAGCTCACGCTGCGCACGTTCCACACCGGCGGTGTGGCGGCGGGCGGCGGCGACATCACGCAGGGCCTGCCGCGCGTGCAGGAGCTGTTCGAGGCGCGCAACCCGAAGGGTGAGGCGATTCTGGCGGATATCGCCGGTCAGGTGCAGCTCCAACGCGACGGTGAGATCACGACGCTTACTTTGACCGACGTCCAGATCGTCAGCGACGAGTACATGCTCGCCGACGGTTTCAAGGCCAGCGTTGCCTCGGGCGATCCGGTCGAGGCGAACAAGCCCGTGGCGCTCGGCCCGGGCGGCGAGGGACAGATCGTCGCGGAACATGCCGGGGTGGCGGACGTCGCCAAGGACCGCGTGATCGTCCGATGGGAGCAGAAGCGCAACGAGGAGTACATCGTCCCGGTCGGTTCGCGGCTCCTCGTCCAGGCCGGAGACCGGGTCGAGGCCGGCATGCAGATGACGGAGGGACCGAAGAACCCGTATCGACTGCTTGCCATCCTCGGCGTCGAGGCGACGCAGACGTATCTGCTCGACGAGATCCAGAAGGTCTACCGCGCGCAGGGCGTTGTGATCAACGACAAGCACATCGAGATCATCGTCCGCCAGATGCTCCGCAAGGTGCGTATCCTCCGGCCCGGGGACACGAAGCTCCTGCCGGGCGACCTCATCGGGTTGCAGACGATCGAGGACCTGAACGCCGCCATCGGGGCGCGCGGCGGGCGGCCGGCCACGTATCAGCCGATGCTGCTCGGGATCACGAAGGCGTCGCTCGAAACGGACAGCCTGCTGTCGGCAGCGAGCTTCCAGCACACGATCAACATCCTGGCCAAGGCGGCGATCGAGGGCAAGACGGATCGGTTGATCGGCCTCAAGGAAAACGTCATCATCGGCAAGTTGATCCCGGCCGGCAGCGGGTTCCGCCGCCCGGACATCGACACCGAGATCGTCGAGCCGACGCGCGACAATCTGGCCGATCTCGACCTGGCCGACGACGTGCTGGCGGAGTTGTTCGAGGACGACGTCGACTTCGACCGCCTTGCGCTGTCCGACGGCGATCTGGATCCGGTCTCGGCCTCGCGGGCGGCGGTGTCGGAGTACGACAGCGGCGACGCCGGCATCGACCTCGGCGATGACGACGACGACGAGGAGGCTGAGAACCTCGTCGACGACGAGGAGGACGAGGAGTTGCTCGAGTACGATGACGAGGAGGAGATCGGCAACGACGCCGAGTTCGACGAAGAGGACTGATCCCACTCAACCGACTGCTCGAGAAGTAGAGGACCATGCACGACGACGCTGACGACACGCAAGACGTCGAGGCCGAGACGATTCTCCCAGACTCGCCGGCCGAGGAGCTGACCGACACCGAAACGGCCATGGACGACGGTACGCCGTCGGACACGCCGGACGGTGAACCAGCGGACCCTGGGGCGCAGGTCGACGAGGTCGGCGGCGGCGGCGCGGACGACGCGCCCACGCCCGCTCCGACGCCATCCGACGTGCGCGCGCCTGCCGAGTCGGGTTCGTCGATGGACGACCTCGCGGCGCGGGCAGAGGCGGAGGGAACGTCGATGATGGCGTTGCTCCTCGCAGAAGGCGACTTCCTGCCGAGCCGCTATCAGCGCGGCGACGTCGTCGAGGGCGCGGTCGTCAGCAAGTCGCGCGATCAGCTGACGGTGAACCTCGGCGCAAAGCAGGAGGCCGTCGTCCCGGCCAGCGACATCGCGCGCGTGCCGAAGGCCGTGTGGGACGCCGTTCAGCCCGGGGACACGATTCAACTCGTCGTCATGCGGCCGGACGGCCGGGACGGTGAGATCGTCCTCTCGCTGTCGCAGGCGCTGACCGGCGAGGACTGGACGCGGGCGGAGGAGTTGCTCGAGAACGGGCAGGTGGCCGAGCTCGAGATCGTCGGGTTCAACCGCGGCGGCCTGCTCGTGGGCTTCGGGGGTCTGCAGGGCTTCATCCCGCGCAGCCAAATGGCCCGTCCGATGCCGGAAGGCGGCCCCGAGCGCATGGCCGAATTCGTCGGCGAGCGGATCGTCGTCAAGGTCGTCGAGGTCAGTCGAGCGAAGCGCCGGCTGATCATGAGCGAACGGCAGGCCGCGCGCGAGTGGCGCACGGAGCGCAAGCGTCAGCTGCTCGGCGATCTGAACGAGGGCGACGTGCGGCGGGGCCGCGTCACGTCGATCGCCGAGTTCGGGGCGTTCATCGACCTCGGCGGAGCGGACGGTCTGGTCCACGTCTCGGAGATGAGCTTCGACCGGAACCGTCGTCCCAGCGATATCGTGAAGATCGGCGACGAGGTCGATGTCCAGGTGCTTTCGATCGACCGCGAGCGCAAACGGATCAGCCTGAGCATGAAGCGCCTGCTGAAAGACCCGTGGGCGATCGCGGCGGAGGAGCACTACGTCGGCGAGCTGGTGGATGGCGTGGTCGTGAACATGGCCGACTTCGGGGCGTTCGTGCGGCTGCAGGATCACCTCGAAGGCCTGATTCACGTCTCCGAGCTGTCCGACGTGCCGTTGCGCCATCCATCGGAGGCCGTACGCGCCGGGCAGACCGTCACGGTGGAGATCATCGCGCTCGATCCGGAACGCCAACGGCTGGGCCTGAGCCTGAAGCGTGTGCCGGAGCACCTGCGACACGTCGAACCAACGGTCCGGGAAGAAGAGCCGACGGCGGGCGATCCACTGGCTGTGGCGTCGGAACAGGCGTCGGAACAGGCGTCGGTCGGAACAGACGTCGGCAACAGGCGTCGGACGAGGCGTCGGCATCGGAGACGGACGAGACATCGGCAACGGCGTCGGACGAGGCCGCGGAGGTCGCGGGCAGTGTCGAAGGCGATGCGCCCGACGAATCGGGCGCCGAGGTCGACGACGAGTAGATGACCAACGGCGGGCGCATTGCGCTTCGTCGTATCACGATCAGGAGACGGCCCAATGGCCTTGCGGGATCAGCCGATGCGCTGTGGCGCATGTGGTTACCGGTTTGTCTTCACTGTCCGCGAACAGCGGCAGCGCGCCGAGCTTGGCCTGTGGGAGAGCGGAACGTTGCTCTTCTGCCCGCGCTGCAAGAGCGCCGACGTCCAGCCGGTCGAGACCGGGCTGGTGGACACCGATGAACCGCGCCAGGAACGCGAGCCGGCGTCGGAGAACGCCGATCGACCGCTCGCAACCGAACGCGGATCCGTGCCGGGTGGGCAGGGCGTCCGCCGCAGCGGGGCAGGTGACGACCGGCGCGGCGGGCGGGCTGGCGGTCGGGACGGCGGTCGGGACGGCGGTCCACCTCGCGCCGGACATGGTCGCCCCGGCGGTCGCCCCGGCGGTCGCCCCGGCGGGCGTCCCGGCGGAGGCACGGGCGGCCGAGCGGACCGGCACCCACCGCGGCAGACCGAGCTGCGCGTGCGGTACGTCGGTATCGTGAAGTGGTTCGATCCGGCCAGAGGCTACGGATTCATCGCCGACGACGAAGGCGGAGAGCTGTTTCTTCACGCCAGCGGCATCCTCCTCGCTGACCCCACCACCATGCGGGAGGGTACGCCGGTGGAGTACGAAATCGAGCACACGGGCCGCGGCCCGCAAGCCGTGGATGTGGTGCCCCTTGCTTGACGAAGAGCTGCCGTTCGGCGTGGGCGACCGTGTGTTCCACCCGGCGCATGGCGCTGGCATCGTCATTGCGATCGAGCGGCCGGCGCTGCATGAGGACTTCAATCGCTACTACGCGATCCAACTCGTCGCGCCACCGATGCGCGTGCTCGTTCCGGTGCGCACGGCTTCCACGATCGGCTTGCGCGCCGTGGCGATCCCGACGGCCGCCACGAGCGCGCTCGAAGCACTCCAATCCGCGGCCGACGCGCTGCCGGACGACTTCAAGACGCGCCAGGCGGCCATCGCCGACCGGCTCCGCACCGGCAACCTCGACGTGCTGGCCATGCTCGTGCGTGACTTGGCGGCGCGCGGCCGGGACCGCGTCTTCTCGCCCACCGAAGCTCGCCTGTTCGAACAGGCGCGCGTCATGCTTTGCGGCGAACTCTCGCTCGCGCTCGATGCCGCGGTCGATGTCGTCGGGCGAATGATCGACGAGCATCTGCAAGGGGCGTAGCGTGCTGCCGGCGCCGCATTCGTGGGGGCTCATGCTCCCGCCAGCCGGCGCACCCCTTCGGGCAGCTTGGCCACTTGCCCGCGGAACAAGCAGATGTGGCGGGTTCGGCCATTTGCCAGCTGGCGCGGATGGGCCGTGTCGGTGACGACCTCGTAGACGAACGTCGCCTCGCGGCTGCGCATGTCGACGAGACCCGTCCGCACCAGCAGGGCATCATCGAACCTGGCCGGGGCCACGTAGCGGACGAATGCCTCGACGACGGCCAGGTGATAGCCCTCTCGCTCCAGCTCGGCGTACAGGATGCCGTGCGCGCGCAGCCACTCCACGCGCGCAGCCTCGAACCACGGCAGGTAGCTTCCGTGATGGGCGAGACCGGCCGCGTCGGTCTCGGCGTAGCGGACGCGAAGCGGGTAGGCGTGCACGTCAGGGGAGTGGGGCATCATCTTCCTCCGAATCGGGAGTGTCGGCCCTGGCTTCTTCGTTCGCCGGTGCGGTGGCGCGGCGCACGGCCGGGCGCTCCGCCAGCGTCGCCCAGCCGAGCGCGAGCAGGACGAGGGCGCCGCCGATCCAAGCGGTGCTGACGGGCACTTGTCCGAAGATCCAGAACGCGAGGACCGCGCTGCCGACAGGCTCGAAGAGCGTCGCCGCCGCAACATACGTGGCCGACAGTCGGGCGAGCGCCCAGTTGAGCGTGCTGTGGCCGACGAGCTGCGGGAAGAGGGCAAACGCGCCGACCAGCAGCCACGAGCGCATCGGCCATCCGCCAAGCGGGGTGCCGGTGGTCAATGCCGCCGCCAGGAGGATCACGGCGGTTGCGGCGTACACGGCGGCCAGGTAGGATCGCAGCGCCAGTCGCTGCCGCAGCCGTCGGGCCACCATGAAGTAGCAGGCCACGGCCAGCGCCCCTCCAAGCGCGAGCGCGTCGGCGATCAAGTGGCTGCGTCCGAACGACATTGCGTCGCCGAGCATGATCGTGATCGCGCCGCCGAACCCGACGAGCACCGCGGCCCGCAGCTGCCAACCCACGTGTTCGCCGATCCAGCGGGGCGCGAGGACGGCCACCCACAGCGGGCTCGTTGTGACCAACGCCACCGAGCTCACGATCTTGGTGCCCGTGACGGACGGCACCCAGAGGCCGAAGTGCAACGCCAGGAAGAGCGCCGCCAGCGCCACCATGGCCCAACCACGACGGTCGATCGCCGTAAGCTCGCGGCGGGCGCGCGGCGAAGCCACGGCGAACGAGCCTGACACGAGCGCTGCGAGCACCATCCGCCACGTGGCCATCGCCAGCGCCGGCACTTCGGAGCGTGCGGCCTGGATGAGGATGGCCGACGTGCTGATCGCGAGGACGGCGGCCACAAGCGAGGCGACGGGCAGCCACACGCCTCGTGCGGTGCGATCGGCAGGCTCCGCCACGCTTCAGCTGTCGTGGCGCGGGCCGGCGATGTCGGCGCCGGCCGCCTGCCAGACCCAGATGCCCTCGATCATCGTGCCGAGCACCTTGATCGTCAGCAGCTCGGGCGCGGCGACGGACAGCGGGTCGCGGTCGACGACGATCAGGTCGGCCTGTCGACCGACGCTGAGCGTGCCGACATCGCTCTCCAGTCCGGCGGCGTATGCTGCCCCGGCGGTGTAGGCGTGCAGGGCGTCCCGCACCGTCACCCGCTGCTCGGGATGCCAACCGCCGCGTGGTTCGCCCGCGGCCGTCTGGCGGGTCACGGCCGCATGAACCCCGGCGAAGACGTCGAGCGATTCGATCGGCGCGTCCGAGCCGAAGGCCAACGCCGCGCCCGACGACAACATGGATCGCCAGGCATAACTCGTCCGATTGCGGAGGCCCCAGTATCGTTCGGCGATCACGTGGTCGGCCGTGCAATGGATCGGCTGCATGGATGCGGTGACGTTCTGCTGAACGAAGCGCTGGATGTCCTCCGGCGCGACGATCTGACAGTGCTCGATCCGCTGCCTCATGGCCGAGGCGCCCGGCACGGTGGCCGCCACATCGGCGAAGCCGTCCAGCGCCGTGCGGTTCGCCCCGTCGCCGATCGCATGCACGGCCGTGGCCAGTCCGGCCGCCGCGGCGCGTCCGGCGAGATCGACAAATGCCGGGCCGTCCATCGTCGGCAGCCCGACGTTGTCCGGTTGACCGTCATACGGCGCCAGCATGGCAGCCGTCTGCGCGCCGAGCGTGCCGTCGAGGAAGAGTTTGAGGCCGCCGACGCGCAGCCAGCCGTCGCCGAGGCCCGAACGTAGGCCGAGTCCGATGGCCTCATCGAGCTCCGTTTCCGGCAGGTACCACACGAAGCGCAGGCCGAGCTCGCCGGCATCGCGGAGCGTCGCCAGGTCCCGGAAAAGGGACTGGCGCTGGAAGCCCATGTCGTGCAGGCTCGTCAGGCCGCGGCACCACGCGTCTCGCCATGCGTCGATCATCGCGGCCTGGCGGGCGTACGTGTCCGGCGGCGGGACGGCAGCGTTGGCCAGCCGCAGCGCCGTCTCCATCAGCAGGCCCGTCGGCTGGCCGTCCGCCCGCTGGATTGCGCCGCCCTCGGGGTCAGGGGTTGTGGCGTCGATCCCGCACGCCGCAAGCGCCGCGCTGTTCAGCCACGCCACGTGGCCGTCCTTGCGGGTCAGCACCACCGGATGAAGCGGCGTGACGGCGTCGAGATCGGCTGCGGTCGGCCATCGCCCCCAAGCGCTGTGATCCCAGCCGCGGCCGATGATCCACTGCCCAACGGGCCGGTCGGACGCATGCTGGCGCACGCGGCGCAGCACGTCGGGCAGGCCGTCCTCACCCGCCAGCTGGAGGTTGCGTCGGGCGATGGCATACGTGCACCAGTGCACGTGCGCGTCGATCAAGCCAGGCAGCACCACCCGCCCCCGCAGGTCGACCGTCGGCGTGTCGCTGCCGACGACGCGCCAGACGTCCTGGTCGCTGCCGATCGCCGCAATGCGCCCCTCGCGCACGGCCAGCGCCGTGGCCGGCTCGGTGCCGTCGAAGCGGTGGATTCGGGCGCGACGCAGGACGAACGTCGCCGGCGTTCGCATCAGGGGAGCGCCGTCTCGTCGGGATCGTCGTCCTCGAGCGCCTCGGAGAGGTCGGCATCGTCGTCGCCGAGCGCCTCGCGCAGCGCCGCTAGCTCGGCCTCGCGCACGGCGACGGTGCCGCCGCCGGCCGCGGGCGCTGCCGGCGGCGCCGCCTCGGACTGCCATGTGTCGATCCGCTGCCGCACGTCCTCGAGGACGCGCAGCACGTCGCTGCCGACCCAGACGTGGCCGTCCCGATCGCGCCACGAGCCCTCGCCTTCGCCGGCCTTCGCCAGGAACGCCGTCGTCCGATCGTGCCACATCGCCACGGTGGCCAACACGTCATCGCCCTTCGTCTCGTCCAGGAGCCGCTGGAGGAGCCGGCGCTCGGCTGCCCATCCGTCGACCAGGCGCTGGGCAACGTCGCCGCCCGCCGCGCCGAACGGGCCGTTCGGGCCGGCGGTGAGTCCGGTGAGCGTCATGATTCGTTGGCTCAGGATGTTCTTCTGCCTCACGCGCTCGGCTCCCTGTCGATGGTGGGCACCGTCCGGCGCACCGGGCGGCGCACCGGGCCGCGCACCCGAACGAATCCGTCGAACGGTTGCCCGGAATCGATGGCTCAGATCCGATCGAGCGCCGGAATGCCGAGCGTGTCGAGCACGTCGCCGAACAGGAGGTCGAACGCGTGCACGAGGCCGGCTCGCCAAGCCTGCACGCAGGCGTCGGTCTCTTGGACGATCGGTCCCGTGTTGTCATAAAAGGCGCTGAACGCCGCAGCGAGATCGAACGCGAACTTGGCGACGGGCTGCGCCGTCAGCGCGTCGCCGGCAGTGGCCAGCGCACGGGGCCAGCGCAACATGTGCAGCACGAGGGCGCGGTCGGCCTCGCCGAGCACGGGCGGCGGCGGGGCGGGCACCGCGTTCACGCCCGCCTCGGCCAGGCGGCGCAGGATCCCGCGGGCACGAACGAGCGCGTATTGCAGATAGACGCCGGTCTCGCCGGTCGTGCGAAGCGCGTCGTCGAAGTCGAAGGCGATGTCCTGGGTGTTGCCGCATTTCAGCATGTAGTACCGCGCCGCGCCGACGGCCACGGCCGAGGCAACCTCGGGATCGGCCGTCCGCTCGGCCAATCGCGCCGCCAGGCGGTCGAGCAGGTCGTCGGCGAACACCTGGATGCCGCCGCGGCCGCTCATCGCCACCACCAACTGTCCCTCGTCGACCGCAACGCCGAGCTCGCGTGCCGCCGCGGCGCTCAGGTTGACGACGCCGTACGCCAAGTGGTGCGATCGATCCGCCTGCGCCGCGAAGCCGAGCCGGCGCAGGCACTCGTACACCACTTGCTGGGGATAGGATTGCCGCACGTCGATCACGTTGACGACGCGGTCGCCGTGCGCGAAAGCGGGTGCGTCGGGGTTGCCGTCGTCGAGGGCGGTCGTCCAAAGCGGCTGGCCGTCGGCCTGGGCGCCCCACAGTCGGTAGGCGAAGTCCCGGCCGAGCAGACCGAACTTCCAGAGCTGGTAGGCGATGTCCTTGGCGGTGTACGTGATCGTCCCCTGGCTCGTCACGAGCACCTTGTCCTCGCTCACGGTCTTGCCTTCGAGCTCGACCGTGCCGGCGCCGAACGGAACGACCCAGCAGCCGGCGTTCGGCCCTTCCGTCTCGAAGCGCAGCGCGCCGCCGTCGCGGAGCCGCTCGAAGGCGGTCTGCCAGAAGCCGAGGCCGAGGATGTGGGACTCCCAGGTCAACACATCGTATTCGATCCCGGCGCGCGCCATCGTCGCCAGGTTGGCCACGACGATCCGACCGGCGATGTCGTGCACGAACGCGGCGAGCGGTCCATGCCCTTCCTCGACGGACGCCTGCACTTCGCGCCGCCGGGCGAGGAGCGCCGGATCGGCCGCATACGCATGCTGGACGGCCACGTAGACGTCCGAGCAGTAGCGATCGAACGGCTGATCCCCCTGCGGCGGCACCTCGAGGAAGCGCAGCCCGACGACGACGTCCGCCACCTGCACCCCGGTGTCGTCGATGTAATTCTGGACCTCGACGGTGTGGCCGAGGCGCCGCAGGACCCGCACGACGGAGTCGCCGAGGCAGGCGTTGCGGAAGTGGCCGACATGCGCGGCCTTGTTCGGGTTGATGTTCGTGTGCTCGACGACGACCTTTTCGCCCGTTGGCGCACGCTGGGCGATGCGGCCGCCCGCACGGCAGATCCCGTCGACCGACAGGGCCAGCTGGGCCGGGCTCAGTCGGATGTTCACGAACCCGGGCGCGCTGGCCGACGCACCGGCGATCATGTCACCGTCGCCTGCTGCGCCGCCCAGCGCCGCGGCGATCAACTCCGCCACCGCCAGCGGCGGTTGGCGGACGGCCTTGGCCAACGTGAAGGCGACGGACGTGGCGAAGTCGCCGAGATCGGGGCGATTGGACACCTCAAGGTGAACCGTGCCGTCCACCTGCATGCCAAGCGCGTTCGCGGCGGCGTCGCGAACGCGTTCGGACAGAACTTCTTCGATGCTCTTCAAGTGCCCTCGCCCCCCAAGAACGGCGGTCGGATCGGCCGCCGGATCGTCACCCAAATCGGCGCGCGATTATACCATCCCGGACCCACGCCCTCTGCGGGGCGCGTGCTATCCTTGCCGGCCGCCGTCGCGATGAAGCCAGGAGGCTCGACGCGTGTTCGAACGCTTGTTTGGCCGGTCCGGCCGCGCCGAGGCACCGCCCTCCGCCGATCCGTCCCCGGAATCGACGTCGCACGACGCCGCACTCGCCCCGACCCGCCGGGGCTGGCTGAGCCGGCTTGGCGCGGTCTTCGGCCCGATCGACATCACGCCCGAGACGTGGGACGAGCTCGAAGTCCAGCTGATCGCCGCCGATGTCGGTGCCGCCACCGCCGCGGCGCTCGTTGACGCGCTGCGCGCCCGCGCCAGCGAGGCCGGTGTCCGTCGCGCCGACGAACTGCCGGCCCTGCTGCGGGCGGTGATGGTTCGTGCACTGCAAGGCAGCGGCGACCGTGGCCCCGGCAGCCGACCGGCCGGCGCGTCCGACGGGTCAGCCGCGCCGCCGCGCCCGTGGGTGATCCTCCTCGTCGGCGTGAACGGCAGCGGCAAGACGACCTCGGCGGCCAAGCTGGCGCGGCGGCATGCCGCTGCCGGCCGCGCGGTGCTGCTCGTAGCCGCCGACACGTTTCGCGCGGCCGCGATCGACCAGTTGGAAGCGTGGGCGACGCGGGCCGGCGTCGGGATCGTCAAGGGGACGCCCGGCGGCGATCCGAGCGCCGTCGTGTTCGACGCGTTGCGGTCGCAGGCCGGTGCGCGGGCGGATGTCGTGATCGTCGACACGGCCGGCCGGCTGCACACGCAGCACAACCTCATGGCCGAGCTCGCCAAGGTGAACGGCGTCATCGGACGCGAGGTGCCGGGCGCACCGCACGAGACGCTGCTCGTCCTCGACGCCACGACGGGCCAGAACGGATTGGCCCAGGCCCGCCAGTTCATGGCGGCGACGCACGTCACCGGGCTCGTGCTCGCCAAGCTCGACGGCAGCGCCAAGGGCGGCATCGCCTTTCCGATCTGCCGCGAGCTCGGGATCAGCATTGCCTACATCGGCACGGGCGAAGGGATGGACGATCTGGCGGCCTTCGACGCGGCCGCCTACGTCGACGGGCTGCTCGCCTCCGACGGGAACAGCGCGCGGTAGGCGACGATCGCCGCGGCGACGTGCACGTTCAGCGACGCGCCCCGACCGAGCATCGGAACGTACAACGCTGCGTGGCAGGCGTTGAGAGCCCGGCGCGTGACGCCGTGGTCTTCGTTGCCGAGGACGAGGGCCACCTTCGGTGGGTACGCGACGGCGTGATAGGGCACGCTGTCGGCCGCGAGTTCGATCGCCGCCACCCACCACCCGTCGCTCGCCAATCTCCGCAGCTGCGCAACGACATCATCCGTTCGCGTCCAGCCAAGGTGGACGTGGTGGCCGCGGGCCACCTTGGCCGCGGACGGCGTCGTCGGATCGGGCGTCGTGCCGGCCAGGACGACGCGGGCGCCGCAGCCGTCGGCGATCCGGAACAGGCTGCCGACGTTCACGGGGTAGTTGATGTTTTCGAGCACGAGGATGACCTCACGGCCGCCATCGCGGGCCGCCCGGCGAACGCCGCGGTTGAACCGCTTGAGCGCCGTGCCGCGCAGGGCATCGCGCCGTGCGGCCGACGTTGCATCCGTCGGATCAACCGCCGCCGCTTCCGTCGCATCGTCGTGCGGTGCGCCGGCCGGGTTCGATGCTACACTCGGCACTGCGCCGCCCGGCGCTTCGTCGTAAGGAGCCATGACCATGGATGATATCATCGCCCGCTTGTCCGAACTCGAGGACCGGCTGCGTCGCGTCCTCAACCGTCTTTGACCTAGCCGCACGCACGACTGAGGCGGACGCGCTCGAACTGGCGACGCTTCTTCCCGACTTCTGGTCCGATCCCGAGACCGCCCGCCGCACGATGCGGCGGCTGACCGAGCTGCGGTCCGATGTCGATCGCTGGACATCGGTCGAAGTCCGGATCAAGGACGCGCGCGAGTTGGCCGAGCTCGCCGCCCTCGAGTCGGACGCCGGCCAAGCGACGATGGCCGCGGCGCTCGAGGAAGAGGTTGCGGCGATCGCCACGACGCTGGCCGACATGGATCGCTCGCTGCTGTTCGCCGGCGAGTTCGACGACCACGATGCGATCCTCAGCATACATGCCGGCGCCGGCGGCACGGACAGTCAGGACTGGGCGGACATGCTGCTGCGGATGTACGAGCGCTGGTCGGATCGCCACCGCTTCCAGTGCGAGATCCTCGACCGGTCGCCCGGTGAGGAGGCCGGCATCAAGAGCGCGACGATCTCGATCCAGGGACGGAGCGCTTACGGCTTGCTCAAGAGCGAGCGGGGCACGCACCGCCTGGTGCGGATCTCGCCGTTCGACTCGGCAGCGCGTCGCCAGACCGGGTTTGCGCTCGTCGAGGTCTCGCCGCTCATCGCCGACGATGTGGCGGTCGATCTGCGCGAGGAAGACGTGCGCGTGGACATCTACCGCGCGAGCGGCGCCGGCGGACAGCACGTGAACAAGACGTCGAGCGCGGTGCGGATGACCCACTTGCCCACCGGCATCGTCGTCACGTGCCAGAACGAGCGGTCGCAGGCGCAAAACCGCGAAACGGCGACGAAGATCCTGCGGGCGAGGCTGCTCGAGGTCGAGATCGAGAAGCGCGAGGCGGAGCAGGCACGATTGAAGGGCCAGCACGTGTCCGCCGAGTGGGGGAACCAGATCCGGTCGTATGTCCTGCACCCGTATCAGATGGTGAAGGACCATCGCACCGATGTCGAGACCGGCCGAACGCAGGCCGTGCTCGACGGGGACATCGATCTGTTCATCGACGCTTGGCTGCGGCACCAGCTGGGCGAACCGATCGAGCCACCCACGGGCGGCGGGACCGCGGCCTGATGCTGACGCCATCCGCCCGGCGGTTGGCACTGCCGGTCCTTCGGACGCTGGCGCGGGCCCTTGCCCGCCTCGGGGTCGGCCCGAACGCGCTGACCGTTCTCGGCGCAGTGCTCCACGCGCCGGTCGTTTGGTGCCTCGCCGCCTTCGACACCACCTGGCCGGCCGGCGTCGCCCTCGCGTTGGCCGGCGCATTCGACGCGCTCGACGGCGCCGTCGCGCGCGAAACCGACAGCGTTTCGCCTTTCGGCGCCTTCCTGGACAGCGTCGTCGACCGCGTCTCCGAGTCGCTCGTGTGCTTCGGCCTCGTGCTGCACGCCCAGCGAACCGGTGACGCGGGCCTCGTACGCTGGGCGCTCGCCTTTTTCGCCGGTTCGATCCTCGTGAGCTACACCCGGGCACGCGCGGCCGGCATCGGGGTCCGCACCCAGGCCGGCTGGTTTGGAAGGCTGGAGCGAACGCTTGCGGTCGGTGTTGGGCTGCTCACGGGCTTCCTGACGCCCGTCGTCGTCATCGCCACCGTCGGCGCCTGGGCGACCGCATTGCGACGCGTCGTCGACGTCTGGCACCAAGCCCGGGACGCCGACGGTGCCGTTGAACGCGCTGCAAACGGCAACTCGTTCATCGAGGATCGCGAGCGCGACCCGGCCGAGGGCAAGTCGGACATCGCCCGCGAGCGGGCCGCCGAGGTTCAGGCGTGATGCGCCGCGTTGCGGCCATCGGACTCGGGCTGGCCGTCGCGCTTGGCGTCGTCGTGGGGACCGGCGCGACGACGCGTCTGTGGCGCGCGGCCTACCCGCACCTGCCGCCCCGGCTGCAGGCGGTGCCGTACCGCCTGCGCGCCCTCGTGCGTTCGGAGGCAACGCCGGTGGCGCTGCCAACGCCGGACACGCTCGGGGCGGCGATCGTACCGCCTGCGACCGCCGCGGACGGGCGATCGACCGCCGCTCCGACGGCGCAGGCGACCGCGCGGCCGTCGGCGACGGTCGCCGGGCCGCCGTCGAAGCCGCCGACCCTGGGGCCCACCGCGCCGACGAGCGCGTCGCCGACCCCGTCGCCGCCGCCTCGACCACAGTCGGCGGAGCTCGGGTCGGTGCGGCATGCCTATCAAACGTGGAACAACTGCGGGCCGGCGACGGTCAGCATGGCGCTGAGCGCGATCGGCTTGGACGAAGGTCAGGCGCGGGCAGCCGTGCGGCTGAAGCCGAACCCGGACGACAAGAACGTCAGCCCGGACGAGCTGGCACGCTATGCGCAGGAGCGAGGCGCCGTCACGGCGCTGCGGGTGGGCGGGCGGATCGAGGTGCTCGAAGCGCTCGTCGCCGCCGGCATACCGACGATCGTCGAGACGTGGTTCGAGCCGGACCCGGGCGACGAGATGGGCCACTACCGGCTCCTCATGGGATACGATGCCGCGGCGCGCACGCTCCGGATGGCCGACAGCTACGAGGGACCGAACATCGTTGAGTCGTATGACGCTTTCGATCGCGACTGGCGCGTGTTCAACCGCACGTATCTGGCGCTCTTGCCGGCGTCGCGCGCGGCGGAGGTCGTCCTGGCCGGACCCGAGGGCGCCGCGATGTGGTTCGATGCGGCGGCGACGGCTGCCGAGGAGATCGAGCGGGCGCCGGATGCTTTCGGCTGGTTCAACCTGGGCAGCAGCCTGCAGGCGACCGGGGATGCGGGCGGTGCGGCCAACGCGTTCGACCGGGCACGGGCGATCGGCCTGCCGTGGCGGATGCTGTGGTACCAATTCGGACCGTTCGAAGCGTACGGCGCCGCCGGGCGCTGGTCCGATGTCGAGGCGCTGGCAACGGCGAACCTGGCCAACGCGCCCGACCTCGAGGAGTCCGTGTACTGGCTTGGGCGGGCGCAAGAAGCGACCGGCGACGTCGACGGGGCGCGGTCGAGCTGGCGCCGTGCGATCGAGCTGAACCCGTTGTACGAAGCGCCGGCTCGGGCGCTGCGTGCGCTGGACGCCGGTGCGCCGCCGTCGCCCTAGTACTCCACCACTGAACATGCTCGTGGCGGCCACCAGAGTAGGGAACCCCTAGAATCCACAGTGGTGGAGTACTAGTATTCTGTCTCTGCACGGACTGCGGATAACCACCTCTGTCGGATGTCCGAAGCGTGTCCAGTTGACACGTTCTGTTACGCCGCCACTGCCGTTTCTTCGGGTTCCGCAGTCTGGTGGCAACCCCGAGCCCGTCCAGGGGTGGTGGACCGGCGGCCCACGCCCGAACGCCGCGCCGGGGGCGTGCGGCATCTTCCCCGAATCGGCCGGTTCTGCTATGCTCGCCCGGCCGCCCTCCCAGACGTCTCGCCGTCGTGCCCCGCACGGCGGCGCCGTGCCTCGAACGCGCGATCGGCGCGCGCCGGCCAGACCCCCAAGCCAGCCTGCGGAGATGCACATGCCCGGCCCGCGCGTTCGCCCCACGAGCGCTTTGTTCCTGCTTGCCGTCCCGTTCCTCGTAGCGGCCTGCCGCGCAGTGGACCCGCCGACCGTGACGCCTGGCGCGCCGGCGAGCGATGGCGCGACGGTCATCGAGATGACGGTGGCGCCGCCGATCCAGCCGCAGCTCGAGCCCGTTCCTGTGACGATCGGCGCCTCGTCGCTGTTCGAGGACCCGAACGGCCTGTTCAAGATCGAGGTGCCGGAGGGTTGGACGGAGAGCCGCCAGCCGCTCGATCCGGCCAAGAATCCGTTCGTGAAGGTCGGCACGGTGTTTCTCGCGCCGGAGAACGGCGATGCGCTCATGAGCGTGACCCAATGGGACAACGGGAAGAAACCGAGCAGCCTCGGTACGACGATCAACCAGGTGCTGCGCGATGTCACCGGATGGATGGACCAACCCGGCTACCGCGAGGTCAGCCGCGAGACCGTGATCGAACGCAAGGGTGAGGCGATGCGGATCGAAATCCAGTATGCCCGCTCGTCCGGCGTTGGGATGCACAGCCTTGCGCTCTTCCAGATCGACGGCACGACGTTCTCGATGGTGAACATCAGCGTCGAGGACGGCAGTTGGCGGGCGAACGAGATCCGGGCGCGCGAGATCCTCCGAACGTATGTCCCGAACCCCGCTGCGCCGCCGCCCGCCGCCGCGGTCGAGACGCCAACCCAGCCGTAGAGACCCAGGAGAGCCGTCGCATGCCCATGCCGCCCGATCCCGTCGCGTTCACCATCCCGTACTTGGGCCGCGAGGTCTTCTGGTACGGGATCATGATCACGCTCGGCACGCTCGCCGGCGCCACCGTCGCCGACCGCGAAGCCAAGCGACGGGGTCTCAACCCCGACCACATCTGGAACGCGCTGATCGTCATGATGATCCTCGGGCTGCTCGGCGCGCGGCTGTATCACGTGTTCTCTCTGCCGGCGAACGTCGACCCCGCCGTGCGGAACGAGTACTTCCAGAACCCGCTGTCGATCATCAGCTTCTGGAAAGGTGGCCTTCGCGGGCTGGGAATCTACGGCGCAATCGCCGGCGGCATGCTTGGTCTGTGGCTGTACACCCGGGTCATGCGGCTTTCGTTCCCGGAGTGGTGCGACATGGCGGCACTCGGCGCGCCGCTCGGCCAGGCGATCGGGCGGTGGGGCAACTGGTTCAACCAGGAGCTGTACGGCACGCCGACGCGCATGCCGTGGGGCACGCCGATCGCTGCCGAGAATCGCCTGCCGCAGTTCGCGAACCTGCCGGAGGAGGCCCGGTTCCACCCGACTTTCCTGTACGAGTCGCTCTGGAACCTCCTCGTCTTCTTCATCCTCCTCTACATCGTCCGGCAGTGGCCCGAGCGGCTGCGCAAAGGCGACGTCGCGCTTGCCTACCTCATCCTCTACCCGGTCGGACGCTACCTCGTTGAGCTGCAGCGGCCCGATGCCTGGACCACGGCCGGCGTGCCCGTCGCCCAAATCCTGGCGGTGGTCACCGTCGTCGCGGTGTCGCTCTGGCTCCTCGTCCGCCACGGCGTCCACCACCGCCTGGTCGGCGCGCGCGCCTAACGCACCGGCCAGCGGATGAGCGAGCTGGCTGCCGACCCGCTGGGCTATCTGCGCTTGGCCGCCGCGGTCAGCGCATGTCTGACGTTGCCCGGATCGGCCGTGCTCACGCTGCTGCGTCACCCGTCGCGCGGGATCGGTCGCTTGGCGCTGTCCATCGGCGTGAGCTTGGCGGTGATACCTGTCGCCGTGCTGTGGGCATCCACCGCCGGCGTGCGATGGTCGTGGCCCGGCCTGGCCTCCGTGCTCGGCCTGTGCGCCGCCGTCACGGTGGTGTGGGGCGCTCGGCTGTTCCAGCGGCGCCGCACGGGTGCCGGGCACGAGCGCGCGGCGGCCGGCATCGGCCTGCTCCTCGTGCTCGCCACGGCGGTGGCGCTGCGGGCGAGTCAAGCCGTCGACCTCGTGGCTGCGCCGTGGGTCGACGGCTACCACCACACCCTCATGGCGCAGCTGTTCATCGATCGCGGCGGCGTGCCGACGAGCTACCGGCCGTACCTTGCGGTCGACGGCTACTACTACCACTTCGGCTTCCACTCCGTTGCCGCTGTCGTCGCTGTCCTCGCGAACGTCCCGGCGCGCCTGGCCGTGCTCTGGCTCGGCCAGACGATCAACGCCTCGGCCAGCCTGACGACGTGGCTCCTGGCGCGCCGTCTCGGTGTTTCGCCGGCCGCCAGCGTCTGGGCCGCGGCGGTGCCGACGGGCCTCTACTTCTTCCCGGCGTACTTTCTCAGCTGGGGCCGCGAGACGCAGCTGACCGGGCTCGTCGTCCTGCCGGCGGCGCTCATGCTTCTCATCGACGCGATCCGACCGGAGCCGGCCGATCTGACGCTGGCCGAGTCGATCATGCGCTCCGTCGACCACCCGAACCGGCGGACGCCGATCCAGCGGGTCGTTGCCGCTGCCGTGGCCGCGGCGGGGCTCCTGCTGGTCCACTACCGGGTGATGATCTTCTACGCGCTCGGTGCCGTGGTCCTCGTCGGCTGGCTGGCACTGCGCCCCCGTGAGGCCGCGATGCGGGCGGCGGTGCGCACGGCACTTCTCCGGCTTGCCGCGACGGCAATGCTGGCGATCGCGCTCGTCGGGCCGTGGTTCTGGCAGCACCTGCTGCCCGGAATCCGGCACCTCCAGCAAGCCTCCGCGGACTGGTATGTGGGTCCGACCGGCGTGGACACGATCCAGATGTGGCACCTCACCGAGCGCCAGAACGCGGTGTGGTTGGCTGTCGGCACGGCGGGCCTCGTCTGGGCGTTCCTGCGCCGGAACGCCGCCGCGGCCAGTGTCGGGGCATGGCTGTGCCTCGCGGCGCTCGCGGTCGCCCTCCCGCTGTTCGGGTTCCCGCGATCATGGATGCTGCCCCCGTCGGCCCTCACGATCAGCTTGTTCATGCCGGCGGCCATCGGTGTGGCGTTGTTCGCCGAGCGGGCGGCGCGGTTGGCGGCGGCCCGCACGCAGCGGCCGGGGGCCGTGCCGTGGGTCGTCGCTGCCGCCGCCGTGCTCGCGACGTGGCAGGGTGCGGCGCAGCAGTCGGACGTCGTACGGGCCGACACCGTGCTGCTGCGGCGCGCCGACCTCGACGCGATGGCGTGGGTTCGCGCCAACACGCCCGAGACGGCCCGCTTCGTGATCGGCACGAAGCACTGGCAGTACGGTACGTACCGCGGCGTCGACGGCGGCTACTGGCTGCCCTTGCTCACCGGACGTCAGACGACGGTGCCGGCGGCGCTGTACACGTACGGCGACCCCGAGGTCGTCCGACAGGTCGGGGCGCTGTGCAAGGCGGTCGCCGACATCGAAGCGCTCAGCGCGGCGCAGCTCTCGGACGTATTCTCCGCGGCGGGCGCCGAATACGCTTACGTTGGCGCCGGGGCCGGCCTCGAGGACGGGTTCTCGGCGGCCCGTTTGCGCGAACAGCCCGACCTGAGGCAGGTTTATGCCCAGGGCGGCGTGGCGATCTTCAAGCGCGAGCCCCCGACCACGGCCGGTGGTCGCCGGCCGCCGGCGGACAATTCCATGACCCATTTGGGCGGTGTTAAGCGTCATAGCCATCAGTACTCATCCCGCGACGACACCGGGACGGCCCCATCGAGGCGTTCGAACGAGCGTTCCGCACGGACAGCGTACTGACCCCCGCGCTCCGGGTGATGACCTTGGCGCGATCGGACCATCGCAGACGGAGGCACGAATGGGCGTTTTCAAGCGATTTCGGACGGGTCGGCCGCTCGCCGCCGCGGCGGCAGGGATCTGCCTCATGGCAGTCGGCACACTCGGCGGTTTGGCGATGCGCCAAGGTGCGCGCGCCGATCTCGTCGAGGCGAGCGCGTGCACGGCCGAAGTGGATAAGTGGGCGGCGCCCACGGTCCTCGAGCTCGGCGAGACGACGCGCGTGACGCTCACGCTGAAGTCGACGTGCCCGCAGGAGAAGGCCCCGATCGACGTCATGATGGTGCTCGACGTGTCGGCATCGATGGGCGACAACGACAAGATCAGACGGGCCAGGGAGGCCGGCATTGCGTTCGTCGCTGCAATGACGAACACGTCGCGTGTCGGTCTCGTGAAGTTCAACCAGGATGCCGGCGTCGCCGTGCCGTTGACGTTCGACCGCAACCGGGTGGCGGTCGGACTCGACGTTGAGATCACGAGCGGCAAGACGAACGTGTCGCAGGCGATCGATGTCGCGCGCGCGCACATCGTCGCCCAAGCCAGACCAGGCGTGAAAACGGCGATGATCGTGCTGACCGACGGCAAGAACACCGTGCCGGCCGATCCCATCCCGGCGGCGGCGCAACGGGCGAAGGACGCCGGTATCGTCGTCGTCACCGTCTGCGCCGGCGGCCAGTGCGATCCGGACCTTTTGCCGGCGGCCAGCGATCCGAGCTTCTACTTCAATGTGCCGAACCCGGCCGACCTCGAGGCGCTCTTCGTCACGCTGGCGACCGAACTCCAGAAGAACGCGGTCGTGTCGCTGACGGTGTACGACATCGTGCCGAGCAACATGCGCTACGTCGACGGATCGTCGGTGCCGCCGGCCGTCGTGTCGACCGAGACCGGCTCACTTCGGACTGTGCTGACGTGGCAGTTTCCGGGGGACATCCCGGAGCCGGGGCTGAGCTACCTCCTCGAGCCCCTGGAGCGCGGCGAGCACCCGACCAACGTCATCGCCGAGGGCATCTTCTTCGATCGCAAGGGCCTGCGGGGCAGCGAGCTGTTCCCGGTGCCGAGCGTGATCGTGCCGGGCGGGTGCCCGCGGCGGCCGCTCGAAGTCTACTTCCTGGTGGACGACAGCACGTGCCTGCTCGGCGCCTCGCTTTCGGGCCTGGACTCGAAGGAGGCGATCGCGCAAGGCGTCGAGCGCGTGCTGGACATGATGGACATGGGCCAGGACACCGCCGCCGTCATCGGCTTCGGCAGCATCGCGACGCTCTACCAGCCGTTGACCCATGACAAGGCCGCCGTCGTCGACGGCGTGCGCCGGGTGGCGATGCAGGACCAGGCGGCGCGGCTCGACCTCGGCTTCCAGGAAGTCCGGCGTGAGATGTCCAGCGCGCGCAGCCGCCCCGAAACGACGAAGATCACGGTCTCCGTCACGGATGGACCGATGATGCCGGCCCCGAACCGTGCGATCGAGCACGCCAAGAACCTGCGGGCGAAGGGCTTCCACCACTACGCGATCGGCATCGGCCCGATCGTGCAGCACGGCGTGTTGCGCAAGGTCGCCGAGCCGGGCGGCTACCGGGCGATATCGCTGGGCGGCAACGTCATCGCGATGTACGTGGACCTGGGCGGCATCTTCACACCGCTCGCGAACGTCTGTCCGCCGACACCTGGCGCCCCGACGGTCACGCCGGTCCTGCCGACCGTGCCGCCGACCGTTCCGGTTCCTCCCACCGATCCGCCCCCGCCGCCACCCGTCGTGCGCCGGTTCATCCCGTGGGCGGAGAAGCCCTAGGACGCTGTCACTGGACACGCTTCGGATATCCGACAGAGGTGGTTATCCGCGGGCCCTGCAGTGACAGTGTCCCAGCGGGTTCGTACACGTGCCGACAGCGGGTCGGCCGGGCCCGCAACCTGCGTGCTCGGTCGATCCGCTGTCGGCGGGATCGCGCCCGCCGCACAGCGGTCGCCGCCCATCCGGCGGCGCGGCCGTGACCGACGATCGTCGCACGGTCGGGCGGCGGGCTGCCCATCGGGTGGCCGCCGTGCTCGTCCTCGGCGTGCTCGCCGGCGTCGGCACTCCGGTCCGCGGACAGGCGGCGGACGAAGCCTCCGCCTACCGCCTTGCCGCAACGTGGTCCGATCGGCCGTGGCAGCTGCGTGCCGGCGCGTTTGCCCGCGTCGTCGATGTGGCGCTCGCGCCGGGCGGGGACCGACTCGTGCTCGACGGGCACCAGTCGGCGCTGCATCGCATGCGGCCCGACGGCACGCCGGCGAGCGTCTGGCCGCTCAGCGAGCATGGCGTCGCGCCGTCCGACGGGTGGCTGCCGCAGCGACTGGCCGTCCAGCACGGGACGGGCGATATCGCGCTTCTCAGCACGCGCGAGATGTCCGGCGGCCAGCGGCGCTCCCTCGTCGTCGTGCTGACGCCGTCCGGCGCCGTGGCGCACCGGTTCGAGGCCGACGGCGCCTACCGCGACGTTGGCCTGCTCCGGGACGGCCGCGTCGTCCTCGCCCGCACCCGGCCGCGCGTGCCGCCGACGCCGGGCCGCGGCCCGGTGCCGCGCCTGCCGGGCGGACTCGACGTCTTCTCGGCGGGCGGCGTGCTGAGCGACGTCATCGAGCGGCGGGCACTCTACCTGCCGATCGCCCTCGATGTCGCGCCAAACGGCGATGTGCACGTGGTGAATTGGCTGCCGCTGCCTGCCGGCACAGAGCCCGGACCCGAGCCGACGCAGCGTCCGTCCGTTGGCCGCGCGCGCGCCGCACAGGCCGGCGAAGCGGACGCCGTCGAGGGTGTCGTGACGTTCGATGCCGCCTTCGTCTGGCGGCGCACGACGCCGTTCGACGCCGCGGACGACGTCGCGGTCGGCGGGCGCGTCTTCGTGTCGCGTCAGGCGGACGTGTTCGCGCTCGGCGACGTCGAGCCGATCTGGACCGCCCCGGCGGGCGCGCTCAGCCTGCCGTACTTCGGCCGCCTGCTAGCGCTGACCGCCGGGCCGGATCGCACGCTCGTCGCTGCGCTCGCCCACTGCTCCTTTCAAGGGATCGTCGACCTCTCGGCAGCGCCCGGCGGGCCGCCGCCGGCGCTCCACGGATCGCTCGACCGCCCCGCCCTCGCCGGTCCGCTGGCGCCGATCCGGATCGCGGCGGAGCAGGCGCTCGACGTGCTTCAGGGCCGCTTCGAGGCCGTGTCCGGCCCGGGCCGGGCGCCCGTCGTGTTCGGTCGCGCCGGCGCGGAACCGCAGTCGATCGTCCGGCTCGGCGATCACGGTGAACCGCTCCGACAGGTCGGGGTCTGCGGCGATGACCAGGTCTGGTTCGAGACGCCGTCCGACGCCCGCTGGGCCGTCGACGTCGCATCGCGCGGCGACTGGGTCTTCGAGGGCGCACCCGAACTCGTCACGGCCAGCCGTCTCGGCGCGGCCGAGTCGCTGCCGGCATGGCAGCTCTGGCTCGGGGCGATCGAACCGACGGGTTCGGCCGCGCCGTCGACCGCACCGAGCACGCCCCACCTCGCTGCCCTCGACGCCCACGCAGCGCGACTGGCGATCCTGGACGTCGGCCGGGCGAGCGTCCTCCTCGTTGACCTGGATCGCGCCGCCGCGGCCGTGGACGATGTCGCATCCGCTGCCATCGGGTGGTCGACGGAGTCGCTGCTGGGCAACCTGCCGTCGGACATTGCCCTCGGTGGCGACGCGGCGTACCTCGCCGATGCCGGCGGCCGCCGCATCGTCGTCGCGGACCTGAGCGGCCGTCTCGTGCGCGGGTTTGAGGTCCACGACACCCCGCTGGCCATTGCCGTGGCGCACGCGCCCGGCGCCGTGCAGGACGTGTTCGTCCTCGGCCGCCACGGCTGGGGCATGCGCTACACCCCCGAGGGCCGGCTCGTCGCCCGCTGGCGCCTGCCGCTGGCGAGCGCCGCCACGGACATCGCCGTCTTGCCCGACGGGCGCGTGGCGGTCTCGTTCCTGCGCGGCGCGCCGCCTGAGCCGGGTGATGCCCCGGACGGACTGCGGGTCGCGCAAGGCGGCGTCTGGGTGTTCGCCCCACAGCTGACCGAGCCGGCGACGGGATCGCCGCCGACGGCGTGCCTGATCGCGACGGACAAGCGGGCCGCTCCGTCCGTGGTCCGGCGCGGTGAGGCGGTGACCGTCACGCTCACCGCCGGCGGCACGTGCCCGGCCCGCCGATCCGAGACGGACCTCGTGCTCGTCGTCGATACCTCGCGCTCGATGAGCTGGGACGGCGCTGTGGAACGGGCGCGGAAGGCCATCATCGGGGTGCTGGCCGCACTGGACGGCCGGAGCGTGCGGATCGCGCTCGTCACGTTCGCCGATGACGGCAAGGTGGTGGAGCCGTTGACGGCCGATGTGTCCCGCATCGTACGGGCGGTCACGGCATTGTCGGCCGGCGGCGACACGCGCATGGCCGGAGCGCTCGCCGCCGCTGACCAGATCGTGCGCGACTCGACCGCGGCGCGCACCGCCGTGCTCGTCGTGACGGACGGTGAGCTGAAGGACTACCCCCAGGCGGCCGCCCGCGCGCTCGCCGACCGCGGCGCGGCGCTCTACGCGCTGGCGGTGCCGCTCCGTTCGTACACCTATCAGCATACGCGGGCGCTCGCCGGACTCGTCGGCGACGGGCATGTGTTCGTCGACCCGGACGCCGCGCGCTCGGCGGTGCTGGCCGGCGTGATCACGGCGGAGGCGCCGGTGCCTCATCTCCTGGCGCAGGCCGTCGTCACCGACACGCTGCCGGCCGACATGGCGTTCATCGAGGGCTCGGCCGAACCGCCCGCAACGTGGGACGAAATGGAGCGCCGGTTGACGTGGCACCTGCCGGTCGTGCCGCTGACGGCCACGGTGCAGCTGCGCTACGCCGTCCGGCCGACGACCACTGGGCTCCGGCGGACGAACGTTGCGGCGCGTGTGACGGGGCGGGACGGCACGGGTTGGGGGCAGGACCTGGTCTTCCCGGTGCCGATCGTGAAGGTCTGGGACCGCACCACGCTCCATTCCCGCGCCTACTTGCCGCTCGGCGTCGCCGGCGCGTGCGTCCGACCGCCGCCCGGGGACGTCGTCCTCGTGCTCGACGCTTCGCGCAGCATGAACGAGCCGGCACTGCCGGGAACGGGCACGAAGCTCGACGTCGCGAAGGCGGCGGTCCGCACCTTTGCCGCGCGGCTGTCGGGTAGCGGCGCACGTGCCGGTCTCGTCGCGTTCTCCGAGGAAGCGCGCGTGCATGTCCACCTGACCGCCGACGACGTCGAAATCGCGCGGGGCGTGGCGGAGGTCACCGCGGCGCCGGGGACGCGCATCGACCGCGCGTTGGCCGCGGCGGATCGGCTGCTGGCCGACGAGGCCCGGTCTGGCGCGTTCCGTGCCGTCGTGCTCCTGACGGACGGGCGCGCTTCAACGCCGGCGTCCGACGTGACGGCGGCGGCCGACGCCCTCACCGGTCGCGGCAGCGCACTGTACGCGATCGCGCTGGGGGACGACGCCGACATCGCGCTGTTGGGGCGGATCGTGCGGCCGTCGAGCGGTCTCGTGCGCGCCGTGGACGCCGCGGCCATCGATGGCGCGTTCGATGCCGTGTTCGAGGCGCTCCGCTGCCGCCGCTGACGATCGACGAAGCCGATCGGCGCGGGGGCATCAGAGTCCGAGCAGCTCGATCAGCTCGCGCAGGTCGTGGACAACCGTGCAGTCTAGGCTCTCGTGGCGGCGTTCCCGGTCGATGAGCACCGCGGCGATGCCGGCCGCACGGGCGCCGACGACGTCCTTGACGTACGTGTCGCCGACGTGCACGGCGCCGGCCGCGTCGATGCCAAGCCGTTGGAGGGCCATCGCAAACAGCTCGGGCTCCGGCTTGGCGATCCCGACGCGCGACGAGACGACGATCGAGTGCAGGTGATGGCCAAGGGCCAAGTCGAGCAGGATCGCCTCGAGGCCATGGCCCCAGTCGGAGACCACGGCCACCGGAATCCCGGCGCGATAGAGCGCGTCCAGCACGTCGGGCACGTCCTCGAACAACTGCCAATGCCGTGCCTGGCCGTAGGCGTCGTAGATCGCGTCGGCCAACGGGGTCCAGCGCGGGTCGACGGCGGCCGTACCGCTGAGGCGCGCGAGCGCGTCGGCATATGCGTCCGTGAACAACCGCCGCACGTTGGCCTCGCTGTGCCAGAACGGGCCGCGATGCCAGCGCCCGGCCAGGTCGGACGACGCCGCGGCCATCGCCTCGGCCAGCATGTCGTCGGGCACGACGACGCCGACGCCGGCTGCGGCTTCGGCGGCCACGGTGCCGGGCGGCGTCAGCTCGCGGATGAGGGTCTGGCCGGCGTCGAGCAGCACGCCGCGCAACGCCGGCACATCGCCGCGGCGCGGCAGGATCAAGGCTGGATCGGCCTGAGCAGCACGACGGTCGTGTCGTCCGCCAAGCGGTCGACCGCAACCCGATAGCTGTCCTGTGCGACGACGTCGCTGGCGCCCATGGCCGCCAGGAAGTGCGCCAGCGCTTCGCGCTCCGGCGGCGGTGGGTCGTCGAGCGGCAGCGCGGCGTGGACCGGGATGACGATGCCCGGCTCGAGCTTGCCGACGATCTCCGCGGCCTTCGCCGGCGGCAGGCGCCCGGCGCCGCCGATCGGCAGCAAGAGGACGTCGATCCGGCCGAGGGCCTCGAGCTCCGACTCGGACGGCACGTGGTCGGTGGCCCCCAGGTGGCACACCGTGACGTCGTCCGCGGTGTAAACGTAGGCCGTGTTCACCTGACGCTCGTCCAGCGGCCCCAACCGCGCGGGCAGCGTTCGAACGCCGATGACGAAGACGCCCGCCTTCTCGTACTCGCCCGGGCCGTCGATCCAGCGGCCCGCGTGGACGCCCGCCGGCAGCATGGCCCGCCGGCTCACGGTGACGACGTCCGCCCGTTCGGCCGCCGCCGCGACGCCGGCCGTCGGCACCGGCGGCGGGTCGATCAGCACGGCGGCGCCGGCCGTGCGCAGTTCCACGCAACCCTCAGCGAGCCATCGGATGTCCAAGCGGTGCTCCTCGGCGGTGTCCGCCATGTGTCGGATCTGGCGTGTCGGATCTGGCGGTGCAGGATCTGCGCCGTGCGGGATGCATAGCGTGGGCGAAGATGCGGCGCGGGATCGGGGGAACTGCCGGAACGACGTCAGCTGCCGGAATCCAGCGCATCCTTCAGGTCGGAGATGTAGATCACGACGTCTGCCGTCTGATGTTGCTCGGCCAGCCAGTCCTGCACCCGCTGCTCCCGCAACTTCAGCGCAAGCTCCGGATCGATGGCCCGCGCCGGATCCGTTTCGGTCACCTCGACGATGTGAAAGCCGAAGTCCGTCTTCACGACACCCGATCGCTGGCCGGACTGCAGGCCGGCGATCACGGCCTCGAGTTCGGCGCTCGGCAGGTTGCTGAAGCCGTCGATGATCGGCACCCAGCCGAGGTCGCCGCCGCCGCTCGCCGAGACCTCGTCTTTGGACGTGTCCGACGCGACCGTCGCAAATTCCTCGCCCGCGTCGAGCCTCGCCAGTGCGGCCGTGCAGTCCGCTTCCGTGATGCACAGGATGTGCCGGGCGTGGCCGAAGAGAGCGGTCGACGGCACATCGCGGCTGATCTCCTCGACGAACTTGCGGCCGACGATCGCCTGGCGCTCCATCGCAAAGACGTCGGCTTCCGAGACACCGGTGGCCGCGCGCGCCGCATCGAAGTCGGCCGTCCCGCCAGCCTGCTGCCGGTACGCCGCGAGGCTGGCCTCGACCTCTTGGTTCGTCGCCGTGATCCCGCGCCGGGCCGATTCCTGTTCGATCAGTGCCTGGTCGATGATCTCGCTCAATACGTCGCGGCGCAGCGCCAAGAGCTGGCGCTGACCGGCGTCCGTGTTGGGGTCGAGGCCCTTGTCGACATAATATCGCTGCGTGTCAAGGGCCTGCGTTTGGAAGTCCGCCAGCGGGATCGGCTGGCCGTTCACGGAGGCCGCAAGCTCGGTGGCCATCGTCGAGTCGGCGGGCGCGGTGCCGTCCGCGGTGCCCGTGTCGGCCCCGGCACCGACGACGGCCTTGCCGTTCTCGGCCGGCGCCGGCGCGTCCTCCGACGCGGCATCGCCGCCGACGTCGGCGCGACCCGATGCGTCCTCGCGGGCGGACGGGCTGCCGTCCTCCTCGCCGCCACTCGGCCGGCAGCCGGCGACGAAGCCGACGAGGAGGAGGGCACATGTGGGCACGATCCAACCATCGCGCCGCAGCGCGTGTTTCACTTGCATCTCTTGCTCCGGTTGGTGGGCGGGACGCCGCAGTATATCCGACGAGGTCGCCTAAGCAAGACGCGGGCCGCCTGGTCGGCGCACGTCGTTACGCCGAACCGTCCTCTGTGCCGTCGGACCGATGGCTTCGGCGCGCGATCCACCGCTCTCGAACGGTTCGGACGACGGTCGACGGGCCGATTCTGCGCACCTTCTGCCAGGCCGCCTCAAGCCGGTCCGACAGCCCGTCCGACGGCTGGCGCCCGAATCGCTCGGCCACGTAGGCACGCGTGATCGTGGAGATTTCCTCGTCCGCCTCGGGAATCTTCCGGGACAGCCGTCGGCTGTACTCGCTCGGGGTCTCGGCGCGTGTCGGACCCACGCCGAGCCACCGGGCAACCCTCACGACCCGCCCGTAGCTGCGCTCGGCGGCACTCATCCCGGCCAGCGGGCGCTGCCACCACCATCGGCCGCCGGCCGCGATCGCGGCGACGACGGTGATCACCGCCAGCAGCGGCCACCACCGGCCGAAGCCCTTCGCAGCCAAGGCGGCGGATTGGCCGCGCTCGGGCGACTGTTCGGCCGCCGGCGGGCGCTGGTCTTCCTCGGGCAACAGGTCCTCCGGCGGCCGGGCCGAATCGCCGGACGCCGGCGGCGCCTGTGACGCGAGCTGGCGCGCATCGTCGGCCGTTGCCGGACGGTCAAGGGCCTGCTCGTTGGCCGTCGGCTCGAACTCGATCCAGCCGTAATCGGCAAAGAACACCTCGGGCCAGGTGTGGGCGTCGAAGTCGTGCAGGCGGCGGGCGGTTCCGGTGCCGAGCTGCTCGCCCCCGGCGTAGCCGGCGGCGAGCCGGGCCGGGATGCCGAGGCTGCGCGCCAGCACAACGAACGACGTGCTGTAGTAGTCGCAATACCCCTGCTGGATGTCGAACAGGAACCAGTCCGCCTTGTCCTGGCCGCGCGGCGGGTCGGGAATCGTCTCCGTGTAGCGCATGGATCGGCGAAGGTAAGACTCGATGGCCTTCGCCTTGTCCCAGCGCGTCGGCTCTTCGCCGGCGATCGAGACCGCCAGGTCGCGCACGCGCTGGGGTACGGACTCCGGCAACTGCAGGTAACGCGCTGCCACCCAGTCCGGATCACCGGCGCGTTCGGCGCCTTGAAGCTCCGACGTGCTTGCCGCGCTGAGGTTCGACCAGACGGAGTACTGCCCCCCCTGCGGCAGAGCCGTACCGCTCTCGATCGCGAGCACGTCGCGGCCGCTGGCGGCGACCTCGAGCGTGGTGGGGATATCGAACCGATCCGGGGCGGCCAGCGCGTACAGCTGCGTAACCCCGGGCTTGAGCGTGCGCACCGTTTGCGTCACGGCCCGCGATGCTGCCCATGCGTCGCCGACCGGCTCGAGGGCGGTCGCCGTGCGCTGGTTGTCCGGCGTCCGGCGCCAGCCCTGTCCATCCCATGTGTCGAAAACCGCCATGCGGAAGTACCGCGCCGGAACGCCGTTCTGGCCGTCCAGCTCGACGTCGAACACCGGTTGGCTGCCGAGCTCAATGCTGCCGGTGAGCGGCATGGCGTTGCCGAAACTGTTGCCCTCGCCGCGGATCGGGTAGTTCAAGTTCGGGAAGTAGCGGCCGGACAGCTTGCGCGTGCGTTCGGACATGGCCGACCACGTCGCCGGCAGGTCGCGCAGGACCGCGCTCTGGATGCGCCCGGGCAGCACGAACGCCACGGCGATCGCCACGGCGGCGACGACGAGGCTGTCGCGCAGGAAGTCGAACTCCATCCCGGATCCGTGGTGAATCCGCTCGGCCTGCCAGCGCTCGAGGCGGAGCGCGATATGGGTGCGGGCGGCCAGCAGGAACGCGCACAGCATGAAGAAGCCGATATAGGCGGCGTAGCCGTTGAGCCGTGCCGAGTACAGGCTGAACACGAGCGCGAACCCGCTCGGCAGCACAGCGCCCGACCAGCTGATGTAGCGCTCGGCGAACCACGTGCAGATGTACGCCAGCAGCCACAGGAGGAGTGCCATCGTGATCGTGAAGAACAGCGCCATCATGTCCGACTGGTCGCTCGTGAGCGGCATGCCGCTGCGGGCGACGTTTGGCCAGGCAAGGTACAGGTTCCGCACGTACGCCAAGCGGTCGGTCAAAGGCAGAGCATCAAAGCCGGCCGGGGCGCTCTGGTAGTCCGACACGAGCCCGGTGGCCAGGTAGAATGTGCACGCCGTGCCGATGACAGCACTCCAGCCGTGCGCGACGAGCACCGGCATCCAGCGCCACGCCGACAACACGGCGCCAACGGCCACGCCGCCGAGGACGACCGGGGTCAGGATCGTGAGGCCGGGCACCCAGCCGGCGTTCTCGATCGACCATGCCAGGCACAGCTGCATGCACCCAACGAGAATGATGCTCACCCACCCAGAAGGTCGTCGCACGGGTCACGCTCCTCCGAGCGGCGTCCGATGCACGACACATCCCGGACACCGCTTCCTGTCGGCGGGGCGCATTCGACTGCCGACCCTCGCCCTGCACTCGTTCCGTCGGCAAGATGCTCGGCGGGTCGGGGCGGACCCAAGCACGGCCTACCATAGCAGCCGACAGCCGAACCCTCCAAGCGATGCCGCGCCGACCGGCCGATCGTCCGGCCGACCCACGCGATGATACGGCCGTGATGGCCGGGCCGTTCACCCCGCCGGCAAGCCTCGACGCGCCGCAGCGCCTTGAACTGGCCCGCTCCGCCGGGAAGCTCGCGCTGGCTGTGGCCACGGGCGTGGACCCGCGCGCCCTTGCCCGCACCACGGCCGAGATCGTCGCGGCTTGCGGCGATCCGGCGGCCGAAGCGATCGTCCGCTGGGCGGAGGCGGAAGGTATCGCCGCGCTCATCGCGCCGTCGCTGGGTCCGATGGCACCGACGGCCGTCGCTGCCGGCTTGGCGGACACGGCGCGGCGCGTTGCGGATCGCGCGGTCGTGCTGGCCGCCGACCGGGCGCGGCTGGCCGGCGCCCTCACGTCGGCGGGCGTGCCGTGGCGGCCACTCAAGGGCGCGTGGCTGGCCGACAACGCCTATCCCGACCCGACGCTGCGACCGATGGCGGACACGGACATCTACGTGCCGCCCGAGCACGTCCCGGCGGCGGACGCGGCGCTGAGCGGTATGGGCTATCGACACGCCGGCACGAGCTGGAAGCACGACGCGTACGCCATGCCGGGTGCCGCCGTCGTCGACTGGCGGGGCGAGCATCCGGACAACCCGCGGCCGGTCGACGTTCATCCGCGCGTCCTGGAAGGGTTCCGAGGGCTGACGCTCGACATCGGTGCGCTCACCGCATCGCCGGAGGCGACTGCCGCGATGCCGGTCGATCCTTGGCCGGACGATGCGGCGATGCTGCTCCACATCACCGCTCACGCGACGGTGGACGCCCTCAGCCGAAAGCTGCGGCTGCTGTCCCTCGTCGATGTCGGCGTCGTCGCATCGCGCGCCACCGATCGGACATGGCAGCGGGCCGTCGACGTGGCGGCGACGCCGCATGCCGCTCGGTTCATCTGGCCGGCGCTGTACCTTGCCGCGCGCGAACTCGACGCGCATGTGCCGTGCACGGTGCTCGAAGGCCTCGCCCGACACGTCCGGGCGCCGCTGCGCCGTTGGGCTGACGGTGTCGATGTCGACCAAGTGGCCCGCGCGGGCATGGCGACCGCTCGGAGGCCGCTGCTGGAGACCCCGCGCATGTGGCCGCTCAACGCACGCGAAACCGGCACGGTGGTCCGTTGGATCGCCTGGCCGCCGCGCAGCGCGCTGGCCGATCGGTATCCGCGCCTCGCGTCATCACCGCACTGGCCGCTCGCCTTCGCGCTCCACGTCGCCGACTCGTGGCGCACCGCGCGCCACAGATGGCGGTTGCGGGACCGGTAGGACGAACGCGCGCGAGCGATCGCCCGTGCCCCGGGACGATTCCGTCCGCTCAATCCGTGCGATGCATCGGGCTTTGTGTCGCCTCGCTCAGCGCATCCATGCGCAGGATCGTCCAGAACTCGGGCCCCCGTTCAACGACGCTCTCGTACTGGTACTTCTCGAGGACCTTGTCGACCTGTGACGCGAACAGATCGGCCATCGAGGCGATGTCGTCAATGCTGAGCGGATGCTTGATCATGACCCCGCTGCGTTCACCCGGCACCCCGTGCCGCTCCGCGTAGGCCAGGAGGATCTTGGCGACGCGCGCCGGCGGGTCGATCTGGTCGTCCAGGAGTCGCTTGTTCATGGACCGCACCATCTCCGCGAGGCTGTGCAGCACGGCATCGCAGGCCGTCGGATTCGTGTGAACCATGTCCAAGAAGGCGTCGCGGTGGAGCGCGACCAGCGTGCTGTCCGCCATCGCCGTTGCGGTGGCGCTGCGCGGCTCGCCGTCCAGCAGCGCAAAGCCGCCGAAGGAATCGCCGGG
Organism: Candidatus Avedoeria danica; assembly: GCA_016703025.1. Lineage (NCBI taxonomy): Bacteria > Bacillati > Chloroflexota > Ardenticatenia > Candidatus Epilineales > Candidatus Epilineaceae > Candidatus Avedoeria > Candidatus Avedoeria danica. Next base: position 837,868 of record JADJCV010000004.1, read on the forward strand.
ATAGAGGCTGACGAGCGTCAACACCTGCCCGGTCGGCGAAGTTGTCGTGATGCGCACCTCGCCGGAGTCGACGATGAACAGCTCGCTCCCCCGCTCGCCCTCGTCGAAGACGATGGTGCCGGCTGCGATCTGCCGGCGCTGGGTAAGGTCGGCCAGTGTCTCGAGCGCGGTGTCGCTCAGGCCGGAGGTGAGGAAGCAGCGACGAAGCGCATCGGAGGCTCGTGACATGGGTATGGGCTCTCTCTCGGCAACGGCGGAACGGACGAACGGACTCGAAACGCATTGTGCGGAGTTTGGCGGTGATGCGCAAGGGTCGCCGCTTGCTCAGTCGCCCGCCACTGCCACGGCATACACCTCCGCCGTCGCCAACGCCGTCCGTCGCCACGTGGCCGTCGCGGCATGCGCGCGGCCGTCCTCACCCAACCGCGCGCGCAGCGACGCATTCGTTCCGAGTGCCGCGAGCGCGAGTTCGAGCGCCGTGCCGGCCGTCGGGTCCGCCACCAGCGCCCCGCACGGCGCGGCGTCCCTCAACCCGCCGCGGCCGGACGACACGACCGGGCATCCCGAGGCCAGCGCCTCGAGCGCCGTCAGACCGAAGCCCTCGTGCAGCCCGACGCAGGCCGTCAGCTCAGCGCCGGCGTAGAGCGCGTGGAGCGTCGCGTCGTCGACCGGGCCGATGGGCAGAACGCGTTCTGCGACGCCAAGCGCCGCGGCGGTCGCGCGCACGCCGGCGTCCGCGTCGCCCTCCGGGCCGACGAGGACCAGGTTCGGCACCGGCTCGCCGACTTGACGGTGGACATGCGCGTACGCCTCCACCAGCCGAACGACGTTCTTCAACACGGTGCACGCCCCGACATGCAGCCACCACCGCCGGCCGACGACGCCGGCCAGTTCGTCCGACAGTGGCGCGGGCGGCTGCATCCAGTGCTCGCCGGCGCCCGGTCGGACGATGCGCATCCGGGTCGCGGTGTGCGGCCAGCGCCGGAGGACCGCTTCGCCCGTCGAGCGCGACACGCACACGATGGCCGTCGCCCGCGGTACGGACGCGCGGAGCCAAAGGCCGGCCAGCCAGCGTTCGCGGTACGGGAAGAGCGCCGGCACGTCGATCACGGCCGTGTCGTGCACGGTGACGACCGTCGGGCGGTCGTGGCGAAGCGGCGCGCGGCCGGTCGTCGCGTGAAAGAGCGCGATGCCCGGTTGCCGAGCCTGTCGGGCGGCTTCCCACTGCAGCCAGGCCAGGGTCGGGCGGCGGATCAATGCCGGCGGCGGCGGCGCGATGTGCGCGCGTGGGCTCGGACCCTGACCGGCGTGGAACCGGGCCAACCAGGCATCCGGCCGATTCGTCAGCGGCACGACGGTCAGGGGGCGGCCGGCGGCGCGGTCGGGCAGGTGCGCGATCAGCTCGGCCACATACCGTCCGACGCCGCCCGTTCCCGGCCGCACCGGGCTGGCGTCGACGGCCACGACCAGCGGCCGTGTCAACGCGTTCGCGTGCGGACCGTCACCCCGTCGGCGGTGGCGATGAACGCGGTATCCGCGAGTCCGAGGAACAGCCCCGTGGCCACGACGCCGGGCCGTTCGCGCAGCGCGCGCTCGACTTCCGCACCGTTGGCAATGCCCGCGGCGAACCGGCAGTCGAGGATCAGGAGCTGGTCGTCCGTGACGACGGCCTCCCCGTCCGGCCGAAGACGCAGCGTCGGTTCGGCACCGAGGGCGCGGATGGCGCGCAGGTGGGTCTGCCAGGCGAAGGGGACGATCGCCACCGGCAGCGGTGCCCTCGTGCCGAGTCGATCGACGACCTTGCTACCGTCCGCCACCACGACGAACCGCGCGGCGGCCCGCGCGACGATCTTCTCCCGCAGGAGCGCAGCGCCGAGCCCCTTGATCAAGTCGATCGAAGGATCGATCTCGTCCGCGCCGTCGATCGCCAGATCGAGCTCGGGCACGACGGCGAGCGTGGCCAGCGGGATGCCGAGCGCACCGGCGAGCCGCTCGGTGGCCGTCGATGTCGGGACCGCGACGATGTCCCGGAGCTCGCCCGTCGCCAGCCGACGCCCGACGGCGCGCGTCGCCCAGTCGGCCGTCGAGCCCGTGCCGAGGCCGAGGCGCATGCCGCTGAGGACGAGCGCGGCGGCAGCCTCGCCGGCCGACTCCTTGGCGGCGTCGATGGCGCTGGAATGGCGCGTCTGGTCGGCGGTTTCGTTCCCGGTCACATCCGTGCTCGCTCGGTGCCGTTCTGTTCCATCGAACTGTTCCATCGAACCGTCGGGCAGTATAACTTCAGGCAGAACATCATCGCGCAGAACATCATCGCACAGACTAGCTTCGGGCAGTCTAGCTTCGGGCAGTATAACACCGTGCCGGGCCCGCTTCCGGCACAGGATCGCCCTCCCCCGACCCTCGAGGCCGACGCATGGATCCCCACGTTCCCGCCGCCTACTTGCGCGAACCCTATCGCACCAGCATCGAAACGACCGTCGCCGCACGCGGCGACGACGCGCGCGGCCCATGGATCGAGCTTGTGGACACCGTCCTCTACCCGGAAGGCGGCGGCCAGCCGTCCGACCGCGGCTTCGTCGACGGCCAGGCCGTCGCCGACGTGCAGCGGGTTGCGGGCGTCATCCGGCACGTCCTGGAAGCCGGGGCGGCATGCCCCGTGCCGAAGGCAGCGGTTCATGTCGAGCTGGACTGGGACCGCCGATTCGATCACATGCAGCAGCACACCGCACAGCACGTGCTGACGGCGGTCGCCGCCGACCGATTCGGCTGGCTGACGACGGCGTTCCACCTCGGTCCGGACACGTCGGACATCGAGGTCGCCGTGCCCGAGCTCGGTCGGGACGGGCTCGAGGCGCTCGAGTCGGCTGTGGCGATCGAGCTGCGCGCGGCCCACGTCGTGGGGAGCACGTACGTCGATCCAGCGGACCTCGGCGGGCAGGGGGTTCGGTCCCGCGGCCTGCCAGAGGCGCACAGCGGTCCCGTCCGCCTCGTCTCGATCGGCACGCTGGACGTCGCGACGTGCGGCGGCACGCACGTCGCCAACACGGCCGAAGTCGAGGCGCTGGCGCTCCTCGGGGCGGAACGGATGCGCGGCGGGGTGCGGCTGACGTGGGTGGCCGGCGGGCGGGTCCGGCGGCGCATGGCAGCGCACGAGGCGCGAACGGCGGTCCTCCGACGGACGCTCGGCGCCGCCGACGGCGCGCTCCTCGACGCGGTGGACGCGCAGATGGCTCGCCTGGCCGCGGCGGAGCGCCGGGCGGTTGACCTGGAGGCAGAGATCGTAAGGTCGACTGCCGAGCGGATCGCAGCGCCGCGAGACGCCGGGACGTGGGCCGAACCCCTGCCGGACGGCCCGCCGAGCGTGCTGACCGCCTACGAAGCGGACGCGCCGGCGGCGCGGCTGACGGCGATCGCGCGCGCCGTCACGGCGCTGCGGCCGGATAGCCTGATCGTCGTCGCCGGTGGGACGGAACCGGACGGGCGCGTCGTCATCGCGTCGGCCGCTTCCGCGGACGATCGACGCGTGCGCGCCGTTGCGGAAGCCGTGTTTGCGGTGCTCGACGGACGAGGCGGCGGGCGGAACGGCTTGTACCAAGGTTCGACGCCGTCGCCGGAACGGCTCCGTTCAGCGCCCGCGTCGCTGGCCGCGGCCGTACAGGCCGCCTGGTTGCGGTGATTGCCAGGTTCCGGGAATTGCCTGGTTACGGTCAATGCCGTGCGGCGCCAACCCCAGTCGCGCGGCCAATCGCCCGCTCCGCTCGCGCGGAATCCGCCCGCGCTAGGCGCGCGTTTACGGTTTCTTTACAATTTGGTCCGAAGCCTGACTAGCCTGCGGACAGCGCTTGGCGTTATGGCAGCCTAGTGCTCCACCACTGAACATGCTCGTGGCGGCCACCAGAGTAGGGAACCCCTGGAATCCACAGTGGTGGAGTACTAGTGCGACATCCGGACGGGGCAAGTCCGTCGTGCGCCCGCTGCCGGCGCCGTTGCCGCATGTCCTGAGACGGTGCCCCCGCTTCCCGATCGCCCGTTCTTGGCGACCCGGTCCGACCCACACAGAAAGAGGCTCCCGATGCTCCGACCCACCGCGTGGCGTGTGCTGCGTCTGATGTTACCCGTGGCACTTGTCGGCGCTGTCAGCGCCGGCGCAACGCCATGGCACGGGCTCTCGGCTCCGGCCTTCGCGATGCCGCAGCAGCAGACCGTTCAAGCGGCGACCGGCATCGGCGCGTCGATGCACGACAACGCCCTGACGTGGCGGACGACGCCGTCGACCGTCGTGCAGGCGCAATTGCGCGAGGGGACGACGGTGCGCGCCAACGGGCAGCCGAGCGTATCGGATGCGCAGGGGTTCGTCCGGATCCAGTTCGGTGGTGCGGGGGGCGGCATGGGCGGCGGCGGCAACAACCGCGGGCCGTTCATCAACAGCGGCTACACGATCGCCCTCACGCCCCAGGGCGCAGCCGAGCAGACCGCGGCCGTGCCCGACCTGGCGGCCGACATCGATATCGACGGCGACAAGGTCGTCGGCAAGGCGCCGGCCGGCGCCAGCGTCGACGTCGTGCTGAACGCCGGGCCGAACGTGACGGCGGCGATGACGAACACCGTCACCGCTGCGGCGGACGGGACGTTCAGCACCTCGTTTTCCGGGCGTGACCTCGTCGCCGGCCACGGCGGCCAGGCGACGATCACGACCGCGGACGGCAACACGTTCTCGGCCCGCTACGTGGCCCTCAACGCCACGGCGGCCATCGGCGCGCGTTCGATCAGCGGGTCGGTGACGCCGGGCGACAGGGTGAACGTCGGCTTCAGCGCCCCGGATGGGGCCGCGCGCGGCCGTGGTCAGGTCGCCACCGTGCGGCCGACGGCCAACTGGAACGTTGCGGCCGGCGGGGGCGGGGGCGGCGGCGGCGGCGGTGGGCCGACCGCTCTGCAGCCGCTGCGCGTCGGCGACACCGTCACCGTGACGGTGACGAGCGCCCTTCCCGGTGGCACCCGCACGCTGCGTGGCGTCGCGCCGGCGGTGTACATCGATCAGGTGTCGACTTCGGATCGCAAGGTGGTCGGCCGCGCGCCGGCCGGCATGAAGGTGACGGTCGAGGCACTCTCGCCGTTCGGCGGCACGCCGCCCACGGCCACGGCGACGTCCGCGGCCGACGGCACGTTCAACGCGACGATGCCGGGCACGGACCCGATCGGACCGGGCTGGCGCATCCGCGTCGGCGTCGAGGTGGCACCGGGCCTCACGATCGTGACGATCGACGCGATCGAACAGGTCCGCGTCGGGATCCACACGAGCCAGGTGACGGGCGTGGCGGACCCAGGCACGCTCGTCACCGTCGCTGCGCGCCGCCAACGGCACGCAGAAGGCCGTTGACGACGATGTCTCGAACAACGCCGGCGCGTACGGCGTCGGCTTCGGCGGGGCGAACGCGATCGCCATCGGCGACCGCGTCGAGGTGAACTTCGTGGCGGGCGATCCGATCATCATCCCGGTGGGCAACGTCACGGCGATGACGGACAAGGCGTCCGACCGCGTGTCCGGCGAAGCGCCGGCCGGCACGACGGTGACGGTGTCGCGCCAGCAAGGCGGCCAGACGACCCGCAAGACCGTGCCCGTGGATGCTTCAGGCCAATACGTGGCCGACTTTGCCGGCACGCTGGACATCGACGACCCGATGGCGGGCGAGGTGGCGGTTCGCCTGCTGAGCGGTCATGAGCTCGTCTCGTCGTGGGCGGCGGTGCGGATGTCGCTGGAGATCAACGACACGTTCGTCAGCGGCAACGGACCCACCAGCCGCTCGGCGAGCCTGCAGCTGGTGGACAACAAGGGCGTCGTCGTGGCGACGGGCGTGGCGAATATCGGCGGCGGCGGCGGCGGTCCCGGCGGCGGCGGTGCGGGCGGCTTCGGCGGCAACTGGTTCGTCAACCTGACCGACACGACCGACCAGCCCGTGCGGATCCAGGTCGGGGACACGCTGCGCGCGACGGTGGGCGACGACATGTTCAACCTCGTCGTGCCCGAACTGCGCGGCGTCGCGTTCGTGGCCGATGACCTCGTGAACGGCGTCACGTCGCCGGCCAAGACGGTCGGCATCGATGTCGTCCGGCCGCTTGTGGGCGACGATGCGACGGCCGAGACCGTTTCGGACGGCACCGGCAACTTCAGCCACAGCTTCAGCGGTACCTTCGACCTGCAGCACAACGACAGCATCACGTTCAACATCGACGAGGGCGGGCACACGATCCTCAGCCAGATCTTCGTGCCCGGTCTGCGCCTCGACCTCGACACCGGCACGCTCGTCGGGTCGTGGCGGCCGCTGGCGGACGTCGCGATCACCGTCCTCTCGGGTGGCCGGACGCTGTACACCGGCTCGGCCAAGACGGACGTCGACGCGATCTTCTCCGTGACGATGGTCGACGGCACGGGCGAGCGCGTTCGCCCCAAGCAAGGCGATGTCGTCCGCGTCGTGCCGGCCGGCGCACCGGCCGAGACGCTCGAGATGACGATCCCGGAGCTCAGCGTGGCGTTCGACGAGGAGGCGAACAGCGTCTCCGGCCGGGCGACGCCCGGCGGCCACCTCGAGCTGAACGTCGGCGACGCGATCGCGCGGCCGGTCATCGGCGGTGGCCCCGGCATGGGCGGGGGCGGCTTCGGCGGCAACCGCAACGCCGAACCGACGATCAATGCCGACGGGACGTGGACGCAGAGCTTCCAGCCGCCGTACAACGTCCAGCCCGGCTCACGGGCCAATCTGATCTACCGCGTCCCGATTGGGCACCGTGTCTCGATGACCCGCTACGTGCCGATCCTCGTCGCCCAGCACGGCGGCAGCCACGCCTGCGGCCTCGTCGGGACGCCGCGCGACGCCGTGACGGCGGACCTGAACGACGCCGGCGGCGCGTCGCTCGGCCACGCCGAGGGTCCGGCCGGCTACAACTCGCAGTTCGACTTCGAGCTCGCCAAGGGCGGGACGCCGGTCACGACGGCCGCGGGTCAGATCGTCAAGGCCAAGCTCGGCACGAAGGACGTCAGCGTCACGCTGCCCGCACTCACGGTCTCGGTGAACTGGACGACCGGCCAACTCACCGGCACGCTACCGGCCGGTACGATCGTCCTGCGCAAGTTCCCGGCCGGCGGGTGCCTCGACCTCACCGGCGGCGGCCCCGGCGGCGGTGGCGGGGCCGTGCAGTTCGCGCTCACGAACGCCCAGGGCCGGTTCCAGTTCCAGCCGATCCCCGGCTTCCAGCGCGACCCGGGCGACGGCTTCGAGATCGGGCTGTTCACGGCCGACGGCCACTACGTCTACCGCCACGCCTACCGTGCGCGCGGCGAGGTCTATGTCCACACGGACCGCGTCACCGGCCAGGCGCTGCCCTCGAGCCCGGTCGTCGTGACGGTCAAGGCGGCGGACGGCACCACACGCGGCAGCGCGGCCGGTGTCGCCAACGCCGCCGGACGGTTCGACGTCCGCGTGAAGGACGCCGGCGGTCAGGCGCTGTCGTTGGAGCCCGGCATGACGGTCCACCTCGAGGCCAGCGGCGACACGGCGGACATCGCGGTCGAAGAACTGGACTTCGACTGGAGCCCCGGCCCCGCCAGCACGATCCGCGGCACGACGACGGCCGACCGTCAGATCCGCGTCTACCTGCGGCTTGCGAGTGGGCGGACGATCGGCTTCGATCGCGGCTCGGACCCGTCCGGCGCGTTCAGCTTCGGCGTCGGCGACGTGCCGCCGCGGGCGGACTGGTCGATGGCCGACGTGACCGGCGTCCGGATCGAGACGGACACCACCAACGGCCATATCCTCGTGGCCGAAACCGGCGACTCCGTCGGCCCGGTCCCGACACCGACGCGACCGCCGACGACGGGCGGCAACCAGATCTACCTGCCCTTCGGCTACCGCTACAAACGCTGATCGCGCAGCGCGATCGCGCAACCGCGCAGCGAACAAGAATGGGCCGGCGCCACGTGCGCCGGCCCATTCTTGTTCGCTCGATGATCGCCTTGTCGGCGTGTTCGTCGCGATGACGCGAACGCGGTCTCAAGCCCGCCCGTTGTGCCGACGGAGAGTTGTGCCGACGGAGGGTTGTGCCGACGAAGCGCTGTGCCGACGGCAAGTTGGGCCGACGGCAAGTTGGGCCGACGGCAAATCGTGCCTTACGGAAAGATGCCGAGTTCCGAGTAGCACAACGCGATCTTGTCGATCGCGCTGACGAACGACGCCGTTCGCAGGTCCGGGCAACCCTTGCGCTCGTGCTGAATGCGCCGGATCTGGCGATAGGCATCGACCATGGTGTCCTCGAGGCCGGACTGGACGATGTCCTCCTCCGAAGCGCCCTTGGCCAGCGCCCGGATCTCGATCTCGGAAAGACGCTTCTCGGTCATCGACTCCATCGCCTGCAGCAGGCCGCGGTACGCCGACTCTTCGAAGCGTCGCTCCATTCGGCCGAAGCGGACGTGCGAAAGGTTCTTGAGCCACTCGAAGTAGCTCACGACGACGCCGCCGGCGTTCAGGTAGGAGTCCGGGATGACGAGCACGCCGCGTTCGGCCAGCATCTCGCTGGCGCGCGACGTCGTCGGGCCGTTGGCGCCCTCGGCGATGATCTTGGCCTGGATCCGCGGCGCGTTCTCCTCGGTGATCTGGTTTTCGAGCGCGGCCGGCACCAGGATGTCGCACGGCAGCTCGAGCGCATCGAGGGAATGCGCGATGTACGTGCTGCCCGGAAAGTTCGCCACCGAGCCCGTGGCCGCGCGATGGGCGATGAGCGCCCGCACATCCAGCCCGTCCGGGTTGTGCACCGCGCCCTCGCGCTCGGCGACGGCGACGATGACGGCCCCTCCGTCCTGCAGGAACTGCGACGCATGGGAGCCGACGTTGCCGAGCCCCTGCACGATGACGCGCTTGCCGGACAGGCCGACCGTCAGGCCGAGCCGCGCCATGTCCTCGGGCACGTCACACGCCTCGCGCACCCCGAAGTAGACGCCGCGGCCCGTGGCCTCGGTTCGGCCGCGAATCCCGCCCTGCGCGACCGGCTTGCCGGTGACGCAGCCAAGCGCGTTCAGTTCGCCCGGGACCATCGCCATGTACGTGTCGGCGATCCACGACATCTCGCGCGGGCCCGTCCCGAAGTCGGGCGCCGGGACGTCGACGCCCGGGCCGATGAAGTTCTTCTTGACGAGCTCGAACGTGTAGCGGCGCGTGATCCGCTCGAGCTCACGATCGGAGTAATTGTGGCGGTTGATCCGGATGCCGCCCTTGGCGCCGCCGAACGGGACGTCGACGATCGCGCACTTGTAGCTCATCAGCGCCGCAAGCGCCATCACCTCGTCCTCGTTCACGGCGTCGGCGAAGCGGATGCCGCCCTTGGTGGGCTGCTTGTGGTGGCTGTGCTCGACGCGCCAGGCGTGGATGGACTCGATCGAGCCATCATCGCGCTTGAGGGGAAACGTCATGTGATAGACGCTGTTGCACTGCTTGATCAGCGACAAGAGCGTTTCGCTGTGATCGGTCAGCGCAGCGGCACGATCGAAGTTGCGGTTGACCTGGTCGAAGAAGCTGATCTGGCTCATGGATGGGGTCACCTTGTGGCGGGGTCACCGTATGGCGGGCGGGTCCGTCGACCCGACTGTCCACCCGCGCGCGCGTTGGGTGAACGCGCTGGGACGGGGCGCTGGGTGAACATGATCAGCGCCAGGCAATGCCCGGCGCCGCGCCTGAGTGTATGCCAATCGCCGCCGCCGGCAAGGTGCCGCGGCGGCACGGTCGGCCCAACGGACCGCCCGCCGCCGCGGCACCGCGACGTTCGTTCATGCCTCGCCGGCGAGGTCGATCTTGATGAGCACGTTGTCGCGCACGAGATCGTCCGGCTGGCCCGGATACCGGATCTCCCAGTCCTGGCGATTCACGGAGAACTCCGCCTTGGCCTTGACCGTCTTTTCGGCGACTTCGACCGTCGCAGGAAACGAGACCTGGCGCGCGATTCCGCGGATCGTGAGATCGCCCGTCACGGTGTGCGTGGCGCCGGCCTCGCCGCCCTCGACGATCGCCGTCGAAACGAACGTCGCCGCCGGGTGGGTCTCGACATCGAAAAAGCTGTCGCTGCGCAGGTGCTTCTCCAAGCGCTCGTTGCCGCCAGCGGTGGCGTCACAGCCGACAGTGTTCACATCGACGGTGAACGAGAGCTTGGCCGTCGCGACGGTGCCGTCGCCGGGATCGAGCGTGCCGTCCCAAGTGGAAAAGACGCAGTCGTGGGTGCGCGTGATCTTGCTGGCCACGAAGCCGATCGAGCCGGAAAGGGCGACCACGCCGACCGGTGCGGCCCCGTCGACCGCCGCAGCTGCAACATCCGGCGCGGCCTCCTCGACCGGCGCCACGAGCGCGACCTCGGGGTTTGCCGACGGCGCAACGACCGTGGGCCCGGAGGAGACCTGGGCGGCGGGCGCGTCGTCGGCGGGGTTGGGCGCGCATGCGCCCGCGGCAATGAGGAGTGCGGTGCCGGCAGCCCAGGTGAATCGTCGAATCGTCATGTTGGAGACAGCCTTTCGTCCGTAGGGGCGGAGAAAGTGCGTTGACCGGCGTTTCGCACGCGCCTAAACTTCGTGCCGCCGGCCGAGCCTGGAATGATAGCGACCGCCCTCGCGGGTCGCATACTTCCACGTTCGATCGCCCCGCCGCCTCGCCGCCCAACCGCCCCACCGCATGGACGACAGCGCCCGATGCCTGACCGCGACACCGACGAACCGGGACAGCGTGCGTTGAGCGCGGGCGGCAGGGGTGCGACGTTCGCCGACGTCGTCGCGCGACGCTGGTCGCGCCGGGACTTCCTGCGCAGCACGGCCATGGCCGGGCTCACGATCTACCTGCCGAACGTCCACAACCGCACGATTCCCACTGCCGAGAGCCGGCTTGGCTTCGGCCACGTATCAAGCACGGTCGGTGACCGCATGGCGCTGGCCGATGGGCACCGCGCCTCGACGCTGCTCCGGTGGGGCGACCCGCTCTTCGCGGATGCGCCGGCGTTCGACCCGCTGCGGCAGACGCCTGCGGCACAGGCGCTCCAGTTCGGCTACAACTGCGATTTCGTCGGCTACTTCCCGCTTCCGCGGTCCACCGAATCGTGGCGTCGCGGACTGCTCGTCGTGAACCATGAGTACACGAACCCCGAGCTGATGTTTCCGAACTACAACGCCGCGCTGCCGACCGCACAGCAGGTGGCCGTACAGCTCGAGAGCCTCGGACTCTCGATCGTCGAGGTCGTCCACGAAGGGGGTGAGTGGCAGCCGGTGCTCGGCAGTCCCTACAACCGTCGGATCACGGGCACGACGGAGTGCCAGATCACCGGTCCGGCGCTCGGCCATCGCCTGCTGCGCACGGCGGCCGACCCGCTCGGCCGTGCTGTGCGCGGCACGTTCGCCAACTGTTCTGCCGGGCGCACGCCGTGGGGGACGGTGCTCTCCGCCGAAGAGAACTTTCACGACGCGTTCGGCAACCGCCGCAGCTTGACCGACGACGACGAGGACTTGCTGAACCACGCCCGCTCTGGGGTCGCGACCGGCGTCTCCAAGTGGGCGTGGGAGAGGCATGACGGCCGCTTCGACCTCGGACGCCACCCGCACGAACCCTACCGCTTCGGCTGGGTCGTCGAGGTCGATCCGTACGACCCCCAATGGGTTCCGCGCAAGCGGACGGCGCTCGGGCGGATGCGGCGCGAGGCGGCGAACTCGGTCGTCGCACCGGGGGGGCAGGTGGCGTTGTACTCCGGTGACGACACGGCGTTCGAGTACGTCTACAAGTTCGTGACGCGCGGCCACTTCAACCCGAACGACCGTGCGGCCAACCGCGATCTGCTCGACGAGGGCACGTTGCACGTGGCGCGCTTCAACGCGAACGGGAGCGGCGACTGGCTGCCGCTCGTGCACGGCCAGGGTCCGCTGACGAGCGTGAACGGGCTGCCCACGCAGGGTGATGTCCTGATCAACACGCTCAAGGCGGCCGACCTCGTCGGGGCCACGAAGATGGACCGGCCTGAGGACATCGAGATCGCGCCGGACGGCACGGTCTACATCGCGCTTACGAAGAATGCCCAGCGCGGCGTGCCCGGCCAGCCCAAGGCGGACCCCGCGAACCCGCGGGTCGAGAACAAGCACGGACACGTGATCGAGCTGATCGAGGACGCGGGGGATCACGCCGGGCGGCGATTCAGGTGGCGGCTCTTCCTGGTCTGCGGCGACCCGGCGGATCCGACGACATACTTCGCAGGCTACCCGGCCACCGGCGGGATCTCGCGCATCAGCTGTCCGGACAACCTGGCGTTCGATCACGCCGGCAACCTCTGGATCGCCACCGATGGACAGGCTGAGGCGTTCGGGATCAACGACGGCCTGTTCGTCGTTTCGGTCGATGGTCCGGAGCGCGGCCGGGTGCGGCGGTTCTTCAGCGCCGTGGCCGGCGCCGAGGTCACGGGCCACGCGTTCACCCCCAACGACACCACACTCTTCCTCTCCATCCAGCACCCGGGTGAGGGCAGCACGTTCGCGGCGCCGTCGAGCCTATTCCCGGACGGCACGGCGCCACCGCGCCCGTCCGTGCTGGCCATCCAGCACGTGGACGGTCTGGCCATCGGGTCGGCCGTCGCCGGCTAGTACTCCACCACTGTGGATTCTAGGGGTTCCCTAATCTGGTGGCCGCCACGAGCATGTTCAGTGGTGGAGTACGAGTCCACCACCACTGCACAGTCTCCGGGTTCCCCCCCTAGTGGCCGCCCCGAGCGTGTCCAGTGGTGGCGCACTAGGAGACCGCGGCCCAACGAGATAGAATCGCCGATCGTGAACGTCATCCCCACGGACCTCCCCGGCGTGCTTATCCTCGAACCGCGCGTCTTCCGCGACGGCCGGGGCTGGTTCGTCGAGACATGGCAGTCCGAACGCTATGCCGCACTCGGTTTGCCGTCGACGTTCGTGCAGGACAATGTCTCCCGCTCGGTGCGCGGGGTGCTGCGCGGGCTGCACATCCAGAACCCGCGACCGCAGGGCAAGCTCGTGACCGTGCTCGAGGGCACGGTCTGGGACGTGGCGGTGGACGTACGCCGCGGCTCCCCGACGTTCGGCCGGTGGGCGGCCGTCGAGCTGAGCGGCGAGACGCTCCGCCAGTTCTGGGTGCCGGCCGGCCTCGCGCACGGCTTCCTCGTCCAGAGCGAGTCGGCCGTCTTCAGCTACAAGTGCACGGACGGCTACGATGCCGCCGCGGAGTTCGGCGTTCGGTGGGACGATCCGGATCTCGCGATCCCGTGGCCCTCCGCGTCACCGATCGTTTCTGGCAAGGATGCGGTGCTGCCGTTTCTGCGCGACATCGCGCCCGATCGGCTCGTGGCGTTCGATGGATAGCCATCTCGCCGATGCGCGGGTCATCATGGAAGCGACGCCGCCGCTCATCCAGCACCGCGACAAGGCGTACGCCATCCTCGAGCACTGCCTGCGGGCATACACCCGCTTCGACGCGCTGTCCGTGCCGGACATCCAGGACGACGGGGAGTTCAACCGTTCGAGCGTCGAACGCGTCGGCAACCTGGATTTCGCGCGCTGGCTGCAGACGCAGGCGTCCAAGCCGCTGAGCCTGTACCGCGTGAGCGTCGCCACCGAAGCCGAGCCGTTCGCCGCGTGGCTGGACGCGGCGGAGGCGATGGGGGTCCGCGACGTCGTCCTCGTCGGCGGCGACGCGTCGCAGAAGCGGTACGGCGAGCGGGCCCTCGACGTCGCGAAAGCAGCCGAGATCGCCCGCGGCCGCGGCTTTCACTGCGGCGGCATCATCATTCCGACGCGCCGCAAGGAGTTCGTGCCGCGCCCGGCCAGCTACGACGAGCTCGCGCGGCTGCAGCTGAAGATCGCCGAGTCGAAGCTCTCGTTCTACACGACGCAGCTGCTGTACGAGGGCGAGTGGATGAGCTGCTTGCTGCTCGACATGGTCCGCACGATCCCGCTCGATCAGTTCCCGAAGATCTTCCTGACCTTCTCGCCCTTCGTCGGGGAGGACGATCTCAACTTCGCGCTGCGCGCCCTCGGCGTGTACGTGCCGCGCGACGTCGAGCGAACGCTCCGCGGTGCCCGCAGCATGGTGGACGCTTCGATCGCCCAGCTGACGCTCGTCTGGGAGCGCCTCTCGACGTTTGCCGGCGAGATCGGGATCCCGGCCGACCGGCTCGGCATCAACGTCGAGTACCTGAACTCCCGCAACCCGCGCAACGTTCGCGCTGCGTTCGAGCTGGCGGAGGAGTTCGGACGGATGATGGGGATCGACGGCTAGCACCCCGTCACTGGACATGCCTTGGGTGCCATACAGAGTGCGCAGGCCGGCGACTGTGCAGTGGCGGGGTACGAAGCTACCGCCGCCGGTTGAGGCGCCACAGTGACGGCAGGTGGATCACGCACCCGGTCGCCGGGCAGCGGCCGAGCACCGTCGGTGCGGGCGACGGCGTCGCCTCGACCGGCGGCGTGGCGGAGGGCGTCGCCGTGGCGGCGGCCGTCGCGCTCGGCGGGCCGTCGGGCGTCGCGTCGAGCGGCGTCGTCGGTGTGGGCGATGGGGTCAGGCCCGCGGGATCGGTCGGCGTCGGCTCCGTCCCGCCGCCTGTCGGACTCGCGTCGGGCGACGGCGAAGGTGTCGGTGACGGGTCCGGTGTCTGCGTCGGCGTCAACGTCGGCGCCGCCGTCGGCAGGAAGGCGGTCGGGGTGGCGCTGGGCACCACCGCCTCCGCGTACACGGCCGCGCCGTGCCGAAGCGTCCCAACCCAGGCCGACGGGCCGTCGACCTCGAGCGCGGCGATCTGGCCGGACGGGATCCCGCTGGCGTCCGGCGACACGAGATGCCAAGCGTCGCCGATGAGCAGCTTGACGCCGCCGACCGGCGGCAGCACGCCCCGCCCGTGCCGATGGGTCCCGACCCACAGCCGGCCCGTCGGGTCGACGCCGAGCGCGCTGACGAGCCCGTCGTTCAGCCAGCGCTTGCCGACCCAATCGCGTGCGCGGCACGTGGCCAGCGGGCATGCGTCCAACTGCGCGTGCACGTTCTCGCCGCGCGGCCAATGGAAGACGCTGCCGAGCGTCGACCAGCCACCGGCCCAGACCTTGCCTCGCGTTCGGTCGACGGTCACCGCGTTGTAGACGCCGTAGTCGCCGTACGTGCCCATCGTCGAAGCGCTGTCCTTCTTCGTCCAGGACTTCCAGCGGCTGCCGTCGAAGCGGGCAACGCCGCCACCGGCGACCACGATCTGCTCCGGTTGGCCGGGTCCGATCGCAACACGGCGCTCCACCGGATAGTGCGCCGTCCAAACATGGCCGCTCTCGGGATCGATCGCCAGGTCGCTCACGCCGTTGCCGGCATTGAAGTCGGCCGTCACCTGGTGTTTGCGCCACGTACCGGCGGTCGGGTCGAGGACGGCCAGCCCGAAGCCGGTCGCCACGAGGTTGCCGTCGGCGACCCAGATGCGCCCGTCTTGGTCCGCCTCGACGGCGACGGCCTCGCGGTAGTCGCGCGGGCTGTTGTGCGGGTCGTACACCCGCCACACGCCGTCGACGAGGCCGGCAAGGCCGCCATCGAGCCAGCAGTCCGGGTAGTCCGGGCAGCTCGGTGGTGTGCCGGTCATCTGGAACAACGCATCGTTGCGCAGCGCCGACATCCAGGGCTCGCTGCCGTTGCGCAGCGTGATCTGCGTGGCCCGGTCGCCGGCCGGCCCGCGCGTCACGCGCACGACGCCGTCCGCGACGGCGAGGTCGGCGTTCAGCGTCGGCGAGAGCGTCAGCCGGCCGCTCAGCCCGTCGCCCTCGGGTGTGAACGCCATGACGGTGTGGACCGTCGTCGCATCGCCCAGACGGACGAGGTCCAGCGCCTCGGGGAACAGCGCCTCGAAGGCCACCGCCGAAGGGACGTCGACGCGCACCGTCGCTTCGCCCTTGACGGCCGCCGACGTGACCAGCGCCACGCGGCCGACCTCGCGGAACGCGCGCCACCATGTCCAAGCGTCCGTCTGCCGCTGCCAGCGCGCGACCCCACGGTTCTTCATGGCGAACCACGTCGTCTGGCCGAGCGGGTCGTCCGCCAGGGCGGTGATCTGGTTGGACGGCAGCCCGGCGTCGGCGGTCCGCAGCGCTCGCCAGGCCGGCGGCGCCGCCGGCTCGGCCGATCGCTCGGCCAGCCAGACCCCGTCCCCGTCCCCGTTGCGGTCGTCGATCGTGCCGACGATCGGTCGCCCGTCGTCGACCACGATCGCCGACGCGCGGCGGTTGCGCGCGGACGGATCGCCGACGCTCCACGAGGTGTAGACATCGTCCGAGTCGAACCAGCTTGGCGACCCGGGCGAATCGTCGAAGGTGGCCCTCGGGTCGAGGACGGTCAGGCCGAGGCCGACGTCCGTGCCCTCGCCCTGGCTCAGCCAGATCCGACCGGCGCCGGCCTCGACGGCGATTGCGCGGACGACATTGCCCTGCAGCCCGCGCACGTTCGGGTCCGGCCGGCCGCGCGGTTTGATGTAGTACGCCTGTCCGCTGGAGCACGACCACGCCTGGCCGAAGCCGCGCATCAAGAGGACGCCGTGCCCCTGCGTGGCGACCCACATCCGCTCGTCGGCATCCGCGGCGAGCGACCAGATCGTGCGGTCGTAGCACGCCGTGTCCGTCTCGGCCGTCGGATACCAGCGCCGCCACGCGCCGGCCTTGTTGGCCGCGAGGCCCCCGCCCGTGAGCACCCAGAAGTCCGTCTGCCCGAGGCAGTCGCTTTCGTGGCAGTTGCTGGCATCCCACGCGTAGTACGGCCGGGTCCCGACCCAGAGCGTCCCAGCCGAGTCGAGCGCCAGGTCGGTCACGTTGTCCGAGGGCAGCGACTTGAACCGCGGATCGGCCAGCGGATCGCCGGGCAGCGTGACGATTTCCGCTTGGCTGGCGGACGACCATGTGTTGGCGGCCGGATCGAAGCGTGCGATCCCGCCCGGCAGGAACGCGCCGCGCACGCTGCCGTCCTTCGAGGCCGGATGGGGCGCGCCGGCGTCCCACTCCTGTGCGAAGCCGACCCACAGTGTCCCGTCCGCCAGCGGCGCCACGGCCGTCACGACGCGCGCCGGCATGCCGGGCGATGTCGCCGGCGTGACGACCTGCCACTGTTCGCGCTCCGGCACGAAGCGCACGAGCCCGCGCGCCGTGGCGGCCCACACCCCCCCTCCGACCGCCGGCGCGACGTCGTACACCGTGTTGTCCGGCAGGGGGGTCTGCGGATGCAGGTATTGGACGTACGTCCCGGCGGCCAAGGACCAGCGCACGAGCCCGCCGGCATCCGCGGCGACCCACAGCGTGTCGCCGTCCTTGTGCATCGCGTTCACGCGGTCGCCGTTCGCGACGCTGCGCCAGCTGCCCCGCAGATCGGGCGCCGGATCCGAGGCCTGCATGGACGACGGCGAACGATGGGCCGACATGTCGAGGATCGTGGCCAGGATCGCCGCAGCGACGATCACCGCGCGCAGCGCATGGCGCGCGACCGGCAGCCTTGGTGGCGCGGATGCGGTGCGGTGCGTGCGATCGGACTGTGGCTCGAGCGGCTGTGGCGCGAACAATGGCATCACGGATCAGACGGTCCGCAGAAGCGGGCGATACGGCGCGGCGGCTAGCGTAGTCGATGGGCGCGCGGCTGACAAGGCGAGCCCTGCCGACGAACGTCGGTTCACGGGCCCCCGACCGGACTTTGCGTCGCCGATCCCGACGCCTCCCGCCTCGCCAGCCGTCGCACCGCCGCGGGGTCCAGCACCGGCGGCCCGATGTCGACGCGCGTCACGCCGATCCAGTCCTCGCCGGGTCCGATCGCGCCTGAGATGACGGCCGGGACACCCGAACTTGCGGTGCGGATCCGGAGCTGAACCTCTTGCGTCCCCGGCGGCGTGCCGATCGGTACGCCGGCCCGCAGCGCGATCTCGACGATCGATTCCGGCGGCGTGTCTTCGAGGTCGCGGTCGCGCAGCAACGGGTCCACGCCGAGGCTGATCGCCTGTCCGTGCTGCGCGTCCCAGAGCCGGACTTCGACGAACACCTCGCCCGACAAAGGCGCGTGCGGCTGCCAGCGGGTCATCAGCCCGAGCCGCTGCCCGGCGGCGACGGTCGGCCGCTCGAATGCCGCGTCGTTCAACGCCAGCCCGTTCGACCACGTGGCAATGGCACCGGCCGCCGCCCGCGACGATTCCGGCGTCGGCCAACCGCCCACCCGGTACTCGCGCAGCCCGACCCGCAGCCACATGCGCGCGTACTGCCGCCGCTCGACGAGGTCCCATCGCTTGTCGGCGGCCTGCACGAGCGACTCGCCCTCGAAACCGCCACGCGGCATCGGCCGGTCGACGAACCAGATCCTTCCGCCCGCTGCCGGCGCCATCGCCAGCAGCCGCGCCTCGGCCGCGTACCGATCCTCGTTCGGGAAGTGGGGCACCGGGGCCCATGGCAGCGCGACGCCGAGCGCCTTCGCCTCGGCGTCGAACGTGAAGCCGATCAGCGCGTCGTGCAGGACGATCCGATCGCCGGGCACATAGCGGACCGCCAAGTCGGCGACGAGGCTCCGAAGATCGTCCTTGACATAATCCGATGCGCCGAATTGGCGCTGCAGTTGGGCGATCGACACGACCAGGCCCATCGTCGCGGCCGCCAGCAGTGCGGCGACGGACGCGACGGTGGCCGTCCGCCCGATGATGGGCCGCGGCTTGGCGCGGCCGCGACGATCGAACCAGCGCGTGACCGCGCTCGGCAGCCGGGCGCTCGCGCCGACGAGGAGCGCGAAGGCGGGCAGCGCCGGCAGGACGTGCCGCGGGCCGTTGTAGAGCGGGTTGACGGCTGAAAGACCGAGGACGCCGACGATCGGCAGGACGAGACCGGCGATCGCCATCGCCGCGCCGCGCCGCGTGCGCGGGTCCGCGAGGCCGACGCCGGCGCCGGCGAGCGCCAGCAACGCCAGTGGGGCGCTGCGGGCCAGCGGGTGGTCCAGCGACGGCGAGATGCCCACGGCGAACGCCGCCAGCGCCTGACGCACGACGACGTACGCGTCCACCGGCGCGAAGTCCACCTGCGTCGGACCGCCGAGGATCGCGGCCAGCCGCGGCAGTGCGACGAGCGCCGCCGCTCCCGCGATTGCCGCCGCCGCCCAACGCACGCGCGTCGCCGCCCGCCGCCATGCCGCCGGCAGCACGAACGGCGCCTGCGCCAGCGCCACGAACCCGACGAACGGGTGGACGAGCACGCCGACGGCCGCGGCCGCCGCCCAGCGCCACGCCCGTGCGGTCGGATCGCCCGTGCCGGCCGCAATCGCTGTCAGCGCGAGGACGCACGGGACGAGCGCGGCGTACGGACGGAGCTCCTGGCTGTACCAGACGACGAACGGCGCGGCGGTGATGGCGATCGCCGCCGCGATGCCGGCCAGGCGGCCGAACAGGCGGCGGCCGGCGACCCAGGCCAGCGGCACGGCCGTCACGCCGAGCGCGGCGCCGAGAAAACGCTGGGCCCAGATGCCGTCGCCGAGCACGACCCGGCCGGCCGCGAGCACCAGGAAGTAGAGCGGCGGCATCGGATCCGTCGTGGCGAAGCCGTCGACGATGATCCGGCCGCGCACGAGGTCGAGGAAGCCGAGGCCGGCGCGGTGAAGGCTGAGGCCCTCGTCGCTCCACAGGGGCTGGGCGTCAAGCGCGTGGCAGCGAACCGCCGCGGCCAGCAGGACCAGCGCTGCGACCGCACCGCGATCGAGCCGCGCGCCGACCGCCGGTCGGTGCCGCTCGGGTGTGGCATCCGTCATGGACAGGCCCGCACTTCGACAAGATCGTCGAGGACGTACGCCCGATCGGCGACTTCCGTTCCCGCCACAAGCACGTTCAGGCGTGTGCCGTCGGACAGGCGATAGAAGCCGACGGCGATCGCATACGGGCCGGGCGTCAGGTCTTCCGGCAGATCGATCGCGCGCACGTCCTCCAATCGCTCGCCGGCCGACCATGCGCTCGACGGATACGGCAGGCCGCGCTGCGCGATCGCGCCGTCGGCCTGAGCCGCGGCGGTCGTCGAGCCCGGCTGACGCAGGTGGACCATGAGCTGCAAGTCCTCCGTCGGCGGCGCCTCGACGTCGAGGGTGAGCGTGAGCGTGAGCGGGCTGCCGGCGCACACGGAAGCGGGCACGGACCGATCGACCAGCCGAATGTCGACGTTGCCGTCCCCGAACCTGATGTTCGCACCGGCGTCGCGAGGCGTTCGATCCGGGCGGGTCCCGTGCACCTTCACCTGCCCGACGAAGTTGCCGACCACCGGTTGTCCATTCCGGTCAACGGTGACCATACGCTCCTGGCTGTCGCGGTCGAACATGCCGACGGCCACACGGTAGACGGCCGGCGCCGGAACCGGCTGCTCCGGCTGACCGATCGCCACTTCGATCCGCTCGCACACCGCCTCCCCGGGCCGCCATGCCCCGCCCGGCCACGTCCCGCCGCCGGGCGTGCCGTCGTAGCTCGCCATGATCGCGTCCGCCGCGCCGACAAGGTGGACGAACGCGCTCGGCTCGAAATCAGGGCGCCGGATCGCTTGCCAGCACAGGCGCACCGGCCAGAAACCCGGGTTCGCCGCCGTCGGCTCGAGCGGGGTGAACGACAGGAGCGTGACGGCGTCGCCCATGCGCCAATCGACCCGGTCGTCGAGCGCCAGGACTTCGCTCTCCGACAGGAACCGCGGGGGACCGTATGCGCTGCGCAGCGCGATCACCGGCCCGGTCACGGACCACACGACGAGGCCGGCGAGCGCCACGGCCACCCACGCGCCGCGCGGCTTGAGCCGCCCCAGGCCCGCCACGATCAAGACCGTGATCGCACCCAGAGCCGGGAACAGCAACCGCCCCCAGTTCGCCTCGACCTGCCGCATCCACACCACGAGCGTCACGATCGTGATGGCCGACCAGGCCGCGCACAGCCCAAACCCCCACCAACGGCTCCCGCCAACCGTCCGCTCCCCGCCGTTCGTCGCGCCGAGCAAAGCGCCGGCCATCGCGCCGCCCGTTCCACCGCCTACTCCAACGCCCGCTCCACCGCCGCCGACCCGGCGCGTGCGCCACCACGTGGCACCCGTAAGCACGCCGCCGAGCACAGCCGCGGCCACGACCCACTGCGCGACGTCGTACACCCACCGCGGATACCGGACCGTGCCCCAGCCGAACACGCCCCAGTACGACATGAACAGCAGGTCGAACGCATCGTCGCGCGCCAGCCGCGCCAGGCTGTGCGGCACGCGGTGGGCCCATGGCATCGCCAGGTGGAGCGCTCGGCCGAAGAGGGTCCCGTACTGGACGACGTTGCGGATGTACCACCAGCCGCCCGTCGCAATGGCCGCGACGAGCGAGATCGCTCCCCAGCGCACCACGCTGACCATGACGCCGCGTGACGATCGGCTGCGCCAGGCACCGAACACGACGCTCACCGCCACGATCGGCCCGAGCGCCAGCGCGCTCGACTTCGCGAGCGCCGCCAGCCCGTACCATGCCCCGAGCCGCGCCGCCGCGCCGTCGCCCGGTCGATCCGGGAACGCGACGGCCGCGGTCAGCGCGAGCGTCGCCAGCGCGGCCACCGCGGAGTCGTTGCTGGCGGCGCCCGACAGGAACAGGACCTGCGGCGTGAAGGCGACCCACGCGGCGGCGGCGACCGCGAACCACGGCTGGCCGGGTCGAAGCTGGCGCGCCAACCGCCACGCCGCCCATGCCGCCAGCAGGCCGAACAGGGCGGCGACGGCGCGTGCGGCCCGCAGCGCGCGGATGATCGGCACGGCGGGGTCGTCCCACGGGCCGTGGAGGGCGTAGTTGTGCTGCCGCGGCGCAAGGCCGACCCCTTTGAAGCGCGTCGGATTCTCGACGAACGCGCGTGCCAGGTCGTCCGGACCGAACGGCCACGGCAGCGTCGCCGCCGCCGCCAGCACGTAGTACAACGGCGCCTGGCTGGCCTCCTGGCGCAGCGGCGTGTCGAGCATCTCGGCCGTCAGCGGCGGCAGACGATGCGTTTCACGCAGCCACGTGACATAACCCATGTGCCACTGCTCGTCCGGTGTTTCCCACGGTGGGGTCGCGCGGGCGTACACCGTCGCCAGTGCGAGCTGGCACGCCAGGACGAGGGCGAGCGCGAGGCGATTGCGCCTCGGCCGTCCGCGCGGCAGCCGGTCGATCCAACCGCGGGGCGTACGGGCCACGGTGGCGACATCGGGCCCGTCGGCGGCCGCGGCACCGCCGGGGCCCGCGCGCGCGCCCTCGGTCGCCGGCCCGCCGTTCAACGTTCCGGCGCGTCGCCGTCGGCCAGCCAGCCGGCCGCGGCGGCGTGGGCGATGATCCGCCGCACGACGTCTCCGAGGGGCGGCACGTCGTCCGTCACGGGCAGGTTGAGGGTGCGGACCTGATCGACCGAGATGCCGTGGGCCAGCCAGCGCTCGCCGGCGGTCAGGAAGTTGTGGAGGATCGGCTGCAGTCGGTCGATCGCGTTCGCCAGGCGCGCTTCGGGCGATTCCGCCGCGCAGAACTCGTCCCAGATCGCCCGAAGGAGCGTCGACTGGTCGAGGGGCAGCAGGGCGAACAGGCGATCGGCTGCCGCCCGCTCGCGTTCGACCTGCCCGGCGCGGCCGGCCACGTCGTACAGGAACGTGTCGCCGGCGTCGATCTCGACGATGTCGTGCAGGAGCGCCATGAGGATCACGCGGTCGACGTCGATCGGCTCGGGGCTGTGCTCGGCCAGGACGCGGACGTAGAGGGCGACGTGCCACGAGTGCTCGGCGCTGTTCTCCAGGCGGCGGCCGTCCGCGGTCAACGTGCGGCGTTCGACGTGCTTCAGCGCGTCGACGGTCACGAGGAAGCGGAGCTGGGCCTCCAGGCGTGCGTCGAGGTTGAGGTCGGACACGTTCGGCGCGGCCGCGGCGGCGTCAGCCACCCGTCGTGCCCTGGATCGACGCTTCGACGCGCCGCAGCGTCTCGATCTCGCGCTCGGCGGCCGCCGCCTCGGCCGCGGCGGCCTCGGCCAGCGCGGCGGCGGCGAACGCGGCGTCGGTCAGCCCCGGCGCATTGATCCGGACGTTCAGCGCCGCGGCCCGCACGGCCGTCCGGGCGCACAGCGCACCGACGCCGGCATCCGAAATCGAGCTCGGCAGCCCGATGGCGGCCATCTCGAGCATGAGATCCATCGAGCCGAGCGCGGTGCGGATGACGGACAGCGGTACGACGATGGCCCGCTGCGTGGCTGCCTCGACGGCGGCCGCGCGGGCGGCGACGGCTGCGGCATCGTCCTTGGGCATGCGCATGGCCGCCAACAGGTCGTCGAAAGCGCGCGTGTCCTCGTCGACGAGCCAGAGCAGCTCCTTGGCCGCTGCCTGGCCGCGCTCCGCCCAGCCGGAGAACATCGCCCAGCGGTCGTCCCAGCCGCGCTTGCCGGCCGAGAGGTTCGCGACCATCGCGCCCATCGCTGCCCCGAGCGCACCGACGACCCCGGCCACCGACCCGCCGCCCGGCGCCGGCGACTCCGACGCCGCCTCAGCCACGAGATCCCGCACGGTCAGGCGCACGAGCCGCTCGTCGTCCGGCCGCGCCAGGGCATACTCGATGATCTTGGCCCGCGGATCGAAGGGCGCAAGGTCGTCGAGCCCAAGCGACTTCACGGCGATGTGCACGAGCGCCCGGTCGTCCACGCCGAGGCTGCGCGACTGCTTGGCGAGGTAGTGTCGCCCCGCCGCCAGCAGCGCATCGAGCGGGATGAGGCCGATGAGCTCGGAGCCGGTCACGCGCAGGCCGCGCGCCGCGGCTGCTTCGCAGGCGGCGTCGAACGCGACGTGGAGCGGCGTCGCGGCCAGGTCGGTCAGGTTCAACGAGACCTGGGCGATGCCGTACTCCGGAATGAACCAGCCGATGCCCTTGACGCCCTTCAGCCGTCCCGGCTCGCGGAGCGGCTCACCGGACGCGTCAACGGCCGGCTTGCCCGTCGTCGGGTCGTTGACGACGCGCCCTTGCTCGCGCACGTCGAACGCCACGGCGTTCGCGCGGCGCGTGGACGTTGTGTTCAAGTTGACGTTGTATGCCACCAGGAAGTCCCGCGCGCCGATGACGGTGGCGCCGGCGGTCGGGTGCGGCGACGAAGGGCCGAAATCGGGCGCCCAGTCCGGGTCGGCCATCTTCTCGCCCAAGCCCTCGAACTCGCCGGCGCGGATCGTGGCCAGGTTTCGGCGCTCGGGCCGGGACGCCGCGGCTTCGTAGAGGTACACCGGAATGCCGAGCTCGTCGCCGACGCGCCGGCCGAGCCGCCGCGCCCACTCGGCCGTCTCGGCCATGTCGATGCCGCTGATCGGCACGAGCGGGCAGACGTCCGTCGCGCCCATGCGCGGGTGTTCGCCGGTGTGCCGCCGCAGGTCGATGGCCTCGGCCGCCGTCCGAATCGCGCGGTATGCCGCCTCGACGACGGCCTCGGGCGCACCGACGAACGTCATGACCGTCCGGTTCGTCGATTGACCGGGGTCGGTGTCCAACAGCCGGACGCCCTCGACGCTGCGAATCGCGTCGGCGATCCGCTCGATCCTGGCCGGGTCGCGACCCTCGCTGAAGTTCGGGACGCATTCGATCAGCGCTCTCGGCTTGGCCACGGCCTGCACCCTCCACGATTCCCGGCAAGACGCGGCCGGGTGACCCCGACCGAGGGTGGATGCTACGCGCCGGGTGGATGGCGGGCAAACGTTGCACGGGCGATGCGGGGGGTCGGCAGATGATCCGCGTCGGCGGCGGCGCCGCGCGTCACAACGCGGCGTCGAGCGCCGCCTGGCGCCCGCGGGCGAAGTCCACCCGCGTCAGGACGGCGATGCCGGCCAGGAACAGGACGACGAGCACGACGATCGACTCGCGGGCGGCGACGCCGGACAGGCTGATGAGCCCGATGAGGAGCGGTCCGAGGACGCCGGCGAACTTGGAGCTGACGCTGAAGAACGCAAAGAACTCGGCGCTCTTGCCGTGGGGCACGAGGCTGGCGAACAGGGAGCGGCTCAGCGCCTGCGTGCCGCCCTGAACCATCGCCACGCCGAACGCGAGGGCGTAGAAGTGCCAAGACAGCGTGACGAAGCGGGCGAGGAAGCTGATGAGCGTGAACGCCCACAGCCCGATGAACAGGGAGCGGCGCGCTCCGATGCGCCGTGCCAACAGGCCGAAGGCGAAGCTGAACGGCACTCCGGCGAACTGCGTCATGACGAGCGCGCCGATGATCCCGATCGCGCTCAGCCCGATCTCGGACCCGTAGGCGGCCGCCTGCTTCTGGAACGTGCCGATGCCGTCCGAGAACAGCCAGAACGCGACGAGGAAGAGGAAGAGGTCGCGGTGGCGCGGCGCGGTGCGCAGCGTCGCCGCAAGCTGTCGCAGCCCACCGGCCACGACATCGCCGATCGATCCCGGCTGCACCCCGGCCGCGCGCACGGCATCGTCTTCCGGCGAGCGGACGGTGCGCCACAACGGCAGCGTGAAGACGAACCACCAGACGGCGACCGCCACGAAGCCCCAGCGCGTGGCCGGCGCGTCGAGCGCCTCGGCCGCGCTGCCGGCCGCCAGTCCGAACGACTGCGGGAAGCGGAGCATGAGGACGTTCAGCACGAGCAGCAGCCCGCCGCCCAGGTAGCCCATCGCGTAGCCGGCGGCGGATAGGCGGTCCGACTTGTCCGGCGTCGTGACGCTCGTCAGCAATGCGTCGTAGAAGACATTGGCGCTCGAGAATCCGATCAGGCTGAGCGAGAACAGGAAGGCGCCGAGTCGCCATTCGCCCTGTCCGACCAGCGCGAGCAGGGCGCTCGTCCCGATGCCGAGCGCGGCGAAGCCGAACAGGAAGCGCCGCGTCATGCCGAGCCGGTCGGCCACGGCGCCGAGCAGCGGACCCATGAGAGCGCTGACGGCCAGAGCCAAACCGTTCGTCAGTGTCCAGATCGTGTAGGCGCGCCCCTCCGGCAGACCGGCGCCGGCCACGCGCACGAAGTAGATCGGGAACACCGCCGCAGCGACGGTCGTCGCATACGCCGAGTTCGCCCAGTCGTACATCGCCCATGCACGCGCGGTCGGCGTGTCGAGCCCGATCGCATCGAGCATGCGGCCAACCCGGCCCTGGGTGACGGCGTGCATTGTGGGCTCTCCGTAACGGCGGTTCGGCCTCGGTGCGGCTGGCGCGCGGCGAACGATAACACAGCCGCCCGCGCGGGCAACGGCCGTCGGCGCGCGGTCGTCCCCGCGACGTGCGACGCGCACGGTCCGGCCGCGGCGGATCGTTGACCGCCTCGTCCAACGGTCCTATCCTGCGCCGCGCGCCCGGCCCCCCTTGTCGGCCGGGTCGATTGCTGTCAGGAGGACTGCATGAAGACGCCCATTCGCGTCGCCGTGACCGGCGCCGCAGGCAACATCGGCTATGCCCTGGTCTATCGGATCGCCAACGGCGACCTGTTCGGGCCGGACCAGCCCGTGATCGTCCAGCTGCTGGAGATCACCCCGGCGCTGCGCGCGCTCGAAGGGGTTGCGATGGAGTTGGACGACTGCGCCTTTCCGCTGCTGCACGGCATCGTGCTGACGGACGACGCGCGGACGGCGTTCGATCGCGTGAACTGGGCGCTGCTCGTCGGCGCGCGGCCGAGGTCGGCGGGGATGGAGCGCAAGGACTTGCTCGAGGCGAACGGCAAGATCTTCGTCGGCCAGGGCGCGGCGCTGAACGCGGCGGCCGCGTCGGACGTGCGCGTCGTCACCGTCGGTAACCCGGCGAACACGAATGCGCTCATCGCCATGCATTCGGCGCCTGACGTCCCGGCCGAACGCTTCACGGCGATGACCCGCCTCGACCACAACCGCGCCGCGAGCCAGCTGGCCGCCAAGGCGGGCGTTCACGTGGCGGAGGTGCGGCAGGTCACGATCTGGGGCAACCACAGTTCGACGCAGTACCCCGATGCGTTCCACGCCACGATCCAGGGCCGACCGGCGCCGGCTGTGATCGACGACGACGCCTGGCTGAAGGACGCCTTCATCCCGACCGTCCAGCAGCGAGGCGCGGCCGTCATCGAGGCCCGCGGTCAGTCGAGCGCGGCGAGCGCCGCGAACGCGTGCATCCACCATGTCCGGACGTGGCACGCCGGCACGGCGGACGGCGATTGGACGAGCATGGCGGTCCCGTCGACGGGTGCTTACGGCACGCCGTCCGGCGTCATCTTCAGCTATCCCGTCCGCATCGCCGGTGGCCGCTACGAGGTCGTCGGCGACCTCGCGCTCACCGATTTCGACCGGGCCAAGCTGGCAGCCACGGGCGCGGAGCTGCTCGAGGAGCGCGCCGCGGTGCAGGCGATGCTCGGAGCGCGCTGATCCGTCGAACAGCCGTCGATCCCTGGCCGGGACCTGTCGGCCCGGCGGCGGCAGGGGCGCAACGTCGCTGCGCCCCTGCCGCGATCTGCCGGTGGCCGTCCGCTGTCGGACGGCCTACTTCAGCCGTGTGCTGAACGGCAGGTAGATCGTGTGATCCTGGCTCGGTTCGCCGGTCGGCGTCGGCGACGGCGACGTCGGCTCGGGCGTGGTCGGCGTCGCGCTGGCCCCGGGGCCGGCCGTCGGCACGTCGAGCGGCGACGGCTCGAAGTTCACGCGCAGCAGGTACGGGCCGAACTGACCCGGATCCGTCGAGATCGCGCCGATGTAGTACGTGCCCGGCCGAATCTGGTCGTAGTGCAGCTGGCTGTTCGCGTCGAGCTCGTCGATGTTGGCGTTCGCGTCGATGATCTCCCAGCGCGCGTCGATCAGGTAGAGGGCCGGGTCGATCGTGGTCGAGGACATGTCGATCGTCAGCGCGCCGACCTCCTTGAGCGTGATCCGGTAGTAATCGACGGCCGACATGAGCTGGGCGAGCAGCGGCGGGTCGCCGAGCACGCAGTCTTCGACGGTGATCTGGCCGGTGCGGTCGGCCGGCAGCGGATCCAGGTCGGTGACGGCTGCGCATGTCGGACGCGGCTGGAACGTCGTCTGGAGCGTGTACGCGCCCGTGACGGCTCGTGTCCGGACGACGGCCTCGGCATCGAGCCAGTACGTGCCGGGCTCGGCCTCGAACTGCAGCAGCGCTTGGTGACCCACCTGCTCCGGGTCGGCGTCCGCACCGATGGGATCGCCGTACGGTCCGATCGCCAGCTGGATGCGGGGGGAGAACGACGGCGCGGTCATGAGGATCGTCAGGACGCCGGCGGATGGGACGTCGATGCGGTACCGGTCCTGGTGCGAGACGGAGTAGCGCGTCGGATCACGATCGAACGCGCGGCACTCCGTGCCCGACAACTCGGCGGGCAGCTCCGCGTTCAGACCGAGAACCGCGGTCTCGCAGACGGGCGCCGCAACGGGCGTGAACGTCGCCGCGAGGCGGTACGCGCCCGTCGACTTGACGTCCGCGAACGGTGAGTCCAGCGCTGCAACGAGGTAGCGACCCGGCCAGATCGGGAACCTGAGGCGCGCGTTCGTGTCGCGGATGGAGTCGATGTCGTCGTTGGATGGCAGGAAGTAGCCCAGCCCACCGCCGGCGGCGGTCGGTCCGCCGAACAGCATGAGATAGGGGTCGATCGCCGTCGAGGTCAGCGTGATCTCGATCTCGCCGCGCACCGGAACGTCGAGGACGAATACGTCCAACCCGCGATCGTACGGCAGGATCTCGTTGAACTCGAAGACCGCGCAGTCCGTGGCGTCGATCGTGCCGTCGACCGGACTGTTCCAGCCCAGCGGCTGCACCTGGCACGCCTTGCCGAGCGGCTCGAAGTCGATCCGCAACGTGTAGCCGCCAACGGCGGACGACTCTGCGAACACGGCCACGAGGAACCGCCCAGGCGGCAGCTTCGCCATGAACCCGTCATCGACCCAACCGTCGACGATCGCCTGGTTCAGCTCGTCGAGGATGTACATTTGGCCGTTGAAGCCGCGGGTCTCGAGCCCGATCGTCACCGTGCCGTCCTGTGGGATCGTCAGCGCATGGACGTCGGCGGCGTTGTTGAAGTAGCTGCCGTTGTTCAGGTAGGCCAAACGGCAGTCGTTGTCCAACGTCGCCACGATGTCGGTGTTCAGCGCGGCCGGCTGCGGCTGGCAAGCGGCGGACTGCGGCGCGAAGGACGAGGTCAAGGTGAACGCGCCCGCCTGGTCGGCGCCGTCCGCATACACCAGGATCAGGAAGTGGCCCGCAGGCAGGTGCACGCTGAGCTCCGTCAGCGCCGCCGGATTGCTCTCGGTGAACGTCGCGTCGATCGTCGTCAAGCCGGTGCGGGTCAGCACGGCCAGGCGCGGCGGCACGTGGCCCGTCGCGGCCACGCTCAGTGCGAGGACGCCGGCGGATGGCAACTGGACCGTGTACAGGGCAGCGTCCCCGGTGAACCATCGGCGCGGAAAGTAGTCATATCCAAGGCAACCGGACGCACCGAGGTTGCCGGCCACCGTTCCGTCGCCGGCCATCACGACCGGCACGCACCCGGTCGGCGCGTCCTCGGCCGACAGTGTGACCGACAGGCTGTAAGCGCCCGTCGCGACCGGGCCGCTGCCCGCGTTCGTGACGAACAAGAGATATGTGCCGGCCGGCAGCACGAGGTCGATGGCGGCGGACTGACCTGCGGCCGCGGCCGCCCGGTCGACTATCGGCCCGTAGCGCGCGTCGCGCAGGCTGAGCAGCGTCTCGAACGCCGTGCTCTGGCCGTTCAGTCGCACGCGCTGCCGTGCCGGTAGCCGCAGCCGGAAGACGTCGACGAGGGAGACATCCGGCAAGCCGGTCAGCTGGCCCCACCGGCAGTCCCCGTCCGCCAGCTGGCCGTTCGTCGTCCCGCCCGCCAACTCCGCCGGGGTGCAGTCGCCCGGCGCTTGCGCCAGGCGTGCGCTCGACATCGGCTGGGCACCCTTGCGCCCGACGGATTCACGCTGCGCCGCGGTCGCCAGCTCGCGTCCTTCCGGAAAGGCGTGCGGTGCCCGCCCGCCATCATGTCCCCTCGAGTAGACGATCGGTCGCGGCACCCCCGCGGCGAGAGCGGCGTGGTGCTCGTCGGGGACACCGAAAGGTGCGCCGCTGTCCGCCTGGTTGCGGATCTCGAAGCCGGCTCGGCCGCCGATCTCAGACGGTTGCCCGAGCGAGGTTCCGGTCGGACCGGGCGCCGCCAGGCCGTTCTGGGCGGTCAACGCCAGACCGCACACCGCCACGAGCGCGCATCGAATTCTTCGTCCGTGGATCATCCTAACCTCCTTGGGTCGGCGCGACGCATGGCGCCCCGTCCGTAAAACACTTCACCGGGCGTCGGACGGACACGGCGCCGACAGCGGACCGCTCCGACGCCCATCGCATCAGATTAGCCGATGCCGAACACATGCCGGATCCGTGCGAGGAGCGACGCGACGGCCCGCGGCTCGTCCGCCGCCGGACGGGCCGCCGCCAACTGGGCCGTCGTCTCTTCGGCCCGCTGCGCCACGACCCGCGCCAAGCGCTCGGCGACAACCGGATCGGTGCGCAGCAGGCCGGCGAACGCGGCGTGGTCCACTTCGATGAGCACAGTCTCTTCCTCGGCAACGATCGTCGCCGTGCGGGGTGCGCCGGTCAGGACGCCCAGCTCGCCGAAGTGCTCGCCGGCCGAGCGTTGCGCCACCGTGACGACGTCGCCGTCCTCGCCGGCGACGTCAACGCGCACGCGTCCTCGTTCGATGACAAAGAGCGGCCCGCCGACATCGCCCTGGCGGAACAATCGCTCGCCGCGCGCAAACGTCACGCGCCGGCTGGCCGCGGCCAACCGTGCGACCTGTTCCGCGTCGAGTTCGGCGAACAGATCGATCGGCGTGAGCGCGGCGATCACGGCCTGCCCTGCCTTGGCGGCCCGCAGATCCGCCGCGTCGGCCGGCACCGCCGTCAGTCGGACGTCGCGGATCGGGAACGGGATGCCCATGCCGTTGCGCTGCAGGTGGTACCAGGCGCGGGTCATCACGCCGTCGCGGGTGCGGGGCAGCGCCCAGTGATCGTCGAACCACAGCCGCAAACGGTAGACGATCGCGAAGTCGCCGAACTCGTGCACGAAGACATAGGGCGACGGCTCGGCCAGGACGCCCGGTGTCGCTCGGACGGCCGCTAGAAGCACCTCTCGCACTTCGCCCGGCGCGTGATCGTAGGCCACACCGATGAACAGGTCGCATGCCTCGGCGCGTTCGGGCCGATAGAGGTTCACGACGTCCATCTTGGCGACGCTGCCGTTCGTCAGGTAGACGATGTGGTTGTCGCGCGTCCGGATCGCCGTCGTGCGCCAGTTCATGCCGGCGACCTCACCGTCCACGTCGCCGATGCGCACCCAGTCGCCGATGTGGAACGGCGCCTCGAACTCGAGGGCCAGGCCGCCGATCACGTTGCCAAGGACGTCCTGCAGCGCCAAGCCGAGGACCGCGGAAACGACGGTCGACGTAACGAGGATGCCGCGCGCTTGGTCGGGGAACTGGTTGTAGAGCGCCAGCATCGCTGCCCCGAGCAATGCCAGCCCGCCGACCACGTGCATGACGAGCCGTGACACTTGCCGCCCGCGCACCATGCGCCGGTTCAGGACCACGTCCCAAACAACGAGATCGATGACCTGGAACGCGGCGTTGCACGACAGGAAGATCAGGATGGCCTTGCTGAACGATTGCTCAGGTGCGCTCAGGCTCACGTCGCCGCGGACGATGAGCACGACCGCCAGCCAGGCGAGCGCCAGCCACACGCTGCCGAGCGCCTTCTGCGCCAGCGGGCGGCGCCGCAGCGGACCGAGCAGCACACCGATCAACAGCCCGATCGACACAGCGGCGGCGATGGCCACCCAATCCAAATCGAACATCCATCGTCCTCGGTCGGGTCGCGGCGGACAAAGGGTTGCGGTCGGGGGACGCCCGGCGCGGCGCGGGAGTATACTCCGCCCTCGAGCCACCGGTCACTGGACGCCCTCGTTGAACTGCACAGCTTGCGGTTTCGCCAACCCGCCCAACGCGAAGTTCTGTGCCGGTTGCGGCCAAGCGTTGCATCTGCGCTGCGGCACGTGCGGCACCGAGCTCGTCGGCGGCGCCCGGTTCTGCTTCAGCTGCGGCGCGCCCGTTGCCGCGGACCCGCCGACGGACAACGCGCCCGCCCCGCCGACGGATGTCCCGGCGGAGTCGATGGACGCCGGAGCCGAGCGGCGCATGGTCACGATCCTCTTCGCCGACATCGTCGGCTCGACCGTCCTCGGTGAGCAGTTCGATCCCGAGGACTTGGCGGAGCTGATGAGCCGTGCCCTGGCGGAGATGACGCGTGCGGTCGAGGGTGCGGGGGGGACGGTCGGCCGGTTGATGGGCGACGGCATGCTCGCCTTCTTCGGGGCGCCGATCAGCCACGAGGACGACCCGCTGCGGGCGATTCGCGCCGCGCTGGCGATCCGCGACCACGTTGGCGCGTTGTCCGAATCGCTCGCCGCGGAAGGCGGACCGCAGCTGCAGGTTCGTGTCGGGTTGAACAGCGGCCTCGTCGTCGTCGGCCAAGTCGGCGGCGACGTGTTCAGTGAGTACACGACGATGGGCGACGCGGCGAACACGGCGGCCCGGATGCAGGGCGCGGCCGGACCGGACGAGGTGTTCGTCAGCGCGGCGACGGCTGAGCTGCTGCGGCACGCCGTCGCGCTCGAGTTCGTCGGCGAACTCGATCTCAAGGGCAAGGCGCAGCCCGTTGCGGCGTATCGGGTGTCCGGCGCGGCGCCGGCTCCGGGTGCGTCCACGCGCGGTCTGGCAGGTCGGGTGACGCCGATGGTCGGACGGGACGTCGAGCTTGCGCAGCTCGTGTCGCGCTATGGTGAGGTCGTCGCGTCGAATCGGCTGGCATGGGTGACCGTCGTCGGCGAGGCAGGCATCGGCAAGTCCCGCCTCACACAGGCGTTCGTCGAGGCCCTCGAGTCGACTTCGCCGACGCCGACCGTGCTGCGCGCGCGCGCCCTCGAGCAGGCCGCCGATGCCTACAGCTTGCTGCGGGACCTCCTTCTGCAGCGCTACGGCGACGTCGATGCCCGCGGCGGCACGCGCGCGGAGCGCCGGCGTCGCCTGGCCGATGCCGTCGCCGCCGACCTCGCCGGCGCGCCGGCGATCGACGTCGAGCGTTCCGGGCGTGACCTCAGCGCCCTCGTCCTCAGCGAAGCCGCCGGGCCCGATCCGCGCGGCCTCGCTGAACGCGCCTTGACCGCCCTGGCCACGCTGCTCGGAATGTTGGCGGCGCGTGCGCCGCTCGTCCTCGTGCTCGAAGACCTTCACTGGGCGGACGATGCCTCGCTCGACGCGCTGCCGCGCATCGTCGACGACCTGGTGGACCGACCGGTCTTCGTCCTCGGCAACGCGCGTGCCGGCCTGTATACCCGCCGACCGCATTGGGGCGAGGGCGAGGCGGCCCACAGCCGTCTCGACTTGGCGCAGCTGTCGGCCGTCGCGCTCGAGGGGCTGCTCCGGACGCTGCTCGACTCCGACGCACAGGTGCCCGCCGAGATCCGGGCGTTCGTCCTCGAGCGAGGGGAAGGGAACCCGTACTACGTCGAGGAGCTCGTCCACATGCTCCTCATGCGTCAGATCCTGACGCGCTCCGCTTCGGGCGGCTGGGTCGTCGATGCGACGGCCCTCGACGGCGGCGAGGTGCCGACGACGCTGGCGGGAATGCTGCAGGCGCACCTCGACGCGCTGACGGCCGCGCAGAAG
This sequence comes from Candidatus Avedoeria danica, assembly GCA_016703025.1. Lineage (NCBI taxonomy): Bacteria > Bacillati > Chloroflexota > Ardenticatenia > Candidatus Epilineales > Candidatus Epilineaceae > Candidatus Avedoeria > Candidatus Avedoeria danica. Next base: position 871,599 of record JADJCV010000004.1, read on the forward strand.
CGGCTTCTCCAGCTGGCGTCCGTCGTCGGCCGCGAGTTCTGGTCCGGCGCCATCGAGGCGCTCAGCGCCACGGACGCTGTGCCCGAGAGCGACCTGGACGCCCTGCGGCACAACGGCCTCTTGTTTGCCCGCGGGCGATCGAGTTTCGTCGGCGAGCGGGAGTTCCTCTTCAAGCACGCGCTGCTGCGCGACGCGGCCTATGCATCGTTGCTCAAGCGACAACGCCCCGCGCTGCATGCCAAGGCCGCCGACTGGCTGTTCACGGCCTCCGGCGACCGCTATCCGGAGTACGCCGCCCAGATCGGCGAGCACTGCCTGGCGGCCGCACGGCCGTTGTCCGCGGCACTGCACTTGGGGGCCGCCGGCGACCGCGAGCGCGAGGTCTATGCCAACGCCACCGCTGTGGCGTTCTACAACAGGGCGATCGACCTCTGGGGCGGCGCCGGCGCCGGAGGCGACATTCCGGCGGCCGAGCGCGCAGGCGCCGCCGGCCTCCCGGACGACGTCACGGCGACACGGGCTGCGTTTCAGCTTCTCCGTGGCCGCGAGCTGGCGCTCGACACGGCGGCCAGGCGCGATCAGCAGCGCGCCGACCTTGAAGCCATGGCCCACCTGGCGGCGCGCTTGGATGATGCGGCGATCAGCTACGTCCACTTCCGCCGCTCGTGGCTGGCGCAGCGCGTCGGCGACGCGGCGGCGGCCGAGAGCGAGGCCCGCGCGGCGCTGGCCACCGCCGGCGACGACCGCCATGCGCGGGCCGATGCGCTCGTGAATCTCGGCAACGCGCTCGTGATGGCCAAGTCCGGTGCGGACGCCGAACAGCCGTTCCGCGAGGCCGTCCGCCTCCTCGACGCCCTGGGCGACCGGGCAGCGGCCGCCAACGCATGGCTTGGTGTCGCGCGCGCCTGTCGCTTGGCGGAGCGCCCGGCTGACGCGCACCGCAGTTTCGAGAACGCGCTGGCGTTGTACCGGGACGCCGGTGATCTCATCGGACAGGCGGCGACGTTGACCTCACAGGCGGTCATGCGCGGCATGCACGGCGAACTGGACGCCGTCGAGCCGCTGCTGATGGACGCGCTTCGACTCTACCGCGCGGCAGGCGAGCGGGATGGTGAGGGGATGACGCTCCACAACCTCGGCTACCTGGCCAAGGAGCGGGGCGACATCGGCGCGGCGACGGCGCGATTCAGCGAGGCGCTGGCCATCTTCAGGGCGACGAAGAACACGTCCGACGCGGCCGATGTGCTCGACGAACTTGCCGGCGCTTGGGCGACGCTCGGCGACGAGAAGTCCGCCGCCCGCGCCCGCACGGACGCGGCGAAGGCCAGGGCGGCGATTCAGACGTAGGGCCGCAGCGTTCGACGGCGCGAACCCAGGTGCACGGACGCAGCGTGACGGCGAAACGGCTGGGTATGCCGAGCGCCTACGGCCGCATCGTGCACCGCTTGCAGCTGTGCGGCAGGTGGATCTGCGAGCCGCGGACGACGAGGACGGCGAACGTCGCCGACGTCGCGTTGCAGAAGCCGTCGTTGATCCGGACGGAAAGCTCGGCCGGTCCATCCGGAACCTCGTCCGGAATCGTTCGATCCGTGACATAGATCCGCCGCCGGTCGGCGTCGTAGCGCACCGGGATCATCGCGTTGGCCAGTGTGACCACCACACCGCCGTCCGCGTCGACGCCGGACCGGTCGTCCGTCGCGGCGCCGAGGTCAGGCGGCAGCAGGCCGATCACGCGCATCCCGTTCGCCAGCGTCGCGGTGTACGCCGGCGCCGTCACGTCGAAGCCGACGGTGTAGATCGTCAACGGCTCGACGGTCTGCGCCAGGCCGTCCACCCGTGCTCCACTCGCCGCCCCGCTGCCCGGCGGCAGCGACACTTCCGCCGACGCGATGAAGGTGCTCGCACCCGGGGCGGGGGCGGCGGCGGAGGAGCCGGGCACCGGCACCCAGCATCGCCCCATCTCCTTCCAGCCGCAGATCACCGCGCCGCCGGAGCTGCCCGGACAGCCGCTGGCAGCCCCGGCAGCGTTGTACGCTTCCACCGGCGCCACGATCTCCAAGGGACCGGCGACCGCCACCGAACCGGCCTCGAGCTGGTAGATCCCGCCGCCGGCGGCGATGTTCTGCGTCCACGCGTACGGCCCCTCGCGCAGCTCGGCCGGCGCCCCGATGTATGCCGCCGCGTACGCGTCCGCGTTGCCCTGCAGCGCGGTGAACGGCGCCACGCCCTGTCCGCCGGCCGGGCCGCCGTCGTCGACGTTGGCCGGCGAGGGCATGGCCGCCGCGTGGCTCGAAGCGGCTGACAGCGCTGTCGCCAGCCGATGCCGTGCGCCGAGGCCGAGCGGGCCGAGGCCGAGGATGTCGAACAGGACGTCCCCTGGGCGGGCATCCGGCTGGGCCACCGCCACCGCCAGGTTCGGGGACCAGCGCACGCTGTGGCGCTCCATCGCCCCGTTCGGGCCGTTCGGCAGCTCGACGGCCTCGAGGCTGGTGTGCAGCTTGCGGCTGAACAGCGCGGCGGCCAGCTCGACCGGCACGCTGACATCGACGATCCCGTTGCGGACCGGGAACGACATGCCGAGGTCGTCGTCGACGAACCGCAGGAACGCGCTCGGCACGGGCGTCCGCCTCTCGTCGCGCAGCACGTAGCGGCGGACGAGTTGGCGGTTGCGCAGCGCGCCGGGCGAGGCGCCGGGGCGCTCGCTCAGCGTCCAGGCGACCCCGGCGATCGTCGGGAACGCGGCCGAGAGACGGCTCGTGTCGCCGGCTTGGGTGGCCGTGGCGGTGACGTTCGTGTCCGCCGGCAGGAAGACGAGGCCGCGGATCATCCAACGCCCGGTGCTGTCGGCCGTTGCCGATGCATCCAGCACCCGCGCGGCCTGCACCCCCGGATCGGCGAACAGCTCGACGCGGCAGCCGGCGCAAGCCGTGCCCGTGACGATGCCGACGCGGCCCTCGACGCCCGTCACGACGGGCGGCGCGGTCTCGGCGCCGCCCGGGCCGACGCCGATCGCAGCGCTGCGGTTGTTCGCGAAGCGGTTGGCCGTCAGCCGAACGCGGCCCCCGGCGGTCCGTGCCAGGAACGCGCCGACCTCGAGGTTCCGCTCGAATGCGTTGCCGTCCACCACGACGTCGGTCGACGATGCGTCGACGGCCAATCCGAACGTGTTGCGCACGAGGCGATTCCCTTGGGCGCCGCTGCCCGTCGCACCGATCGCAACGCCTGTCGTTCGGTTGACGACCGCGATGCCGACATGGAAGCCCTCGATCACGAGTCCGTCGACCACGATGCCGCGCGCGCCGTCGAGCACGAGGCCGGCCACCGAGGACGGCGGTCCGCTCGCGCTGCCGATGAGCCGAACCATCGACGTGGACTGGGTGAGGCCGAGCGGACCTATGTCAATGCTGCGGGCCAAGTGGTCAGCGCCGCTGACCGGCAGATCGCCAAGACGGCGCTCGCTCGCGGAGAGCGCACCATCGATGCTGACGTTGTCGCGCTGGATGGACGGCAGCGGCAGGGCGGCGGACACCGAAATGGTCGACACGCGTGGATCGAACGAGATTCGCACGTCGGCCGCGCCGTTGCGCCCCGCCTCGCCGAGCGCGGCGCGCAGCGTGCACCGGCCGGACGACGTCCGGCAGAACCCGTCGCCGGGCGTGCTGTCCGGTTCGTCGCCGGGGTCGGTCACCTTGAGATCGAGGGCGGAGGCGCCCTCGGTCGGCGTTGCGGTCGGCGGGCCGCCAGCGGTGCCGGTTGGCGGCACAGTGGGCGTGGCGCTCGGCGCCGTCGTACGCGACGGCGCCGGTGTCGCCGTGAAGGTTGCGCCGTTCGTCGGCGTGTCGAGCGGCGTGGCCGTTGCGGTCGCGGTGGATCCGCGCGGGGTGTCCGTCGGCATGGGCGTGGCCGTGTCGGTCGGGATGCGCGGCGTGTCGCTCGGGCGCAGCGTCGGTGTCGCGGTCGGACGGAGGTCGGGCGTGTCCGTCGGGTCGGGCGTCGCCGTGGGCAGCCGCCACTCGACGCACAGGACCGGCGGGTGCGGCGGGTCCTCGTACTCGCGGGCGTAGAACCAGACTTCGTCGAAGTCGCTGTCCGGCTCCAACGTCAGGCCATGGTTGGGCCATGTGCCGTCCAGCCAGTTCCGGACGAGCAGCGACACATCGGCCGTGACCGTGATCGTCTGCCCGCCGAAGGCCGTGTTGACGAGCGCGCCCGTCACGCGCGGTCGGTTGCTCCACGTGATCAGGTGCTCGTCCCAGCCGCCGGTGACGGCATGGACGGACTGGCTGAACGGCGGAATGCCCGCACTGTCCTCGAGGATCAGCCGCAGCGATGCGCTGACGAGCTCGATCGGGCTCGGCAGCGTCGAGGTCGGGAAGTGGAAGTAGCCGATGCGCTGCGTCGGCGGGACGGCGCGGCCGCGCGCCACCCGGAGGAAGGACTCCGCCCCGAGTGTCTCCGTCGGCCGCTCGGAGTCGACGGTGGCGTCCCGATCGGGGGTGATGCACGTCGTACCGGCCACCTGCTGCAACCCGGCGCGGCGCTGCGGGCGCAGCGCCGCCGCGTCAGCCGACGGGACCGCGGTGCGCGTGAACGTGATCGCGACGCCTGCCAGCGAGGCCGAGCCGAGGGCCAGCAGCACTGCGATGGCGGCCATGTGCGGCGCACGCCCGCCCGGCCGCACGCGTGATCTGCCGACGGCGCGGTCGGGTGCGCCGTCGCGCGCCGGTTCGTGGTCGAAGTTCTGGGGGGCGAACACGGTGGCGGGACTCCTCGTGCGAGCCGCTCATGGCGCCGGTCCGGACCTGGATGCGGGGGTGGCCCTGATCGACGGACGCGCAATCGGCTTGATCGAACGATAGGACGACGTCGCGTCCTGTGGCGATACGGTGCCACCCGCTCCCTTAGCCGTCAACGTCGCGACGCTGCGGCGGACACGGCTTGCCGGCGGTTCGAACGAGCGCGGCACCGCGGGAACGGACTCGGTTGGGGCTAGGACTCCACCACTGTGGATTCTAGGGGTTCCCTACTCTGGTGGCCGCCACGAGCATGTTCAGTGGTGGAGTACTAGAATGGACGGCAATGCGACTCGATCAGCGACGGTTCGCCACGCTCGTGGCCGAGGTCATCGACGGCCTTCCGGACCGGTTTCGGGGTGCGCTCGACAATGTCGAGTTCATCGTCGAGGACCGGCCGTCGCCGCGGCAGCTTGCGGAGAACGGCGTCCGACATGCCGATGCCCTCCTCGGGCTGTACGAGGGTACACCGCGCACCGCCCGCCCGTCGGACTACGGCGGCCGCCTCCCGGACCGCGTGACGCTGTTCCGGCTGCCGCTGCTGGCGCGCAGCCGATCGGAGGCCGAGCTGCGCGCCGAGGTCCGGCGAACGGTCCTGCATGAGATCGCTCACGTCTTCGGCATCGACGACGATCGGCTCATCGAACTGGACGCGTACTGACGTGGAAGGTCATCCGCTGGACGGGCCCCCGAACGCGACCGGCGTCTCCGCCATGCGGCAACCACCGCCGACCGTCGTGCGCGGCCGAGCGTGGCGCTGGGGTGAGCGCACGTTCGTCATGGGCGTCGTGAACGTGACGCCCGATTCCTTCTCGGGCGACGGCCTGCTCGCGCGGCACGATCCGATCGCGGCCGCGGTTGACCAGGCAACGGCGATGGTCGAAGCCGGCGCCGACATCCTCGACGTCGGCGGCGAGAGCACCCGGCCGGGCAGCGACGCCGTCGACGAGGCTGAGGAGATCGCGCGCGTGCGGCCGGTGATCGCGGCAATCCGCCGCGCGCTCGAGGTGCCGATCTCGATCGACACCTCGAAGGCGGCGGTGGCGGAAGCGGCGCTCGACGCCGGCGCCGACCTCGTCAACGATGTCTGGGCGATGAGCGCCGATCCCCGCATGGCGGACGTCGTTGCCCGCGCCCGGGTGCCCGTCGTCCTGATGCACAACCGCCTCGCCACGGCCGCGACGGGCGGGCCGGTCGGCGGCCACTACGCCGACGTCCGGTACGACGACGTCGTTGCCGACGTGCGCAACGCCCTGCTCGGGCTCGCGGAGGCGGCGCGCGGTGCCGGCATTCCGCCCGAGCACATCATCCTGGATCCCGGCCTCGGCTTCGGCAAGACGCCGGCCCAAAACCTCGAGCTCCTCGACCGGGTCGACGAGCTTCGCTCGCTCGGCTGGCCGATCCTCGTCGGGCCGTCGCGCAAGAGCTTCGTCGGCGCAGCGCTCGGGCTGCCGCCGGGCGACCGCCTTGAGGGCACGGCCGCCGCGGTTGCCGTCGCCGTGGCCCGCGGCGCCGACATCGTGCGGGTGCACGATGTGGCGGCGATGGTGCGGGTGGCGCGGATGGCGGACGCGATCGTTCGGCGCTGACGGCTACTTCAGCGAGGCGATGAACGCATCCAACGCCTCATCGTCCCATGCGTCCGCCGGGCCCATGGCCATGAACATCGCCGGTCGATCGCTCTTGGACGTGAAGACGGCGGTGGCCTGGCGAACGGCGACGCCGCCGGAGCGCGTGCCCTCGGTGATCGTCAGCGTCGTCTCCTCACCCCGGATCGTGACCTTCCGCTCCTCGAGCGTCTTCGCGTCGTTGATCCGGCCGCCCATCTGCTGGCTGGCGCTGTTCTTGATCGCCTCGGACGCCGCATCGGCGCTCTCTCCCTGGACCGGCAGCTCGATGAGGGCGATCGTCATCGTCTCGCCCTGGTTCGACTTCAGGTCGCCCGCGCCGAACAGGGCCATCTTCATCCCGAGCATGTCCATGCCCATCTGCTCGGTGTATCCCTCGGGCAACGTGTAGTCGGCGATCTCGGCGGCCGTCAGCTTGGCGTCCGCCGGGTCAAGGTCGACGTTGCGGGCGATCCGCATCCCGGCGTAGCTGAAGAGGGCAAATGCCCCGCAGCAGCCGATCGCGCAGACGGCGCCGATGATGAGGAGGATCTTGGTCGTGCGGCTCATAGGGGCGAACTCCAGTCGGGTCGGTTGTCGGCGCGCGATCGTCGCGCGCGCCGGCTTGTACGGCTGAACGGCGTGCGTCGTTGCACACCGCCGGGATCAGGCGTCATCAGGCATCGATGTCCGGCTCGCGATCCCGCAGCCGGAACCGCTGGATCTTGCCCGTCGCCGTCTTCGGCAGATCGTCGACGAACACGATCCAGCGCGGGCGCTTGTACTCGGCGATCACGTCGCGGCAGTAGGCGATCAGGGCCGCCGCGAGGTCGTCGCCCGCCACCGCGTGCGCGTGCACGACGACGTAAGCCTTCGGCTTCACGAGGTCGTTCGCGTCCGGGACACCGACGACCGCGACCTCGAGCACGGCGTCATGCGACAGCAGCGCGCTTTCGACCTCGACCGGCGAGACCCAGATCCCGCCGACCTTCAGCATGTCGTCGCTGCGACCCTCGTGCCAGTAGTAGCCGTCGCCGTCACGGCGGTACTTGTCGCCGGTGAAGAGCCACTCGCCCAAGAACGTCGTCCGGCTCTTCGCGCTTTGGTGCAGATAGAACAGTGCCGCCGTCTCGCCACGCACGAGCAGGTTGCCGATCTCCCCGTCCGGGACACCGTCGCCGCCCTCGTCGACGATCCGCACGTCGTAGCCCGGCACCGGCGTGCCGCTCGAGCCGGGCCGGATGTCGTCGGGCCGGTTCGAGACGAAGATGTGATAGTTCTCCGTCGAGCCGATTCCGTCGACGATGCCGAGGCCGGTGCGCGCTTTCCAGGCGTGCCAGATCGGTGCCGGCAGCGCCTCGCCTGCCGAGACGCACAGCCGGAGGCTGGACAGGTCGTTCGCCGTCGTGAGGTCCTCGAGGCTGAGGAGCATGCCGTAGCCGGTCGGCGCGTTGTAGAAGACCGTCGGGCGATGGCGCGCGATGACGCCGAGCAGCGCATGCGGATCCCGCGGCGGGCCGGCGAACAGCGTCACGCTCGCGCCGACGTACCACGGGAACACGAGGTTGCCGCCCGTGCCGAACGTGAAGAACAACTTGGCCGCGGCGAACGTCCGGTCGTCCTCGCGCAGCCCGAGCGTCAGCAGCCCCCAGTTGTGGGCCGTCAGCGGCAGGTCCTTGTGGGCGTGCAGGATGCCTTTGGCCTCGCCCGTCGTGCCGCTGGAGTAGTTCAGGCAGCAGAAGTCGTCGCGGTGCGTCGGAGTGGCGTCCGCCGCGGTCGGCTGACCGGCGACGAACGCGCCGTAGCGGACCCCGTCAACCTCTCCAGCGCCTTCTCCAGCGCCTTCTCCGACGCCCGCGCCATCCCCGCCCACGACGATCACGTGCTCCAGCCAGCGCGCCGTGGCCCGGATGGGCGCGATCGACCCGAGCAGCCGCGCGTCGACGAACAGCACGCGCGCCCGGCAGTCGTCGAGGGCGTAGCGGTAGTCCGCGGGTTTGAGCAGGGTGTTGAAGCTGGCGGCGACGGCACCGGCCTTGATCGTCCCGAAGAAGGCGCACACGAACTCTGGCGTGTCGAGGCACAGGATCGCGACCGTCTCACCGAAGCGCACGCCAAGCGACCGCAGGCCGTTCGTCACCTGGTTCACCTCGGCGGACACCTCGCCGAACGTCAGGTTGCGCGTGTCGCTGTGGAGCGCGGTCTTCGCCGCCCGAAGCGAGAGGTTGCGCTCCAGGATGTCGACGGCGTTGTACTCGAGGGGCAGGTCGTCGGCGCGCAGCGCGTTCATCGGGCCTCCGCAGTCGTGGGTGGCCGAGCGGCCGGCGCGCCGGCGTCCGTGCCGAGCAGATCGCGGGCGATGATCAGCCGCTGGATGTGGCTCGTGCCCTCGTAGATCTGCAGGCCCTTGACGTCGCGCCAGTGTCGCTCGACGGCGTAGTCATCCCCATAGCCGCGGCCCCCGTGCACGAGGACCGCCTGGTCGGCGGCGCGCAGCGCGGCCTCGGTGGCGAAGAGCTTGGCGGTGGCCGTGGCCCGTGTCGAGGGCGCGCCCTCGTCCTTGAGCGCGGCGGCCCGGTAGACGAGCAGCGCCGCGGCCGAGATGTCGGCGTGCATGTCGGCCAGCACGCTTTGGATCATCCCGAAGTCGCCGATCCGCTGCCCGAACGCGCGCCGCCGGCGCGCGAAGTCGACGCACGCGTCGAGGCATGCCCGGCCGGCGCCCACCGCGCCGGCGGCGACGCCGAGCCGGCCGTGGTCCAGCGCGCCCATCGCCACCCGGAAGCCGCGGCCCGGCTCGCCGAGGAGCGCCGACTCCGGCACGCGGCAGCCTTCGAACTCGACGATCGCGTGGTCGGCCGATCGGTGGCCGAGCTCGCGCCACGGCAGCGCGCTGCGCCGAATCCCGGGCGTGTCCATCGGGACGACGAAGGCGCAGATCTGGTGATGCGGTTTGGCCGCCGGCAGCTCGGGATCGCGCGCGAAGACGATGCCGACGTCCGCGATCCGGCCGTTCGTGATCCAGATCTTGCGGCCGTTCAACACGTACCCGTCACCCGTTCGCCGTGCCGTCGCCTGCAGCGCGCCGGCATCCGACCCAGCCTCGTCCTCGGTCAGGCAATAGCACCCGATCACCTCGCCCCGCGCGAGCAGCGGGATCCATCGGCGCTGCTGCTCGACGCTGCCGTGGTCCCGCAGACAGAGCGTGACGAGACCGCCGTGCACCGCCAGGAAGCCGCGCAGCGACGAGTCGACATAACCCAGCTCCTCGTACACGAGTGCGAACGCCACATAGTCCATCGCCGAGCCGCCGAGTGACGGGTCGACCGGCCCGGCCAGCAGGCCAAGCCGCCCAAGCTCGCCGACGAGCTCGATCGGAAAGCGCGCGTCGCGGTCCGCCTGCCGTGCGATCGGCGCGACGCGGTCGCGGGCGAAGGCCGCCGCGGTGTCGCGCCAGCGGCGCTGTTCGGCGGTGGGGGAGAAGTTCATGGTGCCGTCGCGCCGGGCGCGGCATCGACGATGACGGCGAAACCGTCGATCTCGACGAGGGCCTCGTCGTCGAAGAAACCGGTCACGCCAAGGAGCATCATCGCCGGATACTGCCGTCCGAAGTGCCGGCGCCAGACATCGCCGAGCGCGGCGCGTGCGGCGCGGTACGCTGCCAGATCGCATACATAGAAGTGGAGCTTGACGATGTCGGAGGCCGAGCCGCCGGCCGCCACGACGACCGCCACGATGTTCGCCAGCGCGCGATCGACCTGCGCGACGATGTCGCCGACCGCCGCGATCCGACCTTCCGCGTCCGTCCCGTTCTGTCCGGCCAGCCAGACGATTCGACCGCCGCGCGTCGCCACGCCGTGGCTGAAGCCGATCGGCGGTGCCAGCTCGGAAGGGTTGATGCGCTCGAAGGGTTCGCTTGGCGGCACGGGCGACTTCCTGGGGCGGCGGGATCCGGCCAGGCAGTATAACCCCGCAGGGGTGGGGGTCCAGCGGGACTAGTACCCCACCACTGAACACGCTCGTGGTGGCCACCAGAGTGGGGAACCCCCAGATTCTACAGTGGTGCGGTACTAGCGCCCGGCGAAGGTCGGGCGATGCTTCGCCTTGAACGCTTCGTAGAACGCACGGTGGTCATCGGCCATCATGAGCAGTGCCTGCGCCTGTGCCTCGGCTTCAAGCGCGCTCACGATGTCCATGTTCGCCTCGTTGAGGAGCATCCGCTTCGTCATGCCGAGCGCCATCGTCGGGCCGGCGGCGAGGCGCTCGGCCCACGCGGTGGCCGTCGGCAGCACGTCGTCGGGGGCGACGATGCGGTTGGCGAGGCCGTACCGCTCGGCGGTCGCGGCGTCGATCGTGTCGCCGAAGAGGAGCAGTTCGGCCGCGCGGCCGGTGCCGACGATCCGCGGCAGGAGGAACGCCGCCCCCATGTCCGCGCCGGTCAACCCGACCTTGCTGAACAGGAAGGCGAATCGCGCCGTCGACGAGACGACGCGCAGGTCGGACGCCAGCGCCAGCACGGCGCCGGCGCCGGCGGCCATGCCGTTCACGGCGGCGACGATCGGCTTGTCCAGCAGGCACATGTTCCGCACGGTATCGCCGGTCATCCGGCAGAACTCGAGGTGCGTCTTCACGTCGGCGTCGAGCAGCGCGCCGATGATCTCATTCACGTCGCCGCCGGAGCAGAACGCGTCGCCGCTGCCGGTCAGGACCACGGCCTTCACGCGCTCGTCGAAGCGCAGCGCGGCGAACAGGTCGCGCAGCTGCGCATAGATCCGCAGCGTGATCGCGTTCAACACCGTCGGCCGGTCGAGCCGGAGCGTGGCGACACCGTTGTCCGCCACGCTGAAGTCGAAGTCGAGGTCGCCTTCAGCCGGGCCGAATCCGAAGGTTGCGCCCTGAGGACTGTCTTGCGCCACGGTCCACCTCGCATGGCTCGCGATCGGTTCGCCGCGCGCCCGGCTGCCCCGGGCGCGGCGGTGCGATTCCAGTGGTTGAGCTACGGCTGAAGCGCGGTCGGAAGGTAGACCGCATACGGCAGATCGATCGGACGGATCTCGAGGACTGCCGCCTCGACCGTCTCGCCCGACGACGTGGGGGGCCACCGCACCTCCCACTCGATCGTCGCCGTGCCGCCCACCGCGGAGCGCACGACCGAGCGCTCGGCCGCTTCGCCCAGCCAGTCGTCGATGACGACCGACCCATCATGCCACAGGCGGACACCACCCGGCACGCGCACGACCATGCGCACCGCCGTCGCCGTCGGAAGCGCCAGGCGACCCTCGGCCCGGGTGCTCGCCGAACCGTCGTCGCCCCGCAGCGGCGCCGACGGCAGCGTCAGCGTCAGCGCAAGGGTGTCGGACAACGTGCGCACGCGGGCCGGCGCGCCGCCGAGCCAACCGTCCGGAAAGTCGCTCACCCGCCAGCCCGTCGTCGGCGACTCGCGGAACACGAGCAGCCGGTGGCGGTCGCGGTCGACGGCCACGAGCGTGTCGCCGACGACCGCCACGGCGCTCGGCCCGCTTGGCCCGAAGCCGTCCCACCCGGCGCCGGTGCGCCCGAACGCCGCCCGAAACGTTCCGTCGGCCGCGAACGCCGCCAGCCGTCGGCGACCGGCATCGGCCACGAGCAGCGAGCCATCCGGCCACGCCGCCACATCCGTCGGGTCGGACAGCCGTGCCGCCTCCGGTGCGTCGGAGACGGGCCAGCGAGCGCCGTATGTCCCATCCGCGCGGAGCACGTGGACGACGCTCTGGAACCAGTCGGCGATCGCCAGCCGCCCGTCGGCCAGCCGTGCCATGCCGGACGGATGGCCGAGGAGGCCCGCCGCGTTGTCCGTCGGCCACGACGCCGCGGCGTCGCCCGCGGCATCGTACCGGATCAGGGCGTGCGCCTTCTTGTCCGCCAGGAGCAGTCCGTCCGCCAACGGCAGCAGGCCGACGCGGACGGGCCGCGCGCTTGGCCCCCAGATGTCGATCCCGCTCAGGTAGCGCCCATCGGCGGCGAAGTGGAGCAGCCGCCGGCGCAGCGTGTCGGCCACGAACACGCTGCCGTCGTCCGCGCGGGCAATGCCGTCGGGCGCGCTGAGCAGGCCGGGCAGCCGCCCGCCGGCGGCCAGCACGCCCAGCCAGTGGCCTGCGCCGTCGAGGCGCACGACCCTTGATCGGCCGGTGTCCGCCACGAGGATGTCGGCGCCGTCGGCCGCCACGCCGAGCGGATAGCCGAAGTGCGGCCCATCGAATGCGTTGTGCCCGATGACTTCGCCCGGCTGGCCGTCGACCAGCCGCTGCACGCGCCCGTTGCCGAGGTCGGCGACGACGACCGCCCCCGCTCCGTCCACTGCCACACCGCGCGGGTCGAGCAAGCGCCCGAGATCGTCGCCCGGACCGCCGACGAAGTCCTGCGCCACACCGCGCGCATCCACACGCGTGAGCCGGTGGAGCGTCCGATCGCTGATCACCCAGCCACCGCCCGGCTCGATCGCCACGGACCATGCGTGCTGGAACTGGCCGATCTGACGCCCCGACGTGCCGCGGCTCTGCAGCCACACGCCGTCCGCCGTGAACCGCTGCCACCGGTACGCCTCGAGCACGACGATGCTGCCGTCCGCGGCCAGCGCCACGTCGACCGGGCCGGACAGCGTGCCGGCCGCGTCGCCGCTCCGCCCCCAGCGCCGACGCACCGCGCCGCTGCGCGTCACTTCGACGACGCGGTCGCCGAGTCCGTCGGCCACCCACACCGACCCGTCGACACCGGCCCCGATCCCCGCCGGGGCGAGGACGCCGATGTCGGCGCAAAGGACCGCCATCTGGAACCGCCCGTCCCGTTCGAACCGCTCGAGCTTCTCCAGACCGTCGTCGACGACCCACAGCCCGTTCGTCGACCAGGCGATGTCCCTCAGCTGACCGAACCGGCCGTTGCCCTCGCCGTGCCGTCCCCACGTCGTCGCCAGCCGTCCGTCGTCCTCGAACGCCAGCACGCGCGCGTTGCCCGCGTCGGCCACGAATGTCCGACCTTCCCCGTCGACCGCGACGCCGATCGGCTCGTGCATGCCCGGCGGCGGGTCGCTCGGGTCGATCGGCCATGCAGGGTGGCGCGGCAGCCCGGCGTCATCCCCCTGCGCCCGGACCGGCGTCGCCGGCGCGCACGCGGTCCCGGCGACGACCAGCCCGCCGACGGTGGCCGCACACGCGGCCCACACGGTTGCACGCCGCCCGCGCCGCCTCGCCGATTCGCCGCCGCGCCGCACCATCGCCGCTCCACCCAACATGCGTCCCTCCGCCAGCTCGTGCCCGGCCCGACGTCGAGCTTGCGTCGAGTTCGTGTAGTCATGCGGCTATGCACCCGCCTGACGTGGCAACCGATGTGATACCATCGCCGCCGTGATTGCGCACGCTTCGCCGGACGACGCAGAGGCCGCATGGGCTGCCCTCAGCCTCTCATTGCCCGCGCGTCACGATGCGGCAGCGCGCGGGGCGGACGCCATGCTGGCCCGACTGGCCGCCGACATCCTTGCCGTGCCCGCCCCCGACGCCGCGACCGCCGCCGATCGCCCGATCGAGCGCCGGCGCGAGCTCGCGCTCGACGTCCTGCTCGTCGAGGCGTTCGCCCGCCGCCACGGTGCGCTGCCGGATGCGCGCGCCGCACGGGCGCTCGATGGGGCCTGTGCAGCGGTGGCGGCCACGCTCGGCATCCAGCCGATCCTGAACTATCCGCTCTACATCCGCCACAACCCGCTGCCCCCTTCGCCCCTCCGCACGTTCACGCCGCTCGCCTCGGAAGCGCGTTTCATCCGGATGCATCGCGCCGTCGAGGAGCGCCTCGACGCGCTCATCCCGGTGCTCGACGCCGTGCTCGACGGCGACTCGGACGCCGCGTTCGATGCGGCCTTCGCGTCGGCTTATCCGACCCTGGCCGAAGGTTTCCGCGCCGTCAACGCCCTGATGGCCGCCTTCCAGGATCCCGAGCGGATGCCGGTGGACGCGTTCACTCACGGCTTTCGGCCGTACTACGCCTCGGAGTACGATCCGGCGACCGGGCGTGTTCTCCGCGAGGGTCCGAGCGGACTCCAGTCGCCCACGTTTCGCGCCGTGGCGATGCAGCTCGGCTACGCGGACCATGGCCTCGACCATTGGACGACCCACCTGGCCGGCTATCACGAGACCGCGGTGCGGAACGACCTCAATCGCCGCCGCGCCGAGCGCGACGCCGGCCGCAGTATGGCCGATCGCTTCGCGGCGCGCTTTGGCGGGCAAGCGCTGCCGCGCTTGCACCCCGGTCACGCGGCTTCCCTGCCCGACCTGCTGGCGATGGCGTACCGCGGCGGTTGGGTCGACGGATCGTCGTCCGCGCTGCTCGCCGCCGCCGGCGTCCGGATCGACGTCTGGCCGCCCGACGCGCCCACGCCGCCTTCCGCCGACGTGCCGCCGCCCCCGCCGACCACGGCGGCCGACGCGGCCTTCGCGGCGCTGCCGGCCACCGATCGCGGCGCGCTGTCCCGGTTCGCCGGGCTCGAGGCCATGCTCTTCGGATTCCACGTGGCGCACGTCGCCACCGCCGCCGCGCAGATCGGTCGCGTGCCCGGCACGGGGGGCACGTCCGGTGTGGACTTCCTCGTGATCGCGCTCTTCCGACGGGCGTTCCCGGCCCTTTGGACGAGCGGGCTCGGTGGTGCCGCCGCGCGCGCCGGCCTTGAGGTCGCGATCGGCTGAGCGTTGACCTCAGGGCCCGTCCGCCAGCCGTCGGACGACGGCCCGCACCGGCGATGCGTCGCCGCCGACGATCGCCAGCGGCACCGCGGCCAGCCAGTACGCGCCGGGCGCGAGTTCGGCCAGCTGCAGGTTCTCGAGGATGGCGATGCCGGCGCCGAACAGGGCGTGGTGGGCCGTCAGCGCGCGGCTGTCCAGCGGATCGACGGACGGGACGTCGACGCCGAGCAGCCGAACGCCGTGCGCGATGCAGGCGGCGGCCGCGTCGGCCGCGACGTGGGGCACGCTTGCCGGCCAGTGGACGCCGTCGTAGGCATGGCCGGTGGCCACGAGCAGCCGCTCGGGCCATGGCCCGTCGGGATCCAATCCGGCCGCGAGGAGTCCCGCCAAGTCGATCGCCGCGGCGGGACGGAGTCGGATGAGGCGCGCCGCACCCAGGTACGCGTCGAGCGGGACGTCCTCGATCGTCGCCCCGTCCGCCCGCACGTGGCTCGGCGCGTCGGCGTGCGTGGCCGTATGGAGGCAGGCGGTCAAGACGCCGACGTTCACGCTGTCGCCGCCGTCGATGTCGGCCAGACGGATCAGCCTGGGCGGCGCGATGCCCGCCCAGGCCGTGCTGTCGGGTCCCAACGGCAGGCTGATGTCGATCCAGTCGCTCATCGGGTTCCGCGATGCGGGGATCGCCGCCTGCGCGGATCGCACGGACGCGCGACGGCGGTCACAAGCCCCGCCGCGTTCACAGGCCGCCAAGCGTTCACGTGACGGTGTCGCGCGATCGGGCGAACGGTCGCCACTCCGCCGTGGCTTGGATGTCGACGATCGCTTGGACCGCCGCATCGAGCTCGTCGTCCCGGGTGTAGAAGTGCGGCGACAAGCGGATGCCCGCCTGGGGTCGGAAATCGCACAGGATGCCGCGCGCCTTCAGCGCCTGCGAGACGGCGTAGCCTTCCGGCACGTCGAACGCGACGGTGCCGCCGCGGCGCGACGGGTCGCGTGGGGTCGTGCACCGGAGGGTGGCGGCATCGGCAAGGTCGAGCAGTCGGGCGGTCTGGCGCATCGACTTCGCGCGGATCGGGCCGCTGCCGATCGCGCCGATGATCTCGAGCCCCGGCCGGGCGGCATACAGCGCCGGTATGTTCGGGGTGCCGGTCAGGAAGCGCCAGACGTCATCGCGCCGGTCGAGCGTCGGCGCGAAGTCGAACGGCTGACGGTGCGCCATCCAGCCGGTGATGCGCGGGCTCAGCGCGGCTTGCAGCTCCGGCCGCACCCAGAGGAACGCGCCGCCCGGCCCGCCGCACAGCCACTTCAGCACCCCGCCGATGTACACGTCGACGTCCAGCGCCATGACGTCCACCGGAATCACGCCAACGGCCTGATACCCGTCGATGACCGTGAGCGCACCGCATGCCCGCGCCCTGGCGGTTACCGGGGCGAGGTCATGGATGTATGCGCTGCGAAAGAGGACGTGCGACAGGCAGACGGCCGCCGTTCGGTCGTCCACCGCGGCGGCGATCCGCTCGGCATCGACGGTCACGCCGTCGTCGCTGTCCACGGTGACGATCTCCACGCCGTCCGCCCGCAGGCCATCTAGGAGATAGAGGATGGACGGGAAGTGCATCGCGTCCGTGACGATCCGCGGGCGGCGCCGAAGGTCGAGGGCGGACAGGACGATCGCATGGGCCAGCGTGACGCACGGCTGGAACACGACGTCGCCGGCCGCGGCGCCGATCAGCGGCGCGACGGCATTGCCTGTGTCCGCACTGAGCGTCCACCATGCTTCCTGCCACGCCTGCACGCCGCGGGTCGCCCACAGCTCGAAGTACTCGCCCAGCGCATCGCGGGCCGCTGCCGGCACGGCGCCGAGCGAGTTGCTGATCATGTAGTTCGACGTGCCGAGGATCGGGAAGCGGCTGCGCCACGCGAGCAGCGGGTCATCCGTTGACGGATCGATCCCGTTGCCCGCCATGCCGTTCGCGTCGGCTGATTCCGTCCCCACGATCCGCCCCCAGCGTCTGTGCCGCTCGCGCGCCACGATCCGTCGTTCGCCCCGTTCCGCTGATCGGGCGGCAGTATACCAAAGACCGGTACACCCACGTTGGCGCCGACACGCCCAAAGTTGGCGTCGCCGGGCGCGCACCGTACCATCGCCCTCCCACGAGCGAAGGCGTCGACGTGCCGCGGAGTGATCCACCCGCCGGCCGCCCGCTCGACGCGCCGCACCGGAGAGTCCCGCCATGGCTGAGGTGATGCAGTTCGGTGTGATCGGCTTGCCGATGAGCTCGAAGACGACGTTGTTCGGCGCCCTGACCGGCGCCGTGCCCGATGCCGCCGGCGGCGGGACGCGCTTCACGATCCAGCGCGCCATCGTCGACGTCCCCGACCCGCGGGTCGATGTGCTCGCGGCGATGTTCAACCCGCGCAAGGTGACGCGGGCGCGCGTCGCGTTTGCCGACATCGGCGGGTTGCAGAAGGGCATGGGCGAGGGGGGCCTCGGCGGCGAGCTGTTGAATGCCGTTGCGCTGAACGATGCCCTGCTGCACGTCGTGCGGGCGTTCGACGATCCGGATGTGCCGCACCTCGAGGGCAGCGTCGACCCGGCGCGGGACATCGCCATGCTGGACAACGAGCTGCTGCTGAGCGACCTCGTCATCGTCGAGAAGCGGCTCGAGAAGATCCGCGACACGCTCCGCCGACCGATCCGACCCGTCGAGCGCGAGGCGCACGAGGCGGAACAGGCCGTGTTGGAGACCGTGCACGCCGGCTTGTCGGACGCGATCCCGGCGCGCGATCTCGACCTCGACGAGGCGACGCTGTTGCCGATCCGCGGCTTCCAGCTGTTGACCCTCAAGCCGGTCGTCATCGTCGTGAACACCGGCGACACCCCGCCGGGCACCGGCGCGGCACTGCCGGCGTATGACCACCGCAAGAGCGCGGTCGTCGGCATCCGTGGCCGGATCGAGATGGAGATCGCCCAGCTCGAGCCCGACGATCGGGCCCTGTTCATGGCTGAGTACGGCGTGGGCGAGACGAGCGCCGCACGGATCCTGGCGACGTGCTACCGGCTCCTCGGGCTGCACTCGTTCTTCACGGTGGGCGAGGATGAGGTGCGCGCCTGGACGATCCCGATCGGCGCGACGGCGCTCGAAGCGGCGGGCACGATCCACACCGACCTGGCGCGAGGCTTCATCCGGGCCGAAGTCGTCAGCTACGACGACCTCGTGGGCCTTGGCGGTATGAACGCCGCCCGCCAGGCCGGCAAGCACCGCATGGAAGGCCGCAACTACGTCGTCGCCGACGGGGACATTCTCCACGTGCGATTCAACGTCTGAGCGGCGTCGACCCGGCGATCCTGTGCCGACGACCGTCAGACCGGCCCTCCGGCCGCACGCACACGGTCGTTTCGAGGATGCCGCCCTGCATGGCAGAATTGTCAGCATCGTCCGAGTGCGCTCACCGTCCGCTCACCCGAAGGTGGCCGAACGCTGTACCGCCGCCGGCCGCTGTGGCACAATCGCAGCGTTTGCCGACCACCGGAGGTTGGCGTGCGCCTTGTCCCCGCTGGATGCGCCCGGGGCCGCGCGCGCGACGCCTCCGTGGACGGCTTGGCGCAAGCGGAAGCGGGCAGGGCCAGCGCTCGGTGGGAACGCTTGACGCAGCTTGGGATGTCGCCGGTCGTATCCGAAGGGAAGGGAACTGTGAAGATCATTCGCTGGTTCATGGTGTGTGTCGCCGTCGGCGCGCTCGGCGCCCTAGCGGCGGCGACCGCGAACGGAGAGGCGCGAGCGCTGCCGATCACGGAGCGCGATGGGGCGGAGACGGCCGACATCCGGCCATGGCTCGCCGAGCAACAGGCCAAGCACGGCGTGGCGTTCGCTGAGCAAGCGCGCCAAGCGATGGCGGCCCAGTCCGCGTCGCAGGCGGCCTCCGGCCGGCCGTACGGCATGCGGCCGTTGGGCCGACAGCAGGGTGGGGCGTACGAGCAGCTGATCGACGACTTCGAGGGCCAGGTCATCGACAACCAGAAGTGGTTCTGGATCATCGACAGCGACCTCCCGCCGACACGCTTCGGCGAGTACTTCTGGGCACTGAGCCAGTGCACTTCGAAGCCGCGCAAGTCGGGCGACATCCAGAGCTTCTGGGCGATCGGCGGCGGCCGCGAGGGCAGCAAGCGGAAATGCGGCGATCTCTATCCATCGGGTGCGTCGAGCGAAGCTGCACTCCTCCTCGACCTGCGATTCTGGGATCCGACGTCGACGTCGCAGCTCGAACTGAACTATGACATCTGGCTGAACACACGGATCATGCCCGACCCGGTGACGGGCGTGGTGGAGGACGGCCTCTTCGCCGTGCTGTGCATCCCGGAGGGCGGCGAGCCGTGCCGCCGCCAGGTCGTCCTCGAGGCCCAGTTCGGCCAGTCCGTCAACTGGTTCGATCACCCGACGGTGATCGACCTGACGAACGCCTGTGACCACTACGACCCGTCCAAGTGCTATCAGCTGGCCGGGCGCGAGGTGATCATCAAGTTCGTGTTCAAGTCGGAGCGTCCGGTGTCCGGCATGGAGGCGCCGCAGACGTTCCAGGACGGTGTCTTCATCGACAACATCGTCCTCGTGTCCAGCAGCGAGCCGGGCCCGGTGCTCGATCCGCCGCTCCCGACGTGGACGCCCGTCCCGGGTCGAACCGTCACCGTGCCGACGCCCGGCGAACCGACGGCGTCGCCGACGCTCGACCTCGAAACGGATACGCCCGGCCCGTCCGAGACGCCCGAGCCGACGGAAACGCCGGAAGGGCCCGCCACGCCGGGTGACCCGCCCACGGATACGCCCGAGCCGTCCGCCTCCCCGACGATGGGCGAGGTGACGGACACCGCCACGCCGGAACCGACGGATACGCGCGCGCCGACCGCGACGTCAACGACGGCGCCGCCGCCCCCGCCGCAGTCCGTCTTCCTGCCGGTCGGCTACAGGTAGGCTGGTAACCCGACGACCGACCCGCGCCTGACCGCACGGCGCGACGGTCAGGGTCGGGCGTTAGATGTCCATCGAACAGCAGGAGGGCCGGCCGAATCAGATCGGCCGGCCCTCCTGCTGTTTCATGTGACTTTCGGTGCGGCCCGCTTTCGGGGCCTTTCGGGGCGATTCGGCTCGGACCGCGGCTCGCGGATGCGACCGCGATCGATGCCCGGAACTAGCGGAGCGTCATCAGGTAGCCGACGATCATGTCCACGTCGGCGGGGCTCAGGTCGGCGCCGCCCTTGGCGGGCATAATGCTCTGGCCCGGCTTCCCGTACTGCGTGTCCGTGGTGCCCGGCACGATGTAGGCGCCCGGATCGAGGATCGATTCGCGCAGGTATGCCTCGATGTCGCCCGCCGCCGCCTTGCCTGTGTAGCCTGCTGACGCAAGATGCTCGGCCGCCGTGGTGCTGGCGTTCGACAGGTCGGGGCACGTCTTGCTCTCGTAGCCGAGCGCATCGAGCGTGTGGCACGCTTTGCACGTCACCATCTTCGCGTCCACCGCCGCCGGGTCGATCGGCGCCGGCGCGTTCGGGTCGCGCGTGGGGCGGCCGGAGACGAGCGCCGTCAGCGTCGGGGCGACGCGCTCCATCGCCTTCGTCGTCGCCGTGCCGTCCGGCGTCGTCACGAACAGCGTTCGCATGATCGCCACGGTGAGGATGAGCGTGACGAACAGGCTCGCCCATGCGAACAGCTTGTACCCAAGGCGAAACACCTCGAACGGTGCGTCGTCGTCTTGCATGGCCATACGGTGTGCCTCTCCTCACGCGGCTCGTTACGCGCGGGCATTCTAAGGGGCGCTCGGTGGGCCGTCAAACGTTTGGCGGTCCGAGTTGCGTCCTACGTCCGTCGCTCGCGCCGGCCGCTCGGCGCATCGCCGCGCGCCGCCAGCGCCTCGCGCACCTCGCGCACCTGGTCGCGCAAAGCGGCCGCGCGCTCGAACTCGAGGCGCTCGGCGGCGTCGCGCATATCCGCTTCGAGCGCGCGCGCCAGGGAGACGAGCTGTGCCCGCTCGAGCTTCTCCGGCACGACGTACGCGCCCTCCTTCTCGGCCACGCGCACGATGTCGTCGGTCAGCGCGTGGACGGACGTCGAGATCGATCGCGGCGTGATCCCGTGGGCGGCATTGTGCGCCGCCTGCTTCGCCCGCCGCCGATCCGTCTCGTCGATCGCCCGCCGCATCGCGTCCGTCATCGTGTCCGCGTACATGACGACGGTGCCCTCGACGTGGCGCGCGGCACGGCCGATCGTCTGGATGAGGGCCGTTGCGCTGCGCAGGAAGCCCTGCTTGTCGGCATCGAGGATCGCGACGAGGCTGACCTCGGGCAGGTCGAGTCCCTCCCGCAAGAGGTTGATGCCGACGACGACGTCGAACACGCCATTGCGTAGATCACGCAGGATCTCGATCCGCTCCAGCGTCTCGACCTCGCTGTGCAGGTACTGCACCTTGATGCCGACCTCGGCCAAGTACTCCGTCAGGTTCTCCGACATCTTCTTCGTGAGCGTCGTGATGAGCGCCCGCTGCCCACGGTCGACACGGCCGCGCACGCGCGCCACGAGGTCGTCGATCTGGCCGCGGGTCGGCTGGATGATGATCTCGGGGTCGATCAACCCGGTCGGGCGGATGAGGAGCTCGGCCACGTGGGGGCCGGATCGCGTGAGCTCGTACGCGCTAGGCGTGGCCGAAGTGAAGATGATCTGGCGGACGCGCCCCTGCCACTCGTCGAACGTCAGCGGGCGGTTGTCGAGCGCCGACGGAAGGCGAAAGCCGTAGTCGACAAGCGTCGTCTTTCGCGAGCGGTCGCCGTGGAACATCCCCTGGATCTGGGGCAGCATGATGTGGCTCTCGTCAACGAAGATCAGGTAGTCGTCCGGGAAGTAGTCAAGCAGCGTCCACGGTGCCTCACCGGCGGCGCGGCCGGAGAGGTGGCGGCTGTAGTTCTCGACACCGCTGCACATCCCGATCTCGCGCAGCATCTCGAGGTCGTAGTGCGTGCGCATCTTCAAGCGCTGCGCCTCGAGCAGCTTGCCCTCGGCCTCGAGCGCCGGCAGCCGCTCGGCCAGCTCGGCTTCGATGTCGCCGATCGCCCGGGCCATCTTCTCCTTCGGCGTGATGAAGTGACGGGCCGGGTAGATGTCCAACGTGTCGAGCTCGGCCATCACCTCGCCGGTCAGCGTGTCGATCCGGCTGATCCGTTCGATCTCGTCGCCGAACATCTCGACCCGGTAGGCGGTCTCTTCATACGCCGGCTGAATCTCGAGCGTGTCCCCCCGTACGCGGAACGTGCCGCGCCGCAAGTCGAAGTCGTTGCGGTTGTACTGGATCTCGACGAGGTGCCGCAGCATCTTCGTCCGATCGCGCACCTCGCCCCGCTGGATCTTCACGACGACCTGCCCGTAGTCTTCGGGGCTGCCGAGTCCGTAGATGCACGACACGGACGCGACGATGATCACGTCGCGGCGCTCGAACAGCGTGCTCGTCGCCGCCAACCGCAGCCGGTCGATCTCGTCGTTGATCGACGAGTCCTTCTCGACGTACGTGTCCGTGCGCGGCACGTAGGCCTCGGGCTGGTAGTAGTCGTAGTACGAGACGAAGTACGAGACGGCGTTGTCCGGGAAGAACGCTTTGAACTCCGCGTACAGTTGGGCCGCGAGGGTCTTGTTGTGGACCATCACCAGCGTGGGCCGATTGACGGCTTCGATGATCTTGCTCATGACGTAGGTCTTGCCCGTGCCCGTCGCGCCGAGCAGCGTCTGCGCCGGCACGCCGTCCTGCAGGCCGCGCACGAGCTGCCGAATCGCCGTCGGCTGGTCGCCGGCGGGCTCGAACGGGCTGACGACCCTGAACTCGGGCATGGAGAACCTCCCGGTGCGTCGAACGAGCGGCGCGCGGCTATGGGCGCCGACGCGGCCGGTAGAGCAGCGCGAACGGCAGCGCGATCCGTTGATCGAGGCGCTGCGTGGCCTGCGCGTCGGCGGTCGCCGGATCGGTCGGCGTCCGAGACCCGCCCGGAACATCGGTTGGCGGCGACGGCGTGGCGGTGGGCGACACCGTGGGCGACGCCGCCGCGGTCGGCGTCAAGGCCGATTCGGTTGTCGTCGGCGTTGCCGTGACATCCGACGTCGGCTGCGGCGTCGCCGTCGGGGTAGCCGGCGGCGCCGTCGGCGATGGCACGGGCGTCGGGCGGGGCGGCGGCGTCAGGACCGGACCGTGCACGATATAGGCCTCGCCGACGCTGCGCCGACCCATGCCCGGCGCGTTCGAGAAGCCGGCGTGCAGGTCGTCCTCGCCGTCGCCGTCCGTGTCGGCCAAACCGAGCGTGATGCCGGTCCCACCGGCGTTCACATCCGCGCCGAGGACGCGAAGGGCGGCGGCGGCGTTCACATCCAGCGTGCCGGTCATCGGCAGCGGCCCGCGCAGGCCGAGGATCATGCCGCCCTCGCCGCGTGAGCCGCCGTCGATGCTCACCGCCGCGGACGGCAGCGCGACGACGAGGTCGGCCTGTCCGTCGCCGTCGAGCTCGCCGCTCGCGAGGGACCAGCCCAGCTTGCCTTCCGGCAGCGTGCTCGTCAGCGTCAGGTGGGGCGCGCCGGCCAAGTCGATGCGCGGACCACGCACCGGACCTGGCAGGACGTAGATCCGGCCGCGGCGTCCATCGTCCAGGGCCGCGCCGATGGCCAGGTCGCGCACGCCATCGCCATCGAGGTCGGCCAGCACGATCGGCTGACCATGACAGCTGCACTGGCCGAGGCTGAGCGATCCGCCGATCGTCGCCTTCGCCGGACCGACGATGTCGATGTCGGCGTCCGTGGCGCTGAGGTCGGCCGTCGCGCTGCTGATCGTCTGGCCGCGAAAGATGTGGACCGCCCCGCCGTCCGTCGGCCCCTCGAGGTCGGGCGGCGGGCTCCATGCGGCGACGATCAGGTCCGTTCGCCCGTCGGCATCGATGTCGTCGGCCAGGAGCGCCGTGCCGAAGAAGCCGCGCGGCACGGCGCCCAGGATCGACCGGTCGGGGCGTACGCCGCGCATGTTGATGATGCGCCCCTTGCTGAACGGGCCGAACCAGATGAACACCGCGCCCTCGAAGTCGGTCCGCAACACGGCCGCCGCCGCGATGTCGCCGCGGCCGTCGCCGTTGAAGTCGCCGACAACGACGTCGGTGCCGAGCTGGTCCGAACCGAGCGCGGTGCTGTTGCCGGCGATCATCAGGTCGGGCGCGCTGTTCAGGAAGTCCACCCGCCCGCCGGCCGACGTGCCGCCGAACATCGCGTACACCGCGCCCGCGTTCGCCTGGTCGAACGGATCGGCCAGCAGCGAGCCGATGATCAGATCGTCCCGCCCGTCGCCGGACACGTCGCCGGCGGCGACGCTGACCCCCATCCGCGCCTCCCGTCCGACGCCCATGAATGACCACAGCCCGGTGATCTGTTGCGCCAGGTCATAGTTCGGTTGCCACGTGTCGCGCCCGAACATGGCATAGGCCCGACCGACGATATTGCGCCCGCCGGTGCTGCCCCAGTGCGCGCCGAGCACGAGGTCGCTCCGCCCATCGTCGTTCAGATCGCCGAACGCGAGCGCGTTGCCCAGCTGCTCCTTGTCCGGCGCGCCGGAGATGACCGTCAGCGTCGCGTCGGCCGCCGCCAGATCGATCGTCCGCGGTTGCGCGGCCGTGATCTCGGCGACACCGCGCACGGCCGATGCGCCGGCCGGCGCAACGGCCGCAGCGACGAGGCTGCCGGCGAGCCAGAAGACCGTGTGGCAGCGTGGGTGCATCCGGCAAGGATAGCAGCCTCACCGGCCGGAGCATCGCGCGGCGACCGTTGGCCCGCGGCGGCCGCGTCCTCTACACTTGGAAGTCCAAGGCTTCCCACCCGTCGACGGCCACCGTTCGCCGTTCGCCCGAATCTTTCGGAAGGATCGCTGATGAGCATGTCGACCGCAGCCGACGTCGCTGCCTCGTTCTTGTTGCTTGGCCTGTTCGTCATCCACGCTGTGATCGCAGCCGTGTTGTTCGGCCTGTGGCGCGTGCTGCGCATGGCCGAGCGGTCGCTGTCGCCGGCGATGGGAAGGGCCACAGACAAGCTGGACCAACTGCGCGAACGCTTGCAGGTCGTGACGCGTTCCGCCGTCGCGCCGCAGGTTGACATGCTGTCGGTATGGGCGGGCGTCCGCGCAGGCGTTGCGGCGCTCGTTCGGCGTCCCTAGTACCCCGCCACTGGACATGCCTGGGGTGCCCGGCCGCGTACGGAGGCCAGAGATCCTGCAGTGGCGGGGTACCAGCGCGGCTCCGCGCCGGCCGATGGGTCCGTCAGCGTGGCGCCGAATCGCACAACGCCCACCGCATACCCTGCAGTGATGGAGGACTAGCCTGGGTCGGCCACGCCGGCGGTTGCGTCGCCCGTCACGCGGACGGGTGTTTCGTCCGACGCCTCGGCGGTTTCGCTCGTCCGATCATCTCCAAGCGGCGCGCCGAAAGGCCCCTCGTCCGGTGCGCCGTCGGATGCCGTCCACGCGCCGTTGCCGTTGCGGAGTTCGTCCGCGGTACCATCGGACATGGGCACGCCGCTGCCCTCGTCGGCCGGGACTCCGCTGAGACCGCGCGTCACGCGCCCCTCCTCGAAGTTCGGCATCGGCAGCACGGCGCACGCCATGATGGCAGGGTGGTCCGCGTTCAGTTCCAGCGTCCGCAGCGTGCGGCCGTCGTCGGTCGGGCGGTAGCTCTCGATCAGCACCCCGCGGTCCTTGAACTCGGTGAGCCGGTCGGTGACCTGGTCCTCGGTCAGCCCGAGGCCGTGGTGTGGCGAAAGTGCGTGCGAACGGATGAACCCGAACGTCATGTACGGCCGATGGCTGGCCAACCAGATGACGAGTTGGATGAGCCGCACGTCGTCGTCGGGCTGCGGCGCGGCCGCCGCGACCGGGGCCAACTGCTCACCGACGGGGTCATATGCGTCCGCGCTCTCGACGAGGTCGCTCGAGACGCTCCCCGGAACGCCCGAGATGACGACGTGCTTCCCGAACCGATGCCGGGCGCGTGCCGTGACGCGAATGAAGTCGGAATCACCGGTCATCAGGACGAGCGTCTGGACGTACGGCCGATCGAGCAGGCAGTCGATGATGTCCATGAGCATCGCCATGTCGGCGCTCGACTTGTGGGCGACGTCGGGGCTGCGGCGCGGCACGTCGCGCGGCGTGATGCCGGCCACCTCGAGCTTGCGCCGATAGAGTGCCGGATGCTGGGTGAAGTCGGCGTACGCATAGGCGACCGCCACAGGGCCGTACTTCCGGGCCTTCTCCATCAGCGCCTGTGGGTCGGGCTCGACGCCGAAGTTGTTGATCATGCCGTAGCGGATGTTCTCGAAGTCGATGAACAGCCCGACCTCGTGCTGCGCCGCCATCAGCCGACGTCCTTGGCGACGGATGCGGACGCCGCGGCCCCAGCCGTGCACGCGCCCAACGACCGGGGGCGGCTCATGCCAGCTCCAAGGCGATGATCTCGCGCGCCGACACGGCCGGCGCATCGGCGGCACGGCCGATCATCGACCACGGTCCGGCCCACTCGATCCGCACGTCGACGAGCTGGCCGAGGAGCGGGCGCGGGTCGGACAGATAGACGAGCTTGTTCGTTCGCGTCCGGCCACGCCACCGGTCGCGGTCCCGCCCTTCGACGAGGACCTGCACGGTCTGCCCGACATGCCCAGCGTTGATCGCGCCGACGATGCCGTGTTGGAGCGTGTCGAGCGCTGCGCGGCGCCGTTCTTTCTCCGCATCCGGGACGTCGTCGAGCATCATCTTGGCGGCCACCGTGCCCGGTCGTGCCGAGAACTTCGCGAGGTGCGCCTTGTCGAGCTTCAGCTCGGCCAGGATGTCGTGCGTGGCCATGAACTGCGCTTCGGTCTCGCCCGGGAAGCCGACGATGATGTCCGTGTGGACGGCGACGCCGGGTATCCGTGACCGAATCCGTTCGACGAGCAGGCGGTAGTCGTCGGCGGTGTATCCGCGCTTCATGCGTTGGAGCACATCGTCGTCACCCGCCTGGATCGGCACTTCGATGTGCTCCATGACCTTTGGCAGGTCGGCGACCGCGTCAAGCAGCGCGTCCGTCATGAACACGGGATGGCTCGTCAGGAAGCGGATCCGCTCGAGGCCGTCGACACCGTTCAGGCGCTCGAGCAACCGCGCCAATCCGTCGGCGGCACCCCAGTCATGGCCATAGCGGTCGACGATCTGGCCGAGCAGCGTGACCTCGCGCACCCCTTGCGCCACGAGGCTGCGCACGTGCGATTCGATCTCCTCTGGCGGCCGGCTGCGCTCGCGTCCGCGCCGGGACGGGATGATGCAGAACGTGCAGACCCAGTTGCAGCCGAAGATGATCGGGACGTGGGCGCTCACGAGGGTCGCGCGCTCGCGCTCCGGC
Source organism: Candidatus Avedoeria danica (assembly GCA_016703025.1). Classification (NCBI taxonomy): domain Bacteria; kingdom Bacillati; phylum Chloroflexota; class Ardenticatenia; order Candidatus Epilineales; family Candidatus Epilineaceae; genus Candidatus Avedoeria; species Candidatus Avedoeria danica. The sequence goes on from JADJCV010000004.1 coordinate 899,134, forward strand.
AGGGCGATCGGACCGCGGGTGAGCCAGGTCTCGTCCTCCGGCGCGTCCTGAACCGCCCAGCGCGAACCAAGCTGCTCGGATTCTGATACGCGCGCCGCCTCGTCGAGGGCGCGCGCCGCCAGGTGATCGATGAGCGGCTGCGTCTCGCTCGGGGCGATGAAGACATCCACATGCGGAAACCGCTTCCGGAGCGCCGGCGACGGCTTCGCGCCGACGACGCAGCCCATCAGGCCGATGACCATCTCGGGCCGCGCGGCCTTTATGGGCTTGAGCGATCCAAGGCGGCCGTCGATCTTGTCCTCGGCCTGCTGCCGCACGACGCACGTGTTCAATACGACGACGTCGGCCTCTTCCGCCTGCTCAGTCCAGCGATAGCCCACACGCTCGAGCTCGCTGGCCATGCGCTGGCTGTCGGCCGTATTCATCTGGCACCCAATCGTCCAAATGTGGTATTTCATCCCAGAAGTTCCCCCGAATCTCGCGGCATTCTAGCGGTGCCCCTGTACGGGGTCAACGACCTGCCGGACGGGGCGGCCGGCTCGCCTGCGCCGCACGCGCGCCTTTCAGAAGCGCGCGATCACGTCCTCGAAGTTCCAGAAAGCGTCCAGCCGCGCGATCTTGCCGTCGTCATCGACGACGAAGGTGTTGATCCCGTCGAACGAAATCTCATTGCCCCCGACGCTCGTACCGTGCGCCTGCCACCGGACCGCCACCTCGCGGCCCCGGACGTACGACTCGACCGGCGTCATCTCAAGCGACTGCCATGCGCGATGCAGTCGTGCATGGAACTTCGTCATGCCTGCCGGCCCGGCGAGCGCCGGCGCACCGACCGGATCCCGCACCTCGGCCGTTGCGGCGAACAGGGCCGCGAACGCCTCGGCGTCGGGTGCCGTCACCCGCTCGAAGTACGAGGTCACGATCTCGTCCACGTCACCGGTCACGTTCACCACCTCTGTGCGTCGTTTCTGTTCTTGCGAATCTTGCGAAGGGTGTCGTACGAACGGTGCTTGCAGCGGGGCAGCCCTGGCGCGACACCGTTCGTCGGCGGCCCCGGCGGGGCAGTATAGGCGTGCCCCATCGCCCGCCCAAGCGAGCGATGGCCGAGCGAGGGTGCCCCGCTCCGGACCCGAGTGGGGCCTCTGCCTGCAAAATCCGGTGTCCGATTCCCGAACGGCGCGCATGACTCGCGCATGACTATGGACCGAGCGCCTCGTCTCCGAGCACCCACGCCGACCGAGTGAACAGGTTCCAGCCGCCGTCCCAGCCCTCCGGCCGGGCGCGCGAGGTCAACTGCATCGTCACCGCGATGCGCCCACGGTCCGGCATGACGAACTGCTGGACGATCGGTTCGACGTGCGCCTCGAATGCGCTCCGCCGACCGTCGGCAGCGATCCCCCAGGCGCGCGGCACGGCCACGAACACGCGGTCGTAGCTGCCGGACGGCAAACGCCCTTCGGCCACCGGCACTGCAGCGCCCGTCGGCACGTCGAGCGAGGCCCGGAGAACGGTCACCGGCACGCGCGCCCAGCCGGCTTCACGCGCCGCACCACGGTTCGCACCGGCGCAGTCGAGCAGCTCGACCTCGATCGCGGTGAAACCGCCCATGCTCTCGGGATCGGCCGCGAGCCACAACGACAGCGTGCCGGCCGATGCTCCTGCATCGGCCGGCACGCTGTCGAGGTCGAACGAAACGTAGCATCCTTCGTACACCGGCACCCGCGGCGTTGCGAACACCGGACCCGAATGGGGTGTCAATTCAGGTGTGACACGACCCGCAGCCGACCCATCCGTGGCGCCGCAACCGCCCGTGAGGACCATCGCCGAGGCGACGGCGACGAGCCATGCGCGTCGCCCGCGCCGGGGCATGGCGGCCTATTCCGTCGGCTCGACCGGCATCTTGAGGCCGTCGCGCCAGCCACCCAAACCCTCTTCGAGGACCTTGACGTACGTGAAGCCCTCGTTCCACAGGCCCATTGCCGCCTCGCCGGACTCATGGTGCGGGCATTCGCAGTACGTGACGACCCACCGGTCGCGCGGTACGTCGGCGACGTGATCCGAGATCTCGAAATACGGCGCGCTGATCGCGCCCGGAATGTGCCCGAAGTCGAAGTTCTCCTTGCCCCGCGCGTCCAACCAGACGATGTCCATGCCGGCGCGGATCCCGGCTTCGACATCGGCGACCTTCACGAAGAAGTCCTCGAGCGCCGGCTGGTCTTCGGCCGCGATCGGCGCGCTGCCCTCCGGCTTGGCCGGCATCGGCTTGAACGCGTCCTTCAGCTCGACGGCCACCATTGGCCCGCCCGGCTCGACCTCTTCGAGCTTGCCGCTCAAGGGTGGGCGTACCGAGATGGTCGGCTCGGCCGGGACGGTGTCTGAGACCGATTCTTCCGGCAAGCCGAGTTCGGCCCCCAGCGTATCCGTTACCGTGCCCAGCTCCGCGCCGGGTGCTTCCGTGATCGGATCGACGTCGGTCGCCGGCGCACAAGCCGCCGCTTGAAGTGCGAAGATCGCGATGGCCGCCATGCGGCTGGTTCGCCAAGTCATGTCAATCGTCTCCTCGTGTCTAGGATCGCCATCATGGGCGCGCACGGCGTCAGAGCGCCGTATCGCGGCCAGACGCGCAATGATACCCCATGCCTTGTCGGCCAGACTGAGCGTGCGATGAGCCGTCGAGGTACCGGACGCCAACCTCAGGGCGACGTGCCGGCCGCCGCTGCAGCCGGCCGGTAGCCCGGCGGCGGCGCGTGGTAGACGTACGGCTCGAGCACGACCTCGTTCGCGCCCGGCACCGCCGGCCGAATGCCGACGAGCTGCACGTTGTTGTCGGCGTCAACGAACAGCGGTCCCCATTCGCGCCGCCCGTACGGCGTCTGGAACGCGCTGCGGGCGGCGTCGATCACGAGGTCGGTTTCCTGCGTGTCCAGCAGGAACTCGCTCGGGCGCGCCCCGTACTCGGCCCGCAGCGTGTCCGTGATCGCCTGGTCGAGCGGCCACACGGCGCGCGGGGCCGCCGCGGAATCGGCGGGCGCCGATGCGGGCGCCTTCGTGATGAACGCCACGGACGACTCGGGCGAGTACGGCACGCGCAGATCGGTCCACCAGCCGAGCAGGCTCGTCACGGCGTCGGTGAACTCCGGCGCGTAGGTTTGGTTCACGCCTTCTTTCCAGTGCTGCACCATGTTCACGACCTCTTTCAGCCGGTCGATGCGATCCTTGTCGGGTCCCGACGGGGCGTTGATCTCGCATTCGCTCATCACCAACCGTCCTTCGCGCGCAGCCGTGCGCACGAAGATGACGCCCGTCGCGCGGCATCCCTTCGGCTGGCCGGCCGCGTCGACCGCAAACAGCACGGGCTCTTCGCTGTGCCGTTCGGCCAAGTCGAACACATCGATCTCGTCGGCGAACAAGCGCACGAACGCGCGGGCGGCTTCGGGGGCGATGCTCGCCTGGTACCAGCCGCTGCGGTCCGGCCCGGGATGGCTGAACACGATCCGGCCGTTCGCTTGCATGGAGAAGTGCGGCGTCATCTGGGCCAGCAGTGCCGGTTCCCACGGCGTGTGGTCGATGCGGGCCAGCTGGATCACCGGCGCGCTGCCGTCCGCCGGCAGTTCGGCTGCGGCGGAGAGCGTCGTCGTGACCTCGGTCGTCGCCGTGGCCTCGGACGTCGGCGGCGGTGCCGTCGCGGGTTGAACGGTGGCCGCCGGGCGCGACGTCGGCACGGGGGGCGGCTCGCTGCCGCCGCACGCTGCAAGTACGGCGGCCAGCGCCGTGGTGAGTGCCAGTGCGGCGCGCTGGGCGCGGAAAGGCGCGACGATCGCGATCATGGGCGGACTCCTTGGCGGTCGGAAGAAGGGCACCGGGCAACTGCGGCAGGTGCTGAGGGTTGTCGTGCGGCTCGAACGGTCACTCGGCGACCCGAACCGGTTCGGGTGTCCACTTGCCGGCGAGGACGTGTTTCAAATAGGCGCCGGTGTAGGACGTCGGATGCGCGGCCACGGTCTCCGGCGTGCCGGCGGCAACGAGCATGCCACCGCGCACGCCGCCGTCCGGGCCGAGATCGATGACCCAGTCGGCGGCCTTGATGATATCGAGGTTGTGCTCGATGACGAGTACGGTGTTGCCGGCTTCGACCAATCGCTGCAGAACCTCGAGCAGCCGCTCCGTGTCGGCGAAGTGCAACCCGGTCGTGGGCTCGTCCAGAATGTAGAGCGTGTCGCCCGTTGCCGCACGCGACAGCTCCTTGGCCAGCTTGACGCGCTGCGCCTCGCCGCCGGACAGCGTCGGCGCTGGCTGGCCGAGCCGGATGTAGCCCAGGCCGACGCTCTCGAGCGTTGAGAGCTTTCGTTTCAGGCCAGGAATCGCGTCGAAAAAGACGAGAGCCTCGCTGACCGTCATGTCGAGCACGTCGGCGATGCTCTTGTCCTTGAACGTGATCGCCAGCGTCTCGCGGTTGTAGCGGGCACTGTGGCAGACCTCGCACGGAACGTAGACGTCGGGCAGGAACTGCATCTCGATCTTCAGGATGCCATCGCCCTGGCAGGCCTCGCAGCGCCCGCCCTTGACGTTGAACGAGAACCGCCCGGCTGCGTACCCGCGCAGCTTGGCGTCCGGCAGGCTTGCGAAGAGGTCGCGGATCTGACCGAACGCCGCCGTGTACGTGGCCGGGTTCGATCGCGGCGTCCGGCCGATCGGGCTCTGATCGATGTCGATGACCTTGTCGATGCTCTCCCAGCCGGTGATGGCGGTGTGCGTGCCCGCCTTGCCGCGGGCGTTGCTCACGAGCTGCGCCAACCGTTGGTAGAGGATGTCCAGCACGAGCGTGCTCTTGCCCGATCCGGAGACGCCCGTCACCACGGTCAGCGTGCCGAGCGGAAACCCGACGTCGATCCCGCGCAGATTGTTCTCTGCCGCCCCGACGACGCGCAGCAGCTTGCCCTTGCCTGCTCGCCGCGTCTTCGGCACCGCGATCTCGCGCCGCCCGGAAAGGAACGCCCCCGTCAGCGACGCCTCGGATGCCTCGATGTCGGCGACCGTGCCCTGAGCCACGATGTGCCCGCCGTGCTCCCCGGCGCCCGGCCCGAGGTCGACGATCCAGTCGGCCGAGCGCATCATCTCCTCGTCGTGTTCGACGACGATGACGGTGTTGCCGACGTCGCGCAGGTTCAAGAGCGTCCGGATCAGGCGCGCGTTGTCCCGCGAGTGCAGCCCGATGGACGGCTCGTCCAGGATGTAGAGCACGCCCATCAGCTGACTGCCGATCTGGGTTGCGAGCCGGATCCGTTGCGCTTCGCCGCCCGAGAGCGTCCCGGCCCGTCGATCGAGCGTCAGGTAATCGAGCCCGACGTCGATCAGGAAGCGGGCGCGCGCCGCGATCTCCTTGAGAACGTCCGTCGCGATGTGCATGTCCGTCGCGCCCAGCGGCGCGGCTTCGACGAGGCGCGCATGGTGTCCGTTCGTCGCCGTGTGCCCGCGCAATGCGTCCACCCAGCCGAGCACTTCGCGGATCGGCACCGTGCAGACATCGACGATCCGGTGCGCGCTGACGGTCACACCGAGCATCTCGGGCCGCAGGCGTGCGCCGCCGCAGTCCGGGCACGGGCGGGCCGTCATGTAGCGCTCGATCTCGCTGCGCATGAACTCGGATTCCGTTGCCAGGTGCCTCCGTTGGAGGTTGTTGACGATTCCTTCGAATGCGGTTTCGTAGCGTCGCTTGCCGCCACTTCGCGTCTGGTAGAGGACCTCGATCTTCCGGCCGTCCGTCCCGTAGAGCACGGCGTGTCGGGCCGCCTCGGGCAGCGTGCGCCACGGCCAGTCCAGCTTGAAGCCGAGGTCGATCGCCAGCGAGGCCAGGATCTGCTGGAAGTAGCCCGCCTCGGTACGCGATCGCGAGACCGGCGCCAGCGCCCCGCCGTCGATGCTCAGGTCGGCGTTCGGCACGACGAGGTCCGGATCGACCTGCAGTTGGTGGCCGAGGCCTTGACAGGCCGTGCACGCGCCATGCGGCGAGTTGAAAGAGAACGATCGCGGTTCGATCTTCGGCAGGCTGATCCCGCAGTTCGGGCAGCTGAAGTGCTCGCTGAAGAGGCGCTCGTCCGTGACGTTGCCGCCATCGTCCAGGGTCGCCACCGAGAGCACGCCCTCGCCGGACTTCAACGCCGTCTCGACGGAGTCGATCAGCCGTGTCTCGTCCAGCCCGTCGCTGCCGCCCCGAACGACCAATCGGTCGACGACGGCTTCGATCGTGTGCTGCTTGTACCGATCGAGCGCGTGGTCGTCGTCCACGTGACCGAGCACGCCGTCCACGCGCACGCGCACGAAGCCTGCCTGTCGGATGTCGTCGAACACGCGCTCGTGCGTGCCCTTCCGGTCCCGGACGATCGGTGCGAGCACGAGCAGCCGGGTGCCGTCCGGCAGCGTGCGAATCGCGTCGGCGATCTGTTCCGGGCTCTGCCGCTGAATCGCCCGGCCGCAGTTCGGGCAATGCGGCACGCCGATCCGCGCAAACAACAGGCGCAGGTAGTCGTAGATCTCGGTGACGGTGCCGACCGTCGAGCGCGGATTGTGGCTCACGCCCTTCTGGTCGATCGAGATCGCCGGCGAGAGGCCCTCGATCCCGTCAACGTCCGGCTTCTCCATCTGGCCGAGGAACTGGCGGGCGTAGGCGGACAGGCTCTCGACGTAGCGCCGCTGGCCTTCCGCATAGATCGTGTCGAACGCCAGCGAGCTCTTGCCGCTGCCGCTCAGACCGGTGATGACGACGAGCTGATCGCGCGGGATCGAAACATCGACGTTCTTGAGATTGTGCTCGCGCGCGCCGCGGACGACGATCGCGTTGTGCTTGCCTTCGCCCATGCCCCTCGTTCCGGTTCATGCGGGTGCGGCCGTTCACCGCCCGAGGACGAAGGTCGAGGATAGCACTAGCACAAATATTCGACAATTCGACAATTCGTCGGTTCGACGTCCTCGACCCGTCGCGGCGATCCGGCCGCGGATCAGCCGAGGACCTCGCGAAAGAACCAGACGTAGCCGTCCGGATCGCGTACCGGGAACTGGCGCGTCCCCCCCTCGTCGCTCTCCGGCCCGGTATCGATGCCGCGGGCGACAATGGCGTCGTGGTAGGCGTCCAGCGCGAGCACGTCGATCCGGAAGCCGACGCCGACGGCGCGACGGCCGCGCGTCGGCGGCGCCTCGGCCAAGAGCACGGACAGCGTGCCGGCGCGCAGCTCCGCCCGCCGCGGCACACCGTTTGGCGGAACGACGAGCTCAAAGCGCAGCCCGTCGAGGTAGAACTGTAGCGACCGGTCAAGCTCGCCGACTTCGAGGCGAATGCTGGCCAAACCCTGGATCACACTGTGCTCCTCAGGCGGAGGATAAACGAAAGCCTGAAGGGCGGTCAATGGCCTGGAGGGAGACGTCCATCGGCCGGACCGTCGGACGGCCCGCTGGGCCGTCGCGCCGTGCCGGCCGATGGACGCTCGCAGGTGATCCGGACGTGCTCGATCAACCCGCCGGCCTTGGCATCTATGCCGCCGGCATGGGCATCGCTCCGGGCTGATCCGTCGCCGCCGAGCGCCAGCTCCGCACCCATGGGAGGAGGATGGCCCCGAGACCGAACGCCATGATCAGCCAGCGGGCCGGCGTTCCGACGACCGGGAGCACCATCGCCAGCGCCACGATCGGGGCGCCGGCCAGCAGCGCCATCCACCGCTCTTCGCGCAGCCGCCCACCGAACAGCCGGCCGAGTGTGATCGCCACCGTGGCGTAGCCGCACCAGACGGCAACGTACAGGCCGGCGGTGAACACCGCCATGAGCAGCGCCGCAACCGCCAGCCACGGCATGATGAGCTGTCCGAGCAGCACGTAGCGGAGAATCAACGAGACGACGATCGCCCCGACGAGGACGAAGCCGATGAGGATCGGGGTGATAGCGAGGCTGAGAACGCCCCACAACCCGCTGGCCAGCGGCGTGTTCCGCAACCCGTCCGTTGCCGAGCGTAGGACGCCGGGCAGCACGCTCAGCGCAATCAACCCGAGGACGATGAGCGCCAGCGTGCGCTTCAACCACCGCAACGCGACCGCCGCCGCCGTGTCCGCCGGCTCCGCCTCCTCGACCGGCGCCGCGGCTTGCGCCTCGAACGATGACTTGCCGCCGACGACGCCGGTCGGCACGTTCGGCTCGCTCCGCCCGGTGAGGGACAGGTCGCCGCCGATCTCGGCGCTCGGGTCGACATCCACGCCGGCGGCGATCGACGGCGGCATGTCGATCGCGGGCTGGTTCGGCAGCATCGCAAGGAGGGCGGCCGGCGGCGCGCCGCCGGTGTCGGCGCTGACGACGACGTTCACGTCGCCGTCGAGCTTGCCCTTCAACCGGACGGCGCCGGCGCCGACCTCGACATCGCCGTGAACCGCCCCGTCGAGCGCCACCTGGTTGCCGCCGGCGTACAGCCCGCGGCGAACGGTGCCGCCCTCGTCCACACCGACATGAAAGCCGCCCGCCATCAGCTCGCCGCCGACCGTGCCGCCGTCCAGTACGCGTACGACGGTGCCGCCTGCCCGTAGGTCGCCGTCCAACTGGCCCGCGACCGATACTTCGCTGCCCCCCGCGAACATGTCGCCGTTGACGTGTCCGCCCTTGGCCAAGTGCACCCGGCTGCCCGCCCCGAACAGGTTGCCGGTGACCGTACCGTTGATGATGACCTCCTGTCCCGCGGCGAATAGGTCGCCGTCGACGGTGCCGTCGATCGTGACCTTCAAGCCGGCGGCGAAGAGGTTGTCGTTCACGGTCTCGCCGGCCGGCAGGACATAGCCGTCGTCATCGCTCTCGCTGAACGTGGCCGCGCTGGCGCGGCCGGCCGCCAGAGTGAGGGCGGCGCACACCGCCACGCCGGCGGCGAGGACGAGCGTTGTCCGTCCGCGGGGCGACGGGCGCCGCCGGTCGACGGTCTCGGTGCAGTCGTTCATCGGGGTACTCCATGTGCATGCCGGATCACCGCCGGCCAGGACGACACGCCGCGCGGCGCCGCAAGGTGTAGCGCTGCCGGACGCATACGCAGCGGGTCGCCGATCGGTTGCGTTGTTCAGGTTGGCCGCACTCGACCCGTTGGTCAGCGCATCGTCCGGGCGAGCTGGAGGCCGTTCGCCCGACAGCCGGGCGGCGCGATCAGCGTGCCGTGCTGGCGCGCCCACTCCAGCGCCGCCTCCTGGACCGGTCCGCTTGGCGGCAGGAAAAGGCCGACGCGGGCCGCGCCCGCTCCGGCAGGGCCGTCGAAGCACGTGCCCCCACCCGGATCGAACCACGCGAACGCGACGCCGTCGTCGCCGGCCCTCCGACCGGCCGCGAATACCTCGTCGCGCCGGGCACACCGGCCATCGGCGGTGAGCGTCGAAAGGTCACACACCGGGGCGGTCACGATGTTCGCCGGGCGCGGAAAGCCCTCCACCGGCGGCGCGCCGTCGCCGAAGCTCGCCAGCACGTCGGCGTCGGCGTGCAGGCGTTCCATCACGTCGCGCCAGATCGGTGCGGCGCCGGTGATCCCGAGCACGTTGCGCATCGGACGGGAATCCTTGTTGCCGGTCCAGACGCCGACGACGACGTACGATGTCCAACCGACGGTCAGATTGTCGCGGAAGTCGTTCGTCGTGCCGGTCTTGACTGCCGCCGGGAACGAGAGCTCGAGCGGGCTCGGCCGCGGGAATGCCGGCGTGCGCGCCGCCGCGTCGCTCAGCATGTCGTCGATCAGCCAGGCCGTGTCCGCCGAGACGATCTGCGAACCCAGTGCCGGGTTCCGCCACAGCTCGCGTCCCGTGGCCAGATCCTCGATGCGCTCGATCGCCGTCGCCGGCACGTGCCGTCCGCCGTGGCCGAACGTTCCGAGCGCACTGGCGAGCTTCACGAGGGGCACTTCGCCGCCGCCGAGGGTCAGGCTGAGCCCGTAGTGCCACGGATCGGGGTCGAGCGGCAGATCGAGCGCCAGGCCGAGCGCGTGCACGGGCTCGACGCCGACCTCGGCCAGCAGGTTGATCGCCGCCGCGTTCAGCGAGTTCGCCAACGCACGCCTGAGGCGCACCGGTCCGCGGTACTGGCCGTCGTAGTTCGCCGGCCGGTACGCGTCCGGACCGGGCGCCGAACCGGCTCGGTACATCCCACACGACGCTCGACGGTGACCACCCGCTTGCCAGTGCGGCGGCGTACGTCAGCGGCTTGAACGAACTGCCCGGCTGGCGCGGTTCGACGGCCATGTTCACCTGGCCGCCGTTCGGGTCGTCGTACCGGATCCCGCCGACCATCGCGCGGATCTCGCCCGTGGCCGGTTCGATCACGACGACCGCCGCGTCGCCGACGTCGTGCGCGGCGCGCAAGCTCTCGACGTGGCGCTCCGCGATGCCGCGGACTTCCTCGGTGAACGCCGGGTCGATGGTCGTCACGACCCGGAACCCGCCCTGCCTGGCGCGTGCCGAACCAAGCACGCGCTCGACCTCTGAGGTGACATAATCCACGAAGTGGCCGACGAGCCGCGGCGGCGGTGGGGGAGGCGTGACGAACGTCAGCGGCGCCTCGAACGCACTGCGCGCCGACGCGGCGTCGATCGCGCCGACGGCAACGAGGGAGTCGAGCACGGTTTGCTGCCGCGCGCGAGCCGCCGGGAGGGACGTGTCCGGATCGTAGGCCGACGGTGCCTGCAGGAGCCCCACGAGGAACGTCGACTGCGCCAGGTCGAGATCGAGCGCGTGCCGACCGAAGAAGCGCTGCGCGGCGGCCTCGATGCCGTAGGCGCGCCGTCCGAAGTACGCGATGTTCAGGTAGGCCTCGAGGAGGTCGGCCTTGCTGTATCGGTCATCGAGCTCCGCCGCCAGATAGGCCTCGCGCGCCTTGCGTTCGATCGACCGATCGAAGCGCTCCGCCGGTTCGAACGCGACGAGGCGTACGAGCTGCATCGTGATCGTCGATGCGCCCGACACCGTGCCGCCGGCCGACGCGTTCTGCAGCGCGGCGCGGGCAACGGCGCGCTTGTCGATGCCGCCGTTGTGGTAGAACGTCCGATCCTCGGTGGCGATCACCGCCGCCCGCACCGACTCGGGGATGGACGACAGCGGCACCCAGATGCGGTGGCCTTCCTCGGCCAGCTCGGCGATCGGCTGCCCGTGTCGATCGACGTACTCGACGGTCTGCGGCACGGCGTGCGTCCGCACCGCTTCGAGGCGTGCGCGGTGGGTCTCGATCGGCACGAGCGTGCTCTCCACACGCACCGTGCAGCCGGCGACGACGGCCCCCGAGAGGAGCGACGCGATCACTGCAGCACGAACGGGCACGATTCGCCTCCAACGGCGCGGGTCTGTCGGGCGGGTCGTTCGAACGCACGGACACCCGGCCGCGGAACGATTAACGGAATTGTAACCGAATGGTCAGCGCGCGCCAACCGACTTGCTCAGCCGACCGACCTCGTCGCCGATCGCCGTGAGCCGATGGCCCACCACGTCCAGGCGCGAGCGCTCCGCCACCACGAACGTGCGATACGGCTCGAGCAGCGCGTTCAGCCGGCCGTCGAACGCGGCGAGTTCGGTGTCGAACGTGTCGGTGAGGCGGGTGCGCAGCTCGGCACGCAGCTCGGCAAGGCGCTCGCGCATCGCCAGCGCCGCTTTCCGGCGGCGATAGGGCAGCACGGCGAGGCCGATCATTCCGAGCGCGCTGCCGGCGACGATCCCGGTCGCGTCGAAGACGCTCAGCGAGACGATCGCCAGACCAAGGCCGAGCGCGCCGACTTCGAGGAGCGCGGTGTGCGCCAACGCCTCGCGCACCGTCGACTCGAGCCGTGCCGCCTCGGCGTCCGGGTCGAACGCCGCGAGCACCGTCGCCGCCTGACGTCCGATCGTGCCGAGGAGCGCCTGGCGGCGGCTGGCGAAGCCCGGACCGGCCTCCAGCGCCAGCGTCTCCAGCCGGCCGGACGTGGCCGTCTCGGCCAGTCGTACCCGCAGCGAGCGCCAGCGCTGCTCCTCCTGCTCGACGAGCCAGTCGATCTCGGCGTTGATGTCCGCTGCCACGTGCGTCGGCGTCGCGCCGATCACCTCTTCGTCGAATGCCCGCTTGAGCGCTTCGCGGTCGAGCAGGGCCCGGATGTGCGCCAAACGCATGTGTTCGTCCAGGAAGGACTCGCCGCGCTCGCGCAACCCCTGGATCCGCGCGTCGATCGTGTCCAAGCGGCCGGCGTGCTCGCGCCGGAGCGCCTGCTCGGATGCCGCCGCCTCGACGTCGATCGCGGCCAGCATCTCGCCGTCCGCCGTGAGAACCGCCTGCCGCGCGCCGATCTCGGCCAGTGCATCGGCCGCCACCCGCTCGGCAAGGGCCAGCGGGCTGGAGAGCTTGAGGCGCAATCCCTCCTCGGCCGTCAGGTGCTCGGTCAGCCAAGCGTCGAACACGGCCCAGTCGGCGTCGGTCTGCCCGAGCGCATGCGCCTCGCGCGCCCGTCGCGCCGATACGGCCAGCACCGGCACGGGCTCGCCGATGAGGTTCTGAACCTGTGCGGCGACGAACTCGAGGATCTCCGCCCGTTCGGCATCGGTGCGCACGAGATCGATCTTGTTCACCACGACGACGGTTCGGCGGCGCCACGCGTGGATGAGCGACATGAGGTCGCGCTCGCTCTCCGGGAACGGGCGATCGGCCGACGTCACGAACACGACGATGTCGGCCCGGGGCACGAACTCACGGGTCAACCGCTCATGTTCACGCAGCACGGCGTTCGTGCCGGGTGTATCGATGATCGCGAGTTCGCGCAGGCGTGGCGCCGGGAGCGGTCGCCACAGCACATCGCCGGCGACCCGCGCCTCCGCGGCGTCGCCGAACACGAGCCACTGCACCTCGGCCGTCGTCGGCGTGACGCCCTCGGCCAGGTACGGTCCGCCGAGCAGCGTGTTGATCAGCGCGCTCTTGCCGGCGTTGAACTCGCCGACGACAACGACGAGCAGGAGGGAGGAAAGGTCTTCGGCCGCCTGCCGCACGCGCCGGATCCCGTCCGGCCGCTCGACCGTGCCGTCAAGGGCATCGGCGAGGTCGGCGAGGAGTGCACGGATCTCGGCAACCGACGCCGCCATACGGGGATCGAGCCAACCCGGACCGGTCGGTTGTGTCATCATGGCACCCATTATATGTTGTGCGGGCGGTTCGCGCGGCGCCGACTTTGCCCCGACAGACTGCGACACGGTATACTCGGCCACATGCAGATCGTAACGATGGCGTTGGCGGCGGCGGTGATGACCGCGCTGGCCTACACCGTCCTGACCGAGCGGGCCTCGTACTCCTCCGTACGGCGCAGGCAGCTCGACGCCTGGGCCGCGATCGTGGCGTTCCTCTGCCTGATCTTCCTGGCGTCGGGTGGGCACGATGTCCAGCAGGCCTACGAACGGCGCATGGCCCTCGCGCAGTCCGTCACCGCACCCGTGATCCCGATCGGACGGCGCGCGCCGGTGAGCCTTCGGACGCCGTCGCCCGAGTCCATCGCCCGGCCGGACGACGCCATGCGGCGTGCCGAGTCCGATGCCGCGACCGTCGCCGTCGAAGCTCCGCCGATCGCCCCCGACGCGCCGGCCGAGCCGCTCCTGTCGGCCGCTTCAGGCCCCGAGAGCAGTCCGGTCGAAGGCCCGAACACCGGGGCCTCGCTCGTCAGCGCGGTCGGCGGCGAGCCCGTGCTCGTGGTCGTCGGCACCGAGGCGCCGCCGGCGGCAACTGCCGTCCTGGCCGTCCCGACCGCTGTCCGGCGCTATGCCGTTGACCCGCCGCCGCTCATCGTGCCGACGCTGCGCGCACCGACCGCGCCGCCGAGCATGCCGCAGCCGCTGCCGCCTGCCACGCCGACCGCGACCGCGACCCCGGAGTGCGGGAGCCCCGACGACATCGAGCTCGCGCTGTCGATCCGCGACGCGCGCGCGGACCGCAGTGACGGCGACCTCGTCGTGCGATACCGGGTCGAGGTCGGCAACGGCGCCGGCTTCCCGGTCACGCTGGCGAACATCAACGTGACGGCGCTCAACTCGGCCGGTGGCAGCGAGACGTACGGCCACGCCACCCGTCCGGACACCACGGTTGGCGCCGGCGCGTCGGTCATTCTCGAAGGCGGGCTGCGGCTCGACCGCAGCCCCGGCCCGTTCGGGCGCACCGAACTCTGCATCTCGCTCACCGGCGACACGTGCGGGCGGCGAAGCCGGTACGAGGCGTTCCGCCGGTGCAGCACGGTGAACGGGTTCTAGCAGGCTGCGTGTCCACTAGCGCTCTGCAATCGCGTCGGCGTCGTCGTTTGCGTCAATGAAGTCCGCCGAGCCATCGTCATCCGCCGAGCCATCGTCGCCGCACGCGTGCATGCTGCGCTCGATCGCATCCCGCAGCGTTGCCGCCGCCCCCTCTGCCGCCAACGCCGCCGCCGCCCGCGCATCCACACCGTGGATCGCCGCGTCGACGACATCGCGTGCGTCCAACGTGCCGAAGTACTCGGCGTAGCGGCGGATGTCCGTGGGCGTGACGCCGTGGATCGCCATCGCGACGACATCCCCTGGCCGGACGTCCGCGACATGCATCGTTGCGGCCGCGACGAGGTCGGGGCTTGCATCGTGGATCGCCATCTCGATCATGTCGCGCGGCCGGAGGCTCGCGCCAAGGGCGTCGCGCATCGCTTCGATGTCGGCCGGAGACACGCCGTGATCCGCGAACTCGATCATGTCGCGCGCCTCGAGCGCCGGCCACGCCCGGCGCAGCGCCGCAACCAGACTCGGCCGGACGCCATGGTCGGTGAAGCGGACAAGGTCGTCGATCGCGATGTCAGGGAAGAGCCGCCGCAGCTCGCCGGCATGGGCTGGGCGGACGCCGTGGTCGACCATGCACGTGAGATCGCGCACGGACACGCCGCGCAATCCGGCGGCGGCGAACGCCGCGATGCGCTCTGGCGTGACGCCGTGTTGCCGCAGTGCGTCGAGCTCGCGATCCGACTCGGCCGTGCCGCCGCTGGCAGCGAGCGCGGCGCGCAGTTCGCTCGTGCGAATGTCCCATCCCGGCTCGAAGTGCGCCGCCCGATCGCGGCTCGGCGTCGGTGGGGCGGGCGGCGCGGCCGGAATGGATTGTCGCGGCGCGATCGGCGGTGCCGGCGGGCTGGGCGCCCCGAGGGACGCGGTCGCAGCCGGTCGCCCTACGCCTTGCTCAGGCGCCGCGGTGTCGTTGATGGCGGCGAGTCGTCGCGCCGCCTCGTCCACCCCGATCTCGCCCAGTGCCAGGCTCTCCAACACCCGCAACGATTCGCTGGCCATCGTCCATCGCTCCTTCGCTCGATCCAGGTGGATCGTCAGGGGTAAATGTCGACCCGCGTCGATCCTGCGACTAGTACTCCACCACTGTGGATTCTAGGGGTTCCCTACTCTGGTGGCCGCCACGAGCATGTTCAGTGGTGGAGTACTAGGCGGAGTTCAACCGTCGCGCGATCCACCTCCGGACGCCTCGAGCAGTTGCTCGGCGTCGGCCGCCGTCAGCTCGCCGCGGGCAACGGCCTCGAGGACGTCGCGCTGACGATCGATCGGCGGCTCGGCGGCGCCGAGACCGAGGCGATCGATCACCTCGCCCAGCCGGCCGCGGATCGTCCAGTAGCCGAGACCCGTCTCGCGCTCCATCTCCTTCACGTTGCCGCGGCTGGCGACAAACAAGGCGACGAAGCGGACGTCCTCGGGCGATAGCCGGCAGAACGTGCAGCCCTGGTAGCGACCGCGAACGGTCGTCTCGCAGGCCGGGCAGTGCAGTTCCGTGACGTCGAGCGGGCTCTGGCATGTCGGACAGGATTCAAGGACCTTGCGCACGCGATCAAACTCCTTGCGACGAGGATAGTGATTATTGGCGCTCACGTCAATAGCGTGATCGAATCAATGCGTGATGACGATCAACTTTTGACTTCACGCCAATAATCGAGCGGCAACGCCCTCCATCGCCGTCGCCAGCGCGATGTCGAGCGACGTGACGCCGCCCGCCGCGTGGGTCGAGAGCGACACATCGACCTTGCGGTAGCTGTTCGACCAGTTCGGGTGGTGGTCGAGTCGCTCCGCGGCCAGGGCGCCGGCGGTCATGAAGGCGAACGCCTCGACGAAGCCGGCGAACGCGTACGCCTTGTGCAGCGCCCCGTCGGCGTACGTCCAACCGTCGAGCGCGGACAGGGCAGCGGCCCGTTCGGCGGCGGTCAGGATATCGGGCACCTTGGTCATCGATCGTCCTCCTGGCTGGAGTGAGAAGCGGGGCATGCGGCACGTGAACGGACGCCCATCGCGCCGTGCGAACCGCCCGTGATCCGGACGGCGGCGGGGAGGATGGTGCCGCGGGTGCCAAGGCGGATGCTACAGCGGATGCTACAATCGACCTTCGTTCCCGATCCAGTCACGCGGTCGCCGTCATCGACCGATCCCCTTGGTGGTCGCATGCCCCTCCCCCTCGTCGCCCTCGTCGGCCGGCCGAATGTCGGCAAGTCGACGCTCTTCAACCGTCTTGTCGGGCAGCGCCTTGCCATCGTCGAGGACATCCCCGGCACGACGCGCGACCGCCTGTACGCCAGCAGCGAGTGGTCCGGCTACGACTTCGTCGTCGTCGACACCGGCGGCTTGGCGGCCGACGATGAGCACGCCTTCGCCGAGGCCGTCCGCAACCAGGCGCTGGTCGCGATCGAGGAGGCGGACGTCGTCGTCCTCCTGACGGACGCCGGTGCTGGACCGACGGCCGGCGACCGCGACGTGGCGCAGATGCTCCGCGAGAGCGGCAAGCCGATCGTGCTCGCGGTGAACAAGGCGGAGCAGCGGACGCGCGCGCTCGACGCCGCGGAGTTCTGGACGCTCGGCATCGGCGAGCCGATGCTCATCTCGGCGATTCAGGGCATCGGCACGGGCGATCTGCTGGACGCGGTCGTGGCGCATCTGCCGCGCCAGGACGTGGACCCCGCGCCGGACACCCGCCTGCACCTGGCGATCATCGGCCGGCCGAACGTCGGCAAGTCCAGCATCCTGAACCGCCTCGTCGGCCACGAGCGTGCCGTCGTCAGCCCGTTGGCTGGCACGACGCGCGACGCCGTCGACACGCCGCTGCGCTACCACGGCGACGAGATCGTCCTGGTGGATACAGCCGGTATCCGGCGGCGCGGGCAGATCGAGCCCGGCATCGAGAAGTACAGCGTTCTGCGCGCGCTCCGTGCCCTGGAACGGTGCGACGTTGCCGTCCTCGTCATCGACGCCGTCGACGGCGTGACGGCGCAGGACGCGCATATCGGCGGCTATCTGCAGGCGGCCGGGGTCGGGGCGATCATCGCGGTGAACAAGTGGGACCTCGTCGAAAAGGACACGAACACGTCCATCGAGGTCGAACGGATCGTGCGGGATGCGCTCAAGCACCTGGACTACGCGCCCGTCGTCTTCATCTCGGCGCTGTCCGGCCAGCGTGTCATCAAGCTCGTCGAGCAGGCGATGGCGGTGGATGCGTCGCGCCGGATGCGGATCGGGACGGCGGAGCTGAACCGGCTGGTCGCCGATCTGCAGGCCAAGCACACGCTCTCGCGCTCCGGGCGGCCCCTGAAGATCAAGTACGCCACGCAGGTCGGCGTCGCGCCGCCGCACATCGTCTTCTTCGTGAACGACGCGGAGCTTGTCCACTTCAGCTACGAGCGATATGTCACGAACCAGATCCGGGAGCGCTTCGGCTTTGCCGGAACGCCGATCAAGCTGAGCTTCCGCTCAGGCGAGCGACGCGAGGAAAGCGATGCGAAGGCGCGGCGCGGTAATCCGCGATCCCGTACACGGTGACATCGAGCTGACCGGTGAGGAGCTCTCGCTCCTCGATACGCCCGACATGCAGCGACTGAGGGGCGTTCGACAGCTCGGCACGGCCTACCTGGTCTTCCCCGGCGCGCAGCACTCGCGTTTCGAGCACAGCCTCGGCACGCTGCACGTCGCGGCCCGGATGATCGACGCGATCAACCGCAGCCGCGAGCGGGCGCCGCTCGAGCGGATCGGCATCGCGCCGGACGAGGCGCGCATCGTGCGCGCCGCCGCGCTGGTGCACGATGTCACGCACATCCCGTTCGGGCACGGCATCGAGGACCAGAGCGGGATCCTCGAGCGGCACGACAGCCCTGAGCGCTTCCAGCGCGCGCTCGCGCCCTCCACACCGCTCGGCGCGGCGCTGGACGGGATGGGGATCCGGCGCGAGGTCCTGTCCGTCCTCCTGCCGCCGGGCGTCGGCGACGGGCCGACCGTGCCGCCGTACTGGCGCGAGATCCTGTCCGACACGATCTGCGCCGACATTCTGGACTACCTCAAGCGCGACGCCTATTACACCGGTCTGAACCTGCTGTACGACCCGCGCGTGATGGACTACTTCATGGTCGATCGCGCCTCCGGCCACCTCTACGTCGATGTCGCCAAGCGCGGCCTCGTGCGCGAGGACATCGTCTCCGAGCTCGTTCGCGTGCTCGAGGCGCGCTACTTCTTCAGCGAGCGGGTCTACTACCACCACGCCAAGATCTCCGCTTCGGCGATCATCGCCTCGCTCGTCGAAAACGCGTTGATCAGCGGCGGGCTCGCCCCCGAATCGCTGTACACGCAGACGGACGAGAGCTTGAAGGCCCTCCTCGCCGGCCACTTGCCCACCGAGCCGTCCGCGTTCAGCCGACAGACCGAGCTCCTCGAGCGCCTCGCCAGCCGCCGGCTCCTCAAGCGCGCGTGCGTGTTCCCGCGCTACGCGAACGCCGAGGCCCAGGAGGCATTGGTCGCGCGCTTCTTCGCCCGCGGCCAGCACGGCGAACGCGCCGCTTTCGAGGCCGCGGTGGCCGACGGCCTTGAGCGTCGCGGCATGACGGACGTCCCGCTCGTGGTGCTATACTGCCCGGCAAGGCGGATGCAGCTCAAGGAGGCGCAGACGCACGTCCGTTTCCCGGGCGCCTCGACCGTCGAACCGCTCGCCGCGTATCACGACCGCATCCCGCGGCTGGGCGACCTCGAGCGCAGCTACCGCGATCTCTGGAAGCTCTACGTGCTCTCCGGTACCGACGACTGGACGGTGCTTGCCACGATCGGTGAGATCGTGCGCGACCTTCTGCCCGAAGCGACGAACGTCTACCGTCCGCGGGACGCGTGACGGTCCGTCTCCCCGTCCGGATCCGGTGCGCACCGGTCTGACCACCCCTCTCGGGTCCGAACCACAGCGGGAGCACGCCATGTGTGGCGTCATCGGCTTCTATTCGCCAGCGCGGGACGGCTTGGACGACATCGTCACCGGCCTCTTCCAGATGCAGCACCGCGGCCAGGATGCATGCGGCATCGTCCTGTCCGACGGCGAAGCGCTGCGGCTCCACCGCAGCCTCGGCTTCGTGCGCGAGGTGTTCCACCAGCGACCATCGGCCGAGTTCAACGGCCGGATCGGAATCGGCCACGTCCGCTACCCGACCCAGGGCGGCAATCGCCTCGAGAACACGCAGCCGTTTCTCGACGCGCGGCCCGGCGGCACGGCGATGGCGCTGTGTTCGAATGGCGATGTCGTGAACTACTGGGCGTTGCGGCAGATGCTCGAGGCCCGCGGCATGGCCTTCGAGGGGACGAACGACGGCGAGCTCATGCTCCGCCTCGTCGCGACGTGGCACAACGACGACGGCCTGTCCATCGTCGACGCGCTGCGCCGCCTGCAGAACGAAGTGAAGGGCGCGTACAGCGCGTGCCTGCTCGTCGCCGACCGCCTGTACGCCGTCCGCGACCCGTGGGGCGTCCGGCCGATGACGTTCGGGCGCGTCGATGACGATTGGGTCGTCGCCAGCGAAACGACCGCGCTGGACATCAACCGGGCCGAGCTGATCGACGAAGTCCAGCCGGGCGAGATCATCGTGTTCTCGGCCGACGGCGTCGAACGCCTCGCGCATCCGGACGTCGTCGCCGCGCGCGACGGCCGGGCGACGCCCGCGCACTGCGTCTTCGAGCACGTCTACTTCAGCCGTCCGGATGCGCTCGTGTTCGGCCGCTACGCCTACGACGTCCGCAAGCGGATCGGCGGATGGCTGGCGCGGCATGACCCGGTCGTGGCCGACCTCGTCGTCCCGGTCCCCGACAGCTCGAACGCCGTCGCGCTCGGCTACGCGCAAGCATCCGGCGTGCCGTTCGAGCTGGGCCTCGTGCGCAACCACTACATCGGCCGGACGTTCATCCGGCCCGAGCAGGCGCGCCGTGACGACGGCGTGAAGATGAAGTTCAACCCGGTCCGCCACCTGTTCGAGGGGCGGCGGGTCGTCCTCGTCGACGATTCGATCGTCCGCGGCACCACCAGCCGCAAGCTCGTGCGGATGATCCGCGGCGCCGGCGCGCGCGAGGTCCACCTGCGGGTCGGCAGCCCGGTCACCGCCAACCCGTGTTTCTACGGCATCGACACCCCGACCCGCGCCGAGCTGATCGGCTCCCAGAACGACGTCGAGGGGATCCGCGCGTTCCTCACCGCCGACACGCTTCGCTACATCACCGTCGACGGCCTGAAGGAGTGCGTCGGCGACCGCGGCGACTTCTGCATGGCGTGTTTCGACGGCCAGTATCCGATCGCGCTGTCCGAGGACAAGCGGTGGGAGGTTGGTGGAGGCGCTGACGCGGCGGATGCGGTTGTGCTTGAGCCGAATGCGGTGTGATGGGTGCGGGCAATCCGTGGGCGATCCGGTCCGCCAACGTTTTGCCGCTCAGTAGTCGCCATCCACGGGGTAGCCCATCATTAACTGACTCACTAGTAGCCCTCGCTGCGGCGGTATTGCAGAGGGCGATCCGTCGCTACCGGACATAAAACAGAAAGGGCGGCGTAGGGCCCGTCCGGGCGGTGGGGGCGGGGAAGGGATCTCGTTGGACCAAACGCGCTTCCCCAACGCCGGTGTGGCCCACCCCCTCTGATGGAAATGACATCGATAACGATCGGAGAGGCGGTTTGGACCCGCACGCGCGCTGCTCTATCGTTGGGATTCGAGTTCGCTGAGCTCGGCCAGATCAGAGTCTCCTTCCCCCCGAGGACGCCTACTGATGTCTATCCGTGCGCCTGAAGAACCGGCGAAGCTTACCGATGAGGAATGGCAGCTTATCGAGCCACTCCTAGCACAAAAGCAACACCCGCACAAATCGGGACGTCATCGGCGGGACGACCGAGAAATATTTAGTGCAATCATTTGGGTATTGGACACAAAAACATCGTGGCGTAGATTACCTCAGAGCTTTCCGCCTTATCCTACCTGCCACAGACGATACTTAGAGTGGGAACATGACGGAAAACTCATCCGTGCTCGCGATAAACTCCGACGATTCCGCGAACAGACGGATGAGTCACGATAGGCCGACAGACGAGGAGATGATCGATGACCGATTAAGGAAGCGTTTTCTCGTCGAGCGCTGGAACCTCTACCAGAAGGCTGAACCGTGACTACTCGCGACACCTGGCAGTTCAATAGCACCGCTCGCTCGGTCTTAGCGCGGGATGCAATCTCGAACCGCGACCAACTCAACCGGTCGCCGGCGACACGGTAGACGCCGACCGACAATTTGAGACAATTTCTGGACAGAGTAAGAGATCGAGCTTACTGACAGGGACTCATCGAATTTGAGACACGATCAATTGACAGTCCCCGCAACACGACTTATGCTGACGCCGTTGGATCACCCCTCCCCTCCCAAACAGATACATACCCTCAATGGTGAACCGTGCTCTTATCTCGACAGGAACACTACGCGATCACCAGCTCACTGAAGGGCGATGTCTGACCAAGGATGGGGAAAGATGTGTCTACCCGCGACGCAAAAGGAGATGGGGAAATGAAGAGATTTGTATTCCTGACCATGATCGCACTCGCGATTGTACTGTCCCCGGCGCAAGTCACTGTGTTTGCACAAACATGTCCAGTCAATACGGTGCGCCAATTTGCGCGCGTTGAGGCCGTCGAGAGTTTGGAGATTGTGCAGGCGGATCAGACGATTGAGGTGGCAGATGAATGGTTAAATGGATGTAGCGGGCCGCCCTCAGCTCAGACATACATCGCAAGTAATGTGGATCATAGATCCACCAACAGGCCAAAGCACTACCACTCGATGGCTGGAGGTTGGTATCCGAAAGAGGTGTGACATTTCGCAGTCCGTAGAGTTGCGTCCATATTGGAGCACAGGGGTTCTTAATGGTGGCGTAGGATCTGCGTTCCCTGCCCCATTCAAGAACGGGACCAGTGATGTTTCTGTGGATCCGGCGACACGCGTAGACGTTCACGTGAAGAAGCTTGGATTTGCGGATCCGAACCACGCCCAGTCCCTTTGGCAATTTGAGGTAAGTATTAATGGAACCACATTTGCATCAAGACCTCAAGTAATGCCAGGGAGTTTTTCTCCAAATGTTATACGAGTCGGCGGGGAAAACATGTCTGATCTCCACGACATGGGCGTTTCTGGCCATCTTAACACGCGCTATTTACTTGAGAACGGAGCTAATCTCGACCTAACATTCCTAGCGGACAGAACGGTAAACAAACTTGAGGACCCCCGCTACTTTATCGATAAAGGCAGCGGCGGATTTGGAGATTCAGAGTACTTCCAGACAACGACGACATTCATCATAATGATCCCACTCCAACTGAAGTGCCAGAAGGGTTTGACATGTGCGACGGCGAATAGAAAAGTCCTATCGGCCGAAACATGAAGGGCGATCCAGACCGACAGGCCTGGCACAAAGGAGGTCACGAATGAAGCAGATACTACGCCACGTAACGCGACCGTGGATTGGAGCGCTGATTCTTGTCGGTATCGCGATTGCAGCAATCCAAGTGCCGCATCCGTTGAGTCGCACAAGCGCCACTGGGAATCCGACTCCGACCGTTGCTCCAGGGTGGATATCCGACCTCCCAACCGCAGTGTCAACACCAGAGCGGAACATTACGGAAACGTGGATAACCGCGGTGCCGGGCACGCCAGTGATTACACCCCTGCCCACCGCAACACCATGATCGGAAGATCTAGGGGGAGATGAGGCAGTTGCTGTAGGTGCTGAACGGAAAACGAGCTGGCGCAAGGTGAAGCAATGGGCTGAAAGGGCTAGACATCCTTTCAGCCCATT
This sequence comes from Candidatus Avedoeria danica, assembly GCA_016703025.1. Lineage (NCBI taxonomy): Bacteria > Bacillati > Chloroflexota > Ardenticatenia > Candidatus Epilineales > Candidatus Epilineaceae > Candidatus Avedoeria > Candidatus Avedoeria danica. Next base: position 922,244 of record JADJCV010000004.1, read on the forward strand.
GCTTAATGTTTACCGTTGTTTGCGAAGGCGATTCGAGGTCATGCGAAAATGAATGTTCAACTGGTTTCGCGGCGGCGGCGGGGCTTGACCAGCCAATATGCGGTCGCGGCACGAACGGATGGAGAGCATAGGGCGTTTGGGTTGACACACCGGCGCGCCTATAGGAGGATTAGTTGGCGTCTGACCCCGCTTGACATAAGGCGTTTTATCCGATGACGAACACCCTTGTAACGGGTTCGGCCGGCCGAGTGTGCTCATTTCTTGTTACCATTGCATCGTTGTGCTTTTTGATGTCAAGCAATACAAGTGTTGGGGCAGAAACGAATGACACAAACTTTGAACTCGGCGGATTTATTGGCTTGATGGATGTGGTAGTAAACGCGGACGGAAATATGATAGGCGCCGCGGGTAATGGTATTGCGATGTACAACGGGCAGTCATGGAGAGCGATAAAGATATTCGACGATAATACAGAATTGACCGCAATGGACGTAGATGGTGACGTCGTATGGGCAGCTGGTCCGTCTTGTGATCTTGTAAAGATAGTTGGCAAGGCCATAGAGATTTTTCATCTCGATCTTGTTTGTTCTATGACTGCACTGGTTTCGTCCATGCATAGCGAGGCGATAATTCTCTCCGGCCGAGTTGCTTCTGGAGACGGAATTGTCGCGAGATACGATAACGGAGAAGTAACAGTAGTATATTCAATTAAAAACACCATCCTGTGGTCTGTTGCCGAATCAAAATCTGGAAACATCGCCGTCGGCGGAGACGGTGTGGTTGCGATTATTGGCCCCGAAGCCCTAGAAGTATTTCGAGATGAGTGGCTTGGATGCACAATCAACAAGGTGAAGTATTCCGAGAATGACGAACTCTATGTTGGTGGGTTCTGTCTTGTCGAGAATCCCGGTAGATCATCGTTTGTCGAACGACCACTAATGGCCGTTTACAGGGACGGGAAATGGGAGCGACAAGAAGTCATTGTCGGCGGTCGCATGATCGTGGACTTTATTGTCAAGAGTGGTTGGGCGGTAGGAGATGGACTTATCATATATAGATTTGACGGCGCGGCATGGAAACCCGCGTTTGATGGAGGCGGCGGGCTGAACGATCCATTTAATGCAATTGAGGAAATCGACGACAAGGTATACTTTGTCGGATCAATGGCCACCATGGTAATTTATCAAAACGGTATATTTAGTCGATATATGGATTCTCGAAATACAAGCCATCGCACTTTGTGGTATGACAAAGGTAATCTCACCAGATTATCAGTTCGCGCAGATGGTTATGGTATAGCGGTTGGGGGCGGGGGATCTCCAGTCGAGCGCATCTCACGAAATACGGGATGGAGTGAGTTGACAGACATCGAATCGGAAGCTGATATAATATCAGTTGCAGTTGGAGATGAGGGTACATGGTTCGGGTCGGCCGAGCATTTGCCACGCGAAGAGCCAGTGTTCATTGAGAGAACGCCGGGCGGTGACTATCGTATCCAATACAATGCAACAAAGTTATCTATTTGGGATATCGACTATTTCGAGCATGCGGGGGGGTGGGCGGTAGCATCAACACGAGGTGCCGAGATTCCGGCGAGGCAGGTGGAAGTATTGCAGCTTACGGATGACACGTGGAGTGTGAGGTGCCACATAGCGGGTGACGAGATATTCGCCGTCGCTGGTTTGAATAATGAAAGTGCCATCGCCGTCGGAACGAGCGTTATTGTATGTGATTCGCGGGGCAATATTAACCGCATTGACGGCATTGATGGCATGGCGTCAAATGTACACTATGATGGGCGGGGGGTGGTTCTCATCGCCGCAACCACGGGGATATGGCAGTTCGATGTTAATAATGACAGCGTACAGCAATTGTTAGTCACTAACGAGCCTGTATTGAGCGTTGTGGCGCGAGATGAGTGCATAGTAGCAACCGGTTCCACTACTGCGTGGGTTCGAAATCGGGAGGTGTGGGACCAGACTGTTATCGCTGTTGCGTCGTGGTATCTAGGACCGTTTGCCTTCAGTGATACGGCGATAGACAGTGATAGCGTTGGCGACTCAACATCTGTTTTGGCTAGTGGTCAATGGAATTCGATTGTGAGATTGGAACGAATCTGTGGGTCTTTGGATGATACGACACCTCGAACGGCCACAGAGTCGGCCGTTCCTCATGAAACCCCGGTGCCGACTATAGTTATGACTGCAACACGTCTTCCTCTTCATCGTGTCATACTTCCTGTATTGATGCAGTATCACTGGGATTAGAATCATAGGGCATGTTCCTGCAGCGCCCGCTTCTGAGCCTGCTTGGCAAGGGACACGTAGAGTGCTGTCGTCGCCAGGTCGGCATGCCCGAGAGTCTCCTGTACCGTCTTGAGGTCGGTGCCGCGGGCGATGTGGTGGGTGGCCATCGTGTGCCTGAGGCTGTGGACGGAGGCGCCAGGGATCTTCGCGGCCGCCAGATGCTTGGCCACGGTGTCTTGGATCGCCCGCTTGGAGAGCCTCAAGCCGTACTTCGAGACGAACACGGCATCGCACCCTGCCTCCCGCTTGTGCTTCGTGCTCTTCCATGTCTTGAGCACCCGGCAGGCCTTGTAGTTCAGGGGCACCAGAACAACCTTCCCGCCCTTGCGGGTGATCCGGGCGTGCCCAACGTTGTCCGGCTCGGGCGTCACCTTCGCCGGCAGCTCCACATCAGCCCACGTCAGGCCGGCAACCTCAGACAGCCGCATGCCGGTTTGCAGAAGAAGCTCGACAAGCGCCGCATCCCGCGGGCTGTGGGAGCACGTGCGCAGAAGCTCCTTGTACTCGACCTCGCTGAGGAACCGAGGCTCCCGCCTGGGGATCCGCGGCGGGACGAGCCGGGCAGCGATGTTCTCGGACAGGACGCTTTGATCGTGGAGGAACCGGAAGAAGCTCTTCAAGGCCTGGGCCTTCCGATTCGTCGAGCTGGCCTTGAGCCCGCGGCCGTCCAAGTGGGCGAGGTAGGCCTCAAGGTGCTGGAGGGACACCTCACCAAGCTGTGAGAGGCCACGATCCGCAACGAATCGGGCGAACTCCGCTAGATCGTTGCCGTACTCGACCCTCGTGCGTGCTGAGAGCCCTCTGGCCGGCATGCCAACGACGGAGAAGAGCCGGATGGCGTCCTCCATCGTCTGGGCGGTGAACTGTGAATCATGGTCGCTGGTGGTCATAGTTGGTATTGGGGTTCCCGTATTGGTTCAATGGGTAACGGCAGGGCGTCCGGACTTCGCGCCAGGGTCTCCAAGAGACCTGCGTCTAACGACTCCGTCAGGCGCACTTAGTGGACGGCAAACAGCCTCGAATCGCCCTTCTCCCGCGTCTAATGAGTAACTAGGCGCATGTGGACAACGCAGCGGTGCCAACGAGAGACCTCGTGTTTTCGTAACACTCGAACCTGAACGGTCGTCACGTTCACACCTTGCATCCCACCACGGCGTCCGACCCGACGCCATCACCCCACGATCCGCCCCGCCGCCGACCGATCGCTCGTCCACGGCGCCGGCGGGCCATGACGAGCGCGGCCAGGCTGAGCAACACGACGTCGTAGTTCACCCGCCAACCGCCGAACGCCTGCCACGCCGCGTCGCGGTCGGAGACCACGGGCACGCCCGCCACGGCGAGCCGATCGAGCGCATCGTCGAACTCGGCGCGGTCGATGCTGATCGGATCCGCCGGGAAGTGCGGGTCGGCAGGGTGGCGGATCCGGAACACGTCGCCGATGCGACGCAGCGCGATGAAGCCGGCCCGCAGGCAGAGCTCGCGCTGGGCGTCGCGCGGGATGGCCACGCTGCTCGTCACCAGAGCCGCGGTATCCAGCACCGTTCCGGCCGCGGTGACCCAATTCCGCTCGGCGCGCGGCGAGCGGAAGAAGGCGAGGCCGGGGATCGTCGTATGGCTCTCCTCGATGTCGGCGAAGAGCCCTTCCCAACCCGCCCACAGCGGCTGCATCGCATCGTTGCTCTCCAGCCGGCCCACCCGGTGGAGCCGCAGGACCATGTCGACGGCTGTGGGCGGCGTGCCGGCCCGCACCTCGAGCATCGTCACTGCCTGCTCGCGCCGCGCGAACGCGGCATACATCGTCGGCAGGTACGCCACCAGCAGGGCGACGAGGATCAGGCCGATCGTGGCCTCGGTGAACGCCAGCGCCGTCTGGAGCGTGCCCTTGGGCTGCACGAAGCCGAGCGTCAGCAGCGACGAACCGCTCTCGGCGAGCGCGTGGCGCCACGACGGGCTGCCGGTCGCGATGAACAGCCCGGCGAAGCCCAGCAGCGTCATCGCCAGCCACGTCGGCAGGAGGCACATCGTCGCGATCGGCGCGTAGGCCGCCATCACGGCGTCGCGCGCCGCGAACGACTCGAGGTGCTTCAGGTAGAGGTCAAGGCCGCGCCGGATGACGATCCATACGAACGTGACGATCGGGTCGCGCGAAGCGCGCGGCATGACGAGCAGGCGCACGGCCGAGAAGACCGCACCGACGACGAGCGCGGCACCGAGCGCCCCGCTGATCGCACGTCCGGCGACCGTCAACACCCGTGGCGCTCATCTCGCGCCGCACGCAGACGACAGCGACCCACTGGACTCACGGCCACCGCCGCGCCAGGAACGGCAGGTGGATGACGCCCGACAGCCGCACTTTCCGGTAGCGGACAAGCGTCCCACTGCCGCCGACGCCCCAGCACGCCGTGTCGTCGGCGCAGTCGAGCCCTTCCACGCGGTCGTCGAACGCGCGCGGCCAGAGGCGCCACGTTTGTCCGTCGAGGAACAGGATCGTGCCGTTCTGGCCGACGGCCCACGCCTCGCCGTCGGCGACGGCGGCCACGGACGTCAGATCGACGGTCTCCGGGCTCGGCCAGCCCTGCCAGCGGCCGCGGTCCATGTACAGGATCGTCCCGCCGTCCCCGACCGCCCAGCCGGCCGTCGGGCTGAGCATCGCGACGTCGTTCAGCGCGCCGCCGCCCAGCGAGCGCTCGGCCGTCCAGACACCATCCGCGAAGCGCAGAATTGCGCCCGTCTGGCCCCACCGCCGCGCCGTTCGCGGCGTCGACGAAGCTCACGCCGCGCAACGACGCGCCGGTCGGACCCGTGACGGCGGACCAGGCACCCGCGGTGAAGTGCAGGATCGTTCCGCTGTCGCCGACCGCCCACGCGTCGTCCGGCCCGACGCTCACGACCGCGTGCAGTGTGTTCGTCGTCGGGCGGTCGCTGCGCTGCCACGTCCGGCCGTCGAAGCGCAGGATGATCCCGCTCTCACCCACCGCCCAGCCCGTATCCGGCGACGAGATGTCCACCGCCAGCAGCGTCGCCTCGGTCGGGCTCTCGATCCGGTGCCAGTCCGCTCCATCCCAGCGGGCGATCACGCCGCCGCCCCCGACCGCCCACGCCCCGTCCGCACCGACCATCGCCACGTCGTTGAAGTCGGCGACAAGCGGCACGTAGATGCCCTGCCAGTCGCCCCGGACACCGTGCAGTAGCGTGCCCCGCCGGCCCATCGCCCAGACGTCCTCGCGCGCCGGGTCGGCGATGGCAACGGCGCGCGGCACGCCGCCGGTCGGGTTGTCGCTGACGATCCAGTCTTCGCCGTCGAAGCGCACGAGCGTCCCGTCCTCGGCGACGGCCCAAGCCAGCGTGCGGCTCGGCATGTCGAGGCCGATGAGCGAGGCGCTCGTGCCGCCGTCCTCCTGCTGCCACCGCTGGCCGTTCCAGACGGCGACGGTGCTGTTCCCGCCGACGGCATACGCCTCGTCCGCGCTGAAGACGGCGACGCCGTTCAGGGCGACCGCGAGGCCGGTGTTCACCTGCTGCCACTTGTTCCCGTGCCAGCGCAGCGCCGTGCCCTGCGCCCCGACCGCCCAGCCCTCGTCCGCGCTGGCGAACGCCACGGCATGCAACGCCTTCGTGACCTCGGGAAAGTCGACCGTCGACCACCCCTGGCCGCGCTGGTAGCGGTAGAACCGGCCGTTCTCGCCTGTCAACGTCGAGCCGACGACGTAGCCCCACTCGCCCGTGCCCATCCAGATGTCCCGCACCCACGTCGGCTTGGGCAACGGTTCGCGGTCCCAACGGCCGGCGTTGTAGTGGACGACGTCCGGACCGGTACCGGCGAACCATCCCTCGTCCGAACTGATCATGTCAAGGGCGTTGAACGAAGCGCCTTCCGGCGTCGCGACCCGCGACCAGACGCCGCCCACGCGCGCGCCGCGCCGCCCTTGCCCGCCGCCCAGCCGACCTGCGGCGACGGAAAGTCGATCGCCACGAAGTCGATCGCGCCGCACCCCAGGCCCATTCGGGCATCGCAGCGCCATTCCCGGAACGCCGGCTCAGCCTGTGCGAGCCGGCCGGCCGCCCGCGCCGCCGCCGGAGCCGCGCGAACCGCCGCCGCCGGAGCCACCAGGCCCGCGCGAACCACCGCCGCTGCCGGAGCCGCGTGAACCGCCGCTGCCGGAGCCGTGTGAACCGCCGCCGCCGGAGCCACCAGGCCCGCGCGAACCGCCCCACCGGAACCGCGCGGTCCTCCGCCTGGGCGTTGCGGCCGGCCAGCGTCGCCGCCGCCATCACGGCGAGCAGGACCTTGGGAAGGACCCTTGTACGGACCACTCGGCCTGCCCTGTGGCGGACCTTGGCGGGAGCCGTCGGGGCGCGACGGGCGAGCGGAGCCGGCAGGGCGGTCGCGGTCGGGGCGCGGCGCGCCGGGGCGGGAGGGTGCACTGGGCCGTCCTTTCGGTGGGGCGCCCGGTCGGCCGCCGCGCGTTGGCGCGGGGGAACCGCCGTAGCGCCGCTCGTCCGCGCCCGGCGCGCTGCTGCGCCGGGGCGGCCTATCTTGCCGCGCCTGGCCCGGATCGTCGACCACCACCTGCAACATCGTGAGGTAGCGTGCCTCGGGAAACCAGCGCGGCGTCGGGTGATCCGGACCGGCGCCGTAGCGCCCCACGATGCGGACCTTGGCCCCGCGGTCGCGTGCGGAGTCGTCGACGAGCCGGGAGAACGTCCGGGCATCGAGGTGGCTCGAACAACTCGCGGTGAACAAGAGCCCGCCCGGCGCCGTCCGAGCGATCGCCAGCCGGTTCAGCTGACGATAGGCTGCCGTGGCGCGATCCAGGCCCGACGCCGACGCGGCCATGCTCGGCGGATCGACGATGATGATGTCCCACTGCGTGGTGTTGGCTTCGAGCCACTTCTCGACGTCTTCGACGACGCACGGGAACGCCCCGCTCTTCGGGTCGAAGCCGTTCAACGCCAAGTTGTGGCGCGCGGCCTCGATCGCGCCGGCCGCGACGTCGACGCTGGTCACGGCGACGGCGCCGCCGGCGGCCGCCGCGACCGAGAACCAGCCGGTGTACGAAAAGAGGTTCAGGACGCGCTTGCCCTTCGCGAGCGCCCGGATCCGGCGGCGGTTGTCGCGCTGGTCGAGGTAGGCGCCGGTCTTGTGGCCGCGCACGATGTCGACGTCGAACACCAGTCCGTTCTCTCGCACCCGCACCGGGCCGCGCGGCAGCTCGCCGATGAGCGCGACGACGGCCGGCCCATCGCCCTGCTGGCGGCGCTGCGGCTTGTAGATCACGTGCTTCACCAACGGCACCGCCTCGCACAGCGCCGCAGCGAACGCAGGCAACAGGTGGGCCACCGCCGGCGTGTCGGCCTGCACGACCGCGACGTCGGCATAGCGGTCGGCGATCAAGCCCGGCATGTGGTCGGACTCGCCGTGCACGAGCCGCAGACAGTCCGTGTCCACAAGCGGCACATCCCGCTGGCGCCGGGCGCATGCCGCCTCGACGCGGGCCCGGATCAATGCCTCGTCGATCCGCTCGCCGACCGTGTGGGACCACAGCCGAACGGCCAGCGGCGACCGGCTGTCGTACAGGCCGCTGGCGACGAACTGGCCGTCGGGCGTCACGACGTCCACCGTCGTGCCGGTCAGGATGTCCGTCCGGCGGGCCAGGGACTCCGCCCACAGCCATGGGTGGCCGTCGGCGATGTGCGTTCGCACGTCGCGCACGAGCTGGATCGTTGTCGTGTCCGTCATGGAGGGTGATCCGTCGAGGGGGGCGGGGTCCGACGATCGGTCGGGATCCGTCTTGGGTCGGGATTCTAGGCGCGCAGGCCCGTCGGATGCTAACCTCACGGCTTGCGCGCATGACACGTCCTCGAGCGCACCCCGCCACGGCGGGGCGCGGATCGCCGCCGGGCGCGCCGGCGGCAGAAGGCGAAGCTCGACCCAACAGGCCTCGGTGCGGCGCGCACGGCCCTTGCGCCGCGTCGCCGTCGGGCCTGCGCCAGAGGAGGCGAGCGATGCCGGACACCAGGTTGACGTCGATGGCGGTGGACCGCGAACCGATGGTCCCACCCGACGGGCGGACTGCGGGGTCGCTGCCCGCATGGGCGGTCGAGTCCCCGACGACGGCCGTCATCGGCCTGCAATGGGGCGACGAGGGCAAGGGCAAGATCGTCGACTGGCTGGCCGCACGGCACGACGTCGTCGTTCGCTTCAACGGCGGCGCCAACGCGGGCCACAGCGTCGTCGTCGACGGGCAGCGCCACGCGCTTCACCTCGTGCCGTGCGGCGTGCTCCATCCGGGCACGGACAACATCGTCGGCAACGGGGTCGTGGTGGACCTTGCCGGCCTGCGCGGCGAGCTCGACGCGCTCGAAGCGTATGGTGTCGACACGATCGGCCGCGTCTGGTTGTCCGAGCGCGCCCACGTCGTCATGCCGTGGCACCCCGTCGAGGACCGGCTGTACGAGGCGGCGGCCGCCCGTGTCGCCGGCGCGGCGGCCGCGGTCGGGACGACGGGCCGCGGCATCGGACCGTGCTACGCCGACAAGGCGCTGCGCACGACGGCCGTCCGCGTGGCCGACCTGTACGCTGCGGATCGCCCGGCCCGAATCGCTAGAATCACCGCCCTGAAGAACGCGACGCTCCGGGCGCTCGCCGAGGTCGCAGCAACGTCCTTCGAGCCGCTGGACGCGGCGGCGATCGACGCGGCCGCGGCCGCCGACGCCGCCGCGCTCGCACCCCGCGTCACGGACACCGCGCGCCGTCTGGGCGACGCGGTCGCAGCCGGGCGGCGCGTCCTGTACGAGGGCGCGAACGCCTGCCTGCTCGACGTCGACCACGGGACCTATCCGTATGCCACCGCCAGCCAGACGACGGCGCTCGGGATCGGCTCCGGCGCCGGGATCGCGGGCGGCGCGCGCGAGGTCATCGGCATTGCCAAGGCCTACCAGACACGCGTGGGCGCCGGGCCGATGCCGACCGAGCAGGCGAACGCGATCGGCGAGCGCCTGCGGGAACGGGGCCGCGAGTACGGCACGACCACGGGCCGCCCGCGGCGATGCGGCTGGCTCGACCTCGTCCTCCTGCGCCACACCGTCCGCCTCACCGGCGCCACGCGCGTCGCGCTCATGCTCCTCGACGTGCTGGCCGGTCTGCCGTCCCTCAAGGTGGCCGTGGCCTACAGCCTCGACGGCCGGACGATCGACAGCCCGCCGGCGCTGGCCGAGGACTTGGCGCGCTGCGAGCCGAGCTACGTCGACCTGGAGCCATTCGACGGTCCGATGGAACGCTGCACCTCGGTCGACGCGCTGCCGGCGGCGGCGCATGCCTACGTGCGGTTCGTCGAGGCGGCCGTCGGCGTGCCCGTGTCGATCGTGAGCGTCGGGCCGGACCGGGCGCAGACGCTGTTGCGGTGATGGACGGCGGCTGCGCGATGTCCGTGCGCCCGGTTGCGCGGGGCCGTGCCACGGCCATGCTACACTCGCAGCCGTGCGGATCGCCGCCGCCCGGACGAATGGGTTGTCGAATGGGATGTCTTGCATGAATATCGCCAACCGCATCACGATGGCCCGGCTCGTCGTCGGGTTGGTGGCGCTGCTTGCCCTGTCCTTGGTCGAGGCGGGTGCGTGGCCCGGGGACGGCCACGGGCGTCTGGGTGAGCTTCGTCCTGTTCCTGCTGGCCACGATCACGGACGCCGTGGACGGCTACCTGGCGCGCAGCCGCGGGATCGTCACCGTCTTCGGCCGGATCGCCGACCCGTTCGTCGACAAGGTCGTCGTGGCCGGCGCGCTCGTCCTGTTGACCGTCTTCACGGCCACGCGGGTGCTCTTGGCGCCGTGGATGGTCGTCGTGATCGTCTCCCGCGAGTTCCTTGTGACCGGCATTCGGGGCTGGATGGAGAGCGAGGGCATCAACTTCCAGGCGGAGAAGCCCGGCAAGTACAAGATGGTCCTGCAGGTCATCGCGATCTCCGGCCTGCTCATCGTCCTGGCGACGGGCACCGAGGCCGCGTGGTTCCTCTGGACGGTGCGCGTCGTCATCTGGGCGACGCTGCTGCTCACCCTCTACTCCGGTTGGTTCTACGTCCGCAAGGCGATGAGCGCCACCACCGGCCTTTCGATCTGAGCCCGTCGCCCGCCCGCATCCTCGGCACGCTCGGCGGGATCGGCCGCTTCCCGGTTGCGCCCGGCACCGTCGCCTCCGCCGCCGCGCTCGCCGTCGCGGCGGCGGTCCCGGCGCGCGCGTACGGGCCGACGATGCTCGCGCTCATCGCCGCGGCCCTCGCCGTCGCGCCGTGGGCGGCGCGGCGCATGGCCGAGCAGACCGGCGACGAGGATCCGCGCGCCTTCGTGCTGGACGAGGCGATCGGCGTCTGGCTGGCGGTGCTGCGGCCGGCGCGGCCGGCGCTCCTTACGTTCGCCCTCGCCTTCGTGCTCTTCCGGACGTTCGACATCTGGAAGCCGGGCCCGATCCGCCGGCTCGAGCGGATCGGGCGGGGCTGGGGCGTCGTGCTGGACGATGTGGCCGCCGGGGTGCTGGCGGGGGCGGTGATGTTGGCGATGGCGGCCGTTGGTGGCTGGCTGCACGGGTAGGGGTTCCCTTAGCGTTGGATTCTTCTCCGTTGCTACGGGAACCCCTGGTTCATGGCGGGGCGGGCGGGGCTGGTGGCATTTCCGTATCCGTTGCCGGAGCGCCGAGCCAAGGCGCTGCCTACGGGTGAACCAGGAAGCCTGGGCTGGCGCCCCTGAACCGGAGGGGCGCCAGGGGGCATAGAGTTCTGCAGACACACACGTAAGACGATCATCCTGCCCCTAAATACCAGACCTTCCAGTTCCACTCCTGGCCATCCCGCCTACGCTCGCAGCCAATCGACCGCACTAGTTCGTGGACTCGCCCTAAGCTGACAGGGGAGCGTACTATCCACCACAAGACACTACTCACTTACACGACACAACTCTCACTGGACCCTTTCCATCCACTCGCCCATTGCGGACATTCCGTGCCTGGATGCCATTCGCCAAGTGGCGAAGCAGTTGAACGATGAAATACTCGACACTGAGGATCTTCCCACACCACTACGCCGAACACAAGCTCCCTCGTCGCCGCGGTGAGGTCGTCGCATGTTCCAACAAGTCGATAGCGCTCTGGCGCCGTCGCGACAAACCACCCACTTATCCCGACGGTAATCATCAACAATAGTAGCTTTAACAGTTGCTTTCCAGACCGAACTTCTGACATCATTCCGAGAGCCATGCTCAACAAGATATACACCATAAGCACGATCGTCGCCCTGCGAGAGTACTGGATTGCTTGCAGAGCCGCAGGGTCCACGCGGGCCGCAGCAATCCATGCAATGACGTTAAGAACGCCGCCCAGCGTCAGGGCGCACCATTGCCAAGCGGAGCGACTCAATTCACGCACCTAGTACCTCTCCGCCATGAATCGTGAGCGTAGAAGCGGTGAAGCCTGGCGCGGGAGTCGTGGACGGTGAAACGCCATTGGATGGTGGCATGGTCGCGGCTGCGACGCTCTCCTGCCAAGGGGTGATGCCGGCTGCAAGGGCGTCGATCGTCGGGTAGTGCTCGTCGACCAGATTCCGCATTCGTGCGGCGAAGTCGACCTTGGCGCGTGTCGAACTGGGAACCACATCGCGTCAGCCGACCGCGGACTCGACCGTGACCAGCAGGTAGTCGGTACCGCATTGAACGTACTCGTAGTCCTGGCATTCGGGCTGGTCGGGTTTGGCAGGCAGAGGCGCGTGGACCTCGCCGAGCAACTGCACCGGGCACTCGTCGAAGCACACCACCGGCTCGGCCGGGTCGCAAGGTTGCCGATGCAGCTCCAACAGGCTCTCCATGCGCGCCAGGAACTCCGGATCGCATTCGCCGCTGTACCACTGATTGGTCGGCCACGGCTTGACCTTCTGTTTTTGAGAACCCGATGCACTACCTACGCCTAACCAGCAGGAGTGAAATCGTCGCAAATAGTGCAATCACACCTAAGATTGCCAAAGCTCCTTTGGGGGTCGAGTCCGTTCGGCGATGGTCATTGAGGGCGATTCGATCTCTTCACGGCTATAGTAGCCCGACTCCGATAGCCAGACAGCAGGATGGCCTGTGAGATACCCTGCCAGTGCCTCAGTATCAGCTGTCACGCGTATCAGGCCATCAACGCTAATCGTTCCCGTGATTTCATTACTTTCGATGTCAGAACGCAACACATCAGGGTCGATGGTGGTCAACTCCATCCTCTGATCGTCATCGATCAGGCGCACACGAAAGATCCGCCACGCGTCCCGATAGGGGAAGTAGGCCACGACGCCATCACCAATTTCGACACCTCGAAACTGGCCCATCGTTGTACTACTGACGACATCGGTTACAGTGGCAACATTCCCATCAGCGCTGATTTCGATCGGTGATGTAACTGTATGGGTCACTTCCTCTGGAATCCAGGTACCAACAAATGCACTGGGATCTACTTCTCCCGACGGATCGCCGGGAGGGACGCTGAAGGTGACCCCGCAACCAGCAGCACTGACAAGCAATAGACCCAAGATCACTGCAACAACGGCGCTCCCATGGGATGTGCGTCCACTAGCCAATGGTCTCGGCTCTGAGTCTATTGGTTCCTTCACATTAGGGCTCCCTCTTGAAGCGTCCTAGGGGGACGGGGTGGCGGTTGTGGAGTTCCCCCGCTTTCGCGGACTGCGGATAATTGGGGATCTCACGCTGCCACCGCAGCGTCGGCCCGCCGTTCGAAGTTGACCGGCGACAACTGGCCAAGCGCCGAGTGGCGTCGATGCGGATTGTACCAAGCCTCGATGTAGTCGAAGAGAGCGATGCGGGCGTCAGCGTGGCTTCGAAAGGTCGAACGGTCGATCAGTTCGCACTCGAGCGACGCGAAGAAGCTCTCGGCCATGGCGTTGTCGTAGCAGTCGCCGACGCTGCCCATCGACACGCGGATGCCGAAGGCATCGCATCGGCTGCCAAAGGCCAGAGAGGTGTACTGGGAGCCGTGGTCGGAGTGATGGATCACACCGCTTGCCTCGCGCTGCGTGGCGGCCATCGTCAGCGCGTCCATCACCAGCTCCTGGCGCATGTGCGTTGCCATGGACCAGCCGACGACTTTGCGGCTCCAAGCGTCGATGACCACCGCCAGATAGAGGAAGCCCGCCCAGGTGGGCACGTACGTGATGTCGGCTACCCAAAGGCGGTTCGGCCCATCCGCGCCGAAGTCGCGCCGGACCAGGTCGGCAGCGGCCGGTTCAGTGCCGTGACGCGTCGTCACGGTGCCCTTGCGCCGGCTGACACCTTGCAGACCAGCGCCGCGCATCAACCGAGCCACGCGCTTGCGACCGATGCGCCACTGCTGGTCCATGAGGTCCTCGTGGATCCTCGGCGCACCGTACGTGCCTCGCGAGGCGGAGTGCAGCACCTTGATCTCCTCAGTCAGCACCGTGTCCTCCTGTGCCCGCTTGGAGGGGATCCGACCTCGCGCGGCATAGTAGCCGCTGGACGAGACTCCTGCCGCTTGGCAGAGAACGGCCGTCGGGTAGTCGTCCTGGTTCGCCGTCACGAAGGCGTACGCCGCTTGGGTGTCCCTTCGTCCGTGCGTCCGGCAAACCAGGTGACGGTCACTTTTCCCAGGATTTCGAGCTCCTGCTGCAGCCGGCGATTGTCCCGACGAAGCTGGCGCAGCTCCTCGCGCTCCGCTGTGGTCAGCCCGTCCCCGTGCCGGCCCTCATCCCGATCGGCCTGCGCTACCCAGTTCCGGATCGTCTGTGCTGTCGGCTCGAAGTCTCGACCAAGAGACTCAGCTGATCGCCCCGCTCGGGCCATCTCGATCAGCCGCTGCCGGTACTCCGCTGGGTACGTCTTGCGCCCTCTTGCCATCGTGGCCACCTCCTGGCTCCCAAACTGTGAGGTGTCCGCGAAGACGGGTCAACTCCACGAGCGCCTCGGGGGCCATCCAGACTTCTGAGGCGTGCACCTCGATCGGACCAGCTGTCGAGACAATCGTCGCGTCAGGCCCAGTCGTGCCTTGTCGGCCGAGAACAACATGGGTGGTGCCCTCCGGGCTGACGACATGGGCCTCGATTGTCATGCGCTTGCGTTGCCCGCCGCCTGCAGGTAACTGCCGTCGGGCGCGATCAGAGCAAGATGGGAGGGGCCGGAGCGGCACAGGCGCCGCAAGCTCACGACGCAGGACGTCGTCGGACGGATCGAGAATCGGCTGCTCGATGCCTTCACCCTCAAGGCGAACGCCGCCCTTCGTAGGCGCGCCAGGGGTTCCCGGAGAAGCGGAACAGTTGTGGCTGCCACGGGAATGTCGGCAAGGGCGCGGGCGCTGGCCGAGGCGTGGCCGGACGCTCAATCGCACGACGGAACGTTGGCTCGGGCGTTGCTTCGACCAGCTCCGGAATATCCTCGACCACATCGGCAGCGATGTCTTCCTTGGCAGAGAGTAGTTGGCGGATGCGTGCGACGATCTTCATGTGCTTTCAGTCTATCAGGTGCACCAGCCACGTCTCAAGGGGTAATTTTAAGGATTCGGCCCCGTTGTCTTGGCCCAAGCCAAGGCCCTGCCGCAGGCGGGCCGCAGGCGCAGGGCCTATGCCGCCACCGGAGAGGGGAACGGGGAGAGGAGGTGGCGGCTTTGCGAGCGAGATTGACGAGCGAGCCCATCCAACTCGGATCCGCCAATGGCGGATGCCTGTGCGCCGTCGGGAGTGAGCCGACGCGAAGCGGCGGTGAACGTCGAGCGAAGCGAGCCCGACTACCCGCCGCGCCAGCGCCCAGACAGCGGCCATCAGGCCAGCTGTCGGGGGCGCAACCCGCCGAGTCGCCCATCGGGCGGCGAGGGAACGGGGCATGGTATTCCCGTAGTAATGGAGAAATTTCCAACGCTAAGGGAACCCCGGGTAGCGCTGTCGAGGGCAGACTGCGTGGGCCGCGTGCCGTGGTCGATCAGCCCCCAGAAGCGTACGCCCGGGCCTCTTCGATCCAGGGCGCGACGTCCGGCGGAACACCGTTGTCCCGCGTGACCGCCGCGGCCAGTGCCTGCGCATCCGACGTCGCCAGCCCGGCGAACGTCGTGATCCCGGCCTCGGCCAGGAGCCGGGCGTACACGGGGCCGATCCCCTTGATCCGCTTGAGGTCGTCGCTGCGCGGCTTGCCGGCAGCCTTGCCGGCGACTTTGGCCGCGCGGTCGGGCGGCGCGCCGTTCGACGCAGTGACAGGCTTGACGGCGGGTGCGACCACTGTCGCTGCGTTCGCCTCGACCCTCCCTTCGACATCCGGTTCGACAGCCGGCTCGACGACCGTTGCGGCCGGCGCTGCAACAACCGGCTCGACGCCGCGTGTGCCCGCCGCCCCGCCCGGCTTCTGGGCGCCCCGTTCGGTCAGCTGCCGAATCCGTGCGTCACGCTTGGCAAGCTCGCGCCTGCAGCGCGGCCTTCTCCTCCTCGACGAGGGCCATGTCGTGCTTGTAGGCGGCCAGCAGCTTGGCGTTCGCGGCCTTCTCGGCCGCCGTCGGGTCGACGGCGGCCACCGGTGCGGCGATCGGGCGCCGCGCGAGCTCGGCCTGCGCTTCCAGGAGGGCAGTCTCGAGCTGGGCGATCTGGCGGTTGCGCTCGGCAAACCGCGGCGTGAGCTCCTCGACGGATCGGCTGAGTTCGCCGCTGCGCTTGCGGACGTTGCCGAGCTCCTCGCGCACGCTCGCCATCTCCTTCTGGAGCTGGACGATGCGCTGCTCGCGCTCCTGCGCCTTGCCCTCGGCCGCCCGCGCCGCGGCCTGCGCCTGCTCGACGACGACGCGCAGGTCGACCGCCGGCGCATCGTCCGCGGCCGTCCGCTCCGCACCGCCCAGCGACGCGACGCGCTCGAGCAGCAGCGCCACCCGCGTGTCCCGCTCCTGCAACTCGGTCTTGCGGTCGGCGATCGACCGATCCCGTCGCTCGACCTCCGCTTGGTGTGCCGCGACGAGCGCCTTGCGTGCCTGACCCGCCGCCTCGAGCTCCCGCCGGGCCGCCGCCAGCTCGTTGGCCAGGCGCTTCGCCTCGGCGCGGTGACCGCCGTCGGCGGCGGCCTGCGCGGCGACGGCGGGGCGGGGACCATCCAGCGCCCGCTGACGCGACGGTGAGACGGCCGTCTGGCGGCGGCGCGGCGTCGAGAGCATCAGGGCGATCGTGAAGCCGATGATCCCGCCGATGATCAGCGGGAGGATGGCGCTGCCGAGGCCGTTGTTCATATCGATCATGCTCCGGTACGGGTGGATACGGGGTTCCGCGTGCGCCGGCCGATGGGCGACGCCGGATGTGCCTGCAGATGTGGTGGCCCGAGGGCCGAAGGCGGCACGGCGTCGCATGGCGACCGACCGGGCCGTTCGAGCAGGCGATTCGGGGGACGGGACAGTTTACGGGGCGGCGCGGGAAGCGTCAACGAATGGAGGCAAGCCGGCGCCGCGATCCGGGCGGCGATGGCCGGCCGCACTTCGTGTAGTCAGTGGCTATTGCGGCCGGCCGTGATGTCCGCAAGCGATCAGATGACCGTCGCCACAGAATCGGTCAACCGGGCAAGCGTCGCTTCGATCACGTCCAGTCCGCGTTCGATGTTCGCCATCGAGGTGGTGTAGGCGAGGCGAAGATGTCCGTGACCGGCGACCCCGAACGCCGTGCCGGGGCTGCAGAGAACGCCGTCGGCCAGGATCGCCATGGCAATGTCCTCGCAGCCGAGCCCTCCGACCCCTCCGACCCCTCCGATGTCCACCTTGGGGAGACATAGAATGCCCCCTCCGGCTTGTGGCACGACACGCCGGGCATGGCGTTCAGGCGCCGGACCATCACGTCCCGCCGGGCGCGGAACGCGGCGACCATCTGGTTGGGGTAGTCCGAAGCATGCTCGAGCGCCACGAGCACGGCGCGCTGCATGGCATCGTTGCTGCAGGCGGTGACGTAGTACTGGAGCTTCATGATCAGCTGCATCGCTTCGGTGTGGGGCGAAAGGACATAGCCGATCCGCCAGCCCGTCATCGCGAACGTCTTGCTGAAGCTGTTGACCATCAGCACCTTGTCATAATCTGGAGTCAGGAAGCTCACGTGCGGCCTGTCGTAGATGATCCGGTCGTACACCTCGTCCGAGATGATCCAGAGGTCGTGGCGGCGGGCGAACTCGATCAGCTCGTCGCGCTGGGCGATCGTGAGCGTCGCCCCGGTCGGGTTGGAGGGGAAGTTGACGACGATCGCCCGCGTGCGCGCGTCCACGAGCGCTTCGAGCGTTTCGATCTGCGGGACGAACTCGTGCGCGAAGTCGCAAGCGTAGGCACGTTCGAAGCCGCCGAAGATCGTGGCATGCGGGCCGTACAGCGGAAGCCGGGGTCGGGCACGAGGACATTGTCGCCCGGATCGACGAGGATCATCGCGCAGTCAGGAGCGCGTTCGTGCCGGACATCGTGATGCAGACGTTGCTGCTGTCGAGGCCCGAACGGTAGGCGGCCCACGACGCGGCGATCGCCTCGCGCAGGGGCGGATAGCCGGCCTGCGTCGTGTACTTGTTGTACCCGTCGACCATCGCCTTGTGGAAAGCCTCGATGGCCACCGCCGGCGGCTGGAAGTCCGGCTCGCCGAGGCCGAACTGCAGCGTCTCGGCGGTGGCAAGGTCGAACATCTTGCGGATGCCGGTCGGGCCGATCGCCAGCGAGCGTGCGCTGAAGTCGGGGGAGCGGCGAGAGGAGGGGCGGGCATCGGCGACCTCGTGTGCAGTCGATTGCGGGTGCCGGATGGGGCGCCCGTCGGTCGGAGCGATCTTGGCGGCTGCGGAAAGCCTACCGCCCGCGTTCGCGGGCGTCAATGGCGGCGCGCTCCGTTCGGTCGACGCATGCACGGCCCGAGCCTCGCCATGACATCCGACGCCCAGCGCGTGTACCATCGCCGGCCACCCGATGGCGGCACAGCCTTGATGCCTTCGCCATCCGAGGACCACGAGCAAGGAAGCGTCATGCCCATCGATCCGAACCTCAGGTCGTTCGTGCCCACGGATGCGGCCGGGCACTTTCCGTTGCAGAACCTGCCGTACGGCGCGTTCCGTCCCGCGCCCGGCGCACCCGTCCGGATCGGCGTTGCGATCGGCGACCGCGTGCTCGACCTCGCCGCGGTGGCGGATGCCGGCGTGCTCGAGGGGCCGGCGGCGGCGATGCGGGCATTCCACGCGCCGACGATCAACGCGTTCCTCAGCCTGGGACCCCACGGCTGGGCGGACACGCGCGGCCGGATCGCGGCGCTGCTCACCGAGGGCAACGCCGGATGGCTCGACGACGCCCGCCTCGCCGCCCCGCCGTTGCACGACCGCGCCGCCGTCGAGTTGTCCCTGCCGGTGGACATCGGCGACTACACCGACTTCTACGCCTCCCGCCAGCACGCGACGAACGTCGGGACGATGTTCCGCGGCGCCGAGAACGCGCTGCTGCCGAACTGGCGCTGGGTGCCGATCGGCTATCACGGCCGCGCGAGCTCGATCGTCGTCAGCGGGAGCGCGGTGCGGCGCCCGTCGGGGCAGCGCAAGGCGCCCGACGCCGACGCGCCGACGTTCGGGCCGACGCGGCAACTGGATTTCGAGCTCGAGCTCGGCTACATCGTCGGCGTCGGCAACCCGCTCGGCGCGCCGGTCGCGGTGGCCGAGGCGCCCGGCCACATCTTCGGGTGCGTCCTCGTGAACGACTGGAGCGCGCGGGACATCCAGGCCTGGGAGTACGTGCCGCTCGGCCCGTTCCTGTCGAAGAACTTCGCGACCTCGATCTCACCGTGGATCGTGCCGCTGGACGCCCTTCTGCCCTTCCGGGTGCCCGCGCCGCCGCAGGACCCCGCGCCGCTGGACTACCTGGCGCGCCGCGGCGACTGGGCGCTGGACATCGCGCTCGATGTGGCGCTCGCAACGGCCGCCGGACGGGCGAGCGGGCGCGCCGCGCACCGGATCGCGCGCACGAACGCGTCGACGCTGTACTGGGACATCGCCCAGCAGCTGGCCCATCACACCGTCACGGGCTGCAACCTGCGGCCGGGCGACCTGCTGGCGACCGGGACGATCAGCGGGGACGCGGCGGACAGCCGCGGGTCGATGCTGGAGCTGTCGTGGCGGGGGCAGGAGCCGGTGGACGTCGGCGGCGGCGAGCAGCGGGCGTTTCTGGAGGACGGCGACGAGGTGGTGATGACCGGTTCATGCGAGGGCATGGGGTGCGGCTGGGGTTCGGGGAGGTGCGGGGACGATCGCAACGGGTTAGGACCGCGCCCCGATGCGCGTCGAATCCTCGGTACGGGCACTTCGGTACAGGCAATCCTACAGACCGACGGTCGCGGTCGCAGGACGTCGATCACCCCATCCCCTGAGCTGCACGGCTCCGGCCGTCGCCTCGGACACGGCCACCGCGACATCCGCGACGCGTCTTCGTCGACCACCACCGTGATCCCGACATCCGCCCCGAACTCCCTCCCCGACGTCCCCGCCGGCGCCGGTGCCGACGCGCCGCACGACATCGAACAACGCATAGGTCGTCCGACCGACGAGCCGGACGCGGTCGATCTTGCGCGTCCGGGGGCACTCGGCCAGGACGGCCTGGGCGGCATCCGTGTAGGCGCGGACGAGGCCACCGGTGCCGAGCTTCGTGCCGCCGAAGTGGCGGATGACGACGACGGCGACGTCGCCGAGGCCGCTGCCGTTCACGACGGCGAGGATCGGGCGGCCGGCCGTGCCGGAGGGCTCGCCGTCGTCGCTCGAGCCGTGGTGACGGTGGCGCCGTGGCCGACGGCGAAGGCGAAGCAGTGGTGTGGCGTCGGGGTAGAGCCGGCGGAGGTCGGCGACGAGGGCGCGGGCCTCTTCGACGGAGGCGACGCGGTCGGCGACGGCGATGAACGTCGAGTTGCCGGCGCGGGTCGTGGCCTGGGTGCGGGCTGCGGGGACGAGGGTAGGCGGACATGACAGCGGCATAATACACGCATGCCGGTCCTCTCCTTGCCGAGCCTCGACCTCTACCACGAGCTTCACGGCCCGCCCGACGCGCCGCCGCTCGTGCTCCTCCACGGCGCAACCGAGACGTTCCGGGTCAGCTGGAAGCGGCTGATCGCGCCGCTGTCCGCACGCTACCGGGTGATCGGCGTCGATCTGCGGGACACGGGCAGTCGACGAACCCGGCCGGCGCGCTGGATCTGCGCCAGATGGCGGACGACGTGGCGAACGGACTCGACGCGCTCGGTGTGCCGGACGGCCCACATCTGCGGCTTCTCGGGCGGCGCGTCGACGACGCTCTTCTTCGGCCTGCGGCATCCACACCGCGCCCGGTCGCTCGTGCTGATCAGCAACAACTTCGCGCGCGACGAGGCGCGGCTGAAGGGCGACTTCTGGTCGCCGGACGCGATCCGGCAGCGGGACGCGCTGTGGTTGAAGGGCATGGCCGCGTGGCACGCCGTGCCGGCCGAAACGCTCCTCGGCTGGTGGGAGGCGGAGGACCAGCTTCGGCCGGACTTCACGCCGGCCGAGCTTGCGGCGTTACAGATGCCGGTGCTCGTCGTCGGCGGCGACCGCGATCCGGTGGTGCCGCTCGATCAGACGATCCGGCTCTTCCAGGCGCTGCCGAACGGGCAGCTGGCCATCCTGCCCGGCGTCGGCCACGGCGCGCCACACCGGGCAGCCGATTGGCTCGACGCGCTGCTCGGGAACTTCATCGACGGCGTCGAAGCCAAACGAACCCCGAGGGGGAATCGAAGTGACGAATCCGACCACGGCGATCCTTCAGACGGACGGTACATCCATCGGCCCGTCGTTCGCGGCGCTCCTCGAACGGATCCGGCGCCTGAACGACGTCGGCAAGGCGGCCGGGCTGATGGGCTGGGACCGCGACGTGAACATGCCGGCCGCGGCATCCGGTGACCGCGCGCACCAGATGGCGACGCTGGCGCAGATCGGCCATGAGTTGCTCGTGGACGAGCGGGTGGGCGACTGGCTGGGCGAGGCCGAGGGCGAGGCGCAGCGGTGGGGCGCAGCGAGCAACGCCGGCGACGGGCGCGCCGACACGTCGGCCGAGGGGACACCGCGGTCGACTGGTTCGCAGGCCGTTTCCGACCGAACAGCGGTCATCGCTCTCCTGCGCGAGTTCCGACGCCAGCGGGACGACGCGATCAAGCTGCCGGGCGAGTTCGTCGCGCGGCGGGCGCGGCTCAGCGGGGCGGCTTACCGTGCCTGGGTGGACGCGCGCGCGGCGTCGGACTGGCCGGCCTTCCGGCCGCACCTGCAGCACACGATCGACCTGGCGCGCGAGCAGGCCGAGCTCTACGGCTACACGACCGAACCGTACGACGCGCTCCTCGACCGCTACGAGCGCGGATGACGTCGGCCGCCGTCGAGCGGCTGTTCGACGCGGCCACCGCGGCTCTGCTGCCGCTGCGCGAGGCGATCGTGCGCGACGGCCGGCCGGTGAGTGCGGCAGTGCTGCACCAGGCCTATCCGGTGGAAGCGCAACAGGCGTTCGCCCGCCACATCGCCCCCTCGTCGGCTACGACTTCAGCCGCGGCCACTTCGGTACGACGGTTCACCCGTTCGCCTCGAGCTTCTCGCAGTCCGACTGCCGGATCACGACGCGCTGGAACCCGGCGTTCATCAGCCCGTCGCTCTTCGGTACCCTCCACGAGTGCGGGCACGCGATCTACGAGCAGCACACGTCGCCGGTCCTGGCGCGCACGCCGCTGGCGCGTGGGACGTCGTCGGGGATCCACGAGTCACAGTCGCGGATGATCGAGAACATCGTCGGCCGGAGCCAGGGGTTCTGGCGGGCGCACTTCGGCGCGCTGCAGTCGCACTTCCCGTCCCAGCTGGCGAACACGACCGCGGACGAGTTCTGGCGGGCGGTGAACCACGTCGGTCCGTCCTTCATCCGCGTCGAAGCGGACGAACGGACCCATAACCTCCACATCATCCTGCGCTTCGGCCTCGAGCGCGCGCTGATCGGCGGCACGCTGGCCGTGGCCGACGCGCGGGACGCCTGGAACGCGGCGATGGAGGACCTGCTGGACATGACCCCGCCGGACGACGCGCACGGCATTCTCCAGGACGTTCACTGGTCCAGCCCGATGTTCGGCTACTTCCCGACGTACGCCCTTCGGGAACCTGCATGCCGCCCAGCTGTACGAGGCGGCGACGGCGGCCGATCCGGCCGTGGCGGAGGGTTCGAACGACGGCAACGTCTCGCCGCTGCTGGCGTGGCTGCACACGAACGTCCACCGGTACGGCAAGGTCTACCCGCCGGCGGAGCTGATCGTGCGGGCTACCGGACGGGCGCTCGACGAGGGGGCGTTCGTGCGGTATGCGGATGCGAAGTTCGGGGACGTGTATGGTCTTGGGTAGCGGGGCGGCCGGCGCACGCGACGATCGTGCGTGGCGGTGCTATCCTGCCGCCAGGCGATCCGCCAACGGGGCAGCCGTCCCCCACAACGCACCAACAGGAGGGATCCAACATTGAACGCGCACACCGAGCTCCCACCGCCCGCGGCCGCACCACCACCTCGCTGCTCGTCCTGCTCGCCCTGGTTCGCCGCGTCGGCATGTCGGCCCCCGTCCGGATGGGACCGAAACCCCGGACCGTTGTCAGGGCGCAGAGCGCCACACCGACGCCTTGGCGGCCCCATCAGCCTCGTCGCTTGATATCGCCAGGGTTCCGCGACCCAGCCCATGGGCGGCGCATCGGCGAGCCCTCGCCAATCGGGTCCGTAACGCCTCCGGCGAGATGAACGAACCGGCCGTCGCCGGGGTGACGATCCGCCTGAAGAACAGCGCGGGTACGATCCTCCGCCAGCAGCCGACGAACAGCTACGGGATCTTCGACCTGTACGATGCGAACGTCGCCCTCGACGAGAAAGCACGAACTCGACGTCGCGCTCGACGGGACGGGCTGGGGTCCCCGCTGCGCACAGCCCGGCACGGAGCAGTCCACGGTCTACAGCAGCCCGGTCGGAATCGAGTCGCCGGGCGACTATCCCGAAGAGATGCGGATCACGATCGGCGTGAACTGAGGCCGATCGGCGTGAACAGAGGCTGATCTGAGGTCCCGTTGCCGCCGCGGCTGTCCAGCGGACAGCCGCGGCGGCTGGGGACCGCTGGGCGATCACGCCGAGCAGCAACCGAGACGTCGGCCGTTCAGGACTGCGGCCCGCGAGTCCCTCCGCCACCTCCCGCCCAAACCGATCCACCGCCTCCCAATCCGTGAACTCGTACTCCCGCGACGTGTCCGTCGGCCCGCCGCTGCGCCTGCTGATCACCTTCATGATCCACCGCGTGACGATCCCGTAGTGCCGAAACCGGAGCGCGCCGCCGAACTTCGCCGTCCAGCGCGGCGCCCAGCCCGTGGCCTGCAGGAACGTGGCGACGTACGCGCGGCCTGGACCTGCCACTCGGGACTCGATTCAGGATTCCCACCGTTCACCGAGACGAACGCCGTCGGGCGGGCTTGGAGCGCGGGAGGTTTCGGGTCACGAAGTCGCGGATGTAGTCCTGGTACTTCCCGACCAGGATGGACGCCCCCACCACCACAGCGCCGTAGTCCTCCACCACGACGCTCGCCGGGACGCTGTCGCCCTTGAACACGTTCACCTCGTGCCCAAGGGCTTCCAGCGCCTGCGCGATCCGACGGATCACCGCCTCGGTCTGCCCGTAGTTCGAGCCGTACACGGCCAGGATCTTCACCGTCGGTTCCGTCGGTCTCCGTCCGTTCCCGTCGATCAGCGTTGAGTCGATCAGCGTCGATCAGCGTCGATCAGCGCGCCGAGAAGTTCATCGTGGTCGTGCCGTCCGCCATCCCAAGCACAAGCGCCGTCTCGTCGACCTGCCACGTGGCCACCTGCCCGAGTTGTTCGACGAAGGCATCCGCGCGCGACTCCGCGCCGCACTCGTCCGTCGTCGTGACCTTCACGTGCACCGACATCGTGCCTGTTTCATCGGCGTCGTAGGTGCCGGCGGCTTCCTTGCAGTCCGCCACGACCGCGAGCGCACCGGCCGCGAACGTGAGCGTGTACTGTGCGGGATCGGGCGACTTCGTGGCCGATCCATCCGTGGCCACCGTGCCCTGCCACTGCCAGACGCGCGCCGTCAGGCGGTCCTTCATCATGTCCTGGGCGGCCGCGCCCGCGTCGCCGGCCATCGACACGACGGTGCCGCCGGCATCGGCGGCCATGGCGCCGGCCGTCGAGGCGGCGTCGCCGATTTCGGCGCCCGTCGTCTCGAGCGCCGGCGCCACCGAGGCCACCCGCGCATCGGCCGTGGCGCCGGCTTCCTGCATCGTGTCGGCGGACGGTTGGCAGGCGCCGAGCAGCAGGGCCATACCGGTAAGGGTCAAGAGACGGTGGGTGTGCTTCATTGATCTCACTCCTCGTGGCTCAATCCGAATGCCGGCATGCACGGCGGGGCGGCGTGCCGGTCGGAAGGACGGCGCCGCGCGCGCACCTCCCATGAACAGGCAGCGTAGCGCACGATCGCAAACGCGGCCAACATGCTGGGCCCGCGCAGCCCTGGCCCGTCATCGCCCGCCCCACGGCAGGGAAGGCCCGTGTCGGGACGGCCATCGCTCCTGAGCATGCGTTCGCCCGGCCGGGCGTGGGCCGTCCGCACAAGTCCCACGCGTCCGCGCCGTCCGTCCTCCGGCCGAGGCTGATGTCCGTCGGACGACGCCCGTGTCGACGGAGTCGACGATCGACGTCGCATCGGACAGCACGACGCTGTCGCCGTCCTTGTCCAGACGGAACGGCGCGTGGTCCGGACCCTGCGAGCCGTCGCCGTCGCACCAGATGACCGCGTGCTCGCGCGGCTGGAGGACCCGCGCCGGCAGCCGGAACGCGAACGGGTCATACGGATCGTCGGACAGCGTGTAGGCGGACAGGTCGATGGGCGCCGTGCCGCGGTTGTAGAGCTCGACCCAGTCCTCGTACTCGCCGGCATCGTCGACGACGATCGACGTGTTGGACGGCATGACCTCGTTGACCACCAGCGCCCCCGCCTCGCCGCGCGGCAGGTCGACGCCCGTGACGTCGTAGCGGTAGGGCGCCGTCTGGTTCGCCGCCGGGAAGAACGTGGCCCGTCCGTCGGCGGTCGCGGTCCGGAACGCGTACGTCACGCTGCGGCCGGCCCGCTCCGCGGGCAGCGTCGCGGTCCATGTGGCGTCCGCACCGCCCGACCCGCCCCCGCCCTGGCCATCGCCACCCGCAAGCCGGCCCCGCCTCGCACGCGGTAGCGGACCTCGACGCCGACCGGCGCGTCCGCACCGGCGAACGTGGCCGACACCGTCACCGCATCGGCCGCGGTCGGCATGGCGGGCGTGGTCGAATGGTCCGCCAAGTGCTGATCCGGCGACGCCAGCGCGGGCAGGCCGCTCAGGTACGTTTGGCGGGTGCTCACGAGCGCGAGGAGGCCCGGCTTCGTGCCGCCGCCGAAGCCGCCCGAGCCCCCTGGACGTCGTCGCGCAGGTTCGCCTCGAACTGGGCCAATGAGTACGCGCCGGAGATGTTGCCCTGCGAGGCGACCTCGTCGGCCGCGGCCTGGCGCACGAGATCCTGATACGACTGTCCGACCTCCTCGAGCCACGACCGTTGGAAGACGGAGTCGCGCAGCGCACGGTAGTGGGCGATGTAGTCCGCCTTGAAGGACGGCACGGCCAGGAGTCGCCGGATCAGTGGACGGTTCGCGTCCGTGGCCTGCGCGAACGGATCGGCGATCGCCGGGTCGCTCGGCGCGCCGCCCCCGCCGCCTCCGCCGCCGCCCGGCCTTCCGCCGCCCACCTGCAGTCCGAACAGCCCGAACGAGAGGCCGAGGTCCCACGGCACGACGTCCCAGCGCGCGTCCCGCTCGCCGCGGTAGAGGTAGTAGTTCTTGCCGACGTAGTAGCTGTCGAAGTTCGTGATGATGTTGTTGCCCGCCAGGTACCACAGCGCTGTCCACATCCAGAGCGTCGTTGATCTTCGCCTCGAAGTCGGCGTCCGCGATCCCGCCCATGCCGGCCCGGCGCCGCGAGGGCGCGGATCATCTCCCACAGTTCCTCATACCCCCGCGTCCCCCGTCCGCCGCCTTGCCCACCACCTCGTAACCCGCCTTGTACGGCGGCGCCTCGCCCTGCCACGTGGGCGGCGACGAGTTGAAGGCGATGCGATGGGCGAAATCGCCCTTCACGATCATCCCGTCGTCCTCGTCGTACCAGTGGTTCGCCCACTCGCTGTTCACCTGCTCGCACCATCGCGTACGGGCCGACGACCTTGCCCTGCACACGCTCACGCGCGCAGACGCGAAGCGGCTGACCGGCATGTACTCGCCGAGCGGCTTCAGCGCCCCAGCGCCTCGCGCAGTTAGGTCGGATCGTTCCGGTTGTTGTTCCAGGTTGGTGACGTCGATGCCCCAGATGTCCTGCCCGGGCAGAAACGCATCCGTGGTGATGTTCAACGGCTTCTTCGTGCCCGACGCGTTCAGCGTCGGGGCGCCTACGGGTACTCGCTGTCCTTCCGACCGCCACCCGTCCACCACGGGCTCCGCCGGCACGTTTGTCCCGCGGCACGTTCGACGCCCCGCCGCCCGGTCCGCCCGTGCCCGGCGCCGGTCGCAGCCAGAACGCCAGCCGGTTCGCGCCCGCAAGCGTCAGCTGCACGTCGCGCACGGCCATGTCCGTGTAGAGCTCGGGCTCAGGCGCGCCGTCCTGGGCGATGGCGCCGGCGACCGCCAATGGGGGGCGTCGGCGCCCGCCGCAGCGCAGGCAGACGGCCGCCACCGTCCGGACCGGCCGCCGACACGTCCGCCGTCCCGGCGGCATGCACAGCGACCGACAGCCCGAGGGCGACGACGGCGGAGAAAAGGCGGTGGGTGGTCGGCATCATTGTGCTCCTGATCGGGGTCGGGGCGCGAAGGGTGGCGGCGACATGGGCACGGACGGGATAGGTCAGGACAGGATGGGTCAAGCCGAGATGGGTCAGGACGGGATGGGGGGACAGCAACGACACCGTCCTGCAACCCGCGGGCGGCCGGAAGTGATACGCACGGCCGCGACGGACTGATCGGTCGGCCGCCACCTGACCTGCCAACCACCTTGCCCCCGCCTCGCCGTCCGCCCTACGTCAACAACCCCTCCACCCGCCGTCCCCGCAGCGCCTCTACCACCCCCGTCCACCGCCTCGACGCTCACGTTCGCTTGCGCCTCGGCCGTGCTTCCGCCCAGGTGCGGCGTGTGGAGGACGTTCAGCAGCCCGAGGAGCGGATGATCCGCGGGCGGCGGTTCGACTGAGTACACGTCGACGGCGGCGGCGCGCAGCCAGCCGGAGCGCCCCGCCTCGGCCAGCGCCCGCTCGTCGACGAGTCCGCCGCAGGCGCCGTTGATCAGGACGGCCGAGGGCCGCATGCGCGCCAGCGCCGCGGCGTCGATCGTGTGCCGCGACTACTCCGTCAGCGCCGCGTGGAGCTGACCGCATCGCTCTCGGCCAGCAGCGTCGGCAGGTCGACGCGGCGCGCGCCGCCCTGGGTCGCCCGATCGTCGGTCAGGCCCGGGCTGGAGGCGATGACCTCCATATCGAACGCCCTGCGCCCGCCACGTCGAAAACCGCGCCACGCGCCCGAAGCCGATGAGGCCGGGCGTCTTGCCGGCAAGCTCCGTCCCGCCGAAGTCCGCCCGGCGCCACTCGCCTGCGCCGAGCGAAGCGTGCGCCGGCGCGATGTGCCCGCACGAGCGCGAGGAGGAGCGCGAACGCCATCTCGGCCGTCGCCACACTGTTCGCGCCGGGCGTGTTCAGGACGTGGATGCCGCACGCCTTCGCCGCTGCGACGTCGATGTTATCCACACCCGCGCCCGCGCGGGCGACGACCGCCAGGCGCGGCCGGCCGGCATCGAGCACGCGCGGTCCACCTGTGTGGCGCTCCGGACGATCAGCGCGTCGCCAGCCGCCGATCGTCGCCAGGAGCACGTCGCGGCCCAAGCCGCTCGGCGCGTCGACAGCGACGCCAGCGGCAGACAGGCGGGCGGGGCCCGCGGGGCTGATGGGGTCGGCGACGAGGACGCGCCGGTGCGAAGGTCGCTCGTCATGTCGGGGTCGCTCGTCATGTCAGGGCGCCTGCCCGAGGCCGTCCTGCGCCAGGTAGTCGTCCAGCGCCACGAGCAGCACGTCGATGTCCGGCACATCGAGGCTCGCCCATGGCCGATCCGCCACGTGATGTTCTTCAGCGTGCCGTAGCCGTTGCCCAGAATCATGTTCCGCGTGCGCAGGAAGCGGTTCAGCGCCCCGATGTCCCAACCGTACGTGTTGTCGATGCAGCTGACGGTCGGGGATTCGTGACCCGGCTCGGCGCGCAGCGTGAAGTCCCGATCCCGTGCCCACTCGATCGTCCGATCCCGCATCCGCATGTGGCGGGCAAAGCGGTTCGCCAAGCCCTCAGCCGGGATCGGTCGAGCTGGACGTCGAAGCGCCCAAAGGGCAGGATCGCCGGCGTCGCCGGCGTCTGGTACTTTTCGAGCGAGGCAAAGGAGCGTCAGGAAGTCGAAGTAGTAGCCGCGGTTCGGCACGGACTTCGCCCGCGCCACAGCCCGCTCGCTCACGCTGCAAAACGACAGGCCCGGCGGCAGAGCGACGCCTTCTGGCTGCTTGTCAGGACGACGTCGAGGTCCCAGCCGTCGGGCCGGATGTCCACCCCGACACGCCGCTCACCGCATCGACCAGGATGACGATGTCGTCCCCGCCCGGCAGCGCGCGCACCGCCCAGGCGATGTCCGCCAGCGGGTTCAGCACGCCCGCGCTCGTCTCGTTGTGGACGATCGCGAGCGCATCGAACGAGCCGCCGGCGAGCGCGGCAACGACCGCGTCCGCCTTGATCGCCCGTCCCGGCTCGGCCGAGAGGACCTCGACCTCCTTGCCGTTCAATGCCGAGACCTCCGCCCAGCGCTCGCTGAACGCGCCGTTCACGCAGTGCAGGACGCGGGAGCGGACGCAGTTCCGGCTGGCACCTTCCCACAGCCCCGTCCCCGAGCTTGCGCTGATCAGGACCGGCTGGTCGGTCTGGAAGACGGCCTTCAGCTGGGCTCGATCCGCTCGACGAGATCGGCGCATTCCGGCATCCGGTGGCCGTACATCCAGCGTGCCTGCGCGTCCAGGACGTCCGGATGCACCTCGACCGGACCGGGAATGAAGAGCTTGAGGTGCTCGGCTGGGCGATCCGCCATGGTCAGGAGGCTCCTTGGTGGCGAGCGGTGGCTCGGTGCGGGCGTTACGTCGCGGACGGCCGGACGAGCGCGTGCCGCTTCTTGCCGCGCGCGAGCCGGATCGTGCCGTCCGCGCCGACGTCGCCCAGCGTCACGGCCGTCATCGCGTCCGCCACGACGACGCCGTTCACCACCGCGCCGCGCTCGGCGATCACGCGGCGGGCATCGCTGCCGCTCTCGGCGAGGCCGGCGCGGACGAGGAGCTGGAAGGCCGGAACACCCGCCAAGAGGTCGGCACGCGGGATCTCGATCTCCGGCAGGCCGGCGCCCGTGCCGCCGCCGGCGAATACGGCGCTCGCCGTCGCGGCGGCATCGCGGGCGGCACCCTCGCCGTGCAGGAGCGCGGTCGCCTCGTTCGCCAGCACGACCTTGGCGTCGTTCAGCGCCTGCCCATCGCGCGGCGCCACGGCGTCGATCTCGGCCGTCGGCAGTTCGGTGAAGATCCGGAGCAGCTGGCCGACCTGCGCGTCATCGCAGTTCCGCCAGTATTGCCAGTAGTCGTAGGGCGAGAGCATGTCGGCCGCGAGCCAGACGGCGCCCGATTCCGTCTTGCCCATCTTCTTGCCATCGGCGGTGAGCAGGAGCGGGACGTCAGGCCCTGCAGCTCGGCGCCGCGCATCCGGCGGGCGAGGTCGACGCCCATCGTGATGTTGCCCCACTGGTCCGATCCGCCCATCTGCAACGCGCATCCGTGCCGATCGAACAGCTCGACGAAGTCATATGCCTGGACGACGGCGTAGTTGAACTCCAGGAAGCTGAGCGCCTGCTCGCGGTCCAGCCGGCTGCGGATGCTCTCCAGCGCGAGCAAGCGGTTCACCGTGAAGTGCCGCCCGACATCGCGCAGGAAGTCGATGTAGCCCAGTGCGCCGGAGCCACTCGCCGTTGTCCAGAATCAGCGCGCCGTTCGGTCCGTCGACGTCCAGCAGTCGCTCGAACGTCCCGCGGATCCGATCGCGGTTCGCTTGAATCGCCGCCGCATCCAGCACCGGCCGCATCTCGTCCTTGCCGGACGGATCGCCGATCCGCGTCGTCCCGCCGCCCAGGAGCGCGATCGGGCGGTGGCCGGCCTGCTGCAGCCGCCGCAGCTGCATGATGTTCACGAGATTGCCCACATGCAGGCTCGGCGCGGTGAGGTCGAAGCCGATGTAGGCCGTCTGCGGGCCGCGCAACAGCGCCTCGTCGAGCGCGGCGAGGTCCGTGCACTGGTGGATCAAACCGCGCTCGGCGATGGTGCGAAGGAATGGGCTCGCCGGCGACCCAGCCTCGCTCACGGCGCCGGTTCCGCCGCCGCCTGCGGCCGGCGGGCGACGTAGTCTTCGACCGCCAGCAGGTTGCCCTCGCCGGCGCGCTCGACGGTTGCCAGCAGCTCGCCGATCGAGGCGACCTCCTCGAGCTGCTCGGCGACGAACCACTGCAGGAACTGCTGCGCGATGAAGTTCCGCTCGTCGAGCGCGGTGCCCATGAGGTCGTTGATGTGGCCGGTGACGGCGTGCTCCCACGCCAGCGCCGCGTTCACCGCATCCTCCGCCGAGGCGAAGGCGTGGCGCGCCGCCGGGATCGCCGGGATCGCCACCTCGCCGCCCGAGTCGTTCACGAAGTGCACGAACTTCATCGCGTGCATCTTCTCTTCGTCGGCCTGGCGATAGAAGAAGTCCGCCAGCTGCGGCAGGCTGGAACGATCGAAGTAGCTGGCGATGCTGACGTACTCGAGAGAAGCACCGAACTCGCGTCCGATCTGGGCGTTCAGCGCGGCCTCGAGCGTGCCGCTGATCAGCTTCCGCTCGCGCGGCTTCGCGCGTCCGTCGCCACCGGTCGATTTGGCCATTGTCGTCGACTCCGTGCGGATGTTTCGTGGGCGGTTGAGTTCAACCGACGGCCCGATCCAGGGCCAATCTTTCCCCACCCGCCGCCGCGCCGCGCTACACTGCCGCCGTCCGCCACGCCCGAACTCGATCCGCCTCGAACCGAACCGATCTGCCACGACGCGACCCGATCCGTCCACCGCAAGCGAGGGACAGCCCATGGCCACCATCTTCGAGAAGATCATCGCCGGCGAGATTCCGGCTGAAATCCTCCACCACGATGATCTCGTGACCGCCTTCCGCGACATCACCCCGCGCGCGCCGACGCACATCGTCATCGTCCCGAACCGCGCGATCCCGACCGTGAACGACGCGACCGCGGATGACGAACCGGCGCTCGGGCGGATGTTCACCGTCGCGCGCACGCTGGCCGCGCGCGACGGGATCGCCGAGGGCGGCTACCGCCTGATCGTGAACTGCAACAAGGACGGCGGGCAGGAGGTGTTCCACGTGCACATGCACTTGGTGGGGGGGCGGGCGCTCGGCCCGATGTTGGGGCGGGAGACGGCTTGATCGCGGGGCGGGCGCGCGGCTGTTGCCCAACCCCTCATCCCAACCGCACATCCCCCCGAAGGGTCCCGGCCCGCGCCCCGTGCGCGGTGATCGACAGCGTCGCCCCCGCCGGCGCCCGTACGAGCCACTCCGCCTTGCCGCGGTGATCCGTGGCGCCGTTCGAGAACCAGCCGCCGGCCATCTTGCTGGCGCGACCCTCGAGGTGGCCGACCTCGACGGCCGGCGGCCCGCCGACGAGCGTGGCGCCGTCGCCGAGGTGCAGTTCGAGTCGCACCGGGCGGGCGGTGCCGACCTTGCGCGCCTGCTGGCTGGCGGACGTCGCCAGGAAGCCGGTGTTGTCGACGACGGCGACGATCCGCCAGACGTCGTCGCCGAGCGCAGTCGCCTCCAGGGCGCGCCAGGCGAGGCGCGGGGCGAGGTCGGCGAAGGCGAGGGCGAAGGCGGCCTGCGGAGCGATCTCGGCCTCCAGGAGGTGGGGCGGCGGGTTGCGCCACGTGAGGAAGCCGTTCGCGCCGCCGACTTCGACCGGGCCGAGCTGCGGGTGGTCGAACGGCGTCCAGGTGTGCAGCTGGTCCGGCGCGTTCGCCGCGAGCCAGTCGAAGATCTTCACGTCGTCGGCCGTCGGGTGGAAGCGCATCCATTCGATGAACCGCTTCTCCTTGTTCTTCTCTTCGATCCCGGCCGCCGTCGGCAGGTCCCAGAGCTCGACGGTGAAGGCGAAGACGCCGCGGTCGCTGTAGAGCCAATCGTCGAACACGCCGCTGATCACCTCTTTGGGGTGGTAGCGGAAGTGGTGGTAGACGCTGACGTTCGGGTAGCCGGTCAGGTCGGTCCCCCGCTGGCCGATGGCCTCGTACGTGAACTTGTCGGCCGTGTCCATCTCGTCGTCGGGCTTCATCGAGAACGGGCGCAGGATCGCGCGGCTGTAGGTGTGGTAGGTCAGCGCGCCGAAGACGTTGTCGTGCGCGGCGAAGAACCGGAGCACGGCCTGCGCCTCGGGCTCGGAACCGGGGTAGTCGCCCGCGCCGTACTGCTGGCCCTCGGGCCGCCATCCGCCGGCAAAGTTCCGGTTCAGGTCGAGGCTCTGCTCGGGCCGGGCAAGCTTGATCACGTGGCCGTCGTAGTTGTGAATCGTTCCTTCCGGCAACACGCGATAGTATGTCCCGCCGTGCTCGTCCGGTGCGCGCTTGACCATGCAGCGCGGGTCGTGATCGGACGCCTTCCAGTCGCCGTTCGGGTCTTGGATCCGCATCTGCAGGATCCGCCCGTTGCCGTCGATGTCCTCGGCATGCAGGCCGTCCTGCTTGTCCTGGTAGGGGTAGCGCCGCGTGCTGCTGCGCACGTGGCGCGGCGAAGCAGACAGCGCCAGCGCCGCGCCGTCCGGATTCAGGCGGGGCACAATGTACAGCGCGCCGGTGTCCAGGATGCGACGAATCGCTTCGTCGCCGGCGTCGTGGCGCGTCAGCACGCTGTGGATCACGTAGAGCGCGGCCATCGACGCCGTCACCTCCGTGGCGTGGATGTTCGCGTCGATCCACAGCGCCGGCTTGTCCGTGTCCGGCCCGGTCGCCGTGTTCGTGAGGACGATGAGCTCGATCTCGCGCCCCTCGTGCGACAGCCCGAGCACGTCGCGCCGGGCGAGCGTCGGATGGGCCGCGACGAGCTCGGCCAGCTGCGCCGACAGGTCGTCGTTGTCGTAGTAGGTGTCGAAGCGGGCGGGCATCGGCGGCTCCTGATTCGGCGGATGTGAGGTCTTCGGCGGATGTGACGTCACGGTGCGAGGACGGCGAACGCGACGCCGTCGCCGGGAATCGTCACTTCGGTGCGGATCGACGCGCTGTGGTGGACCATGGACAGCGCGTAGCGGCCGGGCGGCAGGTCGCTGAAGACGAGGTTCTCGTCGAACGGCGCAGTTGGATGGACGTGCTCGGCCGGATAGGTCCGACTGTTGGCGATCCAACGCTCGCCGCCGTCCAGCGCAAACAATCCAACCTGCGCACCGTGCAGCGGCCGCCCGACGGCGTCGCGGACGCGGGCGACGACGGCGCCGGTGCCCGGCACGGGCGCCAGGAACAACAACGGGTTGCGCGTGGCCTCGTAGTCGACCGCTGCCGTGCGGACCTCAAGGTGCAGGTGCGGCCCGAGCGCGATCCCGGCCATCCCGACGGTGCCGATCGCGGCACCGCGCTGCACCTTCTGCCCATACCGCACCCGCGTCGACGCCAGATGCCCATACAGCGAGTACAACGGCTGGCCGTCGAGCGTGGCATCATGTCGGACGATGACGAGCCGGCCGAAGAAGTCGAACGTCGGTCCGAAGCGGCGGGCTTCGTCCTCGCCCGCATACGCCACCGTCCCGTCGCCGATCGAGCGCACCTCGGTGCCCGCGCCGGCGCCAAGGTCGTTGCCGTGGTGGAGGAGGAGCGAACCTTCGGCGTTCGTGCCGTAGAGGTATGAGTTCGCGGGCAGGGCGAGGTCGGGCGGATCGAACGGGCGGCCGAAGCGGAAGAACGGGGCGGGCGGCGAAACGACGCCCACCGCAGGCGCCCACGGTGTCGCCGTCGCGCTCGGCCGCGGGGACGGCGTGGCCGGCCGGGGCGATGGGCTGGGCGTGGCCGTCGCAGCCAGCCACGCCGGCAGGCGGATCGGGCCGGCGGGGAAGGACGGGCGGGCGATCTGCCACCACGCGGGCAGCACGACGGCGCCCAGCAGGAGGGCGGCGAGCGCGAATCGGCGTCGACGCCGCCGACGCCGCCGCGGATCCGGCTCACCGCCGGCCAGCGCACCGCTGATGGGAAGAGGCGAGAGGGGGTTCATCGTGGCGGGGGAGTATACGGAGCCAAGCGAGGCGGGCAACGATCCGCCCGCGCCGGTCGGCGGACCGGCACCGGGTTCGGACGCGCTGCGCATCGATATCGTGACGTTGTTCCCGGCGATGTTCGCCGGGCCGTTCGACCACAGCATGATCGCCCGCGCCGTCGCCGCCGGCCTCGTCGACATCCGCGTGCACGACCTGCGGCTGTGGGCGACGGACCGCCACCGCACGGCGGACGACTACGCCTTCGGCGGCGGCGGCGGCATGGTCCTCAAGCCGGAGCCGCTGTTTCGCGCCGTCGAGGACCTGCTCGGGATCGAACCGCTCCGTCCGGACGGCCCACCGCCGCCGTGCCCGGTCGTCCTGATGACGCCCCAAGGCCACCGCTTCGACCACGCCCGAGCCCGAAGCCTCGCCGCTGCGGACCGGTTCATCCTCCTGTGTGGCCACTACGAAGGCTTCGACGAGCGCGTCCGACTGCACTTGGCCACGCTCGAGGTCTCGATCGGCGACTTCGTCGTCACCGGCGGCGAGCTGCCGGCGATGCTCGTGGCGGATGCCGTCGCGCGGCTCCGACCCGGCGTCATCGGGCTCGCCGGCGGGGTCGAGTCCGACAGCCACGCGGCCGGACGCCTCGAACACCCTCACTACACCCGCCCGGCCGACTTCCGCGGCTGGACGGTGCCGAGCGTCCTCACCAGCGGCGACCACGGCGCCGTGGCCACGTGGCGCAAGCGAACGGCGTTCCAGCGAACGGCGGAGCGCCGACCGGACCTGCTGGTCGCCGTTCCGCCGGACGTGGATGAGGCGCGCTGGTCGGGCCAACCTTGAAGTTCCTTGTCCGCCGCTGCGCCCCGTGGTAGCATACCGCGGTTCGCCGTACCACCTCTAGGAATGCAGACCATGTCCGACCTCGTCAAGAGCCTCGGCGTCGAGCACATGCTCGATCGGCCCGACGCCGTTCCGTATGGCAAGCTGCGCGTCGGGGACACCGTGCGCGTGCACTTCCGGATCGTCGAAGGATCGCGTGAGCGCCTTCAGGCGTTCCAGGGTGTCGTGATCGCAGTGAACCCCGGCACGTCCGATGCCAACTTCGCGGTGCGACGCACCGGGGCGCACGGCGTCGGGGTGGAGCGGATCTTCCCGATCCACTCCCCGCGCCTCGAGCAGCTCGAGATCCTGCGCCACGCCCACGTCCGCCGCGCCCGGCTGTACTACCTCCGCGAGCGCACCGGCAAGCGGGCCCGCCTGCGCGAGAAGCGCCGGTTTGCCGCGGTCGCCCGCGCCGAGCCCGAGGCGAACGCCGAATCGTAGGGGCAGCCCCCATTGGCTGCCCCCTGCGCCCCGACGGTTCCCGCCATTGCCCAAGAACGATCCCTCATCGACGCCGGCCACCGCCACGTGGCCGGCGTCGATGAGGTGGGTCGCGGCGCACTGGCCGGCCCGGTCGTGGCCGCCGCCGTCGTGCTCCGGCTGGGGGACGATCGAGAGCGGACCCGGACGTGCGAGCGCTTGGCCGCGGTGCGCGATTCCAAGGTGCTGGACCGTCCGGCCCGGGTCCACCTCGCCCCGCTCGTCGAGACCGAAGCGCTGGCTTGGTCTCTCGGCTGGGCGATGGCGGACGAAATCGACATGCTCGGCATCGGCCGCGCGACGTGGCTGGCCATGCGCCGGGCGCTGCGGGGACTGGCCCTCGTGCCCGACGCCGTGCTCGTCGACGGTCGGGCGCTGCCGTCGCTTGGCCCGTGGGTGCAACGGAGCATCGTCAAGGGCGACGGGACCGTTCTCTCCATCGCCGCGGCCAGCGTCGTCGCCAAGGTTCGCCGTGATGCATGGATGATCCGGCTGGACGAGGCCTGCCGCGGCTACGGCTTCGCGTCGCACAAGGGCTACGGCGCGACGAGCCACCGCGACGCGATCGCGGCGCACGGCTCGACGACGCATCACCGGCTGACGTGGCGACTGCTGCCGGCGGATCTGACGCCCGAGGCGGCGCCGAATGAACGAACCCCCGACGACGCCCGCAACGCCGTCGCCGGACGACCGGAAGCCGATGGGCGCGCGCGCCGAGGCGCACGTCGCCGAACGACTGGTGGCGGCGGGCTGGACGATCCTGGTGCGCAACTGGCGCTGCCGGCTGGGTGAGCTCGACATCGTCGCCCGGGACGGGGCGGACCTGGTGTGTGTCGAGGTCCGGGCGCGGCGCGGGTCGCGGTTCGGCTCGCCCGAAGAGAGCGTCGATGCACGGAAGCAGGCGCGCCTCGCGCGCCTCGCCCAGGCATATGTCCAGGCCGTGGGTTGGCACGGACCGTGGCGGATCGACGTCGTGGCCGTCGAGGCGTCCGGCGACGGGACGCCGCAGCGCGTCCGGCACTACAAGAGCGCGGTCGGGCTGTAGATGGCGGTGCGTGTGATCGTGCTCGTCGGCCCGACAGCGGTCGGGAAGTCGGGCTGCGCCCTCGCGCTGGCCGAGATGCTCGGCGGTGAGATCGTCTCACTGGACTCGCGGCAGCACTATGCCGGGATGGACATCGGCACCGCCAAGCCGACCGCATCCGAACGCGCGCGCGTGCCCCATCACCTGATCGATGTCGCGGACGCGGCGGACGTGCTTTCGCTGGCCGAGGTGCTGGAACGCGCCGCACGCGCGGTGGCCGACATCGCTGCGCGCGGGCGGCAGCCGATCCTCGTCGGCGGGACCGGACAGTACGTCCGGGCCTATCTCGAGGGCTGGTCCGTGCCGGCGGTCCCGCCCGACCCTGTCCTGCGCGCTGAGCTCTTCGCGGCCGCGGAACGCGACGGCCCGCCGGCGCTCCATGCGCGCTTGGCGGCTGTCGACCCGCTGTCCGCGGCCCGCCTCCACCCCAACAACGTGCGGCGCGTCGTCCGGGCGCTCGAGGTGTTCGCTCACGCCGGGCGGCCACTGTCCGAACTGCAGGCCGAGCGGCGGAGCGTGCCGGACACGGTCGTCGTCGGCCTCGCCCGCGACGCGGACGACCTCGGCCGGCGGATCGACGTTCGAATCGACCAGATGATCGCTGCGGGGCTCGAGGACGAGGTCCGGGCGCTCGTCGCCCGCGGCGTCGGGTTCGACCACCCGAACATGAGCGGCGTCGGCTACGCCGAGTGGCGGCCGTTCTTCGCGGGGACGACACGCTGGACGAGGTCGTCGTGCGCCTGCGTTGGACGACGCGCCGCCTCGTGCGCAAGCAGGCACTGTGGTTCCGGCCCGATGATCCTGGGATCCGGTGGGTCGCGGCGGAGGATGACGATGCGCGGAATGCCGCCCTCGTCGCCGCCGTCGTCGGGCTGAGCTGACCCGGGCGCAGTCGTTCGGCGCGCCGGTCGCACGGCGGCGCGCCGTCGGGTTCGCCCCGTCACTCCGCCCGCTTGTGCGCCTTCTCGGCCCGCCGCACGATCCGGTTCCACGCGCCAGTCAGGCCCATCGCCTGCTTGACCGCCTTCATCGTCTCGCGGGCCTCGTCGCGCATCCGCAGCGTGCCCTCCACGATCAGCGCGTCGACGAAGCCGCCGCGCGCGGCGTACTCGGCCCGGCGGTCGCGGACGGGTGAGAGGAAGGCCTCCAGGACATCGAGCAGGTGCGCCTTCACCTCGACGTCGCCCACCGTGCCGGTGCGGTAGCGCGCCTTCAGGGCATCGACCGCACCGGTGTCGGGGTCGAAGAGGTCGAGATAATCGAACACCGGGTTCCCCTCGACCGTGCCGGGAATGTCCGCGTGCACGCGCTTGGGGTCGGTGTACATGCTCCGCACGCGGCGGCGGAGCGCCGCGGCATCGTCGGACAGGAAGATCGCGTTGTCGAGGCTCTTGGACATCTTCGCGTTCCCATCCGTCCCGACGAGCGTACCGCCGACGACGAAGGCGTCCGGGATCGGGAAGACCTCGCCGTAAGCCGTGTTGAAGCGGCGGGCGATCTGGCGCGTGATCTCGACGTGCGACTCGTTGTCCTTGCCGACCGGAACGACATGCGCCCGCGGCAGGAGGATGTCGGCGGCCTGGAGCACGGGGTAGCCGAGCAGGCTGTACGGAATCTGCTCGAGCCCGGCGGCGGAAGCCATGTCCTTGATCGTCGGCAACTGCTGCAGGCGCTCGACGGTCACGAGGGACGACAGGAGCAGTTGAAGCTCGTAGACCTCGTGCACGGCCGACTGCAGATAGAACGTGACCGCGGCCGGGTCGATCCCGACGGCCAGGTGGTCGAGCACGATCTCGCGCGCATGCTCGCTGATGTGCTCGATGTCGTCCTTCGACGGCTTCGTCGTGAGCATGTGCAAGTCGGCGATGATGAAGAAGCTGTCGTGGTCATGCTGGAACGCCAGCCGGTGGCGCAAGCTGCCGACGTAGTGCCCGAGGTGGAGCCGGCCCGTCGGGCGGTCACCGGTCAGGATCCGCTTGCGGGGCTTTTCGACCACGGTGCCCGGGTTGTCGGTACGCATCTCGTCCACTGGTCACCTCGCTACGGAAGGATCGACTCGAGCACGAGCGGCCGAGGCGCGGCCGAACCGTCCGCCTCGTCCAGGCGCATCGCGGCGCGAACCGCCGCCGCGCCCGCCTCGGCGGCGGTCTCGCTTCGCGCGTGCACCCAAGCCAGCGTGTCGCCCGACGATACGGTGGCCCCGGCTTTGGCCTCCAGGACGATCCCGACCGCCGGATCGATCGCCTCGCCCTTCACGCACCGCCCTGCGCCCAGCGCCACGGACGCATCGCCGAGCGCACGCGCGTCGACCGTCGTCAGGATGCCCGCGCGCTCCGAACGCACGGCATGAACGACGTCCGCGCGCGGCAGGCGCACGTCGTCGTCGATCGCCCGCGGGTCGCCGCCCTGCGCTTCGACCATTCGCTTGAAGCATTCGAGCGCCTGTCCGGAACGGATCGCTTCGAGCAGGGCCGGCCGCGCGTCGTCGACGGTGGCGTATGTGCCCCCGGCGACGTGCATGAGGCCGGCGAGTTCGAGCGAGAGGGCGGTGAGGTCGGCCGGGCCGGCGCCGCGCAGCGTTTGAACGGCCTCGCGAACCTCGAGCGCGTTGCCGATCGCGAACCCGAGCGGCTCGTCCATCGCCGAGATCAGCGCCGCCACGCGGCGCGGCGGGTCGGCCGCGCGCCCGAGCGCGACCATCGTCCCGGCCAGCGAGCGGGCGCTGTCCAGATCGGTCATGAAAGCGCCCTTGCCGACCTTGACGTCCAGCACGATCGCGCGTGCGCCGGCCGCAAGCTTCTTTGACATGATCGAGGCGGCGATGAGGGGCAGGCTCGGCACCGTGCCGGTCACGTCGCGCAGCGCGTACAGGATGCGGTCCGCGGGCGCGAGGTCGGCGGACTGCCCTGCGATGACGAGCCCGATCCGCTGCGCCTGCAGGATGAACCGCTCGGTGTCCAGGTCGACGGTCAGGCCGGGGATGCTCTCGAGCTTGTCGAGCGTCCCGCCCGTGTGGCCGAGCCCCCGGCCGCTCATCTTGGCGACGACGAGCCCCGTTGCGGCGGCGAGCGGCGCAACGACGAGCGTCGTCTTGTCACCGACGCCGCCGGTGGAGTGCTTGTCGACGATCGGCCGCGTGATGCGCGACAGGTCGAGGCGGACGCCGCTGTTGGCCATCGCGTCCGTCAGCGACGCCGTTTCGGAAGCGTCCATCCCGCGCAGCACGACGGCCATCAACCACGCCGCCAGCTGGTAGTCCGGCACGTCGCCGCGCACGACGGCGCGGATGAGCGCCGTGATGTCGGCCGCGCCGAGGGCGTGCCCGTCGCGCTTGGCTTCGATCAGGGGCAGGATCGAGTGCATCGGAGTCGCGTCCATCGGATCAGTATAATGGCGGGGCCCTTCCGGGCGGTCCACCGAACGAACAAGGACTTGCATGCCCAACCGCACCGACCCCGAACGTGACCCTCGCCCCCACCTCGCCGTTGTCGGCGGCGGCCTGGCCGGCTGCGAGGCCGCATGGCAGGCCGCACAGCGCGGCGTCGACGTCACGCTGTACGAGATGCGCCCGCACCGAACGACGCCGGCGCACACGACGGACCGCTTGGCCGAGCTCGTATGCTCGAACAGCCTCGGCAGCACGCTCCCCGACCGCTCCGGCGGCTTGCTGAAATCGGAGATGCGTGCGCTCGGCTCGCTCGTCCTCGCGGCGGCCGAAGCGGCGGCGCTGCCCGCCGGCGGTGCGCTGGCCGTCGACCGGGCGCTGTTCGCCGAGGGTGTGACGGCAAAGCTCGAGGCCCACCCGCGGATCACGGTCGTCCGGGAGGAGATCACGCGCGTCCCGGACGGCCCGACGGTGATCGCCACCGGCCCGCTGACGAGCGATGTGCTCGCTGCCGACCTCGTTCGCCTGACAGGCGCCGAACACCTGTACTTCTACGACGCCCTCGCACCGATCGTCGCGGCCGACTCGATCGACATGCGCATCGCATTCCGCGGCTCGCGCTGGGGCAGGGGCGAGACCGAGGCCGGCGACTACATCAACTGTCCGATGGACGAGGCCGAGTTCACCCGCTTCTACGATGCGTTGTGCGCCGCCGAGCGGATTCCGCTGCCGGCGTTCGAGCGCGCGCACGGGGCGGTCGAGGACGGGCCGGTCGAGAGCGGGGCGGTGGGCGTCGCCGGCGACGACTCCGACGCCGGCGCTGAGCCCGCCGACGCGTCCGATCCGTCCCCGACGCACGAGCCGCATTTCGAAGGCTGCCTGCCGATCGAGGTGATCGCGCAGCGTGGCAGGAAATCGCTCACGTTCGGGCCGATGCGGCCGGTTGGCCTGCGCGATCCACGCATCGGACGCCGTCCGTTCGCCGTCGTCCAACTGCGCCAGGACAACGTCGCCGCCACGCTCTACAACCTCGTCGGCTTTCAGACGAACGTGCGCTGGGGCGAGCAGGAGGCCGTGCTGCGCCTGATCCCCGGCCTCGATGGGGCGGAGTTCGTCCGGCTGGGTCAAATGCACCGCAACACGTACATCAACAGCCCCGTCCTGCTCCGGCCGACGATGGCGATGCGCGACCGGCCCGACCTCTTCTTCGCCGGTCAGATCACCGGGATCGAGGGCTACACCGGCAACGCGGCCTGCGGGCTCGTCGCCGGCGCCAACGCCGCGCGGGCGATCCTGGGCCAGGCGCCCGCCAGCCTGCCCGTCACGACGATGCTCGGCGCGCTATGCCACTACGTCACGCACGCGGATCCGGCGCACTTCCAGCCGATGAAATCGAACTTCGGCCTCATGCCGCCGCTCGACGCGCCGCCGCGTGCCAAGGCGGATCGCCACCGCGCGTACGCCGATCGGGCGCTGGCGGACCTGGCGGCATGGTCGGACGCAGTCGACTGGCGGCCGCCGTCGGCCTTGGCCCCCGAACGTGGGGCGTTGCTTGAAATGGAAGGCGCCCGCCTGTGACCAAGCGCAATGCGTCCGTCAAGAAGGAAGCCATCGCCAGCGGCCGGGCCGGTCGGGCCGGGAAGGGCGTCGCCGGCGCCGGCGCCGCACTCGATCCGGAGGGATTCGGCGACGACGTGCTCGACGATTCGGATGACGCCGCGGACGGCGATTCGGACGACGATCCCGAACTCGAGGTCGAGCGGGAGACCGACAACCTCGCGGGCGACGAGCGGCTCGATTGGCAGCTACGGGACGTCAAGCCGACCGAGCGCGGCTTGCTCGTGGGCGTCGACATCGCCGGCGAGGCGGCCTGGCCGATCGCGGCGTCGCTCGACGAGCTCGGGGCGCTGGCCGAGACCGCCGGGGTGGGCGTTGTCGGCCGCGCCACGCAGCGTCGACGCTCGCCTGAGCCGAGCACGCTCGTCGGGCGCGGGAAGGTCGAGGAGCTCAAGGAGGCCGCGGCCGATCTGTCGGTCGACGTCGTCCTGTTCGACCGCGAGCTTTCGCCGCGCCAGCAGCGCAACCTCGAGAAAGCGCTCGACAAGAAGGTCATTGACCGCACCGCCCTCATCCTGGACATCTTCGCCCAACATGCGCGCACGCGCGACGGCATGCTGCAGGTCGAGCTGGCGCAACTGGAGTACCGACTGCCGCGCTTGACCCGCATGTGGACCCACCTCGCGCGGCAGGCCGGCGGGCGGGCCGGTGGGGCGGGCGGCGGCGTCGGGGTGCGCGGGCCGGGCGAGACGCAGCTCGAGATCGACAAGCGCGAGATCGGGCGGCGGATCGCTTTTCTCAAGGGGCAGATCGAGACGCTGCGCGCCCAACGCCGCCAGAGCCGGCGGCGGCGCCAGCGCTCCGGGCTGCCGACGGTCTCGCTCGTGGGCTACACGAATGCCGGCAAGAGCACGCTCTCGAACGTCCTCGTCGGCGAGGCGACGATCTATGCGGCCGACCAGCTCTTCGCGACGCTCGACCCGACGACGCGGCGCATCCAGCTGACGAGCGGACGGCAGGCCCTGATCAGCGACACGGTCGGGTTCATCCAGCGCCTGCCGACCGAGCTCGTCGCCGCCTTCCGTGCGACGCTGGAGGAGGTCGTCGAGGCGGACGTGCTGCTGCACGTCGTCGATCTGTCCCATCCGGCCGCGATCGACCAGGCGGAGACCGTGGAACGAGTGCTCGGCG
Organism: Candidatus Avedoeria danica; assembly: GCA_016703025.1. Lineage (NCBI taxonomy): Bacteria > Bacillati > Chloroflexota > Ardenticatenia > Candidatus Epilineales > Candidatus Epilineaceae > Candidatus Avedoeria > Candidatus Avedoeria danica. Next base: position 965,558 of record JADJCV010000004.1, read on the forward strand.
AGCTCGGCCTCGAGTCACCGCCGATGGTCGTGGCCGTGAACAAGATCGACCGCATCATCGAACCCGACACGTGGCGCGCGCTGCGCCAGAGCGGCGACGGCGCCGCGCTCATCGATGCGCTCGAAGACGTTCCTCGCTGGGGACTCCTCACGGCGCGCTACCCGGACGCCGTTCCGATCTGCGCGGCCGAGGGCGTCGGATTGGACGCGCTGCGCGACGCGTTGGACGAGGCGCTGCGCGGCGGCCTCGTGCCGGCCGAGCTCCTGATCCCATACAGTGCCGGCGAGCTCTTGCACCGGCTGCACACGTACGGCGTCGTGGACGACGAGCGCTACGAGGCCGGCGGCACCCGGATCACGGCACAAGTGCCGCCGTACTTGTTGGGCGACGTCGAAGCGTACCGCGTGGCCATGTGAGGCCGCGAAGGGCGGTCGAAGCCGCGGGATGCGGTGGACGTCGTTGGCCCGATCGGATCCGACCGGGCCTGTGAGCTGCCGCCTGCCACAGTGCGCCTCATGGATGATCCCCGTCGGTGCCGCTCAGCAGTGCCGCTCAGCAGTGCCCCTCACCGGCGCCGCTCAGCGGCGCCGGTTGGGCAGTACGGCACGGAACATCCGCGGGAGGTAGATCCGTCCGGCACCGCGCGCGGTCGCGGACGGGGTCGGCGCGGCCGTGACCGTCGGCGGCGGCTGGGTTGGGGACGGGGTCGGCGTGGCGGGATCGGGCAACGTCGGGGTCGGTTCCGTCGTCGCTGACGCCGTTGGCCCATCGGTGGGGGTGGCGGTGCCGGCCGTCCAGTCGGGCATGAACCCGAACTCGAAGTTCGTCGCGCTGTTCGGCGCCTCGGCCCCGCCCGCCGCGCCGGTCAGGCGGCCGACGGTCCGGGACGCGACGTCGATGCGGTAAAGGCCCTTGTATTGACTTGCGGTGCGTGCATGCGGCGAGGAAGCGGCGGGCCGTTGCTCCATCGGCGGCGCCAACGATGCCGTGAGCGACAGGTTGTGGCTGAAGGACGCCTCGAGCAGGCGGACTCCGGCGTTCGCGATGTTCGCGAACAGGATCTCGCTGCCGTCCGGTGACCACGTCCACGCGTCGCTCGCGAGCTCGCACAGCCGTTCGCGCCGGCCGGTGAGCGGATCGAACGTACTGAGAGCGCCGAACGGCAGGTTCTGGCGATTGCCGATGAAGCCGATCCGCTCGCCCGACGGATCGTGGCGGGGAAAGCGGATGTGCTCATCCGACAGCGCCAGCACTTGGCGTCGATCCGTGCCGTCCGAGCGAACGGAGTGGAGCGTCCAACGGTCGGCCGGAGCCGGCGCATGGGGTAGGGCGACGAACGCGATCCGGGTGCCGTCCGGTGACCAATCCGGATCCCGCTCGTCGATTTCGGGCGTATCGGTAAGCGTCCGCCGCGAGCCGTCTGGCGATCCATCGTCGCACCACACCTTCAGGTCGAAGCGCATTTCGTCGTCCGCCCGCCCGCCGTTGTAGACCAGGCAGCGGCCGTCAGGCGACCATGCGGCATCGCCGCTCATCCCGTCGCGGACGACGACCGTGCGCGGCACGCCGCCGTGCGCATCGAGGATGTGGAGCGTCGCGGCGCCGTCGCGGAACGTGGAAAACGCGATGCGTTGTCCGTCGGGCGACCAGCGGGGCTGGTCCTCACCGGCAGCGGATTCGTTGATGTCCGACAGCCGCGTCTCGTTCGATCCGTCCGGATCGGACGTGAACATGTCGAACTCGTCCAACGCCTGACGGGTGTACACGATTCGGCCCGCGGCCGGCATGGCCGGCGGGAATTCCTGCTGCTCGTCGGCTCGTACGCCGGCGCGCTGGGAGGGGCCGCCGAGCGACAGGCCGGACGCGGTGACCGCGGCGAAGGCGAGCGCAATCGCGGCGCAGGTGGCGGGGCGCTTGCGTGCGATCCGGTTTGTCATAACGCGATGATACCACGGCGCGCGAATCATCAAAAGGGAGTGAGGGGGAAGGGAAGCACTACGGCGTGCGGACAGCAAGAAGGCGGATGGGTCACCCCATCCGCCTTCTTGCTGTCGGATGCGCCGGTCGTTAGTTGCCCGTGGCCGGAATCGGGGGATCGAGGCGGATCGGCGCCGGAGTGCGAATCGTGTAGTGGCGGATCCACACCAGGGCGGCGCGTGCCTCGGACAGGTCGTGATCGATGGCGGCAGTGAGGGTGATCGGTGCGCCGCATGCGGTGGCGGACATCACGCTGATCGCGTCGACGGCGTTAGCCAGACGGCTGTGCTGAGCGGCGAGCGCGGCGGGCGCGACCGTTCCAGCCAAGTCCTCGGCCATGGAGTTGCCGCGAGCAGCGAGGTCGGCGATTTCGGCCGAGCACACGAGCTCGGGCTTCGCGACGCTGGCCGAAGCCAAGCTGTCGACGTCGTTCGTCCAATCGGTGATCACGGGCGCGAAGTCGCGCATTGCGTCGCGGTAGGTGTCGATCTCGTCGGCGCTGGCGTGGGCGGCGGTGGCGACGAAGGCGGCGGACAGGGCAGCGGTCAGGGCGAAGGTCTGGATCAAGCGGCGCATGTTCGTCTCCATCTGGTGGCGCTGTCACGACTGCAGTGACGATGTACAGTGTACCGGCCGGTTGGGGCGGCCGCTTGACCATGGCGTCCCGGCGGCGCGACGCAGGACGGTCCCGGTGCTGACGCAGCAGTGACGGCGTGCTGACAGGGCGGATTCGACGGGCTTGCGGAGGTCGGCGAACCTCGGCGCGCGGCGGTTGTGGAGCCTGCGCGTATGTCGCACTATGGTCATTATGTCGACTAAATGCGATTACGGGGGAGTCAGCCGCCGGCCGATCGGTCGCATGCCTTGCGCTATACTCGTGCACCCCGCCGTCCGCCCCTGATATGCGAGGTTCGTTGGGTCATGCGGTACTTCTTGCGGCTCACGTTGTTGTTCGTGGTGGCGTTGGTCGTTCTCCTGTTCGCGTTCGCGCTCGGGTACCGGTCCGCGGACCGGTTGGACCCGGCGCTTACGGCCCGCCTCGAGACGCTCGTCGCGCGGCGGGCGGACGGCGGCACGGCCCCCGGCGCGAATGGCTCGGAAGCCGCTGTGGACGGCGCCGTTCCGGACGACGCAGCGGCGTCGCCGTCGAACCCAACCTCGTCGGGAACGGCCGGGTCGCAGCCAGACGGCTTGTCGGATGCCGGGTTCGACACGTTCTGGTCGGCCTGGAAGGCGATCACCGACACGTACGGCAGCGATCTGCCCGACTCCAAGGTGATCACGTACGGCGCCATTCGCGGCAGCTTGCGCGCGCTGAACGATCCGTACACGCTCTTCTCCGATCCAGTGGACACGGAGATTCAGCGGCCGGAGCTCGAGGGCGAGTTCAGCGGCATCGGGGCGTTCGTGAATCAGAACGACCAGGGCCAGTTGGTGATCCAGACCCCAATGCGCGGCCAGCCGGCCGAGAAGGCCGGTATCAAGTCCGGCGACGTCGTCCTCAAAGTGGACGGGCGCGACATCGCGGGACTTGAGACGAACGAGGCCGTTCTCCTGATCCGCGGCAAGAAGGGCACGCGCGTCGTGCTCACATTGCTGCGCGAAGGCACGCCCGAACCGTTCGACGTCGCGGTGGTGCGCGACACGATCAAGGTCCCGTCCGTGAACACCGCGCGCCTCTTGACCGAGGAAGGCGCGCCGACCGTCGGCTACATCGAGCTGACCGTCTTCGCCCAGGAGACCCGCGACGAGATGCGCACGGCGATCCGCGACCTGCGCGAGGCCGGCATGGAGGCGCTCGTTCTCGACTTGCGCAACAATCCGGGCGGGTACCTGAACGCCGCAATCGGTGTGACGAGCGAGTTCGTCGAGAGCGGCGTCGTCACGTATCGCGAGGACCGGGCCGGCGTTCGCAACGAGGAACGGGTCGTGCCGGGCGGCACGGCATACGACGTGCCGCTCGTCGTCCTGGTCAACGGCGGCAGCGCCTCGGCCAGCGAGATCGTGGCCGGCGCGATCCGCGACCACGACCGCGGCGTGCTGGTGGGCGAGCAGACGTTCGGCAAGGGCTCGGTCCAGAACGTCCACCATCTGTCCGACGGCTCCGAGTTGCGCGTGACGGTCGAGATCTGGCGCACACCGGATGGCTCGCTCATCCACCGCCGCGGCATCGCGCCGATGATCGTCGTGACGCCCCCTCCAGAGCCGACACCCCTCCCGACCCCCACCGGTGCGACCCCGGTGCCATCCGCAACGCCGCCGCCGACCCCATCACCGGCCGCAACGGCCGTCGATGCCGCCGGATCCGCCGGATCCGCTGGCGACGATGCTGCGCCGGACGACGCCGGTCTCGGCGGCGCACCGGACGCCGACGCGCCACCGGACGTCCAGCTTGAACGAGCGGTCCAAGAAGCGTTGCGACTGCTGGGGGCACGCTGATGAACACCGAGAACGCGCAACCTGAGGGGCTCCACGAAGCTTCGCTCGCCGCCCCCACGCCGCGACCGCGGCGCCGCGGCGCCATCATGCAGTTCGTCGTCGGCTTCGGCCTGATCGTGGCCGCCTGGTTGTTCGGAGTCGTCGCGCGCGTCGCGCAGCGGCAGCTCCCTCCCCTGCCCCCAAGCGATGTCGTGCCTCCGGCGCAGTTCGAGCAGCTGTACGGCGAGGCATGGGATTATGTCAATTCCGAGTTCTACGGCGACCGACCCGCTCCGGCGGCGATCACCGATGGCGCGGTCGAGGGCATGGTCGAAGCGCTGGATGACCCGTGGGCCCTCGTCGCGACGCCGGCGGCCGGTGCGGGGCGTGTCGGATCGAACGACGGCGCGGATGGGACGGGTCCGGCGGCCGACGATCCCCTCTCGCCGGCGTTCATCGGCCCGCTCGGATTGTGGATCGTCGAGACGAGCCGCGGGGCGCGTGTATTGGCCATTGTGCCCGACGGTGTGGCGGCGGAGGCGGGCATCGAGGCCGGCGACCTGATCGTGCGTGCCGAAAACGGCCCGGGCACCGATTCGGCGCCCACCCCGACGCCGGCGGCCACCGAGGCGGCCGCGGCGGATGGGCACGATCCGGTGACGAGCGGAGACCGCCTGCCTCCGGTGTCGATCGTCTTGGCGGACGGGTCGATGCCGGACGTCGAGGTCGTCGTCGCGCGCGATGACACTTCGATCTTTGCGCGAGCGCTGACCCGGTCCGCCGAGAACGCCGGACCGCGCGGACCGGTGGCGGAGTTCGACGGCGACGTGCTGCGCATTCGCCTCGCCCACCTGATGCCGGGCGCCGCGGAGGATCTGGCTGCCTTGCTGGCGAGGGCCGAGCAGCGGGCACCCTCGTCCGTCATCCTCGACTTGCGGGACAATCCCGGCGGAAGCCGGAGCGAACTTGCTCTGGTGGCGGGCCGCTTCATGTCGGGCACGGTCTGGATCGAGCGCGCGCGCGACAACGAGGCGCCGATCGAACATTCGGCTGAAGCACCGAGCGACGGACCGTCGTTCACGGACGCCGACCTCGTCGTCGTCGTGAACGGCGGAACGGGCGACGAGGCCGAGATGCTGGCGGCGGCGCTGAGGGAGGCGCGGGGCGCGCGGCTCGTCGGCGAACCCACGTTTGGGCACGGCACGCTGCAGACGCTGCGCGAGATCGGACGGCTGCAACTGCGGTTGACGACCGGCACGTGGCAGTCGCCGGGCGGGGCCGATATCGCGGAAACCGGAATCGCACCGGACGTCGTCGTGGAAGGACGGGCCGAACAGGACGCGGCAGCCCTCACGTTGACGACGGCTGCGAGCAAGGCGCAGGCGGCGGACGGCGGTGGCTGATCAGCCGGCTCGCGCGACACCGGCGGCGGGTCGCGGGCCCACCAAGGGCGCACCGTCCGGCCGGCCGAATGGCGCAGCCACCCGTTCGAAGGGTGCGTCCGGCAAGGCCGGCAGCAAGGCGGATGGTCCGCCGCCCGTCAAGGTCGTCGCGACGAATCGCAGGGCGCGGCATGACTTCGAGATCACGCGCACGCTCGAGGCCGGCATCGTCCTCATGGGCAGCGAGATCAAGAGCCTGCGCGCCGGGCGGGTCAGCCTGCAGGAAGCGTATGTCTCGATCGATCGCGGCGAGGCTTGGCTGGTCGGCGCGAACTTCGCGTCGTGGCAGGCCGCCAGCTACAGCGACCATGACCCGTTGCGCCGCCGCAAGCTCCTGCTGAAGAGCAAGGAGATCTTCGAGCTCGGCAGGACGGTGCAGCTGAAGGGCATGACGCTCGTGCCGATGCGCCTCTACCTGAAGGGCGGCTGGGCGAAGCTCGAGATCGGCGTCGGACGCGGCAAGAAGCTGTACGACAAGCGCGACAGCCTCAAGCAGCGCGACACGGCCCGCGAGATGGCCCGCGCGACGGCGCGCTCCGATCGCTAGCACCACGCCATAGGACATGCCTGCGGTGCCCGGCAGAGTACGGAGGCCGGCGATTCTGCAATGGTGGGGTACCGGGCGTGCGTCAGGGGAACGTGCTTGACGCCGCCCGGCGCGCCCGCTATCGTTGACGTTGCGCCGCGTACGCGCGGCGACCCCGGGGATGTTATGGATTCGACGGGGAGGGCTGGTTCCGGATTGCGTGCCGAGCTTGGCTCAAGCTCGTTAAACAGGGCCAAAAACATAGAAGCCGAGCCAACGCTCGCTCTCGCCGCTTAAAGCGGCGATGCCCGCCCGGTGTATCGTAGGCGCTCCGGGGCCGGGTATCATGCAGTCGACGTGCCGCCGCCCCCATGCTGATCAGGGCAGCGAAAGACAATCGGCTGGTACGGTCCGGGCGCTCTGCCGGGTGAGGTTGGACCGTACGAGATACAGGTGATCCGGAGACGCACGTGGTACATCCGTTGCCGAACTTTTCGGACGCCGGTTCGATTCCGGCCATCTCCAAGAACGCGGGGGGCGAGATTCGCCCCCCGCGCTTGAATTAACAGCGTCAACGGCGTCGTTCAGCCTTTCGCCAGAGGCGTCGTACGGCCTTTTCGGTTCAGCCGTCTCGATCGGACCGCGCGAACGCCCCGTCCTTCGGTCGTTCGACGGCGATGTCATTCGCAGGCGAGCAAGCCCCCCATGATCCGCTCGAACACGTCGTCCACCGCACCTTCGCCGTCCACGGCCACCAGTTTGCCCTGGGCGCGGTAGAACGCGATCACGGGCTCGGTGTCGCGCCGGAACGCCGCCAGACGCGTGCGGATCGCATCCGGATTGTCGTCCGAACGGCCGCGACCGGCCATGCGCTCGACGACCGTCGCCTCGCTGACGTCGATGAACACCGCGGCCCCTACACTCCCGGCGCCGATCTCGCTGAGAAGCACGTCCAGCGCGTCGGCCTGGGCCACGGTGCGGGGGAACCCGTCGAAGAGCACGCGGCCCTTGCCGTGCACGTCCGGCTGGTCCAAGCGATCGGCGATCATCCCGATCGTCACCTCGTCCGGCACGAGCGCGCCGGCGTCCATGTACGAGCGCGCGAGTTCGCCGAGCGGCGTGCCGCGGCCGAGGTGGTCGCGGAAGAGGTCGCCTGAGCTGATGTGGACCAGGTCGAGCGCATCGGTCAGGCGCTCCGATTGGGTGCCCTTGCCGGAACCCGGCGCGCCGAGGAGGATCACGATCATCGAGGATGCCTTGTGCAGGAGAACGGGATCGAGTGCGGGGCGAATCGCGGCGGTGCGTGTTCCGGATCGGTCGACGCCGCCGGATCAGCGGACGCCGCCGGGTCAGCCGGATCCGTCGACGATTGTACCGCCCCGCCGTCCGGCTGTCATCCCTGCGCCATCCGTCGGAGTTCGTACAGCCGCGTCAGCGCCTCGAGCGGCGTGAGGCCGTCGAGGTCCAGCGCGCGCAGCGCCTCCAGCGCCGGATGAGGCGCCGCCGCGGGCGCCGGGGCGAAGAGTGAGAGCTGCCCCTTCTCGTCGGCCACCGGCCGGCCGACCGCCTCCTGCAACGGCACGCCGTCTCCCTCCTCCAAGCGCTCGAGCAGCGCCCAAGCGCGGCGCACGACGCTCTGCGGCAGGCCGGCGAGCTCGGCGACGTGCACGCCGTACGATCGGTCGGCGGCCCCGTCGACGACGCGGTGCAGGAACACGATTCGGCCGTCCGTCTCGGCCACTTTCATCGACACGTTGCGCACCCGCGGGAGCACCTCGGACAGCGCCGTGAGCTCGTGGTAATGCGTGGCGAACAGCGTTCGCGCGCCGAGCCGCGGGTGGTTGTGAACGTGCTCGAGCACGGCCCAGGCGATTGCTATCCCATCGTACGTGCTCGTGCCTCGCCCGAGCTCGTCGAGAATGATCAGGCTTCGCGGTGTGGCGTGGTGGAGGATGTTGGCCGTCTCGACCATCTCGACCATGAACGTGCTCTGCCCCGCCGCAAGCTCGTCCTGCGCGCCGATTCGGGTGAAGATCCGATCGACGAGCCCGATCCGCGCCCGATCGGCCGGCACGAAGCTCCCGACTTGGGCGAGGAGCACGATGTGCGCGACCATTCGCCCGACGGTGCTCTTGCCGGCCATGTTCGGCCCCGTCAGGAGCACGATCTCCCCCTCGGCCAGGACGAGGTCGTTGGGCACGAACGGCACGCCGCCGAGGCGCCGCTCGACGACCGGGTGGCGTGCGCCGACGAGCTCGAGTGAGCGGCTGTCGTCCAGCGACGGCCGAACGTAGTGGTGGGTTGCGGCGATGTCGGCCAAGCTGGCGAGCGCGTCGAGGATGCCGAGGTCCCTCGCGGCGGCAAGGAGCACCGGCGCGGCGGCGGCGACGTCGGCGACGAGGTCGCGGAAGATCGTTCGCTCCAGTGCCTGAATCTGCTCCTCGCCGCCGAGAACCTCGGCCTCGCGCGACTTCAGCTCAGGCGTGACGTAACGCTCGTTGTCGACGAGCGTCTGGCGGCGTTCGTAGTCGGCCGGCGCGCTGTCAGCCATGGATTTCGGCAGCTCGAGGTAGAAGCCGAACACCCGGTTGTACCCGACCTTCAACTTGCGAAGGCCCGTCCGCTCCCGCTCCCGCCCCTCGAGGGACGCGATCCACGCCCGCGCTGCGCTGATCCCATCGTGCAGCGCATCGAGGGCCGCGGAAGCGCCCGGCCGGATCGTGCCCGCGCTGCCCAGGACGGCCGGCGGCTCGTCGACGAGGGCCAGCTCGATCCGCGCGGCGATGGCGCTCGTGTCCTGCCTGCACAAGCCGCCGAGGTGCTGGGCCGCCGCCCCGCCCGCGGCCGTCACGATCGTGGCGACCGCGGGCGCCGCTCGCGCCGCGCGCGCGAGCGCGAGGATCTCGCGCGGGCCGGCGTAGCCCGCGACGGCGCGGTTGACGAGGCGCTCGAGGTCGGGCGTGCCGGCAAGCGCTTCGCGCATCGCGGTGCGCACGTCGGGCGCGTCGACGAGCGCGCCGACGGCGTCGTGGCGGTGGGCGATGCGCGGGGCGTCGACGAGCGGCCGGTCGAGCCAGGCGCGGAGCGTACGGGCACCGAGCGCGGTGCGGGTCGTGTCGAGCACCGAAAGCAGCGTGCCGCTTCGCGCGTCGCCGCGCAGCGTGACCGAGATCTCGAGGTTCCGCCGCGTCGCGGCGTCGAGCGTCATGAAGTCGTCGACGTCATACGTGGCCAGCCCCGTCACTTGGGCCAGTTGGCCGCGCTGTGCGACCAGGGCGTAGCCGAGCGCGGCGCCGGCGGCGGCGCAGGCCAGCGGGCGGTCGGCGCAGCCGTACGCGCGCAGGGTCGTTGCGCCGAAGTGCTCGAGCAGAACGCGCTGGGCGTTCGCGTCCTCGAATTGCCATCTGGCATGGCCCATGACGACCGTCGGCAGACCACTCAGGCTGAGCTGTTCCTTCAAGCGCGCCACGAACGCGTCGTCCGCGGCGCTCTGGGGCTCGGGCACGACGACTTCGGCCGGCCGCAGCCGGACGAGCTCGTCGTGAGCGCGGCGCAGGCTGTCCTCGCCCGCGAAGTCCGTCGTCGCGAAGGCGCCCGTGGAGATGTCCAGGTGCGCCAGGCCGACGCCGTCGCCCTTGTCGGCCCGGACGAGCGCCGCCAGGTAGTTGGCCTGCCGCGCTTCGAGCAGCTCGCCCTCGATGAGCGTGCCGGGGGTCACGACGCGGACGACCTCGCGGGCCATGAGCTTGGGCTTGGCGGTGGGCTTGGCGGTTTTGACGGCAGGCGGGGCGGTGGCGCCAAGATCGAGTGCGGTCGCGTCACCGGGCGATTCGGCCGTTGTCGCCGGTCGGCCGCCATCGCCCGGTTCAGCTGCCTGCGGCAGCCCGGCGCGGCTCATCCGCGACCGCTTGTCCGCGCCCCCTTCCCCGCCGCTCTGCTCGACGATCGCGACCTTGACGCCGGCGCGCACGAGTTGGGCGATGTAGCCGTCGACGGCATGGAACGGGACGCCGGCCATGGGGATCCGCCGGTCCTTGCTGACCGGCCGGCTCGTGAGGACGACGTCGCAGACGCTTGCGAACCGTTCGGCGTCCTCGTTGAAGGCTTCGTAGAAATCGCCCAGGCGGAAGAAGATCAGGCAGTCGGCGAACTGCGCCTTGATCTCCGACCATTGCCGGAGCATGCTGGAGTCACTCATGAGGGGTCCGGCTTGAGCGATTTCACGGTTGGCACGCGGGCGAAAGGGAGGTCGATGGCGACGATGGGCGTTGGCGCGTCCGGGCGCGGCGACTGGCGCGTGGGGGTCGATCTGGGCGGCACGCAGCTCCGGGCCGCCGCGGTGTCGGCCGACGGCCAGATACTATCACACGACCGGCGGCCGACTCCGGGCACGTCCGCGGCCGACGTGGTGCAGGCGATCGTCGAGGCGTTGACGATCGTCGAGGCGGGCGCTGCCACGACGTCCCTTGCTTCGGCTGCGTCCAACCCGCTCGTCATCGCCGCACCCGGTCCCCTCGACCTCGCGACCGGACGGATCCTCGACACGCCGAACCTCCCGCACCTGCGCAACTTCCCACTGGCCGCCGCCGTCGCCGAGGCGCTGCACCGTGAAGTCCACTTGGAGAACGACGCGACGCTGGCGGCGCTCGGCGAGGCGACCTTCGGTGCGGGCCGGGGATTCGATGTCGTCCTGTTTCTGACGATCAGCACGGGCATCGGTGGCGGACTTGTCGTCGACGGCCGCCCCTACCGCGGCACGTCGGGCCAGGCCGCCGAACTGGGCCACTTGATCATCGACGGTCGGCGCGACGCGCCTGCTGCGGGGCCGGGCACACCGGCTGCCTCGAGGCGCTGGCGAGCGGGAGCGCGATCCGGCGGGCGGCGGCGGCGGCGGGAACGGCGGGCGGGGGCGACGGCCCTGACAGCGACGTCGAGGATCGCGGCGGTCGTCGGCCGTCGGCGCGGGATGTGGCCGCGGCCGCGCGCGCCGGCGATCCCGTCGCGCTCGCGATCTTGGACGATGCCGCTCGTTGGCTCGGCCTCGGGATCGGCAGTGCGATCAACGCATTCGATCCGGCCGTCGTGGTGCTCGGCGGCGGGGTGATGGGGGCGTGGGATCTGCTCGGCGGCGGCGTCATGCTGGGCGTCGAGGAGGTGGCGATGAGCGAGGGCTGGCGGCGGGGAGGCATCGTGGCCGGAGCGCTCGGGGACGACGCGGGGGTCGTCGGAGCGGCAATGTGGCGAACCTCGTCCGGCCCTCGGTGACCTTGGTTCACGGACAACCGCGCGACCGCGACCACCACCCGCTCGTCAGCCGCCACACCCACCCGCCACGTACCGCTCGACGTTCGCCAGATGCTCCTCGTACGTCACCGCAAACACGTGCGTCCCGTCGCACGCCGCGCTGGCCACGAAGAACATCCACGGCCCGTCCGCCGGCGCGACCACGGCTGTGATCGCCGCCAGGCCGGGGCTGGCAATCGGGCCGGGCGGGAGACCGGGCAGCTGGTAGGAGTTGTAGGGCGACACGACCTGCTTGTCCGTGTCGTACAGCGGCCGCTTCCACCACGTGCCCGGCAGCGGATCGCTCTGGAAGCCGAGGGCGTACTGGAGAGTCGGGTCGGCGTTCAGGATGTACGGCGCCTCGGCCAGGCGGTTGATGTAGACGCGGGCAATGCGGGGCAACTCGTCCGCCTTCACGCCCTCACGCTGGACGATCGAGGCCAGGATCACGGCCGCGTGGCCACCGGCCAGCCCGACTGCCTTCGCGCGGGCGTCGAGATCGGCGGGAACGCGCTCGGCAAACGTGGCCAGAAGCTTGACCAGCACCGCCTCGGCGCCCGCGGCGGGGTCGAAGCGGTAGGTGTCGGGGTAGAGGTAGCCTTCCAGGGACGGACCGGTGCGTGCGGCCACGATCCCGGGTACGTCCACTGCGCCCGGCACGGCCGTCGCGGGGTCGGCGGCGAGCGCCAGGAACGCGGCGCGATCGACGAGGCCGGTGGCCGAGAGTATGTCCGCGACCTCTTCGGCGCGGAGGCCCTCGGGCAACGTCACGCTCACGTCCGTGCCCTGCGCCGTCGCGAGGGCCTCGAGCACGTCGGCCGCCGTCATGTTCGTCGCCAACGCGTGGTCGCCGGCCTGGATCAGGCGATCCCCACCGGTGACCTTCGCCAGCAACACGAACGCGTCCGCATCGCGCACGAGCCCAATGGCCGCCATGCGCGACGCGATGTCCTGCACCGGTTCGCCCGCCACGACCGTGAACGTGAGCACCGTCGGATCGCTTCCGGGCGCGGCCAGGTCGTCGGCGGACAGTCGGAGCATCGCCTGGCCGACCGGTCCGCGCATGAGCGCCCCGCCGCGGCCGGCGCGCACGGCCAGGGACGCCGTTGCGGCGCCGCCGCCCAGGACAACGACCGCGGCGAGCAGCGCCCAGGCGCGCCAGCCGCATCCCCGCCGGGTGGCTTCGGGCGACGGGTTCCCGTCATCGGCGCGCTCGATGCCCGAGATCGGCAGCGGGTCATCGACCATCGTCGGCTCCATATTCCGCATGTTGAGATTCCGCATGCTGAGCGCGTTCAACGATTTGGACGGTCTCCCCCCGATCCGCCGTGTCATCCGGGCTGGGTCCGCACTCCATTTGGCCGCGCAACCACGACTCCAGCATCACCGCCGCCGCCGCCGCGTCGATCGCCCCCTTGTCCGCCGGACGCCCGCTCTCGCCGCGCCTCGGCCCGCGGCCGCCGCGCCCGGCGGCAAGCCGCGACGCGGCCTCCTGGCTCGTGTTCCCTTCGTCCGTCGTGATCACCTCGATCTCCGGCCCGAGCGCCGCGCCGAGCGCCGCCGCCAGACTCCGTGCCGGCACGGCGACGACGCCTTCGTCGCCGCTGGCGAGGCGCGGGATGCCGACAAGGATGCGATGCGCCGCCTCGTCGTGCGCCACGGCGACGATCGCCGCAACGACGTCGGGCGTCCGGCGCCGGTCGATCGCCCCCAGCGGCCGGGTCGTGATCCCGAGCGCGTCGCAGACCGCGAGGCCGACGCGGCGCGAGCCGTAGTCGACGGCCAGCGTCCGGCCGATCTCCCGAACGGCCCCGTCACGCCCCACGCTGCCCCCGCACGAGCGCCGCCACATCCGCCAGCGCGCCATCCAGCCCAGCCGCGTCCCGCCCGCCGGCCTCCGCCATGTTCGCCCGCCCGCCGCCGCCGCCGCCCAGACGCTCGGCCAGCGCCTTGACGAGCTTGCCGGCGTTCAAACCACCGGCCACGAGGTCGTCGCTGACGCTGGCGATCACGCGCGGGTTGCCGTCGATCACGGCGCCGAGGACGAGGACGCCGGTGGGAACGGCGGCGCGCAGCGCCTCGATCTGCGTGCGCAGCGCCTCGATCGTGTCGGCCTGGGCGCGCGAGGCGAGAACGTGCACGCCGTCGACGTCGACGGCGGAGGCGGCCAAGTCGGTGGCGCCTGCGGCGGCGAGCTCCGCCCGGGCGCTCGCAAGCTCGCGGGCAAGCTCACGGGCGCGGCCGAGGAGCTCGTCGACCCGTGACTCGAGGCCGTCGGGCGTCTGGGCCCCGACGCGTTCGGCAAGGAGGCCCAGCCGCGCACGGTTCAGGCGCGCCGTCCGCTCGGCCTCGCGGCCCGTCAGGGCCTCGATCCGGCGCAGGCCGCTGCCGACGGATTGCTCGCTCATGAGCAGAAACAGGCCGATCTCACCCGTGCGGTTCACGTGCGTCCCACCGCACAGCTCTTTGCTCACGCCGTCGATGTCGACGACGCGCACGATATCGCCGTACTTCTCGCCGAAGAGCATCGTCGCGCCGAGCTCGCGGGCGTGGTCGAGCGGCATCTCATGTGCGCTGACGGCCGTGTCCGCGCGGATCGCCGCGTTGACGGCTGTCTCGATCGTCGCAAGCTCGTCCTCGGAGAGCGCCTTCAGATGCGCGAAGTCGAAGCGCAGCCGGTCGGGCGCGACGAGCGAGCCGCGCTGCTGGGCGTGCTCGCCGAGCGTCGCCTGGAGCGCGTTGTGGAGGAGATGGGTGGCGGTGTGGTTGCGGCGGATGTCGTCACGGCGCAGCATGTCCACGACGGACACGACGGCCTCGCCGACGCGCACCTCGCCCTCCGTCACGCGGCCGATATGGGCCAACGTGCCCCGGACCGGCTTCACGGCGTCCGTGACGATCATCCGCCCGCGCGGCGCGTCGATCCGGCCCTCGTCGCCCACCTGGCCGCCGCTCTCCGCGTAGAACGGCGTCGCATCGAGGACGATCTCGACATCGTCGCCGGCGCGGGCAACGTCAACGCTTTCGCCGTCGACGAGGATCGCCTCGATCCGCCCTTCCGCCGCGGTCGTCTCGTAGCCCAGGAACATCGTCTCGCCCAGCGCCAGGCGGCGGTAGCGCTCGGCCCGGTCGCCGGCACCGAACTTGCCGCCGACGCGCCCGCGCGTGCGCTGGTCGGCCATCGCCGCGTCGAAGCCCGCCTGGTCGATGCCGAGGCCGTGCTCCTCGGCCACCACCCGCGTCAGATCGGGCGGGAAGCCGAACGTGTCGTACAGCTTGAAGACGTCCGCGCCGCCGATCGCGCTGCCGCCCGCTGCCTTGACCCGCCCGATGAGCTCGTCGAGCAGCCCGAGGCCGCTCTCGAGCGTTCGGGCGAATCGCGCCTCCTCCTCGGCGACGACCTCGCGGATCCAGTCGGCGCGATCGACGAGCTGCGGGTAGGCATCGCGCATCGTCGCGATCACGGCGTCGACGACGTGGCCGAGGAACGGGCCGTCGAAGCCGAGCTGACGGCCGAAACGCATCGCCCGGCGCATGACGAGGCGCAGCACGTACGCCCGGCCGTCGTTGCCGGGCACGACGCCGTCGGCGATGAGGAAGGTCATTGCTCGGCCGTGGTCGGCCAGGACGCGGTAACCCACGTGGTTGGCCGCGCGCGCCGCGTCGTCGTGGCCCAGACGCGCCTGGACGACGTCCATGATCGGGCGGAAGAGGTCCGTGTCGTAGTTCGCGTACACGCCCTGCAGGACGGCGCTCGTGCGCTCGAGGCCCATCCCGGTGTCCACGCCCGTTCGGGGGAGCGGCACGCGCGTGCCGTCTTTGTGCTGGTCGAACTGCATGAACACGAGATTCCAGATCTCGACCCAGCGGCCGTCATCGGGGTCGAACGGACTGTCCGGCGCGGTGTTGCCGCGGGTGGAGTACGTCGGCCCGAAGTCGTAGTTCAGCTCGGAGTTGTAGCCGCACGGTCCGACGTCGGCCATCATCCAGAAGTTGTCCTTGTCGCCGAGCTTGGCGATCCGGGCCTCGGGCAGGCCGACGACGTCGCGCCAGAGCGCGAACGACTCGTCGTCGTCGCGGTGGACCGTGGCGACGAGGCGCGAGGGGTCGATGCCGAGTTCGCGCGTGACGAAGTCCCAGGCGTAGCCGATCGCTTCCTTCTTGAAGTAGTCGCCGAAGCTGAAGTTGCCGAGCATCTCGAAGAAGGTGTGGTGCCGTGCGCTCGGGCCGACGTTCTCGAGGTCGTTGTGCTTGCCGCTCACGCGCATGCACTTCTGGCTCGTCGTGGCGTTCGCGTACGGCCGCGTCTCGAGCCCGAGAAAGGTGTCCTTGAACTGGACCATGCCTGAGTTCGCGAACAACAGCGTCGGGTCGTCCGGCACGAGCGAGCCGGACGGCACGACGGCGTGGCCGCGCGCGGCAAAGTAGTCCAGATAGCGTTGACGGATCTCGGCGCTCTTCATCGGTCATCGTCCAAATGGGTGAGGCATCGGGGGGTTGGGCTGCCGTGCGAACGACCATTCTACTTACGTCGCCGGCGAGGGGCCACGCCGCCGGCGAGGGGTATGGCGCGGGGATGGCGAGAGGTGTCACGAGGCGCAGCACGCCTCGCCGGCGAAGGGATCCGACGGCGAGGCGATCAGCACGCACACGGGCGGCCGCGGCACTTCGGGCAGCCGGCAGAAAAACGGGCGGCGGCGGCGGCCATGTCGACGCCGTGCAGATTGGCGAGCGTGACCAGCCACGCCAGCACGTCGCCGAATTCGCCCTGCCGCTCGTCCGCCGTGCCTCTTCGGATCGCCTCCGCCATCTCGCCGACCTCCTCGACGAACCACAGGAACGCGGCTGCCTCGCCGCGGGCCCGATCCCGGGCGCCGTACGTCTCCTCGATGGCCGTCTGAAACGCGCGGATGTCCACGTGCCGCCCCTGGTGTATGATCGTCCCTGCTTGCGCGCGCTCGCGCGTGCGGCCGGCAGAACGAACCAATCGGTCCGACCTCGACTTCTCCCCCTGACCCCCGCCAGGAGCCTTGAAGCCTATGCGCGCCGTCAACGGGATGCACATTTCGAACCATCGCCACTGGGACATCGAGCTCATGCTCAAGGCCGCCAAGGTGCGCGGCGCGGTGACGATCCTGCACCACATGATGTTCGAGCACGACGCCGTGGCCCAGCAGTGGGGCGATGCCGAGAACGCGTACTGGTACAACAAGCTGCGCTGGGGCTGGCCGCCCCAGGGCATCCCGGCGGCGCCCGAGCGGCTGATCCACGTTCGGATGTTCCACCCGAACTGGCGGGCGATCGATCCCAAGGTGTGGGCCGAGCACAGTGTCCGGATGCTCTCGAGCTGGCGGAACGGCGCGCAGAGCGCGAACCTGTGGGAGGATCCCATGGTCTGTGTCTCGGCGTGCAACGAACAGAATCTCGAGCCCTACCTGGCGACGACAACCGCCGAGTACGACAAGATGGGCAAGTGGCAGATCGATTTCTGGAACGAAGTCGATCGGCTGATCCCGGGCCGCAAAGCCCTCTCGTGCTTCGGCGCGCTGGCCTTCGGCCACGACGCGCAGCCCGACGTCCCGGACAGCGAGTACATGGTCCCGGCCATCAAAGACGCCGTCCAGCGCGTCGAGATCATGGCGACGCACCCGTACGGGCACATGGAGTGGGGCGCACAGGGCGACAAGACGCTGCCCGGCGGCAGCGACGCGTTCTGGCACATGCTGCGCGACTTCCGACCCAAAGGCTGGCGGGACACCGTCCAGCCGGGTCGGCCGCCGGATCCGGGAGGCGTGCGCGCGCAGTTCCCGACCAAGCCAATCTTGATCAGCGAGAGCGGGACTTTCGCGCACAACGACCCGGCCCGCGCAACGAAGACGATCACGGCGATGCGCGGCCTGCTCGACGCTTGCGCCGCCGACGGCAAGGTGCTCGGTGTGACATGGTTCATCTGGAACTCGGATGAGAGCCATCCGACGAACGTCATTTGGCCCAATGTCCCGTTGCGCAACGCCATGGCCGATCTGGCCGAAGTGACGACGAACGCCGCCGTGCCCGTCCGCGGTGCGCCCGGCCCGGGACCGGTCGATCCCGGCCCGACGCCGACACCCGTGGAACCCGCCGTCTTCCCGGCGATCAAGGTCCTCCAAGGGGAAGGGATGTTCGCCGTCGCCCGCCGCGCGTACGGGGACGCGGACGTTGCCCGCAACGCGCGGCGCCTGGCGGATGCCAACGGGATGGGCTGGCCGCCGGTGCTGCGGGCAGGGATGGTGCTGAAGGTGCCGGGGTTCCGCGCGGTGCGGGAGGCGTAGGTCGCAACGGCGTCGCGGGCGCCGACGCTATACTGTCGCCGACGCATGTCGGGAGGAGTGCCGGAGAGGCCAATCGGCGCCGCCTTGAAAGCGGATGGCCCGCAAGGGCACGGGGGTTCGAATCCCTCCTCCTCCGCCATGCGCTGAACAGGGCTGGGCTCGGCGGCAAGATCGCCCGGTTGCGCTCAGCCGACCCCGCCGCCGGCGACCGTGACCTCGCCGAGCACCCGCACGTGCCAATCCCGCCACACCTGCCCGTACAACGCTTCGACCCGCTCGGCGATCGCCGGCCAGCCGTACGCCTCGGCCGTGGCAATGCCGTGCTCGCCCAGCGTGTCATGGATCTCGGGCAGTGCGAGGAGCGGCTGGAGCTTGGCGGCGAGCGCCTCGGGGTCGCCGTCCGGCACGAGGAAGCCCGTGCGTCCGTCCCGGATCAGCGTCGACAGGCCGCCGACGTCGGAGGCGATGACCGGCGTGCCGCACGCCATGGCCTCGAGCGCGACCATCCCGAAGCTCTCGTAGCGCGACGGCACGACGACGACTTCGGCTGCGTTGTAGTAGTACCGCAGCGCGTCCTGGCCGAGCGCGCCGATGAAGCGCACGAGGTGGCCCAGGCCGAGCGACTCGGCGAGGTCGTTCAGGCGGCCGAGCTCGGCGTCCGCGCGGCGCAGGTCCTCGCTCGTGTCGCCGCCGACGACGCACAGGCAGGCGTTCTCGCGCAGCGACGGGTCGCGCGCGACGACGATGCCCATCGCCCGGATCAGCGTGTCGAGGCCCTTGATCGGGTCCATCCGACCGACGAACAGGATCATCCGCTCGCACGGGTCGCGCTGCAGGTGCGCCAGCGCCTGCTCGCGCGGCATCGGCCGAAAGACGTCGAGGTCGACGCCGGGTGGGATGATCTCGATCTTCGACGGGTCGGCGCCGTAGAGCTCGACCATGTGCTCCATGTCGATTGATGTCGCCGCCACGAGCGCGTCGGCGTAGCCCATGATCGCGCGCTCGGTGGGGATCCGATCGATGTTCTCGGTCGACGCCCCTCCCCCGGCGGCGAGGTCCTTCATCGCCCCGAGCGTGTGGAACATGTGGACGATCGGCGCCGGGTGGCAGCGGCGCAACTCGGCGGCGACGTGCCCGCTCATCCAGTAATGGCTGTGGTAGAGGTCGTAGCGCACGCCCTCGGCGGCGACGAAGCGGCACACGCCCTCGATGAACGACGGCACGTTGGCCCAGATCTCGTCGCGCGTGACGGGCGTCTCCGGACCGGACACGATGTGGATCACACGGACGTTCGGGCCGAGGTCGGTGTCCGGCACGTGCGGGATCAAGGCGCTCTCGGAGCGGGTGAACGCGTCCACAAGGAAACCGCGGCGCCCGAGCTGGCGCATGAGCTCGCGCACGTAGACGTTCATCCCGCCGGTCTGCTTGCCGCCCGGCGCTGCGAGCGGGCACGTGTGGACGCTGAGCATCGCGATTCGGGGCGGCGCGTGCAGCACCGCGGCGCAGCGCGGATCCGTGCTCGCGGCCGGGCCGGGGTGTGACGCAGCCGAATGGCGCCCCTCTGCGTCGGGGGGCAAGTGGTTCGATGACGCGATCGCGCCCATGGTGCCTCCGTGGACCGTGCATTGTCGCGCGCACGCGCAATCGCGCAAGACTAGCACAGCGTTAACTCCGCCACGGCGCCGAACCCGGCCACGGCGTTGACCCTGCCGCTGCGACTCGCCTACCATCATGCCGAACCGCTTCATCCCGGAGTTCCCGATGGCCATTCGCCCGATCGTCACGCTCGCCGACAACAACCCCGTCCTGCGGCGCCCCGCCAACCGCGTCCGCCGCATCGACAAGTCGACGCGCGCACTGATGGACGACATGATCGACACGATGCGCGACGCGCCCGGCGTCGGCCTCGCGGCGCCGCAGATCGGCGTCGAGCTGCGCGTGATCGTCGTCGAGGTGCCGACGGACCCGGAGGACCCGGAGTCGGCGATGCGCCTGCACGCCTTGGCGGATCCCGAGATCCTGTGGTTCTCGCCCGAGATCGAAGAGGACCAGGAGGCGTGCCTCTCGATCCCCGGTCTGTACGGCGATGTCCCGCGCTACGTCGCGATCCGCATTCGCGGCCTCGACCGCTCCGGCCGACAGATTGAACTGGAAGTTGCGGACTACGAGGCGCGTGTCTTCCAGCACGAGATCGACCATCTCGACGGCATACTCTACACCCAGCGGGTGACGAGTCCGGACAAGCTCTATCGGCTGCAGCAGGATGCCGCGGGAGAGTACGTGCGGACACCCCTCGGCATGGACGAACTACACGTGCTTTGACGTGGCCGGACCCGAACGCTGCATGTTCCGAAACGGCATGCTTGGCCCCTGACGGGTCCGCCTGCTAGAATCGTCCGCCCTGCGCCCCCATCGTCTAGGGGACTAGGACACCACCCTTTCAAGGTGGTAACCGGGGTTCGAATCCCCGTGGGGGTACACGAAGGCCGTGGCGCCGCGCATGCACGATCCCCTCGACCTGGCCGCGGCCGATGGCCATCCAAGGCAGCTCACGATCCGCGACGTCGTCCACGTCGCGCGGGGGCTCCGCGCCGTGGCCCCGCTCCGCGAGGAGCCGGCGACCCAGCGCGCGCTCGAGGCGGCCATGGAGGCGTCGGCGGCGTGGGTCGCTTCGCTCGTCGAGCGCATCGAGGATCCGGCGACGCCGACGGTGTACGGCATCAACACCGGCTTCGGCGCGCTGGCGGGACGCCAGACGCTGCGCAGCGCGTATGAAGCCGACGTGCTGCAGCGCAACCTCCTCGTCAGCCACGCCGTCGGCGGCGGCCGGCTGCTGGACGAGGACGAGGTGCGCGCGGCGGCGCTCGTGCGCGCCAGTCAGCTCGCACGCGGCCGCAGCGGCATCCGCGTCGCTGTCGTCAACCGCCTGATCGCCCTGCTGAACGGCCGCGTCCTGCCGACGGTCCACGCGATGGGCTCGCTCGGCGCCAGCGGCGATCTGGCGCCGCTGGCCTACCTCGCCTTGGCGATCAGCGCCCCGCCTGAGCCCCCAACGGGCACAACTCCTTTGCCGGTCGACGGTTTCGACATGCCGGCGTGGGTGTTGGCGGACGAGGCGCCGGGACAGACGCTGACGTGGCTGCCCGAAGACGTCCGCATCCTGCCCGACCCGCGCGACGGCCGGCCGCTTGTCTGGCGCCAGGTACCCGCCGCCGTGGCAATGGCGCCGTTCGGCGGCCAGATCCGGCTGCGCGCCAAGGAAGGTCTGGCGCTGACGAACGGGGCCACCTTGACGGCCGCACTGGCCGCGCTGGCGGTGCACGACGCGCAGCGTGTGCTCGAGCACGCCGAGCTGGCGCTGGCGATGACGCTCGAGGCGGCCCGCGGCTTTCGCGACGCATTCCTCGCGCCGCTGCAGGCAGCGCGCGGCTCACCGGGCCAGGTGGCGACGGCCGCGCGGGTCCTGGAGCTGACGCACGGTTCGACGCTCCTCGACCCCGGCGACGAGGACCACGACCCCGAGCGCGTGCCGCCGCAGGATCCGTATTCGATCCGGTGCGGTCCGCAGGTCATCGGCGCGGCCCGCGACGCGCTCGACTTCATCGGCGCCACCGTCCAGCGCGAGTTGAACGCCGCGGTGGACAACCCGCTGATCTTCACCGACTTGCAGCGCCCGACGAAGGCCGTCAGCGGCGGGAACTTCCACGGCGCGCCGCTCGGCTACGGCCTCGACCTGTTGAAGATCGTCGTCACGGACGTCGCCAGTCAGTCGGAACGGCGAACGTACAAGCTGACGGACTATCGGTTCGACGATCCGGGGCGCCGCGCCTACTCGCTGCCGTTCTTCCTCGTGCCGCCCGACAGCGGTCCGGAGGGCCTCAGCAGCGGCCTCATGATCCCGCAGTACGTGGCGGCCGCCCACGTTTCGGCGTGCAAGACGCTCGCCCATCCCGACAGCGTCGATTCCATTCCTTCCTCGGCCGGCCAGGAAGACCACGTCGCGATGAGCCTGAACGCAGCGCTGCATGCTCGGATGATCCTGGACCACGCGGCGGACGTTGTCGCGATCGAGCTCCTGACGGCGGCGCAGGCGCTCCGGCTGCGGCTTGCCGAAGGCTCGGGCTCGCCGGGCGGGCCCGTCGGACGCGTGATCGAGCGCGTGGCGCGTGACATCGGAGCGCCCGGCTTCGATCGGTCGCTGCACGTGGACCTTTCAGCGATGCGGCGGCTCGTCCGGACGGGCGAGCTGCTGGCGGCCGCCGACGGGCCGAGCGGCGCGGATCGACGGTTGCGCGGCGGCGGCGCGGCGGTGAACGGGGCCTGATTGCGCTTGCGGCGCGGCGGTGCGGCCCGTAGACTAGTACTCTGTCGCTGGACACGCTTCGGATGTCCGACAGAGGTGAACATCCGTAGACTCTGCCGTGACAGGGTACTGGACGGCGTTCGGTAAGGGCGCCGTCGTTCTGATGACGCAACGCATTTCGACTTCGTGTTCCCAGTCGCACACGGCCCGCTCGCCAAGATCCACGCCGAGGCACGTTCATGACCCTCGAACTCGACCACGCCCCGCAAGATCACCCTACGCCCTCGGCCCACCGCATCACCCGGCGCGGCGCCTGGCCCGTCCTCGTGCTTGCCGGTGTCCTCGCCCTCGTGCTCGTCCCAAGCGCCTATCGCTGGCGGTGGGCAGAGCACGTGCTGCCGGGCGTGCGCGTGGCGGCGGTCCACGTCGGCGGGCTCGATCGCGATGCCGCAGCGCAGCGCTTGCAGGCGGCAGGTCTCGATGCCGCGGTCGAGGCGAGCGTCCGAGCGGATGACTTCCGGACGACGATCGGTTCGGAGGCGATCGGACTCGACATCGAAGCGACGCTCGACGCCGCGTTCGCGGTCGGGCGCGCTGGCTCGCGGCCGGCGCAGCTGGCCGACCTCGTGCGTACACGCTTCGGCGGCCGGACCGTTGTGCCGCTCGTTCGCGTGGACCGGGATCGTCTGAACACGGCGCTGCACGCGTTCGCGGCCGACATCGACGCGCCGGCCCAGGATGCGCGACTCGTGCTCGAGACGAACGGCGTGACGGCCACCGAGGCGCTCCCCGGGCGGGCGCTGGACGTCGTGTCGGCCGCGACGACGCTGCAGGGTCTTGCGGAAGTGGGCACGTGGCCGCTGAGCGACGTCCAACTGCCGGTGAACGTGCTCGAGCCCGGCGTGACGGACGTTGGCCCGGCGCTGGAACGGGCGCGCGTGCTGGCAGCCGGTACGGTCGAGCTGTCCCACGGCGACCTGCGGTGGACGCTCGAACCCGCCCAGCTCGTCGGAGCGATGACCGTCGTGACGGACGCCGAACGCGTGCGGTTGGCGATGGCGCCGGCGGAGTGGTCGGCGCTGCTCGCACCGGTCACGGCGGCCGTCTCCAGGACGGCGCAAGCGCCGCGGTTCGACTTCGATCCGGAGACGGGGCACTTGGCCGTCGTCAGGCCGGCCGAGGACGCCCTCGTCGTGAACGTCGAGCGCACTGCCGAGCGCGTGTTGGCGCTCGGCGCCGGTGCCGAGCGCGTCGTGGCCGTCGCGGTGGACCGTACGCCGCCACCGATCACGAACACGGTCTCCGCTGACGAGCTTGGGATTCGCGAGCTCGTCGCCGAAAACACCAGCTATTATGTCGGGTCGGCGCCGGGCCGGGTCACGAACGTTCGGATTGCCGCCCTGCGCTACGACGGGCTCGTCATCCCGAAGGACGCCGTCTTCTCGTTCAATGAGTTCCTGGGCGATGTCTCCGCCGCCGAGGGCTATCAGAAGACGTTGATCATCCTCGATGGCGCCACCGCCGACGGCATCGGCGGCGGCGTGTGCCAGGTCTCCACGACGCTCTTTCGAGCCGCCTTCTGGGCCGGACTGCCGATCGTCGAGCGTTGGGCGCACGGCTACCGCGTCGGCTACTACGAGCAGCACTCCGGTCCCGGCCTTGACGCGACGGTCTACAGCCCCACCGTCGATCTCAAGTTCAGGAACGACACCGGTGCCGCGCTGCTCATCGAAGCGGAACCCAACCCGCGCGCGATGACGCTTACGTTCCGACTGTACGGCACGAAGCCGGCGCGTGAAGTCGAGATGGAGGGACCGTTCACGACGAACATCACCCCGCCGCCTGCGCCGCGCGTCGAGGTCGATCCTTCGCTGCCGCCGGGCGCGAGCGAGAGCAAGGAACTTGCCCGCAACGGGGCGTCGGTTTCCGTCCGGCGGATCGTACGCGTGCCCGGTCAACCGGATCGGGTGGATACCTACCACAGCCGCTATGTTCCGACCGGTGCGCTGACGCTCATCGGACCACCCGCCGCGCCGCCCGCCGAGTTCCAGGCAAGCGCGCCGGCTCAGGCGCCGGTCACCCCCTGACGCTCGCCGGCCGTCGGGCACGTGCCGTGGCCCACGCCGCCAGGCGACCACGAATGCGGCTCGCGATCGTGACGGCCGCCTTTCACGCTTCGGACGACGACCCGTTCGTGCCGGTGTGGCGCGACATGGTCCATGCGTTGGGCGTTCGCGCCGACGTCGTCGTGTTCCCGCTGCGCTTGCCGGCGGCCGGCCCACCGTACACGTTGGACGGCGCGCGCGTCGTGCCGCTCGGCCATGGCATGGTGCGCCTGCGCCGCAGCCCGGCGATGTGGCGTTCGGCTGTGCGAGCCGTCGTGACAGACCACAGTCGGCGGCCGTTCGACGCCGTTCTCGCGCTGCAGGCGGGCGAGCCCGGCTTCGTCGCGGCCCTCATCGCCTTACGCATCGGGCGGCCGCTCCAGGTGCACGTCGCCGGGGGCGAGCTCGTCTGCCACCCCGCCCTGGGCTATGGGTCGCGCTGCCGCTGGGTCGAGCGCGCTCAGGTGAGGGTCGCGCTGCGGCGGGCTGCCGTCGTCACGACGGGCTGCGACGCGATGGCGCAGCGTGCCCGGTCGAGCGTACCGGCGGGCCGGGCGCGCCGGGTCCGGCTGGCGCCGCTCGGTATCGAACCGCGGACCTGGGGCTCGATCGAGCCACGCGTCCTGCCCGAGCGTTTCGCCGCGCGCGGCACACCCGTACCGCGGCTGCTCTCCGTGGCGGACCTTCGGCCGATCAAGGACCATCGCCTCTTGATCCACGCCTTCGCCCGCGTCGCCGCGCAGCAGCCGGTGACGCTGGATATCGTCGGCGCGGGCGAAACGCTGGCCGAGACGCGCATCATCGGCCGGCACCTCGGCGTCGCCGATCGGATTCGGTACTGGGGCCGCGTTCCGCCCGGTGTGCGGCACATCCCGTTTGCCCAAGCGCACGCCTTCGTCCACACCAGCCGCCACGAGGCGCAAGGCATGGCGCTGATCGAAGCGGCGATGCTGGGCCTACCGATCGCCACCACGCGGGTCGGCGTGGCCGAGTCGCTGCCGGAAGGCGGGCGCACGTTGGCCGACGTCGGCGACGAGGACGGCCTCGTGCGCGCGATCCAGCGGGCCTTGGACGGCGCAACGGCGCCCCTGGCTCGGCGGGCGATGGGACGCGCGGCGGTGTCCGCCACGTACGACCGGGA
Source organism: Candidatus Avedoeria danica (assembly GCA_016703025.1). Taxonomy (NCBI): domain Bacteria; kingdom Bacillati; phylum Chloroflexota; class Ardenticatenia; order Candidatus Epilineales; family Candidatus Epilineaceae; genus Candidatus Avedoeria; species Candidatus Avedoeria danica. Next base: position 991,064 of record JADJCV010000004.1, read on the forward strand.
TCACTGCGCTGCCCGCTGGATCGACCTCCTGGCGGCGGCGAGCGGGCGGCCCTGCGCGGTCGAACAAGACGAACCGTGAAGGATCAGCCCGTGACCGGACCGGCCCCCCATTGGCAGGACGGCGCGCCCGACCCGCTGTGGTCACGCCCCGCGCCGGCGCTGCGTGTCCGACTCAACCGCCTCGGGTTCGCGATCGAGGTTCAGGCGAACGCCCAGTCGCTGCTCGAGCTGGCGGTGGATGCCTTTGGCCCGCCGGAGCCGGGGGCGCTGCCCGACGAAGGTCCGCCCGACCTGCGTCTCAGCCTCATCGAGGGCCCTCCGCCGGGCGGGGATGGCTGGCCGGTCGACTGGCACGACCACGCGGCCGCGGCCACGCGGCCGATCTTCCGCGAGCACGATGGCTTGTTCGTGGCCTTCGATGGCGCCGGCAGCTGTGTGACGGCCGACCTGCACGCGGGCATGGCCGCCGTGTGGGTCCGCGCCGGGGCCGAAGCGGATCGCGTCCGCGCGCTGTTGATCGAATCGCCCCTGTGGCGGCTTGCCACGCACCGCGGACGGCTGGCGCTTCACGGGGCGGCCGTCGTCATCGACGGAGTGGCCGTCGTCGTGCGCGGTGCGGCGGGGGCGGGCAAGTCGTCCGTTGCGTTGGCTGCGGATGCGGCAGGATGGCCGGTGCTGGCCGAGGAGGTGGTCTGGATCGATCCGCCGCGATGGGCGATCTGGCCGGTGGCGCGCCGCATCCATTTCGACGATGACGCGGCCCTTCGATTGGCCGGCGGGGGCGCAGCACCGCCCGCAGCTCGATCATGGACGGACTCGACGGCCGGTCGGTACCGCGACAAGACCGCCACTCCCCTCGTCACACCGCCTCCGTCCGCGGCGGCGCCGATCGGTCCGCTGGTCCTGCTGGAGCCCGTCCCCAGGCCGTCCGGGCAGGCAGGGGCGGTGTGGCATGCGGTGGCCCCGGCCGAGGCGCGGACACGGTGCGCCGCGGAGCGGATCGTCGGCGAGCACGCCCAACCGGAGTCCCGTTGGGACGAGGTCGTCGGGCGACTGTGCGGCGGCGGTGCGTACGAGGTGCGGGGCGGCGATCCTGCGGCCCGGATCGCCGCCCTTGGCGAGATCGTCCAACACTGGCGACAGTGCCGGCCGCCGGCGATGGACGACCTGGATGCGCCAGCGCCGAGCGGTCCGACCAGGCGGTGACTCGGCGCCGGCTGCGGGTGGCCCTGGTCATGCCGTACTACGATCCGCGGGTCGACGGCGATCCGGCGGTGCGGCTCGCCCGATTCCCGACCGTGCCGGAGCTGGCGGCCGAGCTTGCGCGCCTCGGGTTCGACGTGCGGGCGTTCCACCTCTCCGATCGGAACGCGGAGGCGCGCTGGTCGGGTGTCGAGCACCGCTTCGTGGCCACCGGGTGGGTGCGACGGGCAGCCGCACGCCTGCTGTGGCGGCTCTCGCCGCGGTTCACGGCACCCTATTACGAGCCGGCGTTCGGGCTCGTGCGTCGCGTACTCCTGAGCCGGCCGGACATCGTCCACGTGTTTGGTCTGAACATGGACGTGAACGTGTGGCTCCTCGCGCGCGCCGCTGCGTACCGCGGCATACCCCTCGTCGCGCACTTCCACGGCGGCGTGCCGGCCGTCGACTCGTTGACCCGCTTCCTGCAGCGCGGCTCGCTTCGCCGGATGTCTCGCGTGCTCTTCACGCACGCGGCGCAAGCGCAGCCCTGGCTCACCGCAGGCTTGCGACCGGATCAAGTCGGGGTCGTGATCGAGACCTCGACGTGCATCCCGCGCCTGCCGCGACCTCGACGTGCGGATCGAACGCTGTCCGGCAACCCGGCGTGCGTCCTCGTCGGTCGGCTCCACCCCGTCAAGGATCCGCTGACCGCGCTGACCGCATTCGCCCTGCTCGCTGAAGCTGTGCCCTCGGCGCGCCTGCATGTGTTCAGCGGTTCGGATGCATTCGGCCGTCGGTTCCCTGCCCTTGTTCGTTCCGTGCCTGTTCTGGCTGGGCGTGTAGTCTTCTATGACTACACGAAACCGCGGGATTTGGCGGCTGTTCTGGCGGACGCCGACCTCCTGCTGCAGGCCAGCCGCCGGGAATGGTCGAGCTTGAGCGTGCTCGAGGCGCTGGCGACGGGCGTCGTGCCGGTTGTCACCGACATCCCCGCCCTACGCGCGCTCACGAACGACGGCCGCGTCGGCCGCCTGGTCCCGGTCGGCGACGCGCGGGCGATGGCCGACGCCGCGATCGCGTTGGCCGGGAACCGCGCCGAACTCGAGCGTCTGAGCCTGGCTGGTCGGGCGGACTTCGACGCGCGCCTGTCGTTTCGCGCGCTGGCGCGGGAGGTGGCGCGGACTTACGGCGACGTCGTGGCCGATTCGGCGTCCAGCGTGGACGTGCCGAGCGGGAGACGGACGCGGCGACCCTCCGCATCGACGTCGCCGCCGGCGGCGTGACCGCGGAGGGCGGCGCGTTCGAGGGTCGTCGCATCGTACAGGCCGAACGCCAGCGTCCAGTGGGGGACGGCTGTCCCATCCGGCGGGTCATCGGGCCACGTCAGCACATGCGTGCTCTCGAGCGTCGCACCCCGCGGCCACAGGTGAGTCGGGAAGTGCGGGCCGAGCGGCATGCCATCCGCCTGGGCGGCGGGCTCGGCGACGGACGGATCGCGCAGCACGTGAAGGAAGGCCGTCCAATCGCGGGCGATCGGATCCTCGACGTGCCAGCGGAGCGTGACCGTGGCGGCGTCGCCCGGCCGGAGCCGTTCGACGGACGGCGCATCGATGCCGGTGAGGCGCGGACCGCCGTCAAACGCGATGTCGGCCGTGGTGAAGTCGGCCGCGGACGTCGAAGCGCGGGGCCCATCGATGACGTACAGCCCGGTCAGAACCCGATCGTCGCCCTTCGAGCCGTCCGCGCCGAGGACCGCCCGGCGCACCCGTGAGTCGCGGTCGTACAGCCCGAGTTGCAGCAGCGCGGGTCCGGCCGGCATGTCCGGCGGCACGCGCACGAAGAACGTGTCGGCGTGGATCTCGCCCGACCGCCACTCGTCCATCGGCTCGGCGCCGTACAGAATCTCGCGGTCGGAGCCGGCGCGGAGTGCCTGTCCAGAGTCCAGGAGCTGCACAAACGCCTTGTCCCGGTGGGACGGCGCGCGTTCGGCCGTCCACTGCGTGTCCACCGCCAGCCAATCGCCCGGACGGATGGTCCGTCGGCGCGGCTGGAAGGCGGCAAGCGTGACGCCGCCGTCGAAGCCCAGCGGTCCGTCAAGGCCGGGCGTCTCACGCCGCACTGCAACGCGCGGCAGCCGCCATGGTCGCCCGAACGGCGCCGCGGCGGCGGTCGGATCCAACTGCCGGACGAGGCGAGCCGCGAACGCCGTTGAGCCGAGTGCGCAGCGCATGCCCCGAATCGTCGCCACCCCGGCGCACGCCTCGTCCGGCGGGACGGTCAGCGAATGCCGCGTCACCCGAACGGCTTCCGATCCGCCCGGCCACGCGCCGCTCGGCAGGGCGGCCGCCGTGCCCGAGTCAGCGCCGGACCGCGATGCCGTCAGGCGCACCGTGCCGCCCCTGGCGCGTGCCGTCGAAGGGTGGGCCCAGTAGGCGCGCACACCCATCGAAGCGCCGACGCCGACCGTCGCCGGCGCTTCGATGCCGACGAGGATTGTGCCGTCGGGCCACGCGCGCCGAACGGGCATGATGTCGCCGAAGGCCGGGTCCTCCGCCAGGTCGCGGCGCGTGATCGGCGCGACCGTCACAGCGCCGAGCTTGCGCCACGCGGCATCCTCGAGCACTGCGCCTGCCGCGGCTTCGCGATCCGGTCCGGCGCCTGCGGCCCCGGTGCCGACCCCGGCGACGCGGGCGTTCGCCCCACTTTCGTCAAGGGCACCCTCCAGCCTGTACGCGCCCGGCGCAACCTCGCGCGCGAGGCCGAGTCGGACTTCCGCGGTCTCGACGCGAGCATTCCCGTCCGGCGAGAGCATCGACCGGCCGGCCGCGGCCGGCTGACCCGTCGCATCCGCGACGAGGCGGATACGGACGTTGCCGCCGGCGCCATGTTCGCCGCTGCCGCGCAGAGCCAGCTGGACGATCAAGTCGTCGCCGGGCAATGCGGCCCGGGCGCCGGCGCGTGCGGGGGATGGCATCACGCGCCAACCGACCACGTGAACCACATCGTCAGCGGAGGCGAGCGCCTGCTGCGGAGCGGCCATGCCGGCCGGCACGCCGGCATCCGATGACGGGACGAGCGCGTACGACGGGCCGATCGGCACGGACCGTACGCCGATCGACGGCAGCACGTCGCGGGCGATCCCGTACGCGACGACCGGTCGATCCTCCGACAGTGGGTCGGCGCGCGCGCGCCGGCCGGCCGGCCAGTCGGCGTATACGACGTCGAGATCCGGTCGGACGCCCATCAGGTGATGCGCATACAGGAATCCGGCGCCGACGGAGGGGTGGACGACGAGGCGCGCGCCTTGCGGGATCGGTTCCGCCAGCGCCGCGTCGGCAGCGGCCTGACCGGACCAGCCGCGCGACGCGTCCACGCGCGGCCATGCGTGGGCGAGCGACACGGCCACAGCACCCGAGCACACCGCGGCGACGGCGGCGCGCCGGAAGGGCGACCGGCGCGCCGTCGGCCCGAGCGACATCGCCGCGGCGGCGGCGCCGATGCCGGACGCGATCGCCAGTGCGGCCAGCGCCGGCAGGAGCACCACCCAGCCGTCCCACGCGAAGTAACCCAGGTAGAACGCAGCATAGGCGCAGATGACTGCGGCAAGGGCAACCGCCCAGTCGAAGCGCCGCCGTGCGGCCAGGGCGGCGATGCCCACGGCGGCAAGCACCAGCGTCAGCGGTCCGAACGCAGTGACGATTGCGTGCCGCAGCAGTCCCCAGCGCGCGGGTTCGGCGGGCAGACGGCTCAGATCGAACAGCCCGGGGTAGTTGCGGCCGGTGACGTAGCCGAACAACGTGGGCACATCCAACGCCGTGCCGTTCACTGCCTGCCAACGCCACGGGAAGTAGAGGAGCGGCGCAAGGCCGACGATGAAGGCGAGTGCCGAGCGCGCGACATCGCCCGGGCGAGTGAGGAGCTTCGGATCGCGGCACAGGACGAGCCATGCGACGACCGGGTAGAGGAAGACGGTCGTCAGATGATGCGTGAAGCCGAGGCCGGCCAGGGTCAGCGCGGACAGGCGCCACGCGGCATCCGTGCGACCGCTGCCGACCGGCACTGCCGCCACGCTCAGCCGAGCGTTCGGGCTTCGGGTGGGCCGGCGGCGCAGGTGCGCCAAGCACGCCAGCACACCGAGCACGAGGACGACGTTCAGCGTGTAGACCTCGGTGATCACGGCCTGCGACCACAACTGCGGCGTGAAGGCCATCGCCAGCGCGGCCACGACGCCGGCGAGCGGGTCGTTCGCCAGGCGGCGTGCGAGCGTGAATGCGAGCGCGGCGGCGACCGTGCCGCACGACGCGGACAGCAAGTTCATCCGCCACGCCACGTCCGCGACAGGCAGCCGCGTGAACACGTGGCCGAGCAGCGTGTAGAGTGCATAGCCCGGTGCGTGCGCAATGCGGAGCGTCGCCGCCACGAGCTGGAACTCGATGCTGTCCGTGGCGTTCGTCGTCGGCGAAAGCGTGGCGAAGTACGCTGCGCCGACGGCCAGGACGACGAGCGTGCCGGCCAACCGGCCGCGCGGGCGACCGCGGCGATCGCGCCGATCGCGGATCGGCGCACGCTGCGGTACGGCATCGGAGCCGGACGGCGTGGCCGATGCCGATGCCGCCGCGAACGCGAGGCCGATGAGCACGGCAACGCCGGCTTGGAGCGGGCGGTATGCCGCTTGCGCGCCGACGGCGGCCAGGGCCACGCCTGCGGGCAGCATGTGCGCCGCGCCCGCGATCGCGGCCGACCGCGGCGCCTTCATCCGGGCGATTGTCCGCGCGGCGGTCGCCCCGGCAGCCGGAGCCGGCGCCGCGCGTACCAGCGCCGCCACGCGAGGCGCACCACGGTCTCGGCGGCGCGGCCGATCTCGGCCCGCGAGATCTTGGACGCCCCGTGGCGGCGGTCGGTGAACCGGATCGGGACCTCGGCCACGCGAGCGCCGGCGCGCTGGCATCGAAAGAGCATCTCGATGAGGTAGCTGTACCCGCTGGACCGGATGCCTTCCAGGTCGACCTCGCCGAGCAGGCTGGCGCGGTAACATCGAAAGCCCGAGGTGCAGTCGTCTGCCGAGAGGCCGATCACGCGGCGGGAGAGCGCGTTGGCGCCGGCGCTCAGGAAGCGGCGGTGCCAGCCCCAGTCGCCGTCGATCGAGCCGCCGGCGGTGTAGCGGCTGCCGATGACCAGATCCGCTTCGACGGCTGCGGCCAGCAACAGCGGGAGGACGGCCGGGTCGTGCGAGAAGTCGGCGTCCATCGTGCAGACGAGCGCGGCGCCCATTTGGAGCGCTTCGCGGAAGCCGGCGCCGTACGCCGTTCCGAGGCCGAGCTTGCGGCCGCGGTGCAGCACGACGACCCGTTGGCCGTACCGCGCCGCCAGGGCGTCGGCCGCCCGGCCGGTACCGTCCGGCGATCCGTCGTCGACGACGACGACGGCGCGGATGCCCCCCTGGGCCAGGATGGACTCGACGAGCGGCGTGATGTTGTCCACTTCGTTGTACGTCGGCAGGACGACGACGGCGCCGGCTTGCGCCGCGGACGCAGGCTCAACGGGGTGGAGCGGCGCCCGATCGATCACCGACACGTCGTTCATCGCGCTGCGTCGCCCGAAACCGCGGCGGTCGTTGCCGGCGGGGTTGCGCCGACCGCTCCGCAGACGGTGCGCACAAGCTCACCGATGTCATCCGACAATCGGCCGTCCCGCTCCGCCACGCCGTGCCCGCGCCGCAGGAGCCGTGCATGCGCCGCTCCGTGCTCGATCGAACGTCCCGGCGCCGGCATGAGCACGAGGACTTCGTCGGGCGAGAGCCCATCCGTCCGCACCGCCGGCCGCGCCGGACCGACGCCGGCGGCAGTCGTGCCGTGCCCACGGACGGGCCACGCACCGGTTCGTACGTCGTCGGCCACGGCAAACGGCGCGTGGTCGATGTTGTGCATGACGACCTGTCCGCCGCACAGCGGGGCCTCGTTGGCATCCATCGGCGCCTGGTCGGCGTCCGGATCGAGGTGGGCGATGACATGACGCGCCAGGAGCGGCAGTCGACCGTCCGCCAGCTCGAGCTGCGTGCAAAGCGCGATCGAGGCGATCAGGCGTGGGTTCACCTCGATCACGTAGACCCGCCCGTCGTCGCCCTGCACGAAGTCCACCCCGAACACGCCGCGAAACCCATCGGCGGCGAGCGCGCGGCCGATGGCCCGCGCCGCAGCGCTGAGCGCCGGCGTGGCGACGTCCATGTGCGCCATGATCGCCCAATCCTGTCCGCACGAGCCGAGGCGATAGGGGGTGATGCGCTCGAGGCCGGTCAGCTGCAGGAACGGCGCACCGACGGCGACCCCTCGCGCGGTCACGCACGCGTTGATCGACAACGGCGTGCCGGCGACGAGGCCCGTGACGCGCCACTCAGGACTCCGGGCGCTCGCCAGCGCGTGGTCGATCTCGGACGACGAGGAGACGACGTAGCTCTGCATCCCGGCATAGCCGTACGGCGCCTGAACGACGAGCGTCGGGCCGAGGTCGGCGGCGAGGACGTCGTAGTTCATCGCGGCACGCGCGACGATGCGGCCGGGCGGCTGAACCAGGCCGAGCGAGGCGGCGAGCCCTCGAAAGGCGACCTTGTTCTCCCACCGTCGTGCCAGCGCAGCCGACGAACAGAGCAGTCGCCATCCTTCGGCGTGCGCGGTCTGTTCCAGTTGGTGGGACGGCTTGAAGACGAGGAGCGGCAAGTCACCGCCGGCGCGGACGCTGCGTTCGCGCAGCCACGTCAGCGCGCGGGGCGACCGCATGAGCGCCGGCGTGCCGCGCGGGTCTCCCCGCGCCGCACCGGTGGGTTCGTCGGCGGCGGCGTCGCCACGGCCGTGGTCTTCGACGTGCGACGACGCGCCGAGCGCGAGGACGTCGACGGCCTCGTCCCGCAGCAGCGCGGCCGCAGGCGTTTCGTCGAAGCACAGGATGCCGAAGTCGGGCAGGACGCGGTCGAGGCCGATCCCGTAATGCGGGTCGGGACCGGCGAACGTGACGGAGCGCGCGGCCCGCGCCGCCCAGCCTTCGACGTCCGCGGCCGTCCGCACGCGCTCGGCAACGCTCATCGGCCGCCGCCGGACAACGGCAACGGGCCGAGCGTGCGCCGGACGATCCGGTCGACGTCCTCGATCGTCCGCGCTTCCGAGGACGGCGAAATCGCATCGTCGGTCGAAGGATCCGACGATGCCATGGTCGCCGCCCCGCCGGCTCGCTGGGCACCGGTGACGACGACGATCGCCGTTCGGATGCCCGACTCGGCCGCCGCCCGGCGCGCAGCGGCGAGTGCGGCTGCCGCCTCGAGCGCAGCGTGGACGCCGTGCGCGCGAAGAAGCTCGTCCGCCGCATCGGCTTCGGCGTCCGTGATCCACCAGCCGCCGCCGTGCGTGGCGCGGATGAGGCGCTGCGCCTCACCCAGCCGTCGCGTCTTCCGCGCGCCGAGTGCGCCAACGCGGCCTGGTCGGAACGCGGGCTCGGCGGGCCGCGCTTCAAACGGGGCAGCCACCGACCCGCCGATCCCCTGCACGGCATGCAGGGCCGGTGTCGGCGCCGTGCGCGGGAATGCGGCGACGTCGCGCCGGGCAAAGGCACGACCGATGCCGACGAACGACGCGGCGCTTGATACGAACGTGAAGAGTGCCTCAGGCACGAATGCCGGCACCCCGGCCTGATCACGCAAGTCGGACAGGATCTCCCAGCCGAGGGTCAGAAAGCCCTCCACCGCCGCCGGGTCGGTCGACGGCCTGAGGTTGGGGATTCGGTGCGCGGCGCACCACGCCTCGCACAGCGTGAGGGCGTTCGGACTCACGACGACCGCCGCGCCGTTCGCGCGAACGGCGCCCACCTTGCCCGCGTCCGTGCCGGGCGCAACGAAGGCGACGACGCCGACGCCCGCCGCGCGCCCGTACGCCGCCGCTGCGATGGCGGCGTTGCCCGATGACGAGAGCGCCACGCAGCGGAGCGCACGCCCGCCGTCGGCGGCGGATGCGATGGCGGCCGACACCTGGAATGCCATGCCGCGGTCCTTGTGCGAACCCGTCGGGTTCCGGTCCTCGCGCTTGAGCCAGAGGTGCGCCAGACCGAGCGCGGAGGCCAGCCGCGGCGCACGCTCGAACGGGGTGTTGCCCTCGCCGAGCGAGACGCGATACGGCCGTTCGATCGGCGGCTCGAAGGCATCGGCATAGCGCCAGATGCCGGCAGCCGGCGCCTCGGATCGCACCGTCATCGCGTTCACGCAGCGCTGCGCTACCGGCGGCGAGCCTACTTCTCTTCCTCTTCGAAGAACTCGAGGAGGATCGGTGCAAGGCTGATCACCTCGATCTCGGCCCCGCAATGTGCGCAGACGAGGACCTCGCCGACGACGACGTCTTTCGGCGTCGGCACGTCGATTCCACAAGCAGGGCAGGCTGCGACTTCATCCATGGGAGGGCGGCTCCAGGCTGGGCGGGTGCGATCGACCGGCATGATAGCCGCGTCGCTTTCGTTCGGTGAACGTCGCTATGATGGTCCGACCTTGTCCGACGCGTCGAACGGCGGATCGGCCGCACGAACGGCCCTGAGCAGCTGACGAAAGCCCACTTCGGCGCCGCCGTCGACGTAGTGCCGGCGGAAGAAGTACGGGCAGGCCGGCGAAAGCAGCACGGTGTTCCCGGCCACGGCGCCTGCGGCCGCGGCAGCGACGGCGTCCGGGAGCCGGTCGAAGCGGTCGACGACCGGGCCGTGGACCGTCGACCCGGTGCCGGTCTCGCCGGCCCGTTCGACTTCGGCCGCGATCCGCTCGCCGCCGGGTCCCGGCAGAACGATCAAGCGCCGGACGTGGCGTCGGATCGACGCGACGAGCGGTCGCACGTCGAGGCCCTTGTCGTCACCGCCGATCAGGAGCACGACCGACGGCTGGTCCGGCGACGCTGCGTCGGTGCCGCGCGTCAACGCCTCGAGCGCGGCGATCGTGGCCTGTGGCGTCGTAGCGTTCAGGTCGTCGTAATAGCGCACGCCGCCCGCGCTCCACACGAGCTGCGTGCGGTGCCGCAGGCCGCGGAACGTCTTGAGCGCAGTGTCGACGGCGTCCGGGGTGGCCCCGGCCCACAGCGCCGCGGCAGATGCGGCCAGCGCATTCTCGACGTTGTGGTCCCCTGGGAGGGTGAACGAGGCGAGCGTGGCCACGCGTTCAGCGGGTCCACCGGACGTCCGGCGCACGTGGATCAGCCCGTCCGCGCTCCATACGCCCATGTCCACCGGCCCGCGGCGGCTGTACCAGACGACAGGTGCTTCGAGCCCGTCCGCCATCGCGCACGTGAGTTCGTTGTCGGCGTTGAGCACCGCCCAGCCGCGGCGGTCGATACCGGCGACGAGTTTGCGCTTCGTGCGGGCATACGACGCGAGGTCGTTGCCATGCTCGTCGAGGTGGTTGGGGAGGACGTTCGTGACGACGCCGATCCAGGGATGGGGGTCGAGGTCGATCAGGTGGCGGTTGCTGACCTCGAGCACCAAGCGATCCGCGTCGTTCATGTCCGCGAGCGCATCGAGGACCTGGACGCTGCGCCGCTCGTTGCCGGCATAGAACACCCGCCCGGGCTGCCGGCGAAGGATGTGCTCGATCAGCCGGCTCGTCGTCGACTTGCCGTTGCTGCCCGTCACGGCGATGATGCGCGCCCTCGACAGCCCGAAGTAGAGGTCCATCAGGCCGTAGAACGGCACGCCGCTGGTGCGAAGCGCGCCGAGCGCCGTGAGGTTGCGCGCGTACAGGTACCACGCCTGCGGCGCGAACACGACCTCCGCGTCGGCAACATCCAGCAGGTAGTGATCCCCGAGGTGCCACCGGGCGTCGATCGACCGGAGGGCCAGCCACGCCGCAGCGCGCTCAGGCGCCGCAAGGCCGACGTGCTGGCGCTTGAACTCGGCCTCGATCGCATCCTCGCCGGCCAAGTCGTGCAGCGTCAGCCGTCCGACACCGGCCGTGGCCAGGAAACGGGCGATCGCCGCGCCTTCCGTGCCGGCGACGCCGACGACGTGCACACGCTTGTTCCGCCACGCCTCGACCTCGAGCCAATCGACGGCGGGGCGCGTCCGCTCGACCGGGCCGCTCATGCTCCGCCTCGGTAGCCCGGCGGGAACCGGCGTGCCGCACGGAACGCATAGCGCGTCAGGACGGCGGCCAGCGTCTCGACGGTCACGACGCCGTGGTCGAGACAGGCATGGGCCACGGTGGCGGCGGCCCCCGTTGGCCCCAGCACGAGCACGATGTGACTCGTTCCGCGCTCGAGATGGGTCACGTGAACGACGTCGCCCGCCGCGACATCGTCCAACGCCACCCGGAAGCCGAAGCGGGCCTGGTCGCTCGAGTGGCGCGGCAGACCGAGACCGGTCGCCGCCTTGACGACGTGCTGAACGAACGCCGAACAGTCGATGCCGCTCATCGACCGGCCGCCGAGGACGTACGGCACGCCGAGCCAGGGCCGGACCGCCTCCGCCCACGCGCCCGGCGATGCGGCCTGCGCCGCGCCGGCCCAGCCCGCTCGCCATGCCGTCACGGACGCGGGCGCGTGCTGCGGGGCAAGCACGGTGACGTCCGCCGTCGCAACCCAGCCGACGGTCCGGTCGGCCAGCTCGACCACCGTGTGATCACCGACCTGCGTCAACCGGCGGGCCGGCGGATCGCTCGGGAGGAGCTCGGACGACAGATCGCCCGTCGCCGTGGCGCGCACCGGGACCGGTCGGGTCGATACGCCGCGCAACCAGCCTTCGCTTTCTGCTCGTTCGGTAAGGGCGACGACCGCGCTCGGCAGCCGAGCCGGGTCGAGTCCGGCCGCGGCCAACTGCCCGCCCACGCTGCGCACGAGCGCGTCGCGCTGCGCCGGCACGAGGACCGTGCCCTCGAGCACCGGCGTACCGTCCCCCTGCCGGGCGACGCGGACGTCGGCGACGACGTGGCCGTAGCGGGCGCGCCATGCCTCGAGCACGCCGGCGAGCGCGCGCTCGGCGGCAGCGGTCAGGGCATCGACCATCGCGGCGTCGTTCGATGGGGCATCGTCGGGTGGACGAACGTCCGTCCGCGGCGCATCAGGCATGGGGGTGCTTCGGGCATGGGGGTGCTTCAGGCATGGGCACGATCGTATCCGAAGGGGTGGCGATCGGCCAAGCAACAAGCGCAATTGGCGGCATGCTAGAATCGCTGGCGCTCGCCCGTCGCGTGATCCGCCGGCGGGCATGACCACGCGCGAGATCGTCAGGAGAGACCGCTATGCCCACCCGAGATGCCTTCGGCACCCGTGATGTCCTTCAGACGGCCGACGGCCCGGTTGGCTACCACCGCTTGGCGGCGCTCGTCGATCGGGGCCTGCCCGATCCGTCGCTGCTGCCCTTGTCCATCCGGGTCATGCTCGAGGCCGCCCTGCGCAACCTTGACGACTTCGCCGTCACCGAGGCGCATGTCGCATCGATCGCTGCCTGGCGGTACGACGCCCAGGCGCCGGACGAGGTTCCGTTCGTGCCGGCCCGCGTGATCCTGCAGGACTTCACGGGCGTGCCGGCCGTCGTCGACCTTGCGGCGATGCGGGATGCCGTGGCGCGGCTGGGCGGGGATCCGCAGCAGATCAACCCACGGGTGAACGTCGACCTCGTCATCGACCACTCCGTCCAGGTCGACGCGTTCGGCTCGCTTGCCTCGCTCTTGATCAACGCCGACCTCGAGTTCGAGCGGAACAAGGAACGCTACGCGTTTCTGCGCTGGGGACAGCAGGCGTTCGAGCACTTCAAGGTCGTGCCGCCGGCCAGCGGGATCGTCCACCAGGTGAACCTCGAGTTCCTGGCGACCGTCGTGGCACGATCGGTGGTGGACGGCGCGGCGATGGCCTACCCGGACACGCTCGTCGGCACGGACTCGCACACAACGATGATCAATGGCCTCGGCGTGCTCGGCTGGGGCGTCGGCGGGATCGAAGCCGAGGCCGTCATGCTCGGACAGCCACTGTACATGGTGCTGCCGGAGGTCGTCGGCTTCGAGCTGCAGGGTGCGCTGCCGGAGGGCGCGACGGCGACCGACCTCGTGCTGCGCGTCACGGAGATGCTCCGCGGACACGGCGTCGTGGGCAAGTTCGTGGAGTACTTCGGCGACGGCCTCTCGCGGCTCTCGTTGCCGGACCGGGCGACGCTTGCGAACATGGCGCCCGAGTACGGCGCGACGTGCGGGTTCTTCCCGGTCGACGCCGAGTGCCTGGACTTCCTCCGCCGCACGAACCGGGCCGCGTCCGTCGACCTCGTGGAGCGCTACGCCAAGGCGCAGGGCCTGTTTCGCGAGGACGGCATGCCGCCACCGAAGTTCAGCGCGACGCTGCGATTGGACATGGGCACCGTCGAGCCGAGCCTTGCCGGACCGAAGCGGCCGCAGGACCGGGTGAGCCTGGCGAATGCCAAGCGGTCGTTCTGGCGTGCGATGGACACGACGTACGGCAAGCCGCCGCCGTCCGCGGCCACGGTCGGCGAGCCGGTGGCGCGGTGGCTGGACGAGGGCGGCGCGGTGCGCGAACCGGTGCGGGCGACGGAACGGCTCGACCTGTTCGCCGGTTCGCGGGCCGGTGTCGCGCTCGCAGACGCGGCGTGCACGTTGACCCACGGTTCCGTCGTCATCGCCGCGATCACGTCGTGCACGAACACGTCGAACCCGTCCGTCATGGTCGGCGCCGGCCTCGTGGCACGCAAGGCCGTCGAGCGGGGTCTCACGCGGCGGCCATGGGTGAAGACGAGCATGGCGCCCGGCTCGAAAGTGGTGACCCGCTACCTCGACGCCTCCGGCCTGACTCCCTACCTCGAAGCGCTCGGCTTCCACACCGTCGGCTACGGCTGCACTTCGTGCATCGGCAACAGCGGGCCATTGCCCGCGCCGGTCGAGGCGGCGATCCGCGAGAACGATCTCGTGGCGGTGGCCGTGCTGAGCGGCAACCGGAACTTCGAGGGCCGCGTCCACCCGCTGACCCGCGCCAACTACCTCGCCAGCCCGCCGCTCGTCGTGGCGTACGCCATCGCCGGGACGATGGACATCGATTTCGCCAGCGAGCCGATCGGCTTCGACCCGGGCGGCGCGCCGGTGTACCTGTCCGACCTCTGGCCGACGCAGGCCGAGATCGCCGCCGCCGTGCGCCGCAGCCTGACTCCGGCGATGTTCGCCGAGGAGTACGGCCACATCTACGACGGCAACCCGCAATGGAACGCCGTGCCGGTGGGCAGCGGCGCGCGCTACGCCTGGGACGAACGCTCCACCTATATTCGCGAGCCGAGCTTCTTCCAGGGCCTGTCGATCGAGCCCCCGCCCGTCCAGCCGATCCGCGGCGCACGTGCACTGGCCGCACTTGGCGACTCGATCACGACGGACCACATCTCGCCTGCCGGGAGCATCCCGCCGAGCACGCCGGCCGGCGCTTACCTGATGGACTGGGACATCGAACCGCGCGACTTCAACAGCTACGGCAGCCGGCGCGGCAACCACGAGGTGATGGTCCGCGGCACGTTCGCCAACATTCGGCTGCGCAACCACATGGCGCCGGGCACGGAGGGCGGCTTCACGACGCACCAGCCCACCGGGGACACGCTGTCCATCTTCGAAGCCAGCCAGCGCTATCAGGCCGACGGCGTTCCGCTGCTCATCCTGGCGGGCGCCGAGTACGGCACGGGCTCGAGCCGCGACTGGGCCGCCAAGGGCACGCTCTTGTTGGGGGTGCGGGCCGTGATCGCCAAGAGCTATGAGCGGATCCACCGCTCGAACTTGGTGGGGATGGGGATTCTGCCGTTGCAGTTCACTGCCGGCGAGGGCTGGGCGGAGCTCGGCCTGACCGGCCGCGAGACGTTCGACGTGCCCGTGCCGGCCGATGTCGTGCCGGGACAGCCGATCGAGGTCACGGCCGTGGATTCGGACGGGCGGACCGTGCGGTTCACGGTGATCGCCCGTCTGGACAGCCCGGTCGACATTCGGTACTGGCGCAATGGCGGGATCCTCCAGACGGTGCTGCGGGACATGCTGACGGCGGAGCGCGCGTCGTCGTAGGCGATGGTGCAGGACAACGAGGACGGGCGTCATGACGTGGAAGCCAGGATGGCCGGGTCTTGTGGCGCGGACGGCGGCGGGCATTGGCGCGCTCGTGATCGGTGCCGCCGGCGAACGGGATCGCCCACCGCGTGATCCGCGGGTGAGCGCCCAAGCATCGGCGGCTGCGGCGAGCATCTGGATCGAAGGTGAGGCAGCAGAGGCCACGACGTTCAACCGGCACGGCTGGTACTGTTGCGACGGCGTGCGGTCCGACCTCCTGTCGCCGGGCGTGCCGGGCAGTGCGCCCGGCGATTGGCTGTCGCACTACGCGAACAACGACGCCCGAGAGGTCACGGCGACCTACCGGTTCGAGGTGACCGCTGCCGGACGGCGCGTGCTGTGGCTGCGCGCGAGCGTCTATCAGGTTCGAAGCTGGTGGCGATTGGACGACGGGCCGGCGGTCGACGTCGATCTGGCGACCGAAGCGCGCGAGCGCCTGAACCTCGTCGCGCCGGCCATCGACATCCGCTTCCTGGCGTGGGTGCGCGCCGGCGTCGTCGACATGAACGCCGGCGCGCACCGCCTGACCGTCGGCCTGGCCGGCCACCCCTCCCGGCGGGATGGGCGCGAGGTGCACGGCGGGCTGGATGCGATCGTCCTCGTGCCGGAGGGCGAGGCGTGGGCGCCGACGGGCGGGCTGAGGCCGCCCGACCCGGCACGGCCGGCGCCGGTGCCGGCCGCCGGCGATTGGTTCCCGCTCGTCCCGATCGAGGACGCAGTGTCCGCAGACAGCGTGACCGACGCGTCGGCGCTCGTCGAACGACCCGCTGGAGCACGCGGGCCCGTGCGTGCGGTCGGCGACGGTCTCGCGTTCGCCGACGGCACGCCGGTGCGCTTCTGGGGCGTCAACGCGCTGCCGATGGCGACGCCGGAGAAGATGGCGCGCCAAGCGCGTTACTACGCCAAGCACGGTGTGAATCTCGTGCGGATCCACCCCGTCGAGAGCATCGTCGGCGTTCTGCGCCGCGGTCCGGACGGCCAGCGCCTCCTCGACCCGGCGGGGCTCGATCGGCTGGACCGGTGGTTCGCCGCCCTCAAGGACGCCGGAATCTACGTCAGCTGGTCGCCCTTCTACCCCCATGTGATCACGAGCGATGACGACTATCCGGCCGACCTGTACGCCGAGCTGCCCGACGCGAACGCCTGGAACCTTCCGGCAGGCACGGTAGGCAAGAGCTCCAGTGGTTATGTCAACTACATCCCTGCCCTTCAGGAAGCCGAATGGACGTGGCTGGCGTCGTTGCTGGAGCATCGGAACCCCTACACCGGATTGCGTTATGTCGATGACCCTGCCCTGGCGATCGTCGAGGTCCACAACGAGGACAGCATCTTCTGGCACGCGCCCCTGAACGACCTCGAGGCAGGCCGCGCCGGGCCGCGCCACATCGCGGAGCTGCAGCGACAGTGGCAGGCATGGGTTCGCGCGCACTACCCCAGCGACGGCGCACTGCGCGCCGCTTGGGGACCGGTCGGCCGCGGCAGCCGGGACGGCGACTCGCGGGACAACCCCCGGCTGGGCATCTACGGTGCCTGGGAGATGCAGGCGGACGGCCCTTCCCGCAACCGTGCCGAGTCGAAGCGGATGGGCGATTTCATCCGCTTCCTCGCCGAAACGCAGCGCGGCTACTTCGAACACCGCCGCGACGCGCTGCGTGCGCACGGCTATGACGGCCTGACGATCTCGACGGCTTGGCAGGCCGGCGGCCCGGCCGCCCACCTCGCCAACCTCTGGACGGACGACGCGATGGACGTCATCGACCGCCACGCCTACTTCGGCGGGGGCGCGGGCGGGCATCAGGTCGGGGTCGGCGACGTGAACTCCGCCTCCCACCTCGGGACGCTCGACGGTGGCATCCTGGCGCGCGGCTACGAGCAGGTCGAGGGCAAGCCGTTCATGCTCAGCGAGTGGACGCAGTCACCGCCGAACGAGTGGAAGGCCGAAATCGCGCCCCTCGTGGCGTTCTACGGCTTCGGCCTCGGCGGCTGGGATGCCAGCACGCACTTCTCGGCCGGCCGCGCCGACCTGGGCGGCGGCTGGCCGGACGAGGACAGTTACGTCACCGAGACGCCGAGCTACATCGGCCAGTTCCCGGCCCTCGCCCGCGCGGTGCACCGGGGCGACTTCACGCAAGGACCGCTGATCGCCGCCCGCCGCCTGGCGATTGACGACGCGTTCCTCGGCATTGACGCGCTCGCGCAAGGCGCGCCGAGCGGCGGCTGGGGCGGCGGCGGTGGACCGCTCGCGCTGCCGTTGGGGGCCCAGCTGATGGGCCGCGTGACGGTGAAGGTCGGCGACGGGCTGGCCCCGAGCACGCTCGGCGACGTCCGTGCCCTCGTCGACCCGGTGCGCGAGGTCATCCGCAGCGCCACTGGCGAGCTGGCGTGGCACGTCGCCGAAAGCGTCGTCGTGGCGGACGGCGCGCGGACGCAGGCCGTCGTCGGGTTCGCGGCGAACAAGGCGTTCACGACGGGCGCGTTCGAGGTCGCGTTCGGCGAGACGCCGTTCGCCAGCCTCATCCTGACGAGCCTTGACGATGCGCCGCTGTCGGCCAGCCGCAAGGTGCTCGTGACGGCGCTGGCGCGGGATCGCCAGACCGGCGCGCGTTACAGCGTGAATCGGCGGCGGCTCGAGGCCGTCGGAGGCCCGCCCCTGCTCATGGAACCCGTGCAGGCGCGCATCGGACTGCGCTCGGGCACGATCCGGTCGGCCCGCGCCCTGCGTCCGGACGGCGTGCCCGTCGGAGGGCAGGTCGAACATGATGGCCGGACCGTCCGAATCGATGGGCGCAGTGCGACGTACCTCTACGTGCTCGAGATCGAGCGGGAGGGCGCCGTTTCGCCCAGTCCGACGGCCACAAGGGGTACGGCGACCCCGCCCGCAACGCCATCGGCGGGCGCGCCGACGCCCGCGAACACGCGCGCGGCGACGACCGAGGTGCCGGGGACGCCGGCCGGACCGACGGCCACCCCGCCGACGGCGCCCGCACGAACGCGCCTGTGGTTGCCGTTGTGCGCCGCGGCTTGGCCGGTGCGCTGAGACGGAGCCCGCCTCGGACGGCGGGGCCCGTGCCGGCGGCGCCGGGTCACAGTCGGGCTGTGCTAGACTGTCGGCCCCGTCCGCTCCGGCCAGATCGTCCACTCGGATCGTCCGCCCCCCATTGAGGCAAGACATGTACAGCATCTATGTTTCGCTTGGCATCGCGGTCGCCGCCTACTTGGCCGCATGGCAGCTGAGCGGTCGATGGTGGGTCGGACTCATCGCTGGGCTCATCGGTGCCGTCGGCGGGTTCGCCGGCATGGCGCTCTGGATGCGGCGCACGCTCCAGCAGCGGATGCCGGCCATCGAGACCGCGGTCCAGGGGCAGCGGATCGACGTGGCGCTCAAGCTGCTCGAGGAGATGCGCTCGCTCGCCAAGTGGCAGCCGGGCCTCGACGCGATCGTCGACGGCCAGATCGGCGTCCTCACCTACGCCACGAAGATGGACTTCGACAAGGCGCAGCCCTACCTGGAGCGGTCCGTCGTCAAGAACTGGCACGCCAAGGCGATGTTGGCGGCGCTGCACTACAAGGCGCGGCGGTTCGACGACATGGCGCGCGTGTTCGAAGAAGCCGTGAAGTACAACAAGAAGGAACCGATGCTCTGGGCGGCGTACGCCTGGTGCGAGGCGCGACGCCAGAACCGCGGCAAGGCTGTCGAGATCCTGCAGCGCGCGCTCAAGGTGTTGCCGGACGACGGCGACCTCAAGGAGAACCTCGCGGCCGTCCAACAAGACAAGAAGATGAAGATGAACGCGTTCACCCCGGAGTGGTGGGCGCTGCACCTTGAACGGCCGCCGGCCAAAGTGCTCATGGAGGATCCCCGTCAGCAGCTCCGGATGCGGCAGATGCGGCGCATGCGCCCGTAAGCGCGCCGCTCCGCCCCGCCGCCTCGCACCGTCCCGATCCGACCGTAACGCGGGCCGGACCGCACCGTTAGTGCACGCCGGGAGCCCCTGCCAGACGCCCCGTCGGAGCTTGCGATGCGTGCAGCTGTCGCCTGGCCTGTCCTATGGACGAGGTTCCCCCGCCCGGCGCTGACGCGCGCCGCGCTCGCCGTGGCCGCGGCCCTCCTGTATGCGACCGCGCTTCGGGATCCGCGCTGCCCACCGCCCGACGGCGCGCCGTGCCGTCCCCCTGCAGTCCACGCCGAAGACGGTGTCGACGCGCTCCCCCAGTGGGAACGCCTTGGACAGGTCGGCGGCGCGCCGACGGCGATCGCCGTCGAAGGTCGCTTGGCGGTGCTCGGCGTCGCCGAGGTCGTCTGGGTCGTGGACCTTACGGTCGACAACCGTCCGCGCGTGATCGGGCGCACCGGGCTGCTTGGCTCCACCGTCGTGGATCTCGCGATCGTCGGCCGCACCGCGGTCGCGGCCCTCGGCGACGGCGGGCTCGTGTTCATCGACATCGCCGAACCCACGGCGCCGTCCGAGACGGCGCGCCTGGAGGGAGTGGCGAGCACGCTGGCCGTCGCCGGCGATCGGCTCGTCGCGTGCGGCGGCCATGCATGTCGCATCGTGCGCGTCGCCGCGGAGGAGCCGCCGGATGTCGTTGGGACGGTGGCCTTCGGCGAACCCGTCGGGCCCGTCGCAGCGGAAGGACAGCGCGCATACGTGGCCGTCGAACCCGCGAGCGACGCCGGCAGCCCGATGCTGCACGTCGTCGACATCGCCGATCCTGCTGGCCCGCAGACGCTGCTGACGAAGGCGCTCGTGCCGAGCGCGGTGCGCGGTCTCGGCGTGACGGGCAGTTGGCTGTATGTCGTACAGGAGTCAGGCGTCCTGCGCGCGTACGACCTGAGCACCGAAGGACCGCCGGTGCCCCGCGGCGGCGTGCTCCTGCCGTCGGGGGTGTCGTCCACCGGCGTCCGCCCGATGGCCGTCGCCGGCGAACGGGTGTACGTGGCGTCCGGACTCGAAGTCAGCGCCGTCGACATCTCCCAGCCCACCGCACCGCGCTTTCTCGGCGCAACGCCGGTCGACGGCCTCGTCGCGGCCATCGGCGCCTCGCCTGGCCGCGTGTACGTCGCCAACCATGCCGACTTGCTCGGGGGGCGCCGCGCGTTCCACGGCCTCGAAATCCTGGCGGCGGCGATCGATGGCGGGGCGC
Organism: Candidatus Avedoeria danica; assembly: GCA_016703025.1. NCBI lineage: Bacteria > Bacillati > Chloroflexota > Ardenticatenia > Candidatus Epilineales > Candidatus Epilineaceae > Candidatus Avedoeria > Candidatus Avedoeria danica. The sequence continues at coordinate 1,011,477 of JADJCV010000004.1, forward strand.
AGCCGCTCGGGAGCTTGGACGAGGCATGGCACGCGTACGGTGTCGCGCTGCACCGCGAGCGCTATGCCGTCGTTGCGGCCGGTCGAAGCGGCCTGCGCGTCGTCGATGTCGAGGCCGCCGGCGGGCCGCGCGAGATCGCGGCCTGGATCGGCGCGGCCGAGCTCGTGGATGTCGTGCTGGCGGGCGACGTCGCGTTCGCCGCCGATGCCTCGACCGGGGCGATGCTCCAGCTCATCGACCTCTCGGATCCGGCGCTGCCGCGCGCGATCGGCGCGCTGCGCGAGCCGGCGCCGCGCGCCAGCGCCGTCGTGCGGATCGGTCGCTTCGTGGCGGTCGGCCTCGAGCCGCGCCAACTCGTGCTGCTGGACGCCTCCGATCCGCGCGCGCCGCGCCACGTCATGCAGCTGGACCTGCCCGGCGCCACGCTGGCGCTGGCGACCTTCGGCTCACGGCTCTACGTTCTGACCGGCCGCCCGGCCCGCACGCCGTCCCTGCTCGTGCTGGACGTGGCTGCCGACGGCCGCGTCGCGGTGCGCAGCAGCGCCGTTCTGGACCTGCCGCTGCTCGAGCGCTCCCTGTTCGGCCTTGCGGCCGGCGCCGACGCCGTCGTCGTGAGCACCGAGGGCCTCGTCGTCACGCTCGACGCCGATGGCCTGCCGCCGCAGGCGCACGGCCGGCTGAGCCTGGCGCATGCGGCCGTCGCGGTGGCCGGCAGCGGCGGCCGAATGATCGCCGTCGGGGGCGGGTTGTCGTTGATCGACGTCGCCGACGTCGACGAGCCGCGCCTGATCGCCTCCGTCCCATGGAACGCGGGCTGGCCGGAGGTCCGCAACGCCGTCGCCTTCGGCAGCGAGATCGTCGCGGCGGCGCAATGGGATGCCGGGCTTGCGATCGCGCGCCTCTCGCCCGCCGGTTGGCTGCCGGACGGGCCGGCCGAGCCGCCGACGGCGCCGGCGCCCCCGACGGACGAGCCCACCGCCACGTCGGCCGCCACCGCGTCGACCGAACCGCCGCGGACGGCCGAGCCGACGCCGTCCATCGATCCGACCGTGGAGGCCACGACATCCGGCGACCCGACGCCGTCGTCCACGCCGAGCGCGCCGGTCGATCCGACGCCTCCCACTCCGCCGACCGAAACGCCGCCGGCGACGGTTGGCCCGCCGTCGGCGACACCGTCCGCGTCGCAAGCCACCGCGACACCGCGCGCCGCGACCGCGACGCGCCGCCCGAGCGCGACCGCGCGCCCGACATCCGACCCGCTGCAGGCGAGGACGATCTACCTGCCGCTGCTCGTGACGGAGGCGTGCCCGCCCAAGGACGTCTTCAGCGACATCGTCCTCGTCATCGACGCCTCGACGAGCATGGCCCTCCTGACGCCCGGCGGACAGCAGAAGATCGATGCCGCGCTCGACGCGGTCTGGACGTTCCTCGACGGCCTGCGGCTGCAGGGCGGCGGGGATCGGGCGGCCATCGTCACGTTCAACCGCACGGCGGCCACGCTGCAAGAGCTGACGGGTGAGCGCCGACGGCTCGTGTCTGCCCTTCGACGGGTTTCGTTGGCGGCCAACTCGCGGGTCGACGCCGGGATCCTCGCGGCCGCCGCCGAACTCAGCGCGCACGGGCGCGACACCGCCACGAAGGCGATGATCGTCCTGTCCGACGGCAAGGCGAACCCGGTCTCGTCCGCCACGGTCGTCAGCGCCGCCCAGTCGGCACGGCGGATGGGCTTCGGCCTGTTCGTCGTCGGTATCGGGCCGGACATGGACGCCCCGACGCTCCGGGCGATGGCCGGCGTGGCCACCCGCTTCTTCCCGGCGCCCGATCCGGACCAGCTCCGTCCGATCTACGCCCATCTCGTGCGCACGGTGCCGTGCCCGGCGTCGGGCTACTGGGGCCGCCGGTGACCGCAGGAAGCGCTCACGCGGACCGTGGCGCTTGCCGCTGCGGTTCGTCCGCCGTTGGGGGCGCACCTCTCGGCAAGTCGAGAGCGGCCGCCACCGCTTGGGCCACCGGATCGACGGCCAGCCAACCCATCGCCGATGGGGACGGTGGGGCGAGCACGGTGATGCGCGGCCCGATCGGGCGCCACACGTGCGGCGGCGTCGGGCCGAACAGCGCGACGGTGGGCACCCCCATCGCCGCGGCGAGGTGAGTGGGACCGCTGTCGTTGCCGACGTAGGCGCCGGCGTCGCCGAGGAGCGCCTCAAGCTCGACGAGCGAGTCGGGCAATCGAACGTCGTACGCCGCACGCCACCGCCGGATCTCGGCCTCGTGCCAGCGCGCCCGCTCAGCCTCGCCGAGCACGACGAGAACGTGACGACCCTCGCCGCGCAGCGCCTCCGCCAGCGACCAGAAGCGGTCCGCCGGCCAGCACTTGGCAAGCGCGCCGCTGCCCGGATGGAGGACGATCGGGCCGTCGGTCGGCCCGGCGGCGCCTCCGTCTCTCGCGCCGCCGGGCAGGTCCTCGCTCCGGCGGCCGGCGCGCGTCGCGGCGTGGGCTTGCGTCATCCCTGCCGGCCAGCCGGCGTTGACGAGCCGCGCGTCGAACCACTCCATCGCATGCCCCGGCCAGTCGTCAGGTGGCCGCGGGGGCACGAATGCGAACCGTGCGCTCGGCGCGAGCGCAGCCACGTTCACCGCCCACGCATCGGACGGCCCGGCCACGAACGAGACGACGCGCTTCGCGGCCGCCAGTCGCTCGGCCAGCTCGGGATCGGCCGGCGGCCGCGGGCCGAAGAGCCGCGCCCAGCGCGGTTGGTCCCCGTCGACGGCGACGACGCCGGTTACCCGGCGGGCAGCCAGGCGGGCGGCCGCCCAGCCGGTGACCGCCCAGACCGGGCCGTGATCCGCGAGCGCGCGCAGGATCGGAAACGTGAGCACGAGGTCGCCGAGCGTGCCGGTGTGGACGACGATCGACAGGCCGGGCGGCAGGCCGTCGTTGGCACTGGGCTGACGCTCGCCGCGGTCAGAAGCCATCGGATTGCTCCATGAGGGGCGGCACGGCCGCCGGCGGCATTGGTGTGGGCGACCAAGGCTGCGGGCAGCGAAGACCCATCCGCTGGCGGATGAGCTCGAGGTCGACGACGCTCACCGCACCGTCGCGGTTCACGTCGCTGCAGGCATTCACTTCGTCGGGCGGCTGGCGGACATCCCAGGCAGCGCGGGCGAGGTCGCGCACATCGATGACGCAGTCGGGCACGACGTCGCCGCTGAGGAAGGTCGCCGTGCCGAGATCGAGTCGCTGTCTTGGCTGCAGATCGAACGTCCCGGCCGACAGGGCGAGGGCACACGGCACCGTCGCGGTGATGTTCACCGTGGCCGGCGCGACGCCGGTCAGTGAGAACCGCCCGGACCGACCGCTGAGCGCAACTTGCCGCCCAACGACGATCCGCGCGCCCGGCAGCGGACGGCCGTCCTGAAGCGTGCTGCCGAACACCGATGCCGCCGTCCGCGCGCACGGCGGTGTCCGCAGCGTGAAGGTGTCCGCCGCCACCCGAACGCAACCCGGTTCGTCGATCACCGCACCCTCGACGGCGATGTAGGCGCCGGCGACGCGGGCAAGCGCGGGTGCGTCGGACAGCACGATGACCTGCGACGTGCCGTCGCACGCGACGATCCGGTAGCCGTCACGTGGGCAGCCGAACACGGCGGACTCCGGCTCGAGGTAGCCCTCGAACGTCTGCACCACGCGGTCCGGTTCCGGCAGGCGTCCGGTGCTGAAGGCGATGGCCGCCCGCCCGTGCGTGGCCGGCTGGTTCCACGCCAGCGCCGCTTGCCACGTGCCGTTGGAGGCGAGGACCGGCAGGCGTGCGATTCCGTCGCGCACGGTACCATCGACGCGCCGCACGTCGACGAGTTGGCCCGCAGTATCCAGACGGCCGGCGTACAGTCGGGAACGGCCGGCGGCGCGGGACTCGGTCCACGCCAGGACAAGATCGGCGTTCGGCGCCGCGGCGACGGTCACGTCGAGGACGGTGCCGTGCTCGGCCTCGTACACCCGACGCGACGGTTCCCAGTACGGTCCGGCCGGCGAGAGGCGGGCGAGCATCGTCCGGGCCGCATCGTCCGCGTCCGTCGTCACCCAGAGGGCACGGACGACGCCGTCCGCCGTCGCGGCGATCGCCGGCGGCCCGGCCACGCCGTCGGCAGGGCGCGAGAGGGGCGCGTCCGGCCACCAGACGAAGCTCCGCTCCGGCAGCTGGCTCGTCCAGACCGCGAGCCGGCCGTCCCGATCATCCCGCCACACCGCGTGGACCGTGCCGTTTGGGGCAAGCGCGAGGGCGGGCGACGACTGTGCGCCGATCGCTGGATCGTGGACGGCGGACACGTCCCGCCACCGGCCGTCGGGCAGGCGCTGGCGATAGAGGACATCGCCCCCGCCGGTGCCGTCCGTCCACACCACGTGCACGTGTCCGATGTGATCCGCAACGATGGCCGGATCGAGCCGGCGCACACCGGTTGCGCCGCCGCTGATGCGTTCGGCAGCCGACCAGCGCGCCGTGCCCGGAACGCGCTGTCGATGATGGATCTCCGCGCCGTCGGACAGCACGGCGACATAGACGAGATGGACGATGCCGAGCGCGTCGACGGCGACCGCGGGATCGCTGCATGCGACGACGAACCGGCCGCACGGCACGCGTTCCGGCGGCGTCCAGCCGCTCGCCTCGTGGGCGGCATAGCCGATGGACGTCGCATTGCCGTCCCAGCCGTCGTGCTTCAATGTGACGTCGGAATCGAGGTCGACGTCGGTGTAGGCCACGTGGACCACGCCGGCGATGTCGAACGCCACGGCCGCATCGCTGTGCCATCCGCCGGCGAGCGGCCAGACGGGTGCGGTCCATTCGCCGACGGACGACTGTGCGGCACCGGGCCGGGATGTGCCGGGACCAAGCGCATGTGCGCCGGCCAGCACGAGCGCAAGGAACGCCATCTGACGGCGGGGAGCGCTCCCGATGCGGCGGATCACGGGCAACGGCCCATCGCCGGCCTGGCACGGTGGGCTTCTGCCGTGCCGCCGCTGACCACGTGCGCCCTGCGAACGGCGTCGGCCAGCAGCGCGTCGTAGCGGGGCGCCATGACCGGCCACGCCAGCGGCGCGATCGCGGCGCGCAGCACGCCGTGCGGCCGCCGCCGTGCCGCGCGGTTGCCCGGCGTTGCGGCGGCCTGCAGCGCACGGACCGTCAGCGCCAGCAGCTCGTCGGCGTCGTGGTAGATGACCGCCGAACGCATGGCGGCGGGCAGCCACTCGCCGTACCCGAGCCCGTGCGGCAGGACGGGCCACGCCCCCGCCCAAACCGCCTCGCACACGCTCGCCCCGAAGAACTCGTGGCGCGCGGTGGACACGACGACATCGCTGCGCGCGAGTTCGGCGCGGTAGGCCCCGACGTCGACGACGAACCCGTCGTGCGCCAGCCGGTCGCCGAGGACGTTGACGGCCAGGCGACGCGCAGGGTGGGCACGGCCGAACGTCTCGCCGAGGAGGGCGACATCGAACGGGATGTCGAGAGCGACGAGGCGCGACAAGAGTGCCACGAACGCATCGGGGTCCTTGTCATGCTCCCAGCGGTGGTTCCAGACCAGGCGCGGCCGACGCACCGCGTCGTCGTCGGTCCGGGGTGCCGTCGGCCAGAGGTCGATGCCGAGCGGCAGCACCGTGCTCTTGGCGGCGATGGTGTGCGGAATGTGATCGGGCACGGCGTCCGGGAACTGGCGGAGGAATGCGGGCACAGCTTCCAGGAACGAGTCGCGGTTGTGCGCGGAGTTCCATGCCACGGTGTCGGCAGCCAACGCGGCAGTGATGTTCAACCAAGCGTATCGGACGTCCGGGCGTGCCGCCCGCCGCTGCCGCGACGGCGTCCAATCGGCGTCGATCGAGGCCGCGGGGTAGGCGAGCTGGTTCTCGTGCATGTAGAGCACAAGCGGGGGCCGCGACGGCCATGGTGCCAGGCCGCGCCACGTGGCCACGTCCAACATGTCGGTTGTCAGGACGACATCCGGCGCGTCACGGTCAGCGCCCAGTCGCTCGGCGAACACGACGGCGGCGCCATGCATCCGCCACTTCCAGAATCGACCCGGCAGGCGCAGTGCGCGCCAGTCGACCTCGGAGTGGCGCAAGTATCCGTCCGCCCAAGCGCGATGCGAGCCGGCGTCGTAGGGCTGGAGGAGCAGTCCGCGCATTCGCTCAGCCGCCGGGGCGGCCGTCGCCGGCCTCGAGCTGAAGCTCGACCGTCTCGGGCGAGACGCTGACGCGCTCGATCCCCGGCGGCAGGCGCAGGTCGACCGCAACGCGGTGGACGCCTGCCGACAGGCGACGGGCGCTGACGACGGCTTGGATGTCGTCCGTGTCCAGCAGATCGAGCACGGGCCGGTCGCCTCGCAGCACGACGAGCACCGTGCGCGGGCTGAGCGTCGACCGAAGGCCGGGCGGAACACCTTCCGGTTCGACGGCAACCGTGAACTGCTGCGAGCCGGGCAGGACATCCACTTGCACCGTCACCGTGATGAGGCCGTCCTTCAACCCGACGGCCTGAATCCCGGGCGGCAGCTGCAGCGGTGAGCGGATGCGCACGGTTCGGGTGATCGGACCGAGGTCGATCGGGCGAGCACTGACCTTGCCTGAAGTCAGGAGTTGTTGGATCCCCGCGTCCGGGCCGAAGACGTGGACCTCCTTGGGTTCGTACGTCAGGCCGCGCCAGTCGTAGCCCGGCGGCACGTTGCCGCGCGGCTCGACGACGACCGGCAGCCGATAGCCGAACGACGCCGGATCGACGGTCACGGCCACGGTGCCGGGCGAGAGAGCGACGCCGTCCACCAGACTCCCGGCCGCGTCCATCGCCACGAGCGGCACATCCGAGATGCGTGGGGCGGCTGCCCCAGCCAGCATCGCGCTGTCGACCAGCGCGACGGCGCGCGTGATGCGGGTGAGCGCGGCGCGCGGGCCGGTAACCTGCACCTTGGCCGGCGTCGCCGTGCTCTCGCCGAGCTCGAACCCGCCCGCATTGGAAGGCGTGAGCTCGACGTCGACGCGCAGCGTGCTCGTCACGATCGGGTCGAGCCGCACCATGACGTGCGAAGGCTCGGTGCCGATCGCGCGCAGCCCGAGCCGCCTGCGGTCAGCCCAACCTACACCCTCGCCCCAGTGCCAGGCGACGGGCAGGCGCACCGGCGTCTCGACGGCGACCGTCGCCTGAACGTCCTTCAGGCCGGCCAGATCGACGACGAGCCGGAAGTCCGTGGCATCGAGCGCTTCGAACGCGTCCTCGAAGCCCCGCAGGACGACCCGCACCTTGCCGTCATCCGGTGAAAGCGCGACGTAGCCATCCGGGACATGTTCGAATTGTAGCGCCAAGCCGCCAGTCGGAGGCACGCTGTCGGTCTGCATCGGGCGATCGCGATCACTGATCAACAGCCAAATCATGAGCGACAGGAACAGCGCCAACATGAGCGATCCCATGTTGTCGAGCCAGCTGCGCACCATGCTAGCGCCGCTCCGCGGCGGGGGACGAGCGTTGGCGCCAGCTCCGTCGAACCGCGCGCGGCACCACTTTGCGCATCCGTCGCCGCGCAACCACCCACCGGGAGGGCGCGCCACGTCCGACGAGCCCGGTGGTCAGAAGGCTGGCCAGGCTGCTCTCTTCGAGATGCCTCGTCAAGCGCCCGTCGCTGGCCAGTGAGATCGTCGAAGTCTCCTCCGACACCGCGACGACGAGCGCGTCCGAACGTTCGCTGATCGCCATCGCCGCCACGTGGCGGGTTCCGAGCGCCTCGTCGGATGGTGGGAGGTCGCCGATCGGGATGACGACACGTGCCGCGGCGATCCGGTCACCGCGCACGATGATCGCCCCGTCGTGCAGCGGCGTATGGGGGTGGAAGATCTGCAGGATCAAGTCGACGGACACCTTGGCGTCCAACTGCAGGCCGTGCGCGACGAGCTCGTCGAGACCGACGGAGCGCTCGAGGACGATCAACGCTCCGTGTCCGCGCTCCGACAGGCTGCGCGCCGCCTGGGTGATCGTCTGGACGACCATCGGCGCGCCGACGAGCTCGGCGTGTCTTCCCGTCAGGAGACGCGTCCCACCGAGGCGGTCGATCGCGCGGCGCAGTTCGGGCTGGAAGACGACCGGCACGGCGACGATCACGCCCTCGAGAAAGACCCGGGTGACGGTCTCGAACGCCTTCAGTTCGAGCGACGCCGCATTGCGCAGCACGAAGTAGATCAGCGCCAGCAAGAGCGTCCCGCGCAACAGGCGTACGGCCCGCGTGCCGCGGACGACGTACAACAGCGCATAGACGAGCGCGGCGACCAAGAGAATGTCGAGACCGTCGCCAGCGCGCATGGCCAACAGGCGCGCCGAGATGTCGCCGAGGGTTTCGCTCAAGATCCTCGCCTGGTCACGACGTGCGTTCTCGGAAGCGACCGGGCAAGCAAGCACGCCGCAGGGCGGCCGACGGGCCACCCGGCCGGGTCAGCGGCCGATGCTCGTCTGCGCGCTCGTTCACCACGCCCGCTAGTCGCATGCCCGCTAGTATACGGAGCCGCGGCGACCGCGACAACGGGCGGCTTGCCGCACGGGTCGAAGGTTCGTCGTGTCCGAACGCGCTCAAGGGATGAGGCGGTCGACGATGCATACGGCGCCGAGCGCGAACGGCAGCCACGAACGCGCCGGCAAAATGGGGCCGTTCCAGGCCGATTCCGATCGACCGGGCCAAAGCGCGGCGGCACACAGCGCCGCCAGCCACAAGCCGCCCGGCCGGTCGGCCACGATCAGCCCGGACGCAAGCACCACGAACCCCGCTACGTACACCGCTCCCGACCAAGGACGCGCGGCACGCGTCCTCGCGTCGTCCGTCCCCGTTGCGCCGACCGCGAGGGCGCAGCCAGCCAGGATCAAGGCGACGTCGAAGCCGTTCACCTGCAGCGCGCCATAGGGTGCGAGCGTCCCGGGTTCGGCAAACCGCGCCCCGCGGGCGGCGGCCACCCCGTTGAGGGCGAGCCACGCGCCAAGTGCGCCCATCCACAAGCGGAGTTGCAAGGACACCGCGCCCCATCGCGCCTCCGGCCGAAACCGCCGGACGCCAACGGCAAGCCATGCCGCGAACACGATGAGCGGTCCCGTGCCGAGCACCGCAGCCACGGCCAGCGCGGCGACGGCCAGCGCACCGCGGCCGCCCGGGATCGTCGTCGTCCCGTGGCGCCGCGCGGGGTCCTCGAGGTCGCGCGCCCAGGTGAGCAGCCAGACGATGACGCCGACGGCGGCAACCCGTGACCACGTCCCGCCGATCGTCAGGTCCGGCTGGGCCAGCGCCATGCCCCAGACGGCCGCCCAGCCGTCCAACCACGCCGGCTGCGCCGCTCCGGCGGCGAGCGCATCGGCGGCACGTGAAAACCGATTCGTCGTGGCGTCGCCGGGTCGGCGCAGCGTCTCAGGGCCCGACGACACGCGTCAGCGCCCGAGACGACGGCGGGCCATCGACACCCAGAGCTCGGCCGTGGCGCGGTCGATCCCGAGCACGCCCGGCACGGCCAGGCTGGCCACGATGTCGTCCGGATCGCGCTCGGCCAGCTCGACGAGGCTCGTGACGCCGGCAGCCCGCAGCACGTGGGCGTAGATCGGCGAGATGCCCGGGATCCGGCGCAGGTCGAGTGCCGGCGAGGGATCCGCGTCTCCCGGCAACGGTGCGGGCTCTGCCTCTCCCGTCGGCGCCGCTTCAGTGGCCTCGCCGTCGAGGGCGTGCGCCTCGGTCTGCGCGTCCGGCGAAGCCGTACGTTCGATCTCAAGCGCTGTCGCGGGTGCGGAGATGGCCGCCACCTTGGGTTCCGAAGCGGTGTCGGGCTGTTGCGCCCCTTCGGGCGTCCATAACGCTTCGGGCGCGGTGGGCGGTTGGGGCGTCTCCACACGGGCCGGCGGCGCGGCCGACAGCTCCGCGGGGGCGACCGCCGATCGGCGGTCCGCGCGGAATCCGACAAGCGCCAGCACGACGACGCCAATCGACCATGCGCCGACAAGCAGGAGCACGAGGCCACCGGTGCAGAACAACGCCCAGTGGCCGAGCTGCAGGACGACCGTTGCCGCCGCCGCCATGAGCGAAAGGCCGAGCGCAGTCTGCGACACCGGTCTTCGCCGCGGCAACAACCGTGCGCCGAGCCGACCCGCGACGCCGAGCGCGCCGACCAGGGCCAGAATCGCCGGCAGGGCGACGATAGCGCCGGCGGCCCCGTGTTGCCTGAGCGCCAGCGCGATGCCCGCTGTGCCGACCAGCACGCCGAGGCCGATGCCCGTGGCGGCGACAACCACACCAGGACCGCGGCTCGCCACGCTGCGCAGCCGGCCGACGAAGACGGGTGACGCGAGCGTGGCGAGCGCGCCGAACAGCGCGGCGAGCAACAGCGTAACGAGCACCTTGAAGAGCAGTAGCGCGACATCTGACAACCACGGCCGTTGGCCGCGAGGCATGCCCGCCCAGCCTCGTCCGAGCTCGGTTGCGGCGCCGTCCACCTGTGCACCGACCTCGGACTGGATGTCGCCACCGGTCACGTTGCCGTGGACGCGCGCCCGGGCGCCAAGGCGCACGATGCCGGACGCGTAGACGTCGCCGCGCACCCGCCCGGAGATCGCGGCATCGCCGCCGAGCACGTTGACGGACCCGTTGACCTCGCCGTCGATCGCTGCATGACCGAAAGCGATGATGACCCCGCCGTCGACCTCACCCTCGCGCGCCACCGCAACGTCGTGCCCGACGACGACGATCCCGCACGGTCGATGCTCCCCCGGCTCGACCACGATGCTCTCGTCGAGCGACACGTTGCACGATGTCTGCGCGCTGACGCGCTGCGGCAGTGCGAGCGCGAGAACAAGCCCCGCAATGACCGTTCGGACGCCGGGCATCATGGGCGCCGACGCAGCATCGCGCGCTGGGCGAGGCCGCGCGGTGCGACCGTCACGCCGAACCAAAGCACGGCAACCGCCACGGCCGCCAAGCCGTACAGTGCGGTTCGGCCGCCGAACCAAGCCGGCGGCGGCGCGAAGGCCAGCAGGGCGACGGCGACGCCGCTGGCCACATCCAGGAACACCGCGGCCATCGGCGTCGACTGCATCGTCTGGTGCCAATCCAGGAACAGCTGGGAGGCCGTCCAAGCGATCAGGACGCCGCCGCTGAGCAAGGTACCGATGACGACGAGCGCCCGCCGCCAAGGCGGTACGCGCCGCAGCTCGGCATCGACGTAAGCCATGACGCGCGACGCATAGCCCGCCGGCGGTTCGACGTCGAGGTCGGCTTTCAGCCAGCGATCCAGGCCGGCGAGGTGCTCATCGCTGAGCTCATGATCCTCGTCAGCTCCGGGCCAGGCGGTAAGCATGTTCATCGGTCCGTCCTTCCGTCCTCTGCGCCCGTGCGTGCCGAGCGTGCTTCGCTTGATGTGCGCACGTTACGAACCTGCCATCGCTGCACCCGCCGCGGCGACCGGCTCCGACGCCCCGGCCGTCGGTCCGACAACGCCGTCCGGGGCGTCGATGACGCTCGGCAACCCCGGCACGCCGGCGGTCATGTGCTCCGCCAACTGTCGCCGGGCGCGATGCAGGCGGCTCTTGATCGCCGACTCGCTCTCGCCGGTCAGCGCCGCGATCTCGGCGTACCCGAAGTCATGCCAGTAGCGCAGCACGACGACGAGACGGTAGTCCTCGGGAAGAAGCTGAAGGTACTGCCTGACGCGTCTCGAGTGATCCTGGTAGACCGCAACGTCCTCCGGATCGGGCGTCTGCGCTGCCAGCTGACGCCACGGCGGAAGCGCATCCAGCGACACCTCGTGCATCCGCCGGCGCCGGATCCGATCGATGCAGTGATGCGCCGCGATCGACAGCAGCCACGTCGAGAAGGGCCGGCCGGTGTCGTACGCGGACAGCGCGCGGTACGCCTTCAGGAACACTTCCTGGCCGGCGTCCTCGGCATCCTCGGCGCGGCCGAGCATCCGCAGCGACAAGTTGTACACCGGTCGCTCATAGCGCGTGACGAGCGCCTCGAACGCCCGCCGGTCCCCCGACCTGGCAGCGTGGACGCAAGCTTGTTCATCCAGCCCTTCGACCATGTTCGTTGCCTCCAGCCCGAGCCGTGTGGACGTGTACGTCACGCATCACCGCCCGGTTGCACAGACGCCATCCGTCGGTCCAAACTCTGACGCGAGGAGAACAAGCAGTGGCAGACGGCACCTTGATCGATCACCCCGGAACGTACGGCGGACCGCGGTCACGCGACGAGATCATTCGGCTTTTGAAAGAGGCCCTTGCGCTCGTCGAGTATACCGCGGGCGACGCACGACTGGAATGCAGCGGCCTGCGGATCAGCGTGACGGACGCCGGCACGCCCCCGCGTGAGCCGCATTGATCGCCCGGTAGCGGTTGAACGCCGGGTAGAGCCTGTGGCGCGATTGCCGACCTCTATGGCGCGGCGGTTGCCAACGGTCGGCCTTGGCCGAGTTCCTGTTCGAACAGCCGCAACATCTCGACCCACTCCTCGGGCGGGATCGCGCCTTCCAGCTTGCGGCCGTTGATCAAGTAGACCGGCGTGCCGCTGAAGCCCTGCGCCTTGGCCGAGGCCGTCGTCGCCTCGACGCGGGCACGGTGCCGGCCGGAGGCGGCGCAAGCCTGGAACGCTTCCGTGTCGAGGTCGAGCGTGCGGGCGAGGCCGACGAGGTGGTCGACGTCCAGCGTCTCGCCGGACCCGCGGAGCGAATAGAGCCCGTCCGCGTAGCGCCAGTACCGTCCGTGCTCGCCCGCACAATGGGCCGCTTCCGCCGCTCGCTGCGCCTCGGGCCCGAACACGATGAAGTCGCGCTGCACGATGCGAACGAAGCCCGTGCGGATCCAGCGGTCTTTGATGGCGGGCAAGACGTCGCGGGCGAACTGGCGACAGTTTGGGCAGAGGTAGTCGCCGTACGCGATGATCTCCACCGGCGCGGTCGGCAGCCCGAGCTGCGGCTCGCCGGCAGCGGTCACGCCGTTGAGTGCGTCGTACGGGATGGCCGTCGTCGGCGCGGCCGGTGGCGACGGGTTGGCGGTCGTCGGCACGGCCCCGCCCCACGCACGCCACCACCACGCGCCTGCGATCAGCACGCCGCCGACGACGAGGACGCCGACGAACGCCGCGGCGAAGCCGCTGACCTCGATCGATCCTGAACCGGTCGCGCGGCCCGTGCGCTTGCGCTCAGCCATCTAGCGGAACGCGCCGCGCGCCGACCACGGCAAGTAGAGCATCGATTCGAACAACGTGTCGGACGGCGTCGGGCCGGGCGTCGGCGATGGGCCGGCTGGCGTTCGGGTCGGCTGGATCTGCACCGACCTGAAGTTGGAGAGCTCGCTTGTGATCTGGCCGTTCGTGGCCGTCACGCTGATCGTGTGGAAGCGGAACGACGTCGGAAGCTCGAAGCGGAACGTTGCATCCGCTGCGTCGGCGACCGTCCGTCCCTCGAAGTGCTGCGCTTCGCCCGCTGGGTCGGAGAAGACCTCGATTGTGCAGCCGCCGCACGCTCGGCCGGCGATGAAGTTCGGACCGGCGTCCGTGACGACCGGCTTGGCGATGCGACCCTGCGCGCCCTGCGAGAACACGATCGGCTTCTGGTTCGTCTCGCCGATGCTGTTTTCGGAGATGCGGTTGTTCGTCGAGCCCGCACCGCTGATCGTGATGCCGCCGCCGCGCGTACAGCGGACGCGGTTGTGTCGTACGACGGTCTGCTTCGGACCGAAGTTCAGGCTGACGCCGGCGCCCTTCAACGCGATGCACTTCGTACCCGTGGCATCGAACCCGAGGAGGTTGTCCTCGATGACGGTCTCGAGGCTCTCCTCGAAGACACCGATCGCATCGCTGTCGACGCCGGCGATGACGTTGCCGACCACCCGCGTGCGAACCGCGCCGTGCACGACGAGCACGCCGCCCGGCAGATCCCCCTTGGCCACGCCCGTCCGGTCGAGGCCGATCCAGTTGCCGACCACGGCGTTGTCCGCGCTGCCGGGCCCCTCGATCTTCACCCCGACGCCGAGTGCGCTTGCGGCGAAGATGTTGCGGTCGGCGGCCGAGGCACCGCCGATCGTGTTGCCGCTCGTTCCCTTGTCCAGGACGAAGCAGTCCTCGGCCACAGGATCGATCTCGCCGTCGCCCCGCATGCCGCACCAGCTGCCGATGATCCGGTTGTTGACCGAGGATGGGTCGCTGATCCGGATGCCGTTGCCGCTGCTCAGGCCGGCAAACGTGAGGCCCGGCCCGAGGACATTGTTCGCAGATCCGTCGCCGGCGAGACTGGCCTTCAGCAGCAACGCCGAGTCCTGGTACGTCCCGGTGAAGTCCAGCGCCGAGAGCACGTTGCCGTTGCTCTCGATCCGAAAGGCGACCTGCTGGTTCCCGTCGGCGCTCGCGACCTGCATCCGATTGTCCGCCGGCCCGGCATAGCCGTCGATGAAGCGCCCGAACTCGATCCGCGTGCCGCCCTTGCTCATCACGAAGTTCTGGCTGCCGCTGGCGAGCGTGATCCGCCACTTCCCGAGGACCGCGTCAAATCCGGGGTCGTCGGCGAGCAGAGGCTGGAAGCCGAGCTGGCACTTCTTGGCGTTCGGCACGACCGTCGGATCGAAGCATGCGGTGATGATCGCACCGCTCGAAACGCTTTCGGCCTTCTCGATCGCCGCCCGCAGTGTGCACACCTTGCCCGGCAGGCACTGATCGCTCGACACGGGCAGGTCGGCGGTGGTGTTGACGAAGAGCTGGGCCTGCGCCGCAACGGGACGCGCGTCGGCGATCGCGGCGAGGACCGCAACACAGGCCATGGCCGATGGAATGCGCATTCGGCGCAGCATGTACAGCCTCCCAGGACAACAGCGGTCAGGCGTGGGGCACGAGGGTGCGGCTCGGCGGCTCGCGGCGGTGGTCGGGGCCGCGATGGACCCGTGGGCGCTCGACAAGTATACCGTCTAACCCGTCGATGTCGCCGGCAGTGCACGGCCGGTGGCCGGTGACGATCCGGCGCTACAGCGGCGGTGTCGGTGTGGCATTCGGCGAGTAGAAGAGGCGAAACACGCGCATGCCGGCGTCGTCGGCCACGAGCAGCGCACCGTCGGCGCCGACCACGATGTCCGCCGGGCGTCCCCACAGGCGCGTGTCCGGCTTCATCCAGCCGGTCGCGAAGTCGCGCACCTGTCCGGTCGGCGCACCGTTCGCGAACGGCAGGAACAGGATCTTGTATGCCTGCAGCATGACCTGCACGTCGGACCCGTGGCTGGCGACGAAGAGGCCGCCGTCGTACTCGGCCGGGAACGCGCCCCCATCGTAGAACGCCGCGCCCATCAACCCGGTGTGGGCGGCGAACGCGATGACCGGCGGCTGCGTCGCAGCGCAGAGATCCGCGCCGGCGCCAAGCTGCGGATCGGGGCGTCGGTCACCGACGCAGAACGGCCAGCCGAACTCGGCACCGGGACCGATCCGGTTCAGCTCGTCCGGCGGAGACGACTCGCCGAGGTCGTCGCGTGCCCGGTCCGTCACCCAGACCTCGCCGCTGTGCGAATCGATGGCGATGCCGCTGGGCGCACGCATGCCCGAGCTGTAGCGCGACGTGCGCGTGCCGTCCGTCAGGATGCGCAGCACGGAAGCCCGCCGCACATCGTCCTCGACGCAAGCGTTGCAGCTGGCGCCCACCCCCATGAACAGGTGGCCAAGGCGGTTGACGGCCAGCGGGCGGCCGCGCACCCGCCCCCCTGCCGGCAGCGGGACGACGGGTTCGGGCGGAGCGACCGCCGCCAGGTCCCCCGTGCGGTACGGGAAGCGCACGAGGCCGTCCTCGTTGGCGACCCACAGGTGATCGCCCCAGAAGGCGAGGCCGTCCGGCGCGTTGAGGCCCGGGCCCTCCCACCACACCAACATACGGTCGGCGAACCCGTCGCCGTTGCGGTCCGGCAGGACGACGATGCGGTTGTCGCGGGCGAGTGAGCCGAAAATGTCCCCGTTCGGGGCGCGGGCAAGGCGGGCGATCGGGCCGACGGCGTCCGCGTACACGCTTGCCCGGAAGCCTGGCGCCAGCTGGAGGGGCTCGGGCGGCTCGACGACAACGGTCGGCGCGACGGACGGCGTCGGCGACGGGCCGGGGGTCGGCGTGGCGGTGAAGATGACGCCACCCTTGCCCGACGGCGGCGTGTCCTCGATCCCGTGCGGGGACCGCGCCATCATCGAGGGTCGCTGCGTGCAGGCCGCCCCCGATGAAAGGATCGTCAGGACGACAGCCGATGCGGCCGCGCGGCGGATGGGGCGCTTCATGTCCTTCAACGTCATCGGCCGACGATTGTACCGGGGTGCGGACGACTTCCGAAACCGCGCCCGCCCCCTTATACTCGCCACCCGCCCGCCGGCCCGCCCATCACCGGCCCGGATTCGAGCAAGGACCGTTCGGATGCGCCTCTTCAACAGCGCCACCAACGCCGTCGAGAGATTCCGGCCGCGGCCGGGTCTGCCGGTCAGCCTCTACGTCTGCGGGATCACTCCCTACGACACGACGCACCTCGGCCATGCGTTCACATACGTGATCTTCGACGTCCTGCAGCGGCACATGCAGGTAGTTCATCGGTGGCCGACCCGTTATGTCCAGAACGTGACGGACATCGACGACGACGTGCTGCGAAAAGCCGCCGCCACGGGCGAGGACTGGCGGGCGCTCGGTCTGCGTTGGACGGAAGTCCTGCGCTCCGACCTCGGACGCCTCGGGCTCTTGCCGCCCGAGGTCTTTCCCGGCGCCACGAGCTGCATACCAGCGATCATCGACGACGTCACGCGCCTGCTCGCCCTTGGCCGCGCCTACGAGCGCAAGGGTTCGGTCTACTTTCGGACTGCTGCCGACGGCGCGTTCGGCGAGCTGGCCGGCTTGCCCCGCTCGGAACTCCTGGCGCTGGCAAACGAGCGGGGCAACGACCCAGCCGATCCGAACAAGGACGATCCACTCGACTTCGTGCTCTGGCAGGCCGGTCGCCCGGGCGAGCCGGCGTGGCGCAGCCCGTGGTCCGTCGGCAGGCCTGGCTGGCATATCGAGTGCTCGACCCTCGCGACACACCATCTCGGCGCGCCGGTCGACGTGCACGGCGGCGGCGGCGACCTGATCTTTCCGCACCATGCCTGCGAGATCGCCCAATCCGAACCGCTGACGGGCGTCCGGCCCTGGGTGCGGCTCTGGATGCACGTGGCGATGGTGCGCATGGACGGCGAGAAGATGAGCAAGAGCCTCGGCAACCTCGTGCTCGTGCGGGACCTGCTCGCCTCCCACGAAGCGGACACCATCCGTCTCTACCTTCTCAACCACCATTGGCGCAGTGCATGGGAGTGGTCGCGCGACCAGTTCGAGGCTTGCGACGCGTCGCGCGAGGCGCTTCATGCGGCGATGCGCCGTGCGAGCGGCAGTGGCCGCGAGCTGGACTTCACGAGCTTCGGACCTCGCGCCACCGCCGCACTCGACAACGACCTCGACACGCCGGCCGCCGTGGCCACGCTGCTCGACTTGGCCGACGCGATTCTCGGCGCGCCGGCGGGTGCGGACGTGCGCGGCGCCCAGGACGTCCTCGAAGCCGTCGGCCACCGGATCCTCGGCCTCTGGCTGCGCCCGCTCGACGACGTTCCACCCGCCGAGAAGGCACCGTGGCCCGAACCACTCGTCGCGCCGCCCGACGTCGTGCTGCCGGGCGCGCTGGCGCACTAGCTGGCGTTCCGGTTGTGCCTCACGACTTACGGCGCGCGTTCGTGACGGCCGCTATCACGTTCGGCGGGGGAGATCTTTCCGCAGCGGCACTTTTGGCAGGTCACGCATCGGTGACGACGACGGCCCGTTACGATCGTCGGCAGGAACGCGCCGCGGCCGCGGTTGCGGCGGCCATTCCGGCGCCGGCGCTGCAGGAAAGGTGCAATCCACTATGGCGTAGGCGTAGCAGTTGGGGTGTCAGTCGGGATATCGGTCGAGGTTGGGCCCGGTGTATTTATCTCGTTTACCACTGCTCCTACAAAGGCGGATTTTGACATACCTTCCATATAACTGGGTACTGTTCGAAGGCTGTCCGAACAACCGGGCCCCCCCCCCGCGGCCCCCCCCCCCCCCCCCCGCGCCGGCCCCCCCCCCCCCCCCCCCCCGGGGGGGGGGGGGTTGGTGTGGGCGGCGACGAAGCAGGAGGAATTGTTCCAAGGCTGAAAACATCGGATTGTGTTACGAGAACGATTGCAGACGTACTGGCGACCAGTTCCGAGAAAGAAGGCAGATATGCGACTCCTGAGCCTTCCATCCGGCCGCTTGCCTCATCTCTGGAATTCTGATCTGTCGCAGATTGTCGCAACATGATGACGGCAACAAATGATAGGAGACCCATCACGATTCCAGCTGAACGCCAGCGAGTATTCTGCATCTTCACGTGAGCCCTCTTTCTCAAACGCCGTCAGGCGTATAGGGGGTCCCGGCAGTATTGGAACGAGAACATGCGATAAAGAGCCCCTGGCTAGCGGGCGTTGAATTCGCCCCCGTCCGTCGCCGCCAGATCTGCCGCGAGCGCGGCCGGATCGTCGACGGGCCGCAGGCAGCGACCGCGGACGCAAACTTCGGCAGCCGGGCGCCGTCCCGAGGGCAGCGGAGTTGGCGAATCGGCGCGCACGCGGACCACCGTCCCGACATTGAATCGCCCACGAACCACGCCGCCCAATGGATCGTCGGCGGACGGCGGCCGATCGAACGTGACGGTGCGCATGCCGGCGACGTGCACGTCGACCGCGACGAGCGTGTCTCCGAACGCGAGCGGCGCCGCAGGGATCGCATGCGCAATTGCGGCGAGTGCTTCGGCGGCGCGATCGGCGAGGACGGCGTCGTCGACGAGCGCGGCGACGCGCAGGAGCGCGAGCGACGCCGCAGCGTTGCCGGATGGCGTCGCGCCGTCCACGACATCGTGCGCCCGCACGGCCAGCGCCTCGTGGTACGCCGCGGTCCGGTAGAACGCACCCCCGTCCGGACCGGTGAAGTCCGCGACGAGCGACCGGGTGAGCGCGACGGCTTCGTCCCGCCACCGCGGATCGAACGTCGCCCCGTACAGGCTCACGCAAGCGTTGGCCAGGCACGCGACGTCGTCGCAGAACGCGGGCACCCCGACGGCGCCAGCGGCGGTGTGATGGGCAAGGCCTCCGGCCGTCGCCGACGATCGGACGTGCCCGAAGAGGAACGCGGCGGCCGTCTCGGCAGCGCGAATCCACCCGCCTTCACCCAGTGCGCTGCCCGCGCGCGCCAACGCATCGATCGCCAGCGCATTCCAGCCCACGATGATCTTCGTGTCCGTCGCCGGCGCCGGCCGCCGCTCCCGGGCCGCCAGCAGCGCCGAGCGGATCGTCGCAACGCGCTCGAACAGCGCGTCCACGCTGCAGCCCAGCGCCGCGGCGGCGCCGACCGGGTCGCGACGCGCGGTCAGCACCGAGCGGCCGTCGTCCGTGTTGCCCGATGGGTTGACGCCGTACCAGGCGGCCGCCAGTTCGAGGTCGGAGGGGTCGAGCACGGCGGCCAGCTCGTCCGGCGTCCAGGTGTGGTACGCGCCCTCTCCTTCGGTCGTGTCAGCGTCCTGGGCGCTGAAGAAGCCGCCGTCAGGGCTGCGTAGCGCCTTCAGCACGTAGTTCGCCGTCCGATGCGCGCCTTCGGCGTACCGCGGCGCACCCGTCAGCTGGTGGAGCTCGGCCAGCAGCGCGAGCAGCTGGGCGTTGTCGTAGAGCATCTTCTCGTAGTGCGGAACGGTCCAGGTGGCGTCGACGCAGTAGCGGTGAAAGCCGCCGGCGAGCTGATCGTGCAGACCGCCCGCGAGCATGGCATCCATCGCCGCAGCCACGGCCTCGAGCGGCGCGGCCGATCCCGTGCGGGCATGTCGGCGCAGCAGGAACGCCAGCGCGCCGGCCTGGGGGAACTTCGGTGCGCCGCCGAACCCGCCGCCGACCGGGTCGATCGTCGCCAGTAGCCGCTCGGTGGCCCGGGCCAGCAGACCCTCGTCCAGCGCGCCGACCGCGCTGCCGGCGGCGCTCGGCGGTGACTTGTCGACGAGCGCCGCGACGAGCGCGTCGGCATGGGACTCGATGTCCGCCCGCCGCGTCCGCCACGCTTCGGCGATGGACGTGACGACATCGCGCCACGCAGGCAGGCCATGACGCGCCGTCGGCGGGAAGTACGTGCCGGCATAGAACGGTCGTCCATCCGGTGCGGCGAACACGCTGAGCGGCCATCCCCCGCGCCCCGTCATCACCTGCAAGGCGTCCATGTACACGGCATCGACGTCCGGGCGCTCTTCTCGGTCCACCTTCACGTTCACGAATGCGGCGTTCATCAGCGCCGCGACGGCCGGGTCGTCGAACGACTCGTGCGCCATGACGTGGCACCAGTGGCAGCTGGAGTAGCCGATCGAGATGAAGAGCGGCCGTTCGAGACGGGCGGCCTCGGCCAGCGCCGCGGTGCCCCACGGCCACCAATCCACCGGATTCGAGACGTGTTGCAGCAGATAGGGCGACGTTGCGCTCGACAGTCGTTCGGCCATCTCCAGCCCTCCGATGCGCCATGTCACGGGTTCAGAAGAAAACAAACGGGCGAGCCCCCCCGCTCGCCCGTTTGTCAACCATGGCCCCCATCTTGCGACGGGGCCCCCCATGGGGAAGAGTCTTCTCGTCGGCTAGGCGCGCGCTTCCAACAGCCGCGTGACCTGCGCCGCCCGACCGTGCGCCCCAGCGCGGTTGAATGTCTCCAACGCGCTCTGCAGGTGGTCGACAGCGTCAGCGCCGCGGCCCATGTGGAGCAAGGCGGCACCGAACGCCGCCTCGGTCTTCGCCCGCTCATGCCGGTCGGAGAGCATCTCGAACACCGCAAGGCTGGTCTGGAAGTGCTCCTCCGCCGCGCTGGCGTTCGGCTCGCTGACGGCCTTCACTTGCCCGAGCACGCGATGCGCCACACCGATGAACGCCGGCACGCCCAGCTGTTCCGCCGCCTGGAGCGCTTCCGCCGCCCGCTCCGCCGCCGCGGCGACCTCGCCGGCAGCAAGGTCGCGCTGCGCCATGACCCGCCGGATCTCGGGCACGAGCCATGTTGCGCCGACGGTCTGCGCCGCAACATCCGCCTCCGCGAGCCGCACCGCCGCCGCCGCATGCCGGCCGAGGTGCGTTTCGATGAGCGCCAGGTTCGTCAGCGCGATCGCCCGGCCGTAGTGGTCGGCGATCGCTTCCTTGATCAACAGGCTGTCGCTGTAACGCGCCAGCGCCGCTTCGTCGTCGCCGGCGTGGTAGTGGACGACGCCGAGGTTGTTGAGGACCGTCGCCTCGCCGAGCCGATCGCCCAACTGCCGCTTGAGGGCCAGACTGCGCGTCAGGTTGTCCAGCGCGAGCGCGTACGCATCCCCGTGCAGATGGGCCATGCCGACCGTGTTCCGCAGCCACGCCTCGGCCTGCAAGCGCTCCCCGTCCGTCAACGCATTGCTCACGGCAAGCACCGTCAACGCGTCCTTGCCGAGCGACAGCGCCTCGCTCACCCGACCGAGACGGACGTACACCGTCGCCAGGCCGTCAGCGGTGCGCAGCGCAGCCAGCGTGGCCGGATGGCTGCGCAAGTGGTCGCGGGCGCGGAGGTAGGCGGCGATCGCGGCGTCGAACTCGCCGCGGCGCTCGTACGCGCGGCCGATGCAGCGTTCGAGCTCGGCCCGGGCGCCATCATCCGGCGCGTGTTGAAGGGCCTCGGTGTAGGTGAGCACGGCCTCGCGCGCGCGGCCGAGGGCGACGAACGCGTGGCCCGCGCCCGACAGCGCCGCGTACTGCTCGGGCGCGGTCGCCGCCAGCTGGCGTGCCGAACGGAAGTGCTGCAGAGCGTTCTCGGCAGCGTACACGGCCAGCGCCGCGTCGCCCGCGCGCAGCGACCACGCGCAGGCGCGGTCGCGGACGCCCCCGCGCAGATAGTGATAGGCAATTCGGTCGGGCTCGGCCGTCGTGGCGGTCTCGAGCTGTCCGGCCACCTGGCGGTGCAAGTATTGGCGCCGCGCCGACGACAGACGGCCGTAGATCCGGTCGCGCACGAGCGCATGCGCGAAATCGTAGTGGGCCGTCAACCCATCGTTGTCCGCCTCGCGCCAGAGGCCGGCCACGAGAAGCCCGTCGAGCCCGTCGAGCGCAGCGGGCGCCGGGAGGCCGCTGATGCGCTGCACGACGTCGAACTCGATGTCGCGGCGCAGGACGGACGCGGCGTCGGCCAACGTGCGCGCGTCGTCGGACAATCGATCGAGGCGGGCATCGACGATCTGGCCGACGCTGACCGGCACGGGCAGCTCGGAATAGCCGCCCTCGGCCGTGCCGGCCGTCGTCGTCCAACCCTGCCCGTCCGGCTCGACGCTCAACGTGCCCTGCTCGAACAGGGCGCGCAGCGTTTCGACGACGAAGAACGGGTTGCCGCCCGTACGCTGCACGAGCTGAGCGCCGAACTCGGTCGGTGGCACGTCGGCGCCGGAAAGCGCTTGAACGAGCGAGGCCGTCTCGGCGGTGGAAAGCGGGCAGAGCTCGTGCCTCGTGCCCGCCTGCTCGATCGCGCGGTGCAGCGCGCGCCGGTCCGCAGCGACGTCGGCGTCGCGCGCGGTCACGACGAGCAAGCAGCGCGTCGTGGCCACGGCGCGGGCAAGCGAAGCCAGCAACGACAGGGACGACTCGTCGGCCCAGTGGACATCCTCGATCACGAACAAGACCGGGGCATCCTCCGCGGCAGCCGCGACGACGGCGCACACCGCCTCGAACAAGCGGTCCCGGTCACGCAACCCGTCGAGCGGGGCGTTGCGCCCGTCCTCGACTGCGCTCTCGATCTCGGGCAACAGGCGTGCGATCTCGCGCAGCCAGACGTGCTGCACGGGCAACGCCATGAGCTCGTCGGGCGCGAGTCCGTCGCGCAGCGCCTGGACGAGCGGGGCATACGGTGCCTGGGCCGTCGCCTCGTGGCACCGACCGTACCACACGCGATCGTGCGCCGCCACGGCATCGGCCAGGTCGGCCACGAGCCGTGACTTGCCGATGCCGGCCTCCCCCGTGAGCACGACGACCCCGCCGCGGCCCTCGACGGCAGCCGACCAGGCCGCGCTCAGCGAACGGCGTTCGATCTCGCGGCCGACAAGCGGGCCCATGTGCTCCGCCAGCGGTCGCGGCAGGCCGCCCGGGACGCGCGCCTGCCGCGCACGATCCGCGGCGGCACGGGCCACGGCCGCCGGTGGGGCGACCTGCGACTCGCCAAGCGGGGCGTCGGACTTGATCGCCTCGAACAGCCGCATCGTGCTCTCGAGGGGCCGAATGCCAAGCTCGGTGTCGAGCAGCGCCTCACAGAGTTTGAACTGGGCCAGCGCCGCGGCCCGCTGGCCGCTGCGCGCCAGGTAGAGCATCAGCGCTTGGTGGACTTCCTCTCGCAGCGGGTCGACGGCCAGAACGCGCCGCGCGAACGCCGCGGCGCGATCGAATCGCTCGACCGCCGCGTTGTGGCGCCCGAGGCGCCAGGCCGCCCGCACGTACAGGTTGAGATACCGCTCGCGCTCGACGACGAGCCAGTCATCGAACTCCGGCGCGTCCGGTACGGCCACGCCTTCGAGGAACGTGCCGTTGTAGGCGGCGACGGCTGCCTCGGCAGCCGCTTCATCGAAGCCGTCGCCGTCTGCCGCACCGACCTCGAGCGTCGCCAGATCAAGTTGGACGATCCGCTCGGGGCGCAGTCCGACCCGGGTTCGCTCCACGAAGAGCACGTCGCTGGCGTCGCCGAGGGCACGGCGGACGTCGTACAGCGCCGTGCGGAGGGATGCGAGCGCGTTCCGCTCAGGGACGTCCGGCCAGAACAGCCCGCTGAGCCGCTCCCGGGCATGCATCTGCCGGGTGGCCACAAGGTATCCGAGCAGCGCCGGAACGCGCCCGCTGCCCAGGGGCAGCAGACGGCCGTCGACTTCGAACACCGGCGCTCCCAAGAGCCGGGCCTGAACGTCCGGCACGCACATCTCCTCGCAGCGGCGGCGCCAACCCGAAGGTCGAACCACCTGGGGGGCCAGGGCAGGCCGCACGACGCCTCTCGGCATCGAGCCGAACCCGCATATAGAACGCATGAACGAAACGCCAAGATACGGGCGTTATGTTGGCTTGGCGAAGCCCTCACGGACGCTCCAGGCACATGTCGAAGGCGGGGCCGACCGTTCCGCGCCAACCGGCCGCCACCCACGTCGTCGCGTCCTGCTGAACGAGGATCGCGGGCCCGACGAGGTCCGCGCCGATCGCAAGGGAAGCGCGCTCAACCACCGGCACGCGCGCGTCCGTCCCGTCGTCGAGCACGGTGTCGAACGCCTGCGGCAACGGACCGCCCGCCCCGCAGGCCGGTGCCGGAACCGGCCGTCGCCCCTCCGGACCGATCGCCCGCACCCGCAACGTGACGACGGCCACGGGTTCCGAAGCGACGAAGCCGAACCGGGCCCGGTGGGCGGCGGTGAACGCGCGCTCGATCCGGCCGTCGGCCGGCCACGGCACGGTCAGCGCCCACGACTGGCTGGCGTATCGGACATCGGCCGAGCGCTCGACGCGCGTCGCCGCCGCACCGCTCAGGCGAGCCAGCGCGGCGCCGGCCTCGTGCTCGAGCGTGCCGAAGACGCCGCGCCACGCCGCCAGGCGGCCGCCCGCGACGACCGATCGGCTGACCGAGACGGCCGGCACGGCGACCGCCAGACCGAGCGCCGACAGCGCGCCGGCCTGCGCCGGAACACAGACGCGGCGGATGCCCAACCGCTCGGCCAATCGGCATGCGTGCAGCCCGCCCGCCCCGCCGAACGCCACGAGCGTGAGCGCGGCCGGATCCACGCCGCGCCGCACCGAGACCGTCCGCAGTGCGTGCTCCATCGTCGCATCGGCCACATCCAACGCCGTTCGAGCCGCGTCGGCCGCCGGCAGGCCGGCCGCGTCCGCCAGTCGCCCGATCGCCCGCCGGGCCGCGTCGACGTCGAGCGTCGCGCCGCCGCCGAGTGCGATGCCGCCGGGCAGCCGGCCGAGCATGACGTGGGCGTCCGTGATCGTCGCCTGTGTGCCGCCGCGTCCGTACGCTGCCGGACCCGGCGATGCGCCGGCGCTCCGCGGACCGACCCGCAACGCCCCGCCGGCGTCCACGTGCAGCAGCGAACCGCCGCCGGCCCCCACGGTGTGGACATCGACGATCTGGCGTTGGATCGGCAGGCCGTCCAGGACCGCGTCCTGGGTCAGCGGCAGCTCTTCGCCGGCGACGCTGACATCCGTCGAAGTACCGCCCATGTCGAACGTGAGGATGCCGCCGAGGCCGGCGCGGCGCGCCACCGCCAGCGCGCCCGTCACACCGGCCGCTGGGCCGGAGAGGATCATCGTCAAGGGCAGGCGCGCCGCGACGTCCGGCGCCAGCGTCCCGCCGTGGGAACCCATCACCGCGAGGCGACGACCGTCCAGGCCGGTGTGAAGCCGGTTGAGGTAGCGCGACGTGCGGGGACCGACGTAGGCGTTCACCACCGTCGCAGTCGCACGCTCGTACTCGCGGAATTCGGGCAGGACGTCGACGGACAGGCTCGTGAAGCACGTCGGAGCGCGGCGGGCGATCGCGCGGCCGAATGCGCGCTCGTGGGCAGGGCGGAGGTACGAGAACAGGCAGCACACCGCCGCCGCTTCCGCGCTCCGCGCGCCCACCTTGCGGGCCGCGGCCGCGGCGGCACGATCCGACAGCGGGCGCAGGCAACCGCCGTCGGCCCCGACACGCTCCGGCAGCTCGACGACATCGCCGTCCGCCACGAGGTTGGTCAGCGGGTCGGGCGCAAGGTGGTACAGGTCCGTTCGCGCACCGCGGCCGAGCGTCAGGAGATCGCCGAAGCCGGCGGTCGTGACGAACACCGTTCGCGCACCACGCCGTTCGAGGAGCGCGTTCGTGGCGACGGTCGAACCGTGGACCACCGCCGCCTCGCCAGCCGGGTCGAGCGACCGGACGGCGGCGAGGACGGCGGCGGCGGGATCATCTTCGGTGGTCGGGAGCTTGAGGAGCTCCAGCCGGTCACCGTCGAGGGCCACGCAGTCCGTGAACGTGCCGCCGATGTCGATGCCGATGACGGGCGGCGGCGAAGCGGACGACGGGTCACGCGGCTGCATGGCGGTCGTTCTCACGCGCAAACGCGGATCCAGCGACGTGTTGTGTGCCGTGCGGGCCGCAGCCGGATGCCGCGTGCCCGCCGGCCGTCACGCGTTGTCGAGGGCGTTGGTCAGGTAGTTCACCGCGTCGCCGACGGTCTGGATCTTCATCGCATCGTCTTCGCTGATGTCGCCGACGTTGAACTGCTCCTCGAACTCCATGATCAGCTCGGCCAGGTCGAGCGAATCGGCGTCGAGGTCGTCCCTGAAATGGGTGTCCATCGTGATCTGCGCGGCATCAACGCCCAGGTTCTCGACGATGATGTCGCTCACCCGCGCGAACGTGTCCTCTGCGGTAGACATGCCTACTTCCTCCTGCCAGCGGCGCTCGGCGGCCATGGCCGAGTCGCGCGCCCGATCGGGCGCGGCGCGACACTATACGCACGGCGCCTGAGGTGGTCAATCACCTGACGGCGCCGATGGCGGTCGCCCTTGACCGAGCCGCACGCCGACCGCACCATTCGCTTCCCCTTCGACACCCTCCCCCCGCCACGACCCGCCCCCGTCGACCCTCGACCCAGCCCTTCGACCTCAGAGGTTCGCGCCCGATGAGCGACGTGTCGCCCACCCAGCAGCGGAAACGTGACCACGTGGCGATCAACCTTGGCGAGGACGTCGCCGGGTCGGTCGCCAGTGGCTTCGAACGGTACGCCTTCGCGCCCGAAGCGCTGCCGGATCTGGATCTCGACGACGTGCGCAGCGACGGCTCGTTCTTCGGCCGCACGTTCCGGCTGCCGATCCTCATCTCGTCGATGACGGGCGGCGCGTCCGACCTCGCGCGGATCAACCGCACGCTGGCCGAGGCCGCCCAAGCGACGGGCGCGGCGATGGGCGTCGGCTCGCAGCGTGCGGCGCTCGAGGATCCGGCCCTGGCGGCGAGCTTCAGAGTGCGGGACGTCGCCCCGGGCATCCTGCTCCTCGCCAACCTGGGCGCCGCGCAGCTGAACACCGGCTACGGGGTCGACGAATGCCGGCGCGCCGTGGAGATGGTCGGGGCCGATGGCCTGATCCTGCATCTCAACGCCCTACAAGAGGCGGTTCAGCCGGAAGGCGACACGCGCTGGGCCGGGCTGCTCGGCCGGATCGAGGCCGTCGCCCGCGCCCTCGACGTCCCGCTCGTCGCCAAGGAGGTCGGCTGGGGGATCTCCGGCCCGACGGCTCGGCGCCTCGTCGACGCGGGCGTGCAGGCGATCGACGTGGCGGGCGCCGGCGGGACGAGCTGGAGCCAGGTCGAGATGCACCGCGCGCCATCGGAAGCCGCCCGCGCCGTGGCCGCCGCGTTCGTCGGGTGGGGCCTCCCGACCGCCGAGAGCCTGGTCGAGGTGCGCGCCGCCGTGCCGGGCGTGCCGCTCATCGCCAGCGGAGGCATTCGCGACGGCGTCGACGTCGCCAAGGCCGTCGCCCTCGGCGCATCGCTCGTCGGTCTGGCGGGGCCGCTCCTCAAGGCGGCGCAGGCGGACACCGTCGTCGAGGCGCTGACGACGCTCGGTCGGACGCTTCGCATCGCCCAGTTCGCCGTCGGCGCGGGGAATCTCGATGAGCTGCGCGACTCGCCGGCGCTGCGACGACGCCCCGCATGACGGGCGAGACACCGGCCGCCGGCAACGAGCCGTCATGGGTGGCCAAGCGCAGCCGCATACCGGGCGCAATGTCGCTGGCCGACGTGCGTCTGGACGCCGTTCACGCGCGGATGCGCCGCGCCGTCACGCCGGACGAACCGACGGCCACACCTCTCTTCGGCTGGCTGCGCGGGCACCTCGGCTGGCCGGACGGCGGCGTCGACTCCCGGGCCGCCAGCGCCAAGGGGCTTCGGCCGCGCGTCGTGCTGGTCGCCTGGGCCGGCGCCGGCGGCGCGATGGACGACACGGCGGCGATCGATGTGGCGGCCGCAATCGAGCTGACGCACGAGTTCTCGCTCGTCCACGACGACATCGAGGACGGCGACCGGTTGCGCCGCGGGCGGCCGACGCTCTGGACGGTCGTCGGTGTGCCGCAGGCGATCAACGCCGGCGATGCGCTGTTCGGGATCGCCCGCCAGGTCCTCATGCATGCGCCCGTGTCACCGGCGGCGCTCGTGGCCATGGCCCGGCGCTACGACGAGGCGTGCGTTCGACTCGCCGTCGGGCAGAGCCTCGACCTTGCCTTCGAGGCGGCGGACGTCCAGCACGTGACGCCCTTTGACTACCGCGGGATGGTGCGCGCCAAGACGGGCGCGCTCTTGGGGGCGGCCGCGGCGCTGGGCGCACTCGGCGCCGGCGGAGACGAGGACACGGCCTCCACCCTGGCGACATGGGGCGAGCACGTCGGCACCGCGTTCCAGATCCAGGACGATGTCCTCGGACTGTGGGGCGATCCGGCGGTGACGGGCAAGCCGGTGGGGCACGATGTCCTGCGGCGGAAGAAGGGCTTGCCGCTTCTCCTCGGCGCGGTCGATCCGACGACGGCCGATCGCGTCCAGGCCGCGTTGACCAACGACGCCTTGGACGAAGCGCAGGCCGCCGAGCTTGCGCGCGCGCTCGAGCGTGCCGGCATCCGGGACGCGTGCCGGCACTGGGCGGATCGCCGGGCCGCGGACGCCGACACGGCGCTCGATGGGCTCGCGATCACGGCCGACGCGCGCGCGGCGCTGCGCTCACTGTCGCACTTGGCCGTTAACCGCGATCGCTGATCACGCGCCCTCGGTCGGTTTCTGCCCTCAGATCAGGCCCCACTCCCCCCAGTCGCCGCCCTCCATCAGATCGGGCGACCACGGCGGTGTATCGAGCAGCGTGACGCGCACGTCGTTGCCGGCGACGTTGCGCGTCACATCCTTGATCTGTTGGATGATCGAACCGGCGTACGGGCAGAACGGGGTCGTCAGGATCATCTGGACCTCGGTCTCGGCCGGGTGAAACACGATCTCGCGGATCAGGCCGAGCGTCACGACGTCGATGTTGATCTCGGGGTCGACGACGGTGCGCAGCGCCTCGCGGATCTCCGAGTCGAGCGCTGCGTGCTCGGCCGGATCGAGCGCAAGCACGGACGGCGGAAGAGGGGTCGCATCGGTCATGTCGGTCGCTCCTGGTCGTTCGACGCCGGCCGCCGGCCGATCAGACGCCAGCGCGGCTTGTCCATCCGTCGGCCGCGACGCGTCGCGGTCACTCATCATAGAGCACCGTCGGCTCATCGTACGCACGGATCTGGTTCGCCTGGCGCTTGCGTCGGATCCACTCGATCAGGTGCCGGTTCTTCTCGTCGCGCGGCGCCTCATCCGCCAGAATGGCCATGCTGAAGTGCAGGCGCAGCGCCCGGCCTGGGATCACGTGGCGCGAGATCCCGCTCGGCAGCACGCCGCCCTCGCGAACGAGCGACAGGATGTCGTCGGGTGTGAACGCCGGGAAGACGACGAGGCCGCCGACGTCGTCGTAGTGCGCATCGATCGCGCCGAGTTCGGAGGCGCGGACGCGGTGGATGTCGGCACGGCCGTTGTAGACGGATACGACACGTCGGAGCATCTCGCACCGGCCGACGAGATCCGAGCCGCCGCTGAGCGTGACCGTGGCGCCGCCGTCGTACACGACGTACGCCGTGGCATCGTTCGCCTTGAGCGACGCCTTGGCCTCCGGCAGCGTCGCATCGTCGGTGGCCAGGCCGGGTATGGCCGACAGGCCGGCGGCGAGCGCCTGGGCGCTCAGGCCGACGACGAGGTGATGCCATGTCGACAGCGCCACCGCATCGTAATCGACCACCTGGACGAGGGCATCCCGGTAGCCGAGGTGCTTGAGGGCACTTGTGCGGTTCGCCCCGTCCAGCACGACGAAGCGGCCGTCGCCGAGCGGCGCCACGATCGGCGGATCCTTCAGCACTTCCTCGCGCACCAGCCGTTCCGCCAGCGCCAGGATCCGCCGTTCGTCGAAGTCCTCGTGCGGCACGACGCGCGCAAGCTCGACGATCCGTAGGTCGGGCAGCTCGTGGGTGCCCCCGTCGCTCATGCGCCGTCCCTCCCAACCGCCGGCTCGCCGTCCCGGCCGGCGCTGTCCGTGAGAAAGGCGATCAGGTCGATCTTCGTGAGCACGCCGAGGAGCGCGTCGCCGCTGCGGACGATGGCGAGGTCCGTGTCGGCGAAGATGCGGCCGAGGACGGACAGCGTCGTGCCGGGCTCGACGACGGCGATCCGGTTGGAGACGAGGGCGGCCACGGTCGCATCGGCCGCCCGCCCTTCGCGGCCGGCGTCGAACATCGCCGCCAGCACGTCGCGCTCACCGAGGACGCCGACGATGTCGCCCGCCGCGTCGACCACCGGCAGCTGCGAGATGCCGTGGCGCCGCATGAGCGCGACGGCCTCGCCGACGGCGGCATCCGGGCGGACGGTCACGACGGGCGACGGTCCGCGGCGGGCGAGGACGTCCGTGACGTAGCCGCGGATCCGCTCGCCCATGTGGAAGCCGTTCTCGCGCAGCCAGTCGTCGTTGAAGAGTTTGGAGAGGTAGCGCGCACCGCTGTCGGGCAGGAGGACCACCACGACCGCGTCCGGGCCGAGGGCGCGGTCGCGGGCGTACGCCAGCGCCCCGGCGACCGCGCTGCCGCACGAGCCGCCGACGAACATCCCCTCCTCGCGCACGAGCCGCCGCGCCATCCGAAACGACTCGCCGTCCGTCACCTGGACGATGTCGTCGATCACATCGAAGTCGTAGACGCTCGGGATGAAGTCCTCGCCGATGCCCTCGACGGCGTAGCTGTGCGCCGGTGGCATGACGCCGGTGTAGAAGTAGTCGTGCAGGATGGACCCGACCGGGTCGACGCCGACGACTTGGATTGCGGCGTTCCGCTCTTTCAAGTAGCGCCCGGTTCCGGTGATCGTGCCGCCCGTACCGATCGTGCAGATGAAGTGCGTGATCCGGCCGCCGGTCTGATCCCAGATCTCCGGTCCCGTGCTCAGATAATGGGCCATGGGGTTCGCCGGATTGCTGTACTGGTCCACGAGCACGGCGCCCGGCGTGTCGGCCGCGATCCGGCGCGCCACCGAGTAGTACGACCGCGGGTCCTCGGGCTCGACGGCCGTCGGCGTGACGATGACCTGCGCGCCGTACGCGCGGAGGACCCGGATCTTCTCGTCGCTCATCTTGTCGGGCATCGTGAAGATCGCGTGGTAGCCCTTGAGCGCCGCAGCGATCGCCAGTCCGACACCGGTGTTGCCGGATGTGCACTCGACGATCGTGCCGCCGGGCTTGAGCCGCCCGTCGCGTTCGGCCGCCTCGATCATCCCGAGACCGATCCGGTCCTTCACGGACCCTCCCGGGTTGAAGAACTCGACCTTGGCCAGGATGTCCGGCGCCGCCCCGTCCGTGACGTGGTGCAGCCGCACGATCGGCGTGTGGCCGACGGTCTGGAGGATGTTGTCGAGGACGCCCGGCATCGCGGCGTCCCTCGGATGATGCGGCGCCGAAGCGGAGCTGGGATCCACGGCTGACTCCTGAGCAAAGGGGAGGTGACGGTAGCATCCGGGCTTTGGCCCGGTCAAGACGTTGGCCGCGAAACGGATGTCCTCGACGGCGATTCGAGCGACGCGCGGTATCATGGCGCCATGATGGAACCGCACGAAGTGCCCGCCGAGCCGCCGCCGCCCGAGCCGCGCGAGCTGCCACTCGACGACACCCGACGCGCCGCCGGGCGGCGGATTGCCCGTGCCTCTGCTCTGATCGGCGTCCTGTTCCTGGCCGCCAAGGTCGTCGGCCTGCTCCGCGAGCGGGCGATCAGCCATGCGTTCGGCCTCTCCGCCGAGTACGAGGCATACGTCGCCGCATTCCGCGTGCCGGACCTGCTCTTCACGCTCTTTGCCGGCGGTGCGCTCGTCAGCGCGTTCCTGCCCGTCTTCAGCCAGGCGCTGACGGACGAGGACCGCGACGGCGCCTGGCGTCTTGCGAGCGGCGTGACGAACCTGGTGGCCGTCGCCACCGCCCTCGCGGCGGCCGGGGCGTTCGCACTCGCCGTGCCGCTCACGCGCTGGATCACACCCGACGTCCCGTTGGCGCAGCAACTCCTGACCGCCCACCTCATGCGGATCATCCTGGCTTCGACGCTCGTCTTCGCCGTCTCGGGCCTGCAGTTCGGCATCCTGAACGCGTTCCAGCACTTCCTGACGCCGGCGCTCGCCACCGTCGCTTACAACCTCGGGATCATCGCCGGCGCGGTCTGGCTTGCGCCGCACTTCGCGGTGCCGATCGAAGGGTTGGCGTGGGGCGTCGTCGTCGGCGCGCTCGGCCACCTCCTCATCAAAGTGCCGGCCCTCGTGCAGCGCGGCTTCCGGTGGCACGCGACGTTCGGACTCCACGATCCGCGTGTGCGACGCGTCCTGTCCCTCCTGTGGCCGCGGATGCTCTCGCTCGGCGCCGTTCAGGCGGTCTTCATCGCCAACACCCGCCTGGCATCCGGCGCCGGTGTCGGGGCGCTAGCCAGCCTGAACTACGCCTGGGTGATCAGCCAGATGCCGCAGTCCATCCTCGGCACGGCGGTCGGCACCGCCGCGTTCCCGACGCTGGCCGAGCTTGCCGCCCGCGGCCGCCGCGCCGAGCTGCGCCGCACCGCCGCCGACGCCCTCGCGGCGATGACGATCCTGGCCGTGCCGGCGGCCGTCGGTCTTGCGACGCTGGCCGGCCCGGCGGTGCAGGTGCTCCTCCAGACCGGTCGCTTCGACGCCGACGCCGCCGCGCTCACCGCCGCCGCGCTGCGGATGTTCGCCCTCGGACTCGTGGGCCACGTCACGCTCGAGGTCGCGGCCCGGCTGTTCTACGCCCAACAGGACACCCGTACGCCCCTCTACATCGCCGTCGGCACGATGGTCGCGAACATCGCGTTGGCGGCGCTCTTCACGGCGCTCGCGACGGCGCGCGGCTGGGGACTGGCGGCGACGGTCGGCGGCATCGCCCTCGCGAACTCGATCGCCGTGAGCGGTGAGGTTGCCGTCGCGCTCTGGCTCGTGCGGCGCCGGCTGGACGGCATCGAGGGGCGCCGGCTCGGGTCGATCCTGGGGCGCACCATGGCCGCGGGCGCTGGAATGGCCGCCGTGATCCTCACCGTGGCGCGCGCACTGCCCGCCGGCCTCGCCCTCGGGCCGCTCGACGGCCCGCTCGGCGACGGGCTGCTCCGCTTGGCGATCGCGGGCACGGCGGGTGGCGCCGTTTACGTAGGGCTGGCGCTGGCGTTCGGCGTCGTGCCGCGCTCGGCGGTCGCGGGCGTGCTCCGACGCGTGTTCCGACGCTAGCTCGCGACCTCTGCGTCAGCGGCCGCGACCCCATCGACCGGCGCCGCGCTGCCCTCGGCGAGCATTGCCCGCGCCACCGGATCGAGGCTGAGCGCCTCGGCAACGACCTCGGCGCCCGGCAGCACGGCCAACAGCCAGCGCGCGACGACCGCGACCGCCACGTGGCAGCCGAGCGTCGGCCGCGGCTGGCCGATGGTCGCGAGGCCGACGACCCATGCGCCGTCCGCACGGGGATGGACGGCCACCGCGATGTGCTGCTCGATCGTCGGGTCGACGACGACGGTGTCGATGAGCAGTCCGGTCGGTCCGACGTAGGCGGCGAGGGGGTGGACGTGGCATCCGGCCACGCGGACCTGGCGCGACGTGAACGTCGTGGCCGCGGCCGACGGGTCGGCGCCGGTCGAGCGAAGGGCGACGTGCGGCATCGGGAGCTCCGTGAGGACGGGGGTGGGCGCGGCGGCCGTAGCGGTGCGCGCGTACTTGAAGTAGGCGCACGGCCGGCCGGCCGCGATTGCGAGCGACTCGTACTTCGTGACGGCGCCGTCGAGCCGCGTGGGCGACGCGCGTTGATCTGCGGCCAGCGCGTTCGCCAGAGCGGGCTCGCCCGCGAGCGCGCGGTCGATCTCGACGGCGTAGGCGGCGACGTCCGTCGCGCAGTGCAACGTCCCGCCGATCTCGAGGCAGGACGCGATGCGCGCGATCGTCATGGGCGCGAGGAGCCGGCGGTGGGCGTGGCGCGTCTTGAACCACGGATCCGGGAAGTTCACGTGCACCTCGCCGACCGTGCCGGGCGCGAAGAGGTGGGCAAGTGCAGCCTGGCCGGTGGCGTGGACGGCCCGCACGTTGTGCAGCCCCTGAAGGGCCGCGGCGCGCTCGACGGCGACGAGGCTGCGGTTGGAGATCTCGATGCCGATGACGTTGGCCTCGGGCCTGCGCCGCGCGAGGTCGAGAAGAAACGCGCCGCGCCCGAAGCCGATCTCGACGCACAGCGGACCGTCGCGCCCGAACAGTTCCGTCCACGGCGTCGGCCAGGGCAGGCGGTGGATCGACAGCGCCATGCCCGGACTTGGCGGCCCACCCCGCGGCGCACGATCGAGCCCGTCGACTTGCGCCCCGTGACCGGCAATCGCACGGTCTGGCTCGGCCGGGCCAGGGCGCGGATTGCGCGGGAACGAAGGCGCATTGACGGGCGCATCGACAGGCCCATTGACGGGCGCATAGACGGACGCATCGCTGCTGCGGTTCACGGCAGGCGCTCGAGTTCGGCTGCGGCCGGCGCGAACCCTGGATGGAACGCAATCGCACGCTCGAACGCCGCGCGCGCCTCTCCCGTACGGCCGAGCGCGGCGAGCGCACGGCCTCGCCAGACGTGCCACTCCTCGAGGTTCTCACCTTTCATCGTCTCGATCGTCGCGTCGGCTTGGGCAACGAGCGCATCGTACGCACCGCGATCGAACAGCGCGCGGGCATAGCCGAACTGGTACCAGAACGCGCGGAACGGCAGCCCGATCGCGCGCGCCTCGTCGAACGCGGCCACCGCGCCCTCGGCCATGCCCTGCCGGGCACGCCATTCCCCGAGGGCGAAGTGCGCCCACGGGTCGGCGACGTTGGCCGCAGCGTACGACTCGACGTCCGCGCCGACGCGCGCCCACATCACGCCGTCCACGGCGTCGCCGGCCAGCGCGTCGTCGACGGCGGCGGCCTGCTCGGGACGGAAGACGGCGACGTACGCGCCGAGGAACGGCCGGCCCATCGCGTCGACGGCGTCGTAGCCGTAGCGCCGATTCGCACCATAGTACGAGTCGACCGCAATGAACTCGGCGGGCCCGTCGTCGTAGCCGACGAGGACGCGGTAGTGCCCCATCTCCCCGCGCCCCTCGACGCTGACCCAGTGCTCGACGATCACCGGCACGCCGGCTCGCAGCAGCGCCCGCAGGCGCCCGCGCTCGGCACCGTAGCGGACGCGCGCCCGCAGCCCGTGCTGCGCGACGTATGCCGCCAGCTCATCGGGTGCGACGTTCGTATCCTCGCGGTCGGGCTTGATGCTGGCCGCCGCCACGAGCTGGTCGACATCGACGCCGAGTGGGCTCATCGCCATGACGACCGCCGATGGGCCGCAGTTGTTCCACTTCTGCCACGTGTGCGACACGCCCGACAGCAGGACGCTCGACGCGTCGAGCGCGGATGCCTGCACCGGGGCGCCGCCCGTTGTGACGGCAGCGGTGAGCACCGCGGTTGCGGTCGTCGCCGACGGCGGCGTGGACGCGACCGCCGTCGCTTCGTAGGCGGCGTCGGCCGTCAAGAGCACGGCCGGATCGGGTGCGACGGGCGTCGGCTCGGCGGTGGCGGCCGAC
This sequence comes from Candidatus Avedoeria danica, assembly GCA_016703025.1. Lineage (NCBI taxonomy): Bacteria > Bacillati > Chloroflexota > Ardenticatenia > Candidatus Epilineales > Candidatus Epilineaceae > Candidatus Avedoeria > Candidatus Avedoeria danica. The sequence goes on from JADJCV010000004.1 coordinate 1,047,273, forward strand.
GATCGGGCGGCCGTGGCGCCGTCCGGGGCCACCGCGTGCTCGACCGCACCGTCGCGCGGGCCGCATGCCGCGAGGGCCAGCGCGAGGAACGCCGCCGCGATCCGCTCGGCCGTGCACCGCCGCCGCCAGCCGCTCGTGTAACCGCTGAGCGTTTGACCCGCCCCGTCGCCGCTGTCGATAATGCGCCTCCGCCGGCTCCTATGATCGGCCGTCGGGAGGCCGGAGCGCCGGTCGGCTACGATAGCACAGGCGGCCTCGGGCGATGTCGCCGTGCGTGCTGGTGCGGCGGCCGCGCCGCTCGTCCCACCGAGCGAGACCAACGGAGAGTCCGAGATGCCCGATCAGTTCGTCCTCACCGATCGCGACGGCCCGGTCGGGATCGTGCAGTTCAACAGGCCCGACAAGCTGAACGCGCTCAGCCCGGCGCTGATCGCCCAGATGGCCGACGCGCTCGAGGCGTTCGACGCGGATCCGGAGGTCGGGGCGATCGTCCTCACCGGCAATGCGCGCGCGTTCGCCGCCGGCGCAGACATCGGCGACATGGCCGAGGCGGGCGTGGTCGACCAGATCCGGCGCGACATGTTCGCCACGTGGGACCGCGTCCGCAAAGTGAAGAAGCCGATCATCGCCGCCGTGAGCGGCTTTGCGCTCGGCGGCGGCTGCGAGACGGCGATGATGTGCGACATGATCGTCGCCAGCGAGACGGCACAGTTCGGCCAGCCCGAGATCAACATCGGCGTCATGCCCGGCGCAGGCGGGTCGCAGCGACTGGCGCAGGCGATCGGCAAGGCGCGGACGATGGAACTTGTGCTGACCGGCCGCTTCTTCAGTGCCCACGAAGCGCATGCCTGGGGCCTGGTGAACCGCGTCGTGCCCGTCGAGGCCTATTTGGACGAGGCGATCCGCTTGGCCCGCGAGATCGCGTCCAAGCCGCCGATCGCCGTCCAGCTGGCCAAGCAGGCCGTGAACAGCGTCTTCGATGACTACCTGGACCGCGGCCTCCTCACCGAGCGGCGGCTGTTCTACCTGCTCTTCGGAACCGACGATCAGACCGAGGGGATGCGCGCCTTCCTCGACAAGCGCGTGCCGGTCTGGAAGGGGCGATAGGGGGTCCGACCGATGTCTCGACGCACCTGGATCGTTGCCGCGGCCGTGCTGGCCCTCTTCGCCGTCGCCGGATTCTGGTTGACACGCTCGGCGCGTGCCCCGGGCGATGGCGAGGGCGGGTCGACCCCGTCGGCGGCCGGACCGGCGGCCACCATCGACCCGACCGCGGCGACGCCGCCCGCCGGGACGATGCCGAGCGCCGTCGCGCCGCTGAGCGGAACGGCGGGCATCACGCCGACCACCGGCATTGCATCGACGACGGCCGCCCAGCCGGAATCCGCCGTCCGCGAGATCGCCCTCGACGGCCCGCTGGCCGTCCGCGAGGCCGAGGTCTCGGGCATGGCGTGGTTCTCGGACACGCTCGTCTTCCTGCCGCAGTACCCGGGCCGCTTCGGCTACGATGGCACCGTCGTCACGAAGACGAACACCGGCGACGGCACGCTGTTCGGCGTCCGGCGGGCCGATGTCGAGGCTGCGCTGACGCGGCAAGCGCCGTCCGTCACCCCGTTCGCAATCCCCGTTGCCGGCGCCGGGTTCGGCGATGGGGAGCCGCGGGCGATCGACGGGTTCGAGGGTTTCGAGGCGATCGCGTTCCACGGACGAACCGTCTACGTGTCGATCGAGGTCCAGAACGGGGACGACATGGCCGCCTTCGTGGTCCGCGGAACCGTCGACGTCGATGCGGACGGCATGCCGATCGGCATCACGATCGATGCCGGCGATCCGGCGGGCGTACCGCTGCCCGTCGAGATCGACAACATGTCGATCGAGTCGCTCGTCGCCGATGCCGAGGGTGTGACGGCGATCTTCGAAGCGAACGGATCGGCCATCAACCCGTCGCCGAGTGGCTATCGACTCACCCCCGATCTGCAGCCGGCGGGCGACTTCGCGTTCCCGACGATCGAATACCGGGTCACGGATGCATCCGAGGCTGCGCCGGACGGGTCGTTCTGGATGACGAACTACATGTTCCCGGGCGACGCCGCGGTGCTCAAGCCGTCGACCGACGGGATCGCGCAACGCTGGGGCGAGGGCGCAACGCATGCGTCGTTCGAGCACGTCGAGCGGATCATTCGCATCGAGCGCCTCCCGGACAGCGCCGGGTTCGGTTCCGGCTACAAGCTGGCCGACGAGCCGCCCGTCCAGCTTGCCCTGCTCGATGCCGAGACAGCGCGCAACTGGGAGGGCCTCGTGACGCTCGGCGATATGGGTTTCCTCGTCGTCACGGACAAGTTCCCGAGCACGATCTTCGCGTTCGTCCCCGTGCCGGACAAGGCGACTGCGCCCTGACGGCGACGTCCTCCACCCGCTGTCGTCGCCGTCAGGCGAAGACGTCCATGCCACGGCGACGTGCTAGAATCGCCGCGCCGCTGCCGCCCGAGCGGTGCGCGCCCGCCAGGAGCGTCCGATGGCCGACGGCCCAGTGTCCGTGACCGGGAGCGATACCGTCCAGTACGCCTTCGCCGACGGCGTCGCGACGCTCACGTTGAACCGCCCGGACAAGATGAACGCCTTCACCGACGCGATGCTGCACGCGCTGCTCAAGGGGTTGCGCGCGTGCGAGCGCGACGCGGCCGTGCGCGCGATCGTCCTGACGGGCGCCGGGCGGGCGTTCACGGCCGGCCAGGACCTGGGCGACGTTCAGGACCGCGGGCACGGCCTGAGCTTCAAGGAACACCTCGAAGCGACCTACAACAAGATCGTCCGGGCGCTGCGCACCGTCGAGAAGCCCGTCATCGCGTCCGTGAACGGGGTTGCGGCCGGGGCGGGCGCCAGCATCGCCTTTGCATGCGACATCCGGCTCGCCGCCGAGTCCGCCAAGTTCGCCACCGCGTTCGGCCTCGTCGGCCTCGTGCCCGACAGCGGCGCCACGTGGTTCCTGCCACGGTTCCTCGGCTACGCGCGGGCGTACGAGCTCTACGCCACCGGAGGCCGCTTGACCGCCGCCGAGGCGCATGCCGCCGGCATCGTCAACCACGTCGTGCCCGACGCCGAGCTGGCGGACCGCACGGCGGTGCTCGCCGCGCAGCTTGCGAGCGGCCCGACGAAAGCGTTCGGCCTGACGAAGCGGGCGATGAACCGCGCCGCCGCGGGCTCGCTGGACGACGCGTTGGACTACGAGGCCCACCTCCAGCAGATCGCGGGCCTCACCGCCGACCATGGTGAGGGCGTTCGCGCGTTCCTCGAGAAGCGCCCGCCCCGCTTCACGGGCACGTGAGCGGCTGCCGTGGCTGACGATTCACGCACGCAGGCGCCTGCCGCGGCCCGAACCGACGCCGACGCACGCGACCTGGCGCCCGGCGACGCATGGGGCACCGAGCTCGACGCGTCCCGCCCGATCGGTGTGATCGGCGCAGGGACGATGGGTGCCGGCATTGCCCAGGTGGCGGCCGTCGCGGGTCACCCGGTCGTGCTGTTCGATGTCGCTCCGTCGCAGGTCGAGCTGGCACTGGGCCAGATCGCCGGATTCCTGCGGCGCGACGCCGCCAAGGGACGGTTGTCGGCCGTCGAAGCCGAGCGAGCCGTCGCGCGCATCACCGGCGCCTCGACGCTGGATGCGTGCGCGCCGTGCGCGCTCGTCGTCGAGGCGGCGCCCGAGCGTCTGGCGCTCAAGCAGCAGCTCTTCGCCGATCTCGAGGGCATCGTCGCGGAACGGGCAGTGCTGGCGACGAACACGTCGACGCTGTCTGTCGCGGCGATCGGCGGCGCGTTGAAGCGGCCGGAGCGACTGATCGGCCTCCACTTCTTCAACCCGGCGCCGCTCATGCCGCTCGTCGAGGTGATCCGCGGCCCCGCCACGGACGAGGGCGTGGTGGCTGCGGTCGCGGCGATGGCCGCGCGGTGGGGCAAGACGCCGGTGCTTGCCAAGGACACGCCCGGGTTCATCGTGAACCGCGTCGCCCGGCCGTTCTACGGTGAGGCACTGCGCCTGCTGGGCGAGGGCACGGCCGACGCGGCGACGCTCGACGCGCTCGTGCGCGACGGCGGGTTTCCGATGGGGCCGTTCGAGCTGATGGATCTCATCGGCATCGACGTGAACTTCGCTGCGGCCAGCTCCGTGTTCGAGGGTTTTTTCGGCGACCCGCGCTTCCGGCCGCACCCCATCCAGCGGGCGATGGTCGAGAGCGGGCGCCTCGGCCGGAAGTCGGGCCGCGGCTACTTCACCTACCTGCCGTGAGGCACGCAATCCCATGCGCCTGACGATCCTCGGCGAAGCGGAGACGGACTGGGCCGAGGCGTTGGCCGAGCGTTTCCGCGCCGCCGGCCACACCGTGGTCGCCGGCGACGTCGGCGCCGACCACCGTCCGAGCGATGTCCAACTGGCCGATGCGCTGGCCACGAGCGACGCCTGCATCGATGTCTGCGTCGTCGACCGCGCGCGCAAGGCCGCGGCGCTGGCGCTGGCCGATCGCCACCTGCCTCCAAGTCGCCCGCTGTGGTCGTGCTGCCTTGCCACGTCGGCCACGTACGTCGCCGCCAGCGTCGAGCACCCCGCGCGCGTGTTCGGCTTCAGCCTGCTGCCGCCGTGGGCCGGCCGGACGACCGTGGAGTGCGCCCGCGCGCTTCAGGCCGCCGATTCCGACGCCGGTGCCGCCGCCGCGGTCTGGACGGCGATCGACCTTGCACCGGTCTGGGTGGCGGATGGAACCGCGCTCGTCCTCGGCCGGATCGTGTGCTGCCTGGCGAACGAGGCGGCGTTCGCGTTGATGGAACGGACGGCCGGCGGCGCGGACATCGACACGGCGATGCGGCTGGGAACACGCTATCCCCGCGGGCCGATCGAGTGGGCGAACACCGTCGGGCCGCGGGTGGTGGTGGCCGTGCTCGACGCGCTGGCCGCCGAGCACGGCGAGGACCGCTACCGCGTCGCCCCGCTCCTGCGCCGCCACGCCGCCGCCGGACTGCCGCTTCCGCTCGGCTGACGGGCCGACGACCGCAATCCCAACCGCATGGCCCCGAAGAGGGGCGACCCCGGAAGGCACGCGCCGATGAACGCAACGCTCGACTCGACAACCCTCGTCACGGCGATGCTGTGGCTCCTCGCGCTCGCCCTGCCGCTGGCGATGCTGCTGTGGATGGCGGCGCAGTTCGTCGCGCTCCGCTCGCTCGGCCGGCGCGTGCGCGCGCTCGAGGGCGCCGCGTCGACCGCTGCCGCGGGGGCTGGGGCATCGGCAACGGCAGCGTTGTCCGAACTGCCGGTCGCACCGCGATCGGGCGGCGGCCCCGGCCGCGAACAGGACGGCCAGCACGACGTCGAGCCCGCGACGATGGGGGCCGCTTCGGCTGCGCGGCCCGACGACGACCGCACCGCGAACGATGCCGCCGAGGGCCACGCATGAACGAAGCAGTCGTCGTCGACGCGGTCAGGACGCCCGTCGGCAAGCTCGGCGGCGCGCTGGCCGACGTCCGACCGGACGACCTCGGCGCGATCGCCATCCGCGCACTCGTCGAACGCACGGGCGTCGACACAGCCGCCATCGAGGATGTCTACTTCGGGTGCGCAAACCAAGCCGGGGAGGACAACCGCAACGTCGCCCGGATGTGCGCCCTGCTGGCGGGCCTGCCGCACAGTGTGGCCGGAACGACGGTCAACCGGCTGTGCGCCTCGGGACTCGACGCGATCCAGCAGGCAGCGCGGGCGGTGATGGCCGGCGAGGGCGCGTTCTTCGTGGCCGGCGGTGTCGAGAGCATGTCGCGCGCGCCGCTCTCACTCGCCCGCACGCCGCGCGGCAACGTCACCGCCTGGGACACGTCGCTCGGCTGGCGCTATCCGAACCCGGCGATGGAAGCGCTGTTTCCGCTCGAGAGCATGGGCGAGACGGCTGAGAACGTGCAGACGCTGACCGGGATCTCGCGGGAGCGCCAGGATGCGTTCGCGTTGCGGAGTCACTGCCGGGCAGTGGCCGCACACGACGCCGGATGGTTCGCCGACGAGCTCGTCGCCGTCGACGTTCCGGGTCGCAAGGGTGCAGTGACGCGCTTCGAAAGGGACGAAGGGCCGCGGGCTGACAGCTCGATCGAAACCCTTGGATCCTTGCGCCCGGTCTTCCGCAGCGGCGGCACGGTAACGGCCGGCAATGCCAGCAGTCTGAACGACGGTGCGGCCGCCGTGCTCGTCGCCGATCGCGCGGCGGCCGAAGCGGCCGGCATGCGGCCGCTGGCGCGCATCGTCGCCTCGGCGGTGGCGGGCGTCGATCCGCGCACGATGGGCCTCGGGCCGGTGCCGGCGACCCAAAAGGCGCTCGCGCGCGCCGGCCTGACGGTGGCCGACCTCGATGTGATCGAGCTGAACGAGGCCTTCGCCGTGCAGGCCCTGGCCGTCATCGACGCCCTCGGACTGGACGAGGCGCGCGTGAACCCGAGCGGCGGTGCGATCGCGATCGGTCACCCGCTCGGCTGCTCCGGCGCCCGTCTGACGGCCACGCTGCTGCACGAGCTGCGCCGCACCGGCGGTCGGTACGGCCTGGTGACGTTGTGTGTCGGCGTCGGCCAGGGCGCCGCAACGGTGTTCGAGAACCTGGACCGCTGAACCGACGCCCGCCGCGTTCCGCCGCCGATCGGGCCCATTGCGTCGCCCTCGTTGCCCCCGGCCTCACCCATCCGCCCCGCCCATCCGCCCCGCCCGCAGGAGCCCCCCATGTCCGCTTACGACCGCAACCGATTCCAGATGATCATCGGCAACGCGCCGGTGGATGCCGCGTCCGGCGCATGGACGACGACGATGAACCCGGCGACCGGCCGGCCGCTGGCCGAAGTGCCCGACGGCGGACCGGCGGACGTCGACCGTGCCGTCGCCGCAGCGCGGGCGGCATTTGACGGCGGGAAGTGGGCCCGAATGGGCGGCGCACGACGGACCCGGCTCATGTTCAAACTGGCCGACTTGCTGTGGTCGGCGATCGATGACCTGGCGACGCTCGAGGCCAAGGACAACGGCAAGGCGATCCAGAGCGTCAAGGCCGAGATCGCGCAGGGCATCGGCGAACTCGAGTTCTTCGCCGGCGCCGCGACGAAGATCCAGGGCCGGACGAACGAGGCGCCGTTCGGGTTCCTGAACTACACGTTGCGCGAGCCGCTCGGCGTCTGTGCGTTGATCGTGCCGTGGAACTACCCGCTCATGCTCACGCTCCGCAAGCTCGCGCCGGCCCTCGCCGCCGGCAACGCCTGCGTGATCAAGCCGGCGTCGTACACGCCGCTCTCGGCGCTCGTCCTCGGCGAGCTGGCGGTCGAGGCCGGCTTCCCGGAGGGGGCGGTGAACGTCGTCACCGGCGGTGGAGCGACCGTCGGCGCAGGCCTGGCGCGCCATCGGGGCGTGGACAAGGTGAGCTTCACGGGCTCGACCGAGGTCGGTCGCTCGATCCTCGATGCCGCCAAGGGCGACTTCCGCCGCGTCTCGCTGGAACTCGGCGGCAAGAGCCCCGCCATCGTGTTCGGCGATGCGGACCTCGGCGCCGCGGTGCCGGCGACGGTCTGGTCGATCTTCTACTCGGCGGGCCAGTCGTGCGAGGCCCGCAGCCGAATCTTCGTCCAGCGCCCGGTGTACGACGCGTTCGTCGAGGCGTTCGCCGCGGCAACGCAGCGGCTCGTCGTCGGCGATCCGCTGGACAAGGCGACCCAAATCGGAGCACTGATCACGCCCGAGCACCGCGCCGGCGTCGAGGGCTACATCGCCGCCGGCCAAGCCGAAGGGGCGCGGTTGCTGACCGGCGGCGGCCGACCGACGGACCCGGCGCTTGCGGACGGCAGCTTCCTGCTGCCGACGACGCTGGCCGACTGCACGAACGACATGCGCGTCGCCCAGGAGGAGATCTTCGGACCCGTCGCCTGCATCCTGCCGTTCGATGACGACGCGGCAGCCGTCGCCGGGGCGAACGACAGCATCTACGGCCTCGCCGCATCCGTCTGGACGCGCGATATCGGCCGGGCGCACCGCACGGCCGCGGCGATCAAGAGCGGCATCGTCACCGTCAACCAGCCGTTCACCGTGTTCCCCGGCACACCGTTCGGTGGCTACAAGCAGTCCGGCTGGGGACGCGAGGTCAGCCTCGAGGCGTTGGACGATTTCACCGAGCTGAAGAGCGTCGTCGTCTACACCGGCACGCGTCCGGTCGACCCGTTCGGCCTAGGCTAGCGCCACGGCGCCGACGAGCGCCGCCAGGACGAGGACGACCGCCGGATGGACGTCGAACAGGAGGAGCACGAAGCTGGCCGCCAGGATCGCGCCGAACCACGCCAGGCCCGCCGGCGGCATCGTGCGCGTGACGCCGCGGCCGACGTCCCAGGCCGTCCACGCCAACAGCGCGACGACGGCCGGCCGGGCGGCGCTGAGCGCACCCTTGGCGCGCGGCCGGTCCTGGTAGGCCGCGACCGTGGCGGCGACCGCCAGCATGATGAGCGCGGTCGGCAACACCATCCCGACGAGGCCGGCCGCCGCGCCAAGCGACCCGGCCTGCCGCCAGCCGATGACAGCCGCCAGCTTCGTCGTGATCGGGCCCGGCAAGGCGTTGCCCATCGCCAGGAGGTCGACGAACTCGGCGTCCGTCAGCCAGCCGCGCCCGACGACGACCTCCTGCTGCATGAGCGGGATCATCGACGGCCCACCGCCGAACCCGAAGGCGCCGCAGCGCGTGAACGTGACGAACACCGCCCAGACGCGTACCAAGTGTTCCATTGCCGCCCTCCACGGGAGACGGCGATTATACTGTCGGCGGAGGCGGAGCCGTGGCAACGACCGAACAGCAACACCTGCCGAGTCCGACGTCGAGCAGCGAGGTTCAGCGGACGCTCAGCCTGTCCCTCATGGGCGGCTCGGTCGCGTTCCTCGCCTTGCTGCTGGCCGTCGTGTGGGTCTTCGCCGTGCCGCACGGCCCGTACACCGTGCGCCGTGTCCAGCCCGTGCTCGATGCGGCCGTCCGCCGGGCGGCGGTCGGCGACGCGCTCGGCGTGCACGGCCTCTATTCCAACGCCGGCCTGCGGCAGACGACGCTCGAATCCGTCGATGCCCTCGTGCTCGGCAACGACGCGTTCGCGGGCGCCGTCGGTGTCCGCATCGCCCGCATCGTGCCGATCGACGGGCTCGACGCCCTCGCCCCGCAGGCGGCGATCGTGAACGCGTTCATCCGCTACGGCGACGGGCGCGCGACGTTCCCGTTGTCCGCAACGCTCGACCTCGAAGACCGCGACTGGCGAATCCGCGAGCTCGTCGTCGGCACGGCCGGCGCCGGCGGCGAAGGCCAGAACGAGGCTGGCGGATCATTCTTTCCGGGCGACGGCATCGATGACGTGCCCGGCATCGACGGCAGGACCACGCCGTGAGCGGCCACACCAACGGCGTCGGGCCGAACGCGCGTTGGCGGTCGTTCGGGTCGCTCTACATCCTGGGCATCGGCGGGCCGGTCGACGACGAGGGAGTCGGCCACGTCGAGCGGTTCGCCTGGCGCTTCCTCGTGCGCACGGGTGCACGCGCGAGCGACGCGGTGCTGGCGTTCAGCACGATGCCCAAGCTGATGGCCTTCACGCGTGCCGTGAACGGCGCGACGCCGCACGCGGTGTCGACGGAGGCGCTCAAGGTGGACACGGTTCGGATCGCGCGCGATCCGGCGATCGACATCGAAGTCGATCTGGCTCCGTCCGACTTCGCCGGCTGGCTCGGCGGCGGGACGCTTGTCGAACGCATCGTGCCGGCGCTCGAGCGATGAGCGACGCCCGGGTCAACCTCAGTTGGGAGGACGTCGTCGCGCTGACGCGTGCGCTGGCCGTTCAGTTGGGCGACGTCCCGTTCGATGCCGTCCTCGCCGTCTCGCGCGGCGGGCTCGTTCCGGCGGCGGTGCTGTGCAGCGTCCTCGACCACCGCAACGTGCTCTCCGCCGCGCTGGCCAGCTATCACGGCGAAACGAAGACGGACACGATGACGGTCTACCACTTCCCGCGCGACGACGACGTGCGCGGCCGGCGCGTGCTCATCGTCGACGACATCTGGGACTCGGGGCGCACCGCGGTGGCCGTTCGAGACCGCGTGCGCGCGCTCGGCGGCGAGCCGATCGTGGCCGTGCTGCACTACAAGCCGCGCCGTTCCGCGTTCCCGAACGAGGCGCCGGACCATTGGGTCGTCGAGACGGACGACTGGATCGTCTACCCGTGGGAGGGACTGCGGCCGTGACAGCCGCGGCGCGGCCCGCCGTCGAGAGGGCCGTGGTCACGTACTACTCGGTGTCCGCCGTCGACTCGTCCGGATCGCCGCCATAGGCCATCCGGGCGATGTGGCCGACCGCGTCATGGGACGTGGCGCCTTCGATGTGGCGCACCCCGCGCGCCGCGCCGGCCTGGCCTCGGTCGGGCAGCTTGCGCACCAGGAACTCGACGAGATCCCCCTCGGCCAGCGCGCCGAACAGCGATTCGTCCTCCATGTCCGCGACGTGACAGAAGTAGTCGCGGCCATCGGCGGCGTGGATGAAGGCATACATCCGGTCGTCGAACTTGCGCTTGATGTAGCCTGTCATCGACTGCCCGACGCGGGGTGCGACGCCGTGCGGCGCATCGTCCTCACCGGACGGATGGCCCTCGGACGCTCCGCTCCAGGCGTGCTCGCGCTGGCGCGAGAACTCGCTGCGGCACGTGTCGCAGTAGAATTTCTGGCCCTTGCGCGGGTAGTACGTCGTCGTGACCATCCGATCGCCTTCGTGCGCCGGCGACTCGCAGCGGCGCAAGTGCGGCTCGTACGTGAGCTCGATCTCGTCGACGAGGTCGTTCAACCAGATGACGTCGTAGTCCTTCACGCGCGCCTCGTCGAGCGGGTCGCTGAACTCGGCGGCGCAGCTGCCCTGAACGCTGGCGATCGCCACGCGCTTCCCCAGCAGCCGCAGGTACTGGAACACGGGTCGATAGTCCCCGTCGCCGACGACGGCGATCGCCACGTCGTACACCGTGCCGAGCGCGGCGTAGTAGAGCATCGTCGTCGCGAGCGCGATGTCGACGCACTTCTCGCGCGGCTCGAACGTGTCGTCGGGGTCGCGGTCGGAGCGGCGCACGCGGCGGCCCATGTAGTTCACGCGGAAGAGCTGGACGTCGTAGCGGTACTCCTCGCGCAGGAAGTCGTAGAAGTCCAACTGCCGCTCGACGGCTTCGTCATCCAGGGCGTCGTGGTGGGCTGGATAGCTCGACACGAGGTGCGTACGGACGATATCCACCGGCGCACCGCCGGCCTTGTCGCCGATGATCCCGGCGAGCACGTTCGGCAACTTGCCGAAGTGGATGCGGTACTCCGGCTTGCCGGCCGACTCGGCCAGCTTGAACGTGTTGCGGTACAACCACGTACCGTCGATGAACACCATCACTTTGGGCATCTTGACCTTGACTCCTGGCGGGTACGGTTGCAGTTGGCCTGAATGCGAAACGTGAGATCGATCTTTGTATGCCGCATCGATGTCGACGAACGCGCCTAGTGCGCGCCTCTTCCTCGTCGGGCGCTCAAGAGCGCGCCCAAGCCGCCGATTAACAGCGCCGCAGCAAGGGCGATACCGAGCCGACCATCCGGGCGTCCGTCGCCCGCTTCGGCAACCGCATCGGAATCGCCTGCCCCTCCGGCCGCCCCGGCGGACCCTGCAGGCGCACCGCCGCCCGCACCTGCGCCAAGCGGCGGCACCGTGCCGGGCGGCAGCAAGTCCATGCCCGGTGGCTCGGTTGGCGGCGCCCCGGCCGGCGCCCCGCTGCCCGCCCCGTCGTCCGGCGACCCGATGGCGGTCGGCGTCGCCAGACCGCTCGTCAGGACGCGCCCCGCCACGGACTTCCGTGTGGCCAATGAACGCCCGGCCAAGTCGGTGGCCGAGATAACATCGATCGTGATCGGGATCCCGCCGTCGGTGGAGAGGGATGTGACGTACGCCTCGACGCCGCCCGCCAGCGCCGCGCGCGCCGCACCGATCGCCTCGACGATCGCGTCGGCCCCGGCCGGCTCGGGGCGGCTGGCACGATCGAGCAGCCCGAGCCAGGCGGTTTCGACGAGGGCGGACCGATCGACTTCTTCCAGCCGGGCGTACAGGCTGCCCATCACGCCGTTGCCGTCGGCGAAGCCGGCATACGCGCCGAACAGACGGGCCGATGCCATGGCGACCTCTCCGGAAAGCGTAAGTCGCTCTGCCTCGTCGAGCGCATCGTTCAACGCCGCCAGCGGTTCGGACGGAACATAGTCCGCCGCGTCGGGCGTCACCCCGAGGACCGTCATCACGAGCTCGGCCACGCGCGCGTCGACCTCGGGACCGACCGGCGCCGGCGGCAATTCGAGGATGTAGTGTCCGGCCGCGACATCGTTCGCCGTCGCGCTTGCCGCGCCGCCGAGGTTCCAGCGCACGTCGTCCATCCGCAGCGCACGAGGACTCCAACGGATATCGAGCACGAAGCCGCCGAGCCCCCCAACGTCCGCGACGCCGCGCGTCATGATCGGCACCGCGACGCTCTGGCCCACTTGGCCGACCACGGGCAGCCCCTCGAACGACAGGATGGCCGGCACCTCGCGCGGCGGCACCCCGCCGGTCGACACGGATGTCTCGAGCTCGTCCATCGCGCGTTCGAACAACGCCAATGCGCTGGCCGCCGCGTCGGCCGACTGGTCGAGCGCCGCCATCCGCATCCGGTAGGCCATCACGCGCACGCGCTGGAGTGCGACGGCCCCCGCGGGCACCGCCGCAGCGACGCTCGCCTCGCGCGCCGCCACGTCGTCCATCAACGCGATCGCCGCGTTGCGCATGTCCCGCCACACATCCTCGCCGCCCCGTTGGCGGGCGGACAGCCGCTCGAAGTCCGCTGCCAGCTCACGCCAACCGGCCAGCGCCGTGCCCAGCGCCGGCGCGCTGCCGGCCAGGCCGGGCGCCAGCACGTCCAGGGCCCCTGCGACGCGTTCGGCCTCGGACCGGATGCGGGCCGCATCCTGGCTGTCCAGCGCCTGACCGACCTGGAACAGCGCCCCGTCCACCGTCGCCAGCGGGCCGCGCGCGGCGTCACCGGCCAGCACGAGGGACGGGCGGTGGAGGTCCAGCGCCGCCAACACGACGTTGTTGTACGTGTCGTCGGCCTGCTGCCAGCCGGCGTCGTCGGCGGCCGCGGACGCGACATCGGCCAGCGCGCGGAACGCCGCGGCGATGCTGCGGGCGGCCTCAGCCTGCGGCGACGCCGCGGCGGTCGGATCCTGGGCCAGTGCCGGCGGGGCAAGCCGCAGCCCGACGCCGCACGCGACGGCGACGGCAACGGTTGGCCAAGCCCATCGGGCTCTGGGGCGCGGTGCATCAGATAGGACGGCCACACGTGCTCCTGCCGGCTGTCGAGCGGTCGGGAATGGCGACTGGAGGGGATGGGTGAGGGATGTCGCCGACGTTCGACAATGATAACAGACGCCCCGGCCCCCGAAGTGGACAAACGCCGCTGCCGTCGACACAATCGTCGGCTGGCCGCGCGTGAGGCGGCGCTGGATCGAGCGACGCATGCGAGGGGGTCGACCCATGGCTGACTACGGTTTTGAGCCTTATTCCGCGGAGCCCGAGCCGGATCCGCCGACGTCGTCGCGCCTGACGGGCGGCATCAGCCCCCAGACCGCGGCGGCCGTGCTCCTGATCGCGATCGTGCTCGCCACGCTCTACCTCTTCTTTGGCCCGCTGCCCGACGACGGTGCCGCCGTGCCGGCGACGCCGACGGCCCTCGTGTCGGCTGCCACCAGCGCCCGTCCATCGGCCGCCGCCACCGGCAACGCCGCCGGCGGGCTCTCGGTTGCGACGCCCAGCCCGGCCACGATGGCCGGCGTCGCGACGGTCCCCATCGGGACGCCACTCGGTGCGCCGACGAGTTCGACGCCGTCCATGCTCGGTGCCAGCGCTGCTACCCCGTTGCCGGGCGCAGGGTCGGTGAGCGGTACGATTGCGATCGGCGCGTTCGTCACGGTCAACGGTGTCGGCACGGACGGCCTCCGATACCGGATGGGGGCCGGCGCCGACAACCTGACGATCCGGATCGTGTCGGAGGGCGAGACGTTCAAGATCCTCGGCGGACCCGAGACCGCCGACGGCACGGTCTTCTGGCGCGTGCAGGACGCGCGCGGCAACGTCGGCTGGGCGGCCGAACCGTTCCTTGCGCCGTCGGCTGCGCCCAGCGGCTGGAACCCGCCCGTTGCATCGCCGACGTTCGAAGCGGACGCCGCGCCGGCGCCGTAGGTCGAAGCGGTCCGTTTACGCTTCGTCGCGCGGCCCGATCGGTGTCCAGTCCAGAAAGCGGCGAATCGCCGGCGCGATCTCGGTCACGGAAGCAGGCGGCGAACCGCCGGCGTCGGGTCCTCGCCACGCGCCGAGGGCGGGGGCAAGGGTATGCTGCGTGGTGGTCGCGTCCTCCAGGTTGCCGTGATCGCTCATGAGCACGAGGGCGCTGTCGGCGGGCCAGGCGGACAGGATGCCGCCAATGAACGCGTCGAGGCGCTGCAGCACATCGACCGCGTCGTCCATGTCGCCGCGGTGTCCCGCGGCATCCGTGGCGAAGTGCTCGTACACGCAGAGGGCATAGGTCCGCGCATCGGCGGCCAGCTTGCGGCCGGCCTCGTACGGATCGGCGACGATGGGCCGACGGCCGGTGCTCCCGCGCGGAGGGCTGAAGTACGGCGGAATTGCGCGTCCGGCGGCCGACTCGGCCGGCCCGCGCAACGGCACGCCCGCCTGCACCGCCGCCCGCGCGATCGCCGAGAGCCGCCCGGCGCCGCCCGTGACGCGCTCGATCAGGCGTTCGGGATAGGCCGTTGCCAGTGCGGACGGAGCGCCGTGCCGGCGGGCATCCTGCCAAAGACTGTGCAGGGCCATCACGGCCTGTACATCCGATCCGGCGAAGGGCCCGCTGTGCGCGCCGACGGCCGCGGCGACGTTGCGCCCCGTGATCAGTGCCGCCTGCCCCGTGCCGCTCTGCGGCAGTCCGGCGACACCCATCGTTGCGTCGAGCGCCAGCGCCGGCAGCGTCGGCCGGCCGGTGCCTGCCACCGGCCGACGGCCGAGAAGCCGGCACATGTGCGGCAACTCGGCGCGCGCGAACGGGTTCGTGTCCGACTGATCGACCCCCCAGCCGATCCCATCGACGAACAGCACGAGCACGGAGCGCCGAGCCACCGTGCGGCCGTCGGCAACCGCGCTTCGGTCCGCAACGTCGACGATTGCCCTCCGCCCGGTCAGGCGCCGGTGTCGCCGAGATCGACCAACTGGGCGTAACGCGTGTTGTGGAACACGAGCGGCGACGCATCTTCGTCGCCTGCATGGCACGCCACGACCCGGCCGACGAAGATCGTGTGGTCGCCGGCGTCGTACGCCCGGTCGACGACGCAGTCGAACCACGCGACCGCATCGTCGAAGCACGGGCAGCCCGTCACCGCGGTGCCGTACGGCACGTCCGCGAAGCGGTCGGCCGCGTCGGCGACGCGGCCGGCGAAGACGTCGGATCGTTTCGACTGGTCGGCGGCGAGGACGTTCACGCAGAACGCACCCGACGCGGCCACGCGCGCATGGGAGCGCCAGCGGCGGTCGATGACGACGAGCACCATCGGCGGCGCGACCGAGACCGACGTGAACGCGCTGGCCGTCATGCCGTGCGGCACGCCGTCGCTGACCATCGTGATGACGGTCACACCGCTTGGCCACCGGCGCATCGCGGCGCGGTAATCATCGGCGCTGGCCGTCGCGTCCGGCGGCGTTGGCTGGGTCGGGGTCATGGCGGCCGATTCTAGTGGTCGGCCCGGCGCGGGTCAACGCGCGGTCCGACGACCGCCGCACCCACCGCACCGCGACCGAGCCACGGCAGGACGCTCATCGCCGGGCGCTCCGCGCCCGTGCACGGCATGGCGCGCGGCGGCAGGGACTGCACGTCGAACGAGAGCGGCAGGTGGACGACGCGATCGACGGGGATCGTCGGATCGAGGCCCGGCCATGTGATCCGGATCGGGACGTCGTCGCCCGGCACGATCGGGCGCCGCGGCGTGACGACGTTCAGCGTGAACGTGAGGACGCCGCCGGCCGCCGCTGCCGCGCTCGAGACAAGGGCGAACTCGGAGACGGGCCGCTGTCCGCAATGCACGAGCCGCCCCGCAAACGTGACGGCGCCGCCCTGATCGTCACGCGCCAAGTCGATGACGCCGAGCGGAACGGGCCACAAGCCGTCGGCGTAACGCTTGGCCACGACCCAGTACTCGAGCTTGGTCCAAGGCCCGTCCGGCAGTCGTAGAAACCACGGATAACGACCGTCGGGTGCGTGCCCTTGTCCGACGAGCGTGCCCGGCTGGTAGACGATCGGCATCGTCGCGGCGTGCGTTTCGCGCAGGCCAAGCTCATCCCAGAAGCCGGCGATGATGTTCGTGTTCGACGCGCTGGCGTATGCGTCACCGGCGTTGCGCAGCCAGCCGAACAGTGCCGGCGCGCCGCCAACGGTCCGCGTGACGACGTCCTCCACGACGAGCGCGCGGTACCGGCGGCCGTCCGCCGGCCGCACACCGAGGGTGATGTCCACATGGCCGACCGCGGACGAAGCGAGCGGCCCGACGAGGATCGTGAAGGGCGACGACTCGCCCGGCGCAAGTTCGGGAAGATCGGCGATCGTCGTGCCGATCCGGAGGACGGGCGTCCCCTCGGCGGCGCGGAATCGGGCCGCGATCTCGACCTGGCCGACCGGCGCTTGGCGCTCATTGACGACGAGCCCCGTCAGCCGCGTCAGCGTCGCCCCGCCGAAGTCCATGTCCCGCCAGCTGAGGTCGGTGATGCGGATGCCGTCGCCGAGGTCCTGCGCCGACACGGGCCAACGCACGGCAGCCGCGCCGCCCATGCCCAGGAGCGCCGCGAGGATGAGGGCCGCGAACGCGCGGCGGCGGACATCGCCCAGACGATCGGACGGCGTCACGCGTCGAGATCCACGCCCTGGCTGGCGCCGCCTGCCGCCGCACCGTCGACGCCACTCGCCTCGAACACCGCCATCGCCGCCAGAGCGGCCGCCTGCGACGCCTCACTCTTGGAGCGCCCTTCGCCGCTCGCCCAGACGTGCTCACCGACGCGAACCTCGACGATGAAGTGTCTGGCATGGGCCGGGCCGAGCTGCGAGGAAACGACGTAGTGCGGCGTGACCCGCCAACGCGCCTGCACCGCCTCCTGGAACTGACTTCGCGCGTCCTTGCCCCGCTTCGCCACTACGAGCCGCTCGAGCTCCGGGCCGATGAACCGGTCGAGCACGCGGCCGCACGCCTCGATGCCGTCGTCCAGGTAGACGGCGCCGATGATCGCCTCAAACGCAGCGCACAGGAGCACCGGCCGCACCCGCCCACCGCCGACTTCCTCGCCGCGGCCCAGCCGGATATGGCTGCCGAGGCCCATCTGGCGGGCGAACCCGGCCAGCGACGGCTGGCAGACGAGCGCCGCCCGAATCCGCGTAAGCTCGCCCTCGTCGGCGTCCGGCAGCGCCCGGAAAACGCGCTCGCCAACGACGAAGCCGATGACGGCGTCGCCGAGGAACTCGAGGCGCTCGTTGTCGGCCGTCGGCTCCGACTGTTCGTTCACGAACGAACTGTGCGTGAGCGCCGTCTCGAAATGCGCCCGGACGTGCATCTCGACGCCAAGCGCGCGGGCGACGGCGTCCGGCCCGACGTCGGCGTCGTTCACGCGATCTCGATCCCACGGCCCGCGACGACGCGGCCGATCACCGGCGCCGGACCATCGAACGCCGCGCGGAATGCGTCGACGTCGGCTTCCGACAGCGCCACGAGGAGGCCGCCCGACGTTTGCGGATCGTACAGAATCGAGCGCCACGGCTCGTCGAGCGCGCCCACGACGTGCGGACCGAACGCCTCGGCATTGCGGTCGGTGCCGCCGGGCGTGTGGCCGGCGGCGGCGTACGCGAGCACGCCGGGCAGGAGCGGCAAGCGCCGCAGTTCGATGCGGAGCGCCACGCCGCTCGCGTCGGCCATCTCCAGGCCGTGGCCGATGAGGGAGAACCCGGTGATGTCCGTGACCGCGTGCGCGCCGACGGCGGACGCCGCCCGGCCGGCCGCGCGGTTGAGCGCCGCCATGGACTGCATGGCCACCCGAACGTCATCCGCATCGGCGACACCGCGCTTGAGCGCCGTGCTGACCAGCCCCGTGCCGAGCGGCTTCGTGAGGACGAGCACGTCGCCCGCGCGTGCGCCGCGCTTGCGGAGCACGCGCGCCGGATCGACGCGGCCGATAACGGCGAGGCCGTACTTCGGCTCCGGGTCGACGACGCTGTGGCCGCCGGCCACGACGCCGCCGGCAGCGCGCACGGCCTCGGCGCCGCCGCGGATGATCGCCTGAACGTCCTCGGCGGGCAGGTCGTCCGGGAAGGCGACGATGTTCAGTGCGAGGAGCACCTCGCCGCCCATCGCGAACACGTCGCTCATCGCGTTCGCGGCGGCGATGGCCCCGTAAGCGTACGGGTCGTCGACGACGGGCGTGAAGAAGTCCGTCGTCACGACGATCGCCATGTCGTCGGAGAGCTGATAGACCGCAGCATCGTCCGCCCCGTCGAGACCGACGAGGAGGGCCGGATGTTCGGCCGCCGGGAACATTCCCACCAAGGGGCGCAGCACGTGCGCCAGGGCCTCCGGGCCCATCTTGGAAGCTCAACCGGCACAGGCGGCGCGCTCGGTCAGCCGAATCTCGCCACCGGACTTGCCGTCTTTGGGACGCACCATGTGCGCTCAACCCTTCCGATCGTGCGAAACGACGAAGCGCGGAACGACGTCCTGCGGAAGCACCGCGCGTGGAACAGCGTCCTTGAGCCCCGAGCCCGTCAGGACCGCGACGACACGCGCGCCCGGCCCGCCGGACCGCGCCAGCGCGGTCGCGGTCGACGCGACGACGGCGCTCGTCGGCTCGACGAACCAGCCGAGCGATCCGAGCGCCGCCTGCCCCGCGCGGATCGTCGCCTCATCGACGGCCCGGACCGTGCCGCCGCTGCGCCGCACCGCCGCCAGGACGGCCTCCCCGCGCGGCGGGTCCGTGATCGCGATGCCGCCGGCGACCGTCGGCGCGGCCGGCACCGGTGGACTGCCGGACCGTGCCGGGCGCGCCGCGCCGCTGGCAAACGCGGCCGCGATCGGCGCCTGCACTGCGGCTTGTACGCCGTGCAACCGCGGGCGACGGTCGATGCAGTTGCCATCCAGGAGTGCCTGGAATCCGAGCGCGAGGCCGAGCAGCAGTCCACCGTGGCCCAGCGGCACGACGACGTCGTCCGGCGCCCGGCCGAGCTGCTGCCAGATCTCGAACGCGACGGTCTGCTGCCCGGTGAGGTAGGCCGGGTGATAGACGTGGCTGGCGTACACCGCACCGGCGTCGGCCATCACCCGGGCGCGTTCGGCCGCGGCGGCCCGCGTCGGGCCCGTCCGGTCGATCGTCGCCCCGAACGCAAGGGCCTGCGCGATGCGGACGCCGTGCGCCGTGTCGGCCGGCAGGCAGAGCGTCACGGCGATGCCGGAGGCCGCGCCGTACGCCGCCGCGCTCGCGCCGGCGTTGCCCGACGAGTCCTCGACGACGGATGGGACGCCGGCGTGGCGCAGCGCCGTGAACAAGGTGGCGAAACCGCGATCCTTGTAGCTGCCCGTCGGCTGGAGGAAGTCCAGCTTGAAGTGAACCGCCGCCCCGTCCAGCGGTGCGGCGATGAGCGGTGTCCCGCCCTCGCCGAGGGTCAGCGCCGGCGCATCGGCGTCGACGTCCAGCGCGGCGCGGTAACGCCAAATGCCCGAAGCCGCATCGTCAACGGCCGCCGGGTCGAACGGCCGAACGGCCGGCCAGAGCAGGCCGCCGTCCTCGGCCAGCCAGCTCAGCGGATCGTGCGTCGTTCGGATCGCACCGACGTGGCCAAGCGCAGGCGAAGTCATGGCGACGTCGCGGGATGGGCGGCAGGCGCGGGATCTCCCGCCGCCGCGCCGTCGTCAGCGTCCGATCGTCGGCTCCACGGACCGTGCCGGCCACCGGCCTTGGACTCGAGCCCGATGTCGCCGAGCACCATCCCGCGCTCGACGCCCTTCGCCATGTCGTAGATCGTCAGCAGCGCCACCGAGACGGCCGTGAGCGCCTCCATCTCGACGCCCGTCGGCCCGCGCGCCGCGACGGTGACCCGCACGCGCAGCGCGACGGCCCCGTCCGGCCGTCCGTCCGCGACACCCGCGGACTCCACGACGTCGTCGGGCGCGATGTCGACATCCACCCGGTTCAGCGCCAGCGGGTGGCACAGCGGGATGAGCGTCGCGGTCTGCTTGGCTGCCTGGATCCCGGCGATCCGGGCGACGGCAACGACGTCGCCCTTGGGCAGGCCGCCGGAGAGGATCAGGTCACGCGTGGCGGGGGACATGACGATCCGCCCGCTGGCCGTCGCGACGCGCTCGGTCGCCGGCTTGCCGCCGACGTCGACCATGCGGGCGCGGCCGGCGGCATCGAGGTGCGTCAGGCCCATCGCGATCAGGCGGTGGGCGGGCGGATCGATCGGAAGGCCGTGGGCGGGCTCGAAAGCCGCACGCGAATCAGGCCCTCGACGTCTTCCACGGCCGTCTTGGCGATCTTGACGCGCGTGTCGAGGTCCTCGATCCACTCCACCGGCACTTCGGCGATGCGATAGCCCTTCTGGAGGGCCCGCAGCAGGAGCTCGCTGTCGAAGAACCAGTGGTTGTTCTCGACGAGCGGCAGGAGTTCGTCCACGGCGCGCCGGCTGACGGCCTTGAAGCCGCACTGCGCATCGGAGAACGTACGGCGCGGGAAGAACATCAGGATCAGGAGGTTGTAGCCGCGCGAGATCAACTCGCGCTTCCACTGCCGCTTCACCCGAGCCCCGCGCTTCAATCGCGAGCCGATCGCGACGTCGTACCCACCGGACCCGATCGCCTCGACGAGCGGAACGAAGGCGCTGAGGTTCGTCGAGAGGTCGACGTCCATGTAGCTGACGATGTCGGCGTCGCTCGTCGACCATGCGCGGCGCAGTGCGCGCCCGCGACCCTTCTGCTCGAGCCGCAGGTAGGACACGCGGTCGTACCGTTCCGCCAGCGAGCGGCCGACCTCCGGCGTTCGGTCGACGGACGCGTTGTCGGCGATGACGATGCGCCAATCCACCGGCAGCTCGGTGCCGAGAAACGCGTGCAGCGCCGCGATCGAGGGCGGCAGCGCACGCTCCTCGTTGTAGACCGGGATGACGACGTCGACGCGCAACTCGCTCTTGAGCATCGTCTTTCGCTCTCCGCGGGGACATGGATAGGCGGTCGGGGGCAACGGGCGCCGGCCGGGCACGCAGGGATGGCGAGCGCACCGGGCGGCTGGCCGACAGTTTAGCATACGGGTCAGGCGTACGGGTACGGGACATGCGTACAGGTACGGGTCAGGCGCATGGGTACGGGTCAGGCGTACGGGCCGACGCCCATGCGGGCCGTTGCGCATGCCGCCGCGGGGCGCCGGAGGCATCGACTTGCGATGGCCGTGGCAGCCGCCGGCGGCTTGCGTCCGGAATGCCGCCGAGGCTTCCGGATTGCGACCAAGGAACGTATACTGCCGCGCCCCATGCGGATCAAAGAGCTGTCCCTCACCGGGTACAAGAGCTTCGCCTCGCGCACCCGCTTCGTCTTCCCGAGCGGTGTCACCGCGATCATCGGCCCCAACGGCAGCGGCAAGTCGAACATCGCCGACGCCGTGCGCTGGGTGCTCGGCGAGACGCGGCCGACGCATCTGCGCGCCCGGAGTCAGGACGACCTGATCTTCGCCGGCACGGAGCGCCGCTCGCGCTCCGGCATCGCCGAGGTCCAGCTGACGATCGACAATGGGGACGGCGGGCTCGACATCGCGTTCGCCGAGGTGACGATCGGCCGGCGCGTCGAGCGGGACGGCACGGTCATCTACTCGATCAACGGCGCCCGCGTCCGGCTGCGCGACGTGCAGGACCTTGTCGCCGGCCGCTTCGGCCAGGGCCACTTCACCGTCATCGGCCAGGGCCTCGTCGACAGCTTCATCGTCATGCGCCCCGACCAGCGGCGCGCGCTGATCGACGATGCCGCCGGGTTGACGCCCTTGCAGCGGCAGGCGGACCGATCCCTCAAGAAGCTGGCCGACACGGCGGAGAACCTCCGTCGTGTCCGGGACATCCTCGGCGAACTCGGCCCGCGGCTGCGCCGGATGGAGCGTTTGGCCGAACGCGCCGAACAGCACGGCGCCGTGGCCGCCGAGCTGCGCGGCCTGCTGGCGCAGTGGTACGGCTGGCACACCGCGCAGGCGGCGGCGGTCCTCGAGCACGCCCGCGCCCACGGCGCGGCCCTCGACGCCGAGCGCGATGCCGCGCGCCGGCACTCCGAAGCCGCGACGACGGCGCTCGACGCCGCTGCGAGCGCAACGGACCGCACCGACGAAACGCTCCGCACGCTGCGCGCCGAGCGCGACGCGACCGCCGGCGCCCTCGCCGCGGCGCGCCAGCAGGCCGCCGTCGCCGACGCCCAGCTGGCCGCCGTCGAGCGCCAACGCGAGAGCCTTCAGTCCGCGTCCACCGGCCTGAGCGAGGAATCCGCCGCGCTGTCCGCTCAGCTCACCGCGTACGAGCGAACCCTGGCGGAACTCGCCACTGCGCTCGACGCGCACAACGCCGCCGTAGCCGAGGCGCGACGCGCGCAGGACGCGGCCGAGGCGGAGCGCGTCGGCCGCGGGGCCGAGGTGGATGCGGCGCGCGCTTCCCTCGCCGCGCTGCAGGCCGAGATCGCGCGACTGGCGGCCAAACGCTCGTCGCTTCTGGAAACGCGCACCGCCCGAACCCTCCAGCTCGCCGCAGCGGAAGAGTCGCTCGCCGGTGCGGCCGCCTCGATCGCGCAGTTCGGCGCCGCGAACACGGCGGCACAGGCGGCATTCGATGACGTGGAAGCGCGCTACACGGCGCATGTTGCGCGCGTGACGGACATCGAACGCGCGCTGGCGGACGCGCACACGGCGCTGGCCGCAGCGCGCGAAGCGCACGCCACAGCGCGCGACAGTCTCGGCATGCATGAGTCGCGCCACCGAACGCTGCAGGCCCTCTTTCGCGAGGCCGGGACGGACGCGGCCGTCATGGCCAAGCTGGGCGACGGCGACCGAGTGGCGCTGCGCGGCACGGTCGCCGAGCTCATCGTCGTGCCGGACGCATGGGAGGCGGCCGCCGCGGCGGCGCTCGGCCCATTCGTCCGGGCCGCGGTCGTGGCCCGCAGCGCCGACATCGCCGCAGCGGTGGCCATCGTCCGCGACGCGCCGGCGGCGGCCTACCTGGCGCCGGCGACCGTCGAACGGCCGGTGGGCGGGACGTGGGCCCCGCGCAAGGGAGAGCAGCGGGCGGTGGACGTCCTCCGTGCGCCCGACGCGCCCGGGCTGGTCGAAGTGCTGGTGGCGGACGTCGCTTTCGTGCGCGACCTGGCCGCCGCGAATGCCGCGGTCGATCGACCCGACGGGCCGGCGCGCGCCGCGACCGCGGACGGGCTGCTCGTCCACCGCGGCGGCGCGGTCACGGTCGGCGCCGGCAACCGCGACGTCCTCGCCATGGCCCGCGAGCGCCGGGACCTGCCCGACGTCCTCGATGCGGCGCGCGTGGACGCCGAGGCGGCAGGCAGCGCCGTCGACCGCTGCCTCGACGCGCGCCGCGCGCTCGAGGCCGAGCTCGGCACGCTGGCCGACGCGCGCGCCGTGCTGAGCCGCGCGCGCGACGCCGCCGCCAAGGAGCGCGACGCGGCGCGCGCAGCGCACGAGCGGGCAGCGCGCGAGGAAACGTGGGCGACGGAGCGGCGCGCCCAGCTGGCCGCGGAGTGCGCGGCGCTGAGCGACGAGCTTGCCATGGTGGAGCAGGCGATCCTGCAGGCCGAGCCCGAGATCACGGTACGGACGACCGCCGTCGAGGCCGCCAGCCGGGCCGCCGAAGGAATCGATGTGAACACGCCGCGCGTCGCGCTCGCGGGCGCAGGCGCGGCCCAGGCGGAGGCGGCGGCCGTACTGGCGGGCCAGCGCGCCGCCCGCGATGCCGTCGTACGCGAAGCTGAGGCGGTTCGCGGCCGGGCGGCGGCGAACCTGGCGCGGGCCGAGACGCTCGACGTCGAAGCGATCCGCTGGTCGGACGAGGCGGCGCGCGCGGCGGCCGAAGGCGAACGGCTGGCGAGCGGGTTGGTCGATCTCGAGGCCGCGCTCGTCATCGCCGAGAGCAACGCCGGCGACCTGCGGCACGAGGCGCGCTCGCAGGCGGAGGCGCTCGAGGCCACGCGCCGCGCCGTGGCCGCCGTGGACAGCAGGTCGGCCGAGGCGCTGGTGGCGATCGCACGGGCCGAGGACCGAATCGGCCGGCTGTCGGAACAGCGGCTGGTGGACGCCGAGGCGCTCGACATCGAGCCCGACGCTTTGGCGGCGGTGCCGGACGGGCCAATGGATGCGCCGGACGAAGCGGCCGAGGCGCGCATCGGCCAGCTTCGCCGGCGGCTCCGCGACATCGGGGCGATCGACCGCGAGGCGCTCGCCGCATACCACGAGACGGCCGAACACCACGCCCACCTGATCGCCCAGCTGGACGACCTCGAGGCGGCGGACCGCGACCTCCGCACGGCGCTGGCCACCCTCGACGGCGAGATGGCCGCCGGCTTCAGCACGACGTTCGCGGCCGTGGCCGAGTCGTTCGGGCGTTCGTTCCCTTTGCTCTTCGGCGGCGGGGAGGCCGAGCTCGTGCTCATGCCGGTCGAGGAGGAGGGCGCGCCGCCCGGCATTGACATCATTGCTCGGCCGCCCGGCAAGCGAAGCCAGCCGCTGTCGCTGCTGTCCGGCGGCGAGCGAGCGATCACGGCGGTGGCGCTGCTCTTTGCGCTGCTCGAGGTCAGCGGCACGCCGTTCGTCGTCCTCGACGAGGTCGACGCGGCGCTGGATGAGGCCAACGTCGACCGCTTCCGAACGTGCCTGACAGCCCTCGCCGAGCACATGCAGGTCGTCATCGTCACGCACAACCGGGCCACGGTCCAGAGCGCGGCCACGGTGTACGGCATCACGATGGCCGAGGACGGCGCGAGCCAGGTCGTCAGCCTCAAGGTCGACGCGGCGGCGTAGGGCGCGCTGCCCGCCCGGCGGACCGGGCCGGCTCCGGCGGTCGAACGCTCCGACAGGTTACGGCGGGCGCCGAGGCTCTAGACGTGGCCGTCGCCGGCATGCTATGATCGCGCATGCGGACCGTTGGCCCGTGTATTCGGTTTGCCGGTTACCGGGCACCATGCGCCGCTGCCAAGGCTTCCCCGATCCTCGACTCTGCAGACCGATGTCCGCACGGTCATCATCCGATCCGTCCGAATCCGATCCGTCCTCATCCGACCGTCCTCATCCGAACCGGGACCCGCCTCGAGCACGCCGACCCATCTTGGGACACCGACAAAGGGAGTCACCGTCCATGGCCCATCACCCCTCACTGCGCCGCCGCGCCCACTTCTCCGCCATCGCGCTGGCGACGGTGTTGGCTGCGGCCTTCGCGGCACCGGCGCTGGCCGCCCCCACCCGCCGCGCCGCGCAGGGTCCGATCGACCTGTGTGCGGCCGGCAACCCGATCACGGCCCGCGGTGAGTTCACGCGTTCCGTGACGCTTGCCCCGGGCGCGTACGTGGCGCCGAACTGCGCCCTGCGCGTGAAGGACGTGGCCACACTGACCCTCTCGGCGGGCACGACGATCGAGTTCGGTGACGACACGAACCTCCAGGTGACCGGACGGTTGATCGTCGCCGGCAACAACGCGGGCGACGTCGTGCTGCGCTCCGCCGCGCAGGTGAAGAACCGCGGCGACTGGCAAGGGATCCGCATCCAGAACAAGGGCACGGCCACATTCAAGGGCCTCGAGATCCGGCACACCGGCCAAGGCGGCGCCGCGGCGATCGAGAGCGAGGGCGCGGTCTCGATCGAGAACAGCACGATCGCCGAAGGCGACGGCAGCGGCGTCGTCGCCCGGCGCGGCGGCGGCACGATCCGCAACACCCGGATCACGGGCCAGACCAAGCTCGGCCTCGACGCGCAGGCGCCGAGCGGCGTCGGGCTCAGCGACATGACGCTCGACGGCGTCACGTTCGAAGGGAACCAAGGCGCGGCCGTGCAGGGCGGCGCCGCGATGCAGTGGACGCTTCTCAACAACTCGGCCACCGGCAACGATGTGAACGGCATCGTCGTCCCGGGCGGCAGCGTCGATCGGCCGATGATCCTGCGCGGCGGAGACCTGCCGTACGTGTTCACGGGCAGCGTCGTCCACTCCAAGGATCTGACGATCGAGCCGAACACGATCCTGAAGTTCAGCAGCCCGACGGCCAACCTGCGCGTCCGCAGCGCGGCGCGGCTCGTCGCCGAGGGCAGCGAGGCGCAGCCGATCATCGCGACGACGGACGCCGACGACAGCGCCTGCCTGTTCGCCGGCAACCCGACACCCCGCATCAGCTGCGACACGGACAACGATGCCAAGGAGCCGCGGCCGGGCGCATGGCAGCGGATCGAGGTCGAGGACACGGGCGGCGTCGCATCGATCAAGCACGTCACGCTCCGCTACGGCAGCAGTGAGTCGCTCCTCATCCGCTCGCCGGGTGCGGTGCTGGATCACGTCGCCATCGAGTACTCGAACGGCGTCGCGCTGCGGCTGTTCAACGGAACGAAGACGGCGGCCGGCAACTACATGACGGTCTCGAACAGCCATTTCGCGAACAACCTCGGCTCGGCGGTCGACCTCGACTCGCTGACGGTTCCGATCACGGTCAGCCTGCAGTCGTCGACGTTCGAGGACAACGCGTTCACGGTCCGCATGTCGCCCGACGTCGAGCTGCTGAACGGTGGGAACACGGCCACCGGCGACGGCGTGAAGGGCTACATCGTCAACCAGGGCGAGGCCAAGAAGAGCCACACGTGGCGCGCCGGTGACCTGCCGTTCGTCATCCCGGCGTCGCTCCGGCTCGTCGACTCGGCGGCGACGCTGACGATTCAGCCCGGTGTCGTCCTGAAGATGGGGGCGCTCGGCACGGCGCGGGGCCAGGGCACGCTCGAGATCGAGCGCGGCCGGCTCGTCGTCGGCGGGAGCGATCCGACCAAGAAGGTGCTGATCACCTCGGTCCACGACGACGCCTGCGCCGCGGGCGACACGACGTCCGGCTGCGACACGAACAGCGACGAGGGCGGCTCTGAGCCCCAGAGCGGCGACTGGACGTGGGTCCATGTCGGCCGGCTGGCGCAGGAGTTCCGGATGACGAACGCCGTCGTCAGGTACGGCGGCGGCAGCGGTGCCCGCTTCGGCATGCTCGAGATCGACCACTCGAACAGCATCGTCACGGACAGCGAGTTCGCCTACAGCCTGATCAGCGGCATCGCGATCAACGGGGTCCAGCCGCGGATCGAGCGGAACACGATCCGCGGGAACGCCAAGAGTGCGATCCGCATCGTCGGCGCCGACCGCGAGATCCGGGTGTCCATCAAGGACAACATGATCTACGACAACAACGGCGGCGCGATCGAGATCGACGCGAACGTCGAGGTCGACCTCTCGGGGAACTCGACCCAGATGCCGCCGGGTTACACGCCGAACGGCGCCTTCCGGCAACTGAACGGCATCCTGATCAGCGGCAACGCCCAGTCTTCGACGACGTGGCGCCGCTCGACCGACATGCCGTTCATCATCAACACGCGCGTCGACGTCATGAACCAAGCCGTCCTCACGATCGAGCCGGGCGTCATCCTGAAGTTCACGCCGCTCGGTTCGATCTCGACGAGCCGCGGCACGCTCGTCGCCGTCGGGCGGCCGGATGCCAAGATCGTCTTCACGTCGGTGGCCGACAGCACGGTCGGCGGCGTGTCCGTCGACGGATCGGGCCCGCCGGGCAACCGCGACTGGGGCGGGCTCGAGTTCACACGGCCCGGCACCGTCCGCAGCGGCACGCTGGAGCACGTCGAGCTGCGCCACGCCAGCGGCGGCAACCCGCCGGCGGCGGTGCGCGTGCAGCAGGACAACGTCCGGATCGTCAACGTGACGATCTCCGACGGCGCGAACGCCGGGATCTACATCGACGACGCGGACGGCGTGAGCGTCACCGAGACGACGATCGAGCGGATCGGCGGCGCGGCGGTGCTGGCACGGACGGTCACGAACCTGACGGCCACCGTCAAGAACAACACGATTCGGAACTGCGGCATCGCCGTCTCGGCGGACGCGAACGCCCAGATCGAGATCGGCGACAACACCGTCACCGACAATCGGATCAACGGCATCCTGATCGCCGGCACGGTGAAGACGAAGCGGACGTGGTACGCCGACGACATGATCTACGTCACCGACGAGGTCTCGATCGAATCGGGCGGCAACCTCCAGATCCAGCCGGGCACCGTCGTCAAGTCGTTGACCGACAAGGGGCTGACGCTCCGCATCGGCGCGCTGATGCTCGAGGGCACCGCCGAGCGCCCGATCGTGTTCACGTCGATCCGCGACGACCGCTGCAGCGCGACCGTCCTGACCGGCTGCGACACGGACTCGCTCGACCAGGACGTCGAACCGGGCGACTGGAAGGGCATCCTCGTCGGCGCCGGCACGAACAACAGCGTCGTCCTGTCGCACGTCCTGTTGCTCTACGGCGGCCAGGGACCGGCCGCCTTCGAGAGCAGCGCGAACAGCACGAAGATCGAGAACTCCGAGATCGCGTGGTCGAACAGCAACGGGATCACGTTGAACAACGTCCGCACGATGGTCGTGACCGGCAACTACCTCCACCACAACGGCGGCGCCGGCCTCACGATGACGGGCGCGACGGCCGGGCAGCTCCAGTCGAACGTCTTCACCGACAACGAGCGGCCGGTCATCCTGAGCTCGACGGGCATCATCACCACCAAGGACAACGTCTCCGTCGGCAACGTGGCGGACGGGATGCTCTTCACCGTCGACACCGTATCGAACGCCCAGGTCTGGGCGGCCGACCTGCCGCGCGACATCACGCGCAACGTGTCGCTCGTGACGAACCCGCAGGGCGGCGGCAACCCCGATCTCAAGATCGATCCGGGCCTGCTGCTCCGGTTCGCGCCAAGCGCCGGGATCAAGGCCCGCGCCGGCCGCTTCGAGGTCGGCGGCGCCTACTTCACATCCGATCTCTCGGACCCGCGACTGCGTTCGTGGTCGGGCCTGAGCTTCGAGGGCACGGCGCGCGGCAGCCTGAAGCACAGCGTCGTGGCGCTGGCCGGCGTCGGCTCGATCGGGGCGGTGGACATCAAGAGCGAGGGCCAGGGCACGCCGATCCAGGTGGCGTACAACCAGCTGCTGCGCTCGAACGCATCGGCGATCACCGTCGGCTCCGACGCGGGCAACGTGCCGGCCCCCGTGATCTCCGGCAACCTCATCGCCAGCACGAAGGAGAGCGGGTCCGGCTACGCGATGCGCTTGACGGGCGAAGGGGAGATGACGATCCAGTACAACCGGATCGCCGACTTCCCGAACGGCATCCTGGTGAACCACAAGCTGCCGCGGATCAACTTCAACAACTTCTTCGGTGTGCGCGTCAAGGCGGTCGAGAACGTGACGCAGTCGAACTGCGTCGATGCCCAGAACAATTGGTGGGGCGATGTGACCGGCCCGCTGGACAACAAGTCCGATGGGGCGACGGACCGCTGCAAGCTCACGAACCCCGGCGCCAAGGGCGCGGAGGTCTCGGAGTTCGTCGACTGGGATCCCTACCTCAAGGCCTCGCCGCCGCCGGTGCCGATGCTCGACCTGCCGCGCTGCGGCTATACGAACAAGACGACGGTCGCCGTTGCCGGCCACGCCGGCCCGGGCGCGCAGGTCGTGCTCTACGACACGGACACGAAGCTCGACGTGCCGATCACGGCCGACAGCGCCGGCAACTTCCGCACCGAACTCTCGCTCTCGGCGGGCGTTCACGACCTGTCGGTCGAGACGATCGGCACGGTCGACAATTCGGCCGTCCCGCCGCAAGCGCAGAGCCTGAAGAGCCCGCGGATGGGCTTCCGCGTCGTGCGCGTCGATCCGGTGCCGGACATCGATCCGGCGACGATCGTCTTCCAGTACGGTACGCAGGTCCAGCCGCTGCGCGACGCGACGGGCTGCGCCACGCCGTGCGGCGGCGCGTCGAGCGGCCGCGTCACGCTGCCGCCGTCGACGATGGTCACCGTCCAGGTCGAGGTCCGCGGCAGCCCGACCGCGGTCGAGTTCGTCCAGCCGGGCCGCCCGGCCGTCCCGTTCACGGCGCGCGCGAATGGCTGGCGCACCGACCCGTTCCAGCCGGCGCCCGGCATGTTCACGATCCGGATCAACGGCCAGGGCGGCGCGTTCTGCCAAGGCTTCGTCTACTTCGGCGGCCTTGGCCGGGTCTTCGCCGACACCGGCGCCCCGGGCGATCCGCTGTTCACGATCGACTTCGAGGACCCGACCGTCCTGTCCAACACGCTGCGGATGGGCGCGTTCGTGCGATCGGACGTCAAGCCGTTCGGCGCGGGTCGGTGGAGCGCGGCCACTTCGCCGGGCGTTGACGCGGAGGGCAAGCCGCGGCCGTATGCCCGGAGCGCCGAGTACGTTATGTCGTTCCTGAACCCGATCGACCTCGCGAGCATCCCGTCGCCGGTCCTGACGTTCCAGCATCAGTTCTACCTGGCGACCGGCGATTCGATCACGATCGAAGGCCGGGCGTCGTCGGCCGACCCGTGGGTCACGCTCGGCAAGAGCGTCACCGACCCGGACGGCTGGAAGATCGACAAGGGCTCGAACAACAACTGGACCGGCGTCGCGATCCCGCTCGACACGTTCGCGCGCTCGAGCCGGTTCGAGCTGCGCTTCGCGATGAAGTCGAACGCCGACAACCTGGTGTCCGAAGGCTGGTACCTGGACGACATTTCCGTCCGTCCGGGCGGCAGCAACAACGAGCGCTACGATGTCGGCGAGCCGCTGCTGGCCGGCGCCACGGTCACGCTCCTGCAGCGTGATCCTGAGTCCGGCGAGTTCGTCTCGTGGGATGCCAGCCGCACCGGCCAGAACAACCCGCAGTCCACGGACAGCGACGGCCGCTTCGGCTTCTTCAGCCTGCCGCCGGGTGAGTACCGCGTCCTCGTCGTGCGCAGTGGCGCCAGCGGCGGCCTTGCGCCCTTCCAGAGCGAGGCGTTCATCGTCCTCGACGGCAGCTTCGTCATCGACGTCCCGCTCTCGGGCGGGAAGCTCATCTACCTGCCGCACACGTCCCGCGGGGCGCAGCTGCGGTAGGGCGATTCGGATGATCGGATGAACGTGTGATGTGACGCGACCCAAAACGCCCCTCGGCCGCTTCGGCGACCGAGGGGCGTTTTTGCCGGGTGATGTGATCGAACATCCGTTCTGGTACAATCGTCACCCTCCACCCAGCCGCGTCCACGTCGCCCCCCATCTGCCGACGGTCGACCGGTGTACATCGAACTGCACGCCCATTCGAACTACTCGTTCCTCGATGGCGCGAGCCCGCCGGAGGCGCTAGCGGCGCGCGCGGCGGCGCTCGGGATGCCGGCGTTGGCGCTGACGGACCACCAAGGGCTGTACGGGGCCGTGAAGTTCCGCAATGCGTGCCGTGACGTCGGGATCAAGGCGATCTACGGGGCGGAGATCACGGTGGCGCCTTGGGCAGGCAGCGCACGACGTGGCGACGCGGAGGGCGATGGCGCGGGGTGGGCGTCGAGGGCCAGGCATGCCTCGCCCCTACACGGGGGCGCGAGCGGCGAGGGGCGTTTGCCGGACGACGGCGGGAGCCTGCCGGGCGGCCACCTGACGTTGTTGGTGGAGAACGCGGTCGGGTGGGCGAGCCTTTGCCGGCTGCTGTCGGCGGCGGGGCGGGTCGGCGCCAAGCGGGATCGCCCCGTGACGTGGCCGATGCTGGCGGCGCAGGCCGAGGGCCTCATCTGCCTGACGGGCTGCCGAGACGGCGTCCTTGCCGCTGCGGCGCGGCGCGGCGACAAGGACACGACGCTGCGGGCGGCGCGAGCGCTGTGCGCGGTGTTCGGTGAAGGCGCGCTTTATGTCGAGTTGCAGCGACACCGCGAGGCCGGCGATGTCCGGCGGAACGCGACGCTGCTGGCGTTGGCCGAGCACATCCGGCGGCCGGTCATCTGCACGAACAACGTCCACTACGCCGCACCGGACGGCTTCCGGCTGCAGCACGTCCTCAGCTGCGTGCGCGAGCACGTGGCGCTCGACGGCGCCGGGGCCATGCTGTATGCCTCGGCGCAGCGCTGGCTCAAGGCGCCGGACGAGATGGCAGATCTCTTTCGCGATCGACCCGACGCCGTCGCGAACACCTTGCGCGTCGCCGAGCGCTGCGATTTCACGCCGGACCACACCGCCTTTCGGCTGCCGACGTTCCCGACGCCGGGCGGGGTGGCGGCGCCCGACCATCTGCGCACCTTGTGCGCGGTCGGACTGGCGGCGCGCTACGCGGGGGACGCGGCCGCAGCCGAAGCACAGCTGGCCAAGGAGCTGGCCGTCATCAACCGCAACGGACTGGCCGACTACTTCCTCGTGGTGCACGACATCGTCCGTGAGGCGCGGGCGCGTGGGATCCTTTGCCAGGGCCGCGGCTCGGCAGCCGGCAGCATCACCGCCTACACGCTTGGGATCACGCCCGTCGACCCGCTGGCGCACGGCCTGCTGTTCGAGCGCTTCCTGGCCGATGGCCAGACGAGCACGCCGGACATCGACGTCGACTTCGCCGCCGATCGGCGCGAGGAGGTGATCCAGTACGTCTACGCCAAGTACGGCGCCGAGCGGACGGCGATGGTGGCCAACGTGATCACGTTCGGCGCGCGGTCGGCGGTGGCGGACGTCGGGCGCGCGCTCGGGTTTCCCGCCGAGCTGCTCACGAAGGTACGGCGACACCTGCACACCCGCCAGGCATCCGACGTCGGGATCGACCTGGCGGAGGTCGAGACGTTCCGCGCGCACCTCGACCACCTGCCGTGGCGGCTGCTCGTCGAGACGTGCCGGGCGCTCGACGGCTACCCGCGGCACCTCGGGATCCATGTGGGCGGGATGATCGTCACGGCGTCCCCGCTGGACGCGCTCGTGCCGCTCGAGCCGGCGAGCATGGCGGGGCGGGTGGTGGTGCAGTGGGACAAGGACGATGTCGAGGATGTTGGGTTGATCAAGATCGACGTGTTGGGCTTGCGGACATTGGGGCTGGTGGCGGAGTGTGTGCGGGCCGTCGCCCCCCTCCCCCCTCCCGAACCCCACCGCACCTACGGTGCGGCGGGGACCCCGCCGGACAGGTTGGGGGAGGAGAAGGATCAGGGATGGGGCGGCGAGAACCTTGCCGCCTTCCTGGACGCCATCCCCGACGACGATCCGGCCACGTGGGAGATGCTGCGCTCAGCGGATGCGATCGGGTGCTTCCAGGTCGAGAGCCGGGCACAGCTCGCGCTGCTGCCGCGGCTCCGGCCGGAGCGGATCGAGGACCTGATCATCGAGGTGGCGCTGATCCGGCCGGGGCCAGTGCAGGGCGGGATGTCGAAGGCGTATTTGCGGCGGCGGGACGGGAGCGAGGACGTGAGCTACTGGCACCCGTCGCTGGAGGGGGTGCTGAAGGAGACGCTCGGGATCCTGGTCTTCCAGGAGCAGGTGCTGCAGGTGGCGATGGTCGTCGCCGGCTTCAGCGGCGCCGAGGCGGACGGACTGCGGCGGTCGATGAGCCGCAAGCGCTCGCGGCAGGCGATGGAGCGCTGGCGCGCCCAGTTCGTGGCGGGCGCCGAGGGGCGCGGTATCGCGGCGCAGGTGGCGGACACGATCTTCGACCACCTGCTCGGCTTCGCCAGCTACGGCTTCTGCAAGAGCCACGCGGCGGCCTTCGCCCGCCTCACGTGGGTGACGGCGTGGCTGAAGTGCCACCATCCCCTGGAGTACGCCTGCTCGCTGCTGAACGCCCAGCCGATGGGGTTCTACACCGTCGAGGCGGTGATCGAGGATGCCAAGCGGCACGGGATGGCGGTGTGGGCGTTGGATGTGAATCGGTCGGGGGTGCGATGGGCGGTCGAAGGTTCCCCTCCCCCAGAATCGCGGGAGGGGTCGGCGAGCGCAGCGAACCGGGGGAGGGGGCCTGCTGCGCCCCATGATGCCGCCGGCCTGCGCGTCCCGCTCGCCCGCCTCCGCGGCATGCCCGACGCCGTCGCGCACCGGATCGTGCAGGCGCGCGACGACGGCGGGCCGTTCGCCAGCCTGTGGGACTTCGTGCAGCGGGTCCGGCCGCCGCGCGACGTGACGGAGCGGCTCGTGCAGGCCGGGGCGTGTGACGGCTGGGGCGTCGAGCGGCGAGAGTTGCTCTGGGCGCTGGGCGACATGCGCTGGGACCCGGCGGAGCTGGCGATCGAGCCCAACGTGCGCCACATCGGGCTGCCGCAGACGACGCACATGGAGGCGGTGATCGCCGACTACAAGCTGCTCGGGTTGGCGCAGGGCGCGCACATCCTCTCCGTCCTCCGCCCCGCCCTCGCCGACGCCGGCTGCGTGCCGTGCAGCGCGCTGGCCGACGGTATCCACGGCGCGCCGATCAGGATCGGCGGGCGGCTGGAAGTCCTCCAGCGGCCGCAGACGGCCAAGGGCATCGTCTTCGTGACGATCGAGGACGAGACCGGGTTCGCGAACCTGGTGTTGTACACGGACGTGTTCGAGGCGCACCGGCACGTGTTCCGGCGCTCGCCGGTGGTCCTCGCGTCGGGGCGGGTGCAGCAGGATGGGGGGGTGGCGCATCTGATCGTCGAGCGGGTGGAGGCGGTGGTGTGGGGGGAAGACGGCGCGCCTGCATGATGGGCGCCCGCCGATCGTGGACGATGCGCGGTCCCGCGGGGTCATCGTTTGGGCGACGGACGTGTGAATGCCGGCACCGGTGACCCTTTGCCGCCGTCCGGGGTTGATATCTCCATCGCGGGCGACTACCGTACCGCCTGCGACAACGGCTCGCGACGCGAGCGATCACCGGAGGACCGTGATGGCCACGATTCAACTCGAGATCAACGGCCGAGCGCACACTGTCGACGTGCCGCCCGACATGCCGCTGCTGTGGGTGCTGCGGGACGTGCTCAACCTCACCGGCACGAAGTACGGCTGCGGCGTCGGCGTGTGCGGCTCGTGCGTCGTGCACGTGAACGGCCACAAGGAGCAGTCCTGCCACTTCAGCGCCGAGCGCGCCGACGGGACGAAGATCACGACGATCGAGGGTCTCTCGCCGGACGGGACACACCCGCTGCAGGAAGCGTGGCAGGCGCTCGACGTCCCACAGTGCGGGTACTGCCAGCCCGGCCAGATCATGCAGGCCGCCGCACTGCTCAGCCGCAAGCCCAGCCCAACGGATGCCGACATCGACGGCGCGATGGTCGACAACATCTGCCGCTGCGGGACCTA
The DNA here is from genome assembly GCA_016703025.1 of Candidatus Avedoeria danica. Taxonomy (NCBI): domain Bacteria; kingdom Bacillati; phylum Chloroflexota; class Ardenticatenia; order Candidatus Epilineales; family Candidatus Epilineaceae; genus Candidatus Avedoeria; species Candidatus Avedoeria danica. Next base: position 1,082,766 of record JADJCV010000004.1, read on the forward strand.
TCAGCGCATCCGGGCCGCCATCCACCACGCCGCCGACGCCGGCGGCCACCGCCACGGCGTCGACGTCCCGATGGCGCTCGCCTCCGGGGCGCTCGCGGGCGCCGTCCTCACCGGCCGCACGCACGGCGACGGGGCGTTGGCCGATCGCGACGCGCCGGGTGGCATCGCTCCTTCGGACAATGTCGTCGTCGACCACTCCGCGTCGCCGTGCGCCGGCGACGGACCGTGTGACGGTACGTGCGACGGCCACTCGAACGATCGCCCGACGGACATGACGCGCCGCGCCGTGATCAAGACCGGCGTCGCGTTCCAGCTCGCGATCGTCATGGGCGGCCTCGATCTGCGGCCCTCGTTCAAGAACGTCTCGCGGCGCAGGGCCGCCTCCGCCGCTGCCTTGGCCGACGACACCCCGCTGCCGCTCTCGGCCTGGATCCAGGTGGCGCCCGACGATCACGTGACGATCACGGTCAGCCGGAGCGAGATGGGCCAGGGCGTCCGGACCTCGATGGCGATGATCGTCGCCGAGGAACTCGACGCCGACTGGGGGCGGGTCCAGATCGCCCAGGGCCAGGCCGACGCGGCCAAGTACGGCAGCCAGCTGACGGTCGGCAGCATGAGCACGCGCACGATGTGGGACACGCTGCGCAAGGCCGGCGCGACGGCGCGCGCGATGCTCGTGAACGCCGCCGCCGAGTCGTGGGGCGTGACCGCGGCCGACTGCCGGACCGAGGCCGGCGCCGTCCTCCACCCGGCCTCCGGACGCCGCATGACGTACGGTTCGCTGGCCGCGTTGGCCGCCGCGCAGCCCGTGCCCCCTCCCGCCACGGTGGCGCTCAAGGATCCCAGCCAGTTCCGCATCGTCGGAACGCCGATGCTGCGCGTCGACAACGCGGCCGTGGTGGATGGCACGGCGATCTACGGCATGGACGTCCGCCGACCGGGCATGCTCCACGCCGTCGTGGCGCGCCCACCCGTGTTCGGCGGCACTTTCAGCGCCGTCGACGACACGGCGGCCCGCGCCGTGCCCGGCGTGAAGCACGTCGTGACGATCCCGAGCGGCGTCGCAATCGTGGCCGACACGACGTGGGCGGCGCTCCAAGGCCGGGACGCGCTGAAGCTCACGCTCGACGCCGGCCCGAATGCCCAGCTCGATGACGACGGCGTGCGCACCGCGCTCGCCGCGGCGCTCAAACCGCTGGCCGACCTGCCCACGGACGCCGCCCAGCAACTCGAGGCCCGTTTCGACCTGCCGTACCTCGCCCACGCCACGATGGAACCGATGAACTGCGTGGCCGAGGTCGCGGCAGGCCGCTGCGAGCTTTGGGCGCCGACGCAGGACCCGGGCGGTCTCCAGAAGGCCGTCGCCGAGGCGCTCGGTCAGGCAACGAGCACGGTGACGGTCAACGTCACGCTCATGGGGGGCGGGTTCGGGCGCCGCGCCGCATCGGACTTCGGCATCGAGGCGGCGCTCGTGGCCAAGGCGGTCGGCGCGCCCGTCCTGCTCACGTGGACGCGCGCCGACGACATGCAGCACGACCTCTATCGCCCGGCCAGCATGCACCAGCTTCGGGCGGCCATCGACGATCGCGGTGAGATCAAGGCTTGGCAGCATTCCGCCGTGTTGGCGATCAACGGCGGCGGCAACACGAGCCCGCAACAGGTGCGGCCGTTGTACACCGTGCCGACGCCTGACATCCAATTGGCCGCGGCCCGACTGGCCGTTCCGTCCGGCTTCTGGCGCGCGGTCGGCCTGACGCAGCTCGTGTTCAGCAACGAGTGCTTCCTGGATGAGGTGGCATTCGCCACCGACCAGGACCCCGTGGCGCTGCGGCGCGCGCTGCTGGACCACGACCGGCTGGCGGGCGTGCTCGAGCGGGCGGTGGCCGAGTCCGGCTGGGGCCAGCCGCTGCCGGCCGGCGAGGGCCGCGGCATCGCGCTCGTGGATGACTTCGGTGCGTTCGCAGCTGTGGTCGCGCACGTGCACGTGACCCACGATGGCGTCGTCAGCGTGCGGCGCGTGACGGCGGCGGTCGACTGCGGCCGGGTCGTCAACCCGTTGAGCGCCGAGGCCCAGGTGCAGGGTGGCGTGATCGACGGCCTATCCACGGCGCTGATGGCCACGATCACCCTTTCCGGCGGACAGGTACAGCAGGCGCACTACAACGACTACAAGTGGATGCGGATGCCGGACGTGCCGGTCATCGACGTCCACATGATCGACAGCCAGGAGGCGCCGACCGGCCTCGGCGAGGTCGGCGTCCCGGCGGCGGCACCGGCCGTGGCCAACGCGGTCTTCGCCGCCACGGGACGGCGCGTGAGACATCTGCCGATCCGCGCAGCCGACCTGGCCGGCTGGACGCCGCCCGCGACGCCGGAGCCCCACCCGACGGCCGTTCCGACGGCGGCGCCCACCATCGGAGTGGATGAACACCGGATCTACTTGCCGCAGCTGAAGAACCGCTGATCGCTGCCGCGCCTTCGAGGTCCCGCCCCATGCGACCAAGGCCCTTCCGCTTCCGGACCCCGCTCGCACTGTCGTCCGTCGCCGGCGCGCTGGCATACGCGCTGGTAACCGCCATCCAGCCAAGTGCCGGCGCCGCCCAGGCCCGGCTCATGGCCTGGAACGATCTCGGCATGCACGAGATCGAGGCCAACTACGCCGTCTATGGCGTCGAGCCGCTCGGCAACAACCTGCGCGCACAACTCGTCGACGCGAACGGCAAGCGCGTCAGGCCCGAGGCCGGCGCCGTCCACCTGACGTATCAGGCGGTGGCCGATCCGTCCGGCTCGACGAATGCGACGTCCATCGGCAAGTCCGACTTCTGGGCGACCGCCAAGGCGCTGTTCGGCCGGGATCCGGCCCCGGACCGCGGCCTCGGCGGCCAAGCGATGCCCGGCGCCGCGAATGCCCCGCAGCCTATGGCGATCGATGCGGCGCACGGCGGCTGGTCGGCCACCGGCATTCCGATCACGCCCCGCGACGACGCTGGGCGGCCCAACGCCTACCCCATGATGCGCGTCACGGCGCGCGATGCCGGCAACACCGTGTTGGCCACCGCCGACGTCGTGCTGCCCGTGTCGGACGAGACGAGCTGCAAGAGCTGCCACGGATCGAACACCGTCGGCGCGGCGCGGCCCGAGGACGGCTGGGTGAACGATCCGGACCCGGAGCGCGATTACCGCCTCAACGTCCTGCGCCGCCACGACGACCGCCATCGGGGCGACGCCGTGTACGTGGCCGGCCTTGCCGCCAACGGCTACCTGCCCAACGGGCTGTACGACACCGTGGTGACGGCCGGCCGCCCGATCCTGTGCACGGCCTGCCATGCCGGCGGCACGACCTCGGCGCCCGGGCGGACCGACACCACGGCGCTGACGCGGGCGATGCACCACCGCCACGCGACCGTCATCGACCCGGCGACGAGTCGGTCGCTGAACGTCGCCACCGACCGGGCGGCGTGCTACACCTGCCACGCCGGCGTGGCGACACAGCATTTGCGCGGCGCGATGGGCCATGCGGTTGCCGCAGACGGACAGCCGGCGATGCAGTGCCAAAGCTGTCACGGGAACATGCAGGTCCTCGGCAGTCGGGACCGCAAGGGTTGGCAGGACGTGCCGAACTGTCAGAGCTGCCACACCGGACATGCGCTCAAGAACGCGGGCGAGCTGCGCTACACGACGGCCTTCGACGCGAGCGGCAAGGTGCGATCGGCAGCCGATCCGATCTTCGCCACGAACGTCGACAAGCCGTCGGCGGGTCTATCGCTCTACCGCGAGTCCACCGGCCACGGCGGCCTGGCGTGCGCGGCGTGCCACGGCAGCCCCCACGCCGAGTACCCCAGCCGCAGTGGCAACGACAACGTGCAGCCCGTTCAGATCCAGGGACATGGCGGCTCGATTGGCGACTGCACGGCCTGCCACAGCGGCACGCTGAACACCGTGACCGGCGGGCCGCACAACATGCACCCGGTGAGCCAGGAGTGGGCGCGACGGCATGCCGAGCCGGCCAGGCAGAACCTGGCCGCGTGCCAGTCGTGCCACGGCGCCGACGACCGCGGCACGGTGCTGTCGCGCACGTGGGGCGACCGTCGTTTCACGGCCGAGGGGCAAACGATCAACGCCTGGCAGGGCTACCAGATGGGCTGCTACAACTGTCACAACGGTCCGCGGACCGAGCGACTCAGCGGCAACCGCCCGGCGACGGTGCGCGATTCGGCGCTGTCCACCGGCGTCGGCAAACCCGTCAGCATCGACCTCGATGCCTCCGACGCCGACAACGACGCGCTCACGCTGCGGATCGTCCGCCAGGGCGAGCACGGACGGGTGGCGCTGGCGGACCGCCACGCGACCTACCAGCCTGATCCGGGGTTCCAGGGTGTCGACACGTTCACGTTTGCGGCATGGGACAATCAGACCGACTCCAACCTCGGGACGGTGCGGGTGACCGTCGGCAGTGGGATCCCGTCGCCGACGACAGCAGGGCCGTCCCCGACGTCGTCCGCCACGGCCGCTGCGACCCGTGTGGCCACGGCCACGCCGACACGGCCGGGCGAGGGAACGTCGGTGGCGGTGCAGCCGCAGCTGTACTTGCCGTGGGGTGTGAGGTTGGCCAGGTAATCGAGGTGGGCGCCGGACGCCTATCCCGGTAACCAGACCTCGACCCGGGTCCCGGTGCCGCGCTCGCTGTCGATCGCGATGCGCCCGCCCTGCGCCTCGACAAGCGCCTTGGCCACGGCCAACCCCAGCCCGGCTCCGCCGTCCGCGCCGCCCGTACTGCGCTGGCCCGCCCGAAAGAAGCGATCGAACACATTCGGCAGGTCCTCTGGCGCGATGCCTTCGCCCGTGTCGGCGACGACGACCGTGGTGCCGGCCGCCGTGTGGCCCGATGCCCGATCCGAGGTTCGGCCCTCCTGGGCACCATGCGCGCGGCCTGCTTCGGCGCGGGCCTCCAAGCGGATACCGCCTCTGGGCGGCGTGTGCCTGAGGGAATTGTCCAACAGGGCGAGCAGCACCTGCCGGAGCCGAATGCGATCGGCCAGGACAACGACGGGTACGCCCGCAGGACCCTCGTCGACGATGGCCGAGAAGGAAACGCCCTTGGACTCGGCCACCCGGCCGAACTGCCGCGCCAGATCGGAGAAGAGTCCGTCGAGGGCAACGGGTTCCCGGCTGAGGGCGAGCTGACCACTGTCGATGCGGGACAACAGGAGCAGGTCGCTCACCAGCCGGCTCGTATGGTCGCACTCCACCAGGATGTCATCGATCAGCGGCCGATGATCGCCGGCAGGCGGGAGGCTGCGCCGGAGCACCTCGGCGCTGGCGCGGATGAGCGTGAGGGGCGTTCGCAGCTCGTGGCTGGCGTTGGCGACGAACGCCTGCTGTTGCCGCCAGGCCCGCTCGGCCGGTTGAAGCGAACGACCCGCCAGCCACCACCCGCCTGCGCCGAGCAGGACCGCACTGAGGCTGCCGAGGCCAAGCAGCACGACCAAGAGCCGGCGCAGGACCCGCTCCTGGTCGTCCAAGGGGCGGCCGAGCTGCAGGAAAGCCGTGCCGGCGCTGTCGCCGGACGCCAGGTGAAACGTCATGAGCCGCACGCCGGTGCCGTCCGAAGTGCGGACCGTCCGCCAGTCGCTCCCGTGTGCCAGCGCACCCGTTACCGCGTCGGTGCTCGCCGGCGACGGAAGTGCGGGGTGGCCCTGGCTGGCGCCCAGGACGTCGAGCGGTTGGCCGTCCGAGGCAAGGTGGCGGGAGAAGACGACCGCCAGCTCGCTGTCATATGACTCCTCCAGTGCCTCGTCGTGCGGCGGCTCGGCTCCCTCTGTCCCATTGCCCGACCCATCGTCGCTGCCAAAACGGTCGTGCTCGTCGTCTTCCGCCGAATCTTCTCCACCGCTTCGCTCATCGTTGTCGCGCCGCTCATCGTCGCCGTGCCGATCATCCTCCGCCTCGTTCCTGTCGTCGCTGTCGTTCGAACCATCCTCGTCGTCCTCCGTCTCGAGCGGCCTCGCCGTCGGCAACGGCGGCGCAACCCGCCCGCGGCTGGCATACCAGGCCAGGTCGGCCGCGGCCAGCTCGGGCGGCGGGGTGGCGCCGAGGAGGCGCAACTCCTCCACCAGGCGATGCTGCAGGGCCAAGTCCGTGCTCGTCTGGTAGTAACCGCGCAGCAGGCCATAGCTGCCGGCGCCAACGAGCAGCAGGAACGCCAGCCCGATGCCGAGGTAGAGAAGCGTGAGTCTGAGGCGCAGCCCTCCAAGGTTCCCTATCAAGACCGGCGCGATGACTGGATCCGCCTCTGCAGCGATCCTTGGCCGTGTCGTTCTGATCGGCGTTCTAAGCACGGTCCGCTGCCAGTCGATAGCCGACGCCGCGCACGGTTTCGATCGGGTCGGTCTCGTGGCTGGTGCTCAACTTCCGGCGCAGGTACGAGACGTAGACGTCCACTTGCGTAGCGAGTACACCACTGTCGTACGACCACACATAGTCCAGGATCTGCTGGCGGGTGAGCGCCCGGCCGGGATGGCGCATGAGGAACTCGAGGAGCGCCCACTCGGTGGTCGTCAGCTGCAACGCCCGCTCGCCCCGGCGGGCCGTGTGGGCACGCAGGTCAAGGACGAGGTCGCCAAGCCGCAGCTCGGACCCGTCCGCCGCTGCGATTTGAAACCGCCGCCCCAGCGCGCGGACGCGTGCCAAAAGCTCATCGAATGCAAACGGCTTGATCAGGTAGTCGTCCGCGCCGCTGTCGAGTCCGGCGACGCGATCCTCGACCTCGCCCCGTGCGGTGAGGAGGAGGAGCGCCGTCGACAGCCGTGCCGCCCGAACGGCGCGGCAGATGGACGGCCCGTCGCGCACCGGCAGCATCCAGTCCACCACGGCGACGTCGTAGACGCCCCGCAGCGCGAGTTCGAGCCCGGTGCCGCCGTCATGGGCCGTATCGACGGTGAACCCCTCTTCTTCGAGCACCCGCGCGACGAGCCGCGTCAGCCGCTCGTCGTCCTCGATCAGCAAGACCCTCATGGACCCGCCAGCCTTCCGGTTTCCATCCGTCCACACCGTACGTTACCGCCATTGGAATCGGATTGGGAAAGCGGGGCGCCGGGGCAAGCGGTTTCCAACGTTGGCGCGTCATGCTGGGTCACGGTGTCGATCGACACACGCTTCCGCTCATCGAAGGGAGACTTCATATGACGCACTTGAACCCCATCCAGCGCAACGCCCTCGTTTTGGCCGGCGCGCTCAGCGCCTTCACGTTGGTGCTGATCGGCGCCGTCGCCAGCCGGGTCATGCAGGATTCGGCGTTGGACGCGGCGGCGCCGACCGTCGCCGCGCCGACCTCCGCTCCCGCGACCGCCGGGCCGGATCCGGCCGTCCAGGCGCTCATCGACGCACGTGAGGCCGGGTACAAGTCGATGATCCAGCAGGCGAACGACCGACTGTCGCAGGCCAACTCCAGGCTCAAGATGGCCTACGCCGTCGCGGCACCGGTTGATCTGCCGTCAGCGGCGCGGCAACCGGCCTACCTTGCCGCGGACCGCGCGGCGCAGCTCGCCTTGGCCGTCGCACCCGGCGCATCGGTCGTACGGACGCCGGAACTGGTGAACTTCCAGGGCGCCGCCGCCTATGAAGTGACGCTGGATGCCGGCACGGTCTACGTGGATGCCGTGAGCGGGCAGGTGCTGTACAGCGGCGTGGCGGCCATGGTCGCGTCATCCGGCGGCGGGGGTGGCGGCGGTCGGAATGGCGGCGCCAGCGACAGCGGCGAGCGCGAAGTGCGCGACGGCGGGGACGACGAGGGCGACGACGACGGGGAGCACGAGGCGCGCGAGGCGCGCGAGCACGACGATGAGGATCGCGATCACGGAGACGACGACCGCGACGACGACGATGATTGAGCCCGCGCGCCCGCCGTCCGCGACAGCCCAACGCCCGCCCCGACGGACGGGGGGGCGAGCGCAAGGTGTCCGCGGCGTGAAGTTGCTGATCTCGTCCCTGGCGTTGGTCACGACGCTGGCCGGCTGGGCGCGGCTGGCGAACGGCAAGTACGCACCGGCGGGAGGAGCGGCCGGGGGAGCGGCAGGGCTGGCGACACCGTGGGCAATCGTCGCGTCGACGAACGACGCACGTGCGATCCCCTACCGGGTGGAGGCGCTGCCAACGCTGGTGCCGCTGATCGAACCGCCACGCGAGGATACGCGCCGCGCCGTCGATCCGGCCGCCGCTGCACCGGTATCGGCAAGCGATGCCCCGTTGCTGACGTCGCTTCGCCACGTCAGCGCGCCGCCGCCACCGCCGGCCCCGTCGCCGCAGGAGCAGGCGCAGGACAGACGGCGGGAACCGGTCGCGGTGACGCGTTCGTCGCGGTGACGTGCGGCTGGCCGCATGCTCGAGTTATGTCGAGTAAAGATGCGTGGGTCTGGGCGGCCTCGATGTAGACGCAGTCGGGACGTGTAGGACCGGCACGCGCCGGGGGTGTGCCGAAGGGTTGCCGAAGGTGTCCCGATGGAGGTGAGCGATGGGTACCACAACCGATGGCGAGGCTCGGACGATCGAAGGCGACGTCGAGTTCCGGCACATCGACTTCCGCGCGATGGGCTCCGGGATGCGCGCGGTCTTGGCCGGCAGGGCGCACCTGCAGTCGCACGCCGACGACGCGCGGCGCGGCGGGCCGGGTGCCGACGACGATGCCTTGGCGCATGTAGCTGATTGGTTCGCCGAATGGGAGTCGCACCTGAGCCGGTTCCGTGGCGACAGCGAGCTCGCTCGGCTGAACGCCGCTGCAGGCCGCCGTACGGCCGTCAGCGAGGTCCTGTGGGGCGTGCTGCAGGCGGCGCTCGGTGCCGCACGCGCGACGAACGGGCTGGTCACGCCGACACTGCTCGATGCCGTCGAGCGGGCCGGCTATGACCGCAGCTTCGAGCGGCTGGGCAACGGGTCGACAGTTGCGGGGCGGGCATCGGACGGGCCGGCGCCGGACGGGATCATCGCGGTCGAGCGCATCGGAGGACGCGCTCGGCCGGCGTCGACCGTGCGGGCGGACGGGCAGGCGGGCTGGCGCGCGATTCGCACCGTCGATGCCGACCGCACGGTCACGCTGCCGGCCGGCGTGCGCCTCGACCTCGGCGGCATCGCCAAGGGGTGGGCCGCGGACGAGGCTGCGCGGCGGCTGGCCGTCCACGGACCGGCGCTGGTGGATGCGGGCGGCGACATCGCGGTGAGCGGCCCGTTGCCCGACGGCGGTCGGTGGCCGATCGCCGTTGGCGATCCGCGCGCGCCGGATGCGCACCTGACCGTGCTGTGGCTGGCGGGGGGCGGCGTCGCCACGTCCGGCACGGACATCAAGCGTTGGCAGCGGAACGGGGATTGGCAGCACCACATCATCGATCCGCGCACCGGCGCGCCGGCGGTGACGGACGTGCTCAGCGCGACGGTCGTCGCAAGATCGACCCGCGTGGCCGAGACGGCGGCCAAGGCCGTGCTGCTCTTGGGTAGGCGCGCCGGGATGGCCTGGATCGAGCGGCAGCCAGCGCTCGCCGGGATCTTGGTCGGGAGCGACGGAGAGGTTCATGCCAGCCGCCGGTTGGCATGCCATTTGGGAGGCTGAACGATGTCGGGATCGCACGTTGCGCCCGTGAGCGATGGGTTCGAGGGCTTTCCGCCGGCCATGGCCGCGCGGAACGTCGCCCTGCTCCTGTTGGCGAGCCTGGGCGGGGTGGCCGCCGCCGTATTCGTGCTGCCGTACTGGCTGCCGGGCTTGAGCGCCTCGTTGGTCGGGGCCGAGGCACACGGCTACTGGTTCCTCTCCCGCGCCAGCGCCTGGGTGGCGTTCGGGCTGCTCTGGATGAGCTTGGTGTTCGGACTGCTGATCACGAATCGCCTGGCGCGCCTCTGGCCCGGCGGACCGACGGCGTTCGACCTTCATCAGTACGTCAGCCTCTTGGCGCTCGCTTTCGCGTTGTTCCACGCGCTCATTCTGCGGGGCGATCCGTACATCGGGTACTCGCTCGTCTCGCTCCTCATCCCCTTCGCCAGCCGCGGCTACCGGCCGCTCAGCGTCGGCCTTGGCCAGCTCGGCTTCTACGCGTTGGCGATCGTGGCGCTGAGCTTCTACGTTCGTCGCCGGATCGGCCACCGAGTGTGGCGAATCGTCCACTTCTTGAGCTTCGGCGTCTTCGTGCTGGTCGTCGGCCACGGGTTGTGGAGCGGCACGGACAGCGGCGCTATCTGGGCGCGCGCGGCGTACTGGGGGAGCGGAGGGAGCGTGCTGTTCTTGACGCTGTTTCGGGTCTTGGTGAGCGGGCGGAATGCGCCCGCCCCTGTGCGGCGTTGAGACACGCGGATCGGGTCGGTGTTGCAGGGCGATTGCCGGCCACGGCAGTTTGATGCGATTGTCGTGGTCGATGTTGCGACAGACCGCCTATACTTGTTTGCTTCGGGTTTGCTTCGGGATTCGGAATCGAGGCAGGAGCGGACATATCAAAGGGCAAGCTGCACATGCCGCCACGTGACCGAGGAACGACCGACGCGCTCGGCGTCCGATCATGGGTCGCGCCTCGAAGTTGGATCGCGCGCCGGACGTTGGCGCGCCTTCAAGTTGCGGCGGTACGTGCCTGCTGTGTCCTACTCGCCACGATCGTCCTCGGCGCGCTGGGACCGCCCCGCGTCCGCGTCGCGCTGGCCATCGGCACCGCGCCCAGCCTCGGCACCGCGGCCAGCTTCGCCGTCCTGGGCGGCAGCGCGGTGACGAACACCGGTCCGACGACGGTGGTCGGCAACCTCGGCGTCCATCCGGGCAGCGCCGTCACGGGCTTCCCGCCCGGCACCGTCGCAGGGACGATCCACGCGGCGAACGCGGTCGCCGCGGCGGCGCAGGCGGACGTCACGACGGCTTACCTCAACCTCGCGGGCCAGGCATGTGACACCGACCTGACCGGACAGAATCTGGGCGGCCTCACCCTTACCCCCGGCGTCTACTGCTACTCCTCGACCGCTCTCCAGACGGGCATCCTCACGCTCGATGGACAGGGTGACCCGAACGCCGTCTTCGTGTTCCAGATCGGCACGGCGCTGACGACGTCGCCCGGCGCCTCCGTCGTCCTCATCGACGGCGCGCAAGACTGCAACGTCTTCTGGCAAATCGGCAGCTCCGCGACGCTGGATACGACGACATCGTTCGTCGGCAACGTGCTGGCGCTGGCCAGCATCACACTGAACACGGGCGCCACGCTTTCGGGCAGAGCATTGGCCCGCACCGGCGCCGTTACGATGGACGACAACGACATCACGCGCTCCCTGTGCGCCGCGACGGCCACGCCGACGCTAACCACTACCGCCACCCGCACCCCGACGCGGACGCCGACGAACACGGCCACCCGAACCGCCACGCGCACGCCGACCCCCACCCGCACGCCCACGCGCACACCGACGATCACGCCGACGCGCACCGCCACGGTGACGCGATCGCCCACGCCGCTGCCGTCAGCCACCCGTACGGCGACGCCGACCCGCACGCCGACGCCCGTTGTCGCACCGGCCACCCTCATCGCGTCGGCGATCGACTCCAGCGCGATGGTCGGCGGCGAGGCGCTCGGCGTGCTCGTCCCGCGAGCGCCAGATGCCCGGACGCAGCCGACGACGCGCCGCGAACCGGACAGCTTCTTTGTCCTCCTGGCGGCGTGGGCTGTGGCCGTGGTATTGGTCTTGGTCTTGAGGTGGAAGTGGCCCGTTTGCCGTTGAAGCGGCCGCAGCCGGCGGCGCGCGCCGTGCAGGACATCCCTGTTTCGACGCGCATGCGGGATCCCTTCGCGGGGTTCGGCGTCGTGGCGCTGGGGGCGCTCGTCGCGGCGCTCGGGGCGTACGTCGGCGCCGGACACCCGTTGTGGCGCCCCGCCCGGCGGGCCGTTCTCATCGATGAGCTGGCGGTGTTCGCACCCCATCCGGCGTTTGTGCGAGAGATCGGGGCAACGCTCGACGAAGCAGGATACGGGATGACGTACGTGCCTTCCCAAGAAGTGACGGTCGAACGCCTGCGGTCGGTGCCGGACGATCGGGCGAACCTGATCATCGTGCGGGCGCACGCCGCTCTGATCTTCGACCGCGGCCGGTGGACGGACGATGCCGCCCTCTTCAGCAGCGAGCCCGTCGATCTGGCGACGTTCGACGTGAGCGGGTTGCGGGCGCTTGATCCGTCGGCGCTCGACCGGCCGTCCATTCCGGCCGCGGGCGCGGCGCCCGTCGGCGCGTCGCAGCTCGGTGCGGCCGCGGCCGCCGCCCTGATCCCGGTGCGCCGCGATGTCGGCGAAGACCGGCGACCCTACCTCGGTCTCGGCGCGCGATTCGTCCGCGACCATCTGCGCGGCCGCTTGCGAAGCGACGCGGTGGTCGTCTTGATGGGCTGCGACACGCTCCGCGGCCGCGGCCTATCGGAAGCGTTCATGTCCCGCGGCGCGCGCGCGGTGATCGGATGGAATCGCGAGGTGTCCTCCGCGCACACGGATCGCGCCACGGCATCCCTTGTCGCCCATTACGTCGTCCACGGCGACGTGGCGGAGGCCGTCCTCGCGGCGACGGTCGCGGTGGGGCCGGATCCGAAGAGCGGCGCGCATCTGGTGGCGGCGATGCGCTGACCGGCGCCGTCACATCACATCCGGCGACGAGCCCGGATCCGTTGGCGTTGCCGGCGGCGAGGGCCGGAGAGCGCGGTGCGGTTGCGGCCGCGATCCAGGCCGCGCTCGCCGCTCCGGCGGCCGTCGGCGGCTTCGGCAAGCCCGTCCATCCGGGCCGCGCGGTCGGGCCGTACAATCCGCTTCGCACTTGGTTGTCCTTGGACGTCCTGGCGCAGCCGTACCACCCGCTGGGAAACCGGCTCGTCTACAAGGCGGGGTGCCCGTAGGCCCCGTCTTGCGGCGCACGTTCAACGCCCGGCGCGCTTGACCGCCCGGAGACTTCAGCCTCCGGGCGGAAGCGCACCACGCTCGGCCCAAGGTGAACGTACCGTTGCCGCGCAGTCGCCCCACCGGCGACCGCTACGCCGCGCCGCGCCGCGCCGCAACACCCTCCGCAATGCGTCGCCCGAACTCCGCGTCGGCCTTGCGGAAGTGCTCGACGGAACGCTCGATGATGTCATCGCGCGAAACTTGCGACAGGCTGTCGGCGATGTTGTCGACGAGTCGCTGCTGCGCGTCCGGCGCCTGCAGGCGATAGAGGTCGCCCGCCTGCTTGAAGTCGTCCACCGCGCGCGGCACCTGCGGATAGTGTCCCGACACACCGGTCACGCTCAGACCGGCGAACATTTCCTCGTCCGTCTGGATGGGGCCGTCGAAGCTGTTCGGCTCGTAGTTCTTCAGCCGCCCGCTCGGCGCGCCGATCGGCATCGCGCCGTCGCGGCCGTAGTTGTGCACGCCGTCGACCGCTGCTTTGGCGCTGTTGACGGGCATGTGGGCATGGTTGATGCCGAGGCGGTAGCGATGGGCGTCGCCGTAGCCGAAGAGGCGCGCCTGGAGCATCCGGTCCGGCGACGGGCCGATGCCCGGGACAAAGTGCCCCGGATCGAACGCCGCGTGCTCGGTCTCGGCGAAGAAGTTGTCGGGTGTGCGGTTCAGGACGAGCTTGGCGATCGGGATCAGCGGGTAATCCCCGTGCGGCCAGACCTTCGTGAGGTCGAACGGGTCGATGCGGTACGTCGCCGCGTCGGCTTCCGGCATTACCTGCACGTTGAACGTCCAGGACGGGAACTCGCCGCGCTCGATGTGCTCGTACAGTTCCTGGTGGCAGTACTGCTGGTTCTCACCGCCGACGATCGCCGCCTCCGCGGACGTGAAGTTCTGGATCCCCTGGTCCGTCTTGACGTGGAACTTCACCCAGAAGCGCTCCCCGGCGGCATTCACCCACTGGAACGTGTGCGAGCCGAAGCCGTGCATGCAGCGGAACGAGGCCGGGATGCCGCGGTCGCTGAACAGGATCACGAACTGATGCGTGGCCTCGGGTGAGTGCGAGAAGAAGTCCCAGACGTTGTCCGGCTCCTGCCGGTTGGTGTACGGGTCCTGCTTCTGGGAGTGGATGAAGTCCGGGAACTTGATCCCGTCCTTGATGAAGAAGATCGGCGTGTTGTTGCCCACCAGGTCCCAGTTGCCGTCTTCCGTGTAGAACTTCATCGCGAAGCCGCGCGGGTCGCGGGCCACGTCCGGTCCGCCGCGCGACGCGGCGACGGTCGAGAAGCGGATGAACATGTCTGTCCGCTTGCCGACCTTCTCGAAGACCTTCATCTTCGTCCACTTCGGCACGTCGGGGCTCGTGACCTCGAGGTAGCCGTACGCGCCCGTGCCCACCGCGTGCACGATCCGCTCCGGGATCCGCTCGCGGTTGAACCGCGCGAGCTTCTCGATGAGGTGCTGGTCCTGCAACAACGTCGGCCCATGGGGGCCGGCGGTCTGCGAGTTCTGGTTGTCGACGACGGGCGCGCCGCTCTCGGTCGTCAGCTTGGGTCGTTTGGCCATGTCGGACTCCTATCGGGTTTCGTGCGATCATTTTGGCAGGACTTGCGCAGAAGCGTCAATGCACCACGTCGGGCGACGACCACGCCTCAACCTGCGCTTCCATCTCCGCCTGCGAGTCGAACCGCGACCGGTCGTAGCAGCCGAGGGAGAGGACGTCGTGCCGCCGATGGACGAGCGGAGGATGAGGTTCTTGAACGTGACGTTGTGGATCGTGAGGGGTTGGAGGAGAATGGTCGGCCCTCACAGGCGGTGCAGCACGGCGGGCCGTGATCGGCCGCCGTGGCATGGGTCCGGCGAGCCGTGGCTTGCGTCCGGCGAGTATATTTCGTGCACGGGTATCGAACAATCGATACCGGTCGGAATGGAGACGAACGATGCATCCGCTTGCCACCTTCCGCCTCCGACGCGCCGCAGCCGGGGCCATCCTCGTCGGCGCCGCCACGTTCGTCGCCGGCTTCCTCGCGGCGCCGCCGGCCCGCGCATGCAGTTGTCTACCGCCCGTGCCGCCCGTCGAGGCGCAGGCGGCCGCCGACGCCGTGTTCCGCGGCACCGTGCTGGCGGTGGTTTCGAACGACCTGGGCGTCAGCGCCACGCTGCGGATTCGAACCGTCTGGAAGGGGCCGACGCCACTCCAGCTGAAGATCCGGACGGCGACGAACTCGGCAGCGTGCGGCTACCCATTCCGTGTCGGCGACGACACGATCGTCTATGCCCACGGCGAGGCGGTGGGCGCCCCGACCGATCTGTACACGACGAGTTGCGACCGCACCGGCGCCTACGACCCTGCCGAAGCCGCCGCCCTCGGCGCGCCGCTGTACGATCGCCCGGCCGACGACCCGCCCGTCCCGAACTGCCCGCGCTGTCCGATCCCGTCTGCCGCCGGCGCGCTGGCGAACGCCGACGTGGCGTTCCTCGGGCGCCCGCTCCGCGTCCAGGACGCGGGCAGCGACGGCGGTTGGGAACGGCGCGTCCGCTTTCGTGTCCTCGGCGTGTGGAAGGGCGATCCGCCGGCCGAGGTCGACGTCGTCGCCCCGTACGCGGCATGGGCGTGCCGCGGGGAGCACTGGCTGGACGACGACGCGGGCGCACTGGTCTTCGCCCAGCGCGCCGCGGACGGCGGTCTCACGATCTCGATCTGCGGTCGCCTGGACCGATACGACGCCGGGGATGCCGCGTCGCTCGGGCCGATGACGCCTGTTCCGGTCGCCCTGCTCTACATGCCGTTGGCGACGCGACTTTCACCCTGAAGGGCCGCGCGCGTGGCAGCGCCCGTGCCCCTCGGCCGATGGCGCCGGCCGGGCGTGCGCCTCAGCGAGCCCCGCCGAGCAGGTCCGCCAGCCCGCCGCCGCCGAGCATGTCCTGAATCGCCGGCATGAGCCCGCCCAGCTCGCTCGCGTCGAAGCCGCCCTGCTGCCGCTGCTTGCCGAGCTGGCCCATGATGATCGGCGCCAACATCGCCAGCGCGGCGCTCACCGTCGACGGGTCGAGGCCGAGGCGGCTCGAGATCTCCTTGACGATCGCCGATTCCTTGCCGCCGAAGACATGGCCCAGGATCGCGCCGCCGGTTTTCGTGTCGGCCTTGCCGAGGTAGCCGACAAGATCGTCGAGAATGCTCCCGTCGTGGTCGGCATCCAGCGCGCCGTTCAGCAGGTCGGCGCCCATCGCCGACTGGGCGTTCCCGGCCATGCCGGCCATCAACGCCGGGACGGCGCGGTTCACGATCTCGCCGGCGGCCGTCGGATCGATCCCGAGCTGGGCGGCGATCTGGTTCACCGCAGCGGGGTCGATCTGGTCGAGCATCGCCTGAAGTTGGTCGGGGGTCATGTCGATCTCTCCTGGATTGGGGGGAAGGCCAGCGGGGCGGGTGCGCCCGAATTGCATCTGCGCCTTGTTGGATCGGCGCGGCCGCGCGTATTGTAGCGCCGCATGCGCACGCCACCGACCGGCATCGTCACGTTCCTCTTCACGGACATCGAGGGCTACACCCGCGGCTTCGAGGCGGCGCCCGAGGCGATGGCCCGCGCCGTGGCGCGCCACGACGCCTGCGTGCGGGGCGCGGTCGAGTCGGCCGGCGGGGTCATCTTCAAGACGATCGGCGACGCATTTCAGATCGCGTTCGCCCTGCCGCAACAGGCGCTCGCCGCGGCGGTCGCGGCGCAGCGCGCCCTGGCGGCCGAGGACTGGTCGGCCATCGACGGCCTGCCAAGCGGCTTGCGCGTGCGGATGGCCGTCGACGTGATCGTCGCCGAGCCGCACGACGGCGACTACCGCACGCCGCGGCTCAACCGGATCGCGCGGCTGATGGCCGCCGGCCATGGCGGCCAGGTCCTGTTGACGGGTGACGCCGTCGTCGCCCTTGCCGACCGCATCCGCGCAGGCGTAACGCTCCGCCCGCTCGGCGCGCACCGCCTCAAGGACTTGCGCGAGCCGGTGACGGCCTTCCACGTCGTGGCGCCCGACACACCCGACATCGCGACGCCCCTCAAGACCGCCGGCCCGCTCACGACCCGCGACCGGATCGTCGTCGTCGACCCGCACGCCGGCGAAGGGGCGCGCGTTGGCGGCGCGGCCCGACCGTCCGGTGCGCTGTTCGCCGATCTGTTGGCGGTCGTCCGCGGCCAGGCCGAGACGGCCCAGATCAGCTTGGCCGAGGTGAGGCAGCTCATCGGACACCGGCCGGCCGACGAGGCGGAGTACCGCCTCATGCGATTGGCCGAGTGGAGCCAGCCGCGGTACCAGTTGGACAGCCGCTTCGTGGCGCTTTCGATGTGGGTCGACCAGGGCGAGCAGGCCGCCAAGGACCGCTGGGTGGCCGCACCGGAGCGCTACGACGACCTCGGCACCCTCTTGCGCACCGTGCCGGACACGGCGCTCGTCGTCCTCGGGCCGCCGGGCAGCGGCAAGAGCACGTTGCTGCGGCGGCTCGAGCTCGATCTCGCGATCGACGGGCTTCGCGTGGGCGGCGACCATACCGTACGCGCCCCCCTCTCGTGGTTCGTTCCGCTCAACCAGTACCGCGCCGACACGGACGCGGATCCGGCCGATTGGCTCGCCGATCGCTGGGCCGCTCGCTACCCCGCCCTGCCGCCGATGCGCGACCTCATCGCCGCCGGCCGGATGATCCTCCTCCTCGACGGCCTTAACGAGATGCCGCACGCTTCGTCAGACGAGTACCGCCGCCTCGTCCGACGCTGGCAACGTTATGTCGCCGAAATCGCCCGGAGCGCCCCCGGGACGCGGGTCGTGTTCAGCTGCCGCAGCCTCGACTACAGCGCGCCGCTATCGACGCCCGATCTGCGCGTGCCGCAAGTCGTCGTCGAGCCCATGTCCGACGGCCAGATCCGCGAGTTCCTCGACGCGTACGCGCCGTCGCTGGCCCTCGAGCTCTGGACCCAGCTGACGGAGCGCGGCCAGTTGTCCCTGGTGCGCTCCCCGTTCCTGGCACGGCTGCTCGTCGAGCAGGCGCTGCACGAGGGCACGCGTGCCACGAGCCAGGCGGCGTTGATCACCGGCTTCGTGCGGCAGGCGCTGCGGCGTGAGATCGAGCTCGGCAACGGCCTGCTCGAACCCGACGCGCTCTTGACCGAGCGCGACGTGAATCGGATCACGGCCGGTGGGTGGCCGGGGGCCTACGATCTGCCGGAACGGGGCGCACTTATAGGCGCGGTGGCCGGACTGGCGCACGCAATGCAGGCCGGCCGCACCCGGCCCGACGGCGGCCAGGTGCGCATCGACTACGACGCCGCGCTCGCGGCCGTCGCGCATCCGCGGGCGGCGGACATCGTCCACGCCTGCATCGACCTTGGCTGGCTGGACGAGGACACCGGTGCGGACGAGGTCCTGTTCAGCCACCAGCTGCTGCAGGAGTACTTCGCGGCCCGGGCGTTCGCGGCGCACCCGGACGTCGAGCGGCTGCGAACGGCATGGCAGGCGGCGGATGCGGGCGCCGGCCTCGACGACATCGTCGCCCGCCTGCCGGCCGCCGATCCGCTGCCGCCGTTGCCGACCACCGGCTGGGAGGAGACGGCGGTCATGGCGGCGGCGATGGGCGACGATCCGGCAGCCATGGTCGGCGCGATGATGGATGTGAACCTGGCACTCGCCGGGCGCTGCGCCGCGCAGCCCGACGTGCTGCCCCGACTGGGCGCCGATGTCGTCGACCGGATGCGGCGCGCGCTGGCGGATCGCAGCCGCGACGGCGCCGCCGACCTGCGCGCCCGGTTGGCGGCCGGGCTCGCGCTCGGGCCGCTGGGCGATCCGCGCTTCGAGCGGCGCGCGGGTCCGCATGGCGCGTTCCTCGCGCCGCCGGTCGTGTCGCTGCCGGGCGGCGAGCACGTGCTCGGAGACGACGCGCCGATCCACTTCGGCGAGCAGGTCTGGTCGGACCATCAGCCGCGCCACAAGGTGGTCCTCGAACCGTTTGCCGTCGGCCGATTCATGGTGACGAACGCCGAGTGGGCATGCTTCGTGGCGGCCGGCGGCTACGACGACGAGTGCTGGTGGGACACGTCCGTGGGCCGTGGGTGGCGCCGCGGGGAGGGGACGGAGGCCGCGGCTCATGCCAACGTGCGCAACTGGCTGGCCGTGATCCGGGCGAACCCCGGCATGCCCGCCGAGGAGCTTGCCCGCGGGCGCTGGAGCGCCGAGATCCACGAGCGCTGGCTGCGGCGGCTGGCGATGACCGCGGCGGAGTTCGAGGCGCACCTCGAGGCGTCGTTCCCCGGGCAGCGCAAGACCGAGCCGCAGTTCTGGCGCGACGCCCGCTTCAACAACCCGGCGCAGCCCGTCATCGGCATCAGCTGGCACGAGGCCCGCGCCTACTGCGCCTGGCTTCGCGCCCAGACCGGCCAGCCGTTCCGCCTCCTGACCGAGGCCGAGTGGGAAGCGGCCGCGCGCGGCCCGGCCGGCCGGCGATTCGCGTACGGCGACACCCTGGATCGCTGGCGGGCGAACACGATGGAGACCCACCTGCGCCAGGTCGCGCCGATCGGCCTCTTTCCCGACGGCGACACGCCCGAGGGGCTCGCGGACATGGCCGGCAACGTCTACACTTGGACGAGCACCGCCTGGGGCGCCGACCCCGAGACGTCGGCCTTCCCGTACCCGTATGCCGCCGACGACGGCCGTGAGGCCGCCGACACGGCGCCGGACGTCCAGCGGATCATCCGCGGCGGCTCGTGGTACGACGACCACCCGACATCGCTCGTGTACGCGCGGAACAACGCGTACGCGAGCGATCGGCGGCGGATGAGCGGGGTGGGGGTGCGCCTTGCGCTCGGCTGATCGCCGGGCAGGGCATTCGCCGGCGCTTGTTCGGAGCAGCTGGCCGCTATATCACTGCCGCTTCACTGCCTTCACGACTTGCAGCGTGATCACGTAGATCATCCCGCCGCCATATCCCCACATCATGTTCGCTTCGCAGCACGGCGTGAGGCGAACGATGCTGTCGCCCCAGCTGCGCAAGATCAGGGTCGTACGGACTGTTGGCTGCTCTTACCCCAGGTAGTCGTGCACGTGAGCACGGCCTTCGCGGGGCAGCACTCCACTCACAGTTCGCACTTGATCTTCATCATGGCGGACACGGTGCTACCGCCCTTTCGGACCGCCTGCGTCATGAGCGCCTGCTCGATCACTGGCAGTTGGTCGACGCCAAGCGCCTGAACCCCCTGACCTCGAGTGAGTGCCACGTCACGAGGTGCGATACAACCGACTGGCTTGCTCTCCGGCGCTGCCTGTATACTCGCCGCCGACCGCGGCGCAGCGGCGGCCGCGCAGCCGCGCCCACCCGTGCTCGAAGTGCATACCCGTGAGGCCATGTTCGCAGACTCCGACGCCGAAATCGTCGCCGCCACGCTCGCCGGCCGCACGGAGCGGTACGGCGCCTTGGTGGAACGCCACCAGCGCCGCTTGTTCCTCTCCCTGCGTCAGCTCACCGGCAGCGACCGCGACGCCGAGGAGATTGCCCAGGACGCGTTCGTCCGCGCCTGGGAGAACCTCAAGCAGTTCGACCCGGCCTACCCGTTCTTCCCGTGGCTTTCCCGCATCGCCGTCAACCTCTGGCACAACCGGACCCGGCGCGTGCGGCGCGAAGTGCCGCTGGACGACGGCGGGCGGGATGACGGCACGGACGGTGACGCAGCCGACGAGTGGCGCTTTGCGGACGACGCCCCCTCGCCCGACGTGCTGGCCGACGCCGTCGACGTGCGTCGCCGCGTCTGGCTGGCCGTCGACGCCCTGCCGGCCGACGCCCGCGAGATCGTCGTGATGCGGCACGCGCTCGAGTTGTCGTACGAGGAGATCTGCGCGGCGACCGGTCTGGCGATGGGGACGGTGAAGAGCCGGCTGTCGCGGGCACGGGCGGTGCTGGCGGGGGCGTTGGGGGACCTGGAGGCAGCCGAACGTTGATCGTCGCGGCTACGACGATCCGTTCTCTCTCAGTCGCCGCGCCTCCGCCTGCAACCCCTTGAAGAACTCGCTCTCCGTGATCTCCGCCACGCTCTCCGCCCGCCGCGCCTGATCGATCTCGACGCGCAGCGCCGCGAGCGCGCGGACGAGCTCGCGCTCCCGAGCGCGGACGGTGGCGAGCATGGCGGTGAACGAGGCGACGAAGCGGGCCGTGTCGTCGTCCTCCGCCGCTTCTGCCGCGGCGGCGATGGCCGCCTGGGCCTCGTCATAGCGGCCGTCGGCGACGAGCTCGGCCCAGGCGATGAGGTGGTCGATATGGCGCAGGTTGCGGCGCAGGCGGCCGCCGGTCAGCGTGAGCAGGCGCGCCGCCAGCGCCGGCGAGCGGGCGAGCGCGTCGATGAAGACCGCGCGGCGCAGCACGTGCAGCGTCGCATCGCTCGCGGCGGCCACGCCGGCCGTGCGCGTCCCGCCGTCCAGCAGCGCCAGCTCGCCGAACGTGGCGCCGGGCCCGAGGCGTTCGAGCACGACACGGCGGCCGTGATCGTCCGCCAGGTAGGCCTCGACCGTCCCGCTCTGCACGACGTAGAAGGCATCCCCCGGATCCCCGGCCTCGAACAGGACATCACCGGCGGGCACGGACACGCGCTCCCAATCCGACAGCGGAACGCCGAGGTCCGGCAGTGGCACCGTCATCCGTCCACGCCCGCCGGTCGGGGCGCCACGCGCCTAGCCACCCGTCCGATCGTCCAGCAGCGCCCACAGATCGATCGGCAGCTCCCGCGTCTGCCGCTGGCCGAAGTCGACGTTGTAGCGCCGGACGCTGCCGACGTCCTCGGCACGCGCGAACCCCTTGGCCTCGAGGTCCGCGAGCAGACGACGCGCCTCGTCGACGCCCACGCCAAGCGCGTCGGCCGCGTCCTCGGCCGCGACGTCGCCCTTGCGGGCCACCCACTGGACCAGGCGGCGCAAATCATCCGGCAGCTCGATGAGATCCTCGGGGCTGACGCCGGCGCGGGGCGATTCGCGGTCCATCGCCTCCTGCATGCGCGCGAACAGATCGTCCATTCCGTTCCTCCCCCTTCGCGGGCCCGTCAATACAGCTCGGGCATCGGGATCGGCGCGGGATGGGGCCGGCACGTCTGGCACCACAGCGCGTTCGACACGGCGATCGCCTTCGGCGTCTGCGCCTCGCCGACATACACCGTCAGGACGTAGACGTGCGGCCGATAACAGTCCTCGCAGATCAGCCGGCCGCAGAACGGACAGATGCCGATCGGCTCGCCCTTGCAGCGATGGCACCTCATGGGGTTGCCGTTCGCGGTGGCGTCGGCCCAACCGGCGACGTCGTCGTCGACGGCGCCCCCGTCATCGCGCCGACGACGTGCAGTGCCACGCCACGCAGCTCGCTCGTCAGCGGATCGTCCGGATACCGCACGCCGAACAGCTCGGCGCTCGACAGCCGCATGAGCGCGTCGCTGTGCGGCAGCACCGCCAGCACCGGGCAGCCGTACGCCGCCTCGACGTCGCGCTTCAGCGCCGCCAGATCGGTCCCGTCGGGCACCTTGTTCACGACGATCGCGAGTTCGGGCACCTCGAGCCGCCGCGCCACGTCGATCGTGACGCTCGTGCCCTGGTAGTCCTGCTGGTCGGGCCGCAGCACGACGACGACGCAGTCGCTGATCGCCACCGAGAGCAACGTCTCGGGGTTCAGACCGGGGTGGGTGTCGATGAACAGCGCATCGAGCGCCAGGGCCGACTTCAGGCGGCGGAAGCCGTCGTTCAGCCGGCCGACGTCGAATCCCTCGCGCAGAACCTTCGTGATCGCGCCCGTGTTCAGGCTGCCGGGCACGAGGAACAGCCCCGGCCCGACCTCCGCCTCGGCCACCGGGTAGGCCGCCTCCTCGATCGCGCACTTGCCCCACAGGTAGTCGTTCAGCGTCGGCCCGGCGGGCGTCGACGACCACCCGAACGGGACGTGCAGCCCCGGCGACTGGATGTCCGTGTCCACGACGCCGACGCGCCGCCCTGCCTGCACCGCCAGTGCCGCCAAGTTGGCCGTCAGGTTCGTCTTGCCCGTGCCGCCGCGATAGGAATGGATCGAGATCGTCCTGCCCATGCCGCCCCCTGCCGAGATCACTGCGCCCGCTCGTCGAGCGTGTCCCAGAGATTATCCGCCCCGTCGTCGGTCGCCGCAACCGCCTCGTCCAGCCGCGCCCACAGCGTGTCGTCCGCGGTCGGCCAGACGGCGCGCACGTAGGCCATCACGTATACGCCGATCGCCCGCTGCGCCTCGTCCATCGCGCGCTGCAGCGCGGCGGCCTCGACCTCGAGCCGCTCCTTCAACGCACCGGCCGGCGCCAGCGCGGCAGCCTGCCGCTTGAGGCCGAACCGCGCCTGCAGGCGGAGCAGGTCGCCGACCTCCGCCGCACGCGCGGCCCCGAAATGCGCCTCGACCGGCGCGAGCAGCGTGCGCACCTGGCGCAGCCGCTGGACGGCGCCAGCCTCGGCCTCGGTGACGCCGACGTCGGGCGCCAGCGCCTGTCGCAGCCACGACCGCTCCTCGTGCAGACCCTGGACGATCATCGCCGCTACGGCCGCGACGCCGCACAGGCCGAGCCCGATTGCGCCGTAGACGCGCACGGCCGGCGACAGAACGTCCACGGCCGCGGTCCAGCCGTTGAACGCCACGTGCAGCACGATCGCCGCCGCAAGCCCGCCCGCCAGCGCCACCGCGCGGCGGGCATCCCGCCCGAACCGCCACCGCCCGAGGGCCACGCCCACCAGCGCACATGCCGTGCCGTGCATGAGCGACGCCCCGAACACGCGGTTGATGCTCAATCCAAGACCGTCCGCCGCCGGTGCGCCGAGCAGGTAGACGAGGTTCTCGATCATCGCGAAGCCCGTGCCGGCGGCAAAGCCAAGGATCGCGCCGTCGACGAAGTACGTGAAGCTCGGGCGCCGCACTTGGTCCACGAGGACGACGGCTTTCACGAGCTCCTCCGCGACAGGGGCCACGGCGACGATGACGACGGCCCTCGCCAGCACGCCGAGCGCGGCGCCGTTCACCGCGTAGGCGATCCCGAACGAGGCAATCCCCCAGCCGATGCACAGCGCGACGGCGCGATGGTCCGTCGAGGCGTACAAGTCGAGCCGGCGCACGACATACAGGAACAGGAGCGGGATGAGAACGGAAACGACCGCGGCCGCGATCGTCGGCACGGCGCCGGGCGGCATGCGGTTAGTACCCCACCACTGGACACGCCCGTGGTGGCCACCAGAGTGGGCAACCCCTGGACTCCACAGTAGTGGGGTACTAGCGGCGCCGGAGCCACGCGGCGGCGAGGCCGACGCCAAGGGCGACGAGCGCGACGACGAGCAGCACCGGCGCGGCGATGCCGGCCGCGGCACCGCTCAGCGAGCCGGCCGTGCCCACATCGCCGGCCGACCACAGCGCGAAGGCCAGAACCGCCGCCAGCGAACCGACGGCCACCGCGGGGCCGAGATCGATGCGCCCCAGGGCAGCCCGCAGCCGCGCGACCAGACCGACGGCTTGTGCGCGCGGCGCCCCGTTCGACGCCGGCGCCGCGCCGGCCGTCGCGGCACGGCGAGCGATGCGCTCCATGACGATCGGCACGAGGTTGGGCGTCGCCCCGGCCGTCGGCGGCTCCTGCAGCGCCTCATGAAGCGCCACCAGACGTGGGTCGTTGGCCGGCTCGGCGTCCGCGCCGGCGCCGTGCTCGCCGCCGAGACGACGGGTGCGCGCGGCGTCCGTCAAGGTGTCGAGCTTGCGGTTGGGGTCCGCCATGGCCATCCTCACCCTCGTGGGTCCGCTCCCTCAGCGCGCCGCTGCGAGCTGTGCAGTATACACACGGCGGGCGCGGCTTGTTCCGCGCCGTGCGCCGCTCACCCGACACCAAGCGACTCGCTCCGGTGTTAGGATGGGTGGGGGGCTCGGGCAAGCACGGGATCGGCGCTCGGCGCCGCAGCGTCGACGCGCGCCGCAGGCGCGACGACGGACAAGGAGCGATGGATGCAGACGAGAACGAGTACCCCCCACACGTCGCCGAACCGCTGGCACATGGCGGTGATCGCCGCCGCCGCGTTCGCCCTCGGCACGGCGGCGGGGATCTGGACGTCGACCGTGGCGCCGCATCCGTCCGACGACCGCCGGGTGCACGCGCAGGCGGCCGATCCGCGCCAAGTCCCTGCGAGGCGCGTCCATCTGCCCTTCGTACTCAAGTCGCCCCTGTGCCGCGTCGAAGGCACGTACGTCGACGTCGTCCTCGTCCTCGACCGCTCGACCTCGATGCGGCGCTCGATCGAGCCCGGAACGCTCTCCAAGAACGATGCCGCGATTCAGGCGGCGCACGATTTCGTCGGGCTGCTCGACCTCGCGCCCGACGCCTCCGGCCGGAGCGATCAGGTGGCCGTCGTCGGCTTCAACGACACGGCGTGGACCGCGCAGCCGTTAACGGACGATGCCGCGGCGGCCGGCGCGGCGCTCGACGCGATCGCCGAATCGCTGTCGGACGGCACGCGGCTCGATCTCGCGTTCGCCGGCGCCGCGGCGGCGCTGGCGGGCGCCGGGCGGCGCAGCACGAACAAGGCGCTCATCGTCGTGCTGACGGACGGCCTGCCCAATCGGGTGCCGTTCGGCCCGGGGAGCCCGTACCCCGGCAGCCTGCGCCAGGAGGACGCCGTGCTCCAGGCGGCCGCGTCCGCCAAGGCACCCGGCGCACGCGTCTACACGATCGGCCTCGGCAGCGCGACCGACATCTCCGTGGATCTGCTGACCTCCTGCGCCAGCGATCCGTCCTACTTCCACCACGCCCCGCGGCCGGAGGACCTCGCCGCGATCTACGGCCGGATCGCCACCCAGCGCCGGATCTGCGACCCGCCGCCGACCGCGACGCCGGTCCCACCGACGGCAACCCCCACCGTGACGCCGAGGCCGAGCCCGACGGCGTGCATCCCGTCCGTGACGCACACGGACGTCTCCGTCGTCCTCGACCTGTCGACATCGATGAACCGCGCGACGCGCAGCGGCCAGACGCGCTTGGACGCGGCGCTCGCGGCGGCGCGGCAGCTGGTCGGCCTGCTCCGCTTCACGCCGGACGCGCGCGGCGGATACGACCAAGTGGCGATCAGCGGCTTCCACGGCGAAGCGTTCACGGCGATCGGCTTGACACGGGACGCGGCGGCGGCGGACGCCGCACTGCAGGACTTGGCCCAGCGACTGAACCGCGGCACCCGACTCGACCTCGCGTTCGTTCAGGGCCAAGCGGCGCTCGACGCCGGCCCGCGGGGGATCGGCAACACGCCGGCGCTCGTCGTCCTGACGGACGGTCAGCCGAACGGCGTGCCGGCGGATCCGGGGCTCACGGACGCCGAGACCGTCCTCGAGCGCGCCGCGCGCGCGAAGGCGGCCGGCACGACGGTGTTCACGGTCGGGCTGGGCGATCCGGACGAGATCGATCGGGCGCTCCTGCAAGCCGCCGCGAGCGACCCGTCGCTCTTCTTCGAGGCACCGGACGGCGACGACCTCGCGGCGATCTACCGCCGGATCGCGGGCCGGCTCACGGGTTGTCCGTAGCCGCCGCGTTCGCAAAGGCGGGCCGTGGGACGGCCTTCGTCGGACAGCCCGCGTAGACGCCGCCCGCTGCCAGCACATCGCCCTTCATCACGACGCCGTGCGGCAGCAACCGGGCGCCGGCCCCGACCGTGGCGCCGTAGAACACGACCGCGTTGTCGCCGATCGTGGCGCCCGGGCCGATCCGAACGTGGTCGATCTTGAGGATGCGATCCTCGAAGCTGTGCGCCTGGAACTGGCCGAGGACGATCGCGTCGTTGCCGAAGTGGAGCATGTCGGGGTCGACGACGTGCGCGAAGCCGGGTCCAAGCACGACGCGCTTGCCGATGTCCATCCCGAACAGGCGCAGCACCGCGTTCAACCACAGCGTCCCCTCGAGCGGCGCCAGCACGCCGTGCGCCCAGATGCCCCACGCCATGTAGAAGAAGTCCCACCGCCCGCACCAGCATGACCAGAACGCGTGCTGCCCCGGCTTCACCCGGCCGAGCAGCGCCCACTTGAGGACCACCACCGAGGCGACGAGGACGGCCGCCGCCGCCAGCGTCGCGGCGGGCACGAATACGCCAAGCAGCCAAACCGCGCCGAACGGCACCGGGCGGAGGCTCGCGGCAGCGTGGGCGACGACGGCGAGCCAGCCGATCGCCACGCACGTCGGCCAGGCGGGCAGCGCGAAGCGAAGCGCCTCCCAGAACGCGCGCGTCCACCACCTGGCGGGGCCGGGGACGTGCGTCAGCCGGCGGTCGGAGGGAACGAACGCGCGCCGGGGCAGGCGAAAGGGCGGGTGGCCGAACCATGCGACGCCGTTCGGCCCGGCCGCTGGCCCGCCGGAAGCGACCGGGTCGATCGCAGCGGGATCGGGCGCGGTGGCGACGCCGACGAACAAGGCGTCGGGCCAGCGGTGGCCTGCGGCGATCACGCTGTGGTTGCCGAGAAAGGTATCACGGCCGAGCGATGTGTCACGGACGGTGAAGGTGCCGCGGTCGACGCGCGGCCCGGCCAGGTAGATGCCGTCGGCGAGAAACGAATCGGCGCCGATCGAAGTGCACTCCGGCACGGTATCGATGATCGTGCTGACCTCGCCGCCCGGCCCGATCCGCATGCCGGCGGCGCGCAGCCAGCCTCGCCAGAGCATCGAGCCCGACAGCCACGTGCCGGCCGATGCGAGCACGCCGGTCTTGAACATCGCCCGCGCCGCAGCCGCGCTGAGCCGGTCGTACGTTCCCGGGCGCACGCGCCCAACGGCGCGCATTGCCCCGACCTGGGCCGCGAGGCCGAGCACAAGGCCGAGCGCCGTCAGAACGACGGTCGCCCCCGCCAGCGCGGCCACGTCGCTCGGTGCGGTCAGCCAGTGAGCGACGTCATCGCCCGTCCACGAGGCCGTGCGGAGCACGACGGCGGCCGAGGCAAACAGCGGCGTCAGCCACAGGACAGGGATGAGCGCGCGCCCGACGACGATCAGGAGCGCGTGAACGCCCGGCGACCACGCGCGCCCGCCGGAGATCGCCGGCGGCGCAGGCGACCGGTCTTGCGGTCCGGCCGGGACGCCGTCCCAGCGCTCCCCCGGCGGGACCGCGGCGCCGCTGGCCAGGAATGACAAGGCGGTCAGCTGCCCGCCGCGGCCGATCGCCGCGCCCGGCCCGACGCCGGCCCGCACGCCGAGCGTTGCGCCGTCGGCGAGCGTCACGGCATCGACGACGAGCTCGCCCCGCTCGAACGTGACCGGTCGCGCCGCGGCGTCCTGGCTGAGCGTCACGTCGTCGCCCAGCGAGAGGACATCCCAGCCACCGCAGCTCAGGTCCACGCCGCGGTGCACGTGCACCCGCCGGCCGACGTTTGCGCCGAGCGCCCGCAGCGCAGCGGACGTCCATGCCGTGCCGGCGATGAGCGCCCACGGCACTTTGCGGGCGGCGTGCGTCGCGATCCAGTGGCGGGTGTGGAAGGCGCCCCACACGGGGTGCCGCCCCGCCACGTACCGCCCGATGACGGTCCGCTTGACGAGCGCCGCCCACCCGATGGCCAGCGGCAGCGCAGCGAGCCGCGCCCCGCCGAGCGCAATCGGTATGAGGACGAACCCGCCGAAGAGTCCGACGCGCTGCAGCAGCCAGGGCCAGACGATGAGCACGGAGGCGTAGGCCAATGCGCTGCCGGCGACAAGGTGCACGGCCAGCCAGACGGTTTGGACGGCGATCATCCGGCGGGGGGCGGAGAGCGAACGTACGGGACGGGCAACGTGGGGGGATAGTGCCGAATGGGGGGAGTGGGCTGAGCGGGGGAATGGGACCAAGGGGTCGGATGAGGAGCGTGGGATGGCTTGCGCAGCGGATCGGAGGCGCGCCGCAAGGCGAGCGACGGTCGGGGCTTCGTAGAGGTCGCGGACGCCGATTCCGGCAAGCGACGTCGGCGGATCATCGGGCAAAGCCGCCCGGTCGTCCCGCAGCGCCAGGATGACGGCAACGGCGGTCAGAGAGGTGCCGCCGAGGGCGGTGAAGAAGTCGTCGTCGGGATCGATGAGCGGCTGGGCCCGGCCGTCGACGGGGCGATCCGCGTCCTCGGCCAGGTCGAGCGCGGCGGCGAACGCCTGGGCGACGCGGCGCTCGGCCCAGTCGCCCGGACGCGCTGTGCCGGCGGCGCGAACACGGGGCCGCGCTTCGATCGGCGGCAGCGCGCGGCGGTCCAGCTTGCCCCGACGCTCGTGGGCAGGTCGGACAGGAAGCCGAAGCGGCGGGGCACCATGTGATCGGGAAGGATCGCGCCAAGGGCGGCGGCGAGGGCGACGGCCTCCGGCGGCGCGTCGGATCGCTCCGGGACGATGTGGGCGACGAGGACGGCCGCCGGGCCGTCGCCCTGGACGCACGACGCGGCGGCGCGGACGCCGGGCAACGCGGCCAAGTGCGTGTCGATCGCCTCGAGCTCGATTCGGTGGCCCCTCAGCTTGACCTGCGCGTCGATCCGGCCGAGGTATGCCAGCGTGCCGTCGGCCATCCGCCGCACGCGGTCGCCCGTACGGTAGATCCGGCCCATGTGCGGGTGTATCGGGAAGCGCTCGTCGGTCAGCGCATCCTGGCCGAGGTAGCCGCGGGCGAGCGAGATGCCGCTGATGCAGAGCTCGCCGTCGGCGGCCAGGACGTGCGCCTCGCTGCCGTCGATCGCCCGGCCGATCGTCACGGGCTGCCCGGGCATCACGTCCGCGCGCACGACGGTCACCGTGCATTCGGTCGGGCCGTAGCCGTTCACCATCCGCCGGCCGCGCGACCAGGTGTCGGCCAGATCCTGGGGCAGCGCCTCGCCGCCGACGTACAGCAGGCGGAGCGCGGGCAGCGCGGTCGCGGGATCGTCGCAGGCCATCATCCGCAGCAGCGTCGGCGGTGGGCAGAGCACGGTGATCCGTTCGCGCGCGAGCCAGTCGACGAGGTCCGGGCCGAGGCGGACGGCGGCATCGTCCAGGACGACGAGCGTTGCACCGGAGGCGAACGCGAGCCACGTCTCCTCGATGGACGAGTCGTACGCCGGCGAGGAGCACTGGGCGACGCGGTCGTCGGGCGTGAGGGCGAAGGCGGTGACGTCCGAGGCGACGAGGTGGACGATGCTGCGGTGCTCGATCATCACGCCTTTGGGGCGGCCGGTGGTGCCGGACGTGTAGGTTAGGTAGGCGAGGTCGGTGGGGGTGGTGGACGGGGAGGTGGACGGGGAGGTGGACGGAATGGACGTCATTCGATCGATCGCAGCCACCTCGACCACCTCGACCCCCTCGACCCCCTCGACCGCCGCGACGTCGGGCAGTCGGCTGGCGCCGGCCGCATCCGTCAGGATCGCGACGGGGGCGGCGTCGGCGATGACCGCGGCGAGGTGGGGGTCGGGGAACGCAGGGTCGAGGCAGACGTGGGCGGCGCCGGCGAGGAGGGTGCCCAGTTGGGCGGCGTACAGGGTGACGGTGTCGCGCGGGAGGAGGATGACGACGCGCGCGTCGGGGGTGACGAGCGGGCTTAGGCGGGCGGCGATGGCGGCGGCATCGGCGGCGAGATCGGCGTAGGTGATCGACGCGCGCTGCGGGCGCGCCGGGCCGGGCGGCACCTCAACGGCGGTGCGGTCGGGGTGGCGGCGGGCGGCGGCGACGAAGATGTCGTGCAGGAGGGGACCAACCGGGGCGGCGGGCCGGGCGGCGGCGGGATAGGGCATGGAGGACATGATGCGCGATGGTGTGGCTCGCGTGCACGGATTTGGGGGCGCGCGCGCCGCCGCACGCCGCGGTCATTCGGCGCGCCGCGCCTTCATCCCTCGTTTCGACGCGAGATCGGCAGGAAGATCTTGCCGGCCGGCTCCCCCGCCACGAACGTCGGCGTTGCCGGGCCGCGCGTGGCGGACGGGCTCGGGACGGCGGTGGTGGCGGAGGGCGGGGCGGTCGGGCCGATCGGATCGGCGGTCGGCAGGGCGTCGGGGCCGGGGTCGAGGGCAAGGGCGCCGACGGCGCTGGCGTCGGCGACCTCGACGCCGCGGACCTGGGGGATGATGCCGCACGAGACGCGGCCGCCGAAGCGGCCGGTGCCGCGCAGCAGGCGGATGGCGTGCTGGCCGTTCGCAAGCGCGCGGAAGTCGATGTCCGTCAGCGTTGTGCTGGAGCGGCCGCCGACGACCTCCGAGAGCGGATGGAGCGCCGGGGCGTCCTCGTCCGAGCACGTGGTGGCCTGGATTTGGGCGGTCATGGACGCGCCGGTGCTGCCCTCGGTGATCGTGATGTTCACGCGCAGCGTCGTGCCGTCGGGCGTGAGAACGGCCTGGCCCTTGACCATCGAGTTGCGCTCGTCCTCGAGCGGGAAGGTGAGCGGCTTGGGCGGGTAGATGCGCGACGCATCGCGCCGCTCGTAGACGAGCACGCCCAGCGGCGTGTCGGACTCGATGGCGGCGCGGCCGGTCCCGACCGGGAACTCGGGCAGCGTGGCGATCTCGACGACGTGGCTGGCGCCGGGCGCGAGCGGGATCACGCTGTCGATTCGGCCCCTGGCCGGTCGAATCGTATGCCTTCAGGCGGGCGTTGGCCGGCGCCGCGCCGGGGTTGTGGAGGACGAGATCGGTCGAGACGAAGTCCGTGGCGCGGCGGATCACCGGAACGCTGAAGCGCGTGCTGAGGTCCTTCGGGCCGAAGGCGTTGTAGCCTGCGAGCGCGTCGACGTTGCCGCCTACCCGCCAATCCTCGAGCGCGGCGGCCAGGATGGCGCCCGAGGCGGTGACGACGGCGCTGCCGCGGAACGGGGCCGGGGCGCCGGCGTCCGCCGGGATGCTCCGCCCGCCGGGCGAGAGGTCGATGTAGGCGGCGCCGAGGCCGGCGATCGTCAGCTTGCGTTCGGCGGGCACGCCCGCTGAGCCGCCGTCCTCAGCGAAGAAGCGCACGGTGGCCTGCACCGCCTTGTCGGTGGCGTTGGCGATGGCGAGGAGCGTGCCGCCGTCGGCGCCGCCGCGCACGCGGGGCAGCACCTGGACGGTCGCGGCGGCGTCGATGGGGCGGGCGACGAGGCCGGCGGCGCCCGGGTTGGCGTGGTCGTCCACGTAGCCGATCAAGGCCAGCGACCGCGGGCCGGTGATCCGCAGCGGGCCGATGAAGCCGCCGGCGGCGTTCGGGGCAAGCGTTTCCGGACCGAAGAGGTTCGTCTCGACCGAGGTGTCCCACTCGGCGATCTGGTGGTCTTCGAGCTGCTCGGGGAACGCAACGAGCGGCGCACCGGTCTTGGGATCGTTGATCTTGATGTCCGCCTGCGTGCCGGAGCCGGGCGCGGCGTTCTGCAGGATGAGGACGCTGGACTGGCTGCCGACGTTGACGGCCATGAGGGGCAGGAGGAGCGCGCGTCCGCCCGGCGCGGATTCGATCGCCACGCCGGCACCGCTCGGCCAGCGCGTCCGGGCGAGCGCGGCGACGTAGTCGGTGGTCGTGAGCTCGCCGCCGAAGCTGCTCGCTCCAGACTGGTTGGAGAGAACGGAGAGGTCGTACGCCGCGACGCGCCCGCGCCGATCGTCCCGCCCGTCCGGCCCGCGGCGCTGCCGTCGAACTTGGCGAACACGCGGATGGACGTCGTGACGTCCCCGCCGGTGTCGTTCATGACCTCGATGACGGTCTTGCCATAGCCTTCCTGGCCGAGAGGGGCGAGAGGGCTGTGGGGGGCGAGAGGGGCGAATGCGTGCCGTGGCGCCAGACCGCCGAGGCCGCGCGTGTGGCGGCGGACGAGGGCGTCCAAGCCGAACGAGAGGTCGTCGCCCCCGTTCTCGCTTCCGCCGCCGTTCTCGCTTCCGCCGCCGTTTGCGGCGAGGCCGTAGCGGATGTTGTCGGTGTGGACCTCGGGGAAGAACCACGCCGTGCCGGTCTGGGCGTGGGCGATTCGGGCGATCGGCAGGGCGGCGGAGAGCGTGGCGAGGAGGGTGGTGAGCGCAAGGATCGGGATTATGGGGACGATGGCGGTTGGGCGGGCGGTCGGTCCGTCGGTCGGGCGGGCCGTTGATCGGGCTGTTGATCTGGCCGTTGAGCGGGCCGTTGAGCGGGCCGTTGAGCGGGCGGTCGGGCGGGGCATGGTTCCTCCGGGCGGAGCGCGGGCGGGCAGGCGGTGGGCGGCGGGTGAAGCGGCCGCGCCTGTCGGCGGCGATGGAAGAGATAACCCCTTGGAGGGTGGTTTGGTAGAGTGTCGGGACGGGATGACGCGGACGGCGGCAGTCTCGGGCTTGGATCGTCGCCTCAATCCACTCAATCCAACCGCCGCCCCACGAACCACCGCGCCCCCGCCACGTCCTCGTAGATCTCGCACACCACGCCGCGGTGCGTGACCACGAGGTAGTACCGCCGGTGGATCTCGCCGTCGGGAACCCACCAGTCAAGGCGGGGCTCGCGGATCTCCTCGATGGAGTCGATGCGGTGCGTTTCGCCCGCCCAGACGAAGGCGTGCGGGTGGCCGGCCGCGTCCACGCGGACGCGGATCGGGATGCCGTCGGGGTACTGGCGCATCGTGCGGTCTCTGGTCGGATCGCCCGTGCCCTGGCCGGCCTAGCCGGCCGCGGGCTTGCCGGGGGCGGCGGAGGAGGCCGCAACGTTCGACGCGACGGGGACACCCGGCCACGGGACGAAGCCGCGCCCGGCGCTCATGGAGCGCGGCGCCGGCGTCCTGGACGCGGCCCTGGCGGACGACGTCGTCGCCGAAGCGGTGCTGCAGATCGCGCAGGGCGGTCTCCGCTTCCAGACGGCGGGCGTGGGTGTGGCGGAAGAGGTCGAGCTGGTGGCCGACCGTGGGACAGAGGCCGCGGGCGAGGAGCTTGAGACGCTCGACCGGACCGGTCCACTGGACGGATTCCATCAGCGCATCCGCGTGGGTCAGGAGGACGGACGGCTTGACGGACGGCTCGAGGAACGTCCGGCTGGCGCTGGCAACCCCGCCGCGCTCGAACGTGACCGTGAGCGCGAGGGCGCTTGCCATCTGGAAGCGCTCCGAGAGCGGCCGGACGACCTCGTAGACGAGCCGCTCGAGGTGCCAGCGGAGGCTGCGGAGGTTGGACAACGGTTCCGGAAAGACGTGCTCGGCCTCGAGGAACGGCGCCGAGCGCCACGGCTGGACGGGCTCGTCGTCGTGCCCGTGGCCCAGCCGCCACGCGCGCAGGCCCTCGTAGCCGAAGCGGGGCAGGATCCCGCCTTGGGGCAGCGCGGCATACGCGTGGACCTTGCCGAGCCCGAGCGCCAGGATCCGCTCCTGCGTCGGGCTGGCCAGCGGGAGGTAGCGGATGGACAGCCCCCCCAGAAAGGCAACCTCGCGCCCGCGCGGCAGCGCCATCGCCGGCCGGGCCTGCAGGTAGCGGGTGACGATCCGGCTGGTGAGCTTGCCGTGCGCCACCCCGACCCGCGCCACGAGCCCGGTGGACGCCGCCGCACGCGCCGCGACGGCCTCGGCCAGCTTGGCCTCCTCCTCGCGGTCCCGCGCCAACCCCGACGCCGACAACCAGGCATGCTCCAGATCGGCCGGCTCGACGGCGCCGGTGTACTCGGACAGCGCATCCAGCAGCCGCTGGAACGCCTCGCGGTACGCGTCCGGCCGCGGCGCCACGACGACGACCTCCGGGCAGAGCTTGCGCGCCTGGAAGACCGTCATCCCACGCATGACCCCGGCCATGTGGGCGGCGTGGGTGAGGTCGTGGACGGTGGGCGTGCCGGGCTGGGGCGCGGTGACGATGGCCGGTCGATCGGCGAGGGCGGGGTTGTCGCGCACTTCGACGGCCATGGCGGCGTGGGGGAGGTTCACGCACGCGACGCGGGTGGCGGCGGCGGCTGGGGTCGTGGGGATGGGCGTCGGCATGGGCGTCAGCGTCGGGGTTGGTTGGGCGGATGGGGTGAGGTTGATTCGGTGGTTGGGGAGTGTCATCGGTAGGGCCCTCGCCGGATGGGCGGGTCGGAGGGGTCGCTTGGGGTTCAGGGGCGAAGGTGAGTTTATAGAACGTTTGTTTCATTGTCAAGGGGGTGCGGGGGGTGTCCCATGCTCGACCGCGTGGCCGACGAGGGCCCCCAACCCCCGGCAGGACATCGGCCGGCCCACGCACTATCCTTGTCCGATGACGACCGCCCCGCCCCTCGACCCGTACGTCTTCGGCTGGGATCCGACGCCGGGCATCGTCTCGGTGTGGGCCGATCGCGACGGGCGGGCGCTGGTGTGGCGCCGCGAAGGCGAGCGGGTCGTCTGCGAGCGCGACCGCTTCCGGCCGTGGATCTTCGCCACGACGCTCGCCGATCTCGCCCACCTCGGGCCGGCGCTCGCGGCGGAAGGCGCGTCCAGCGGGCCGGGCGACGGCGCCGCTTCGGCGAGCGACGGGTCGACGGCAGGCAACTCGACGGCGGCAGGCAACGGGTCAACGCGGGGCATCGCCTCGGCGCACGCGGCGACGATCACCTACCGCGAGCTCGACGGCTCGCCGACCGCCTATCGCTTCGTCGTTTCGGCGCCGACGTCGCGGGCGCTGGAGCGTGCCATCCAGGACGGCGCGGCGCGGCGGCTGGGGAGCGGCGCGGCCAAAGAGCGCCGGCGCGAGGGGTACCATCGGGTGGGACCGGTCGAGCAGTACCTGATGGGCACCGGGCGGACGTACTTCCGCGGCCTCGTCTACGACGACCTGCATCGCCTGCAGTTCGACCTCGAGA
This sequence comes from Candidatus Avedoeria danica, assembly GCA_016703025.1. Lineage (NCBI taxonomy): Bacteria > Bacillati > Chloroflexota > Ardenticatenia > Candidatus Epilineales > Candidatus Epilineaceae > Candidatus Avedoeria > Candidatus Avedoeria danica. The sequence goes on from JADJCV010000004.1 coordinate 1,118,404, forward strand.
CGACGTCGCTCGACCCCGCACGCGGACGCATCTTCCTGGTCGCCGTGCGCGACAGCCGCGGGCTGGCGACGACGATCGAGGCGCCGCAGCCGGACGACGAGCGCCGCCTGATCGCCGAGCTGTGCGCGCTCGTCCGTGCGCGCGATCCGGACGTCGTCGAGAACCACAACCTGTTCGGCTTCGATCTGCCGTTCCTCGAGGCGCGGGCGGCGCAGCTCGGCGTTCCGCTCCTCCTGGGCCGAGCGGGCGCGCCGCCGCTGCTCGGCCGCTACCCCGAGCCGCCACCCGACGCGCGCCGTCGCCGCCGCACCGTCCGCTACACCGTCGCCGGCCGCGAGCTCATCGACACGCTGGAGGCCGTGCGCCGGCACGACTTCGTCGCGCGCGATCTGCCCGGCCACGGGCTGAAGGACGTCGCGCGCCACTTCGGCATCGCCGCGCCGGAGCGGACGTACGTGGCGGGGCGGAGGTCTATCGAACGTACCTCGAGCAGCCCGACATCGTGCGGCGCTACGCCTTGGACGACGTCGCCGAGGTGGACGGCCTGTCGCGGCGGCTGCTCGGCGCGCCGTTCGCCCTGGCCGGCATGGCCCCGCGCCGCTACGAGCAGCTGGCGTCGGCGGGGCCGGCCATGGGGATCCTGGAGCCGATGCTGGTGCGGGCCTACCTGCACGCCGGCGCGGCGCTGCCCTACGGCGCGGCGCGCGGCGAGGAGGACCTCGAAGGCCATGCCGGCGGCGCCGTGCACCTCTTCGCCACAGGCGTCGCCGAGCACGTCGTCAAGGTCGACATCGCCTCGATGTACCCGTCGCTCATGCGGGCCTACAAGATCGGCCCGGCGTGCGACTCTCTCGGGGCGTTGCTGCACATCGTCTCGCAGCTGACGACGCTGCGCCTCGGTCACAAGGATGCGCTGCGCACGGCCCCGCCCGGCTCGCTCGAGCGCGGCCATCACGACGCGATGCAGGCGGCGATGAAGCTCCTCATCAACTCGGCCTACGGCTACATGGCCGCCGGCTCGATGGCGCTCTTCGCCGACCGCCGCGCCGCCGACGAGGTGACGCGGCGCGGGCGCGAGATCCTTGGCCAGGTCGTCGAAGCGCTGCGCGCGCGCGGCATGGCACTCCTCGAAGCCGACACGGACGGCGTCTTCTTCGCCGCGCCGCTGGACTGGACGGAGGCGCGCGAGCGGCGCTGGTGGCCGACGTGGCATCCGAGCTGCCGGACGGCATCCGTCTGGAATACGAGGGCCGCTACCGCGCGATGCTCAGCCACGAGGTGAAGAACTACGCACTGCTCAGCTATGACGGCACCCTGATCGTGCGCGGCGTCGCGCTGCGATCGAGCCGCTCCGAGCCGTTCGGCGAGCGCTTCCTGCGCCGCGCGCTCGGCGCGACGCTGATCGGCGACGTCCCGGCGCTGCAGCGGGCGTTCCGCGAAACGGTCCGGGCGCTCACGGAGCGATCCCTGCCGGCCGCCGACGTCGCCACCCGCGTCCGGCTGACGAAGACGCCGGAGGCCTACCTTGCCGCACGCGGCGAACATCGCGAGGCGGCGTACGAGGCGCTGCTGGCGGCCGGGCGCGACGACTGGGCGCCGGGGGAGCGGGTGCGGTGCTACCGGGCGAATGGGGCGAGTGGGGCGAGTGGGAAGGGGTACGTATGGCTGCCGGACGAGAACGATGACCCGTCGGCCGATGCTACCGGCTCGAGCGGAGCCAGGACGACCGACGCGACTACGACGTCGACCACTACGTGCGGGCGCTCGTGACGTCATACGCCGGACGGCTCAGGAAGGCGTTTGCGCCGGAGGACTTCGCGCAGCTCTTTCGCACGGATCGGCAGGGGGGGTTGTTCGATCGGCCGGTGGAGGAGATCGCGCCGCTGTGGGTGCGGTGTGCCGCAACGACGACCTTGGTCGCGACCCGGCCGGCTCCCGGGGATGAATCCCCGGGCTCGTTCATGACGAAGTCCCCCTCGGGGACTGGGCTTGAGGACGCCAATGGGCATGGACAGCCTCTGCGAAAGCCTTCCAGGGAATCGCCGAAGTCCTTCGAGTGAATCGTCCGAAACACTCCAAGGAATCGCCGCGATCGCTGGAGTGAATCGTCCGCACGTGTCGCCAACGTGTCGTCCTTGCCCTTCCCCCATCGTCCACCCGCCGTTACCCTGCCCGCTATACTGTCCAGCGTCGCCCGATCGCCGGTGGCGTCCTTCGTCGGCGGCGACGGGAGGCGACGAGAACGCGATGGAGGGGCACCCGATCGTGATCGCCACCCAGACCCCCACGACCGAGCGCCCGATCAAACGGCAGATGCGGCGCTGGCGGTTCGACGTCTCGGACTACGTCCGGCTGCACGAATCGGGCATCATTCCCGAGGAGGCGCGGACGGAGCTCGTGCAAGGCGAGATCCGCATCATGGCGCCCATCGGTCCGGAGCACGGGTCATCGGTCAACACGCTGAGCCATCACTTCGTCCGGCACATCGGCCCGCGCGCGTTCGTCTCCTCACAGAGCAGCCTGCGGCTCGACGATCGGACGATGCTGCAGCCCGACATCGCCATCCTCCGCCCGGAGCCGAACGACTACTTCGATCGCTACCCCGAGGCGGCCGACGCGCTGCTCGTCGTCGAGGTCGCCTACAGCAGCCTGCGCTACGACCGGGGTCGCAAGGTGCCGCTCTACGCGCGCCACGGCATCCCCGAGGTCTGGATCGTGGCCATCAACGAGCGCCGGCTCGAGGTCTACCGCGCGCCGGCGGGCGACAGCTACGCGAGCGTCGTCGTGCTGACGGAGGGCGACAGCGTGGCGCCGCTGGCGTGGCCGGACGTCGTGCTCGATGTCGGGGCGATCGTGCGGGCGCGGGGTTAAGGAACCAGGGGGCGGCGATACGCGACCGCACGGCGCTGACGCGCCGACCGGCACGCCCACAGCCAGGCACCGACCACGGGCTCCGCAGCCACGGCTATGTCGACCACCTTGCGTTCCTTCGCATGGACGTCCATCGCATCCTCCTCCGCCAGGGACCGCCCCGGTTCGGTGTCCGCTACGATTGCGGTCTGACGCGCCGACGTGCGATGATCGTCCCGTCCGCACGATCGGCGGTTCGGCGCCGCCCTACCTCCGTCATCCCTCCGCCCTGCCCACCCAGAGAAACGAGAACACCCGCACATGAACCAACCGATCGAACGCCTCATCGCATCCACCTCGTCGCTCGTGCTGGCATTCGCTATCGGCGCATGCGGCGCCCCCGCTGCCGACAGCGGCGACCCGGCCGCGCCGGTCGAGCCCGCCACGGTCGTCGCCGTCGAGGTGAGCACGGACGTTCCTGTGGCCGTCGTCGGAACCGAGGCCGCGTCCGAGCCCGCGCCGGATGCCACAGCCGCGGCCACCTTGGGCGACGAAGCTCCGATCGCCGCGAAGATCAACCTCAACGACGGGACCGAGGCGGAGTTCCGCACCGTCCCGAACGTCGGGGACAAGATGGTCCGCGAGTTCATGGAGTACCGGCCGTACGCCAGCATCCAGATCTTCCGCCGCGAGATGCTCAAGTACGTGGACGAGGACCTGGTGGCGCACTACGAGGACTACGTCTTCGTGCCCGTCGACGTGAACGCGTCGGACGCCGAGACGCTGCAGCAGCTGCCGGGCGTGGACGAGACGATCGCCGCCGACCTCATCGCCGGCCGGCCGTACTCCACTGCGGCGGACTTCCTCACCGCGCTAGGCGCCCGCGTTTCCGCAGCCGAAGCGGCCGCCGCCGAGAACTACCTCGCGGCGCCGTGACGTCGACACCGGTGGAGGACACGCTGCGGCGCGTGCTGCTTGCCCTCACCGCGGCGAGCGCCGTCGGCACGGTCATCGAGCTCGCGCTCCTCGAGCACTTCGAGGATGCCTGGCAGTGGGCCCCGTTCGTGCTCTGTGGCCTTGTGCTGGCGGCCGTCGCCGCCGTCTGGCTGCGGCCCGACCGGCGGTCGATCCTGGCGCTCCGATCCGTCATGGGGCTTGCGGTGCTCGGCAGCGCGGTGGGGGCCGTCCTGCACCTGCAGGGCAACTGGGATCTCGTCGCGGAGACGCAGCCGGACGCGGCGGGTGCGCACGCCCTGTGGGAGACGATCCACGGCGGGAATCCCGCCCTCGCGTCCTTCATCCTCGCGCTGATGGCGGCCATGGCGACGGCCGCCACGTACCGTCACCCGGCGCTCGGGCGCGGTGCGGACGGCCGAGCGCTTCCCGTCACCGATACGCCTCCGCCTGCAAATTGAACAGCTCCGCATACAGCCCCCCCGCCGCCAGCAGCTCGTCGTGCGTCCCTTGCTCCGTGATCGTCCCGTGTTCGAGCACGAGGATCCGGTCCGCCAGGCGCACCGTGCTGAAGCGGTGGCTGATGAAGAGCGTCATCTTGCCCGCGGTCAGCTCCTTCATGCGGGTGAAGATCTCGTGCTCGGCGCGGGCGTCCAGGCTGGCGGTCGGCTCGTCGAGGATCAGGATCTCGGCGTCGCGCATGAAGGCGCGCGCCAAGGCCACCTTCTGCCACTCGCCGCCCGAGAGCTGGTAGCCCTCGTCGAACCACCGGCCGAGCGTCGTCTCGTAGCCCCTGGGCAGCTTTTCGATGAAGCCCGCCGCGCCGCTCTTGGCCGCCGCGTCCTCGACGCGCGCCCGGTCGTCGACGGCCTCGAGGCGCCCGAGGCCGATGTTCTCGCGGGCGCTGAAGAAGTACGTCACGTAGTCCTGGAAGATCACGCCGATGGCGCCGTGCACGTCGGCCAGGGCGTACTCGCGCACGTCGTGGCCCTCGAGCAGGATCTGGCCTTCGTCGGGATCGTACAGCCGGGTGAGCAGCTTGACGATCGTCGTCTTGCCGGCGCCGTTCTGCCCGACGAGCGCCACGGCCTCGTCGGGGCCGATCCGGAAGCTCACGTTCTGCAGGGCGGGCTCGGTCTTGCCGGGGTACGTGAAGCGGACGTTGCGGAACTCCACGCCCTGACGCAGCGGCAGTTGCAGCGGGCGCGGGTGCTCCGGGCTGCGGATTTCCGGCTCGTGGTCCAGGAAGTCGTAGAGCGTGCCCAGGTAGAGGCTGTTCTCGTACATGTCGGACAGCCCGCCCAATATGCTGCTGAAGCTGGACTGCACCTGGCCGACGGCCTGGCTGTAGAACGTCAGGTCGCCGAGCGTGAGGCGCCGCCGGACCGCCTGGAGCGCCACGTACAGGAACGTGCCGCTCGTGACGATCGTCGTCAGGCTGCCGAGCGCGAAGGCCATCAGGTAGCGGCGGCGCACGAGGGACCGATTCTCGAGGTAGAAGCGGTCCGCGATCTCGCGCCAGCGGTCGATGAAGTGGCCGCCGAGGCCGAACAGCTTGATCTCCTTGTTGTAGGTGTCCCGCGTCAGCAGGTCCAGGTAATAGGCCATCCGGCGACGGTCCGGCGACTGGCGGCGCGACATCTGGTAGCCCTGCCAGCCGTAGCGCGAGCTGGCGATGAAGCTCGGGATCGGCGCGAGCAGCGCCGCCACCGCCACCCACGGTCCGAGGCTGGACATCAGCGCGATCATGCTCACGAACGTGATCGCCGAACGCGCCAGGCCGAACAGCTGCTCGATCATCGTCACCGGCCGGCGGCTGGCCTCGCGCTGCGCCTGCTGGAGGGAGTCGTAGAACTCGGGGTTCTCGAAGAACTGGAGGTCCAGCCGGTTGGCATGCTCCATGATCATGAGCTGCACTTTGCGCGCGGTCAGCTCCTGGAGCGCCTGCTGGTTGATGTTGCGCACCGTCTGCAAGAGCGCCGTGCCGACGAAGAGGCCGAACTGCAGGACACCAAGCCAGACCACGCGGTTCACGAGGTCCGCCCGCGCATCGCCGTCGACGGCGGCCACCACCCCGTCGATCAGGAGCTTGCTCACCCAGGCCGTGGCGGTGGGCAGGATGCCGAAGACGATCGAGAAGATCGCCATCCCGGCCGTATAGCCGCGGTGTGCGCCCCACACGAGGCGCATCGCGCGCGGCAGCGACGCCATCGTCGTGCCGGCGTTGCGCCACCAGCGCATCAGGCGCTGTGCGGCGGGCAGCGGGTCGTCGGGGTCCTCGGACGGGGTGGGCTGAGTGGGCCCCCGGCCCCGGCGGGTGGGGTCGGAGGGGAACGGGGAGATCAAGGGGCGGATCGCTTTCGGGGGCGGCGCGGCGGCGGATGCGGTCGGGCGGCGTGACCAGGATGGTGTGGGGGCACGATCCGGTCAAGCGGATCCGGGGGCAATCGCTTCGAGCGTAGCCGGCGATCGCCCGGCGATCAATCGCCGGGCTACAATAACTGCGCCTGCTGAAGCAGGCTTTTCAGACCGTAGCCGGCTTCAGCCGGCGTCGTTATTGTAGCCCGGCCGTTCACGGCCGGGCGGTCGGCGGTCCCAAACATCTCGAACAATTGCTCAACTTTCATCAGCCTCCGGGCGAGCGCTCCCCGGCGAACCGTCCGGCCCGCTGGGGCTCCCGTCAGGAGTGCATGCTCCCATGGCCATCGACACGCCGGCGCCTGCCGACCTCCCCGCCGTAACCGACGCCCCCACCGCTCCCGCGCTCCCGATGGACGCGGCCACGATCCGCGCCCTCGGCTACCGGATCGTCGACATGATCGCCCGCGAGCTGGAGGATCCGGCGCGGCGGCCGGTCTACCCGCCGCCGCAGCGCCGGGACGACATCGAGGCGGTGTTCGGCGGGCCGGTGCCACGCTCCGGGCGGTCGCCGGACGAGCTGTTGACGCTGCTGGAGGAACGCCTGCTACCCATTGCGGCGAACTTCGGCCACCCGCGGCTGATGGGCTACGTGCTCTCGAACCCGCTGCCGCTGGCCGGGCTGATCGAGGCCCTCACGAGCACGCTGCGCATGGTCCCGGGCCACTGGCGGTGGCACCCGGCGAACAGTTGGATCGAGGTCACGGTGGCGCGGTGGCTCGGCGAGATCGTCGGGTTCGGGGACGACGCCGTCGGCTACATGGCCACCGGCGGGTCGTGGGCGAACCTGATGGGGCTGGCCGTGGCCCGCGTCCGCCGCGCCGGCTGGGACGTCCGGGCGGAAGGGCTCGCCGGCCGGCCGCAGCTCACGGCGTACGTGTCCGAGGAAGGGCATTCGTGCCTGGACAAGGCGATGGAGCTGATGGGCATGGGCCACGACCAGCTGCGCAAGGTGCCCGTCGGAGGGGACTTCCGCATCCGGCTCGACGCGCTGGAGGCCGCGATCGAGGCCGACGTGGCGGCCGGGCACCGGCCGTTCTGCGTCGTCGGCAACGCCGGCACGGTGAACACGGGCGCTGTCGACCCGCTGGCCGAGCTGGCCGCGCTGGCCGGGCGCCACGGGCTGTGGTTCCATGTGGACGGCGCATATGGCGCGCTGGCCACGCTGGATCCCGCCAAACGAGGGCTGTTCGCGGGCATCGAGGCGGCCGACTCGCTCGCGCTCGACCCCCACAAGTGGCTGAACGTCCCGTTCGACGCCGGCTGTCTCCTCACGCGCCGCTGGGCGGACCTGGCCGACGCGTTCAGCCTCGTACCGCCCTACATCCGCGCCGCGACGGACGCCGAGCACAACCACATGCACTACGGTTTCGAGCTGAGCCGGACGGACCGCGCCCTCAAGGTGTGGCTGTCGCTGCAGCAACACGGCGTGGACGCGTACGCTGCGATGATCGCCGGCCACATCGCCCTGGCGAGCCACCTGGCGGACGTGCTGCGCGGGGCGCCCGACTTCGAGGTGATGAGCGAACCCGTGCTGAGCATCTGCTGCTTCCGGTACGTCCCGTCCGACCTGTCGGCCGGCCCCGAGCCCGTCGAGCGCTACCTGGACGCCCTGAACCAGGCCGTCGAGCTGGGGCTCATGGACGACGGGCGGGCGATGGTCTCCGGCACGGAGCTGCGCGGGCGCCGCGTCCTGCGGGCGTGCATCGTCAACCACCGCGCCACGCGGGACCACGTGGACGCGACGATCGAGCTGTTGCGGGAGATCGGACGGGCGACGGATGCGCGGATGCGGGCGGAGGTGGCGGCGCTGCCCTCATGAGGACGGACACCGGCTCGAAGGGCGACGCCATCGAAGCGAAGGACGACGCCACCGAAGCGCCCTACGCGCTCCGCCGATACCGCATGTACACCACCCCCGTCGGCAGCGGCGTCGCCTCAGCCAGCGTCATGTCGAGGCGCTTGCCTTCCGCGAACAGCTTCTTGCCGCTCCCGAGCACGATCGGGTAGACGTGCAGGCTGTACTCGTCGACCAAGTCGTGCTCGGAGAGCAGCGGGACGAGCACGCTGCTCCCGTCGACGAAGATGTTCTTGCCGCTCTGCGCCTTGAGCGCGCGCACGGCCTCGACGACGTTGTCGCGGATGAGCGTGGAGTTCCGCCACGCCGCGGCGGAGTCCAGCGTGGTGGACACGACGTACTTGGGCATGTTGTTCAGCGTATCGGCGAACGGGTCGTCGACCATCGGCTCGAACGCGGTGCCGTGGATCTGCCACGTCTTGCGGCCGAGCAGGATCGCGTCGGCCTTGGACATCGCTTGGAAGAAGTGCGCGCCGATGTCGTCGTGCCAGTACGGCACCGTCCAGCCGCCGTGCGTGAAGCCGCCGTCCGTGTCTTCGTCCGCGCCGCCCGGGGCTTGGATCACGCCGTCCAGCGTGATGAACTCGGCGACGATCAACTCTCGCATGGTCTGTTCCTTCCGGGGGGCTTGCGCCCGATGGGGTCGGGGGGGATCGACGCCGACGGCCCGGGCCGCCAACGCCCATGTGGCCGTCGAGCGGACGGCCACGTAAGCGACAGCGCGATCGGCATTGCGATCGACGTCGCGGTGAGCGCGGGCGATGGACGATCGCATAGGGCATGATCAAACCTGGTGCCTCAGACGCCCAGCCGCCGGATGATCTCCCGCGCTCCAACGTCGGCCCCATCCGTCGCCACATCGTTGGCGAAGCGGCGCGCTCGGTCCGCGACGGCCGGCGCGAGCGCGACGTCGAGCGCTGCGGCCAACGTCTCGGCGCTGAGCCCCATGCTGGCGGCCGAGGTGCCAATTGCGAGCTCGCAGACGCGGTGCGCCCAGTAGAACTGGTCGGAGAACATCGGCGTGATCACCTGCGCGGCGCCGGCGCGCGCCGCCGTCGTCGTCGTCCCCGCTCCGCCGTGGTGGACCACCGCGGCGACGCGCGGGAAGAGGGCCTGCTGGTTGACGTCGCCGACGGCGATGGCGTCGGGCGCCGCGTCGATCGGGTCGAAGTCCGCCCAGCCGCGCGACACGATCGCCCGGCGTCCGACCCGGCGGGCGGCGTCGAGAACCGTACGGCCCAGGCTCGGCGCCGCCGGCATGCTGCCGAACCCGAAGTAGATCGGTGGTTCGCCGCCCTCGAGGAACGCTCCAGCTCCGGCGACAGCGGGGCGGCATCCGCCAGGAGCCAGGCGCCCGTCTGGAGAACCGCCAGATCGGGGGCGTCCGGCGCCGGGCCGAGGGCCGGGTCGGCCGCAAGCAGCGGCCGCAGCCCGATGATGTGGCGCCGGGCATCGTCCACCGGCTGCAACCCGAGCGCCGCACGATTTTCGTTCATGCGGCCGAGGAAACGCTCGTTCCACGACCGCGCGTCGGCCTCCCAGCGCCGGGCGTTGTCCGCGCCGTCGCCCGGCAGCCAGACCTCGCCCGGCTGCGCGCCCGGCGGCAGGTCGGGCGAGGGGATGGACGTCGGCGCGTAGACGGCGTTCACGTACGCCGCGCCCACGCGCTCCGCGATCGAGCGGGCCGCGAACTGGTGCGCGCCGGCGCCCACGATCACATCGCAGCCCGGGGCGGCGAGCGCGAGCTGGGCGAACTGGTCGGCCACGAGGTCGCGGATCATGTCCTCGGGTCGCGGCGGAGGCGCGGGAGAATGCGCGGTCGGCGAACCGGCGGAACGGGCCGGCGCACGCATCTCCACACCGACGGGCGTGGCCTGGAAGCCGAGATCGGCGGCCCACGCGGTGAAGTTCGGTGGCACGGCCAGCCGCGGCTCGTGGCCGTGGGCACGCAGCGCTAGGGCCAGCGCCAGTACAGGTTGGACGTCGCCGCGGGTACCGACGGCTGAAACGAGTACGCGCACGTGGGTTCTGTCCTTTGTAGTCGTCCGGATCATGGAGCGAAACGGGGTCGGTCTGGGTCGCCTACCGTCATGGTCCCACAGCCGCGACCGAGCGCAGCGCAGCGTCGAGATCGACCCAAAGATCGTCCGCGTGCTCGATGCCGACGCTGAGTCGCAGGAGCGAGGGGGGCAGGTGTTCCTGTCCGGGAATCGCGGCCCGCCGTTCGATCGTCGATTCTACCGCGCCGAGGCTGGTGGCGTGGCGGATGAGTCGGACATGCCCGCAGACGGCATCGGCGGCCCGCGCGCCTCCATGCACGTCGAACGAGATGATCGTCCCGAACCCCTTGAGCACGCGCTTGGCGACGGCATGGGTCGGGTGCGAGGACAGGCCGGGGTAGCGGACGCGGGCGACCAGCGGGTGCATGTCGAGCCGCTCGGCGAGCGACATGGCCGTCTGCTGCGCCCGCTCCAACCGAAGCGCGAGGGTCCTGGCGCCGCGGACCGCCAGGAATGCCTCCAGCGTTCCCGGCGTGGCCCCGGTCAGCTCACGGGACTGCCGCAGGGCGTGCCACAGATCATCGTCCCGGGTCGTGGCGACACCCGCCAAGAGATCGGAGTGGCCGCCGATGAACTTTGTCGCCGATTGCAGGGACACCGTTGCCCCGTAGGCAAGCGGTTGCTGGTTCAGCGGCGTGGCGAAGGTGTTGTCCACGGCGACGATGTTCCCCGGCTTGCGCGGCGCGGCGCAGATGGCTTCGAGATCCGCGACGGCGAGCAGGGGGTTCGAGGGCGATTCGAGCCATACCAGATCCGCGACGCGGCAGGCGCCGGTCCAACCATCCGTGTCATCGACCGGAACGCGCTGGACGGACCAACGGCGCTTGTCCGCTCCGGCCGCCGCCAGACCGGCGATGCCCTGATAGCAGTCGTCCGGCAGCACGACAACGGCGCCCACCGCAAGTTGATCGAACACGGCGGCTGCGGCGGCCATGCCGGAGGCGAACGCCACGGCCCTGCCGGACTCGAGGCCGCCGATCACCGCCTCGAGCGCCTCCCAGGTGGGCGTACCGTCATCGCGCGCGTATGCGCGCCCGCTGCCCCCGCCGCCGATGATGAAGTTGGACGCGGGAACCAGCGGTACGTTGAGCGGAGCCCCGGGTGCGGAGTCCCGGCCGGCCGAGACAAGCCACGACTCTACGTGGATCTCAGGCGTTTGCTCATCCATGGTGCGGAGTCCCTGCATGCACGATCGGTTTCGACGCTCGATCTGACTCGATCTGACTCGATTTGACTCGATCCGCAGCGACTCAACCTTGCCGACGCACGATCTCGTTGATCCAGATCGGGGCAAAGGGTGAGGTGCAGCCCTTGGAAACGGGATAGTCCCGGTAGATCCCGAGCGCTTCGCCGATGGCGAGGGCGCGCGCGCGATGCTCGGGGTGGTGGATGCCGATGCCCGCCAGGCAGTAGTTCATCGTCCACTGCACTTCCGGCGCGGCGCCCGGCATCTCGGACTGGATGCGATCGAGCAGCGCCGGCAGGTCGAGCCCTTCGGGGGACTTGTCGATGCGCTGGTTGGTGAGGCTCCAGCCGGCGCGGGCCGCCCAGGGATCATCTGCGGCCATCCACTTCTGGCGCAGCGCCTCCTTGTCCGGGTGTTTGCTCACGACATAGTTGTTCAGCCAGTCCGCCAGCCACGCGTAGTCGGCGGACCGCACCAGCCAGTCCATGTCGTCGGCCGACAGGTCCTTCGGTTTCATCAGGAGGATGGCCAGGAGCCGGGCCTCGACGTTCCCGGTCTCCCAGAGCGCGAGGGCCAGCGCGTGGTCGGTCTTGATCTTCGCGGCCAGCTTTCGAATGTCGCCGAGCTGGACGCCGAACTGATTGTCGCCGGCGCCGCGCTTGGCGTTTTGTGCGCGCAGCTTCTCGGTGCCGAGGGACTCGAGGTGGGCGAGGGTGGCTTCGACGGAGTGGGTGGTCATGATGGCGTTCCATCCTTGCCCCAGCGCCAACGAGGCGGCTCGCCCTTGGCGAAGCAGATCGCCAGCAGCCCCCCGGACAGGATGAACGTGTAGATCGTGAAGCTCCAGACCTTACGGTCAGGCGGGAACAGTCGGGTGCCGGCGAGGAGGAGCGCTCCGAAACCAGCGAGGACTGCCCAGCCTTGCCATGCGCACGGCAGACCCCAGCCCCATCCGTACCGTTTGGCGGCAAACCAGTACTTTGTCGATTCGCTCACTCGTGTGACCTCCATGCCGCGCGTTCGGCGGCCGCGCGATCGCGATTGTCCCGGACCATGATGATGTCCGGCGTGGTCTCGGCGCCGGATGCGACGATAAACGTCCGAGTGCCGACCGGCTCGAACGCGTGGCGGTGGTAGAGGCGCTGGGTGCCTTCATTCTGCACCCAGACGTCCAGGGCGATCAACCGGGCGTTGGCGAGGATCGGATGTTCGAGGGCAGCCTGCATCAGAGCGGTGCCGATGCCTTGACGCTGGAAATCCGGATGGACGTAGAGGCGGCGGAGCTCGGCGTCGATGCGGGGTGGCACGGCGGTGAGTGCGGCGGGTGCGGCGGGTGCGGCGGGTGCGGTGCCGAACTGTGCGTAGCCGACGCGGCGGCCCGACAGGTCGGCGACGAAGGAAGTGTCGGTTTCGAGGATGCGGGCGAAGGCTTGCGGGAAGAGATATTGGTCGGCGTGCGCGCGGAGGTCTTCGGGGGAGAACGAGTGACCGAACGCATGACAGTACGTCTCAACGGCGCGGGCCGAGATGAGGTCGGCGTCGCGCAGATCGGCCGGGCATATGTTGGGCTCCATCGCTGGTTGCGACGCCTAACGCTGGCGCTCAGCCGCGCCTGAAAGCGGGAGCGCAGCGGGCGCTGCATGGCGTCGACTGCAGCGGCTTGTCATGCGGAGTCCTTCCCGAACATCGATCACCTAGCAATCTCGCGCCGTGGCTCAACCTACGATGGATCAACCCACTCCACACGACTGATTTTGCCACCTGATTTCCTAAGGTCTGCAATCTCACGCCAGGCTTCTTCTGTGAATAGCGGCATGCCTGTCATGATATAGTCATATGCGTCGAGTTCATTGACGAAACGTTGGGCGTTTTCTTCCACCGGTGCGCCGGGTGAGAAGAGACTCTCGTCGTAGTCCTTGCCCGCGAAGATCTGAAGATCTTCACGGTCCACAATCTCAGTTTCAGGCCCTTCGGCGCGTCGCACGACCTCCAGAAAACATACTCCAGGAGGCTGAACAATAGCAACCGAGACGATATCTGGTTTCAAGTAGCCCCGATACAGCTGGCGGAGCGCCTCGAGGATTTCAACACGCCTAATGAGATTCAGTGGATTAACTCGGCAGGCGCTCGCCTCTTCCTGAAGCGTTCTAATCGCTTCCTTGACCGGAAGTCGAAAAAACTCCCGATCATCAGACACTCTATACCCTGCGAGTCGCCGGTGAACCGCGCTCTCCACGGCGACGCAGTCTGTGACAAGCTCATCGTAAAGAACGATGAAATTAGTTGGAACACCCGTCGTTCGTAACTCGCGGGCTCGCTCCTCTGACGTGCGTTCGGTAAGCCCAATCTTAATCACATCTGGATAGGATGGATTCAGCAAGACGTACACAAAGCCGGTCGGCATTGGTCGCTCCACATGTCCTGTTTATGGCCCTATAGGCAATTCGCGCATGAACCTACAGTGCATCAATGGTCAGGGGAGGCGCAATTCTGAATGACGCCTCGCATCACCTGCCGGCGGAAGCGGTAAGAGCTCGCTGTAGCCGGCCAGGCACATTCGGAAGTTATGAGTCCTCTTCGTGTGTTTTTGACATGGCTTCATGCATTTGATGTACTGGAAAAAGCCAACGGTTGCGTCGACGACAGTGCCAGATAGTACGTTCGGCATCGCTCCTTGCCGCCGATCAACGGGAACCAGGCGAACCCAGCAGTCGAGTCGTCGACCGAACCGATCCAGTCGATTAGGTTTCCCATGAAATAGGACGGAGCCACTCCCTCTAAGTTGTATGCATGCCATACGGGCCCACGTTCGGGTGAGTTGACGTCTGCACCTCGCGACCAGAACCTCACGAAGTTGTCCTTTCCGGCTGAGACGCAGTTCACGGGACGCCTTGTTTGGGCATACGCGTCGCCTACACCCTCGAGGAGCATATGAGAGATATCCCGATCCCCATCGAAGATGAACAGTCCCGTCCAAACCGAGTCCCTCCCGGTCACATCCCGACAAATGTCCTCGACTCGTGTCAACTTGCGAAGGGCTTCAGCGATGGAGGTTCGCGTGCTAAGCGCGGTCTTAACCTCGATGACTGCACGGACAGCGTCAGGGGTGACAATCAGAAGGTCGCCATCTTTGAATAGCGTCGGCTTCGCCGCGTCCACTATGAGTACGTCAACTTGAGTGGAGCTTCCTGTAGGAGTCACAACAAAGCCTCGTCCAACGACCATCGACTGTGGAAGATGCCTCCTCAGGACGCTGCGAAGAGCTACCTCTTTCGACTCGCCATCAGTGGGCCAATGAGAAACGAGATTGCGGATCCTGTCCTTGAGCGAATAGAGCTCTTCGCTAACAGAGCGATGAAAGGCAGCGTAGTCAGGTTGCTGATCTGGCATCTTCGTCTCTCCACTCACACTTTTCGGCGATACGCGTCTTCATAACGCATGGCGCTCGGGATCAGCTGCGGCGCGCAGCGCCGTCAGCCGCATGCCGTTGTTAGACGGCCTTTCCTTTAGCACCCCGGAGTAGCTTCATGTATGAATTCTCCGATGCACGGTTGTCCCATGCACCCTTGATGAATTCGCGAAGACTTGGCATGTCCTTCTCGATCGTCGTTTGCCAAAGGTTCGGGCTGTACTCGAAGACACGCAGCATGTTGTCGACATCGAACAGCGGGCCAGTGCCCTGGGCCTTGATGAGCACGACGGGCTTGTCCTCAGCCATGCGTACGCCGAGCTCAAACATGACGTTAGGATTGTGCTCGGTAAGGTCGGCAATGACGAGGTCGGCTTCGATGAGATCATTGATGATTGTCGACTGAATCAGGTCGCTGCCCTGTCGATTCGCCGTCTTCACGGTGAACAGCGACTCCTTGGCGGCAGGCGTGATCAGACTCCGAAGGACTTCCGCAAAGAAACCCGAGGGATGCTTGGAATCGCGTTCGACGAAAGGCATGATCACAAACGCCGTGAGCTTCGAGGCTCCCATGGCTTCGGCGAGCGTCACAGTATCGGGCGTAATCGGACTTGGAGCGCCCTGCCCGTATTCAGCGCCTGAAGCGGGAATGCCCGACGTGATCCCGAGGTACTGACAGTTCTCGCGGAAGGTACGTGAGAACTCTTCGTGAGTTTCCGGCGCGAGTCCGAACTCCTTCTGGAGCACATTCCCGAGGTACTTCATCTCCGGAAGGTTGCTACCCTTGTAATACTCGAGCACGCGCTTGAAGACGTCGATCGCGAGAAAGGCGCGGACACTTAGTGCCCTCTCGGCCTCTGGGTCTGGTGCGTAGACCAGCTCTCTCCCGAGGTCGGTAAGCTCAATCTTCTCCGCAGCGTTCGTACCGACGGTCAGGCCATGATCTCTCGATGCAGTAGTAAGGTAAAAGAATGCGTTTCCCCCAGTGCCGGCTCCGATCGCTTTGCGAATCTCTTCCGGTTCCCACGGGTTCCCGCCGTTGTGTTCCTTGATCGCGTAAGCAATTCTGATTGCATCACCGAGCGTGGTTCGGGGGAACGGCCAACGCACTCTAGGCTTCGTCTCGGTTCTCGGCTTAAGAGTGGTCGTGCGCTTTTCTGCCACTGGATCCTCCGACTCTCGTTCGGCCTTCTGGTCCGCCTAACTACTCACTTTGCCATGCCCATCCCACCCATCGACAGCGCGGCGCACGTCATGACGACCCGCGCGCCGGCCCGATTGCCGCGCGCCGTATTCGTCGACAGGTCCGCCGATTCGCATGTCAGGATCCCTACCCAGACCGGCTGTGGCTGGTCACTTGCATGATAAGCCGGTCGGCACAAGCCCGTCAACGCCCCCGGCAACGCCGCGCCGGCCCTCGCACACCTTCTGCGTGCGACCCCGTTCAAATTGCTGTGTCTACCTACGCCCAAGCACCTCGCGCCGCTACGCCAGCGCCGCCGCCACGAGCGCCCGCACCGCGGGGCTCCCCGCGTCCTCAACCGAGCGCACCTTGACGTGTCTCACCTTCGCGCCGGTTCCCTGAAGAAGCCGGCGGGGTCCGGGAGACCGACGCCGTGCCAGAACCCGAGGTTCACGTACGCTGCCTACGGCATCACGTAGACAAGCGACTCGCTCATCTCCTTGGGGCCAATCCCGAACGGGGCGGCACGGTCCCCAAGGCGAACGACCTCCATGGCTTTCGGGAAGTCGTCGAGGATGACGGCGCGCAGCTTCCGCGCGATCGCCTCGACGCCGGCGGCGCTTCCGGGCGGCAACTCGCGCATCCGATCGTCGAAGGAGCCGAGTCGTGCAGTCGTGGCCATGATGCTTGATACCCTTGACCCGTACGTTTGCCTACGCCGCCGCGCCGACGTTCTCCAGGATCACCCTCGGATGGCGCGCCGCGATGCGTAGGAGGGCGATGGCCGGGCCATCTGGGTGCCGGCGGCCCTGTTCCCAGTTCCTGAGTGTGTGCACGCTGATCCCCATCGCGGCTGCAAACTGCTCCTGCGTCAGCCCGATGAACCGGCGCAGCGCCGTGACGTCAGCCCCGGACTCGACGTGACCCGCCATGAGCCTGCGGCGGCCGCTGGAGGGAATCGCACGTTGGAACTGCTCAGCGGTGAGTTCAGGGATGTCGATCATTGCTGACCTCCCAACGTCGTCGGGCGGATCTACCGGAGTCCGACGAGGAGCCGGTCGTAGTCCGCATGCGGCCCGATCCAGAAACAGATCAGATCATCTGCGCCTGGCGTTGGACCCGCGGCGGAAGGGTGGCGAACGCCTCCCGAAAGCGCCCGGTGGTGCGCGACCGCAACTATACCGAACCTCGCTAGAGTGTGTCGGGGTCGAGCAGCTGGGACCGACCCTGCCGGTGCTCGCTCAGCGCCTCGTCAGCCAGGCGCGCGAGCGCGGGCGCCGAGGCATGGAACTGCGCATCCCACTCTGCGTCGCCCGCAACCCCGGCGAGAATCGCCGCCGCCAACGCGTCCTGCTCGGCGTCGGACCACTCGGCGACAGCGCGGAGGGCTTCTTCGAGGAGCTTCGTCATGTTCGGAGTATAGCCAAACGTCGCGAACAGAGCCGTGAGCTCTGTTGGCCGTCGCCCCACGGACTCACACCAGCCTCGCCAGCAGCCGCTGGATCAGCCAGATGATGATGGGCAACAACAGCGTCGACGCAAAGCCTCTAAGCGTGCTCGACCGCCACGGCCAGGTCGAGATGCCCTCGATCAGTTGCCGTTCCTCGATCAATGCGCTCAAGGTCGTTCTGAGATTGCCGACGGCCTCGTGCTCACCGGCGTCGATGCGAGCGTGGATCTGCCCGATCGTGCGCTGAATTCGCGCGTTCGCTTCCCCGACGAGGCGCGCCTGCTCGGCACGCAGCCGGCCGCGCATGCCCAGCAGCGGGACCACGAACACGGTGACCGCCAACGCGCCCATGATCACCAAGGCCACCACGTTGAGGAAATTGATGTCCGATCCTTCGACCAGCCGGTTGTACGTGATGAAGGCGATGAGCCCGATGCCCGTCCGCGAGGTCAGACCGGACAAGGCCTGCGCCGGTCCGAGCTGGAATAGGTTGATATCGGTCGCCCGTGCGTGTAGGTCGTTCACCAGCCTCAGTTGCCGGATGCACTGGAGCGCCAAGGCGAACATGCAGCCGAAGCCAAGGGGGCTTTGGACGAGCAGACTGATCGCCGGCCACGGCGAGTGTGCGCCGGCAACCCCGAACGATTCCGGGTTGGCCCGGAGGCTCACCGTCTCGAGACCGAGTCCGAGCAAGACCGCCAACACGCCGAGCCACCGAGGCAGGTTCGTCAACCGGTATTCCAGGGTTCGCGACTCCGCCTTTGGTGCGTCCAAGACGGGCTCGAACTGTCGGAAGCTGCGCCGGGCCGCCGAGTTGAGGTAGTGGTAGAGGGCGAGGAAGAACACGCCGTAGCCACCGTCTGCCACCCGCAGCCTGACGAACGTTCCTGCCGGCTGCGACCCGTCGATCCACATCACCGCGTTGCTCCAGAGCGCGAGCAGGGCAGCGAGCAGGACATAGAACAACCACGCCGGCGCCGGGCCGTAGTCGATCCACCGGATCAGTAAGTCGATCCAGCTGCGCGGATACGGCCGGTCCGCGATCGGCAGGTCCGGGACGACGGGATCGACAGCGGCGCTGGTCATGTTCGTGGCGATCCCTGTACTCCGTCGGCGGCCATGGCCACAAGTTCGGTCAGTCGACAATCACAAAGTCGATGGACGGATATGGCCCGGTCCGAAACAGTGGTGGTGACCCAACCCCGCAGCGAATCCGGACCATGCAATCAGACGATAGCACGACCGGCGTGTCGGAAGGCAGGCGTCGCTCTGCGAGCCACCGGCCAGCGGCTCCTGGACCACCTCGAAGTGCCCGCTCGACCTCGATCACACGCTCTGCCGAGGGCCGCTTGACGCCATCAGCTGATCGAGGTTACGACAATGGACCTATTTAATACGGATGGCGTCGCGGGCGCCGGCGTTTCGGGTCGGTCCGAGCAATACGAAAGAAACGCGATTCGGTTCTTGAAGAAACGCGGGTCCGTTCTTGAAGAAACGCCGGCCCGTTCTTCAAGAACCGAGGCGCGTTTCTTCAAGAAACCGCGGACGAGGCCGAAAGAGGCGCTATCCGGACTGTCAAGGCCGTCCGCCGATCACGTCGGGCGCTTGCCGGCGGGCGCTCGCCGGCGGGCGCTGGACCGCGATCCGCGCGATCCGCGCGCTCCGCGCCACCCCAGCGTCGGGTAAACGACGGTCACGCGACGGTCAAACCCCTTCCATGCGGCCATCGCACCCCGTACCCTGTCCGCACGCCCGCACCGTTCGCGGGCGTAACACGGAACAGGAGAACACATTCCCATGGCAAGCTGGATTGAGGCGATCAGCGCCTACCGCCCGCGGGTCTCGAACCTGCCGACGCTCGACCTCGATGCCCTGGCCGAACGCCTCGCCACCGGCACGCTGCTCACGCCGCGCGTCGCCCGGATGGTCCTCGAGGAGCTCGGCCACGAGATCGGACAGCAGCTTCGCACGGGCCACCGTGTGAAGCTGCCGGGCATCGGCACATTCGGCCCGCGGATTCGACTGGACGGGACGATGCGCGCCACGCTGCGCCTCGCCCCGGAGCTGCGCGACGCGGTGACGGACGTCGGTACGTTCCTCGGCGGTGTCACCGGCCGGGAGAGCGTCGGGCTCGACCTCATCGCCCTCAAGGAGCGCTGGGACGCCGAGCACCCGGACGACCCGCTCGAGCTGCCGACGAACTACCGGAGCCGGGCCAAGCGCACGGCGGCGTGAGCCGGCGCGCGGACGTAGTGCGGCACCATGACCGGCCACGAGGGCGTCGCCCACGAGGGATCGACGTCCTCGTGGTCGGCGGGCAGCCTCTCAACCAGGGACAACGTGTGGTCATCGCGGGACAAGGTCTAGCGGCCGTCGGGCTGTTTGGAGTATGCGGGGCGGTCTCAAGTGGTCAGCGCAACAAATACGGCCAAAATGGCGATTCTTCTCTTGGCCGATGCCCAGCCTCACGACGGACCAGCTGTGGCCAGCGCCCACACCGTCGCCACCACGAGCACCAACGCACCCGCGGGCAACACCCAGCCTACCCGCACCCGCCCGCGCCACAGCGCCCAGATCCCGGCCGCCGGCGCCGCGATTCCGAGCACGATGCTCCCGACGTGTGCGACGTCCGTCAGCGGCGCACCGGTTGGGCATGGCGGCAGGCAGTACATGATCGCGAGGCCGTTGATCAGCACCGTCCACCCGAGCCCCAGGATCACCGCACTCGCCACCCCGCCGCCTACGCCGCGCGCACCCGCCGCCAGTGAGACGACCCACCAGACCTGAATGAGGGGTATCAGCAGCACCACCGCCCCGACCGCCGGCGCGAGGGTGCCCTGCATCGGAAATAGCCCGACGCCGAAGTCCAGGAGAATATGCATCATGCTGACAGCCATCGCTGCCAGGCTGAGCCAGAACCACAGCGGTAGCCGCCACGTCTGGCCCGACCAGGCCAAGTCATTGCTCTCCATAGTGCCCTCCATTTGGCTGCGCCACACCCGCCAAGTGTTTTTCAATGCGCTGGGACACTTGGCATACGTTGTCCCAGGCGCGGCCTGATCCCTAGCCGGCTCAGTTTGCGCTCCGTTCGCGACGATGTGTCATTCTTCGCTTCCCGGTCGAGTGTTGCAAGGACCGCTTGAGACCGCCCAAGGAGTCACCAGATGCCCCGGTACCTGATCTCGTTCGACGACGGTTCGATGGCCCACATCCCGGACGGGGACTGGCCTGAGGTGGGCCGGGCCTCGCACGCGGTGGTCCAGGAAGCCAAGGACGCCGGCGTCTGGATCTTCGGCGGCGGCGTCGAGCGCCAGCAGGCGACCATCGTCGGTACCGACGGGGCCATCACTGACGGCCCGGTCCCGGAAACGAAGGCGGTCGTCGGGGGGTTCGCGATCATCGAGGTGCCGTCGCGGGCCGAGGCGCTGGACTGGGCTGCGCGCATCGCCCGCGGCTGCCGCTGCGCGCAGGAGGTTCGGGAGATCATGTACGACCCGGATTCCTGAGAGCAGGCGGCGTAGCGGCATCTACCCACGAGCAGGGCGCCGCTTGAGCGCAGCGTCTACCCGCGCCCAAGCACCGCGCGCCGCTCCTGAAGCGCCGCCGCGACGAGCGCGCGCACCGCAGGACGCCCCGCGTCCTCGACCGAGCGCACCTTGACGTGTCGCAACTTCGCTCCGGTCCCCTCGAGAAGTCCGGCGGGGTCCGCGAGACCCACGCCGTGCCAAAACCCGAGGTTCACGTACGTTGCCTGCGGCATCACGTAGACATGGGACTCGCTCATCTTCTTGGTGCCGACCCCGAACGAGGCGGCTCGGTCACCCAGACGAACGACCTCGATGGCTTCCGGGAAGTCGTCGAGGATGACGGCGCGCAGCTTCCGGGCGATGGGCTCGACGGCTGGGGCGGTGCCGGGCGGCAGCTCGCGCATCAGGTCGTCGAAGGAGCCGAGGCGTGCAGATGTGGCCAAAGTGCGACCTCCAGCGACGCCTGACCGTGAACGGTCAGGCTCGTTCATGACGAAGCCCCTGCCGGGGCTGGCGCAGAGCTGTTCTCCCGCATCCGGGAGCCGGCGGCTGATCGCGGCGCGGGCCGGTCAGGGCGTCGCGACCATCGGTGTCGCCGTCGGCGCCGGCACCTCGACCTGGCTCACCGGCGCCAGGGTCAGCCGCAGGCGCACGGAGGGTGCGAGGGTCTCCGCCAGGCGCGCGTGGAGCACCGCCGCGACGGCCGCCGCGTCCGGGAGCGTGCTGCCCTCCCCGGTCGCCCAGGCCTCGACCACGATGCGTTCGGCGCCCTCGCGCCGCCAGCTGCGGATGATCACGGGGGCGACCCCCCCTTCGGAGAGGTCGGCCACGCCGGCGTCCAGCGCCGCCTGGATCTGCTGCGCGGATCGAACCTCGGCCGACACCCGGGTGGTCGCCCAGCCCAGCACCGCGACCAGGACGACCAACAGCAGCGCCGCCAGGCGCGCCCCGTGCCGGAGCAGCGCACGCTCCCGCGTGGCCTCGCTCGTCGGCCCGAGGCCCAGGAGCAGGAAGACGAGCCCGCCGGCGGCCACAATGGCCACGTAGTTGGTGGCGAACAGCAGCAGCGCACCGAGCGCCGCGTCCGTCCTGCCGATGGCCAGGCACAGCCCGGCCGTGGCCAGCGGCGGGACCAGGGCGACGGCGATGGCCACGCCGGGCAGGCTGGCGCTGACGCGCTCGCGACAGAGCGCCCACGCGCCCGCCGCGCCGCTGGCCAGGGCAATGGCCAGATCCAGGAAACCGGGCCGCGTCCGGGCGAGCATCTCGGGCGTCAGCTCGCCGCCGCCGATCGCCAGACCGATGAGCAGGCTGACGATCACGGCCAGGGCCATCCCGCGCGCGCTGGCCGAAATCCCGTCGGCGAGCAGGCGCGGCTGACCTTCGACGATGCCCAGCGCCACCGCGATGATGGCGCTCATGAGGGGCGCCACGAGCATGGCGCCGATGATGACGGCCGGGCTGCTCTGGACCAGCCCGAGGGCGGCGATGCCCGCCGACAGCCCGATCATCACGAAGTAGTCCTTGTTGGGCCGCGTCGCGTCCCCGATCACGGCCTGGATGGACGTCTGCTGTGCCGGCGTGATCTTGGGGAGGTGGTCGTAGAGCAGCGACCAGACGCGCTGGAGCACGTACCGGAAGCCGGGCGCGCGGGGCCTCAACACCAGCACGGGGACCTCGGCGCGCTGCGCCACCTCGAGCTGCGTCCCGCCGAACAGTTGCCGCTTGATCACCGTCTCGGCCGCGGCGGCCATCACCACGGCATCGAATCCGCCCTCGCCGAGCACCGCCTGCACGCCCTCGGCCCGACTGGTCGCCGCCACCACCCGCACCGCCGCCGCGCCGAGCCCCGCGTCCTCCAAGACACGACGCGCGCGGTGCTCGGCGGACAGCGCGGCCCCACGTGGCGCGTCGGGCGGCACGACGGTCAGCACCGCAACGCCCGCGCCGCTGGGATCGCCCGCGAGCGCGACGGCGTGATCGAGCGCGACACGGTCGTCGCGTCCGGACCCGAGCAGCACCAGCGGGCGGCGCAGCGGGACGCGCGGCGCCGGTCCTCCGACGATCAGGACATCGGCCGGCGGGAACTGGAGCACGGCGCCCAGCGAGGCCGGCAGCACCGCCAGCTCCGCGGCCTCCCCGTCCGTTCGCGCGTCCGCCTGCGCCGTCGTGATCGCGTCGCGGGCCTCGGCGGCGCGCGCGAGCGCGTGCGCCTCGGCGCGGGTCCAGCCCATGACCATCAGCCCGGCCCGCTGGTGGCGGGCCTCGCGGCGCAGCGCGGCGCCGACATCGCTTGCCGCCCGAACCACCCAGCCGGCCGCGATGCCCTCCGCCTCCAGCCGGGCCAGCGCTTGCCCAAGCGCCGGGAGCGCCTGGGGGAGCGCCTCGGGTGGCGACTCGGCGGCGACCGCGGCATCGGGCGCGACGACGGTCACCACCACCACATCGTGCGTCGGCCCCGCCGGGCTGCCGGCGCCGGCCAGCCGCGCGGTGACCCGCGCCAGGTCGCTGGCCGTGCTGGCGCGCACGACGGACAACAGGATGCGCGGGCGCCCGTGCTCGCCTGGCGCGGACGACCCGATCACCACACCGTCGGCGTCGGCCGCCATACGGCGCTCGAAGGCTGCCACCCAGGGCGCCTGCGCCGCGCGCAGCCGCAGGCGCAACGCGCGGGCGCGGACGCGCGCCCGACGTGCGAGGGAGCTCCCGGGCTTCATCGCACGCTCGCGGGAGTCGCATGCTGGAACTGCTCGGCGGTGCGTTCAGGCGCCTCGGTCATGGCTGGCCTCCGCGGCAAGCGTATCGTGCTCGCGGCGTCCGGTCGAATCGATTGTCGGACAGTGCAAACACGCCGCTACGCCCGTCAGCCATCGAACACCGACCAACAGATCTCGTTTCTGAGCCGCTGATCCTCCAAGACGAGTTCGCGAATCGCATCGGGCAGCTGTTCGCGCTGCCACCGGCATTCGAGCCGGCCGGCGCTCTCCCCCTCACCATCAGAGGCGGCCGCACGCGCAGCCTTGATCGCGTAGGCCGCTGCCCCGAGCTCGTGTGCGGCGACATGCGCCACCGCCGCGGCCTGGCCGGCGGCATACGCGGCGTGGCGAGCGGCTCCGCTCAGCTCTCGCGCTGCAGCGTTGGCATGGCCAGCCGCCGCGCGGGCCTCTGACATCGTGATCTCGCCGCGCACCCATGCCCGAGCCTGCTCGATCGCCTGGCGCGGCCGCGGGTCCGAGGGCTGCACCGACTCGAAGAGGTGCAGAACGTGCTCGGCGCACGCGGCCGCCCACAGAGCCAGGAGCCGATGGTCCGCATCCGTGAGCGTCCCGCCGCGGCGGAGGGTGATGAAGCGGGGGTCGCGGACCTTGGGGAGGATCACGGTTGCAGGCGTGTCAACGCCCGCGCTCGCGCGTCGCACGCAATTGCGCTGATCCGCTCCTCGGGGGACGAGCTCGATCGCCCCGGGTCCAGCACGGGGCGAATCCTCATGTCGGCACCGGGTCCAAGCGAAGCGAGGCTCCGAAGACGAGAACTTTGAGCGTGGGCTCCAATCGTGATGTCACCATCGCTCGTCCTTCAGCTGTTCTTGAAGATCTGGAAGCCGTCTTCCACCGGGATCGTCGACCCGTTGATGGCCGATGCCCCTTCGGTGAAGAGGAAGGCCACCACGCTCGCCACCCGCTCCGGCTCGATCAGCTTGCCGTGAAGGTGCTGCTTCGCGAGCATCTCCTTCATCGCGGCATCGTTGCCGAGGATCGGCGTGTTGATGAACCCTGGCGCCACCGCGACCACCCGGATACCGTGTGGGGCGAGCTCCAGCGCAGCCGAGCGCGTCATCATGATCACGGCCGCCTTCGCCGCGTTGTAGTTGAAGCTCCCGAGCGCCGCGGTCGTCCCGTAGATCGACGCCGTGTTCACGAACGTGCCCTTCGTTCCGAGCGCGACCATCTTCTTCGCCGCGTAGTACATGCCGTAGTACACGCTGTGCTGATCGACCTCGATGACCCTGTGGTAGGTCGCCGGGTCCATCTCGAGGAAAGGCTTCAGCAGGCCGATGCCGGCGTTGTTGAAGATGCCGTTCAGCGTGCCCAGCTTCTCGACCGCGAAGTCGACCATCGCCTCGACCTCGGCAGCCTTCGAGACGTCGACCTTGAACGGGAAGGCCCTGACACCCATTTGCGTCAGTTCGGCGGCAACCTCGGTCGCACCGGCGATATTGAAGTCGGCGACGATGACGTTCGCGCCCTCCGCGGCGAGCGCGAGGGCGGCTTGGTGGCCGATGCCGCTTGCGCCGCCGGTGACGATGATCGACTGGTCCTTGAGCTTCATGATCTCCTCCTTGAGGCAGTGCCTCGGTTGGAACTTCGCGATTACTTCGGCGGGCAGACGACCCCCGAACACCTACAGCGTCACTGGCCGCGAACCGCGTACCGCAACACGACCACACCGTTGCCGAACCCACGCTGCTCGATGCGCTCCAAGTCCATCCGCACGCCGTCCGGAAGGAACCGCTTGCCGCCGCCCAACACCACGGGGCTGACGATCATCTGAAGCTCGTCGACAAGACCGCTTCGTAGCGCATGCGCGGCGAGTTCAGGGCCGTTGACCGTGATGTCATGCGGGCTGTCCGCCTTGAGGCGCCGGACCGCGTCGGCATCGAACGCCCGCTCGATCCGCGTCCGCGCGCCCTGCGGCTCGGCGAGGGTCCTGGAGTAGACGACCTTCTCGGCCGCCAGCCACTGCCGCGCCCAATCGTAAAAGACCGGCGGTTCGTCCGGGACCGTGAGCGCGGTCTCCCAGTAGACCATCATCTCGTACATCCTGCGCCCGTAGAGGTAGGTGCCAACCGACGACGCGAGGTCGTTGATGTAGCCATGCACGTCTTCGTCGGGCTCGCCCCAGCCGAGGTCGCCGTGCTCGTCCTCGACGTAGCCGTCCAGCGACGTGATCATGCCGTAGATCAACTTGGCCATGCGTCATCTCCCGCCTGCGCCGCCGAGCGGTCCGAGTTGTCGCCGCTTGAGACGGTCGACGGATCAGTGGCCAGTTTAGCATCGCCCAACTATCATCGCGGCCATGACCGAACACGCCGTGGTGATCGCCGGAGGCGGCCCGACGGGCCTGATGTTGGCGGCCGAGTTGGCGCTGGCGGGCGTCGACGTCGCCGTCGTCGAGCGGCGCGCCAGCCAGGACCTGCCCGGCTCGCGCGCCGGCGGTCTGAGCGCACGCACCCTCGAGGTCTTCGATCAGCGCGGCATCGCCGATCGGTTCCTGGCGGAGGGGCAGATCGCCCAGGTCACGGCCTTCGCCCCGGTGCGCCTGGACATCAGCGACTTCCCGACCCGGCACAACTACGGGCTCGCCCTCTGGCAGAACCACATCGAGCGCATCCTGGCCGGCTGGGTCGATGAGCTGCCGGTGACGTTCTATCGCGGGCGTGATGTGACCGGCTTTGCGCAGGACGACACCGGCGTCGACGTCGCGGTGTCCGACGCCCCGTCGCTGCGGGCGCAGTATCTCGTCGGGTGCGACGGTGGCCGCAGCCTCATCCGCAAAGCCGCCGGCATCGAGTTCCCCGGCTGGGATCCGACGATGAGCGCGCTGCTCGCCGAGGTCGAGATGACCGAGGAGCCGGAGCTGGGCATGCGCCCCACCGCCTCCGGCATGCATTCCCTGGGCAAGGTGGACTACGAGATCCGTGACGGCGAGGTGATCTACAAGAAGGGCGGGACGGTCCGGGTCATGGTGACCGAATCGCACGTCGGCTCGACGAGCGAACCCACCCTGCGCGATCTCAGCGAGGGCCTCATCGCCGTATACGGCACCGACTACGGCATCCACAGCCCCACCTGGATCACCCGGTTCACCGACATGACCCGGCAGGCCGCGGCCTACCGCAAAGGGCGAGTCCTGCTGGCCGGCGACGCGGCGCACGTGCATTCCCCGGTGGGCGGGCAGGGCCTGAACACCGGTGTGCAGGATGCCGTGAACCTGGGCTGGAAGCTGGCCCAGGTGGTCAAGGGGACAGCGCCGGAAAGCCTGCTGGACACCTACCACACCGAGCGCCACCCGATCGCCGCCCGCGTGCTGCGCAACACGATGGCCCAGGTCGCGCTCATGCGCCCCGACGACCGCATCGAGGCGCTCCGCGACTCCGTGACCGAGCTGCTCAGCATGGACGAGCCCCGCAAACGCTTCGCCGCGATGATGTCCGGCCTGGACATCCGCTACGACCTCGGCGAGGGGCACCCGCTGCTCGGGCGCCGCATGCCCGACCTCGACGTGGTCACCGCCGACGGTCCACGGCGGGTGTTCACGCTGCTGCACGCCGCCCGGCCGGTGCTTCTCAACTTCGGCGCGCCCGGCGGCTTCGATATAACGATCACGCCGTGGGCGGATCGGGTGAGGATGGTCGATGGCACGTATGGGGGTGCGTGGGAGCTGCCGGCGATTGGGGCGGTGGCGGCGCCCACGGGCGTGTTGGTGCGGCCGGACGGGTATGTGGCTTGGGTGGGAGAGGGGGAACAGGTGGGGCTCGCGGACGCGCTGACGACCTGGTTCGGGCCGCCTGCTGCGGCGTAGCAGAGCGGGCATAGAGCGGAGTAATCCGGCTGCTCGCCGTCCGACAGCGCTCACAGCACCTCGACCGGCACCTCCGAACACCGCGACAGCGCCCTGTCGCCAGTCAAGAACGCGGCCGCCCCGACCTCCACGGCCGTGGCGTAGTGGAGGGCGTCGGGCGTCTTGAGGTTGTATTTCGAACGGAGGTCGGTGGCCCGCTCGACGACCGCCGCGCTCACCTCGACCACGGCGAGCTCGACGTCGGCGAAGAACACGTCGCATCCAGGTAGATCAGCGGTCACCCCATTCGTCGCGGTCGGCACGCACTTGGGCCAGGATATCGTCACCGCTCCGCAGGACGGACGCGGTCCCGAAGGCATCGGCAACTGACCCGCCCGGCCGGGGTGCCTCCGGGGTGATGACCAGTTCCGCCGCCCCCTCGGCGTCGGGCAGCGGGCCGTCCGGAATGAATGCCCGGCCGGTGTACCGTCCACGAATGACCAGCGTCTGGCTCATCGCATCCCCTCCCCGATCGGCCCGATTGCTGCGCGCCGCGTTCATCGTCGGATCCGCCGAATACCATTCTCGGATCCCCGATCCCGGATCAGACCAGCTGGGGCTAGTGACGCGCATGTTAGGCCGGTCGGCTTAAGAGCGTCAACCTCCGACCGCGAAGCACAGTGATTAGCCCCTCGATTCAATGTGCTTCTCCGCGGCGGCCATCACCGGATTGACACGGGCGCCCTAACAACGTACGCTTTCACGTACGCAACAAGGAGCCGACCGATGACCACCATCACCGCGACCGAAGCGCGCAAGCTGCTCTACAAGCTGCTCGCCGATGTCTCCGACACCCATGAACCCATCCACATCACGGGCAAGCGCGGCAACGCCGTGCTGATCGGCGAGGACGACTGGCGCGCCGTCCAGGAGACGCTGTACCTGGTCTCGATTCCCGGTATGCGCGAGTCCATCCGCGAGGGGATCGCGACACCGGTCGAGGAGTGCGCCGACGAGCTGGAGTGGTGAGCTGGCGGATCGTCTACACGAGCCAAGCGCGCAAGGACGCTAAACGACTGGCCGCAAGCGGGCTGAAGGAGAAGGCCGCCGGCCTGCTCGACGTCCTCGCCGACGATCCGTACTGCACGCCACCGCCCTTCGAGAAGCTCGTGGGCGATCTGCACGGGGCGTACTCGCGGCGGATCAACATCCAACACCGCATCGTCTACGAGATCCTCGACGAGATGCGCGTCGTGAAGGTGTTGCGGATGTGGACGCATTACGAATAGCGCTGTCCGGCGCGACTACTTCCTCGTCGCCTAGAGCCGCCCGCGGGTCGAGCACTACCAGCGCCAGGGCGACGTCTGGGTGCTCCGCGAGATTGAGGGGCGGCGGCCAATCGACTCTTCGTCCAGCACCATCCGACGGGCGCGCCAAATCGTCTGGCGCGGTACCGCCGACGTCAACGTTAGTCACCGGTGCCCTTCGGCGGGTTCAGATCCGGTGGGTGGTCAAGGTCGACCTGCTCGACGTCGGTCCAGGGCACGTACTCGGGGCTCTGACGGCCGTCTTGGAAGATCAGCAGGCCGGCATTCCCCTCGCCGAGGTCGCCGGTACGCTCGAGCTGAAGCGCCTCGCCGCTATTGAGCGTCACCTTGGCTCGCTGGACGCCGCGCTCTTCGAGGCTGGTGGGCACGATCGAGGCGATGAGGCCGAAGGGGATCGTGTAGTCGACGCCCTGCGATGGAGCATCGAGTGTCTCGGTGGTCTCGCTCTCGTCGAGGTCGTATACCAGGCGGCCGGTGAGGCGGCGGCCGGAGCGGGTGATGACGCTGCCCGTGAGCGGGCGGCCCGGCGGGAAATCGCCATAGGCGGGGCCGGCGCCGCCTTCGCTGAAGTCGACGCGCTCGAAGGCGTCCCAGGAGATCAGCACACGTCCGTAGCGCGGGTCGTCGACGTAGATTCCGCCGTCGCCGCCGCCGACCTCGCGGATGCCGGAGAGCTCGATCTCGCGGCCTTGGAGCCGCGTCACCAGGGCGCTGTCCGGCGAGCGGCGCGCGATGGAGCGGATGGTGTCGAAACGCAGGCTGAGCTCACCGTCGGCGGTGTGGCCGTCGAGCTCGTCGGAGCCGACGCACGCTTCCCGGTCCCACTGGACGAAGCCGGTGAAGTCGCCTTGCCGCGTGCGCACCGTGCCGTGCAGCGGATAGGGGCCGGCGCCAACTCGGGAGGCGGGAAGAAGCTCGAGGGTGCGGATCTGCTGCTCCCGGAGGTCCACCACGCCGCGCGTGCCGTCCCACACGCGCAGACCGTCGGCCAAGTCGTCGGCGGCGAAGCGGTCGAGGACGAACACGGCACCGCTCTTGAGAATCACTCGAATATCGCGGCCGCGCGGCTCGATGCGCGCGATGTCGCCGAAGCGCGCCATGAACGGCCGGCCGAGGTCCCTCCGGCGCTCCCAGCCTGCGATCTCGATCCCCAAGACCTCGATCGAGCGCCGCTCGGGCGGCGCGTAGAGGACCCACGGGTTCTCGTCCTTGAACCCGTCGAAGTAGTTGCCCCACAACGCCTCCTCGTCGCCACCCCAGCGCAGCCGCCCCTCGTAGATGGCGCCGTCATCGGTGGTGACTCGGCCGTAGAGGAGGCCCGCGTGGGTCCCCGCGATCTCGGGCGTCGTTGTGGGCGAGGTCACCACGGCAGGGGGGCCGACGCGGCGCTCGAGGGCTTGGTAGCCGGCGGCGAGAGCGAAGGCGAGAAGGACGAGCACCACGCCGGCGATCTTGGCTCTCGTCATGACCGGATCTCCGCAGAGGACACGCGTGGCATGCCGCGTTGCGGCCCGGCTATCCTGGTTGAAGAATGGGCCATATGGCTTCGATTGGCATCGGCTTCTCTGTCCATACCTGCGCCCTCGCTCACGACGTCGCGAGCACCCCCAGCGGCAAGTGATGCACCTCGACGGCCTTCAGATCCACGACCGTGCTGGCATGATCGATGTCGATGCCGACGATGTTCCCGGCCGCGTCGAAGTCCACGACAACGCCCGGCGCCACCTCGATGGAGTCCTGGCTGGTGCGGTCGGCGAGGTCGATGTAGAGCGAATCCGTTTCAGGATCGTAGTGGAGCTTCATGCCTCATCTCCTCGGAATCCGCGGCCTGACAGCTCCGGATTGCAGCCGTAGCCGGCTTTAGCCGGCGTCGTTATTGTAGCCCGGCGATTCATCGCCGGGCGATCGGCCGGCAATACGTTTGCCTGCGATCGACGCTTAACTTGTCGCCTACTGGGCACGGCATGCCGTGCCCCTACACGGGTCTTGGAATGGGCGGGCGGGCCGCTTGGATGGGTGGGCGTCTGCTCACAACCACACCTCGATCCCCGACTCCCCCCCCTGCAACCCCGGCGACTTCAGCACCTGCGCCCGCGTGCACCACCCCCGAAACACGCCCCCCGGCCTGAGGAACCCGACCTTCGTCAGGCACACCCGCAGCGCCGCCGCGTGCGCCAGCGCCGGCGTGTAGCGGTCGGGCGCGGAGAGGACGAGCACGGCCGTGGCCGTGCGCGCCAGGCGCGGGACGACGACGCGGACGAACTGCGCCAGCGCGCGCTCCGTCGGGCCGCCGGGCGGGAGGTCGGCCAGGGCGTCGAGGACGACGAGGTCGAAGCCGCCCGAGGCGGCGACGCGGTCCGCGACGGCGAAGGCGTCCGTGGGGGTGGGCGGGCGGAGGACGAACAGGCGGCCGAGATCGACCCCGCCGTCCGCCAGGCAGGCGACGTCCAGGCTGCCCGTCAGGTCGACCCACGCCACGAGCCCCTCGCACGCCGCCGCCGACCGCGCCGCCACGGTCTCGCGACCGGACGTCGGCCGCCCGATGAGCTCCGTGAGCCGGCCGCGCGGCAGGCCGCCGAGCCCCGTGGCCGCGTCCAGCGCCGGGAAGCCGGTGGATAGCGCGGACAGCGCATGCGGCGCGGCGCCGACGCGGACGGCGCCGGTGCGCAGGGCAGTGTTGACGGCGTCGGCCAACGCCTGCGGCGTGGTGGTTGGGCTAGGTTGCGGCGACGGCTTCGGCGATGGCGGCGTCGGCAGCGGCGATATCGGCAGCGGCGATGTCGGCGGCAGCGGCGAGGGGATGGATCGAACGGCGGGGGTTGGCCTGGGTGACAAAACGGGCAAACGGTCGGTGGCGCTGTGCGTCATCGGGGGACCCTGTCCTTTGCGGCGGGTCGGAGAAGCTCGCGCGTGGGGGGCTGAGCTGGGTGAGGGGCTCAGGATATAGAACGGATGTTCCGCCGTCAAGCCGCCCCGTCGTACAGGCCCGCCCCCCGCGACGCCCCCCGGCCATCGTGCACACCACCCATGATGCCGGCACGCCGCCCCCGCCACACCCCCCGCGTAGGGGCGACGCGAACGCGTCGCCCGCAGGCCCCCCACCCCACACCAACCCACGGGTTCACGACCACGGCGAACATGTGTGGGCCGGGGTATGGCGTGATCCGACGGCCTGCGGGCGACGCGTTCGCGTCGCCCCTACGCGGGGGTGGGTACAGCACCCAGCGGGATGGCATCTGGGGCGGCCTGCGGGCGCGTCGACCCGGCCCTCGGTTCGCAACGGCGTCCGCCCGATCGTCACGGCCGATCGGGGCTTCGAAGGGGTTGGGGATATGGCGCGGATCGATCCAACAGGTTTTGACCCGGGGTCGCGTCGATCCCGTCCATCCGCCGCCACTCGATCGCCGACTGCCACACCGCCCAACCCGTCCACCCCGCGAGCACCGCGAACGGCACCACCAGCCCCCACGCCAGCCGCGTCCGGCCGCGCGCCACGGCCCATGCAGCGAGCGCGAGCGCCAGGAGCGCCAGCACCGGCACGATCGACCTGCCGCGCAAACCGTACGCCGCCGCGATGTACAACGAAAACGGCGTCGCCGCCACGGCGCCGAACGCCACCCACCACGGCCGCCGCCGCACGATGCCGGCGGCGACGAGCACGAGAGCGAGGCCGACGGCCGGCCAGCCAACGACCGCGAGCACGAACCACCCGAACAGCGACCGCTCGTACGACACCATCGACTCCTCGGTGCAGCGTGCCACACAACTGTGTCATACTACTGTGCAATACACGATAGTCGCCCGCAGCCCCGCGCGCAACCGCCGACCCACCCCCATCGAGGCCGCCGATGCCACTCTCCCTCCCCGCCCTGGCCGGCACGATCGACCGCCGCATCCTCGTGAACTACCGCGTCGACCCCGACGTCCTCGCACCGCACGTCCCGCCGCCGTTTCGCCTCAAGACCGTCCACGGCCACGCGATCGCCGGCATCTGCCTGATCCGCCTCCGCCAGCTCCGCCCCCGCGGCCTGCCCGCCTGGCTCGGCGTCGGCAGCGAGAACGCCGCGCATCGGATCGCCGTCGAGTGGGACGCGGACGGCCGAACGCACACGGGCGTCTACGTCCCGCGCCGCGACACCGCCTCGCGCCTGAACGTCCTCGCCGGCGGCCGGCTGTTCGAGGGCTACCAGCACCACGCCCGCTTCGACGTGCACGAGACCGCCACGCACCTCGAGGTCGCGGTCCATAGCGACGACGGGGTGACGCGGCTGGCGGTGGTGGCCGATGTCGTCGCTATCGTCGATATCGCCGACGCCGCGGACATCACCGACGCCGCCGCCCGCCCGTTGCCCGGCTCGACGTTCGCCTCGCTCGCCGAAGCCTCCGCTTTCTTCGAGGCGGGCGCCGTCGGCTACTCGGACACGCCGACCGCAGGACGGTACCAGGGGCTCGAGCTGTGCTGCCGGGAATGGCGCGTCGAACCGCTCGTCGTGCAGTCCGTGCGGTCGAGCTTCTTCGACGACCCGGCGCGCTTCCCCCCCGGCAGCGTCGCGTTCGACAACGCGCTGCTCATGCGCGGCGTGGCGCACACGTGGCGGGGCCGCGCCGACCTCTGCTGCGTGCGGTAGTTCCGCCCGTGGCCGGCGCTCCGCTCCGGGATTACCCCCGGCTCGCCTCGAACTGCAGCTCCCACAACCGCCGGTACAACCCGCCCGCCGCCAGCAGCTCCGCGTGCCGCCCGACCTCCACGATCCGCCCCTTGTGCATCACGTGGATCCGGTCGACGTCCTGGACGGTGGAAAGGCGGTGGGCGACGATGATCGTCGTCCGGCCGCGGGACACGACGTGCATCGCGTGTTGGAGGGCTTCCTCAGTCTCCGAGTCGATCGAGGCGGTCGCTTCGTCCAGGATGAGGATCTCGGGGTCGAAGGCCATCGCGCGGGCGAAGCTGATCAGCTGGCGCTGGCCGGCGGAGAGCGTCATGCCGCGCTCGACGACGGGCTCGTCGTAGCCGCGCGGCAAGCGGCGGATGAAGGCGTCCGCGCCGACGATCTCGGCGGCGCGGACGACGGCGGCGCGGTCGATGTCCGGGTTGCCCAGCGAGATGTTCTCGGCCACGTCGCCGGCGAACAGGAAGACGTCCTGCATGACGCTGCCGACGTGGGCGCGCAGGTCGGCCTGCGGCCAGTCGCGGACGTCGATGCCGTGGACCCGGACCGCCCCTGCCTGGACGTCGTAGAACCGCGGCACGAGGCCCATGATCGTCGACTTGCCGGCGCCCGTGTGGCCGACGAAGGCGACGCGCTCGCCCGGCTGCACCTCGAAGCTCACACCGCGCAGCACCGGCTCGCCTTCCTTGTAGTGGAAGTGGACATCGTCGAACGCCACGGCCGGCACGCCGGGGCGGCCGGCGCGCGGGGCGACGTAGCGCGGCACGACGGACGCGTCCGCGGCGCCGCTCGTGCGGCCGTTCGTGTGCGCATCGGCGCGCATCGCGTGGCCGGCGGAGGACGCGAGGAGCGCCGCGACGGCCGGGCTCGGAACGCTCGGGTCGACGATCTCGACGGGCGTCGCCATCAGCTGGCTCAGGCGCTCGGCGGAGGCCAGGGCGCTCTGGAGGATGTTGTACTTCTCGGCGAGGCCGTTGATCGGGTCGAACAGGCGGCGGAGGTAGGCCTGGAAGGCGTAGAAGACCCCGAACGTCATCGCGCCCTGCAGGACGAGGTTGCCGCCGATCAGGACGACGAGCGCGAGGGCCAGCGTCGTCATGAGGGCCAGCGTCGGGGTGAAGACGGCGAAGATGTTGATCAGGCGGCGCGCGGTGGCGTAGTAGTCCGAGTTGATCGCCCGGAACTCGGCTGCGCTCCGCTGTTCGCGGCCGAAGATCTGGATGATCCGCATCCCCGAGAACGTCTCGGCCAGCGTGGCGTTGATCCGGGCCAGCTTGGCGCGCATCGCGCGCCACGTGGCGCGGCTGTAGCGGCGGAAGATGTAGCTCGTGACGGCCACGACCGGCATGAAACCGACGCCGACGAGCGCGGTCCGCCAGTCCAGGGCCAGCATGAAACCGAGCGCGCCGACGATGATGAACAGATCGCGGAAGAGGTCGACGAGGACCGAGGTGTACATCTCGTTCAGCGCCTCGACGTCGTTCGTCGCACGCGTGACGAGCCTGCCCACCGGATTGCGGTCGTAGAACGACAGGGAAAGCGTCTGGACGTGGTCGAAGACGTCCTGGCGCAGCCGGGCGATGATCTTCTGCCCGGTCACCCGAAGCCAGAGCGCCTGGCCGTACGAGATCACGCTGTTGCCGAGGATCATCGCCATGTACAGCGTGACGAGCGGTGTGAGCCGCGCCGCGAACGCCGCCCGCTCGCCGAGCGGCGCCTGCAGAGCGGGCGTCATCACGCTGTCGATCGCGTGGGCGATGATCGCCGGCTGGGCCAGCTGCAGGCCGGTCAGCGCCAGGAGCAGGACGATGCAGCCGGCCAGGCTCCGCCAGTACGGCCGCGCGTATCCGAGCAGCCAGCGCATGAGCTCGTGGTCGTAGCTCACCAGGACGACGTCGTCGTCCCGCCACGGGTCTGGGCTAGCCATCGTCGGCCTCCGTCCCGTCGCTGGCGAAGAGATCGGACAGCGTTTCGATCTGCGGCGCCTCGCCCTGCCCGGCGCGCAGATCGGCGTTCGCCGCGACGTCCGCCGGCGAGTCGGGCGGCGGCTGCGGGCGGTTGCCCGTCGGCGGCAGCGGCGGCGCGTCGCCCTGCAGGTCCTCTTCCATCTGCTGCTTGCGCCACAGCCGGGCGTACTCACCCTCCGCGTTCATCAGGCTGTCGTGCGTCCCGCGCTCGACGATCCGGCCGCCGTCGAGGACGACGATCTCGTCCGCGTCCCGGAGCGCCGAGACGCGGTGGCTGATGATGATCGCCGTCCGCTCGGCGATCGTCGGCCGGAGCGCACCCAGGATGCGGGCCTCGGTGGCGGTGTCGACGGCCGACAGGCAGTCGTCGAGGACGAGGATCGGGCTCTCGCGGACGAGGGCCCTGGCCAGGCAGACGCGCTGGCGCTGGCCGCCGGAGAGCGTGATGCCCCGCTCGCCGAGCAGCGTGTCGTAGCCGTCGCTGAAGCCGAGGATGTCGTCGTGGACGTCGGCGATGCGGGCGGCGGCGAAGACGGCCTCGTCGCTCACATCGTGCGGATCGAAGGCGATGTTGTCGCGGATCGAGCGGCTGAACAGGAAGGCGTCCTGCGGGACGTACGCCACCGCGCCGCGCACATCCGCCAGCCGGACGTCGCGCACGTCGTGGCCGTCCAACAGCACCGTGCCCGGCGGCGGGTCGAAGGCGCGGACGAGCACGTTGGCCAGCGTGCTCTTGCCGCTGCCGGTGCGCCCGAGGATGCCGAGCGTGCCGCCGTGCGCCACCTGGAGGTCGATCCCGTCAAGCGCCGCCGGCAGGTCGGGCGCGTAGCGGAACGTCAGGCCGCGGACGACGACGTCGCCGCGCGCGCGGGGCAGCGGAACGGCGTCGGGCGCGTCCCGGATGTCCGGCGGCACGGCCATCAGCGTGTCGATCCGCGCCAGGGAGGCCGTCGCACGCTGGACGTGGTTCATCACCATGCCGAGGGCCATCATCGGCCAGGCGAGCATCCAGAGATAGCTGTTGAACGCCATGTAGCCGCCCAGCGACAGCCGGCCGTCGATGACGAGCCGTCCGCCGTACACCAGGCCGAGCGCGGCGCTCATGCCGACGAGCACGCCGATCACGGGATCGAACCCGACGTCGTAGCGCAGCATCTGCCCGAAGAGCGCCTGGTAGCGCCGGTTGACGGTGGCGAACGCCTTCGACTGGTGCGCCTCGCGGCCGAAGCCCTTGACGACGCGGATCCCGGCGAAGTTCTCCTGGACGCGGTCGGACAGCGTGCCGAACTGGGCCTGCACCTTGGTGTACGAGGTGTGCATCCGCTTGCCGAGCCAGTACGTGGCCGGGTTCAACAGGAGGAGCGGCGCGAGCGCGATCAGGCTCAGCCGCGCGTCGATCGTGACGACCATCGCCACGGCCGAGCCGACGAGCAGGATCACGGCGTCCAGGAACTGCATCATCCCGCCGGCCGCCGCCTGCTGGACGGACGGGATGTCGTTCGTGGCGTAGGCCATCAGATCGCCGACCTTGCGGTCCAGGAAGAACCGCGGCGAGAGCGTCTGGAGGTGGTCGTACAGCGTCTGCCGCACGTCACGCTCGATCATCCGCGAGCTGCCGAAGATCATCTGCCGCCAGCCGAAGCGGGCCACGAGCACGGCGACGCCCGTGCCGGCCACGATTCCGGCGTACATCCGCACATCCGCCGCATCGGCGCTGCCCGCCTCGAGCGCGTCGATGAAGCGCTTGATCACATCGATCGCCACGAGCTGTCCGAGGTCGGCCACGGCCAGCATGAGCGCGCCCGCGAGGTAGCGGCGCTTGTGGCGGCCGATGAGGCGCAGCAGCGGGCGGAGGTCGGTGGTCATTCGGGGAAGGATACCGCAAGGGGGCGGCGAGGACCCAGCGTCGGGCGCGTGGGCCCCCTCGCGCGCCAGAGCGATCGCCAGCCGCCTCGATGTTATGATCCGCTGCCCCGCCGCCGCCCCGTCCAGGAGACCGCCTCGTGCCGCAGCGCCCCCCGCGCCGAGCCCCCCGCATCGCCCGCACCGCCGCTGCGGCGACGTTCATCGCGCTGTCGGGCGCATGCGGTCGAGCGACGTCGGATCATGCGGCGGACAGGGCGAGCGATGGGTCCCGCCCGGCGCCGACGAAAGCGGCAACCGCCGCCCTGCAGGCCGCCCTCGCCACGCCCCGCCCGGCGGACGATTGGCTGGCCATCGTGCCCGCCCTCGCCACGCGCGAGGCCGTCTGGCACGCCGCCCTCGCCGCCGATGCGCCGATCCTGCCGCTGACCGCCGACGTCGATGCCGCCGCACAGCGCGCCCAGGCGCTCGCGATCGCCGACCCGCGCATGGCGGCCGCGGCGCACGACGCGGCGACGGGGGCGCCGCTGCGGAGCGAGGTCATGCAGATCCGGCCGGTCGTCACGGCCGACCTCACCGCGTCCGCCGAGGCATGCCGCGGCATCGATTGCCACCGCGTCGAGGTGTACAACTACGCCGCCAACGTGACGTGGACGGCGTTCGTCGACGTCGCGGGTGAGCGCGTCGTCGACGTTCGTTCGTCGCCGGCCACGCAGCCGGAGATCCCGGCGCACCTCGCGGCGCTGGCGGTCGAGATCGCGCGGGCGGCGCCCGAGGTCGAGGCGCTCCTTGGCGGACGGCCGGAGGCAGGCGACGCCGTCATGCAGGGCGTGAAGTCCGCCCTGAACGGCAGCCGCTGCGAGCGCTCGCAGCACCTGTGCGTGGCGCCCACGTTCATCGTCGGCGACCAGGCACTCTGGGCGGTCGTCGACCTGACGGACGGGCGGCTCGTCGGGACGCGCTGGACGGACGTCGGGGCGGCGAACGGCGGTGCGGCGGGACGTCGTCGCGGCGCGGCCGGGGGCTCGCCGGTGACGGAGCAGAGCCTGTCCGACGAGGTCGTGATGGCCACGTACTGCCAGTCGCCGACGGCCGTGGCGCGCGACGGCTGGACGTTCGAGCACGTCCTCACCCCGTCCGACGGCCTCGAGCTGCGCGACGTGCGCTTTCAGGGGCGGCCGGTCATGCGCTCGGCCAAGCTCGTCGACTGGCACGTCAGCTACTCGGGCACGGACGGCTTCGGTTACAGCGACGCCATCGGCTGCCCCAAGTTCAGCACGGCGTCCGTCGTGGCGTTCAACGGCCCGTCGTTCGAGGACATCCGCGAAGGCGGGGACGTCGTCGGCTTCCGCGTGACGCAGGACTTCCGCAGCGAGCTCTGGCCGGGCCCGTGCAACTACCGCTACGCCCAGTACTTCGACCTGTACCGCGATGGCCGGTTCCGCGTCGGCGGCGCGAACCTCGGCCGGGGGTGCGGCAACACCGGGACGTATCGGCCGGTCGTGCGGATCGACATCACGGCGGGCGGCGACGCGGCGGGCGGCGATGACCGGTTCGCGACGTGGGACGGTTCGGCGTGGCGCCCGTGGGAGGAGGAAAGCTGGCACCTCGAGGACGCATCGTCGCCGGTCACGGCGGAGGGCTACGCGTATCGCGTCACGGGTGGGGGTGGAGGAGGGGGTGACGACGTCGGGTCGGAGCGCGCCGGATACGACATCGCCCCCAACCGCGGCCAACTCGGCGACGGCAGCCGCGGCGACAACGCGTTCACGTACGTGACGGTGCACCGGGCCGACGAAGGCGACGGCGACCTGCTGACGATCGGCCCGTGCTGCAACGCCGACGCGGCGCAGGGGCCCGAGAAGTTCATGGCGGCGCCCGAACCGCTGGACGGCGACGACCTCGTCGTCTGGATCGTCCCGCAGCTCGTGAACAGCAACGCGCCGGGAGCGGAGTACTGCTGGGCCGAGCCGGCCGTGGAGGACGGCCGGACGGTCGCGCGCGTGTTCCCGTGCGCGTTCGGCCCCATGTTCGTGCCGATCGGGTCGGGGGAGTGAGGACGTCGGTGGGCGGGACACGGAAGCGCGTCAGCGGCTGGACGCTCGCGACGATCGCCCTGCTCGGCGTCGCCGTCGCGGTCAAGGTCTGGGGCGGTGGCTCGTCGCCGAGCGGCGGTGCGGGCGACGGCGCGGGCGGCGGTGCGGGCGCGATCGGCGGGGCGTCGGCGTGCCAGGCGCTGCCGCGGTTCGCCGCGACGCTCGGTGTCGGGCCGCGGGCGATGTTCGGGACGTCCGTCCAGGGCGTGAAGGGGCTGGCCGTGGTCGATCCCGATGCGCAGGCGGCCGGCCGGAGCGCGGTCTACCAGCACGAGAGCTGGGACGACGGCGGCTATCTCGGGCCGTTCGTCTACGACCGGCGGGGCGACATCTACGCCGCGCCGGTCCCGCTCGTCAGCCTCGAAGAGAATCCGCCCGCGTTGCAGAACAAGGTGTACCGGATCGACTCCGTCAGCCAGGCGATGGCCGAGTTCGTCGACCTGCCGGCCGCCGCGCCGCCGACCGGCGCGAACCCGTTCGGCGTGATCGGTCTGGCGTACGACTGCGACGGCGAGCGGCTGTACGCCGCGTCGGTGGCCGGGTCGACGGCCGGCGAGGAGACCGGACGGGTCTTCCGCATCGCGTTGTCCGACGGCGAGGCCGACGTCGTTGTGGAGGGCTTCGATCCGTTCGGCGTCGGCGTGTTCAACGGGTCGGGCGGCAAGCGGCTCTACTACGGCCTCGCGCGCCAGCCGGAGCTCTTCT
This sequence comes from Candidatus Avedoeria danica, assembly GCA_016703025.1. Classification (NCBI taxonomy): domain Bacteria; kingdom Bacillati; phylum Chloroflexota; class Ardenticatenia; order Candidatus Epilineales; family Candidatus Epilineaceae; genus Candidatus Avedoeria; species Candidatus Avedoeria danica. The sequence goes on from JADJCV010000004.1 coordinate 1,158,489, forward strand.
CGGTGGCGCTCGACGAGGCGGGCGACGCCGTCGGCGAACCGCGCCGCGAGCTCTCGCTGGCGTCCGTGCCGAACGGCACCGCCGACAAGATCCGCCGCATCCGCTTCACGGCCGGTCCGACGATGACGCTGCACGCCTACGACTTCGGCTACACGCTGCAGGTGGCCAGCCAGCGCCAGGAGCGGCAGTTCGTGTTCGGGTACGACGCGGCGAGTGATCGCTGGACGTTCCGGCATGAGGTGCAGCTCGGGGGGCCGTCCGTCGAACCGACCGCGGCGGGCGCCGGATCGGCGGCGCCGTAAGGCTGCGCTTGACCGGGCGCCGACAATGCCGATACGCTCCGCCCCTGATCGTCCCCTCGGGAACCAAGGAGCTGAACATGTCCGTCGCCAAGGTCATCGAGCTGATCGCCGAGTCGCCCACGAGCTGGGAGGACGCGGCCCAGAACGCCGTGAATGCCGCGAACAAGACGCTGCGGCACGTGCGGAGTGTCTACATCAAGGACATGCAGGCCGTCGTCGAGAACGGCAAGATCACGCAGTTCCGGCTGAACTGCAACGTGACGTTCGTGGTCGACCCGGAGCTCTAGTACTCGGTCACTGGACACGCTTCGGATGTCCGACAGAGGTCTTTATCCGCAGACCCTGCACTGACAGAGTACCGGTCGCTCCCGTCGACCCTCCCTTGCCGGGCGCGCCGCGAAGCCTGACCTCAGCGCCAGACGAGCGTCGCCACCACCGGCCGGTGGTCCGAGCCGAGCCGCGGCCCGACCGTGTAGGCCACGGCCGACAACGACGCGTCGATCAGACAGACGTCGATCGGGATGCCGAGCGACGTCGGCAGGACGGTGGGCCACGTGCCGGCGTACCCGTGGCCCTGCGACGCGTCGTGCAACGGCGCGGTGCGGCCGACGGCACGGCGGGCGGTCGACCACGGCGCGGCGTTGATGTCGCCGCAAAGGATGCCGGGTCGGCCGCTGGCCGCCAGCCGCGCTCCGGCCGCCTGTAGCGCCCGGTCGCGCTCGATCGTCATCCGCGCGCCCTTCGGCGGCGGCGGGTGGACGCCGATGAGCGTTGCCTGCCGACCGGCCCACGCGACCGTGGCCGTGACGCTCGGGCGCTGCTTCGGGTCTTCGGCCAGCAGGACTTCGGCGCGCCCGTCTGACACCACGATACCGCGGGCGGCCGCGTCGCGCCGGACGTAGATCCCGACGCCGTAGAAGTCGTCCCGCGGCGCCGTGGCCACCGGGGCGAAAGACCAGACGGTCGGATCCGCCAGGAGCGCGGCCAGCGGCGGGCGGAGCTCGATGAGGACGACGATGTCGGCGCCGCACGCGTCGAGGTAGGGGGCGATGCGGTGGGGCGTCGGGTTGATTCCCCAGACGTTGAAGGTGGCGATGCGCAGCACGCCGGCGTCGGCCACCGACCTCGGCGTCGGCCGCGGCACGCCGGCTTTCGACGCGGGCCGCGGCACGACCGGCGGCAGCCAGCAGCGCGCGACGCTCGCCGCGCTGACGAGCCACGGCACGCCGAGGGCCAGCGCCAATCGCCGCCGGCGGCGGGCCACGGCCCACGCGAGGCCGGGCGTCAGGGCGACGAGGCCGTGCAGCCGGAAGTGCGTGGCAAGGTCGAGGATCGGCCACCACCGCCCGCCGAGACCGGCGAGGGTCGCCAGGCCGGCGGCGGCGGCCGCAGCGGTCGTCAGCGCGGCGGCGCGGTCACGGCAGGCCGACGGCGACCGCGGGGGTGGTGCGGTCGCCGTCGGGTCGCTGGCGGAGGATCTCATCGAGGGGCACCGTCCGGGTTGAGGGTCGGCCGGCAGGCGGGCCGGGCGGCGGGATGGACGGGGCATGGTTACAGCTGCCCGTCCGACCGTCGGGTCATTCGTCCTCGATCGGCGCGGCCAGGTCGCCGTGCAGCGGGTCGAGGTCGTCGTCCGATCCGGCTGCGGTCGGGCTGTCGGCCGCCGACCATGAGGGTGCCGGCGGCGCGGGCGGCGGCGGGACGATCGGCCGTACCGCGGCGGTTGCGTTGGCCTTCATCAGGTGGTCGCGCCCGCCGGTGACGAGCCAATAGAGCAGGAAGGCGAGACCGAGGAAGAGGAGCGTCAGCCCGGGGATGAGCGCCGGGAAGGCGCGGAGGTTGTCGATCGCGATCGGGGCGAGGCCGCACGACAGGGCCAGGCCGAGCGCCAACAGGATGAGCGACCAGCGCAGCATCCGGTTCGTGCCGTTCGGCGCATCGGCGGGGGCGAAGCCGCGGTCGGCCAGGGCGATCGTCTCGCGGAAGCGCATCCAGCGAAGCCAGCCGAGGAAGGCGAACACGAGGGCGAAGAACAGGGTCATGAACGTGGCCGGAATCGCGAACTCGAATACGTCGCGCATGGTGATCCACTCCTAGGGTTGCGTGTCGAGAGCCGTGAACGGGGATGGAACGGCGTGTCGTGCTCGGTTGAGCCATGAACGCCGACGGGCGCACGTCGTCCGCGCGCGGGGTGCGATCAGCGCGCCGCCCCGGCGATGGTGAGGCGGGCGTCGCCGCTGTCCGTCGACAGCGTCACGCGCGGACCGCCGGCGCCGATCCGCCCGGTCACCGGCTTGCCGGGTTCCGGGACCTCGCCGGTTCCGGTCGCGAACGGGCCCGAGATCGACCCGAAGCGCGTGACCAGCGAGGCATCGGCCCCGGCGCCCGCCGGCAACGTGACGCCGACGTCGCCGAACTTGGTCGTTGCCGTGACGGGACCGATCAGGCGGTCCAGCTCGACGTCGACGTCGCCGCTGTCCGAACCGGCCGTGATCGGGTTGCCGATCGTGTTGGACAGGCGGACATCGCCGAAGTTCGTGCGGGCGGTCAGGCCCCCTGCGCCCCCGGCCTCGACGCGCGCAAGCACGATGTCGCCGGAGGAGGACTCCGCTCGGACGGATGCTGCGCGCACGACGTTCAGGCGAACGTCGCCGAACTCGGTGCGCAAGACCACCTTCCCGAAGCCGGCCTGCACGTTGTCGGCCTCGATGTTGCCGGAGGAAGTCGATGCCTGAACAGCGCCGGTCAGATTTGCCAGTTCCAGATCGCCGAAGGCGGTGGCGGCCATCACGGACCCGCGAATGTCCCGCACTGCGATGTCCGCCGCGCGCGTCTCGATGGAGAGTGTCGTCGACACGGCGGTGGGAATCTGGACGAACACGTCCAGTGTTCGGCTGTCGAATCGCCGTGGCCGCGGGTCGGGGTCGCCGTGCCAGATGACGGACAAGACGCCGCCGCCGTACTGGATCTCGGGCTGGATGGACTCCAGTGCCGCCCGCGCGGCCGCATCCGATCCGGCGCTGCCGGTCGGCGTCACGACAACCGTCGCCGTCGCGCCGCCGCCGACGACCCGGACGCTGCCCTCGTCGATCGAGATGTCGACCGTCAGCGGACCCGTTACGTCGAACGACCGAGGGTCGAAGCGCTTGGCCATGCTGGCGGTGTAGCGGCCGCCGAACGGGCCGTTCGACAGGCCCTCGAACCACCCGTCCCGTGTCGCCATTGCCCCGGCGATGCCGAGCGCGATCATCGTCGCGAGCAGGGCGAGGATGACGACGATGATGCCGATCGTGCGCAAGCGCATGGCTGCTCCTCCATGGGGTGCCGCGACGATCCGGCGCCGCGGTCACTTGCTTGGACCGGCGCGGCGTGGGAAAGTTTCAGGGCGCGGCGTGAAACCTAAGGGGATGCGCGACCGTCCAATCGGTTAGCTGTCCCGCATGGCGATCCCGTCCTGCTATCCCGTCAGGCTGTTCAGTAACGCTGTTCATTCGGCTGTCCGGCGCGACCGCGTTGCGGCGCAGGGCTCGGCAGCCGTCCCCGTGGCGTAGAGCGCCGGATCCCCACTCCCCACCCCAAACGGACCGCCGAATGCCATCCGCCGTCCTATCGCAACAGTCCGCCTGGCCGCTCGGCGCCCCGCGCGTCGGCCCGGCGCAGCGCGCCGACGACGCGCACGCCGTTGCCCGCGCCGCGGCCGGCGATTCGGACGCGTTCGAGGCGCTCGTGCGCACGCATTGCCGTTATGTCTACAATCTGGCGTTCCACACCCTTCAGGACGCCCGCGAGGCCGAGGACGCGGCGCAGGAGGCGTTCGTGCGCGCCTGGCGTGCGATCGGCGGCTTTCGGGCCGAGGCCGGCGTGCGGACGTGGCTCTATCGGATCACGGTCAACGTCTGCTTCGATCGGCTGCCGCGGCTGCGCCACGACCTGGCCGGTCTCGACGTGGACGGGGATGCGTCGGTGGCGGCGCTGGCGGATGAAGGCGATGGGCTGGACGAGGCGGTCGGGCGGGCGCAGCTGGCGGCGGCGGTGCGGGCGGCGGTGGCCGAGCTGCCGGGTGGCTACCGGCTCCTGCTCACGCTGCGGCACTTCGACGACCTGTCGTACGACGAGATCGCGCACGTCACCGGCCTGCCGATCGGGACGGTCAAGACGGGCATCCACCGCGCCCGCGGGCAGCTCAGGACACGGTTGGCCGGCGTGGCGGCGGGCTGAGCCGCGGCTCGGCGAAGGCGTGGAAAGGCAGGCAAGCGGCGATGGCGAGGCACTCGATGGCACGGACGAACGCAGATCACGGATCGCACTCGGGCGCGGCCGACGCGTCGCGGAATTCGGCGCCGCCGCTGAGCAACGCCGATCTGGACCGCGCCCTCGCGCACTGGACGCCCGCCCCGCTGCCGACCGCCTTCGTCGCTTCGACGATGGCCCGGGTGCGCGCCCAGCCCCGGTTCCGGCTCTCGCCCGCAGACGCCGTCGTCGCGTTCGTTGCGGCGATCGTCGGTTCCGGCGCGATCGCACTGACGACGTCGTTCAGCGGATTGCCCGAGGCCCCGGTGTGGCGCTCGGCCATGCTCACCGCGGCGCGGGTGTGGTTGGCGGTGCGACCGGCGGATCCGCGGCTGACCGCCACCGTCGTCGCCGCGGTCGGGCTGACGCTGGCGGCGGTGGCGATGGCGTCGTGGATCGGCCGACCGCCGCGCGGCTGGTCCGTAGCGGGGCGTTAGCGCGCCGGCACGACGTCGTGCTCCTCGGCAAACGCGCGCGCGCGCTCGCTCTCGAGGTGCGGATGGGTCAGCCGTCCGGCGCCCTTCCGCCGCAGCTCCTGGCGCTCGCGCGGCACGCGGTAAACGTCGCTGGCCAGGCCGACGGACTCCATCGCGCGGATGATGTAGCCCGAGGCGTCGATCTGCCACCAGCGCAGGCCGTGGAAGGCCGAGCGCGGGAAGGCGTGGTGGTTGTTGTGCCAGCCCTCGCCGAAGGCCAGCAGGCCGACGATCAGGTTGTTCCGACTGACGTCCTTCGTCTCGAACATCCGTCCCCCGAACACGTGGCAGACGGAGTTCACGCTCCACGTGATGTGGTGGGTGACGAAGATCCGTACGAAGCCGCCCCACACCAGCGCCATCCACGCCGCCGACCACGACCAAGCGGCCGCCGGCGCCGACGGGCCACCGATCGGGCCACCGATCGGGCCGCCGAAAAGGCCGCCGACGGCAAATGGCACGACGAGCCCGACACCTACCCAGACGATGAACGTGCGCTCGAACCACCGGACGAGCGGGTCGCCGACAAGCTGCGGCACATAGCGCTCCGGGTGGCCGCCGAAGCCGTTCCACATCCAGCCGAAGTGGGCGTGCCAGAAGCCGGCCAGCGGGCTGTGCGGATCGCCCTCTTGGTCGGAGTGGACGTGGTGCTCGGCGTGGATCGCCGCCCAGTTCAGCGCACCGCCCTCGACCGCCATCGAGCCGAGAGCCAGCCAAAAGGCGCGCACCCAGACCGGCGCCTCGAAGCTGCGGTGCGTCAGCATGCGATGGAAGCCGACCGTGATCCCAAGCCCGGTGACGATCCAGCCGCCGATGAGCAGGCCGACGTCCAGCGGTGTGACCCACGCCATCCAGAGCGCCCAGACGGCGTAGGCCGTGGCGGCCATCGGGCCGAGAACGAAGATGAGCAGCAGAACCTTGCGCGTCGTCTCGGCGCGCGTGGCGTCGTCATGCATGGCGAGTGATGGCCCCTGCGGCGGTAAGCGGCAACCGTTGAGCCGGAGGTGCCTCCGACCGCATGGCGCCACGAAGAATTTCGATCGGCAGGGCCCGATGCGCGCGCCCGTCGACGTTACAACACGGCATGCGCCGAAAAGTTGCGATCCATCTCGGTCGTCGGCGCCCTTCGGGCGCTTCCCTATGCCGCGGCATGCGGCTGTCGTCGATCCGGTGCCGGCATCGCTCGCGCGCGGCGGCGGTCAAGCGCGCCGACCCCGGCTCAGCCGGTGCAGGCACACCGCCGCCGCCACCGCCACGTTCAGCGAGTCGACATCGGCCCGCATCGGCACCCGCACCGCCGTGTCGCACAGCGCCAGGGCGGCGGCGCTCAGCCCGTCCCGCTCCGTGCCGACGATGACCGCGACGCGCTCCGGGATCGGGGCGTCATCCAGCGCCACACTGCCGGCGCCCGTCGCGGCGGCGACCAGCGTGCAGCCCCAGCGGTCGCGCAGCAACGCCAGGTCGGCCGGCCAATCCGTCGCGCGTGCCCAGGGCACGTCGAGCGCGTGGCCGATCGACATCCGCAGGCAGCGACGGTAGAGCGGATCGTGGCAGCGCGGGCTGAGGAGAACGGCGTCGACGGCGAACGCGGCGGCGTCGCGGAAGAGCATGCCGAGGTTGTCGTGGTGCGTGATGTCCTCGCAGACGAGGACGGTGAGCGGTGCCGTCGGCGCTCCCGCCGGTGCATCGTGTCCGGACAAGACGGCATCCAGCGTGTGCGCGGCGTCCGGTGGCCGATGCCCGACGGCGAGCACGCCGCGGTGGATGTCAAAGCCGACGACGGCGCGCAGCACTTCCTCCGGCGCCACGTAGAGCGGCACATCGTCGGGCACGAGCGGGGCGACGCGCTCGAGGCGGCTCGGCAGGACGAGGACCGACTTCGTGCGTCCCGGACGCGCCAGCATCCGTTCGACGATGAGGAGGTGCTCGCCGATGAACAGCCCCGGGCGACCGTCGCGGCCGAGCAGGTCGCGGTCGCGGACGGCGCGGTAGTCCTCGAGGCGCGGGTCTTCGATCCGGTCGATGTGGATGGGATTCGCCAACGATGGACACCCCGTTTGCGTGCGGCGGCGGGTCGTCGAAGGGTTGACCGCGGGTGCGGCGACGTCCTAGGATAGCCCGCTTGTGCGCCGCCGACGGTTCGGCGCTGCGCGCATGTCCACCACACGTCCCTCCCTCTGACAAGAAAGTGAGACCTGATGAACCGCACGACCACCGCGGCGCTCCTGTGCGCCGCCCTGCTTCCGTTCGCGGCCGCCGCCTGCGGCCAGACGACGACCACGGACGGCGCGGACCCGAACGCCGCCGCCCCGACCGCGGCGGTCGAGGAATCGGCCGGGCAGGCCGACGCCGGCGTCCAGGACGCCGCGCCGGTCATGCCGGTGAGCGCGCTGTGCGCGGCCGAGCCGACGTTGCCGGACATCTCCGGCGATGGGTTCACCGAGATGGACGGCGGTCTCAAGATCAAGGACACCGTCGTCGGCACCGGCGCCGAGGTGAAGCCGGGCATGGCCAGCGCGATCCACTACGCCGGCTTCCTGGAGGACGGCACGCTCTTCGACACTTCGTGCACGCGCGGCGCCCCGTATCCGACCGACCTCACGGGCGGTGTGATCGACGGCTGGCTGCAGGGCATCCCCGGGATGAAGGTCGGCGGCCGGCGGATCCTGGTGATCCCGGGCGACCTCGGCTACGGCGCCGCCGGCAACGGGGGCATCCCGCCGAACGCGACGCTCATCTTCGAAGTCGAGGCCGCGGTCAGCCAGTAATGGATTCGGACGCGTGCGCGGCCGCCGTCGACGCCGTCGTCGTGTGTTGCGGCGAGTCCGCCCGTGCGGGCGCGACGGCCGGCGTGGCGCGCGTCGCGGCGCGCTGGCTGGAGGACGACGGCGACGCCGCCGCGTTCGTCGCGTTCGGTGCCTCACATTATGTCGAGGAGGCGGGCGATCGGGCCCGCCTCCTCGACCGCCTCGAAGCGGCGCTCGCCCTCGTGGACGGCCACTTGTACGAGATCCGCCGCGGCCTGCGCCGCTGGGCCGACCTCGAAGGGCCGCCCGCGCCGGCGTTCGACGACGTCGCGGCCCTGTTCGACCCGGCCCCCGACCTCGCCGACCAATGGTTCCGACAACGCGTCGCGTTCGTTGCGCTCTTGAATTTCGCGCCGCCGACGCTGGCGACGATGTTGGCGGACGGGCCGGGCTGGACCGTCGAGCGATGGGCCGAAGCCCGCGTCGCGTTGCGCTTCGGCCCGCGCGTGCCCGAGGCGCTGTCGCACGCCGGCCGAACGGTCCGTCACGCCGCCGACACGTTCGTCAACGGCCACCACATCCGCGTCGACAACCTCGTCGACGCCGAAGGGGCTTCCTGGTTCGAGCCCGGCCGGAAGCTCGTCGCGCACTGGCTGATCCGCGAGGCGATCCGCGACGGCTACCGCGCGGCCGACCCGGGCGTCGGGCTGCGCCGACAGCGGGCGCTGGCCTGGGTCATGCGCCGCCATGCGGACGGCACCGTGCCCCGCTCGCAGCTGACGGACGGCGAGGACCCGCCATGGGACGCCGCCGCGAACACGCTGGACGGCGTGCCGATCGACCCGTCCGCCCACGTCGGCCCGGAGCGGTACCGGCACTTGCTGGCCCAGTTCGGCATCGCCCGGCGCCTGGACGCCCACCACCCGGACCACCCGACCGCGATGGCCCGCGCCTGCGACCGCGACCGCGAGATTCCGGAGGCCGAAGTCGAGCGAGTCCTCGTCGAACTGCTCGACGCCCCGGAGCGCGCAGCGATGAACGACTGGCTCCGGCGGCGGCTCGGCCGGCCGCTCGAGCCGTTCGACATCTACTTCGATGCCGCGCTGCCGAGCGAGGACGCGGACGCCCTGGACGCGCGCGTTGCGGCCGTCTACCCGGATGTCGCCGCTCTGCAGTCCGACCTCCCGTCCCTCCTCGGCCGCCTCGGCTTCGCGCCGGACGACGCGGCGTTCCTCGGAACGCGCGTGCGCGTCGAGCTGGCGCGCGGTGCGGGGCATGCGGTGCAGCCCGGACAGCCGGAGTACCCGGCGTGGCTGCGCACGAACGGCCGCAACGGCCGCTTGGCGTGGGCCGGCTTCGACATCGCCATGCACGAGCTCGGCCACAACATTGAGCAGCTCGTCAGCTGCCACCGCGTGCCGCGGCCGGCGTTGCGCGGGGTGCCGAACACGGCGTGCAGCGAGGCGTTCGCCTTCCTGTTCCAGGCCGAGGCCCGCCGCGCGCTCGGGCTCGCCTCCAATGTCGACCCGGCCGTCGCGCAGGCCGCGGCGACGCTCGAGTCGGCGCTGTCCGCCATCCAGATTGCCGGGCCGGGCCTGCTCGAGCTGCGCGCTTGGCGCTGGCTGTACGCCCACCCTGACGCCGGCGACACCGAGCTGCGGGATGCCGTCCTCGGCCTGGCGGGCGAAGTCTGGTCGCGTCACTTCGAGGCGGACTTCGGTCCCGATCCGTACGCGCTGATGGCCGCCTACCAGCACATGATCGCCTATCCGCTGTATCTGCCGAACTATGCGATCGGCCACATCGTCAGCCACCAGATCCGCAGCCACCTCACCGGTCGCCAGCTGGCCGCCGAGACGCTGCGGATCTGCGCGATCGGCAACGTCACGCCGGCCCTCTGGCTCGAACGTGCCGTCGGCGAACCGCTGTCGGCACGGCGGCTGGCCGCGGACGCCGGCGCGGCGGTGGCGGTGCTCCGCTGACGTCGAACCCGTCGCGGGACGTCGTCGGACGCGTCGCGACACCATTCGCCGCCGCCGTGCGTCATAGGTAGGCGTGATCCGCCTTCCCGAGGGCAGCCCGCTTCGTCGTTGGCCGCACCGCGCTGCGCGGGCCGCGGTGGTCGGCCTGTGCCTGGCCGCCTCCGGCCGAGTCGCGGCGATGCCCGCCGGCGGCGCACCCGCGCGCGGATCGTCGTCCGGCCACCCAGGCTCGCCAGCGGGCGTGCCGAGCGCGGTTGGCGGGCCGCTGACGGACCGCGGCGGCTTCGGCCACGCCATCCCGCCGTGGCACGACGCCGATCCGACCGTCCGCCACGATGTCCTCGTCATGCTCGCGGCCCCGCCGGCGCTCGATCGGCTGCCGGATCCGGCGCCGGTCGTCGACATGACGGCATTCGCGTTCGGGCTCCGTGCGCCGGCATCGGCGCTCGCCGTGACGCGGGCGGCCGTTGACGCCGTCGCCGCCGAGCAGGGGCCGCTCCGGTCGCACCTTGCGGCGCTCGGCGTGCCGGTCCTCAGCACGTACGGCACGGTGGCCAACGGCTTCCTCGTCAGCGCGCGCCCGTCCGACATCGCCCACCTGGCGACGCTGCCCGGCGTGGCGGAGGTCGTCGCCGCACCCAACCACCGCCTGGCGCTGGCCGACGCCGTGCCGCACATCGGCGCCGATCGCGTCGCGGCGACGCTCGGCTTCGACGGCCGCGGCGTGACGATCGGCGTGATCGACACCGGCATCGACTACTTCCACGCCGCGTTCGGCGGCCCCGGCACGGCCGACGCCTACGGCGGCGACGATCATGCGGCGGTCGAGGCCGGCACGTTTCCGACCGCCAAGGTCGTCGGCGGGTACGACTTTGCCGGCAGCCAGTACACCGGTGCCGGCGCGGCGGTGCCGGACGAGGATCCCGTCGACGAGAACGGGCACGGGACGCACGTCGCCGGCATCGCCGCCGGCGGGGCGTGGGGCGGGCGGCACGGCGGCGTGGCGCCGGGGGCGCGGCTCGTGGCGCTCAAGGTGTTCGGCGCGAACGGCAGCACGAACCTGGCGTACGACGCGATCGAGTGGGCCGTCGAGGCCAAGCTCGGCCTCGATGTGCCGGGGCACGCGGCGTCCGTGGATGTGCTGAACCTCAGCCTCGGCTCGGCTTGGGCGTCGACGTCGTCGTTCGAGGAGCGCCTGATCGACCGCGCGGTCGCGGCCGGCATCGTCGTCGTCGGCGCGGCCGGCAACGACGGCGACGTGGCGTTCGTCACCGGCGGGCCGGGACTTGCGCCGTCGGCGATCGGCGTCGCCAGTTCAGTCGGCCCGGGACAGCTCGGAGACCGCGTGCAGGCGATCGTCGACGGCGCGGTCGAGGACATCGAGGCGCTCGAGTCGCACCCGAGCCTGGCGGTGCGGATGGTCGGGATCGGGCGGCTGCAGGGGCAGGCGATCTGGCTCGGCCGTGGCTGCGCGGCCGACGCGTTGCCGGCGGACGTCGGGGGACGGGTCGCCCTCATCCTGCGCGGCGGGTGCACGTTTCGCGAGAAGATCATCCGGGCGGCGGCGGCGGGCGCCGTCGCGGCGGTCGTCGTCGACGACGGCGGCGGACTCGTGCCGATGGGCGCGGACGGCACGCCGGTCGCGATTCCGGCCTACATGATCGGGGCGGCCGCCGGACAGCGCCTGCGCGCGGAACTGGACACCGGTGCGGTCGTCGAGATCCGCCTCGACGGCGCGTTCAACGGCCGCTTCCCGCGTACGTCGCTCGTCGACACCGTTTCGGGCTTCTCGAGCCGCGGCGTGACGCGTGGCGGGACGTTCAAACCCGACCTGGCCGCGCCCGGCTCGGCGATCCGGGCACCGGCCGTCGGCACGGGCGATCGCGCTGCCGTGCTCTCGGGCACGTCCATGGCCGCGCCGATGATCGCCGGCAGCGCGGCCGTCGTGATCCAGGCGCTCGCGGCGGCGGGCCACCGGCTCCAGGGGGACGTGACCGGCGGCGGCATCACGCCGCTCGACGTCCGCACGGTGCTCATGTCGACCGCCTTCACGGATCTGAAGCGCCTCGACGCCGCCGAGCTCGCCGTCGCGCCGTTCGCGCTGCGCGGTGCCGGGCGGGTGGCGCTCGAGGACGCGGTCCGGGCCCGGACGCTGCTTCGGGCGGTCGGTGGCTCCGGCGCCCTGTCCTTCGGTGCGCTGGCGGCGGCAACCACTTGGTCGGGCAGCCTGCCGTTCGAGCTGCGGAACCTGTCCGACGCGCCACGGCGCTACGTGCTGTCCGTCGTCGCGTCCGGGCCGGGCGAGGCAACGCCCGGTGTGCGGTTCGCGTTGAGTGAACCGGAGATGGCCGTCGGCCCTGGGGCGACGGCCGGGGCACGCCTGCTCGCCGAGATCGTGCCGAGCGAGCTCGAGCGCTATGCCCTGCGCGGCGGCGCATCAGCGATGAACGGCGACGGCCTATTGGACGCGGCCGAGCGTGATGCGTACGTCGTGGCGACCGAGATCGGCGCAAGCGGACTGCCGCTGGACGGCGGCGACGTCGTGCGCCTGCCGGTGTGGGTGTTCGCCCGGGGCGCCTCTGACCTGGAGGCTTCAGCGGCCGCGACCGTGCCGGAAGGGACGACGGAGACAAGCGTGGAGGTCGCGAATGCCGGCGCGCAGTCCGGGCGCTGCGAGGTGTTCGCCCACCTGGCGACGGACGCCGTCGAGACGACATCGGCGCGCGCGTTCAACGCCGTGCACGTCGGTGCGCGCGTGGCCGGCAGCGGGGCGGCGCGCCGGATCGAGGTCGCGGTCGTGTTCGCCGAGGGTTCGCTCGTGCCATTCGACGTGGCGGTGGAGGTGTCGATCGACACCGACCGCGACGGCGCGATCGACCGCGTGCTGACGTTCGACGACGACTCGGTCGTCGAGGCTTCCACGCCGTGGAGCGGTGTGCTGCAGACGATCGCCACGGACGCACGCGGCCGGGGCGCGGTCGTCGTCGGACCGGCGGACGTCGACGTGAACAACCGGATCGTCGTGCTGCAGGCCGGCGCCGATGCGCTCGGCTTCGCCCCGGGCGCACCGATCGCGTTCGACGTGGCCGTGGAGACGACAGCCCGTTTCAGCGGCGCCCGCGTCGACGGCGTGCCGGACGGAGGTGTGCGCAGCGGGCGCCTGGCCATGCCGCTGGCGTTCGCCGCCGACGGCCTGCCTGTCATCGTCGATACGCCGTCTGTGACGCTCCGTCCCGGTGAACGGGCGCCGATCGTCGCGCACGTCGCCGACCGCGCGGCGCTCGGCGATGCCCGGATCCTACTCCTCTACCCGGACGACGCCCCTGGGGACGGCGACGCGCAGGTCGTGACGTTCCGGAACGCCGAGCCGGCGACGCCACCGCTGGGTGCGACGACGACCGCCACGCCGGCCATCACGGCAACGGCCACGACCGGACCGACGGTGGCGACCAGCGAATCGACGGGCACGGCGACGCCGTCGCCAACGCCGTCGCCGTCGCCAACGCCTCCGCCGACCGAGGAGCCGACGCGTGCGCCCCGGCTGCCGACCGTCGTTCTGCCGGTCGAGCCGACCGCCACCCCGGCGTCAACCGCACCGCCCGCCCCATCGCGCGCTGCGAAGATCTTCCTGCCGTTCGCCTACCGCCGGATTCCGCGGCCGCGGCCGTGATCGCGCCGAACCGGCGATCCGTCGTCTAACCCTTCGTATCAATCGGACGTTTCCCTCGTCAGAGCAGGTGGTTCTCGGCGAGCGCGATGCGTCCGCAGCGGGAATCGTGCTCGCGATACCGAACCCACATCTTGCGGAACCAAGGAGTCGTAATCCCATGAACGATCGAACCATCCGCGCCGGCGCGGGCCGTCGCGCGGCCATCGGCCTCGCGGTCGGCGCGCTGGCCCTCGTTGCGGCGCTGGCGCCCGCCGTCAGCCATGCGCAGGACACGCGTCCGGTGCGCCCGTCCCCCGAACAGTGCGAGAAGCAGTGTGATGCGCGCGCCCGCGCCATGTACAAGAGCTGCGTCGACGGAGGTACGGAAGAGGCGCGCTGCGCGGCCAGGGCGCGCGAGGCAGCGCAGAAGTGCAAGGCAGCGTGCGGCACGGAGACGAAGCCACCGCCATCGGTGATCGGCGCCTGTCAGCGTGACTGCAGCGTGAAGGCGCGCGAGGCCCACAAGTCCTGCCTCGACAATGGCGGTGACCCGGCTGCATGTTCCGAAGCGGCCCGCACGGCCCTTCGCGAGTGCACGGCGGCCTGCCCGAAGCCTGAGCCGCAGCCGAATCCGAACTGCGACCGGTTGTGCGCCCGGGCGGCGGCACACGCTGAGAAGCGTTGTCTCGATGCCGGTGGTTCTGAGGACAGCTGCAACGCCGTCGAAGCCGAGACGCTCGCACAGTGCGCTCGGCGCTGCGCGCGCGCGGACAAGCCGGTGCCTGGTACGGGCCCGCGACCGCGCTAGCTCGTCGCTCCGGCACAACCCGGCCGGCGTTGTCCGCGGTTACACATCCTCTACAACGAACAGCGGGGCACGGAACGAAATTCCGTGCCCCGCTGTTCGTTGTGGCGCCGCCGTCGGATCTGCCGCGGCTGGAAGCCGGGTGCTAGGCCCGCCGCATCGCCGTCCACCAGCCGGCCGCTGCGAGGAGGACGAGCAGGCCGGCCAGGCCGCCGAACAACGTCGCGTCCCCGCCCGGCAGCAGGTCGCCCGCGCCGGCGACGGGCATCGTCGATAGGTCAGCCGCGACCGGTGCGTCGGCGGGCTGGGCGCCCGGTGCATCGCTTTCCGTGTCGTCGGCCGGTGCCGCAGGCTGCGCGCTTGCGGGCGGAGCGGTCTGCATTTCGCCGCCGCCGACGACGACCGCGCCCGGCATGGACGCGGCGGCGACGGTCTCCGTCATCGCGCCAGTCGTCGACGTTGCCGTGACCGCTTCGGTCGCGCCCGCGGCGTCGGGATCGGACGCGGCGGGCATGGCGGACGGCAGTTCGGGCGCGGGCTTGAGCTTGGGTTGAACGGCGCCGGAGTCGCCAGCGGCCGACTCACCTGCGGCGGCCGACCCGTCAGCCGCATCGCCGTCACCGTCGACACCCGCGACATCACCGCCCGCACCGGTGCCGCAGTCGACAGCCGGGTTGAACGTGGCGTGGCGGTCGGCCGGATCGCCGACGAAGTAGACGTGCAGGCTGAGGTGCTCTTCGTCGATGCCGGGATCGGGCGGCGTGACGGCGAGCGATACGCCGCCGACGCTCGGGATCGGGTCGACGACGGTCGGGATCACGAACTCGAGCCCGGCGACGCGATCATTGGCGTCGAACAGCACGATCTCGGGCGCGTCGGCGTCGGCCTTCCCGTCCTCCACATAGTCCGGTCGGACGAAGTGCCGGCCCATTGCGCCGGTCGCGGCCGGCAGGCCGACGGAAGAGGCGGTGACGCAGACGTCCGTCGGCAGGTAGCCGGCCTGCTCGGCTTGCGCCGGCGACCAGCGGCCGTACGTCGCCACCCAGTCGGCGTATTGCGCGTCGGCCTCCGTGGTGGAGGAATCAGCGCCCGCCGTGCGCTGCGCCAGGCTGGACGAGGGCCGCGCCCACGCGAAGACGACGGCGGCCAGGATCACCGAGCCGACCCGAATCGAGCGCATACGAAGCATGACGTCACCCCCTGTTGCCGCCCCGCGCGGCGCGCGGTCCGCTCGCGTCGTCAGGGCCGTTCGCCTGACGACATCGGCGCCCGTGCACGCAGCGGGTGGGGTGATCGCAGCATCCGATCAGGCGCGTTCGTAACGCAATAGTAACCGGATCGGCGACAGTTGTCCAGTGGCGCCGCGGTCAGCGCACGGCGGTGCGCAGCGCGGCCGGGAAGTACAGCGACGGGCGCGTCGTGATCGCGGGCACGGCGTCCGGCCGGGCCTGGAACACACCGCGGTCGGTGGGTGTGTAGTTCGGAAAGACTTCGAAGACACGCGGGTTGCCGAGGCGCTTGGCCAAGAGCTCGGCCAGGATGTCGCGGTAGTCGATCGTGATCGCCAGGTCCTCGCCCTCCGCCAGCGACTCCGGCGCGAGCCCCGGCCACTGCGTGTGCACCGCCCGCTTCACGCCGCCGGAAATCGCGAACATGCAGCTGCCGTGGCCGTGATCCGTCCCGTTGCCGGCGTTCTGCGCCACCCGCCGGCCGAACTCGCTCATCGTCAGCACGGTCACGCCGGGATCGTCAAACCGCCGGCCGAGGTCCTGGTAGAACGCGAGCAGCGCCTTGTCGAGCGAGTTCAAGAGGTTGAACATCATCCCGCGCGTCGGATCGTCCCAACCCCAGATCTGGTTCGCGTGCGTGTCCCAGCCGCCGTTGTCGATGCACGCAACCTCGAGTCCGAGGTCCGCCTTGATCAACTGTGCGATCTGCTTCAGGCCCTGGCCGAGCTCGTCGTCCGGGTACTGGGCGCCGTTCTCGGGGGCGTGGCTGGCCGGGTCGGCCTTCGCCAGCAGGTCGAGGGCTTCGAATGTGGACCTCGCGTCCGACGCGAACCAGTCGCCGGCGCACCAAAGCTGTTCGAGCAGCGCCTGGAAACGCACGATGTCGGCCGTGTTGCCGCCGAGGTGCATGTCGGCGATGTTCTGCAGCGCGGCCGCCGGTACCGGCCCGCGCAGGCTCTCCGGCACGACCGGCCCGACGCCGAGCGCGCGGAACGGCGAGGTGTTCCGCTGGGCGGTGGCAGAGAGGTGCCGTCCGAGCCAGCCCGTGGTCAGACTCTGCGCGCCGAGCGCGCCGCGCTCCATTAGGCTCATCGCGTCGAAGTGGCTGCGCGAGCCGTGCGGTGCGCCGGTGGCATGCACGACGCCGAGCCGCCCGTCGTCCCAGATCCGCTTCAGCCCCGTCAGCGCCGGGTTGAGGCCGAACTGGTCGTCCAGGCCGATGACGGTCTTGCTGTCACCCGTCTTGGGCGGCTTGAAGGCAATCCGCGGGCGCTTGTCGTAGTACGCTTGCTCGTTGAACGGCACGACGGCCGACAGGCCATCCATGCCGCCGCGCTGGAAGATCACGACGAGGATGTCGCCCCGCTGCGGCGAACCGGCGCTGCGGAACGCCAGGCGCGGGAAGCCGCCCGGCAGCGCCGCGGCGCCGAACGCGCCGGCGCCGGCCAGAAGCTGACGGCGACTGATACCGGCACCGGCGCGTTCGGCGCCAGTGGACGCCATGGTGCGGTTCGAATCGGAAGGGATGTCGGGCATGTCGCTGCGCTCGTTCATGATCGTTCCCCCGGCGTATGCGTGATCCGGCGCTAGCGCCAGCTGAAGTACGGGCTGTCGAGCAGGGCGGCCACCGTCATCGGCAGTCGGGCGCGGAGCGTCGCCTCGTCAAGGGCGTCGGCGCGGCCGTTGCCGAGGAAGTCAACGAGGCGGGCGCGGTCTTCAGCCAGCAACGGTCGCGGCAGGATGCGCGTCGCCCAGTCATCGACGACGTTGACGGCCGTGCGGTCGGCGATGCGGATGACGGTCTGCTCGTACAGGTAGGGAGGCAGGTTTCGCAGCTGGCCGGCACACAATGCCTGCGCGTAGTTCCAGCGGCCGACGATGACGTGCATCCCGCTCCATGGCCGACCGGAGTCCGGGTAGCCGTCGGGGGCACGCCAGCGGAACGGCATCTGGTCCATCTGCTGCAGGTACGCCTCCGCCCGGCCGTCGTACTTCACGCCGTCGCCGCCCTCGTAGAAGTCGGGCGGCAGCTCGGCGATCAGCGCGCCCGGATCGACCTCCAGCGCGCGCAAGCAGGCCGCCCAGTGCTCGAACGGGCGGCGGATCTTGGCCGGACCGCCGTCCGCGGCGCGCGTCGCCGACCAGAAGGCCGGGGCGTTGAACAGCGTCCGGAGCATCGCGCGGATGTCGCCGTCCCGCCCGAAGGCGCCGGCCACTGCCGTGACGAGATCCTCGTCCGAGATGTCCGACACGAAACGGCGGACGAGCCGGCGGGCCACGTGCCGCGCGCACGACGGCTGGTCGACGAGGAGATCGATGACGGCCTCGCCCTCGTCGACGCCCCCCGCGGGGATCCGCGTGCCGAGGACGATCTTGTCGCCGGGCGCGTGGTCGGCGGGGCGGAACTCGAAGACGACATTCGCATTCCAGTTCCAGCCGGTGAAGCACTTGGCGACGGCCTTGACGTCGTTCTCGGTGTAGCCCCCCCCGACGCCCAGCGTGTGGAGCTCCATCAGCTCGCGGGCGTAGTTCTCGTTGGGGCCGTTCTTCGTGTTCGTCGCCGTGTTCAGATAGCGCATCATGACCGGGCTCTTGGCGCTGGCATGGACGAGGTCGCGGAATGTGCCGAGCGCGTGCTTGCGGACGACTTCGCGGTCGTCGACCGTCTTGTAACGGACGATGAACTCCTCTGGCATGAAGACGTTCAGCTGGTTCGACCAGTGGTCGACGACCACCTCGAACAGCTGGCGGCGGCTGGCGACGGCCCGGAAGAGCGTGGCCGCGGTCAACTCGCTGGACACGGGGTGGGTCGCGTCCTTGTGCGCTTTCAGCGCGGCGGGCGACAGGGCCAGCGTCGGCAACGCCGCCAGCGCGTCGTCGCAGTCGTGGTCATCGATCCGCTCCGGCGCGAGCTGCTCGTCGATCCACGCCGCCGGCCCGATCGTGCGGACCCGGGCGCGCTCGGCGGCCGTCACGCCGAATGTGGCGCGGCTGAGCAGGTGGTCTTCGGGCGACGGATCCGTGATCTGACCGCACCCGGCGGCCCAGGCACGCAGCGGCGTCGCAGCAGGCGGGTCGGCGGCGGCGAGCGCGGCGCCGGCGGCGCTCGTGGCGAGGAATCGGCGGCGGGTGAGCGGCATGGGCGGTCTCCCGGCGGGGCTGGCGACCAGCGCGGACGTGGTCGACGGACGGAGGGCCGTTGGGCGAGCCCACCCGTCCAATGGACGGCCGGGCAGCTTTCGTCACAACCCGGACGATCGCGACGTCCGTGACGGAATGTACCTCTGAACTTGCGCCCAGGCGGCAGCGAGCATAGAATCGCGCGATTGTTGCCTTTCTGAAGGGCCCGACGATGCTGCACGCCGGTGGGGCGTGCGGATGCGGATATTGAGGAGTTCGTCACCACCATGGGTCGCTATACCGGTCCGCGGAACAAGCTCTCGCGGCGCGAAGGGATGGACCTGTTCGGCAACGGCGGGGCATCTCTGGCGCGGCGCCTCGAACAGATCCCGGGAGATCACGGACGGAAGCCGCGCCGCGGGCGGCCGTCGGACTTCCAACGCCAGCTGCGCGAGAAGCAGAAGGTGAAGCGCATCTACGGCGTGCGCGAGCGGCAGTTCAGGCGCGTCTTCGAGATCGCCCGCCACGAGCCCGAAATGACGGGCGTCGCGCTGCTCAAGCTGCTCGAGCGACGCCTCGACAGCACGCTCTACCGCGCCGGGCTCGCCCGCACGCGGGCAATGGCGCGCCAGCTCATCGGCCACGGCCACGTCCTCGTCAACGGGCGCAAGGTGGACATCGCGTCGTTCGTCGTCGAGCCCGGCATGACGATCGGGATGGACACGAAGGCCCGTAAGATGACGGACGTCCAGTGGTCCATCGACTCGCCGGTCGTCATGTGCCCCGCTTGGCTGAGCCGCGACGACTTCGAGGTCCGCGTGCTCGACATGCCGGATCGACGAGACATCGACGCGCAGATCGAAGAGAACCTGATCGTCGAGTACTACTCGCGCTAAAGGTTGTTTGCGCGCGCTGGTGCGTCCGTGTCAGCCGCGCCGTCGTCCAATGGGCCAACCGGATTGCCGGTCGCATCGACCGGCTTGACCTCGTTTAGTGCGGCGTCGAGCAGCGGCAACACGAACGCTGCCGTCGCCGCGCCGAACAGGGCGCCGGTCAGCGTGCGCAGGAGCGGCGTCGATTCACGCCAGCCGACGAGTTGCGTCAGGCCGTCGAGCCCGATCGGCACAAGGGCCAGCGCATAGAACGCGCCGGGCAACGGACGAAGCCGCCCGATTCCGCGGCGTGCCATCGCGAGCCCGACGCTGGCCGCGAAGAGCGCGCTGAACGTGGCGACGTCCCGTACGCAGACCGCCACCTGGTAGCCGACGGCCGAGTCGCGCACCGGCTGATGGAACGACATGAGCGGCCGGCCGAGCGGCGCGGTGGTGAACGGCTGCAACTCCGGCCAGCTGTAGTGCGCGTGCGGCCCGAAGAGGAACCAACTGTGGTGGGGCAGCTGGTGGCACATCGGTCGATAGAGCACGTACAGCACGGACGACATCCGTTCGGCGCCCAGCCATGCCAGCACCGGCGCGGCAACGGCGCCGGCAACGTACGTCCCAACCCCGATCAGCCAAATCCCGAGCCAGTGGCGTCCGATCCAGTCGGCCACCCGGCCGATCCACGCCCCGCCCCCGGACCCGAACGCATCTCCACCGCGCATCACTTGGCGCCCGAAACCCCTGCTGCGCCGGAAGCGTTGTCGCCCTCGGTCCGCGCCGCTTCGTCCGCTGCGTCAGCGGCGACGGTGCGCCGCCGTCGCCAGATGGACCAGCCGTAGCCACCGACCAGAATGCCGGCCACGAGCCAAGCCGCCGCCACGTAGCCCATCGTCAAGCCTCCTCACCGGCAGCGGATCCCGGATCCGCGTCGAACGGCGCCGCCTGATCGCCCGCCGTGGCCGCCCGCAGCGCCAGCGCCCGCGCGACGAGCGCCGCCCTGCGCCGCCGGTGGGCGTTCGGGGCGATCTCGCCGCGCTCGGACGCCGAATCCAATCGGACGAGCGCCGCGATGACGCCGTTGTATGCCCGCGCTGCGCGCCGGCTCGGCGACCGACCACGGCGTGCGCGGCGGACGGTTGCGCCGGCCAGCAGCGCCGCAAGCACGCCGATGGCGGCAAGCACGACGGCCGCGGTTCGGACGTGCGCCTGCTGCACGACCGCCTTCGGCGCCGGGCCCAACACATCCTGCGGCGAAGCCGGCGCTTCGGCGGCCGGCGGAAGGCCCGTGATGCGGATGGTCCAGTGCTGGTCGGCTGCCAGCGGGCCGCCGACATAGCGTTGGACGGGCTGATCGCCGAACCGGTCGGGCGACGGGCCGGACAGTTGGTCGCTCTCGGCCAGCGCGCCCTCGTCGGCCAGCACCCAGCCGAGCTGCGCGGCGCCGTCGGGCATCGTACGGTCCAGCACGGCCGTCGTGCCGCGGTACGGCATGCCGTAGCTGGCGACGATCTCACGTCCGCCCGGTGGAACGGGCAGCCGGCTGGCGATGTAGCCCTCATCGCTGGCGTCCGAGCGCGACGCCACGTCCTCGCGCCCGGTCCGGTCCTCGAGGACGACGTCGCGCGCCCCGACCGGCAGCGGCAGGCGGAACGTCGGCGCACCGCCGGCCGAGACGCGGGTCCGCTGCCCGTCGTTTGCGATCTGCCAGACCTCGAAGACCGCGACCTCGCCGCGTTCCGGGTCCGCTTTGGCCAACCCCGACAGCGCGGCGATCTTAACGGGCGCGTTCGGATCCGCCGGAAAGACCTCCACGACGACATCGGCGCGGCTGGGCACGCTCGACGTCAGCGTGACGGCCGAGGTTGGGCGATACCGGACGCCGTCGAACCATGCCTCGGGCTCGTACGCGATCCCATCGCCCACGACGAGGCCAGCGACGGCAAACGCACCGTCGGACGCGAGCGGCACGGCGCCGAGGTCGACGCCGAGGCCGAGCGCATCTGCGTGGAGCGTCACCGTTGTCCCGCGCGCCGCCTCCGGCGCAGCGCCGCCTGGCAAGACGACCCGGCCTTCGATCCGGCCGCCGGAAGCGGCACCGGGCAGCGTGAGCGGGCGGCTGCCCCGGCGCCGCAGACCGGCCAGCGCGGCCTCGATGGACCGGTCGTCGAACGGCGTCGCGGCGTGGGCGCCCGCACCGTCGAACGCAGCGCGCATCGCCGCGGGCGACCGGACGGCCAGTGCGTCGACGCCCGGCGGTGCGGCGGGATCCGGGACAAGTGAGTCGGCGGCGAGCTCGCCGGCGAAGGCATCGGCGGATCCGTGGCAGCTGGCGCAGTCGTGCGTCCAGCCGGCATCCGCCGCGGCGAGGAGGAGCGGGTGCTGGTCGCCGAACGCGCGCACGGCGGCCACGACGTCCCAGCGTTCGGCGTCGCTGAGCAGGCGGCTGAACGGCGGCATGCCGCGTTCGAGCCGGCCGGTCGTCACCGTCCGCCAGAGGTCGGCGGCGGCGCTCTCGCGCATGCGCGTCCGATCCGCCAGACTGGGAGGAGGCGCCGGCAGGCGGTCGACGAGCGGCCCGTCGCCGCGGCCGGTCGGGCCGTGGCAGCCGGCACAGTGCGCATCGTACAGGACGACACCGCGCTCCGCATCGCCCTGGGGCGCGGCGCCGGAGAGCGCAACGGCCGTCGGGGACAACGTCGTTGCCGTGGTGGCGACGGTCGGCCCGACTGCACGCTCCGCCGCCGCGCGCGGTGCGCCGGCGGTCGGCTCCGCGGCCCGCACATCGCCCAAGGCGGCCACGGCTGCGAGCGCGACGCACGCGAGCGTGGCCGAGGTCGCCCCGACGACGCGCAGCGCACGGCGTCGGCACTTCGTCGGCGGTCGCCCCAGGGAAAACGACCGGGTCATGTGCCGCCGGCCGAGCGCGCGCGCAGCCGGCGGACGTCGGCCTCGATGGCCGCCGCGTCAGCTTCGGCGTCGCCGGCACGGTGGGCGGAGAGCCCGTCGAGTGCCGCCAGCACCGCGGCGCCGCGGGCGACCGCCTCGTCGCGCTGGGCACGGTGTTCGTCGGCGTCGACCCGGCCATCGTTCATGTCGTCGTCGAGGTCGCGCAGTCCGGCCAGGACGGCCTCACGCTCGACGAGGAGGCCGACGACGCGCGGGTCGTCGGCGGTGGCGGCGGGCGCGCCGTACCACAGCGGCGCGGCGACCCAGGCGAGGCCGGCGGCGAGGACGGCGAGGGCCAGCGCGAAGATAAGCCCGGCCGCGGTCAACGGACCACCCGCTGTCGCGACCGCGGAGGACGGCTGTCGGACCCGGTCGCCGGTCGGACGAGGCGCTCGATCAACGCCGCAAGGTCGGACGGCGTGAACGCTGCGGCAGCGGTCAGCGGCGCCTTCAGCCGATCGACGGGCTCCGCGCCGGGCGCCGCCAACGAGACGAGCCGTCCGTCGGGGTCGACGACGAATGTCTCCGGCACGCCCGTGACCTTGTAGGGTTCG
Organism: Candidatus Avedoeria danica; assembly: GCA_016703025.1. Classification (NCBI taxonomy): domain Bacteria; kingdom Bacillati; phylum Chloroflexota; class Ardenticatenia; order Candidatus Epilineales; family Candidatus Epilineaceae; genus Candidatus Avedoeria; species Candidatus Avedoeria danica. Next base: position 1,181,470 of record JADJCV010000004.1, read on the forward strand.
GAGATCCGTCCGCCGAGGTCGGGACCGTTGGGATAGGTCACGCCATGCGTCGCCAGGTAGCGGCGCGCCGGGCCCTCGGTGTCGACGTAGTCCACGCCGATGAACATCACGCCCCGGTCCTTGAACCGCCGCCACAGCGCTTCGAGCTCGTCGGCCTCGTCGGCGCACGGCACGCACCACGACGCCCAGAAGTTCAGCACGACGACTTGGCCGCGCATGTCGTCCAGCGCCACGGTGCCGCCATCGAACGTGAGCAGCGTGAAGTTGGGCGCCGGCTGGCCGACCTCCGGCCCTTGCTCCGGCCGGCGCACCGCCGACGCGAACGCGGCGAACAGCAGCACGGTGAGCCCGCCGATGATCGCGATGGCCAACGCGGCGCGTCGACCGCCACCGGCGGCCGGGGCATCCACCGGGCTCGATCCGCCTGGCACCGTCACCGCGTGTCCCCTCTGTCCCGATCGGCGACCATCTGCTCGAGCGCGGCCGCATAGGGTGATTCGACCTCGCCTTCGCCCGTAGCCGTTGCCCGGATCGGCACGGCCGCCGGCCGAACGATCCGCGCCACGAGCCAAGCACCGCCGACGAGCAGCCCCATCGGCACCCACCACGCCAGCCCGAGCAGCCCCGAGATCGGCGGCGTGTTGCGGACCGCCGGTCCGTAGTAGTCGACGAAGTGCTGGATGATCGCGGCTCGGTCCGCACCGGCCGCGAGCCGGACGCGGATCTCGTCGCGCATCTCGGCGCACACGGGCAGCGGGCACTCGACGAGGTTGCGTCCCTGGCAGATCGGGCAGTTCAGCCCGCGCGCCACTGCGAGCACCTCGGCTTCGTCGACGGGGATCGCGATCGGCACGGCAGGAGCAGTCGATGCGGCTCCTGATGCCGCGCCCGTGGCCGCGTCCAGCGTCGCCGGGTCTGGGAGCGGCGCTTGCGCGCGGACGCGCACCGCACCGAGGGCGCCCGACACCGCGAACAGGGCCGCAACCGCGACGGCGCGCGCCGCGCCGGCTGTCCGGAGCTGCGCGTGCAGCCCCGTCGACCCACTGCCGGATCGCCTCACGCCGCGGTAGGCCGGGGCGATGATCGGCCGGCCAACAGGCGGGCCAGCTCGGCGTCCAGGACGCGCTGCTCGCGCCCGTCCGGCCAGGCAGCCAGCATCGTGCCGAGGGCCAGCACGAGCAGGCCAAGCCAGACGCAGCCGACGAGCGGGTTGACGTGAACCTTGACGGTGACGACGCCGGCCTCCGGATCGAAGCCGCCGAGGAGCGCATACACGTCGCCCAGCGGGCGGTGGAGAACGGACGGGATCGTCATCGGCTGCTCTTCGCGGTTGCGGAAGAGCTGCCGGCTGGGGGCGACGGTGCCGACCGACCGGTCGCCCTGCAGGACGGTGAACCGGGCGCGGTCGATCTGGCGGTCCGGCTCGCTTGACTGCTCGAAGCCGTCGAAGCGCAGCGCATACGCGCCGCTCGTGAGCACATCGCCCTCGCGCAGCGCGCCCTCCGCCTCGGTCTTGTAGGCGTTGCCCGTGATCCCGACCGCCAGGACGACGACACCCAGATGGACGATGTAGCCGCCGTAGCGCCGGCGGTTGCGGGCGACGAGGCGGACGAACGCGGTGCCGACGTTCTCGCCAAGGCGCCGGCGCGCGCGAACGCCGCGCGCGATCTCCACCAGCGTCGCCGCGCCGGCGAACGCCGACACCGCGAAGCCCGCCAGCGCCGTCGGCTGCCGCACCCCTCCGGCGACGAGCGCCGCGACGAGGGCGAGCGACAGGAAGGCAGGGCGGGCGAGCAGACGTCCGACGCTTCGCGGATCCGCGCGCCGCCACGCGACGAGCGGGCCGATGCCCATGAGGAGCACGGCGGCGCCGAGGATCGGCAGGACGAGACGGTTGAAGTAGGCCGGGCCGATCGTCACCTTCTGGCCGGTGACCCATTCGCTGATGATCGGGAACGTCGTCCCCCAGAAGACCGCGAACAAGGCGCCCATGAACAGGAGGTTGTTGCCGAGGAACGCCGCCTCGCGGCTGACGACGGACTCGACGCGCACCGTGGAGCGCAGGAGCGGCAGCCGCCACACGAGCAGCGCCAGACTGCCGGCGACGACGAGGATCGTGAACGCCAGGAAGGAGTCGCCGATATCGCTTTGCGCGAAGGCGTGCACGCTGGCCACGAGGCCGGCGCGGGTGAGGAACGTGCCGATCAGGGAGAGGCAGAACGTCAGCAGGACGAGGGCGACGTTCCAGGTGCGGAACAGGCCGCGACGTTCCTCGGCCATGATCGAGTGCAGGAAGGCCGTCGCCGTCAGCCACGGCAGGAGGCCGGCGTTCTCGACCGGGTCCCAGCCCCAGTAGCCGCCCCAGCCGAGGACGTCGTATGCCCAGCGGCCGCCGAGGGCCAGGCCGATCGTCAGGCACAGCCAGGCGACGAGCAGCCAGCGCCGCGAGGCCGACAGCCACGACGCGTCGAGGCGGCGCGTGATCAACGCCGCCACGGCGAACGCGTACGGGACGGCGAGCCCGGTGAAGCCGAGGTAGAGCATGGGCGGGTGGAAGGCCATGCCCGGGTGCTGCAGGAGCGCGTTCAGGCCGTTGCCATCGGCCGGGAGGACATCGAGCCGTGCAAACGGGTTGGCCTGGAACACGACGAGGCCGAGGAAGAAGGACATGATCACGGCGCCGACGGCAGCGAACCACGGCAGCAGGCCGACGTCGGCGCGCCACGGCCGCGCGAGGGCGATGGACAGGAACACGCCGAGCAGCCAGCTCCAGAACAGGAGCGACCCCTCCTGGCCGCCCCAAAGCGCCGTCATCAGGTAGAGGCCGGGCGTCGTGAGGCTCGACGTCTTCCAGACGTAGGCGATGCTGAAGTCGTGGCGGTAGAGGCTGATCTCGAGGACGGCGACGGCCGCCGTGCTGAGGCCGGCCGACAGCCAAAGCGCCCGCCGACCGCTCTGGACGAGCCCCGGTGCGCCGCGCCGTGCACCGATGGCCGACGCAACCGCCGCGTAGACGGCCGCCCCGAACGCGGCCGCGATGCAGCCGTAACCGAGCTCAGCCATCCAACGCGCCGTCCGCGTCGCCGGCCGGCGCAGTCGCGCCCGGCGGCACCGCTTCGTACTTGGACGGGCACTGAACGAACAGCTCGTCGGCGACGAAGGCGCCGTCCGCGCCGAGCGTGCCGCCGACGGTCACGGACTCCGCCCGGTCGAACGTGTCGGGCACGAGGCCCTGGTAGGTCACGCTGAGATTGCGATCCTCGTCCGTGAGGACGAACGCCAGCTGCAGCCCGTTGTCGCCGCGCCGCACGGAAGCGGCGTCCACGTAGCCGCGCACGCGCATCCGCTCGCCGGCCGATGCCGCAAGCGCGGACGGTCTCGCCTCGGCGGGCGATCCGGGCGCGACGGCGTCCCAGAGCTCGGCCACGGTGTAGTACGCCTCGGCCTGTCGGCTGAAGGTGACGATGCTGATCACGGCGACCGCGCCGATGATCAGCCCGGCTCCCAGGACATAGCGCAAGCGCATCGCTCGTTCCTCCGCTGCAAGGTCACAGGCTCGGCCGCATGGCGGTCGATGCCCGGTTGTCACGACTTCGGCGCGGGCCTGACCGGTTCGGGACGAATCGGCACCGGACGGGTCGGAACCGCGACGATGGGCACTGCTCAGTCGGGCACAGTGTAGGCACCGGCCAAAGGGCGGTCAATGGCACGCGGGGTCCGTCCGCGGCGGCGCACGTCAGCACCGGATCGGCAAGCACGCCGATGCGATGCGCTTGGCACCGCTTCGACACGGGATCGGAACCCGAAGCCGCCCGCCATCGACCTCACGGCCCGCCCGGCGACACCCGCCGGGCTGTGCGTCCGATGAACGCGACGTCAAGCGTCGGCACGAGCGGATCGTTCGTGGCCAGGGTGACGCTGTGGCGGTAGGCGCCGTGCGCGGCCAACGCATCGTCCTCGCGTACCGGCGGGAGCACGACGGCAAGCCGCATGGATCCGCCGGGCGGGACGACACCGCCCTCGAGGGTGGCCGTACCGGCCGCCGGTCCCTCCACGGCCAGCGTGAGCGGCACCGCGCCGAGGTTGCGGATCGTTGCGAACGCGGTGCCCGGCGCAGCGCCGTCGATCGGGCCGAGGTCGACGACCCGACCGCCGCGCCCCCAGCGCGCGCCCTCGTCGAGCCAGATGCGCGGGACGTTGGGCGGAATCGGTCGTTCGGCGTCGGCGACGGGGCGACCGGGCGCGTCGGGCGACCGGAGGACGAACACGATGCGCAGCCGGCGCTCGCCGCTGTCCGGATCGCCGTCGTCCATGCGCGGTGCGGAACGGTCGTCGCTGAAGAGCTGGACGTACAGGGCCTGGGCACCGATGTCCACCGGACCGGTCTCGCCCGGTGCGCGCACGAAGTCCGGGTCGAAGCGGAGCGTCACGGCTTGCTGGTCGCCGGCCGGGATCGCCACGCCGCCGCGCAGCCGACCGGCGGCGTCCTGGGGAGAACCGGGAACGTCGAGCGCGACGGCCGCGGAGGGCGTGTGGATCTGGGCGAGGTGGAGCGGCGCGTCGCCGGCGTTGGCGAGGACGAGCGGGACGGTGACCGGCTGGCCGGCGACGACCTCGCCGAGGTCGATCGTGCCGTTCGTGGCGCCCCCGGCCAGCGCCAGCCGTGGGCCGCCGACGCTGTCCGTCACGGCGTCGAGCGCGGTGATCGCATAGCGTGGGTCGGTGGTGTTCGGGTCGGGCAGCGCGGCCAGGACCTCGTGGGGCAGGCCGCCTTCGAGCCCGGCCGGGGTGAAGCGCCGGCTCAGGCCGACGCGCGTCGGGGCCGGCGTCGGAACGGGACTGAAGTACCGGAACGAGTGGGGCAGCGGCGTCGGCAGCGGTGCCGCCTGGCCGTCGTCGTCCCGCGCGCGGGACGTCAACCACCAACCGGCGCCGATCGCAACGATGAGTGCGGTCAGGACGACCCCGGCCTCGGCGGCGCGGCGGGCGATGGCCAACGGCTCAGCGATCCGTCCGGCTCAGCGGAGCGGCGACAACGCCAGGCGGTCGCCCAGCGTTCGGGCGGCGCTGATCGGCGTGTCGAGGATCTGATCGAGGTACTCGTTCAATTCGGGCCGATTGTGAATCGTGCCGCGGACCGCCTTGACGACGATGCCGTTGGCGTCCACGAAGAACGTCGTCGGCAGCGCCTTGACGCGGTAGATGGACGACGTCGTGCCGACGCCGTCGATGACCATCGGGTAGCTGATCTTGAAGCTCTGCATGAACGGCGTCACGAGCTCCGGCGTCTCCTGCGAGTTCACGCCGAGGACGACGAGTTCGGCCTTGTTCTTCTCGTACGCGTTCACGAAGAGCGGGATCTCGGCGCGGCACGGGGCGCACCACGTGGCCCAGAAGTTCAGCATGACCGCCTGGCCCTTGAAGTCGGACAACTTGTGGAGCGTGCCGTCCGGCCCGGGAAGCTCGAACTCCGGCGCCGGCTGCCCTTCGCGCACCGGGGCGATGATCTGCCCGTCGATGTGCAGCTTGACGTCGGCCTTGGCGATGAGGGATTGCGCCACCGGGTCAACCGGATCCTGCGCCGGGCCGTGCTCGGCGGTCCACTGCTGGAGCACGTTCTGCGCCTCGGGGCTGGCCAGGTAGCGCTCGACAAGGGCCTGCTGGCGCGCCCAGCGGTTCAGGTCGGCTTCGGTCAAGCCGAACGGGCTGCCGAGGATGGCCTGGCGCACCGTGCCCGCCGGGAGTCCGAAGCGCTGATCGGCCGTCACGACGATCGCAGCGACGGCGGCGTCGTCGACCACGATGTTCGCCTTCGTGGCCGCGTCGACGACGAGCCAGCGGTCGATCAGCCGGTCGGTCAAGTCGCGCCGGAAGCCCGCCTCGGCGGAGGGCGAGGCGTCGAGCACCTTGCCGGAGAGCTTGAGCTGCAAGTCCTTCTGGACGGCGAACTCGATGTCGACGTCGCGCGTCGTCAGCGGCACGCCGTTCACTTCGGCCGCCACGTCGCCCCCGGTCGGTGCCGGCCCGCCGAGCGCACCGCCGTTCGCCCGCCAGTAGCTCACGCCGATGCCGCCGCCGAGCGCCGCCGCGACGAGCGCGGTCCAGGCGAGGATCATGCCAAGGCGGGGCCGGCGCGTGCCGGCCGCCGCTGTCGTTTCGTTCGTACGTGCCATCTGAACCTCCCGCCCATACACGTCGGGCGATTGCGATCCCGCCGCCAATCGGACTTGTGGGGCCGCGGGCGCGCGCGGTCGGGCGCGGTCGGGCGCCCGCTGAGCCGTCCCTGCGCTGCGCCGACGCCGCGCTTACTTGGCCGCTTCCGCCGTCGCCTTCTTCGCGTCGTCGGACGGCGTCACGAGCTGGCCGGCCGGCAACGGGCGGACGACGATCCGGAAGCGCGTCTCGTGCGTGAGCTCCGGCGCGGCGTCGTCGAAGACGGCCTTCGTCGGATCGTTCGAGAAGATCTGGATGAACTTGGCCAGCGCGACCGGCCCCTCCTGCGAAAGGCGCGCGTCGAACTCGACGGTGAACGGGATCTCTTGCCAAGGCTTCAAGGTGAGCGGCGAGGGCAGGTTGCCCGCCCCGTCGATCGGGATGTCGCCGATCTTCGTCGTCGTGCAGCCGCAGCCGGTGTAGACCCGGCTGATGATGAGGTCCGCGTCGCCGACGTTCTTCACGACGAAGTCGCGTGACACCTTGGTGTTCTTGTCGACGTCGCCGAAGTTGTAGCTCCACAGCTTGTTCAGGTCCTTCACCGCCAGCTTCGGCCCGCCCGGGACCGGCTCGGTGTAGTCCTCGACCTTGTACGGGCGGTACGGCTCGGCCAGGTTGGGGTCCTCGATGCTCTCGGCGAGGACGTCGGGGGTCCACTTCTCCGCGTTCTCACGCGCCTTTGGCGAGATCTCGTCGATCGGGAGGTCGACCGAATTCCCCTCGCCCAACAGGTCGACCGCATCCTGAACCTCTTGCGGCGCGCCCGCCAGGTCGCCCGTGGTCGGGGTGGTCTGCTCGACGATCGTTTCGACGATCTGCACCGAGGTCGGCAGTCCGAGGGCGACGGCCTGAGCACGCGCCGCCGCGTCGCCGACGCCCAACGGCAATCCCGTCGCTTGCGGTGCGACGCCGCCCGTCGCGGACGTCACGGCCTGCGAACCGCCGCGGCGGTTCGCCAGCATGCCGGCAGCGAGAGCGACGCCGAAGACGGCGACGACCGCAACGCCGATGAGAAGGCGGCGGTCGAGGGTGACGACGACTTCCTTCTCGTCCTCAGGGCCGCCGTATGCGGCGCGGGATCGGTTTCGGTTCTGGGACATGGGAGGGGATCCTTTGACTCGAGGGCGCGGAGGGCGGGATTGCCGCTGCGGGGGGGGGCGCTTGGGCGGCAGATGGGCGGGTATGTCGGCGCGCCGCTGGATGCGAGCGCGTGCAGCCGGGCGATCGAGGTGCCGCCGGCCCGCAGATCGCGCTGCGGCCGGCGGCACCTCGATGGAGGTGTGCGCTATTGCGCGGCGACGTCGGCCTGGATCGTGAACTCCACGAGCGGCGTCTTGGGGTCGTTGGACTTGATGCGGACCTGCTTCTGGACGAACTTGCCCTGCTCGGAGTTCACGCGCGGGTCGTAGCTCACCCGGACCTGCGACGTCTCGCCCGGCGCGAGCTCCTTCTTGCCGACGTGGGCGGCCGTGCAGCCGCAGCTGGCCGAGGCGTCCTCGATCACGAGGAGCGCGGTGCCGATGTTGCGGATCGTGAAGTCCTTCTCGGTGGCCTTGTCACCGGGAATCGTGCCCATGTCGACGGTCCAGGCCGTCTCCGACGGCTCGTCGATCCAGATGCGCGGCTCGCTCGCGCCGACCGGGGCTTCCTCGACGGACACCGGCTGGACGGCGGTCTGCGCGGCCGGGTTCACGGCGGCGGCGGCCAGCGGATCGGCCGTCGGCACTGCGCCCTGACTGACCGGATCGACGACCTGGCCGACCGGCGGCGGCGAGTTGAGGTCCGTCGCCTGCTGTGCCGTCGGCTTGCCGCCGATCGCACCGCCGAGGTACATGCCGATGGCGAAGATGCCCGCCACGGCCAGGATGGCCACCAGGCCGTAGAAGACCCGCGAGTCGATCTTCACGGTCACGTTGTTGTTGCTCATGCGGACGTTCTCCTTGGATGACAATGGGTGCGGAAGGTGCGAATCGGATGGGAGCCCGAGGCCTCCACGGCACGGGCGATCGGTCGATAGCCGGCCGGACGTCCCGGCGCGGCTAGGGAACCCACTGGAACCAGCGGACCGGCGTGTCGATCGACACCGGCTTGCCTCCGCCGTTCGGTATGACGAGCAGTCGCTGGGAGCGATCCAAGTACGTGAAGCCGATGAAGGCGTACGCCCGGCCGTCCGGCGACGGTGCGGCCTCGTTCAGGTAGAACGCCTTCGTCAGGTCGGTCAGCTGGACGGGCGGCGTTCGCCCGTCGATCGGCACGGCGTACAGGTTTTCGATGTCGTCACCGGCCGCCGGCAGTGCGCCGACGACGCCAACGCGGTCCTTGAGGCCGTAGTCCTTGCCGACGCGCGAGAACACCACGGTCTTCCCGTCGCGCGACCACGTCACCTTGAAGTTCGGGCCCGGGACGGGCGGCGAGGTCTGCATGAGCGGCAGCTTCTCCGTCAACGCCCGCTGCCCCTTGCCGTCGCGGCCGATGACGTTCATCCGCCAGCCGGTGCCGTCCATCGGCAGGCCCTCGCCGAACAGGATCGACTTCCCGTCCGGCGACCACTGCGGGAAGAACGCGTTCCGCTCGACCAGGCGCGTCACCTTGCCGGCCCGGTCGACGATGAAGACGCCGCCGGCATCCGCCTGCCCGGCCACCCAGACCTCGGCGGCCCCGTGGAACGCCCAGGCGTTGGCGGCCTCGGACCACGTCAGGCCGTTCAGCGCGCCGTCGTAGACCTGCGCGACCTTCTTGGTGGCCAGCCCGTACGTCCAGATCCCGCGCGTCACGAGCTCGGTCCGCGGGGCGAAGTACACCGTGCCCGCGTCCGCCCAGCCGAGCGTCTCGGCGAACGTCACCTGCTTGTCCGCCGGAACGCGCTCCGCGGCCCGGATCGGCGCCGTGTCGACGACGGACGCCGCGCCGCCGGCAGCTGGCTGGACGACGAGCGCAAGCGTTTGGTTGGCGGTGTCCAGCGACTGCCAGAGCAAGTGCTTGCTGTCGGGGGACCACAGCGGGTTGATCTCGCGGCTCACGTCGTTCGTCAGCTGGCGCGCCTTGCCGTCGATGCCGGCCACCCAGAGGTCGTGTTGACCGGTTTCGCCGGACAGGAAGGCCACCTGCTTGCCGTCCGGCGACCAGACGATGGGCACCTCACCGGCGCGCAGCCCATAGATATCGATCCGCATGTCCTCGAGCTCGCCCTCGGCCATCGTGCCCTGCGCCTCAGCATACGGACTCAGCTGGCCTTCGGCCACGCCGCGAACCACCGTCGGCTGCCCGTCGATGACGAGATCGACCGGGGTGGCGGAGGCATTGAAGATCCGCACGCGCGCCTTGCCGGCGCCGGGTCGCGTGCCGGACTCGTACGTGACGCCGTGAACCTTGATCGCGTTCTTTTCGCCGTACACGAACAGCGTCTTGACCTCGCGGTCCGCCACGGTGAGGTCGTCGAACGTCGCCAGCGACCCGCCGCTCTGGGCGCGCACCTCGAGCTTCAGCGGGCCGGGCGCGGCGAACGCGTTCTCGCCGCTCGCCCGGCCGTAGGCCGCGCGGTTCAGCGGATCGCCGTTCACGACCGGCAGCAGGACGGTGTCGGCCAAACCGCGCGCGGCGTGCACGATTCGGACCCGCGCCTCGCCATGCTTGTGGTAGTCGTTGTTGTCCACCAGCACGCCGATGGGCGACGCGCCGCCGGGCGACAGGACGAGCGTGTAGTCGCTGCCCGGCCGGAGCTTCACGTCTTGCTCGAACCCGCCGATCGTAACCTTGTGGACCTCGTTGGGCAGCGTGTTCGCGTGCGCCTGGCGACCGTTCTTGCCGTCCGTGTCCATGATCCACAGCCCGGCCTCGTTGCCGGCCAGGAAGGCGACCCGCTTGCCGTCGTCGGACGGCCAGGCGCGGCCCGGGTCATCCGGCGGCGACCAGACCGACGGCATCGAGCTGTTCTCGAGCGCCAGCTTGCGGGTGTTGCTGCCATCGGCGGCGGCCTGGTAGAAGTCCCCGCCGCGCACGAAGAGCAACGACCCGCCGATCGATGGCGCCTTGGGCTGGGGCGTGAACGTGGCCAGCGGCGGCATCCCGGAGACGAGCTCGTCCACGTTGGCGATCTGGCTCTTGGCCTCCGCGGTCTGGCGAACCGTCCTTGCCTGCTCCTCGGCGCTCTCCGGCGACTGCCCGCCCGGCTGCGCGGCGTTCGCACCGTCGACGATCAGCTCATCGACGCCCGGCGTCGGCATCGGTGGCAGGGGCACGCCCTCATTGCTCTCGGCCACGAGCGTTGCCGCGTAGTCGTCGGGGCTGGGCGGCGCCGATGCGCCGGTGGTGGCCAGCGCGGCCGTGTCGGACGGCACGGTGTCCGTGACGGCGATACCGGCCGCCGCGGTCGGCGCCGCAGCGTCGTCGGCCGGCACGGTACCGAGGGCCACTGCGGTCAGCGTTCCCAACGGACCGCTCCGACCGTCATCGACCGGTGCGCCGCCATTGCCGCAACCGGCGATTGCAGGCGTGGCCGCCAGCGCCAGCACGGCAATCGTGCCCAACCGGATCGCGCCGCGACGCGACGCCAAGAACGAACCAAGTGTCATGATCACGCGTTGTGCCTTCCCAACTCTTACCCGACGTAAGACCAATTGTCCGACGGGTGTGCGGATGCTGTCAAGACGCCGCGCAGCGAGCGGCGCGGCAGGACTCGGCGCCGGTGCGCCGCGCCTTATCGCTTCGCCGCCCCTTGCGCGACGAGGCCGGGATCGAACGCCAGCGCCGGGGCGCAGGCGGACTCGACGGTGGGCGTTTGGCGGGCGGCCGCCGCGCCGAAGCTGAAGCCGAACAGTCCGGCGACGAGCGCCGCGCTGACGATCCAGTCCATTGGCGACGGCAAGGTCCGCGGCGAGCGCGTCGGCTCGATGAGCTGCTGCAAGCGTGCCTCGGTCGGCGAAAGCGCGCCAATCGCCAGCACGCCGGCCGGCCAGACCGGTCGATCCGCGCCGAGGAGCTTGACGAGGGCGCGGGCCAGCGAGAGGTCGTTGGGATCCGTGTTCGCGTCCGCGTCGGCGCAGAGCTCCTTGCCGGCCAGGAAGCCGTTGCGGAGCAGCCCGGCCAGCGGCAGGAAGAAGAGCCCGCTGGCCAGCGTGCGGCCGACGAGGATCTTCAGCGGATCGTGGAACCGGACGTGATGGCGCTCGTGGCGCAGCACGGCCGCCAACTCCGCGGGGGCGAGAAGCTGCGCGAGGCCGGTCGTCACACAGACGCGCGGCCGGATCAAGCCATGGCAGAACGTGAAGGCGTGCGGGTCGGCGACGAGGTCGATCCGACCGGCCAGCCCGACACCCTCGGCCAGCGTCGCGATCGATGGCGTCAACCCGATGCGCGCCCCGAGCACCTTGCCGAGCATGCGCCGCGTGACGACAAGCTGATGCGCCAACGCCAGCACCGCGGCGATGGCGGCGGCAGCGAGGACACCGGACGGCAGCAGCACCCCGACGGTCGACAGGCGGGCGACGGCGGTCGAGAACCAGGTCTCGCACGCGACGAACGGATCGACGGACCAGCTGTAGCGGGCGACGAACGCCAGCAGGCCGGCGCTGAGCGCCAGCGTCACGGCGAGGAGGATGACGAGCGGCAGGTCGGCGGTCAGGCGGCGAAGGCGCATCACCGGACCTCCTCGACGTCGCCGCGCTCCACGGCATCGTCGACCGATTCGCCAACGCCGTCAGCGGCCGCCGCGTCCGTGCGCGCCTGGATGAGCGCGGTCAGCTGACGCAATAGCGCCGGGTCGACGGTGTCGAGGACGTCGACGAACTGGGCCACAGCGAGTGCGCCGTACTCCTCCACCAAACCCTCGGCCACGTGCCACGAAACCCGGTTCACGAACGACGAGCGGCTCTCGGCCGCGGCGTACGTGAACGCCCGCGACGCACGGCGCCGCACGAGGACGCCTTTTTCGACGAGGCGATTCATGACCGTCATCACGGTCTTGTAGTTCGCGCCGTCACCGAGCCGCCCGCAGACGTCGGCCACGGTGCAGGCCTGCAGGTCCCAAACCGCCGCCATGACCTCCGCCTCGAGCTCGCCGAAGACACGGGCGAGGCCGCGGCGGTCGAGCTTGAAGGCGGGCAGTCGATCCGTTCGATCGGGGCACGTCATGGGGCCGGGTCCTTGCGGATGGCGCTGCGCCAGGCGGCGGGGCGCGGGATGGTCTCTTGCGGGAACGCTCTGGCGGGAACTCTTACGGGTCGTAAGCTGTGACGGGAATTGTAACGCTTCCACCGAGCCCGCGATACCGGGTGCGGCTGAGCGGTGGATGAGAGTTTCACGCTTTGCCTCTGGACGCCGACCGCTGCGCATGCTATCCTGCACTGGTAATCTTCTCGTTAAGGCGGCCAAGGAGAAAGAACGATGACGACCTCCAGCCGGCGGCCGCAGTCCCCGTTCAGCCGGCGCTCGCCGTCCAGCACCCGAACCACGCCCACGCCAAGCGTGTCGCCCGCTCGACACGCGGTCATCCTGTCGATGCGCCTTGCCGCGATCACCGCCATCCTCGCCGCCGCGGCGGCGTGCCGCCCCGCGCCCGGCGCGGACAATGACGCGATCGGTCCGGCCGTCGTCGCCGGGCAAGGTGCCGGGGCGGCCGCGCAACGAACGCCGCGCGGTCAGGGGGCGGACACCCAAGCCGCCGACCGCGCCGCTGCACCGCACGAGCCGGGCCGCGGCGTCGTCGCCGGCCGCTTGATCGACAGTGCGACCGGGTTGCCTGTCCCGGATGTCCAGGTCCAGCTCGTCGAGACCGGACGGCGGACGCTCACCGGCGCCAGCGGGACGTTCCGCTTCGACGGCGTCCCGGCCGGGGACATGACGGTGGCATTCGGCCCGAGCGACACGCACGTGATCGCCAGCCGTTCCGCGAACGTCGGCGAGGCCGGCTTCGACTTCGGCCTCGTGCCGCTCTTGGCGGCGGATGCGCCGACCTACATCGTACCCGAGCTCGGCGGTGTGGCGCCCGGATGCGGCCGCACCGAGGCGGCGGTCCCGGCCGGTGCGCTCGACGCCCCGGCGGCCCTGCGCGTGACGTGCCTGCCCGACGAAAAGGCGTTCCCGGTGCCGGCGCCGCCGGGCCGACTGCCCCTGGCGGTCGTGGATCTCGCGCCGGGCGATCGCGTGCTGTCCGTGCCCGTGACCATCACGCTGGCGCTGCCGACGCAACCGCGCTTTGCGGCCGGCGTGGCGCTCGAACTCCTCCAGCTCGATGTCCGCCGCCTGAAGTGGGATCCCGTCGGGGTCGCGACCGTCGATGCCGGCGGCGAGACCGCCAGCGGCAGCGTTGGCGCACTGGCGCCGGTCATGGTCGTCGCCCCGCCGTTCGGTTCCGCCGGCGCGGCCGGCGACACGCCGCCGACGGTCGCCCGCTACAACGTGGCGGCCGCGCCCGACGGCGTGCCGTCGGACATCTTCGATGGCCGCACGATCCTGGTGTATGCCGGCTTCGACTATGCGGGCATGGCGAACACGACGGTCCGCGTGAAGACGACGGACGCGCGCGGCGCGACGCTGTTCGAGAGCGCACGACCGTATACGGACGCCGGGCGCGACAACGTCCCGATGATCGCCCAGGGCGGCGAGCCGTGGCCGATCGGCGACTATCGGACGACGTGGTCGATCGGCGAGCCGCCCGTCGCGGTGGGCAAGGCCGTGGCGTGGTCCGTCACCGAACGGCCGACACCCGGTCCGACGGCGATCGCGCTGGTCATTGCACCCGCACTGGCGCGCGAGGGCGTGTCGTTCGAGGCGCCGTACGGCTCGGACGGCCTGCCGCCTCGCGCGGTCCCGGTCGGCGCCGCCGACTGCGGTCGGCCGCCGGGGTGGGTCGAGTACACCGTGCAACCCGGCGACACGCTCTCGCTCCTGGCGCAGCGGAGCACCGTCGACGTCGCCACGCTCATGCGCGCGAACTGCCTCGCATCAGACGCGATCTTCGCCGGTCGGTTGCTGTATCTGGCGCGCTTCCCGAGCAAGCCGTACACCCAGGGCGCATGGCCGCCGCCCTACCCCGTCAAGCCGGGGAGCGGCTGGCCGGAGCCGCTGCCGACCCGGACCGTCCCGTCCGGCGGCGGCGTGCCGATGTGGCCAACGAAGGGTCCCGGGTTGCCGCCGACCCTCGCGCCGCTGCCCTATCCGACGACGTGGTACACCCCGCCGCCGCCGCAGTACGAACCGACGCCGGGTGGCCCCGCGCAACCCGTGCCCGGTGTCGGCGCAAGCGGCGGCGGCGCCTCCGGCGGACCGGGCATCGGTGGGCGGCAGCCCGAGCCGCAGCCCTTCGTCCCGCCGTCCGCGCCGACGCGGATCCCACCCAAGGATCCGTCGCCGGCCGAGCCGACACTGGCCCCACGGCCGAACCCATGATCGTGCTGTGCGGACTCGGGGGCCCTGGGCGGACTCAGCGCCCCGGCGCGTCCGCCAGCCGGCCGACGCACGGCATCCGCATCACCGACTCGATGCCGTGCGGCGCGTCCGCCAGTTCCGCCGTCAAGTCCTGGCCGGCCCAGTGCAGCGAGCGGTGCAGGCCGCGCGGCCAATGGCTGCTGGCGCTCACGTCGTAGACCAGGCCGCCGCACGCCACGTACGCCGGGGCCCGGTCGCCGTCATGGCGCGCAAGTTGGCCGCGCGTGAAGATGGGCAGGTCGTCGTTCAGACCGTCCATGCGTCGCCCTCGCGCGCGAGATCCACCGGGACAGTGCACGCCGCCGCAGCTGCCCGGCGCATCGCTTCGCGGTCGTCGGTAGCGAACATGTGCGTGAGCACCAGACGGCGCACGCCCGCGCGCGCCGCGAGCCGACCCGCCTCCTCCGGCGCAAGGTGTCCGAGGTCATCCTCCCGGCCGCGCCGCGTCGGGAACGTGCACTCAAGGATCAGGAGATCGGCGCCATCGGCCAGCGCCGTCACCGCGTCCGACGGCCCCCCGTCGGCACCATACACGATCGACCGGCCACGGCGGTCCGTGAAGCGCATCGCCCAGCACGGCACGTAGTGCGACGTCGGCGCAAACGTCACGGCCACGCCCGTCAGCTCGAGCACGGCCGCCGGATCGAATGTCCGGCGTTCGATGACCGGCGACCAGTAGTCCGCGATCGGACCGGTCGCCGCGTCGTCGACGAATGCCGAGCCGAGCGTGTCGAGCTGCGCGTGCATGCCCGGGGCGAGGTGGATCGGCAGCCCGGCGTCACGATGTCCGTCCGGTCCGTATCGCAGCGCCTGGCGCAGCATGACGAGTTCGAGACAGTGGTCAGGGTGGCCGTGCGAGACCAGCACGCTGTCGAGGTCGCCCAGCCGCACATGGGTGAGGAGCTGTGCGACGACGCCCGGCCCGCAGTCCACGAGGTGGCGCGCGCCGTCGGCTTCGAGGAGGTAGCCTGCGCAGGCGGCGCCGGGGTTCGGGCGCACCGCGCTGGCACCGAGCACCGTCCATCGCAAGGGAGGCGCGCCTAACGGACGGTCAACGTTCGCGTCGCCCGGCGGGCGGCGCATCGGACGGCACGATGCCCCAGGCGCGACGCGGCCAAACGCTGAGCCAGACCTTGCCGACGACCCGCTCAGCGTCGAGGCCGGGCACGGGCCACAGCCGGGAGTCGCTCGATGCCGCGCGGTTGTCGCCCAGGACGAACAGCTGGCCGTCCGGCACTTCGTACGGGCCGAACGCCGTGGTGTCTGCCGCCGGCAGCCACGGTTCGTCGATCGGCACACCGTCGACGAAGACCTCACCGGCGCTGAGCTGCACGGTCTCACCGCCGACGGCGATGATGCGCTTGATGTAGTCCTTTTTAGGTCCGTCCGGCGCGTGAAACACGATCACGTCGCCGCGATGCGGTTCACCGAAGCGGTAGGCCAGCTTGTTCACCATGACCCACTCGTCGTCGAAGAAGTTGGGTTCCATGCTCGTCCCCTCGACGATCGTGCTCTGCAGCGCGAACTGGAGGACGAAGAACAGCACGCCCGCCAGCACGACAGCCTCGACGATGTCCCGAACGAGCACCGTGACCGCGCGCCCGACGCGGCGGCCCAATGACGGCGCGACAGGGCCTTCGGCCGTCGACTGGACGCCATCGACAGGCTCGAAACCATCGCCGCCGGATGGCGGCGGGACTCCGAGCAGGTCGGGCACGGCGTCTGGTGAGGGGCTGGGCAAAGGGTCTTCCGTCACGGTGGCCGATTATAGTCCATTCAGCGCGTCGTCCGCAGCGACGCTTGTCCGTCTGTCGGGAGTTCTGTTGGGACGTCTGTCGGGGCGTCTGTCGGGACGTCGGAGACCGTTGGCGCCGTGGCGTATTGCCCGGGCTCCGGCACCGGGAGCGCGGTGCCGCAATACGGACAGTGCGTCCAACCGGCCTCCAGCACCGTGTTGTGGCAGCTTTGACAGATCACGAGCGGCGGCTCGTCCGGCACCTCTTCGAAGCCATACATCTGGCGTGCCGAGCGCACGACGACGCGCAGCAACAGGTAGACCGGCGACGCAACCAGTGCGAAGATCGCCAGGGTGCGAATGCAGCCCGGACCGTCGCCGGCTACGGGTTCTAGCGTCGACATCGGCGCAAGCTTAGCGGAGCGCGCGGTGCTGTCAACGACGGGCACGTCGCTGCGCCGCGTCACGGCAGGCGCGGTATAATGGCGGCATGGCGCCCGTCGCGCGTTTCGAGACCTTTGTCCGCGGCATGCTCGAGGGTCGTCTCGGCGCGTGGCTCGGCGCGCGCCTCCAGCCCGTCGATATCGCGCGCCAGCTGTCGGCCTACATCGACAGCCACCTGACGCTCGGCAGCGCGACGCGGTACGCCCCGAACGCTTTCCGGGTCTACCTTTCGCCGCGCGCGCTGCAATCGTTCAGCGCCTTTCAGCAGGCGCTGGCGGACGAGTTGGCGGCCAGCGCCGTCGCCCACGCCCAGGCCAGCAACTATCGGTTTCTCGGGCGGGTGCGTGTCGTGCTCCTGGAGGATCCGTCGCTGCCGGCACACCGCATCCGTTTCGAAGCCGATGTCATCGACCGCACCGCGTTCACCGGCGAGGGTGCCGGCACGACGACCCCGTTGGTGCTCGGGCCGGCCATGACCGGCGGCCCGCTGCCGATGGCGCTCGTCTGGCGCGGCCGCCGGCTCGTGCTGCCCACCGACGCCGAAGCCGTCGTCACGCTCGGACGCGCGCTGGACAACGACATCATCCTGGCGACCGCCACGGTCTCACGCCACCACGCGCGCCTCGTCCCACGCGGCGGCGTCTGGCTCGTCGAGGATTTGGCGAGCACGCACGGCACTTCGGTGAACGGCCGCGCCGTGACCACCGGCCTGCTCCGGCCGGGCGACGTGCTCGCGCTCGGTGGCGAGCACCTCACCGTCGCCGCCGAGCCGTCCTGACCCCCGTCGCGACACCATGACGCCCATCGAGGCCGAGCTCCTCTTTGCACGGGCGCTCGTGCTCATCGGCCTGTACGCATTCATCGGGCTCGCCGGCTATGCCGCGTGGCGCGAGCTGCGCCACGCGCGCCGTGCGGCACCGGCGGCGCGGGGCGTGCACGCGGCGCGGCTGATCGTCCTCGAGGGCGGCGCGAGCGACCGGATGCCGGGCACCCAGTTCGGCATCGGCCCGATCGTCCGCATCGGTCGCGACATCGACAACGACGTCGTCCTGGCCGACCCGACGATCTCCGGCCGGCACGCGCTCCTCGCGCGCCGCGACGGCGGGTGGTGGATCGAGGACCTCGGCAGCCGGAACGGGGTGGAGGTCAACCGAACGCGCCTGGGCGCCGGCATGCCGTTCGTGCTGCGCAGCGGCGACACCGTCGGCCTCGGCGCCGTCCGGCTCCGCCTCGTCTGCCCCGACGAGACCGCGTGACGCCCCGGGTCCGCGGCTGGCGGCCGCTGGAAGGCGCGCTGCTGGCCGTCGCCGCCATCGTGGCACTGGCTGCGGCGGCCGCGCCGGCGCTCGTGCGCGACGGCCGCGTGGCGCCCTCGGCGCTCGGCGCGGCGGCCGCCGTCCTGGCGGCCTACGCCGCGCTTCACGTGGCGCTGTGCTGGCGCGCACCCGACGCCGATCCGTTCATCGTCCCGATCATGGCGCTGTTCGGCGGCCTGAGCTTGGCCCTCGTGAGGCGGCTGGCGCCCGATTTCGCGGCCGCCGAGCTGCGCTGGCAGCTCCTCGCCGTTGCCGCCGTCGCGGTGGTGGCGCTCGGGCCGATCGAGACGCGCGTCCTGCAGCGCTATCGCTACAGCCTCGCGAGCGCCGGCATCGCGCTCGTCGGCGTCACGCTGCTCTTCGGCCGCTCGGCCGAGGGCGCCGTCGCCGACGCGCCGCGCCTCTGGCTGGGCGTCGGCAGCCTCGGATTCCAGCCGTCCGAGGTGATGAAGCTCGTCCTGATCGTCTTCCTGGCCGGCTACATCGACGATCGACGGGAGCTCCTCAGCGAGGCCGGGCCGCGGATCGGGCGCTGGCGCCTGCCGCCGGTGCCCTATCTGGCGCCGCTGGCGGTCATGCTCGGGCTGTCCCTCCTGATGCTCGTCGTCCAGCGCGACCTCGGCGCGGCGCTCCTCCTCTTTGCGATCACGCTCGGCATGCTCTACCTGGCGACGCTGCGCGCCGACGTCGTCGCCGTGGCGCTGGCGGCGTTTGCAGGCGGAGCGGTCTACCTGCACGGCCACGCCGAGATCGTCGCGACGCGGGCCGCCATCTGGCTCGACCCGTGGTCCGCCAGCCAGGACGCCGGCTACCAGCTCGTGCAAGGGCTCGTGGCGATCGCGTCGGGCGGCATCGTCGGCACCGGCATCGGGCGCGGCCAGCCCGGCATCGTCCCGGCGGTGCACACGGACTACATCTATGCGGCGGTGGCCGAGGAGCTCGGGGTCGCGGGCGCGGCGGCGGTGCTGGCGGTGTACGGCGTGCTGGCCTGGCGCGGCTTTCGGATCGCCCTCGGGGCACGACGGTCGTTCGACGCCCTGCTGGCCGCGGGCCTGACGATCGGACTCGCCTTCCAGGAAGCGATCATCGTCGGCGGGAACCTGCGCCTCATGCCCCTCACCGGGATCACGCTGCCGTTCCTGTCGTACGGCGGCTCGTCCCTCCTCATCTGCGCCGTCAGCGCCGGCCTCCTGCTGCGGATCAGCCGACCGTCCTCCGTGCCGGAAGGCGGGCTGGCGTGACGCCCGTGCGCGACCCGTTCGCGATCGGCGTGGCGCGGCTGGCCGCGCTCGTCCTCGGCTTGCTGGCGTTGCAGGGTTTCGCGACGGCCTACTGGGGCTTCGTGCGCGCCGAGGGGCTCGCGGCGCGGCCGGACAACCCGCGGCGGATCGCGTTCGACCAGCAGATTCGGCGCGGCCGCTTGCTCGACCGCGCCGGCACCGAGCTGGCCGTCACGCGCTTCGACGCCGACGGCATCCCGTCGCGTGTCTACCCCGAGCCCGCTGCGGCTCCGGTCACGGGCTACCAGACGTGGCGCTACGGCGCCGGCAGCGTCAGCGGCGCGTCGTACGGGGCCGGCGGCGCCGAGGCGGCGTACGACGCGGCGCTGCGCGGCGATCTCGGGAGCACCATCGGTCAAGTGCTGGCGACGCGGGTCCTCGGCCGTCCGCAGGTCGGCCACGACGTCGTGCTCACGCTCGATGCCGCGCTGCAGGCCACGGCCGCGGACGCGCTGGCCGGACGCGAGGGCGCCGTCGTCGTCCTGGACGTCGCCGACGGCGCCGTTCGGGCGCTCGTCAGCCAGCCGACGTTCGATCCGGCCGCGCTCGACGACGGGCTGTCGCTGCCAAACGAGGCCTCATCGCCGCTGTTCAACCGTGCCACCCAAGGGCGCTACCCGCCCGGCTCGACGTTCAAGACGATCACGCTGGCCGCGGCGCTCGCCGCCGGCGCCACGCGTCTCGACGCCGTCGTTGCCGACGGCGGCGGCGCGGTGGAGATGTTCGAAGGCTACGCGGTGCGCTGCGCGAACGAGCCGGACGGCGTGGAGCGCTTCGACATCGCCCACGCGTTCGCCTACAGCTGCAACCTGACCTTCGCCCGCCTCGGCCGGGACGTGGGCCGCACGGCGTTCGAGCGCCAGGCACGGGCGTTCGGCATCGACGCTGCGCCGCCGTTCCCGCTGCCGACGGCGGCCGGGCAGATCTCGAACGACGGCGCGATGCCGCTGCCCGAGCTCGTCAGCGCGGCCTTCGGCCAAGGGGAAGTGCTGGCGACACCGCTCCACATGGCGCTCGTGGCCGCCGCGGCCGCGGGCGACGGACGCATTCCAACCCCCTATCTGCTGGCCGACGTACCCGGCGTGCGGTGGCGGTCGATCGGCGACGAGCGCGGTACGTGGCGGCGGGCGATGGGCGCGAGCGTGGCCGGCGACGTCCGCCGGGCGATGATCACGGCGGCCGAGGTCGGGTATGTCGGCACGGCGCAGCTGGCGGGCGGGCCGCGCGTCGGCGGCAAGACCGGCACGGCGCAGGCGGCCGACGGCCTGCCGCACGCCTGGTTCATCGGCTTCGCGCCGGCCGAAGCGCCGCGTGTGGCGGTGGCGGTGCTCGTGGTGCACGGCGGCGAGGGCATCCGGGCGGCGGCGCCGATCGCGGGCCGGGTGCTGGCCGCGGCGCTGGCGGCCGACGGTGCGTCCGCTACAATGCCGGTCCGACTCCGCCGCACCGCCGCCCATCGCACTGCCCTTCTGCCGCCCGCCGAAGGCGAGTAAATGATCGACCACGACACCTTCCAAAGCGCGCTCGGGTGGCGGTACGGCTCGGAGCCGATGCGTCGGCTGTGGAGCGAGGCGCACAAGCGTCGCCTCATGCGCCGCGTCTGGCTGGCGCTGGCCGAAGCGGAGGCGGCGGCCGGCCTCGTGCCGGAAGCCAGCGTCGGCGCATTGCGCCGGACGGTCGACGACATCGACATTGCGCGCGCCGCGGTGCACGAGGCGACGACACAGCACGACGTCATGGCCGAGATCCTGACCTGGGCCGAACAGATCGGCCCGGCGGGCGGAATCCTGCACCTCGGTGCGACGAGCGCCGATATCACGGACAACGTCGACGTTCTTCGCTTGCAGGGCGGTCTCGACATCGTGCGGGCCGGCCTGGCGCGCGTCGTGTCCACGCTTGCCGCCCGCACCGAGGAGACGGCGGACACGGTCTGCCTGGGCTGGACGCACCTCCAGCCGGCCGCCCCGACGACCGTCGGCTACCGCCTGGCGTTCGCGCTGCAGGACTTCGTCGATGACCTGGCCGCCGTGGACGACGCGCGCGCCGGACTGCGCACGAAGGGCTTCAAGGGCGCGGTCGGCACGTCCGCCAGCTACGCGGCGCTCCTCGAGGGCCACGCCGCCACGCCGGCCGACCTCGAGCGTGACGCGTGCGCCCGTCTCGGGCTGACACCGGCCCTCGTGACCTCGCAGGTCTACAGCCGCAAGGGCGATTGGCGCGTGCTCAACGCGCTGGCCGGCCTCGCCGCGACGGCCGCGCAGCTGGCGTTCGACATCCGGATCCTGCAGAGCCCGCCGTTCGGCGAGTGGTCCGAGGGCTTCGCAGCCGGGCAGGTCGGATCGAGCGCCATGCCGTGGAAGCGCAACCCGATCAACGCCGAGAACGTGGACTCCCTCGCCCGTCAGCTGGCCGTTCTGCCGCAGGTGGCGTGGCACAACGCCGCAAACTGCCTCCTCGAGCGAACGCTCGACGACTCGGCGAACCGGCGGCTGCTCCTGCCCGACGCTTTCCTATTGGCCGATGAAATCGTCGCGCGCACGCTCAGGCTGATCGAGCGGCTGGCCGTCGACGCGGCGAGCGTCAGTGCCAACCTGGCGCGCTTCGGCCCGTTCGTGGCCGGCGAGCGCGTGCTCATCGCCGCCGCCGGCCTCGGCGCCGACCGCCAGGTGCTGCACGAGCGGATCCGGCAGCACAGCGTCGAAGCGTGGGCGGTCGTCGCCGCCGGCGGGGCCAACCCACTGCCCGCCCCTGCTGGCCGGCGACGAAGCGATCACCGCGTGGCTCACGCCCGACGCCGTGCGGGCGCTCGTCGCCGATCCGGCCGCGCATGTCGGCGACGCGGCGGCGCGCGCCCGACAATGCGCGGCCCTGGCGCGGCAGGCGGCTGAACGGCCGGCGGCGACGGTGCGGTCCGCAAGACCGGCAGCCGAAACGACCGAAGCCACGGCGACGATCCTGCGGGCCGACGCCCCGGCGCGATGAGCGGAACCCCGGCCGATCGTTCGGACGGACCGCACGCCGGACGTGTGGCCGGCCGGACATCGGTCGACCCAGCGGCGGCCGACGTCCCCGGCAATGTCGATCTCCCCCTGGCGCACGCGCTCGGCGCTCCGGCGCTGGCGGCCGTCCGAACGATCGGCCGGATCGCCGCAGCGCTGGCAACGCCCGTCTACTTCGTCGGCGGCGTGCCGCGCAACCTGATTCTCGGCCGCGAGATCGGCGCCGACCTCGACATCGTCGCGGTGGGCGACGCCGTCGCGCTTGCCCGGGCGGTCCGCGCCGCGGCAGGCGGCGCCATGAAGCTGCACCCGCGCTTCGGCACGGCGACGTGGCGCACCGAGGGCGTCTACATCGACCTCGTCACGGCGCGCAGCGAGCGCTACGCCCGCCCCGCGGCACTGCCGGACGTCGCCCCCGGTTCGCTGGACGACGACCTGGCGCGGCGCGACTTCACGGTGAACACGCTGGCGCTGGCGATCGTCGGCGATGGCTTCGGACCGCTGATCGACCGGCACGGCGGGCTGAGAGATCTCAAGGACGGCGCCGTGCGCGTGTTGCACGCGGCGAGCTTCATCGACGACCCGACCCGGATCTTCCGCGCGGTGCGCACCGAGGTCCGGTTCGATCTGACGATGGAGCCGGCGACGGAAGG
Organism: Candidatus Avedoeria danica; assembly: GCA_016703025.1. NCBI lineage: Bacteria > Bacillati > Chloroflexota > Ardenticatenia > Candidatus Epilineales > Candidatus Epilineaceae > Candidatus Avedoeria > Candidatus Avedoeria danica. Next base: position 1,204,534 of record JADJCV010000004.1, read on the forward strand.
TTGGGCCCGTGCGGCCGTCGCCGGGATCACGGCCCTCTCGGGCGCCCGGGTGCTGGCCGAGCTTCGGCAGCTTTTCGCCGGAGAGAACGCCGACCGGGCGATCCGGCGACTCGGTGATCTCGGCGCGCTGAACTTCCTCGGCCCTTGGCCGCTGACGGCCGCATCGGTGCCGACGGTCGCGATGGCCCGTCCCGCCGCACATGGCGCCGTCGACGATCCGGACGGCGGCCCGACGAACCGGGCCGCGATGCGCGAAGGTGATGCGCGCCTCCTCGTTTGGCTGGCGGCCAACGGCCCGGCCGGCGTGCGTTGCAGCGAGCGGTTGGGACTGAAGGCGGCGGCCCGACGCGACGTCGCGACGGCCGTCGCGCTCGCCGGCGCGCCGACGCTCTCATCGGCCGCGACCGCGACGAGCGCGGCCTACGCCGTCATCGCCCGTCATCGACCGTCGCCGCTGGCATTGGCGATCGCCGCCGCGGTGGCTGGCGGCGCGGTGGAGCGGGGGCGGCTCGAAGCCTACGCCGCGGTCTGGCATGACCGGCCGATGCCGCTGGACGGCGACGACGTGATCGCCCTCGGCGTGCCGGCGGGCCGGGCGGTCGGCGAGACGCTTCATGCGCTGCGCGCGGCATGGTGGGACGGTGCGATCGCCGATCGGGAGGCGGCGATCCGGTTCGTGCGCCGGCATCGTGGCGGGACGCCGGGGACGGACGGCGAAGCCGCAGACCGTACGGGCGCGATGCTATGATCGTTGGTGGCCCGGCGATGCCGAGATCGACCACGGGCCGAGCGATTCGTCGGGAGCGCGGGCAGTGGAACGAGGGCCGGGCCAGGTGATCACAGCAGATCCGAACGACATCATGCCTCCGGATGGGCTGCACGTTGCGGCGCCGGTTCTTGCCGGTGACGGTCCGGCAGCGCGCGCCGCCGCGGCCGCGGCGATCGAGCGCGAGGCGATGGCCTGGCCCGTGCCTTCCTGGGAGCGACCGCCCGGCGTGTGGCGGCCGGACGAGTGGGCGGCGCCGCCGCCCGATGTCGCGCCGCCCGCCGCACCCGCCGGTGAGGACGAGGGCACGCGCGCGGCCGAGACGGCACAGACGGCGAGCGTGAAGCGGTTCGTGCGGGAGGTGGCCGAGACGCTCGGCATGGCCGGGGTGATGCTCCTCGTGCTCCTCGCGCTCGTACGGAACTACAAGATCGAGGGCACCAGCATGGCGCCGACGCTGGCGCCGGCGGAGTACATCCTGGTGAACAAGCTGTCGTACAGCGCGTTCGGCGATCCGGCGCGGGGCGACGTGATCGTCTTCGTCGACTGGAACGACGACCAGGACTACATCAAGCGCGTCATCGGGCTGCCGGGCGAGACGGTGGACGTGCGTGACGGCTCGGTCTGGATCGACGGCGAGGTGCTCGCCGAACCGTACCTGAACGGCGTTTCGACCGGTGGGGGTGGCGGGCCGCGCACGCTCGGCCCGGACGAGTACTTCGTGCTCGGCGACAACCGGGGCAATTCGAGCGACTCGCGGACGCACGGGCCGCTGCCGCGCGACCACATCGTCGGGCGCGCGTGGCTGACGTACTGGCCGCTGACGGAAATCCGGTACCTCAGCCACGGCGACGAAGCGTACTCCGAGGCATCCGGGTGAGCTCGACCGGCGTACCCGTGTCGCACGCACTTCCAGCGGTCAACGTGCCGGACGACGGCCGGCTGGAGTACGCCGGCATGGCGTGGCCGCCCTTGGCGTGGGAGGCCGGCCTGGGCGCGGAACGCCGCGCCCCGCAGCCCGGCGCGCTCACGTGGCGGGACATCGTCGAGACGGCCGTGCTCACGCTCGCCGTCTCGATCGCCGTTCACGCCGGGGTCCAGTCGCGCCAGGTCGAGGGCTCGAGCATGGAGCCGACGCTGCACACCGATGAGCGCGTGCTCGTGAACAAGCTGGCGTACTTGAGCTTCGGCCAGCCCGAGCGGGGCGATGTCGTCGTGTTCCATGCCTGGTCGCAACAGGAGGACTTCATCAAGCGCGTCATCGGCCTGCCCGGCGATACGGTCGAGATCAAGGACAACCGCGTGTTCGTGAACGAGGCGCCGTTGGACGAGCCGTACCTCGACCAGCCGACGAGCGGCCAGGAAGGTCCGGTGCGCGTCGGAACGGACGAGGTGTTCGTCATGGGCGACAACCGCGGCAACTCGAGCGACTCCCGACTCTACGGACCGCTGCCGCGCGCGCAGATCGTCGGCAAGGCGTGGCTGCGCTACTGGCCCTTCGGGCTCGCCGGCGCGATCCCCGACGGCGATGCGCTCGCACGCGGGCGGTCGGTGGCGACCGGGCCGTGAGCGTGGCTGGGCGGTCGGCCATGGCGCTTGCGGCAACGATGGATCGGCGCACCGATGGCTAAGGCCAAGATCGTGTACGTCTGCAGCGAGTGCGGCGCCAGCCAGCCGCGCTGGGCCGGCCAGTGCGACGCGTGCCGCGCCTGGAACACGCTGCGCGAGATGCGCGCTCCGGATGGCGACCGCCGCGGCCCGGTGCGCGGTCCGCTCGAGCCGAGCCACGCCCTGCCGCTTTCCGCCATCGACGCCGATGCCGCCGGCAGGCTCGTGCTGCCGATCGGCGAGTTGAACCGTCTGCTCGGCGGCGGGATCGTGCCGGGCAGCGTGATCCTCCTTGGCGGCGAGCCCGGGATCGGCAAGAGCACGCTCGTCCTGCAGGCGGCGGCGCTGCTGGCCGAGGTCGCCGGCCCGGTCCTCTACGTTTCGGGCGAGGAATCGGCCCAGCAGCTCAAGCTGCGCGCCGAACGGCTCGGGCTCACCGGCGATCGACTGTACGTCCTGTCCGAAACGAACCTCGATGCCGTCCTCAGCGAAATCGACCGCCTCTCGCCGGGCGCCGTCGTCGTCGACAGCATCCAGACAGTGTACGTGCCGGAGGTGACGTCGACGGCGGGCTCGGTGACGCAGGTGCGCGAGAGCGCTGCCAAGCTCATGCGCGTCGCCAAGGCGCTGTCGCTGCCGATGATCCTCATCGGGCACGTGACGAAGAGCGGCGACCTGGCCGGGCCGCGGGTGCTTGAGCACATGGTCGACGTCGTCCTCCAGCTCGAGGGCGATCGATACCACAGCTACCGCCTGCTCCGAAGCGTGAAGAACCGCTTCGGCTCGACGAACGACGTCGGCGTGTTCGAGATGCGCGGCGAGGGGATGGTCGAGATTCCGAACCCGTCGGAGGTCTTCCTGGCCGAGCGGCTGGCCGGCGCGCCGGGCAGCTGCGTCACGGTCACGATGGAGGGCACGCGGCCGCTCCTCGTCGAGGTCCAGGCGCTCGTCAGCCAAGTGCAGGGCCAGGTTCCGCCGCGACGGATGGCGAACGGGATCGACACGAACCGGCTGCTCCTGCTCGTCGCCGTGCTCGCCAAGCGCTTCGGGATGCCGCTCGGCAATGCCGATGTCTTCGTGAACGTCGTGGGCGGCATGCACATCAACGAGCCGGCGCTCGACCTGGCCGTCGCGCTGGCGATCGTCTCGAGCGGCCGCGGGGCGCCCGTGGCCGACGACCTCGTGATCCTCGGAGAGATCGGCCTGTCGGGCGAGCTGCGGAGCGTGGGGCAGATCGAGCGGCGGCTGGCCGAGGCCGCCAAGTTCGGCTACAAGCGGGCGCTCGTGCCCAAGGGTGCGCTCGGCCGCAAGCTCGAGACGGGCGGGCTGAAGGCGATCGGCGCACGGACGCTCGGCGAGGCGTTGGACGCCGGCGTCGGCGGGCGGGAAGAGCGCGGGCGCGCGGACTGATTCGCCGCCCCGTGAGCCGATCGCTACAATCGCTTGTTCACCCCCAGGAGCCGTTCCGTGCACGATATCCGCTTGTTCCGCGACCAACCCGACGCCATCCGACGCGCCCTTCGCCGGCGCGGCGAGGACGGGATGGTCGTCGACGAGATTCGCGCGCTCGATGAGGCGCGCCGCACGGTGCTGACCGAACTCGAGGCGCTCAAGGCAACGCGCAACACGGAGTCGAAGCGGATCGGCGCGCTGAAGGACGCCGTCGAGCGTGACGCAGCCATTCAGGCGATGCGCGCCGCGAACACCCGGATCGACGCGCTCGAGGCGCAGCTGGCCGAGGTCGATGCGGCGTTGCAGGCCAAGATGAACGGCGTGCCGAACATGCCGGCCGAACGCGTGCCCGACGGCCGGAACGCCGACGACAATGTCGTCGTGCGGACGATCGGCGATGTCGGCGACCCGGCGCGGGACGTACAGCCCCATTGGGACATCGGCCCGGCCCTCGGCCTGATCGACTTCGAGCGCGGCGTGCGGATGAGCGGCAGCCGGTTCTACGTCCTCAAGGGCGCGGGCGCCCGGCTGCAGCGCGCGCTGATCCAGTGGATGCTGGACTTTCACACGAGCCGTGGTTATGTCGAGATCATGCCGCCCTACATCGTTCGCGAGGCCTGCATGTGGCACGCCGGCCAGCTGCCGAAGTTCCGCGACAACCTGTACCACGACGCGGAAGAGGACTTCTGGCTCGTGCCGACGGCCGAGGTGCCGCTTACGAACCTCCACGTCGACGAGATCCTGACCGCCGACGATCTGCCGCTGCACTATGTGGCCTACACGCCGTGCTTCCGGCGCGAGAAGATGAGCGCCGGCAGCGACGTGCGCGGGATCAAACGCGGCCATCAGTTCGACAAGGTGGAGATGTACAAGTTCACGACGCCCGAGACGTCGGCGGCCGCGTTGGACGCGATGCTGGCCGACGGCGAGGCGACGCTCGCCGCGCTCGGCCTGCCCTATCGCGTGCTCCAGCTGTGCGCGGGCGATCTCGGCTTCGGCTCGACCGTCACGTACGACCTCGAGGTCTGGGCGCCCGGCTGCGGCGAGTGGCTCGAGGTCAGCTCGATCTCCGACTTCGGCGGCTTTCAGGCCCGCCGGGCGAATATCCGCTACCGCGCCGAACCAGGCGCGGCCGCGGTTCCCGTCCACACATTGAACGGCTCCGGCCTCGGCATCCCGCGCACGATGATCGCGATCCTCGAGCACCACCAGCGCCCCGACGGGACGATCTCCGTGCCCGAGGTGCTCCGCGATCGGGTCGGGGCGGACGTGATCGGCGGATAGGGGCGACGAAGCGATGACCCGCAGACACCCGATCCGCCTCCTCGACGACCTCTCGATCGCCCGGATCGCAGCCGGCGAGGTCGTCGAGCGGCCGGCGTCCGTCGTGAAGGAGGTCGTCGAGAACGCGCTGGATGCCGGCGCGACGCGGATCGACGTCCGGATCGACGGCGGCGGTCTGCGGCGGATCGAGGTCGCGGATGATGGCACCGGGATCGCCGCCGACGAGGTGGCGCTGGCGTTCACGCGGCATGCAACGAGCAAGATCGCCTCGGCCGGCGACCTCGAGCACGTCTCGAGCCTCGGCTTCCGGGGCGAGGCGCTCGCCTCCATCGCGTCCGTCGGCCACGTGACGGTCGTGACGCGCGCGGCGGGGGCCGAACTCGGGGTGCGGGTGCGGATCGACAATGGGCGGTTGCTGGGCCAGGAACCGACATCGGCGCCGGTCGGCACGCGCCTCACGGTGGAAAACCTCTTCAACGCCGTGCCCGCGCGGCTCAAGTTCCAAAAGAGCGAGGCGACGGAGTCGGGTCGGGTCGGCGAGTGGTTGTCGCACCTGGCGTTCGCCCACCCGCACGTGGCGTTCTCCCTTGCCCGCGGCGAGCGGACGACGTTTCGCACGACGGGCGACGGCGACCGGCGCGCCGTGCTGGCGGCGGTGCTCGGTGACGACGTTGCGCTCGAGCTGCTCGAGGTCGTCGGGACGTCGGGCGCTGCCGCAGCGGGCAGCGCCGCCGGGGACGGCAGCGACGAGGCCGCCGATGGGGGGCCGGCGGCCGTGCGTGTCACCGGCTTCGCCGGGCCGCCGCACGTTCAGCGCGCGAACCGCAGCGGCATCGCCCTGTTCGTCGGCGGCCGCTGGATCCAGAGTGCGCGCCTCACGCACGCCGTCGTCGAAGCCTACCACGCGCTGATGCCCGCCGGCCGGTTTCCGATCGCATGGCTCATGATCGACGTCCCGCCCGCGACGGTGGATGTGAACGTCCACCCCGCCAAGACCGAGGTCCGCTTCCGCCGCGAGAACGATGTCTGGCACGCCGTGCAGCAGGCGGTCCGCGGTGCCGTGACGGGCCTCGCGCCGCTCGCGCCGGCGCGGCCGGCCCACGGCCCGGGTGCACGGGCCGCGTCGTACGGCCGCCCGGCTACGCCGCCCCCCCCGTCGGGCGGCGCGACGGCGTGGCCATGGGCGGTCAGCGGCGGGTCGTTCGAGGGGCCGGCGATGGCGACGGACCGGTTCGCACCTGTGCCGCGCATTGCCGACGAGCCGACCGCCACCCCGCCCGGTGGGCCGCCGCCGACCGTCCACGCGCCGCTGCCGGGTGCGCCGACAACGGCGGCGTCCGCGCCCCCCGGCACCGCGTCCGCGCCGCACCCGGCGCTGCCGCCGCTGCGCGTGGTGGGCCATGTGGCCGCCACGTACCTCGTCGCCGAGGGTCCGGACGGCCTCTACCTCATCGACCAGCACGCGGCCCACGAGCGGGTGATGTACGAGCGGCTGCTGGCCCGCGCGGCGAGCGGCGGTGTGGCGGCGCAGACGCTGCTCGAACCCCGGATCGTCCGGCTGGATGCGGTGCAGCGGGCGTGGGTGGAGGGCGACGGGCATGCGGACGCGGTGGCGCGGGTGGGCTTGACGCTGACGCTGCACCGGGAGGATGCGGTGGCGGTGCACGCGGTGCCCGAAGTGCTGGCGGGCGAGGATCCGGCCGCGGTCGTGCGCGCCGTGTTGGACGGGGCGACGAGCGACGCATCGATCGTCGCGCTGGGCCTCGAGGCGCGGCTCGTGCTGGCGGTCTGCAAGCGGGCGACGGTGAAGGCGGGCCAGGTGCTGACCGAGATCGAGGCGCGGCAGCTGGTCCACGACCTCGAACGGTGCGCGGCACCGTTCACGTGCCCGCACGGGCGGCCGACGGTGATCGTTTGGTCGTACGGGCGGTTGGAGCAGATGTTCGGGCGGGTGTGAGCGACCGCCGGACGGCTCGGTCCGTGTCGACGCCGACGCGGCCAAGGTGGATTCGGTTCGAACAATTCGAACAAGGTGGATTCTGATCGAAATCTAACCTCGCGTTCCACGGCGCCACCTCTGCGAACGGCCCAACGCTCGGTCTTGGCTCCGCTTGTCGGGGTGCGCTACATTCAGTGGCCGCGGCGCGATCCAACAGACCGCGACAGCACATCTCATCAGTCTTCAAAGGGAGTCACGAACATGCGGCGCTTCTTACGCTTCGTCCTGCGTGTCGGCGCGCTGGTCGGAATTGTGGCGGTCGTCGCCAAAGTGGCCGACAAATTCAAGGGTGCGCCGGAAGGCGTCGGCAGCGAGGGCTTCTCGTTTGCGCCCGACGATCCCGACGCCGATCCGTACGCGATCGACGAGGCGACGCTCGGCGGCGAGGTGAACGCTGAGCTGCTCGCACGCCTCGTCTGCCCGCTGGACAAGGGTCCGCTCGAGCTCGTCGACGGCAAGTGGCTCGTCAACCGGCGGAACGGCTATCGCTACCCGATCACGGACGGCATCCCGGTGATGCTGATCGAGGTCGGCGAACGGTACAAGGACGCGGCGCTCGTCACCGCCGACGCTGCGCGGTAGATCCAGCGTGGCGAACCACACCGGATCGAACGAAACCGAGTCCGACGACGCCGTGCCGGGCGAAGCAGCAACGGGCCAGGCGGTGCCGGCTCCCGCGGTGCGCGGTCAACCCAACGGCAAGGTGCGGGTCGCGATCGTCGGCGTCGGCAACTGCGCCTCGTCGCTTGTCCAAGGCGTCCAGTACTACCGCGACGCCGATCCGGACGCCGGTGTGCCCGGGCTCATGCACGTCGACCTCGGCGGTTATCACGTGCGCGACATCGAGTTCTCGGCGGCCTTCGACATCGACATCGAGAAGGTCGGCCACGACCTGTCGGACGCGATCTGGGCCGGGCCGAACAACACGATGAAGTTCAGCGAAGTTCCGAACCTCGGCGTGCCCGTTCACCGCGGCATGACGCACGACGGCCTCGGTTTCTACCTCAAGCAGAAGATCACGAAGGCGCCCGGCCGGACGAGCCCCGTGGCCGACATCCTGCGCGACACCGGCACGGACGTCGTCATCAACTACTTGCCGGTCGGCAGCGAGATGGCCACGAAGTGGTACGTCGAGCAGGTGCTCGAGGCGGGCTGCGCGTTCGTGAACTGCATCCCGGTCTTCATCGGCCGCGAACCGTACTGGCAGGCGCGCTTCGCGGCCCGCGGGCTGCCGATCATCGGCGACGACATCAAGAGCCAGGTCGGGGCGACGATCGTCCACCGCGTGCTCACGAACCTGTTTCGCGAGCGTGGCGTCGTGCTCGATCGGACGAGCCAGCTGAACGTCGGCGGCAACATGGACTTCTACAACATGCTGGAGCGCGAGCGCCTCGAGTCGAAGAAGATCTCGAAGACGAACGCCGTGACCAGCCAGCTGGCTCAGCCGCTGGCCCCGGACAACGTCTACATCGGCCCGAGCGACTACGTGCCGTGGCTGACGGACCGCAAGTGGGCCTACATCCGCATGGAAGGCACGACGTTCGGGGACGTGCCGTTGAACATCGAACTCAAGCTCGAGGTTTGGGACAGCCCGAACTCGGCCGGCGTCGTCATCGACGCCGTCCGCTTGGCGAAACTCGCGCTCGACCGCGGCATCGCCGGCACGCTCGTTGGCCCGGCCGCGTACCTGATGAAGAGCCCGCCGGCCCAGTACACGGACGAACAAGCACGGGCGATGACGGAGGCGTTCATTGCGAACGGCGAGCCGCCCACCGTCGACGGCCAGCCGGCGCCCGTCTCCCTCGTCGGCGCGCCCGATGCGCCCGTGCAGGGCCACGGCGTCCGCGCGGTGTCGCGGTCGCGGCCGGCGCCGGCGCGTGGCTGAGGCCTGACGGGTTCGAAACGGCGCGGCCCGAACAAGCCGGGAACATCACAGCAGAACGGGCGGGCGCCGATCGGCGCCCGCCCGTTCCCATTCTCGATCGACTTGGCGGCGGGTCCGGTCGATCGACGCGCGACCCACCGGCCCATGACTGTCGCGGCGGCCTACTCGGTCGCCGAGTCCACGGCCCGTGCGTGCTCGACTTGGGCCACGAGGGCGTCGAACGAGGCCACGTCCGACAGCGCGCCGCCGTTGACGGCCGCCTCGCTGACCACGGTCGAACCGGGCGCGCCCATCGGCACGAGAACCGGGCGCATCGTCCCGTCGCGCCACGCCAGCTGCCCGGGGCGGACGAAGGCGATCACGCGCTCGCCCTCGGCAGCCGAGACGGTGTCGGACGCGAGGCTCGTCACGCCCCCGGCGTCCACGCTCGCGGCGAGGGCCGCATCCGAGCCCATGCCGACGATCGTGAGGGTCAGCTTGTCCGTCCCGACGCCGTCCCGATTGGCCAGGGTGCGGTCGACCTGAACGACGACGGTGTGATACGGCACGGCCGTGTCGACGGTCTGCTGGCCGAACGCGTCGGTTTCGACCTTCTCCCAGAACGTTCCGTCGTCCTGGTTCCACCGCGACGGCGTGACCTCGAGGACCGTGCCGGTGACGATGAGCGGTGCTGAGGCGACCTTCGCCGACAACGGCAGATCGCTGTATGAGACGTCGGCCACGGTGTTGCCGCCGGCAAGGCGCATGGCGGCAACAGCCGCGATGCCGACGACGAGCCCGGCGCCAAACAAGATCTTGCTGTTCATACTGGCTCCTTCCTGGTTGGGGCCGAACGTTACGGGTAGAGGGCGTTGAGGGCGTTGCGGTCATCGGCCTCGAGACTGCGCTGGCATGTCGAGCCGACGATGTACGAGGCGCACATGGTGTAGCGATTCGGGCACGAAGAGCAGCCGCCGGATGACGAATGCCCGATGCCCGCGCCGTGGCCGAACTCATGCGCCGACACCGCCCGGGCGTCGATCTGGCTCGAGCCAGGCGTACTGCTGCCGACGTACCAGTTCTCGGCCGAGTCGAACTTGATGTTCGCGCGCGAGATGATCCCGCCGCTGTACCACACCGTCGTCACGGCCAGCGTGCCGCCGCCGCCATCGATGGCGGCGCGCGTGATGTCGTTGTTGCTGTTGTTGTTGGACACCCACGTGAACGGCGACGGCGAGACGTTCGTCCACTGGCTTGCGCCGAACGTCGCAACCGTCTGCCAGCTCGACGACAACGTGTGCTTGTCGTACTGGACGGTGTTCGTGTTCCACTTCGGGCCCATCAGGTTGTACCCGAAGGCCGGCGCGGCCCGGAACCCGGCGCCGGCGATCACGGCGCCGAGCACGGTGCCCAGCGCAAAACGAATGAGAGCTCGCTTCACCACGACCTCCTTGCGATGTGCGGCTGATCCGCCGCCCGATCGTCGCAGCCCACGCTGCAGGGGGGCTCGAAACCCGGGCCATGATAACCGGCCGATTCGCATGGGTCAATGGGTTGTCAGCGATCCGTCAGACACCGGCCGTATCCCAACACCCCGGCACCGAAGTGTCGACGGCGGCCGCCGGGTCGCCCGCCAATGGACATGCCTGGGGTGCCCGGCAGAGTACGGCGGCCGGAGATTCCGCCGTGGCGACGTACTAGGCCTGCTTCCGCGCGTCCTTTTCGATCCGCGCGCGCACGTTGTGGTCCAGCTCCACCTTGCGCAGCCGGATGTTCAGCGGGGTGACCTCGATGAGCTCGTCGTCATCGATGTACTCGAGCGCCATGTCGAGGTTCACCTGTACCGGCGGCGTCAGCAGGACGCCGATCTCGGCGAACGCCTTTCGGTGATTCGTGACGTGCTTGCGCCGACAGACGTTGACCGTGAGATCGGTGGCTTTCGGCCGCATGCCGACGACCATGCCGGCGTAGACCTCGACGCCCGGGCCGACGAACAACGCCCCGCGCTGCTGGGCCAGGTCGAGCGCGTATGACGTCGTGACACCCGGCTCGTGCGCAAGCAGCGAGCCGAAGTCGCGCGCCTCCATGTCGCCCGCCCAGTCCGCGTAACCCGCGAACAGCGTGTGCATAACGCCCGTACCGGACGTGGCCGACAGGAACTTGCTGCGGAAGCCGAGCAGCCCGCGGGTCGGCACGCGCCAGCGCATCGTCGTCGTCGAGCCGTGCGCGTCGCTCTCCAGCGACATCATCTCGGCCCGCCGACGGCCGAGCATGTCGATCACGGCGCCCACGAAGTCGTTCGCGACGTCGATGTAGACGTCTTCGAACGGCTCCTGGCGTTGTCCGTCGACCTCGTGGACGATGACCTGCGGTCGCCCGACGGCGAACTCGTAGCCCTCGCGGCGCATCGTCTCGATCAGGATGCCGAGGTGAAGCTCGCCGCGGCCGCTGACCAGGAATCGGTCGGCGCTGTCCGTCTCCTCGACCCGCAGCGCCACGTTGCGCTCGAGCTCCTTCATGAGCCGGGCGCGGAGGTGGCGACTCGTGACGTACTGCCCTTCGCGGCCCGCCAGCGGGCTGTTGTTGATCGTGAACGCCATCCGCACCGTCGGCGCCTCGACGGCGATCTGCGGCAGCGGGTCCACGTCGAGCGGATCGCACAGCGTCTCGCCGATCGCGACGTCGTCGAGCCCGGACAGGGCCACGATATCGCCGGCTTCGGCGGTCGCGACGGCGACGCGGCCCAGGTTCTCGAACACGAAGAGGTCGCCGATCCGGCCCTTGCGCGGCGCGCTCTCCGGCGTCGCGATCACGATGTCCTGGCTGGGGCGCAGCGTGCCGCGCCGGATCCGGCCGAGTGCGATCCGGCCGCGGTACTCGTCGTACTCGAAGTTCGTGATGAGCAGCTGCAGCGGTGCTTCGATCTCCGCCAGCGGCGCCGGGAGGCGCAGGACGGCATCCAGCAATGCATCCATGTTCGGCACGAGCGCGTCGGGCCGCGGCCCGGCAAGCCCGCGCAGCGCACTGGCGTACACGACCTCGAAATCCGCCTGCTCCTCGCTCGCGCCGAGGTCGATGAAGAGGTCGAACGTGGCGTTCACCGCCCATTCCGGCCGCGCGTACTCGCGGTCGAGCTTGTTCACCACCACGACCGCGCGGTGGCCGAGCTCGAGCGCCTTGCGCAGGACGAAGCGCGTCTGCGGCATCGGCCCCTCGACGGCGTCCACCAGGAGCAGCACGCCGTCCACCATGTTCAGGACCCGCTCGACCTCGCCACCGAAGTCCGCGTGCCCGGGCGTGTCGACGATGTTGATCTTGGTGCCCTGGTATCGAACGGCGGTGTTCTTCGCCAGGATCGTGATCCCGCGCTCGCGCTCGAGATCGTTCGAATCCATGATCCGTGTGCCGAGCGACTGGTTCTCTCGGACCGCGAACGTTTGGCGCAAGAGCGCATCGACCAACGTCGTCTTGCCATGGTCGACGTGGGCGATGATCGCCACGTTGCGCACGTCGTCTCGTCGCATCTGGTCTTCTCCTCAAAACACGAACAGGGCGGCCCATGGCGGGCCGCCCGTCGTTCATCAAGCGGGTAGAGCGGGTCGTAGCTGAGAGCGTGAGTTTACCGGAGGCGCCGCCATCGACCAAGTGTCCGTCCCATCGCTCCTCGCAATGCGGTCCGCACGGCCGGCACGCGGACCGCCAGGAGAAGCGCGACGCCCGCCGCCCAGAAGTACGGTTCGATCGGCGAGCCCTTCTTCGTGGCGGCGCCGATCCAATAGAAATGGACCACCGCGAGCACGGCCGCGACGTACACGAGCCGGTGGAGGCTCGTCCAACGCCGGCCGAGCCGCTTCTGCCAGCCGCGCGTCGACGTCAGGGCCAGCGGCACCAGCAAGGCGAACGCCGACAGGCCGACGACGATGTACGGCTTCTTCGGGAGGCCGTCGTCGAGGATGAACGACAAGCTGAACCCGTAGTCCAGGCCGGCGAAGGCCAGCAAGTGGCCGACGGCGTAGGCGAAGGCCCACAGCCCGAGCGGCCGCCGCAGCGGGATCGCCCACCGGGCGCCGAGCACGCGGTGGGCCGGGGAGCAGCACAGGCTGGCCACGAGCAAAACGAGCGCCGCCTTGCCCAGCGTCCGAACGACGGTGTCCACCGGGTTGAAGCCGAGATCGCCCGTCGCGGCGTGCCAGGCCAGCCAGAGTGCCGTCGCCGCGGCGGCAGCGTGCACGCCGGCGCGCAGGGCGAGCGGTCGGATGGGGCGGCGCCGTGCGGGCCGGACATCGACGGTGGTCGGCGCCGCGATCGGCGTGGACGGCACTGCGCCGGACAAGGCAGCCCCGCGCGGCGCGATCGAGTCCGACATCAGTAGTAGACCTTGAGGTCCATCTCCGCGTACATCGACGCCACCTGGCCGTCGTAGCCGTTGAACGCCAGGGTCCGCCGCCGGGCCAAACCGCCCTCGATCCGCCGCTCGGTCTGCTGCGACCAGCGCGGGTGGTCCACCGCCGGGTTGACGTTGGCGAAGAAGCCGTATTCGTCGGGCGCCGCCGTGTTCCAGAGCGTCGTCGGCTTCTCGGCGACGAGGTCGATCCGGACGATCGACTTGATGCTCTTGAAGCCGTACTTCCACGGCACCACGAGCCGGACCGGTGCGCCGTTCTGCGGCGGCAGGGTGCGCCCGTACACGCCGGTGACGAGGAGGGCGAGGTCGTTCATCGCCTCGTCCAACCGCAGGCCCTCGGTGTACGGCCACGTGAAGCCGACACCGCCCTGCCCCTGCATCTCCGCGGGCCGCAGCACGGACTCGAAGCGGACGAACTTGGCGTCGGACTTGGGCTCAACGGCCGACAGGAGCTTGCGCAGCGGGAATCCGTCCCATGGGACGACGATCGACCACCCTTCGACGCAGCGCAGGCGGTAGATCCGCTCCTCGAGGCCGAACCGGTGCAGGCCGTCGACGTCGAACGTCATCGGCTTGTGCACCAGGCCGCCGACCTGCACCTCCCACGGCGACGTCGTGAAGCCGGCGGCCAGTCGCGCGACTGCTTCCTTCTGGGTCGTGAACTCATAGAAGTTGTTGTAGTGCGTGATCGCGTCATAGCTCGTCACGCCGTCGCCGCGCTCGTCGCTCGTCGGTCGGTTCGGGTCCGGCTCGGGCGTTGCCTCGACAGCGGGCGACAGCGGGCCGGCGAGGGTGCGCACGGGCGGCGGGCCGGCGATGGCGGTGGGTCCCGGTGCCCCGTCCGCCGCGCCGGACGATGGGCGTGACCGCGGACCGCAGCCGGCCACGAGCGCCCCGCCTGCTGCCAGACCGAGCCCGCCGAGCACGCGTCGCCGGCTGAGGTACACTTCTTCAGGCGTGATGTCGCGCCAGCTGAACCGTTCCAACGCTGCTCTCCTTTGAGGCGCATCCGGAGGCGCACCCGTGCATCCACGCGCACCTGCATGATCGACGAGCGCCCATGCGCGGCCGATTTCCGGCGCGGGTCGATGACTGCGGCCGGGCTCGGCCGCCGGCCCGTTGTACTCCCGGTGCCCGTCGATGGAAGCTGCGTCTCCGGCCGAAGGGCGTACGTTACGCGCGGCGGTCCGGCGCGGACCGCCGCGTCGGCAGCCGTCGGGTGAGGCGGGCGACGGTTTCCCGACGGCGGTGAGCCACGGACATCGAACAGGACGATCCAGACATGCCAGACCGTCGAAGCGCCGCCGATCCCGGGTCCGCAGCCGAACCCAACGACCACGGGGCCGCGCCCGATACACTCCCCACGCCCAGTGCTCTCTCCACGCCCAACGCGCTCGCCGACGCGCCACGGTTCGACCTGGCGGGCCGCGTCGCCATCGTCACCGGCGCCAGCCGCGGCATCGGCCGGGCGATCGCCGAGTCGCTGGCCGCCGCCGGTGCAGCGGTCGTCGTCGTCGGACGGCGCGCCGAGTCGCTGGCGCCGGTGGCGGATGGGATCGTCGCGTCCGGCGGCCGGTCGATCGCCGTGGCGGCGAACGCCGGGGCACGGGACGCGTTCGCGGCCGTGGCCGAGGCGGCGGTGGCGGCGTTCGGCGGGATCGACATCCTGGTGAACAACGCCGGGACGTGCCCGCACTACGGCCCGATCGTCACGGCCGACGACGGGGTGTGGGACAAGACGATGGATGTGAACGTGCGCGGGCCGCTGCGGAGCGTGGCCGCGTGCCTGCCGGCCTTCCGGGCGCGCGGCGGCGGCAAGGTGATCCATGTGGCGTCCGTGGCCGGGCTCATGCCGCAGCCGTCCGTCGGCGTCTACTGCGTCTCCAAGGCGGCGCTTCTCATGTTGACCGAGGTGCTTGCGGTCGAGTTGGCGGCCGACAACGTCCAGGTGAACGCCGTGGCGCCCGGCTTCGTCAAGACGCGCTTCAGCCAGGCGATCTGGGACGCGCCGGGCGCCGCCGCCGGCGCGTTGGCCGTCATCCCGCAGCGCCGCTTCGCCGACCCGTCCGAGATCGTCGGTGCGGTCCTCTACCTCGCCAGCCCGCTCTCGAGCTTCACCACGGGCGCGACGCTCGTCGTCGACGGCGGGCAACGGCTGGCGGCGGGACTGCCGCTGGCGGGCGGGTAACGGCGGCGCCTGCCGGCGGGCGCGAATGCTGCAGGGTGTTGACTCGACCGTCCGGGGTGTCGCACCGCCCGCCGAAACATGAAGGGTTGGGGTGGAATCCGTTAATTCCGCTTGATCTTGCGGCAAAGGCCGTGTATGCTGTGCGCCTGTGGACAGGGGGGGCGATCCACGCGCATTCGCGCTTGGTATAGGTATGTCGGTGTCCGGGTGGCGCCGTAACCCATGCGTGTCCTTACGCACGCGATCGTCCCAAACACATGCGGACAATTTCCATCAGGACCAAGGAGACACTCGTGACCCTCACGAAACTGACCCGGTGGTCGCTTTGCGCGACCGTGATGGCTGTCGGCGTTGGCGTAGCGGTGGGTGCCGCTCAGACGCGGACCGCCAGTGCTGACACGACGCAGGGCATGTCGTGCTCGTGGAAGGCCTCCGGCAGCGCCGGCACGGCCGTCTATCACGCGGCGGGCGCCGTCGACAAGAACGGCAAGGCCTACATCCTCGGCGGCCTGAACCAGGACGGCAAGGTCCAGCAGACCGCGCAGGCGATGGACATGTCGGCCACGAACGCGACGACGCTGGCCGGCAGCAAGTCGGACGCGCTGCGCAACATGCCGCAGAAGACCTGGGGCGCCGCGGCGGCGTACCGGCCGTCGAACGATCCGGCCAAGGTCGGCATGATCTACGTCTTCGGCGGCGCCAAGGACGACATCGACTACGATGCGCTCCTCGGCTCCTCGCCGCCGACCAGCCTCGTCATCGACGGCGAGGACCGCATCCTCGAGTACGACATCGACGCCGACAGCTGGCGGACGGTCAGCGGCATGGGCTCGATGGGCAACCGCCTCTTCCCGGCCGCGAGCTACTCGCCCGAGAAGAACGCGATCCTGGTCACGGGCGGCATGAAGAAGTGCGACTTCAAGATCGCGGTCACGGACAAGAAGCAGTGCCAGGCCGATCAGCTCGGCGGCATCTGGCTGACCTTCGATGCGGCCGGCGTGCCGACCGGCGTCGCGCCGGAGAGCGGCGGCCCGAACAAGGTGTACGGCCACACGTCGGTCTACGACGCGGACCACAAGATGATCATCGTCGCCGGCGGCACGTCGTCGGGCAGCACGGCGGATCGCAGCGTGGACGGTCTTGACCTCAGCGTCACGCCGGCCGTGTGGAAGAACCTGCCGAACATGTCGAAGGGCCTCGCCTTCCACAGCGCGGCGTACTCGGCGGCGCTCAAGCACATGGTCGTCCACGGCGGCGCCGGCTCGTCCTTCTTCCGGACGGACGAGTCCTTCAGCTCCACCACGTACGGTCTCGACCTCTCCGGCGCGACGCCGGCGTGGGTCGACCTGAAGGCCGGCAACGCGAGTCCGGCCACGCGCATCGGCGCCGTCATGGGCTACGTGACGAACGCCGGCGGCCTGATGACGGCCGTGATGTCCACGGGACGCAGCCGCCTGACGGGCGCCAGCCAGTCGCCGTCGAAGAGCAACGAGGCGCTGGTGTGCGGCCCGGACGTTGTGCCGACCGCGACCACCCCGTCCGGCACGACCGCGGTTCCGACGACCCCGGGCACGACGCCGACGACGCCGCCGCCGACCGTGACGCTCGCGCCCGGCGCGCAGTGCCCCGGTCTCGAGGCGAAGGCGCCGAGCGCGGCGATCGCCGCGGCCCTGGCGAACGGTGCGGGCGTCGGGGGTTACGGGTTGGCCTGCAACCCGAACGTCCCGATGAACCCGGTGTCGAACCCGCAGCGCAACCGGCTGAGCCTGCGGAACGTGAACGTGCCCTACCACCCCGTCTACAACGGGTTCGTCTGGAAGTGCGGCTGCCCGTAATCACGGGCGCCGTGCGTCCGGCGAGACGCACTCGCTGAGACGTCGGATCTAGGCTGAACAAGGCCCCCGACCGGGAATCCCGGTCGGGGGCCTTGTCGTTGTCGGGCGCCCGTCATCCTTCCGACCCCTCCCCTCGCCGTGATATCATCGCCCCCCATGACCCCAACTGCCCCGCCCCCCCCATCCTTCGACATCGACGCCCTCGCCGCGCTCGCCCGCCTCGACCTGACGCCGTCCGAGCGGGAGCGCTTCCGCGCGCAGCTCGGCGACGTCCTCGCATACGTCGCTCAGCTGGCCGACGCGCCGGTCGGCGACGGCAGCGCGGTCGGGCAAGGTGCCGGCGTACGGCTGCGGGACGACGTCGTCGGGCCGTCGCTGCCGCGCGCGGCGGCACTGGCGAACGCCGCCGACACGCTGGCCGGGTACTTCCGCGTCCCGCCGATGCGCGAGTAGGCGGCGAGCCGCATGATGTCCGGCGGAACCACCGCTTCGACGAACGCCGTCGCCCCGTCCCGCGCAGACGCCGATCCGACGCGCTGGTCGGTCGCCGAAACGGCGGCGCAGTTGCGGTCGGGCACCACGACCTCGCTGGCCGTCACGGACGCCTACCTCGCGCAGATCGCAGCTAGCGATGACGCCATCGGCGCCTACCTGACCGTCACGGCCGACGTCGCGCGCGCCCAGGCGCGCAGCGCGGACGCACGGCGCGCGGCAGGGGAGGACGGTCCGCTGCTCGGCGTGCCGTACGCGCTGAAGGATCTCTTCACGACGGCAGGCGTCCGGACGACGGCCGGGTCGCGGATGCTGGCGGACTACGTCCCGCCTGACGACAGCGCCGTGTACGCGCGGCTGTCTGCCGCCGGCGCCGTCCTGCTCGGCAAGACGAACATGGACGAGTTCGCCATGGGCTCGAGCACCGAGAACTCCGCCTTCCACCCGACGGCCAACCCCTGGGACGTCTCGCGCGTGCCCGGCGGCTCGAGCGGCGGCTCGACGGCGGCAGTGGCGGCCGGCATGGCCGCGTTTGCGATCGGCACGGACACGGGCGGCTCGATCCGCCAGCCGGCTGCGCTGTGCGGCGTCGTCGGCCTCAAGCCCACGTACGGTCGCGTCTCGCGTCGCGGGATGGTGGCGTTCGCCTCGAGCCTCGATCAGGCCGGCCCGATCACGCGCACCGCCAAGGACGCGGCGGCCGTCCTCGGCGCCGTCGCCGGCCTCGATCCGCTCGATGCGACGAGCGGCGACGTGGGAGTGCCGGACTACGGTTCGGCGCTGAACGGCGACGTGACCGGGCTGCGTCTCGGCATCCTGGACGAATACTTCGCGGCGGGGCTCGACCCCGAAGTGCGCGCGGCCGTCGAGGCGGCGATCGACGTTCTCGTCGCCGCCGGCGCGGTGCGCGTCCGCGTCCAGCTGCCGAGTGTCCGGTACGCCGTGGCCACCTACTACCTGATCGCCACGGCCGAGTGCTCGGCGAACCTGGCACGCTACGACGGGTTTCGCTACGGCGCGTCGATCGGCACGGGCGGCGTCTGGGAGCGCCTCGCCGCGGCGCGCGGCGCCGGGTTCGGGGAGGAGGTCAAGCGGCGGATCATCCTGGGCACGAACGCGCTGTCGACGGGCTACTTCGATGCCTATTACGCCCAGGCCACCCGCGTCCGGGGCCTGATCCGCACCGAGTTCGAGCGCGCGCTCGATGCCTGCGACGTCATCGTCGGGCCGACCGTTCCCGCACCGGCGTTCCGGCGCGGCGAGAAGATGGACGACCCGCTGGCCATGTACCTAAACGACATCTACACGATCGCGCTCAACCTGGCCGGCCTGCCGGGCGCATCCGTGCCGTGCGGCTTCGTGGCCGGGCTGCCGGTCGGCCTCCAGATCATGGGTCGGGCCTTCGACGAGGCCTCGATCCTGCGCACCGCGGACGCGTACGAAGCCCGGACGGCGTGGTCGACGCGCGCTCCGGCCGTGCCCGCCGACGCCGCCAGCATCCGCCCGCCGCGCGCGCTCGACCCGTGACGCGTCCGACCTCCGCCCGCCCAGGAGAGCCGCGATGACCGCCGATCCGCGCACCGATGCGCTTCGAACGACGACGCGCGGGAACGCCGTGCCGCCGAGCGGCATCCGCCGCTTTTTCGACATCGCGGCGACGATGCCCGAGGTGATCTCGCTGGGCATCGGCGAGCCGGACTTCGTCACGCCCGAGCCGATCCTGCGCGCCGGGATTGCATCGCTCGAGGCCGGGCACACCGGCTACACCTCCAACAGCGGTCTGATCGAACTGCGCGTGGCGTTGGCCGCCCATCTCGAGCGGCGCTACGGCGTGCGGTACGACCCCGAGACCGAGGTTCTGATCACCGTCGGCGGCAGCGAGGCGCTCCACCTCGTCGCCGAGGCGCTCGTCGAGCCGGGGACGAGGTCCTCGTCCCGGAACCGTGCTTCGTGGCGTACCCGGCCGTCGTGACGTTCGCCGGAGGAACGCCCGTGCCGGTCGTCACGCGCTTCGCGAACGACTTCCAGCTGGACGTCGCGGACCTTCGCGCCCGGATCACGCCGCGGACGCGGGGGCTGCTCATCGGCTACCCCAGCAACCCGACGGGGGCGGTGATGGACCGGCCGCAGCTCGAGGCCGTGGCCGACTTCGCTGCCGAGCGCAATCTGTACGTGATCTCGGACGAGATCTACGACCAGCTGGTGTACGGCCAGGAGCACACGTGCTTTGCCGCGCTGCCGGGCATGCGCGAGCGCACCGTGCTCCTCGGCGGCTTCTCGAAGAGCTACGCGATGACGGGCTGGCGGATCGGCTACGCCTGCGGACCGGCGCCGCTGGTGGCGGCGCTGCGCAAGATCCACCAGTACATCATCATGTCGGCCCCGACCGCCGCGCAGTACGCCGCGCTGGCCGCCCTGACCGATCCGGCCGCCGCTGCCGCCGTGCGGTCGATGGCCGAGGCGTACAACACCCGCCGCCGCCTCGTCGTGGACGGGTTCAACCGGATCGGGCTGCCGACGTTCGAGCCGCGCGGCGCGTTCTACGCCTTTCCCGACGTCCGCCCTACCGGTCTGAGCAGCGACACGTTCTGCGAGCGGCTGCTGTACGAGCACAAGGTGGCCATGGTGCCGGGTGAAGCATTCGGCGAGGCCGGTCGCGGGTTCGCGCGCTGCAGCTACGCCACGTCGATCGAGCGGCTGACCGAGGCGCTCGCGCGCATCGGCGCGTTCGTCGCGTCGCTCTGACGGGCGGCGCGGCATGGAAGGCTTCGAGGTTGTGGTCGGGATCGAGACGCACGTCCAGATCCTGACGAAGAGCAAGATGTTCTGCGGCTGCGGCGCCGATTTCGCGGGTGCCGAGCCGAACACGCTTGTATGCCCGGTCTGCCTCGGCCTGCCGGGCGCCCTGCCGACCCCAAACGCCGCCGCCATCGCGGCAGCCGTGACGACGGGGCTCGCGCTTGGCGGCGAGATTCGACCGCGCACATGGTTCGAGCGCAAGAACTATCACTACCCGGACCTGGCGAAGGGCTATCAGATCAGCCAGTACGAGGCGCCCCTGTGCACGGGCGGCGGCCTCGAGGTCGTCGGGGCGGACGGCGTGCGCCGCACGGTCGGACTCGAGCGGCTGCACCTCGAGGAGGACACGGCCAAGCTGATCCACGCGCCTTCGGAGACGCTGCTGGACTTCAACCGGTCGGGCGTGCCGCTCATGGAGATCGTGTCACAGCCGGACATGCGCTCCGGCGACGAAGCGCGCGCCTATTTGGAGGCGCTGCGACAGCTCCTGCGCTGGCTCGGCGTTTCGACGGGCAACATGGAGGACGGTGCGCTGCGTGCGGACGTGAACATCTCCGTCCGCCGCGTGGGCGAGAGCCGCCTTGGGACGAAGATCGAGATCAAGAATTTGAACAGCTTCGCCGCCGCCAAGGGGGCGATCGAGCACGAGGCCGAACGGTTGGCCGGCATGGCCGAGCGCGGCGAAGCGATCATCCAGAGCACGCGCGGCTGGGACGAGCGGACGCGAACGACGTTCGCCCAGCGCACGAAAGAGGCAGCCGACGACTACCGCTACTTCCCGGAACCCGACCTGCCGCCGCTCGTCCTCGACGCGGGCTGGATCGAGGCGCGGCGCGCCGCGCTGCCCGCGCTGCCGGCCGCTCGCCGTGCCGACCTTGTGGACCGGTGGCACGTGACGGACGACGAGGCGCGCGTTCTCACGCGCGACCGGGCGACCGCCGACTACGCCGTCGCCGCGCTGGACGCCGCCGGGCCCGGCGAATCGCGCGCCGTCGCCGGCTGGATCACCGGGCCGCTCTTTGCGCTCGCGAACGCCGAGCCGGCGCTGGGTGATGGCTGGACGGCCAAAGTCGCCCCGGACGCCCTGTCCGAGCTCGCGGCGCTGGTGGCCGGAGGCACGCTGACGCGCAGCGTCGCACGCGACGTGCTGGCGGAGATGTGGTCGACCGGTCGGCGCGCCGCCGATATCGCCGCGGACGGCGCGCGGACGCAGATCAGCGGCAGCGATGCGCTTGGCGCGATCGTCGAGGATGTGCTGGCGGCGCACCCCAAGCCGGTCGCGGACTGGCTCGGCGGCAAGGAATCGGCCAGTGCGTTCCTCCTCGGCCAGGTGATGCGGGCGACGGGTGGCCAGGCAAACGCGGCCGTGGCCAAGGACGTGCTGGACAAGGCGCTGGCGCGCCGCCGGGCGTGACCGAGCGCCCGAAGCGGCCGGACCGGTCAGTGCGGTCGGGACAGCCGGCGCGGTCGGACGGGTCGCGGTCGCCGGCGCGGCGACGAGGGCGCGACGCACCGGCGGCCGGGGCTCAGGGACCGGACGCCGACGGGGCGGTCGACGTCAGGATCGACGGGATGGCGCATGGCGGCGAAGGCATCGGCCGGGCGGACGACGGACGGGCAACGTTCGTGGCCGGCGGGCTGCCGGGCGAGACCATCGAGGTCGTCGTGACGGAAGCGCGACCACGTTTCCAGCGGGGCTATGCGGCGCGGACGGTCGGTGCCGCGAGCCCGGAGCGTGTGGCGGCGACGTGCGCGCACTTCGGGACGTGGCCGGCGCGGGGCGCGACACCCGGCACGTGGTGCGGCGGGTGCCAGTGGCAGCATCTGGCGTACGATGCCCAACTCCGGCACAAGCGCTCGATCCTGATGGACGCGCTCGAGCGGATCGGCGGCGTTCGAGCGCCGGCGGTGGCGGCGACGATCGGCCTGCCGACGCCGTGGGGTTACCGCAACAAGCTTCGAACGCGGCTGGTCGGCGGGCGGCCGGGCCTCGTCAGCGTGGACGGTCGGACGCTTGTGCGCGTCACCACGTGCCCCATCGCCGTGCCCGATCTCTTTGCGCATGTCGCCGCCTTCGAGGCCGACCTCCCCGACGGCACCGAGGTCACGTTCCGCATCGGTGAGCGAACCGGCGACGCGCTGATCGTCATCCACGATCGCGACGGCGTCGTCGGCGAGATCGAGGTCGAGAGCGAGGCATCGATCGTCATCGTAGGGCCTGCGGGCGAAGAGTCGATTGCGGCCGGACGGTCGTTTTATGTCGAGCAGTTGCGGGGTGAGGCGATCGGCGTGCCGGCGACGGCGTTCTTCCAGGTGAACACCGTCATGGCGGAGCACCTGGCCGAGTCCGTCCAAGCAGCCCTCGGCCCCCGAAGCGGCCGCGTCGTCGATGCCTACTGCGGCATCGGCACGCTGACCGGGGCCATCGCCGAGGTGAGCGACTCGGTTGTGGCGGTCGACATCGACGGAGCCGCGGTCGCGGCGGCCGTCGCGAACACGGCCGGCCTGGCGAACGTCACGCTCATCGAGGGCGACGTGGCCGAGGCGCTCGAGGAGATCGGACCCGGCATCGACGCGCTGGTCGTCGATCCACCGCGCGGGGGCCTGGATGCCGCTGCCGGGGCCGTCGTCGCCCGGTTGCTGCCGGCCCGGATCGTGTACGTCAGCTGTGAGCCGACGACGCTCGCCCGCGACGTCCGGTCGCTCGGCGCGATCGGCTATGCCCATCGGTCGACGCAGCCGCTGGACATGTTTCCGCAGACGTACCATTCGGAGAGCGTCACGGTGCTGGAGCGCGGCGCCCCGGGGCTGGCCTGAGGGGCGCCGTTCGGCTACCCTTGCGGTATTCCGTCAGCGCACCGTTCGAACTCCGGCCGGCGCCATCGTTGGCGCGTGACACGGTCCGGTGGTCGCGAAGCGGTCGGTCGCCGTTCGTCCGGCGGGAACCGAACTCGGAAGGAAACGCCATGCGCCCCCGCATCGATCCGGAGCTGCTCAAGCTGAGCGTCAGCGATCCGGCCGCCGTCGTCGAAGCGATCGTCACCGCCGAGAGCACGCTCGAGGCGTTGCTCGAACGGCTGCCGGCGTCGCTCGTCGTGCAGTACACCTATCGCTTGATCCCGGGCGTGGCCGTGACCGGCCCGGTCGGCGATCTCGAGAGCCTGTCCCTGCTTTCGGTCGTGCGCTCGATCGAGCCCGTGCGCGAAGTGCAGCACTGCTGAGCGCCGCCCGGCCACCGGCTCCGCGCCCCCGCATCGGCGGCGTGCCCGCGGCACGATGTCGTCCGATCGTGCCCGCCCTGCGTCCGCGCACCGCCCCACCCTTCCCCGCCTTGGAGACCGTTGCATGAACCCGACCAAGCTGCACAAGTCGTTGTCCGTCACGATGTCCGGCGACGTGCGGCCGGACGAGCAGCTGGCGGTCATCCTGAAGTACAAGCCAAGCTTCGTCGCCCGCGGCGAGGTCGGCGCGCTGTCGGACATCGCACCGTCGCAGTCCTTCCACCTCGTATCGGCGCAAGCGACGGACGCGACACCGTCGATGATCGCCGCGCTGACGGACGATCCGGCGGTCGAGATGATCTGGCCCGACCTCCCGGTCCACACCTGGGCGGACACCCGCGTGCCGCTCATCGGCGTGCCGCGGGTCGTTGACGCCGGTTTCGGCGGGCAAGGCGTGCGGATCGGGATCGTGGATACCGGGATCGACCGCGACCATCCGGACTTCGAAGGGCGGATCGCGGCGTGGCGTGACCTGATCGACGAGAACGCCGACGCCGCACACGACCCGAACGGGCACGGCACGCACGTCGCCGGCATCGCTGCCGGCAGCGGCGCGGCAGGTGGCGGGCGCTACAAGGGCGTGGCGCCGCAGGCGATGCTCGTCATCGCGCGCGCGCTCGACGCCGAGGGCGGCGGACGTACGAGCACCGTCATGGCGGGCATCGAGTGGGCCATCGACAACGGCGCGCAGGTCGTGAACATCAGCCTCGGCGGGCCGCCCTACCCGGCGGACGGCACGGACGCGCTGTCCGTGCTGTGCAACGCGGCCGTCGAAGCCGGCATCGTCGTCTGCGTCGCGGCCGGCAACATGGGCCCGGCCGGCCACACGATCGGCGCACCGAGCGCCGCGCGGCGGGTGATCACCGTCGGCGCCTCCGAGGCGACGGCCGGCGACCCCACCGACCGCGTCGCGGGCTTCTCTTCCCGCGGCCCGACCGGCGACGGAAGCGCCAAGCCTGAGCTGATCTTCCCGGGCGTCGGCATCGTCAGCGCCCGCGCCGCCGGAACGGGCCTCGGTCGACCCGTCGACGCGCACTACACGGCGCTCCGCGGGACGAGCCAGGCGACGCCGTTCGCCACCGGCGCCGTCGCCCTTCTGCTTTCGGCGAATCCGCGCCTGAAACCGGACGAGGTCCGGGAACGGCTCGTGCGCGGCGCGGAACGGCTGCCGGGCGTCGACGTCCTGGCGCAGGGCGCCGGGCGGGGGAACGCCTACAACGCCTTCGTCAACGCGCAGGGACGCCAGCTCGGCGCTGGCGCCGGCGCCGGCACCGGCGCAGGCGCGGGGGCGGGGTCGGGGGCGGGGAGCGGGGGGGAAGGCGGCGGCCCGGCCGTTCCGACGCCGCCAAGTTCGCCCGCGGATTCCACCGCACGGTCAGGCTGCCTGCCGGCGTCGCTCGGCGCGTTCAAGGGACGCTGAGCGCGTCGACGGAGCCCACACGCCGTACCGTCGTCCGCGCCGCTCGGCCCGCGTTACGGCCCCGCGATCGACCGAACCAGCTCCGCCACCGCTCCGACCAGCCGTTCCGCCACCACCCGACCGGTCTCGAGCACCTCGGTGTGCAGGTCGTGCCCTGCGACCTCATGCGGTTCATGGATCGGGACGAGGTTCGTGATCACGGACAGCCCGACGACCCGCATGCCGGCATGCCGCGCGACGACGACTTCCGGGCACGTGCTCATCCCGACGGCATCGGCGCCGATGCCGTGCAGGTATCTCGCTTCGGCCGGCGTTTCGAAGCTCGGGCCGGCGACCATCGCGTAGACACCGTCGCGGACCGCCAGCCCAGCGTCCGCGAGGCACCGCCGCGCGACCGGTCGCAGATCGGGCGCGTACGCGTGGAGCATGGATGGAAACCGCGGGCCGACGGCATCGTCGTTCGGCCCGACGAGCGGGTTGAAGCCGGCCATGCCGGGCAGGAACAGGTGGTCGCGGATCACCATCACGTCACCTGGCGCGAAGTCCGGGTTCAACCCGCCGGCCGCGTTCGTGACGACCAGCGTCCGTGCACCGAGGGCGTGCATGAGCCGGACGCCGAACGTCGTATCGTGGGCGGAGCGGCCCTCGTACAGGTGCGTCCGACCGCGCGCAACCGCCACGACGACGCCACCCAGCCGGCCGACGACGAACTCGCCGGCGTGGCCGAGGACGGTGGACGCCGGCCAGCCCGGGATCGCGGCATACGGCAGGCGGACGCCGTCGACGAGATCGGCACCGAGGCCGGAGAGGCCGCTGCCGGCCACGATTGCGACCTCGGGGCGAAGCTCCGTCGCGGCGCGGACCACGGCCAGCGCCGCGACGCACCCCCGATCAGGCACGCGGGTGCGCCTGATCGTACGCCGCGCGCAAGCGCTCATTGGAGACGTGGGTGTAGATCTGCGTCGTCGAGACGTTGGAGTGGCCGAGCAGCTTCTGCACCTCGCGCACGTTCGCGCCGCCGTCGAGCAGGTGGGTGGCGAAGCTGTGCCGCAGCGTGTGCGGCGTGACGTCGATCCGGATGCCGATCGCCTTCACGTACTCTTTGATGATCAGCCAGAGGCCCTGCCGCGTCAGCCGCGTGCCGCGCGGGTTGAGGAACAGCGCCTTCTCGTCGCCGCGCTTCAGATATGCGATCCGGCCGTGCTGCAGATAGTCCGCCAGCACGGCCGCGGCGCGGTGATAGAGGGGCACGACGCGCTCCTTGGCGCCCTTGCCGAAGCACCGCACGGTCTCGCCGGCCAGGTCGATGTCGCCGACATCCAGCGCCACGAGCTCGCTCACACGCATGCCGGTCGCGTAGAGGAGCTCGAGCAGCGCGGCGTCACGCATCGCTTTCGGGCCCGAGTTGGCGAGCGGCGCGTCGAGGAGGCGGTCGACGTCCGCACGCCCGAGCGTGCGCGGCAGGCGCTTGTCGACGCTCGGCGCCTCGAGCGCGGCCGTCGGGTCTTCGCGGACGACGCCCTCGGCGGTGAGGAAGCGGAACAGGCTCTTGGCCGCCGCCACCTTGCGCGCCACCGTCGCCGACGAGTAACCCCGTTCTTTGAGGTGCAGGACATGGTCGACGATCCGGTCGCGGCCGACGTCGGCCCAACGCGTCGGCGCCGGCCCGAGCAGGCTCGGCTCGGCCAGGAACGCAATGAATTGGGTCAGGTCGTTGCGGTACGCCGTCAACGTGTGGGCCGAATAGCGGCGCTCGACCTCGAGATAGCGGAGGAAGTCATCGACGTGTTGCCGCATGCTGAACCATCCGTGTTGCCCGCCCGCGGCCCCTCGCCGTCGGCCGGTGACTTACCATAACCGGGCGATCAGGATACACGCCCGCCCACGTTACGTCAAGAGCCTGGCCGGCCGGTTCGGGGCATTTGCCGCCCCGCTGCCCGATGCGTTACCCTTCGCCGCCGCCCCGACGGCGGCATCCGAACATGCAAGGTTCGACCCACTCCTGGAGTCGTTCGTGGATATCGTGGTGTTGATCAAGCAGGTACCCGACACGGCCACCCGGATTCAGGACCGCGTCAAGGACGGGCGCGTGGACCTGGACGGCGTGACATGGGTCACCAGTCCATACGACGAGTATGCCGTCGAGGAGGCGCTTCGATTGAGGGAGCGCCATGGCGGCACCGTCACGCTGTTGACCCTCGGCCCGGATCGGGCGCACGGTGCGCTGAAGGACATGCTGGCCCTCGGTGCGGACGAGGCGCAGGCGGTGTGGGATCCGGCGTTCGAGTCGCTCGGCACGCATGCCCGCGCCGAGGTACTGGCCGCCGCGCTCCGCAAGCTGCCGCACGACCTCGTGCTGGCCGGCTGGAAGGGCGTCGACGGCGACGAGGGCCTCGTGCCGATCTACGTGGCGGCGGCGCTCGACTGCCCGCACCTGTCGTTCGTGGTCGGGGTCGAAGTCGAGGGGAGGACGATCACGGTGCGCCGTGAGATCGAAGGCGGCAAGGAGCACATGACGGCCGAGCTGCCAGCCCTCCTGACGGCGCAGAAAGGCCTGAACGAGGTCCGCTACGCCACGCTCAAAGGGATCATGCGCGTGAAGTCCAAGTCCATTCCGGTCTGGACGGCCGCCGACCTCGGCATCGATCCGGCCACGCTGCCGGCGCCCGCCGTGGAGGTCACGTCCATCGAGCGGCCGGCCGAGCGCGGCGGTGGTCGAATCCTCGACGGCAGTCCGGCCGACGCCAGCCGTGCGCTGGCCCGGATCCTTCACGAAGAAGAGAAGGTGATCTGATGGCCGACGTCTGGATTCTCGCCGAAGTACAGCAGTCCGCCGACTCGGCGCCGGTCGGCCTCCGCCGCGTCACGCACGAGCTCGTCACCGCCGCGCGCGGCGTGGCCGGCGGCGGCCGCGTCTGCGCGGTGCTGGCCGGACACGGCGTGGCGCACCTGGCCGGTGCGATCGGCGCCGACACGGTCTTCGTCATGGACGATCCTGCGCTGGCCGCCTACTCGCCCGACGGCTGGGCGAAGGCGATCGCGGCCGTCGCCGCCGAGCGCAAGCCCGGCGTCATCCTGGGCGCCAGCACCGCCCGCGGCCGCGATCTGACGCCGCGAATCGCGGCCATCCTTGGCGCCGGGCTGGCGAGCGACTGCATCGAGGTCGGCACGGACGGCACCGCGCTGACGGCGCTGCGCCCGATGTATGCGGGCAAGGCGCTGGCCCGCGTGCGCGTGTCGTCGCAGCCGGCGATGGCGACGCTCCGGCCGAACAGCTATGCCCCCGCCGGCGATTCCGGCGCGTCAGGCGGCGGCCCGGCGATCGAAGCCGTACCGGTCGGCGACGCGTCGGGCAAGGCCGTCGTCACGCGCGTCGAGCTGACGGCGTCGACCCGGCCGGACGTGTCGGAAGCCGACATCATCGTCTCCGGTGGGCGCGGGATGGGCGGACCCGAGCACTTCGCCCTGCTCGAGGCGCTGGCCGACGCACTTGGCGCGGCCGTCGGCGCCAGCCGGGCGGTCGTGGACGCTGGGTGGCGGCCGCACTCGGATCAGGTCGGTCAGACCGGCAAGACGGTCTCGCCGTCGCTGTACATCGCGTGCGGCATCTCCGGCGCGGTGCAGCACCTAGCCGGCATGAAGACGAGCAAGCTGATCATCGCGTTCAACAAGGACGCCGAGGCCCCGATCTTCTCGGTCGCGGACTACGGCATCGTCGGCGACGTGTTCGAGATCGTCCCGGCCTTCACCGAGGCCGTCCGCGCGCTCCACGCGGCCCGCTAGCGGCGGTCGGCGCGATGCGCGCGTGGACACGTCCAACGTCGGCGACCGGCGCGGATGGACCTTCCCGGCACCGCCGACGGCGCCGCACCGCGTTCGGCGCAGCCTGTGCGGCCGTCGCGGGCCTCTGCGCCGTGGCGTCGCGCGCCCCGGGCGCCCACGCCGCGGCCGAGTGCGGCGCCACGGCGATCACGTGGCCGCGGCCGGGCCAGGCCGTGACCGGGCGCGCGAGCGTATACGGCAGTGCGGCGATCGACGCCTTTCAGTTCTACAAGGTCGAGTTCGCGAGCGCCCGCGCGCCTGAGACGTGGTCCGCCACGAGTGACGTCGTCCGGACGCCGGCACGGCACGCACGGCTTGACCGGTGGTCGACGGACGGAGTGGCGGACGGCGCCTATCGACTGAAGCTGACCGTCGTCGACACCACCGCCCAGGAACGGTGTCGGGCGATCATCGACAACGTCGTCGTGGCCAACGCCGGCCGCTCGAGCGGCGCGAGCGCAGATGCCGCGATCGGTGCGACGGGCGCCTCGGCCGACGCTCGGACGGGCCACGGCGCCCGCGATCCGAACGCGCCGTGGCCGACGGCCGCCGCGCGGCGGGCGATGCTGCAGACGACGGCGATCGCCACCGCGGCGGTCGGCGCGGACGGGGTGATCTCGGACGACAGCGACGACAGCGACGACAGCGACGACAGCGACGACAGCGACGACAGGTGCCGACACCTTGCCGGCGAGCGGAGACGCGGAGCCGACGCCAAATGCCGAGCCGTCGCCGGTCGCAGCGCTCGGCCGGCGTTTCGGTGCACCGTTCGCGCTCGGCTTCCTCGTGGTTGCAGCGCTGATGGCCACGCTCGGCCGCCGCGCGTTCCGGTCCCCGGATGGCGCCGGCGGGGCCCATCGTTGACCCCGTGGACTGGCTGTGCCGGCGACTGCGCTCGTTCGGACGTCACACCCGAACAGCCGCCGGAACCGAAGGCGCTGCCGTGGACTGGCTGATCGTCGGGCTCGGCAACCCGGGCGGGCGGTATGCCGGCACGCGACACAACATCGGCCGCGACGCCGTCGAGGCGCTGGCGGCGCAGGCCGGGGTGCCGCTCGATCAGCTCAAGCACCAGGCTCGCTTCGGACTGGGCCGGCTGGGCGCCGCGCGCGTCTGCCTCGTCCTGCCGATGACGTACATGAACCTCTCGGGGCAGGCCGTGGCGCCGATCGCCCGGTTCTACCAGGTGCCGCCGGCGCGCGTGCTGGCGGTGTACGACGACATGGACCTGCCGCTCGGCCGGCAGCGGCTGCGCGCCGAAGGGGGACACGGCGGGCACAACGGCATGCGGAGCCTCATCGAGCGCCTCGGCACGGACGCTTTTCCGAGGCTGCGGCTCGGCGTTGGGCGCCCGCCGGCCGGGTGGGACGCGGCCGACCACGTCCTCGCCCGCTTCAGCCCCGATGAGGCGGCGGCCGCCGCGGCGCTGATCGATGATGCGGTGGCGACGATGAAGGACATCGTCGACCGGGGCGTCGCCGCCGCGATGAACCAGGCGAACGCGTGACCGACCGACGGCGCATCCTCCACGTCTACAAGGACTACCCGCCCGTCTTCGGCGGCATCGAGCACCACGTGCGCGACCTGGCCGAGGCGCAGTCGGCCGGCGGCGACGACGTCACCGTCCTCGTGACGGCAACGCGCGGTCCGACGACCATCACGGTCGAGCACGGCGTACGCGTGATCCGGGCGCGGCGCCAGACGACGGCGGCGTCCACGCCGCTTTCGGTGGCGCTCGTTCGCGCGCTCGCGGCGGCGCGGCCGGACGTCACGCACCTCCACAGCCCGTACCCGCTCGGCGAGGCCGCCTGGCTGGCCTTCGGGCGCCCGCCGATGGTGCTGAGCTACCACGCCGACATCGTCCGCCAGCGCCGGCTGCTGCGCTTGTGGCAGCCGTGGCAGCGCCGCGTGCTCGCCGGCGCCGGCCGGATCCTCGCGGCGAGCCCGGCGGTGGCCGAGGGGTCGCCGACGTTGGCCGCGGTCCGACAGAAGGTGGCGCTCGTTCCATACGGCATCGACGCCGACCGGTTCGTGCTCTCCCCCGCGGCGGTCGAAGCGGCCCGGCGCCGCCTCCGGCCGGCGGCAGCGCGGGGCGTCGTCGCGTTTGTCGGCCGGCTGCGGTACTACAAGGGCCTCCACGTCCTCGTCGCCGCGCTCGAGCGCATGCCGGACGTGCACGTGGTGATCGTGGGCACCGGACCGGAGGGCGAGTCGCTGCGTGCGGCCGCTGCAGCCGGCGGCGTGGCCGACCGGATCCACTGGCTGGGCGACGTGCCGGACGACGAGTTGCCGGCGGTCCTCGCCGCCGCCGACGTCTACTGCCTGCCGGCGACGGCCAAAAGCGAGGCGTTCGGCATCGCGATGCTCGAGGCGATGGCGGCCGGCCTGCCGATCGTCTCGACCGAACTCGGCACCGGCACGTCGTGGGTGAACCAGGCGGACGTCACGGGCCGTGTCGTGCCGCCCGGTGACGCCGCGGCACTGGCCGCGGCGATCGTGGGGCTCATGGACGCTGCCGGGACACGCGCTGCCCTCGGCGCGGCCGCCCGGCAGCGGGCGGTCGGCACGTTTTCGCGGCCGGCGATGGTCGCGGCCGTGCGCGCGGCGTACGTGGCCGCTGCGGGCTGAAGAGGACGGATGGAACCGGCCCGGCAGGAAGCGCTGCCCACGATGCCCGATCGCCGACCGCCCTCTTGTACAATGACGGTCTTGTCCGGCGCCCGGCAGTGGGCGCGGCGTAGGTCGCACACCCCCTTATGAACGTCCTCGTCACCGGCGGCGCCGGCTTCATCGGATCCCATCTCGTCGACCGGCTGCTGGCCGACGGCCACAACGTCACGGTCATCGACAACTGCGTCACGGGCCGTCCCGAAAACGTGGCACAGCATGCCGACCGGCCCGGCTTCACGTTTCTGCGCGGCAGCGTGCTCAACGAGACACTCGTCGCTGCCGTCTGCCGCGAGGTCGATCTGGTGTTCCACCTGGCGGCGGCGGTCGGCGTCACGCACATCGTCAAGGATCCGCTCTGGGCGATCGTGACGAACACGCGAGGCACCGAGATCGTGCTCAAGCGCGCGTTCGAGAACCGGGTGCGCGTCGTGTTCGCGTCGAGCTCCGAGATCTACGGGCAGAGCGATGCCGTGCCGTTCGACGAGGACGGCCCGCGCGTGCTCGGACCGACGACGATCCACCGCTGGGCGTACTCGACGTCCAAGGCGCTCGACGAGCACCTCTGCTGGGCGTATGCCGACAAAGGCCTCGCCGTGTCGGCCGTCCGCTACTTCAACATCTTCGGCCCGCGGATGGACCCGGCCGGATACGGCAGCGTGATCGCCCGGTTCGTCACGCAGGCGCTGGCCGGCGAGCCGCTGACGGTGCACGGCGACGGCCACCAGAGCCGGTGCTTCACGTACGTGAGCGAAGCCGTCGCGGCGACGATCCTGGCTGGCACGCACGACGGGGCGCTGCACGAGGCGTTCAACATCGGCCATCCCCAAGAGCACACGATCGAACACTTGGCCGAACGCGTCATTGCGCTCACCGGCTCGCCGTCGACCGTCTCGCGCGTTCCGTACGCCGACGTGTACGGACCGTCGTTCGCCGACACGCGCCGCCGCGTGCCCGACGTGACGAAGGCGGCCGAGCGCCTCGGCTTCCGCGCGCACGTCACGTTGGACGAAGGCCTGGCGGCGGTCATCGCCGAGCGTGCCGTCGCCGCCGAGCGGGCGCGCTGATGCGCATGCTCATCTCGGGCGTGGCCGGCATGATCGGCACGCCGCTCGCGAACCGGCTCGTCGCCGACGGGCACACGGTGCTCGGCATCGACGACATGAGCGGCGGGCACGACCTGAGTTCGCTCGACAACCGGGTGCGGTTCTCGCGCGCCGACGTGCGGGACGTACCCAAGCTGTGGAGCCTGTTGGCGGACGTCGACGTCGTCCTCCACCTTGCGGCGCGGGTCAGCGTCACGGAGTCGATCCTCTATCCGGTCGAGTACAACAACGTGAACACCGGCGGCACGGTCAGCCTCATGGCCGCCGCAAGGGATGCCGGCGTGCGGCGGGTCGTCTTCGGCTCGTCGGGCACGGTGTACGGTCCGCAGGCGGCCCAGCCGGTGGGAGAAGCTGCGGCGGCCCGTCCGGTGAACCCTTACGCGGTCAGCAAGTTCGCCGCGGAGCACTACGTCCGCGCGATCGGGGAGCTCTACCGGATCGAGACCGTCACGCTGCGGCTGTTCAACGTGTACGGGACGTGGCGCCAGCACCGCCCCAATCACCCGGCGGTGATCCCGCACTTCGTCCATGAAGTCCTCTCGGGCGCCAGCATCGTCCTCTACGGTGACCCGCCCGGCGGCCAGACACGCGACTTCGTCCACGTCGACGACGTCGTCGAAGCGCTCGTGAAGTCAGCCGTGGCAGGTGGGATCTCCGGCGCCGTGCTGAACATCGGCAGCGGCGTCGAAACCGCCGTGGCCGATCTTGTGCCGCTGATCGAGGTGGCGGCGGGGCGGGAGGCGCGCGTGCTGACGTCCACGGAACAGGCCGGCGGCATCGACCGCCTCTGGGCCGACGTCCGGGCGGCGCGGGACATCCTCGGCTGGTCGCCCAAAGTCGACCTGACCACCGGGCTCGCTCGGCTCGCCGCGGAGATGCGGACGCACGTCCTGCGAAGTTGACGCTTTTTCAGTGCGGCGTATGATTGACCTTTGCCCAATTCCAGACGAATTGTCAGACCCGGACGGCGGGTCGAGATGAGGACGTGTGTCCATGTACGCGATCGTGCAGCACGGCGGACATCAGTACCGCGTTGAACCCGGCAGGACCATCGAGATCGAGCGGATCGATGCGGCGGCCGGTGACACCGTTACCTTCGATCAGGTGCTCTTCGTCGGCGGCGAGTCGACCAAGGTCGGCGCCCCGACGGTGGCCGGCGCCACCGTCCGCGCGACGGTCGTCGGCGAGATGAAGGGCGAAAAGATCCTCGTTCAGAAGTACAAGCCCAAGAGCCGCTACAAGATCCGCACCGGCCATCGCCAGCGCTACACGCAGCTCAAGGTCGACGGGATCACCGCCTAGGAGGCGCAAGGATGGCACACAAAAAGGGTGGCGGGTCCAGCAAGAACCTGCGCGACTCCGGGCCGCAGTACCGTGGTGTGAAGCGCTATGACGGTCACGCGGTCCTGGCCGGCAACATTCTGGTGCGGCAGTGCGGCACCAGGCTCTACCCGGGCACGAACGTCGGCATGGGCCGCGACTTCACGCTGTTCGCGCTCGAGCACGGCTTCGTGAAGTTCGAGAAGCGCCCGCGCGGCCGGACGGCGGTCAGCGTGTACGCCACACATCCCAACCGGCCGGGCGCCACCGTGTCCGGCAACCCGACGGCGCCCGCCAGCCCCGTCGCGTCCGCCAAACGCGGTGCCGACCCGCTGAACGGCGGAGAACGAGCATGAAAGCCGACATTCACCCGCAGTGGTTCCCGGAAGCGCAGTTCGTCTGTCGTTCGTGCAGCATGGTCTATGTTGTCGGCGCCACCGTGGCCACGCTCAACACCGAGATCTGCGCCAACTGCCACCCGTTCTTCACGGGTGAGCAACGCATCGTCGACACCGCCGGACAGGTCGAGCGCTTCATGCGCCGCCTCGAGGTCGGTCAGACACAGCGGCTGCAGCAGGTCAAGCGCGTCGAGGCCGAAGCCGCACGAGAAGCGGCCGAGCGGGATGCCAAGCGCCGCCGCCGTGGTCTGACGCCGATCGTCATCGCTGCTGAGGCCGAGCCTGAAGCCGCGGCTGAGACTGAGCCTGAGGCTGAGCCCGAGGCGCAGGGCTAATACTCCACCACTGTGGATTCTAGGGGTTCCCTACTCTGGTGGCCGCCACGAGCATGTTCAGTGGTGGAGGACTAGTTCACGTTCTCTCAGTTCCTTGCGCCCCGGGTCGGGTTCTTCCTGGCTCGGGGCGCTTTGTGTGCCACCCAGCCGGCCCCGCCCCTTGGGTGCCGGATCCGCCGATCGGCGGTGCGCGAAGGAGCGGACCATGGTCCTGAGCGACGGTGAAATCATCGAGCGCGTGCGCGATGGCGGGATGATCGAACCGTTCTTCGACCACCTCGTCAGCCAGGGCGTCGTATCGTATGGACTGTCGAGCTACGGCTACGACTTCCGCGTCGCCGACGAGTTCAAGGTGTTCTCAAACGTGAACTACACCGCCGTCGACCCCAAGGCGTTCAGCCCCGACGCGTTCGTCGA
Organism: Candidatus Avedoeria danica; assembly: GCA_016703025.1. Classification (NCBI taxonomy): domain Bacteria; kingdom Bacillati; phylum Chloroflexota; class Ardenticatenia; order Candidatus Epilineales; family Candidatus Epilineaceae; genus Candidatus Avedoeria; species Candidatus Avedoeria danica. The sequence continues at coordinate 1,239,992 of JADJCV010000004.1, forward strand.
CATCGTGACGCCCGACGTCTGCATCATCCCGCCGAACTCGTTCGCCCTGGCGCGGACCGTCGAGTACTTCCGGATCCCGCGCGACATCATCACGGTTTGTCTCGGCAAGAGCACGTACGCCCGCTGCGGCATCATCTTGAACGTGACCCCCTTCGAGCCCGGCTGGGAAGGCCATGCCACGCTCGAGATCTCGAACACGACGCCGTTGCCGGCCAAGATCTACGCCAACGAGGGCATCGGCCAAGTCCTCTTCCTCCGCGGCAGCCGCGAGTGCCTGACGAGCTACAAGGACCGCAAGGGCAAGTACGATCGGCAGCACGGGATCGTGTTGCCACGCATCCTCGGCGGCGACGGCGCGCCGCGCTGACGCCGCCGTCGTGTCATCGGAGGCATCCGCCGGCGGCGTGATGACGATCGACGTCAGCAACCTGCTGACGAGCATCGTCATCTGGCACGGCGACACACCGACCCATCACTTCCAGGCCGGGACGGATCCGCGGCGGACCGTCGACGAGTGCGCGCTGCTGATCGAGCGCTGGCTGCGCTCGGTCGGCGTCACGCCGGGTGCGCTCGACGGTGCCGCGATCGCGTGCGTCGTGCCCGTGCTCGGCGGGATCACCGCCGAGGCGTGCGAGCGCGTGCTCGGCCGTCAACCGCTCGTCATCGGGCCCGGCATGCGCACCGGTGTTGCGATTCGAACGGACGACCCGCGCGAGGTCGGCGCCGACCGGATCGCCAACGCCGTCGCCGCGCGGGAACGGTTCGGCGCGCCGGTCATCATCGTCGATTTCGCCACGGCGCTGTCGATCGATGTCGTGAACGCCGAAGGGCACTACGTCGGGGCGATCATCGCGCCCGGTATCGAGGTGGCGGCCGAGGCGCTCGAACGACGGACGGCACAGCTCGGCCGGATCCCGCTCGCCGCGCCACCGCACGTCATCGGCGACAGCACGTCGCATGGCCTGCAGTCCGGTCTCGTGCTCGGCCACGCGGCGATGGTGGACGGTTTGGTGGCCCGCGTGCAGGCCGAGTGGGGCCCGGCCGCGGTCGTGGCCACAGGCGAGTCCGGCGCCGCGCCGGAGATCGTCCGGCTCTGCGCCTCGATCGACCACTTCGACCCGTTGTTGACGCTCGACGGGCTTTCGCGCCTGTTTCGCGGCTGGATCGAACGTCCGCCTCAGGTGCGACGTTCGTGAGGGTAGTGCCCCGGCGCCGCTGATGCTCGATCCCGCCGTCCCCGCTGCGCGGCGGTCCCAACATGTTTCCCACCCCACTGTGCCAGGAGGTGTTCGATGCGCCCCACGCCCCGCCATGCCCATGCGCTCCGCGCGCCGTTGCTCGTCGCCGGGCTCATGTGCGGCCTCGGCCTTGCCGCGCTCGGCATGGGTGCACGCACCGCCGTGGCCCAACGGCCCGTGCCGCTCGACTTCGGTCCGTACCTGAACCGCTACGGCACGCGCCATGTCGTCCGCATCCCGGCCGGCGGGCCGGGCGCGAGCGCCGTGATCGAGGTCACGAACGCCGGCTGGATCCCGACGGACGCCGCCGTCGTCGTCATCGCCGCCGGCGGCCGCGCGGATTGCGGCACGGCGCCGCCGCGTCCGGTCACCGTCCGGTGCCTCCCGGCGATCGCGCCGAAGACCTCCGTCCGCGTCGAGATCCCGGCCGGCGAGTCGTCGAACGTGTTCGTGTACAGCGTCGTACCGGGTCAGACGGCCGGGTGCGGCGCGCTGGACGACGTGGGCGGCGGCGGGACGCTCCTGTCCGCGTGGGAGGCCGCCAGCTGGCGAGCGGCGCCCGGCGAGCCGCTGGCGGTCGGCGGCATCGCAACGAGCGGCGCCGACTCGCTCGGGCTGTCCGCTGCAGCCACCACCGGCCTCGGCGAGCTCTTCCGCAGCCAGCCGGGCGGCGCGGCCGGCGGGCGCCGACCAACCATCCTGCCGCAGGCGCTCGCCTACGCGCCGACGACGGGCGCGCAGACGACGCTCACGAACGTCGACATGAACTGCGCCCGGGTCGATGCCCGCTCGGCTGGCAATGTGACTGTGCCGGTGTGCGGGCCGTTGCGCCAGACGACGATCGAGATCGCGCCGTTCGCCGCCGCGCCGGTCGGGCCGCTGAACGGGCAGCAAGGGCAACGCGCCGTCTGGGCGGCGGCCGTGGAGGAGACCGTACTCGGCGCCAGCTGGCACGAGGGCGAGGGGTGGGCGAGCTACGACGCCGTCGGGCCGCGCGAGCTGGACGTACACGGCGGCAAGCTCGCCTTCCCGCTCGCGATGGCCGGCCTGACGAACGAGCGCTCCGTGCTCTGGGTGTCGAACCTGCACCCGACCGCCACGGCGCAGATCGACATCAACATGTGGGACTCGAACGGCAACATCCTTCGCTTCCACGGCGACGCGGAGGGCATCTGCCCGGGCGGATCGAAGGCGTACGACATCGCCGCGCTCGCCGGCGAGATCCCGCCGTTCGGCGGGGCCGACGCGCCGCCCGAGCGCCAAGGACCGCGGTTCCTTGCGCTTCGCGTCGACAGCAAGAGCGCGTCGCTGCCGACCGCCCCGCCGATCGCCGGCGTCGTGATCTTGCACGGGGATGAGGGAACGGAGGCCGTGCCGGGACTCGGACTGCCGCTCATCCTGTCCCGGGTCTCCGGCCGCCAACTCCAGGCCACCGGCGCCGGCGGCGAGCGGCCGCGAGGCGAGGCACGCAGCGTCACGGTGCTCTCCGGCGTGATGAACCAATACGGTCCCGACCGCCGGACGACAACGATCGCCGTCACGCTGATCGGCGAGACCCGCGTGGAAAACGCGGCATCGGCCGACATCTATGACGCCGAGGGAAAGCTGCTGATCGCCAACGTCGGCGTCCGCGCCAGCTCGACGACCGGCTTCCTCGACCTCTCCAAGCCGATGCGGCTGCCGGGCGCCGGCATGGCGACGCCGCCGGCCCAGCCGTTCCGGCTGCCGGTTGGTTTCATCGGCACGGTCGTGCTCCGGAGCCAACAGGGGCGCGGCGCCACGTTCGGCGCCGTGGCGATCACGCGCGCGATGCTGCCGAACGGCCGTCCGGCACCGGCGCCCGCAGCGGGTGAAGCGTTCACGGTGTCGATGGGCAGCATCGTCCCTCTCTTCGTCGACCCGACGGCACCGACGCGCACACCGTTCCCAACGACCCGACCGACCGTGGCGGCGACCGCCACCGCACCGGGTGAGCCAACCGCCCCGCCAACCGCCCCGCCGACCGTCGAGCCGACGTCGACGCCGCAGGGAGACGCCGTTTCGACGCTCTGGCTGCCCCGCGTGTTGAACGAACCGTAGCCGCCGCCGCACGGCGCCCGCACCGGCGATGCATGCCCGAACGTGGGGCGCACATTGGCGGTGCGGGCGCCGTTCCATTAGACTCCCGCCGTGACCGCCATCGTGGAGTTCTTCGATCCCGCCCGCCCAGGCTGCTGGCAGCGCTTCAAGCGCGGCGTGCTCGGCTGCCTCGGGTTGTGCGCATGCAGCGCCGTCGTCGCGGCCGCACTGGCTGCCCGTCAGCCGATGGGGCGGTACATGCTGGGCGCGACGCTCATGTCGATGGGCGCCTACCGGCCGGCGCTGGCGGTCGCGTCGTCACTGGTGGACGACCATCCGGACGTCAACTCGGCGTTCTACTTGCTGAAGGCGGCAGCGCTGCGGCACACGGGCGACGTCGACGGCCACAACCGGGTGCTGGACGAGGCGGTGCTCCACTTCCCGCGCGCGTTCGCCGCCAACGACGATCGGTGCCTGTACGGCGCTCTTTTCGCGGACGCCCGCGCCGCGCTGCCGTACTGCGACCAGGCCGTCGCGCTCGTCCCCCCCGAGAAGGCGGCCAACGCCCGCGCGCACCGCGGCCTCGCCCGCGCACTGGCCGGCGACACGGCGGGTGCGATCGACGACCTGGACGCGGCGGTCGGCACGTGGCGGAGCACCGGCATGACGGATGACCAGTTCGCGCGGCCGTACGCCGAGTTCCTCGAAGGGCTGCGCGCCGGCCGCGACGTGTTCGATGCGGAGACGCTTGCCCGCGAGCGGGCGCGCTACTGAACGCCGGGTTCGTCGATTCGAAGGGCTCGTTTCGGCCGCACGGCGGCGACACGTTTGGCGGAGCGTGGCCATGGGTGTATGATCGCCCGTCAGCCGGGGTGCTGATACCACTGGACCGCGATCTAGATCGCGGTCCCGATTTTTTAGTCCGGGCCTGAGCGAGCGGTCCCCCCAGCCCGCCAGGCGCCGCAGAGGAGTCTGCTCAGCATGATCCACGAACCGCAATACATCACGCCTGAGGGCCACGCCCGCCTTGTCGAGGAGCTGCGCCATCTCAAAGAGGTGCGGCGCAGCGAGGTCGCAGAGATGATCCGCGAGGCCAAGGAGGCCGGCGACATCAGCGAGAACGCCGGCTACGACGAGGCCAAGGAGAAGCAGGCCTTCGTCGAGGGCCGCATCAACGAGCTCGAGGACCTGCTCAAGCACGCCTCGATCATCGAAGGCAAGGGCGGCAAGGACGTCATCAGCATCGGCAGCACGCTCGTCGTCGAGGAAGTGGACGGCGATGGGGCGCGCGAGAAGTTCCGGCTCGTCGGCTCGGCGGAGGCGGACCCGACGAAAGGGCTGATCAGCAACATCTCGCCGCTCGGCAAGGCGCTCCTCGGCAAGAAGGTCGGCGACCGCGCGAAGATCACGACGCCGGACGGCGGATCGTTGACGTTCGCGGTCCTCCAAGTGTCGTAAGCCTCCGCAGGCAACGTGCGAACGAGCATTGCGGGGGCGGCCGGTAACGGTCGCCCCCTTTTTTCGACACGTGCGGTTTCCCGTTCCACATCCTCATCCCGACCCTTCCTCGCCCACAGGAGCGCACGATGGCGCAGAACGACGATCCGCCGCCCGCAAGCGCCGAACCCGACGTCGACGCGCTCGGCGGCATGGCGCAGCTGGTGGCGGCCCGGCTCGAACGCCTGAACGCGATTCGGGCGGCCGGCATCGACCCTTACCCACCGCGCGTCAAGCGAACGCACATGAGCGCGGACGCCATCGCCGCGTTCGGCTTGATCGAGGCGGCGGGCGGTGACGAGGGGCCGGCGGGCGTGATGTTGTGCGGGCGTCTCGTCGGGGCGCTGCGGCGGATGGGCGGCTCGATGTTCGTCCACCTCCAAGACCAGAGCGGCACCGTTCAGCTGCACCTGCGTCGCGACCACATGGGCGAGGTGGACTTCGGCGCGGCGATCGACCGGCTCGACCCGGGTGACTTCGTGCAGGCGGACGGGACGATGTTCCGCACGCGCGCCGGCGAGGTGAGCCTGGCGGTCGACCGCGTGACGATGCTGGCCAAGAGCTTGCGCCCGCTGCCCGAGAAGTGGCGCGGCCTGACGGACGTCGAGACCCGGCTGCGCCAGCGCTACCTGGACATGTTGTCCAACGAGTCCGTGCGCCAGCGCTTCATCCAGCGCTCGCTGATCGTACGCGCGATGCGCACGTTCCTCGACGGCCGCGGCTTCCTCGAGGTCGAAACGCCTACGCTTCAGCCGATTTACGGCGGCGGCGCTGCCCGGCCGTTCGAGACGCACTACCACGCCCTCGGTCAAACGATGTACCTCCGAATTGCGGATGAGCTCTACCTCAAGCGCTGTCTCGTCGGCGGACTCGAGCGCGTCTACGAGATCTGCAAGGACTTCCGCAACGAGGGGATCGACCGTACGCACATGCCCGAGTTCACGATGATGGAGTGCTACTGGGCGTACGCCGACTACAACGACGTCATGGCGCTGGTCGAAGACATGGTCGCCGAGATCGCGCTCGCGGCGAACGGGACGACGCGCGTCACGCTGCCGGACGGCGGACCCGAGATCGAGCTCGCCCCGCCTTGGCGCCGCTGGACGGTCCGGGACGCCGTGCACGACACGACGGGCATCGACATCGCCGCCGCCGACACGCTGCCTGCGCTGCGGGCTGCGATCGAGGAGCGGGGGCTGCACGTCGCGCCCCAGCCGACGTGGGCCAAGACCGTCGACGAGCTCGTGGGCGACTACGTCGAGCCGCAGTGCGTCCAGCCGACGTTCCTCATGGACCACCCGGTGGCGCTGAGCCCGCTGGCCAAGCGCAAGCCGGACGACCCGCGCTGGGCCGAGCGGTTCGAGCCGATCGTCGCGGGCTTCGAGCTCGGCAACAGTTTTTCGGAGCTGAACGATCCGATCGAGCAGCGCGAGCGCTTCGAGGAGATGGCCCGCCAGAAGGCGGCCGGCGACGACGAGCAGCCGCCGATCGACGACGACTTCATCGAGGCACTCGCCCACGGCATGCCCCCGACCGGCGGCCTCGGCATCGGCGTCGACCGGCTCGTCATGGTCCTGACCGGGACATTGAACATCCGCGAGGTCGTGTTGTTCCCGGCGATGCGCTCGGACGGGTAGGGGTTCCAGACCCTGGATGGCACCGAAGCGCGCGCCGACGTGTCCAATCGGGCGGGGACACCGCTCGGGTGAGGACCGTGTTCCCAGTCCGGAGGTCGATTCCCAGTCCTGAGGTCGAAGGAGTAGATTCCACGCATGCCCTTGTTCACGCGCGAGACGGTCCGCTCACGATCCGCCGCATGCCTGCTCTTCACGATCGCCGCGCTCGTCCTCCTCGGCGGCCCGATCGTCGGCGGCCGGGCCATCCACGCGCAGGTGCCGACGCCGACGCCGCTCACCGGCCCGCAGATGCCCGTGCCGCCGCGGGGCCGAACGGTGGTTGCGTCGCTCCCGGCGTGCACGACGGACGGCCGCATCACGGTCGCACCCGAACGCGTCGTGGTCGGGGGCACCATCACGGCCACGATCGCGGTCGGCATGACGTGCCCCGAGGAACTGCGGGCGCGGTCGGCGGTCATCGTCGTCGGCGGGATCGACGCCGAGTGGCGCGCGGATGTCCAGGCGGCGCTTTTCGTCCTCGTGGATGCGTTGGGCGATGCCGGACGGTCGCGCGTGGCGCTGCTGTACGGCACGAATCCGGCCGGTGCGCCGCACTTCGCAGCGCTGCCCGACGAGCGGGACGCCGTCGTGGCGGCCATCGCCGCCCATGCCGCGCAGCCGGCGGGCACGGGGGCCGCATGGGCGGACCGAATCGAGGCGGCCGCCGCGGCGCTCGCCACGACTGGCCCGACGCAACGTCCGATGCTCGTCGTCATCGATGGCGCGCGCCCGGGCGGTGATGTCGGACCCGGGCTGGCCGTGCTGCGGCGGACGCTCCTCGGCTTGCCCGACCGGCTCGGCCTCGGGCTCCTGATCGACGTGTCGCCGGATGCGTGGCTGCGCGGCATCGGCCAAGGCGGCGCGGTGCCGGACACCGTCGCGCTCTACGTCAGGCCGAGTGCGCTCGACGGACTGAGCGGCGTGATCATGGACATCGTGGTGGCACTGCAGGCGCCGATCGGCGATTGGGTCCTTGACTTCGGCTTGCCTTCGAACTTCGTCATCGAGCGCACGCGCATCGCTGTCGCGCCACTTTGGCAGCCGAGTGATGCCTTTCCGTGGCAGGGCCGTGCAGCGTCGCACGCGCTGGCGGCCACGGGCGAGGTCGTGTTCCGAGCCGTCCGCCCCGGCGAGGTCCGGCTTGGCGCCAGCCTCACAGGCATCCGCGGCCGCGCCCAACTCACACGCGCCGCACTTGCGCCGTCGGCGGCGATCTGCGTCTTCCCGCCCGGCCTCGAAGCGGCGTGCGGTCGGCTGCCCCCCGACGACCGCGGCACGGCGACCCCGGTTCCGGCGCTGCCGCGGCCGCCGCCCACGCCGTTCCGTGGCCCGCAGCCCGCGACGCCCACGGCCCGCCCGGCGTCGCACGTCCTCTACCTGCCCGTGGCGAGGCGATAGCCACCGCCGCGCCGTCCCGACCACGACCGGTCAGGCCGGCAGGACCTCGAGCGCCTGCGCCCAGACCTCGTCGATCGTGTCCGCATAGATGAACGTCAGCTCGGCGGCCGCGTCTGCGGGCACGTCGTCGACGTCCGTGCGGTTGCGCTGTGGGAGGATGACGGTCTTGATCCCGGCGCGGTGGGCGGCCAGCACCTTTTCCTTGATCCCGCCGACCGGCAGGACCTTGCCGCGCAGCGTGATCTCGCCGGTCATCGCGACATCGCTCCGGACCGGGCGGCCGGTGAGGAGAGACGCCAGCGCCGTGGCCATCGTCACGCCGGCGCTCGGGCCGTCCTTGGGCGTTGCGCCGGCCGGCACGTGAACGTGGATGTCGTGGCTGGCGAAGAAGTCGTCCGAGAGGCCGAGTGATGCGCCGTGGGCGCGAACGTAGCTGAGCGCGGCCTGAGCGCTCTCCTTCATCACGTCGCCCAGCTGGCCGGTGAGCGTGAATCCCTTGGCCCCTGGCGCGGCGCTGGCCTCGATGAACAGGACGTCGCCGCCGAACGGGGTGTAGGCCAAGCCCGTGGCCACCCCCGCGACGCTCGTCCGCTCGGCCACTTCGTTGAAGTACCGCGGCGGCCGCAGGTAGCCGACAAGATCCCCTTCGTCGACGACCGTCGACATCGCCTTCACGGCCACGGCCGCTCCGTCGCCCCCCGCCGCCTTCGTCCCGGTGGTTCCCGTCCCGTCGCCCCCGCTCGCCCCCGCCGCCACCCGCACCGCCACCTTGCGCGCCACCTTGCCGATCTCCCGCTCAAGGTTGCGCACCCCGGCTTCGCGCGTGTAGTGGCGGATCAGCTGGCGCAGCGCGGCGTCCGTGAATGCCAGCTCGTCCGGCCGGAGGCCCGCCTCCGTCAGCTGGCGCGGCACAAGGTAATCGCGGGCGATATGGACTTTGTCGGTCTCGGTGTAGCCCGCAAGGTCGATGATCTCGAGCCGATCCCGCAGCGGGCCGGAGATCTGTGAAAGCTCATTGGCCGTGGCGATGAACAAGACGTCGGAGAGGTCGAACGGGACGTCGAGATAGAGGTCGCGGAACTCACCGTTCTGGGCCGGGTCGAGCACCTCCAGCAGCGCGCTCTCCGGATCGCCGCGGAAGCTCGCTCCGACCTTGTCGATCTCGTCCAGAATGAAGACCGGATTCCGCGATCCGGCACGCTTGATCCCTTGGACGATCCGGCCCGGCATCGCGCCGACATACGTCCGCCGGTGCCCACGGATCTCGGCCTCGTCCCGCATGCCGCCGAGGCTCATCCGCACGAACTGGCGGCCGAGCGCGCGCGCGATCGAGCGGCCCAGGCTCGTCTTGCCGACGCCGGGCGGGCCGACGAGGCACAGGATCGCACCGGCGACGTCGTCCGCCACGATCGGCGCCACGGCTTCGCCGATCGGCACGTCGGCATCGCCGGCCGCGTCGCGGGCGGTCTGGGCCGCGCGCTCCGTGCGCAGCTTCTGGACGGCCAGGACCTCGAGGATCCGCTGCTTCACGTCCTCGAGGTCGTAATGGTCCTCGTCGAGCACGGTGCGGGCATGGCCGATGTCGAGGTTGTCCGGCGTCGTGGCCTGCCATGGGAGGCTGACCATCCAGTCGAGATACGTCCGGATGACGCCGTACTCGGCGGCGGCCTCCGGCAGGCTCTCCAGGCGCGCGAGCTCGCGCAGCGCCTCCTTCTCGGCTTCGGCAGGCATGCCGCTCTCGACGATCTTGGCCTTCAGCCCCTCGAGCTCCGCCTCGCCCTCCTCCTCGCCAAGCTCCTTCTTGATCGCCCGCAGTTGCTGGCGCAGGAAGAACTCGCGCTGCATCTTCTCCATCTCGCCGCGCGCTTCGGACTGGATCTTCCGGCCGAGCTCGAGCACTTCGAGCTCGCGGCCCAGGATCGCCATGAGGGCGCGAAGGCGTTCCTGGACGGTTTCCATCGCCAGGATCTTCTGCGCGTCCGGCGCGTCCATCCGCGTGTTGGAGGCGATGAAGTACGACAGGGCGCGCGCGTCGTCGATCCGTTCCAACGCCTCGCCCAGCTCCTCGGGCAGCTGCGGCACGAGCTCGATCAGGCGCTGGAACATCTCGACCGCGCTGCGGCGCAACGCCTCGGCGGCAACGCTCTCGTCCGGAGGATCCGGGATCAGCGTGACCTTCGCCTTCAGATACGGTTCGGTGGCCACCCACTCGTCGATCCGGAAGCGCTCAAGGCCCTGCACGAACAGGCCGACGTTGCCCTCCGACCCCTTGACCATGCGGTGCACGTGCGCCGCCGTGCCGACGACGTGCAGTCCGTCCGGACCCGGTTCGGGCACGTCCGGGTCGGTCATGAGGACGAGGCCAACGATCCGCTCGCCGACCGACACGTCCTCGGCCAAGCGGACGGACCTGGCCTGACCGACGGCCACCGGCTGGAAGGCCATCGGGAACACGACGACGTTGCGAAGGGGCAGGATCGGCAGGACATCCGGCACCTTTGGTGCGGCATCGTCCTCGTCGTCCGAGGACGCCTTGCCCACTGCCACCTTGCCCACCGAAACTTTGGTCTTGGGTACGAGCGACGCCAAGCGCAACCCGCCCTTCAGCGCGAGTCGTCGCGCCGGCGCGGCACGAAGATCTCGATCATGCCGTCGGAATAGTCGATCTCGAGATCGTCGGCTTCGACGGCCCAGGGCAGCGCGATCTCGCTCCGGAAGTGGCCGGATGCGATCTCCACTTGGTGGCACGCCAAGATGCTGCGCGGCGGCCGCTCCCGCCGCTGGCCGTCCACGACGATACGATCGTCCGCCAGTCGCACGCGATAGTCGCCCTCGCGCAGACCGGCAACGTCCATGCGGACCACAACGCCGCCCTCGACCTCGTACAGATTCGCCGACGGCTGCCACCGGTACGGCACGCTGGCCCGCCCCTCGCCGGGTCCGAAGCTGCGCCAGTAGCGCTGGCTGGGCGCATGCGCCAGGAAGAAGTCGGCGAGTGGTTTCGTCATCACTGTCCTCCAGCGGCCGCAACCCCAAGCGGTGTTGCGCGCCAAGGCGACGCCGTGTGCAGACGGCGTCGCGATCCGGCCGGCATCCTGCGCCGGCCCCGTTAACAACACGATAGAGTTTACCAGCTTTCGCCAGCCGGTGCCACATGCGCTTCCATGGATGCGCACCGCAGCGAGTCCCCGATCGTCCACCATATTGACGGCCGCTGCCGGCCGCCCTAGACTGACCTGCTGTGTCGAGTGAACGTCAGGACAGAGTGCACGGCGGCCGGAGCGAGACGGACCTCATCGCGGCTGCGCGGCTCGACGCGTCCGCGTTCGGCGAGGTCTACCACCGCAACGCCCAGCGGATCTACGCCTACGTCTACCGGCGCGTCGGCAACCCGATGGCGGCCGAAGACCTGACGGCGCGCACGTTCCTGCAGGCGTTCGCCGGCTTCGGCTCGTACGTCGACCGCGGCGTGCCGCTGACGGCGTGGCTGTACCGCATCGCGCACAACGTCTGCGCGAACTGGCTGCGCGACGAGCCGCCGGATGCGCTGAGCTTGGCCAAGGTGGACGTGCCGGACCCGACGGACTGGGCCGGCGACGCGTTCGCGCAGCACCTAATGGCCGTCCAGCGCGTTCGGGACGCCGTCAAGCGGCTGTCGGACGAACGGCGGCGGCTCGTGCAGCTGAAGTTCTACGAGGGCCTGTCCAACGCCGAGATCGCCGATCGGCTGGACCGGACGGAGAGCGCGATCAAGAGCTTGGTCCATCGGACGATGGCCGAGTTGAAGCGGCTGTTGGACGGGGGGTTGCACGTCGGCGAGGGCGCGTAGGGCGCGGGACTGCCCAGTAACAGCGTACTAGATATCCAGGTTCCGCACGGCCGATGCGTGCGTCAGGATGAACCGCCGCCGCGGCGAGACCTCGCTGCCCATCAGCATCTCGAACGTCAGGTCCGCGGCCGCCGCATCGTCGATCGAAACGCGCAGCAGCTGGCGGTTCACCGGATCCATCGTCGTTTCCCAGAGCTGGCTGGCGTTCATCTCGCCCAGGCCCTTGTAGCGCTGAATCGACACGTTCGTCCGCTCGGCTGCGGCGGCGATGAGCGCTTCCTTCTGACCTTCGCTGTAGGCGTACGTCTTCGTCTTGCCGGCCTTCACCAAATAGAGCGGCGGCTGAGCGACGTGCAGGTGGCCCGCTTCGATGAGCTGAGGCATGTAGCGGTAGAAGAACGTGAGCAGCAGCGTGCGAATGTGGCTGCCGTCGACGTCGGCGTCGGTCATGATGATCACGCGCCCGTAGCGCAGGTGCGATAGGTCCACGTCGTCGCCGATGCCGATGCCGAGCGCTTGGACGAGCGCCCGGATCTCGTTGTTGTGAAGGATCTTGTCCAGGCGCGCCTTCTCGACGTTCAGGATCTTGCCCCGCAGCGGCAGGATCGCCTGGAACTGCCGGTCCCGCCCCTGCTTGGCCGTGCCGCCGGCGCTGTCGCCCTCGACGATGTAGACCTCGGCGTTTTCCGGCTTGCGCGTCACGCAGTCGGCCAGCTTGCCGGGCAGCGCCGAACTCTCGAGCGCGCTCTTGCGGATCACGAGGTCACGCGCCTGCCGAGCGGCCGACCGGGCGCGGGCCGCGGTCAGGCACTTCTCGACGATGACCCGGCCCTCGCGCGGGTTCTCGGACAACCAGCCCGCGAACGCGTCGCCGACCGCGTTCTCGACGTGCTGCCGGACGTCGGCGTTCAGGAGCTTGACCTTCGTCTGGCTCTCGAACTGCGGATCCGGCACCTTGACGCTGATGATCGCCGTGATCCCTTCGCGCGTGTCGTCGCCCGAGAAGCTGGCGTCGGCATCCTTGATCAGGCCGGCCTTGCGGGCATAGTCGTTGATCACGCGCGTGAGCGCGGCGCGGAAGCCCGTGAGGTGCACGCCGCCATCGGGCGTGACGATCGTGTTCGCGAACGAGTACGTGTTCTCCACGAACGCGTCCGTGTACTGCCACGCCACCTCTACCTGGGTGCCTTCGACCTCGCGCTCGACGTGGACCGCCGGATGGAGCGTGACGCGTTCGCGGTTCAGGTACTGGACGAAGCTGCGCACCCCGCCCTCGAAGCAGAACGTCGTTTCGAGGGCCGGCGACTGCCGCTCGTCGCGCAGCCGCACCGTCAGGCCGCGGGTCAGGAACGCCATCTCGCGCAGGCGATGCCGCAGCGCGTCGTAGCGGACGTCGGCGTCCTCGAAGATCGTCGGATCGGCCGCGTACGTGATCCGCGTGCCGCGCTCGTCGGCGGCGGTCAGCGGGCGGACGCGCTCGATATCGCCGATCGGGATGCCGCGCTCGAAGCGCTGACGCCAGAGATGGCCGTCGCGGTAAACGTCGGCCTCGAGGTAGGCGGACAGCGCGTTGACGGCCGATACGCCGACGCCGTGCAGGCCGCCCGAGACCTTGTAGCCGCCGCCGCCGAACTTGCCGCCGGCGTGAAGCTTCGTCATGACGGTCTCGAGCGTGCTGCGGCCGGTGGCCGGATGCGTCTCGACCGGGATCCCACGGCCGTTGTCCCGCACGCTGATCGCACCATCCGCCAGCACGGAAACCTCGATGTGGTCGCACTCGCCGGCCATCGCCTCGTCGACGGCGTTGTCGACGACCTCGAAGACCATGTGGTGCAGCGCTTTGAGGTCCGTGCCGCCGACGTACATGCCGGGGCGGCGGCGGACGGCCTCGAGGCCCTCGAGGACTTGAATGGATGCGGCGGTGTAGTCCGAGGTGAGCGTCGTGGAATCGGTCATGCGTTCCTCATCCCAGAGAGCGCCGGCGCGCGGCCGAAGCATGAATCGACGGTGTCGACGACAGATCGACAACGCCAAGAGTTTACCATAACCAAACCTGGCGGGCAAGCCGCGGGGTGCCGTTCAGCGAAGTCGCAGCCAGCCCCGCCGCGCCCGACCCGCCGCCCGCAGCGCCAGGCCAACCGCGGGCCGCGCACTGTAGTCCCACGCGCCAAGCTGGGGCGCCAGCACGGCGCCGAAGCCCTCCTTGAAACGCGCGACTCCTGCCAAGGGATCGCTCTCGTCCGACGGGTCCGTCGGGCCGCCCCACCAGTCGAACACCCGGCACCCTTGCTCGGCCGCCCATACCTGGCAGGCGTGCATCACCGCGTGCGGCGCCATGTCCTCGCGCCCTTCGTCGGCCGACGCGCCGTACAGGTACCACGCGGTGCGGCCGAAGCGCACCGGGATCGCGCCAGCCAGCGCCCGCCCGTCGCGCTCGGCCAAGACGACGACGGCGCGGCCGGAACGCAGAAACGCTCGCCATGCGTCGCGATAGTAGTCGCCCGAGCGGATCGCAAACCCCTGCCGCCTGGCCGTGGCGGCGTACAGCGCCAAGAACGTCTCGATGTCATCCTCGCCGCCGAGGCGCACCCGAACACCGCGTCGCTCGGCCAGACGAACGTTGTAGCGCGTCTTCGGTCGATAGGCCGCCGCCAGCGCAGCGTCGATCGTTGCGTACGTCGCGCCGTCCGCCGCCGGCAGCGGCGAGCGCATCGTGTTCGGGAACTGGATCTGATCGTCCGACCGCCGCCAGCCACGGCTGCGCCAGAGGTCGGAGATGTCCGACCGATCGAGCCCAATGTCCGGATCGATCTTGAGCACCGCCAGCCCGCGGCGACGCGCCAACGCTTCGAGATCTCCGAGGACGATCGACCACGCCTCGCGTTCCGTTCGGCCCGCACCGGTAACGAACGGCCCCTTGGTGGCGTACCCGACGCGCAGCGGCGACCGACCAACCCGGCGTTCGAGCACCTGTGCCGCCGCCCACTCGGCGCCGGGACCGCCCCATGTGAACCGTGTGGCCGACCATCCCCACCGCGCCTTCAGCTCCCCCCAGGCCCAACTCTGCAGCACGTGCGGCGACGGAACACCCGCGGCATCCGCGTCGAGGCGCGCGAGCAGGGCGTCCCATGCGATCGCGTCGTCGATCGCCCTCACTCGCCGCCCCGGGCCATGGCCGCGGCGATCCAGCCCGCCGCGCGATAGCGCACCGGCGCATATACGTCGTCCCACGTGCCGACGGCGCGCCAGACCGTGCCGCCGAAGCCGCGCTTGAAGCGCCAGACCCCCCACAGCCCCCCCGTCGCCGGCGGCACCGCGTCCGGATCGGCGCCCGCGGCCCATGCCCGCCCGATCTCGTCCGGAACGCCCCAGAAGTCGTAGCGGACCAGACCGGCGGCGCATGCGTCCGTGATCGCCGCCCACTGCACGGCGTGGCCGGGCATCCGTTGTCGGTCGTCATCGCCCGATGCGCCGTACAGATACGTCGCGGTCGTGCCGTGGTGGACGATGAGCGCCGCCGCCAGCGTGCGGCCCGACGCACGGGCCACCCACAACCGGGCGGCGGGGCCGAACGCCGCCGCGACGTCGGCGTGGTAGCCGCGGGCCCGCTCACCGATGCCGTGCCGCCGCGCGGTGGCGTGAAGCAGGTCCTCGAACGTTTCGAAATCGCCGGCCGCGGCCGCCTCGACCGTGACGCCGTGGCGCTCGGCGAGGCCGATGTTGTAGCGCCACTTCGGCTTCATCGCCGCGAGCAGCGCGGCGGGGCCGAGCGTGAGATCGAGCAAGAGCGTGCTCGGCGGCTGGATCGGGACGGCTTCGACGAGGCCGGCCGCCTCGAGCTTGCCGCGCGCAGCGGGCGAGTCCGCCCAATGCGGCTCGAGGCGCAGGACGACGACGCGGCGGCGATAGCGTTCACGGAGCGCGGCCAGGAGCACCGGCCACGCCGGGTCGGCGGCAGAGGCGACGGGTCCCCGCGGGACGTAGGCGATGTGTCCGCCGAGGCGTGGCCGCAGAAGCGCCTGTGCGCCGGCGACGGGCGCTCCGTCGCGGCCGATGACGACGGTTCGCTCGACCGTCCACCCTTGGGCGGAGCGGACGCGCGCCCAGGCGCTTCCCTGCAGGAAGTGGCCGGACGGATGGGCTGCGACGAACGCATCCCACGGCCCGTCGTCGATTTCGAGGCGCGTCTCCGGGCGGCCGATCATGCCTGCCAGGGTATCACAGGCGACCGCCTTCGGGGCCGGAACGGGCCGGCACCGGGGGTCGGCGAGAATCGTTGCATCACCTCCGCATGTGGTTTATGATCCCGCGCTGCCGGCCCGGCGACCGGTCGGCGCAGCACGAGGAGGAGGGGGCTGTGGGGGAAAACTGGGCCTTTGTGGCCATCCTGACCGTCATCGCCCTGACGATCCCGATCCTCGGCATCCTCGCCGCAATGGTGTTGGCCCCGAGGCGTCCGGGGGTGATCAAGAACTCCACGTACGAGTGCGGCCTCGAGACCGTCGGCGACGCATGGGTGCAGTTCAAGGTCCAGTACTACCTGTACGCGCTGATCTTCGTGCTCTTCGACGTCGAGACCGTCTTTCTTTACCCTTGGGCCGTCGCGTATCAGTCGCTGCCCCTGTTGGCGCTCTTCGAGATGATCATCTTCCTGCTCATCCTCGGCATCGGCCTCGTGTACGCCTGGCGCAAGGGTGCGCTGGAGTGGATCTAGGTCGCGCACCGTTCTTCCCGCCTCACGGAGCACCGCCATGCTGCATGCGCTGCCCCTAGCCGAATCGCTGGCTGAGACGACGACGTCGCTCAGCGGCTGGCTCACCGGCCTGTTCTCCGGCACCGCGCCGGGTCCGGGCGAGTCGTCGTCGGCCGCCGGCATCATCGTGGCCTCGATCCTGAAAGCCACCGTGATCGTCCTGATCGTTCAGATCGGGATGCTCTACGCCACGTGGGGCGAGCGCAAGATCATCGGCCGCATGCAGGACCGGCTCGGGCCGAATCGTGTGGGCCTGTTCGGGTTGGCACAGCCCTTCGCCGACATGATCAAGATGCTCACGAAGGAAGACATCACGCCAACCGCCGCCCACAAGTGGGTGTACAACCTTGGGGCGATCCTCGTCGTGCCGCCTGCGATCATCGGGTTCGCCGTCGTCGCGCTCGACCGCAACCTCATCGCCGCCGACCTGTCGATCGGTGCGCTCTTCTTCTTCGCCATCGGCTCGACGGCCGTGATGCCGATCTTCATGGCCGGCTGGGGATCGCGCAACAAGTACGCCCTGTTGGGAGCGATGCGCGCCGTGGCGCAGGTCGTCTCCTATGAGATCCCGCAGGTGCTGTCGATCGTCGGCGTGCTGCTTCTGGCGGGCACACTGTCGATGAACGGCCTGATTCACAGCCAGGGCCCCATCGGCGATGCCTTCCCCGGCGTCTGGTTCATTCTCCTGCAGCCGATCGCCTTCGTCATCTTCCTGCTGGCCACGACCGCCGAGATCGAGCGGACACCGTTCGACATCCCGGAGGCGGAGAGCGAGATCATCGCCGGCTACCACACCGAGTACGCGGGCATCAAGTTCGGCCTGTTCTACCTTGCCCTCTACTTCGTCACGATCTCCGCTTCGGCGGTCGGCGCAATCCTGTTCCTCGGCGGCTGGCAGCCTCCGTTCGGATTCCTGGCCGGCATTCCCGGCTGGATCTGGATGACCGGCAAGACGCTGGCGCTCGTGTTCGTCTTCATGTGGCTGCGCGGCACGCTGCCGCGCCTGCGCGTCGACCAGCTCATGGCGTTCGCGTGGAAGGTGCTCGTGCCGATCAGCCTGATCAACCTCATGGTGACCGGCCTGCTGGCCAAGCTCGTCGCCGGCTGGGCGCCATGGAAGGTGCTCGGCGCGTTCACGGTCGCCAACATCGTCATGGTCGCTCTGCTGATCTGGCTCGTCGCAGGGTGGCGCCGCTTCAATGCGGCCCGGCAGATCACGTTCGAGCGCCCGGCCGTCAAGGCCGTCGGCGCTGCGCTGCGCAGGGGTGCCGCATGATGGAGATGCTCGCCTTCGGCCTCGTGGCCGGCGTGGCGGTCGGCGGCGCAATCGGTGTCGTTGCGGCGCGCAACGTGTTCGTTTCCGCCCTTTGGCTCGTCCTCTCGTTCATCGGGGTGGCCGGGATCTACGCCATCCTCGGCGCGGACTTCCTGGCCGCGACCCAGGTGCTCATCTATGTCGGCGCGATCAGCGTGCTGATTCTCTTTGCGGTCATGCTGACGCACCACGTCATGGGCGACGAGCGGGCGAACAATCGACAGGCGTTCCTGGCATTCATCGTCAGCAGCTCGGTCGTCGCCGCGCTCGGCGTGCTGGCCTATCGCACGGACTGGCCCGTCCGCCCGGCCGACGCCGGCGGCTCGGTGGTCACGGCGATGCGCGGCGACGTGGCCGGCGGCGGCGCAGCATCCGCAGCGGCGCTGACCGGGGCAAGCACCACGCTTACGTCGACGATCGACGTCGCGCTGAACCAGGACTCGAACGTCGTTCGGCTCGGACAGGCGCTGATGACCGAGCACCTGCTGTCCTTCGAGATCATCTCGCTGGTGTTGCTCGTGGCGCTGATCGGCGCCATCGTCATCGCGCGCGATTAGCGCGGGCGCGAGGAGGGGGCATGGAGGCGTCGATCCCGCTGTGGTGGTACCTTCTGGTGGCCGCTACGCTGTTCGGCACGGGTTTGTTCGGAGCGCTGTCGCGGCGGAATGCGGTCGGCGTCCTGATGGGCATCGAGCTCATGTTGAACGGTGCCAACGTCAATGCCGTCGCTTTCTGGCGCTACATTGCCGTCCCGTCCGGCGCCGGATTGAACGGCATGGACGGGCAGGTGTTCGCGATCATGGTCATCGCCTTGGCCGCGGCCGAGGCGGCGGTCGGCTTGGCGCTCATCATCTCGATCTACCGCAACCGCCAGTCGGTGCTCGTCGAGGACTTCAACACGATGCGGGGCTGACCCTTTCGACCCCGCCGGGATTTCGGGGCGCTCGTTCGCAGCGCATGTCATGGATGAGAAGACCAAGCCCGATCGACCCGTTCGATCGTCTCGATGGTTCATGTGCACAGACGCGTGAGAGGAACGGATGTTGGATCTCGCCGCGCTCGCCGCAAATGCATGGCTCGTGCCGTTGTTCACGGCGCTTGCGTTCGTCATCATCCTCGTTCAGATCTGGACGGGGCGTGGCGGGCGCAGCTCGGCCTACACGGCGATTGCCGGTGTGGCGGCGAGTGGCGCGTACAGCGTGTTCCTGTTCCTCGCCAGCCTCAGCGGAAGCGCCGAGGAGCTAAGCCACTCGCCGGCGATGAGCCGGACGCTCGATTGGCTGCCGCTCGGCGACGGATATCTCCGCTTCGGCATCCTCGTCGATCCGCTCGGCGCGGCGACGGCCGCGATGGTCGGCATCGCCTGCCTCATGATCTTCATCTACTCGTCGTCCTACATGGGCGCGGAGTTCGAACGCTACACGGATCCGACGACCGGTGAAGTCGACCGGGCGCTGGGCCGGGCGCGCTACGCCCGCTTCTTCGCCTACGTCTCATTGTTCGCCACCGGCATGTTCGGCTTCGTCCTGGCCAGCAACTTGGTGCAGGCGCTCCTTTTTTGGGAGATCATGGGCCTGTGCTCGTTCCTCCTGATCGGCTTCTGGAACTTCAAGCCGTCGGCGGCTGAAGCGGCCAAGAAGGCGTTCATGACGACCCGGATCGGCGACATGGGCCTGTTCGTCGGGATCATGATGCTCTTCGCGTTCCTCGGCACGACCGACTACACCGCCCTGATGCGCCCGGAGAGCCTGGCGCGACTGCAGGGCATCGGCCCGATCGACGGTTGGCTCAGCGGCATGCTCGGCTACGAGGTCTACGTGCCGCTCGGCGGCGTCTCGGTGGCGGCGCTCGTCGCTCTTTGCCTGTTCGGCGGCTCGATCGGCAAGAGCGCGCAGTTCCCGCTGCACGTCTGGCTGCCCGACGCCATGGAGGGTCCCACGCCGGTCTCGGCGATGATCCATGCCGCGACGATGGTCTCGGCCGGTGTCTTCCTCATCGCCCGCCTGTACCCGGTCTTCGCGTCGGCGAATGTCGATCACCCGGATCAGATCAGCGGTGCGATGTACGCCGTCGCGGCCATCGGCGCACTGACAGCCCTCCTCGCGGCCACGATCGGGATGGCGCAGTACGACATCAAGCGCGTGCTCGCCTTCTCGACGATCAGCCAGCTTGGCTACATGGTCATGGCGCTCGGAATCGGCGCCTACGTGGCGGCGGTGTTCCACCTGTTGACCCACGCCTTCTTCAAGGCGCTCCTCTTCCTCGGCAGCGGTTCGGTCATCCACGGCGTCGAACACGGGATGCACGAGGGGCACGGCCACGGCGGGGGTCATGCCGCCGACGCAGACCACCACGATCGGCAATCGGGCATCCCCGGAGTGGCGGCGGCTGACGCGCACGATCCGCAGGACATGCGCAACATGGGCGGATTGGCTAAGCGGATGCCGCTCACGTACGTCACGTTCCTGGCCGGCACGCTCGCGCTCACCGGCGTGCCGGTGTTCAGCGGCTTCTGGAGCAAGGATGAGATCCTGTCCGACGCGTTCCACAAGATGGGCGACGGTCACATGATCGCGCTCGTCGTCTGGGTGCTCGGGACGGCGGCGGCCTTCGTCACGGCGTTCTACATGGCCCGGCAGGTCTTCATGGTCTTTGCAGGCCCGCCCTCGACGGACGCCGCCGCTCACGCCCCCGAGAGCGCGCCGGCGATGGTCTACCCGCTCGTGGTCCTGTCCGTATTCGCGATCTTCCTCGGCCTCGTCGGCGTTCCGGCCAGCTTCCCGATCATCGGGCCGCTGCTCGGCGGCAACCCGTTCCACCACTACATGGGCTACCTGCTCTCGGGCGGCGCGTTCGAGACGCACGCCTTCAACGCCCTGCCGGCACTCGCCTCGGTCGGCGCGGCGGCCACCGGGTGGGGCCTCGGCTACGCGCTGTACGGTCGCCAGCCGGCTGCGGCGCGATCGCGTGACCCGCTGGCTTCGGTGATCGGCGCGCCCTTGTTCCGGCTCCTGAACCGCAAGTACTACATCGACGAAATCTACGACGCGACGATCATCAAGGGCTCGGTGGCCTTCGCCAAGCTCAACGCGTGGTTCGACCGCCGGGCCGTGGACGGCGCCGTCAACGGCGCCAGCTGGCTCGGCAGCCGCGGGGCGACGGTGAACGGCTGGATCGACAGCCGGATCGTCGACGGCACGGTCACCCTCGTGGCGATGGTCAGCGGCGAGTTGTCCCGCTGGATGCGTTGGCTGCAGACCGGCCGCGTTCAACAGTACCTGCTGCTCGCCTTCGTCGGCGTGCTGATCTTTCTGGCCATGAACGTGCTGTAGGTCGTCGCGCCCGCCCCGATTCACCCAGTTCCGCCGCGCGGCCCAGCATCCGAGGAGGACCCGTCGCTCATGTCGCTCGCAAGCAACATCCTGACGCTCATCACGTTCCTCCCGCTCGTCGGCATGGCCATCGTCATGCTGCTGCGGGACGACCGCCCGATCAAGCAGATGGCGATCTATTGGAGCCTGCTGCCATTGGCGCTGTCCGCGTACCTTTGGTATGCCTACGACACGTCGGCGGCCGGATTCCAGTTCGAGCAATTCGCGCCATGGATCGGCCTCGGCGCGAACTACGGCATCAACTACCACGTCGGCGTCGACGGGTTCAGCGTGCCGCTCATCTTCCTCACGTGCCTGTTGACAACCATCAGCCTGTGGTACAGCGCCGGGGTGATCGAGACCCGCGTCAAAGAGTACTTCGCGCTCTTCATGCTCCTTCAAGTGGGCATGCTCGGCGTGTTCGTTTCGCTCGACCTGTTCATGTTCTATGTCTTCTTCGAGATCGGCCTTGTTCCGATGTACTTCCTCATCGGGATCTGGGGTGGTCCCCGGCGGGAATACGCGGCCATCAAGTTCTTCCTGTACACGCT
This sequence comes from Candidatus Avedoeria danica, assembly GCA_016703025.1. Classification (NCBI taxonomy): domain Bacteria; kingdom Bacillati; phylum Chloroflexota; class Ardenticatenia; order Candidatus Epilineales; family Candidatus Epilineaceae; genus Candidatus Avedoeria; species Candidatus Avedoeria danica. The sequence goes on from JADJCV010000004.1 coordinate 1,261,678, forward strand.
CGCCGGCAGCGTCCTGATGCTCCTCGCGCTGATCAGCGTCGTCTTCAATACGCAGAGCTTCAGTCTCGTCCGCGGCGACATGATCTCGCAGTTCGTCAGCCCTGCGGCGCCGATTCCGTTCCTCTCCAATCCGACCGGCACCGCGGCCATGCTCGCCTTCCTCGGCTTCCTGGTGGCGATGCTCATCAAGATGCCGAGCTTCCCGTTCCACACCTGGCTGCCTGACGCCCACGTCGAGGCGCCGACGGCGGGTTCGGTCATCCTGGCCGGCGTCCTGTTGAAGCTCGGCACGTTCGGCCTCGTCCGGGTCGTCATGCCGTTGTTCCCCGGCGCGTTCCGCAGCCTGGCCATTCCGATCGGATTCCTCGCCTTCACGTCGATCGTGTACGGCGCGATGGTGGCGATGGCCCAGTGGGACTTCAAGAAGTTGATCGCGTACTCGTCCGTCAACCACATGGGCTATGTGCTGCTTGGCTTGACGGCGTCCGTGGTGGCAGTCTCCTCCGCCAAGGACGGCGATGCGCAGACCGCGGCCAACATCCTGCAGGCCCGGCAGGCCGGGATCGACGGCGCCGTGCTCCAGATGTACGCCCACGGCATCATCACCGGCGCGCTGTTCCTCCTCGTCGGCATGATCTACGACACGCGCACCCACGAGCGCGACTTCCGCAAGCTCGGTGGCGGCCTTTGGCGCACGGTGCCGCGCTACGGCACGTTCCTCATCGTCGCCGCCTTCGCCAGCCTCGGCCTGCCGAGCCTTGCCGGCTTCGTGGCCGAGTTCCTCGTCTTCAACGGCGCGTTCGGCGTGGCGCTCAACGGCAACCTGCCGTTCTTGATTCTGACCGGTCTCTCGGTGCTGGGCATCGTCTTCACGGCGGCCTTCATCCTGTGGAAGGTTATCCAGATGCTCCTCCTCGGCCCGCAGAACGAGAAGTGGATCGGCACGCCGGACTTGAAGCGGAACGAGATGCTCATGCTCCTGCCGCTCATCGTCTACATGATCCTGTACGGCGTATATCCGAGGTGGATCCTAGACACGATCCACCCGACGACCGCAAGCCTCGTCACGACGATGGACACCGTGCTCAACGCGCCCGTGGCCGCCGATGCACCGGCCGCCGAGCCGGCGGCGCCGTAACGGGCCTGGCCTTGCCCCTTGGCCGGTTCGTCCACGCCCATTCCGGTGCACAGTAGCCCGCCGCCCTGGAGCCCGACGTGTCCAACCTGAGCGCATCCCTCGTCCAGTTCAGCCCGGAGTTGATCCTCGTGATCGGCGCCGCCGTGCTGTTGACCGTCGACCTCGTCTCCAACGGCCGCGAAGCCGGGCAGAACGCGATCGGCCTCGGCACGATCCTGCTCGCGCTCGTCGCGACGTTCTGGCTCTGGCCGGGCGGACTGTTCACCGCCGACGGCGGTCTCTTCGCGACGTACGTCGATGGCGCGCTCGTGCGGCCCGGCGCGTTCGTGAGCGACGGGTTCACGCACTTCTTTCGCATGATCAGTCTGGTTTCGACGGGCCTCGTGTGGGTGTCGGGCGTGACGTTCATGCGTGGCCGAACGGCGTTCAGAGGCGAGTTCGGCGCGTTCCTGCTGTTTTGTGCCACGGCAATGAACCTCATGGCCGGCGCCAACGACCTCATCCTGGTGCTGGTGGCCATCGAGTTCCTTTCGATTACGAGCTACGTGCTCACCGGCTTCCTGCGTGAGAACGCGCGCTCGAACGAGGCCGGCCTGAAGTACTTCCTCTACGGCTCGATCACGAGCGCCGCGATGATCTTCGGGTTGACGTATCTCTTCGGTGCCACCGGGACGACGTCGCTGCCGCTGATCGCCGACGCCGTCCGATCACCGGACAATTTGCTGATCAAGGACCTGTCGGGCGTCATCATCCCGGCGCTGCTGCTCGTCCTGGCCGGTCTCGGGTTCAAGATCGCGCTCGTGCCGTTCCACCAGTGGGCGCCCGACGCCTACGAGGGCGCACCGACGCCGGTCACGAGCTTCCTGTCCGTCGGCCCGAAGGCCGCGGGCATGGCCGTCCTGCTGCGCATGTTCTTCAGCGCGTTCGACGCGCCGCTGCTCACGCCGCATTGGATCGGCCTGATCGGCCTGCTCGCCGGCGCCACGATGATCCTCGGCAACCTGGCGGCGCTCGGCCAGACGGACATCAAGCGTCTGATGGCGTACTCGTCCATCGCTCAGGCCGGCTACATGCTTGTCGGCGTCGCGTCGTTCGGCGCAACGACGATGGGCAGTCTGACCGCCCTCGGCACCGTGGTGCTCTACATCCTGGCTTACATCTTCACGAACATTGGACTGTTTGCGTGCATCATCGCCGTTGACCATGCCACCGGCGACAGTCGCGTGGATGCCTACGACGGCCTCATGCGCCGCGCCCCGCTGCTGGCGGTGGCGATGGTCATCTTCTTCCTGTCCCTGGTCGGTGTGCCGCCGCTCGCCGGATTCATCGGCAAGTTCGCCGTCTTCAGCGCCGCCGTCACCACGAACCACACAACGCTGGCGGTGCTCGGCGTGCTGACCGGGGTGATCGCCGCGGTGTACTACTTCCGGGTCGTGCGGGCGATGTTCTTTCGCCCGGCGCCGGACGGCGCCGCCCCGATCCGGATCTCACCGTCCGCGTCATTCGTCATCTGGGCTTGCCTGGCGATGACGATCCTGATCGGCGTGCTGCCCGGCACGTTCGTCCGCGTCGCCCGGGATGCGGCGGCCGCGGTGCACGCCCCCAGCGCCGAGGGTGCGACGGTCGACGCCGGACACGAGTAGACGGTAGACGATCACGGGTCACGGGTCACGAGTAGACGGAACCCGTAGACAAGAACGAGTCGACGGACAGCAGACGGATCGGTCGCGGAGTGTACCCGTCAGCGCGGATCGGTCGAACCGTCGGTCAATCGCGAACGGTCCCCGACGCGGCATAGACCGTCAGCTCGGGCACCAGTTCGGTGAAGACCACCAGCCGCTTGTTGTACGTGCCGTTGCCGTAGTCCCACACACCCTGACACGTGATCAGGTTGAGGTTGGGCGCAAGCGACTCGCCGAAGATCGTGTCGATCACGTCGTCCTTGGCATCGTAGTCGTACTCCGCCAGCTCCTGGACGATGAACGTGTAGCGGTCGCCGCCCTCATACGTGATGATCGCCTCGTCGCCCGGTGACAGCCGGTTCAGCATCCAGAACACCGCCGGCCCGCCCGTGCTCGTATCGAAGTGGCCCGCGATCACCGAGTTGCCGGTCGCACCCGGCATGGGGCCGCCCTCGTACCACGCGACGTTCATCCAGTCCTGCGGCACGTCCATCGCCCGCTCGGCCGTCAGGCCGACGTGCTCGATGACGGCATCCACGCCGATTGCCGGGATCTCGAGCCGCACCGGAACGCCGGCCGCGGCGATCACATCCTCCGTCGGCGTCGGTGGAACCGTTGCCGACGGCCACGGGGTGATCGATGGAACGGGCGTCGCCGAAGGCTCGGGTGTGGCCGACGGGCGCACGAACGCCGGGGGCACCCACGCGCTGCCGGCGTCCTTCGCCCGACGCCACCACGGCGTTTCCGGTGCCAGCGGTCGTGCCGCGTCGCCCGCCGCCTCGTGGATGCGGTCGCCTTCGCCCGCGTCGCCCGGCTCGCTGGCGTCGACGGACACGCCGCCCCACGCCGGCAATTCCACGAACGCCTCGTCATCGGCACGACGCGGATCGTCGCGTTCAACATCGGCCGCCGGGACGACCGCCGTGTCCGAGCCGTGGCGCTGTTCGCCCGCGATCGACACCTTGGCCGCCACCGTGTGTTCGGATTCAGCTTTGACCCTGTTCGGGTGCCCGGAACGGGATCCCGAGCCGGCGGCGCCGGTCAGCGTACAGCCGGCGGTCAGCAGAGGCACGGCGAGCACACAAGCCCACCAGCGATTCGGGTGCATCGACGATCGTCCTTGGGGGGTCCGGTTACGACTGCGTTAATTTAGCGCCTTGGCGCGCCCGCGTCAAGCCCCCGGACACAACTTCCGCGCAACAACACGCAGTATAGGACGAACCGTCCCGGCAGACGGTGACGCGCAGACACGCCGCACGCCAGCGCAAGTCACGCTGGCGCACGGCTTCGGCGACCGGAACGGGCCGCTGGTACCCCGCCACTGCAGCATCTCCGGCCTCCGGACTCTGGCGGGCACCCCCGGCATGTCCAGTGGCGGGCTACCAGTACTCGGTCACGGCAGAGTCATGCCTACCTCTGTCGGCCATCCGAAGCGTGTCCAGCGACAGCGTACTAACGCACTGCGGGGGCGGCAGGCGTGCGGGATGCCCCTCCGGCTCCAAGGGGCCCGATCGCCACAGGGGTCGTCGTCACGGTCGAGGCGAAGCCGGGGTCAACCGGCACGCGGAACACGGGCGGTGTCGGCAGTCCTTCCGTCGCCACCGGCGTGAGGTCGGCTTGGCCGATCGCGGCCAGCGTGACCCATGGGTCGAGCCTGCGCGACGAGAGCGCATCGACGAGGTGCAGCACGCGCGTGGGCAACAGCGCCACCGTGACCATCGTCACGCTCGGCTCGCGCGCGCCGGGTGCGCGGCGGACCTCGCCCGTCGTCAGGTCGGGCACGGCAGCGGCTTCGACCACTGCCTGCCCCGCGGCGCTGACCTGAACGACAAGCGCGGCGCGTTCGATCAGCTCGGTGAATCTGCGGTTGTGGTTGTCCCGTCCGGTGCCGTAGATGTTGATCCGGTGGCCGGGGCGCACCCGTCCCCCGACGAGACGGTCGATGCCGGCGGCGAACGACACGATCTCGAGGCGCAGGTCGCGGATGAACCGAACGTCGGTGGCTGGCAGTGCCCTGCCCGTCGTGATCACGTCGCCCGGCGCCAGCGGGGCGGTGGTCATCAGGCCGGCCGCTCCTTCGATCGGGTAGGCCCCGTTGCTGCGCGCGTCGACCTCGCGCATCGGTTGGCCGGCGGCCAGCATGTCCATCGTGAGCAGCGTGTACGGTGCGACCGCCCGATTGGCGACCGCGACGACGATGGTGGCGACGGGTGGTGCCGGCCGGTTGAGGCGGGCAACCCACAGCAGTGCGCCAACGGCGAAGAACGCGACGGCGACGCGGCCGACCCAGACTCGGACGTTCATCCCTGCCTCCTTGTAGAGCGGCTGCCACGTGTCGGCGGCCATCGGGTGACCCACCGCCGCAGAGCACACCGCGTGCCAGGGCCGCAGCGGGCGACCGCCGGCCGCCCCCCGTTTGGGCACCTCGCCGGTCCGGCAAACGGTCCGCTGCCGCGCTGCCATCCATCGCCGAATGTCGTTTCGTCAGCGATCGAAGGTCGATCTGTCAGCGATTGTGATGCCAACCCGAGCGTGCTAGGCTTGAATGCTTGCCCTGCGGCGTCGCCGCTCCTGTTGGGTGCCATCCCGTCATGCGTGATTACTCTCTGCGCGGTCTCCTGGATCCGGTGTCCCGGCACCCCGTGGTGTCGGACGCGCTGGCGCGTGTGCTGCGTGCCGAGCCGGGCGCGGTCATCGGCCCGCTCGGCCTCCCGGAAGCCGCCCAGCCGGCCGCCGTCGCGGCGATCGCAGCGGCAACCTCGGTGCCGATCGTCTGGATCGTGCCGCAGGTCGATGAAGCGCGCGCGCTGGCCGATTCGCTCAGCGCGTATCTCGACGATCCGACGAGACTTCATCTGTTTGCCGCCCCTGACCCGCTGCCGTTCGAGCGGATCGCGTGGGATCCGTCCGTGCGCGAGCTCCGGATGGCCACCCTGGCGGCCTTGTTCGTCCAACGCACGGCGCCCGGCTCGAACCCCGGTCCTCCGCCGGTCATCATCGCGCCGCTGCGCGCCGTCCTCACGCCGACGCTGCCGCCGGCCGAATTCGACCGCGACGCGCACGTCGTCGCCCGCGGCGACCGGATGCCCGTCACGCAGCTCGTGCGCCATCTCCATCGCCTCGGCTACGACCACGCCACCCGAGTGACGGCGCCGGGCGAGATGGCGCACCGGGGCGGCATCGTGGACGTCTGGCCGCCGTCGGCCGGCGCGCCGGTGCGCCTCGAGTGGTTCGGCGACGATCTCGACGCGCTGCGGCTGTTCAGTCCCGCCACGCAGCGCTCGCACGGCACCGTCGAGCGCCTCGTGATTCCGCCGGCCACCGAGGCGCTGCCCGGCAACGGGCCGCGGGCCGCGGCCGCGCTGGCGGACGTCGACCTCGGCCGGCTGCAACCGCTGGCCGAATCGGACCTCAAGCGCCAGATCGAGCAGCTGGCGAACGGCGAGCGCTTTCGCGGCCTCGAGCTCTTCACATCCTTGCTGCACACACCGGCGACGCTGCTCGACCACTTGCCGCCCGACGCGCTGATCGTGCTGGACGGCATCGAGGCGCTCGAGCCGGCGGCGGTCGACTTGGCGGCGCAGGCCGAAACCGTGCGCGCCGAGCAGCTGGCCGCCGGCGAGATCCCGGGACGCTGGCCGCTGCGGCCGCTCGTGGACTGGACCGAGCTCGAAGCTGCGATCGGCCGGCACCGGCGTCTGATCGTCAACGGGATGGCGCGTTCGACGACGCAGACGGATCGCCCGTCCCATGGCTTCAGCGCGCCGCCGCGGTTCGGCGGACGTGTCGACGAGGCGGTGAGCGACGTGCTGCGCCGGCTCGACGCGGGCGACGCGATCGTCGTCGTCAGCCGGCAGGCGCCGCGGATCGCGGAGCTGATCACAACGGCGGGCATCAGCGCCGCGCCCCTGACCGACCTCGTGGCCGCGCCCGGCCCGGGCGGGCTGGCGGTCGTGCACGGCGCGCTCGGCAGCGGCTGGGAGCTGGTCGGCGCCGACGGCGGTCGTCTCGTCGTTCTGACGGACGGCGAGATCTTCGGCTGGCGCATGCCGCATCGCCGCCGCAGCCGGCGCGCCAACGAAGAAGCGAGCCGAGCCGACGAGTTTGCCGAGTTCCAGGTGGGCGATCACGTCGTGCACGTCGAACACGGGATCGGTGTGTTCCGCGGGCTCGTGCGGATGCAGGTCGGGCAAGCCGAGCGGGACTACCTTCACCTGGAGTATGCGGCCGGCGACACGCTGTTCGTGCCCACGCATCAGGCAGACCGCGTGGCGCGTTACGTCGGTGCCGGCGAGGTTTCGCCCTCTGTGACGCGGCTCGGGACGGCGGACTGGGAGCGCGCCAAGGCACGCGCCCGTCGCGAGGTCGAGGACATCGCCGAAGAGCTGTTGGCGCTGTACGCACGCCGTGAAGTGGCCCATCGCGCCGCGTTCGCACCCGACACCGCGTGGCAGGCCGAAATGGAAGCATCGTTCCCGTTCCTCGAGACGGACGATCAGATGAAGGCGATCGACGACGTCAAGCGCGACATGGAGAGCGCACGACCGATGGATCGGCTGGTTGTGGGCGACGTCGGCTTCGGCAAGACCGAAGTGGCGCTCCGGGCGGCGTTCAAGGCCGTGATGGCAGGCTGCCAGGTGGCCATCCTTGCGCCGACGACGGTCCTCGCCCAACAGCACTTCGAGACGTTTCGCGAGCGCCTCTCGGCCTTTCCGGTGCGGATCGACGTCCTGTCGCGCTTCCGACGCCGCAAGGACCTCGCCGAAGCGATCGAGCGCCTCGGCCGGGGCGAGATCGACATCATCATCGGCACGCACCGCCTGCTCGGCCAGGACGTGAAGTTCAAGCGCCTCGGGCTGTTGGTCGTCGACGAGGAGCATCGGTTCGGGGTCAAGCACAAGGAGCGGCTGCGCCAGATCGCCGAGGGCGTCGACACGCTCACGCTGACGGCAACGCCGATCCCGCGGACGATGCACCTCGCCCTGACCGGGCTGCGAGACCTGACGACGATCGACACGCCGCCCGCCGAGCGCCTGCCGGTATCCACCCACGTCGGCCCGTACGAGGCGCAGCAGGTGCGGCACGCGATCCAGCGCGAGCTGTCCCGCGGCGGGCAGGTGTTCTACGTCTACAACCGCGTGCGCGGCATCGACGGCGTCGTCGAAAGCGTCCGACGGCTCGTGCCCGAGGCGCGCGTGACGGTGGCCCACGGCCAGATGCCCGAGGACCAGCTGGCCGGCGCGATGCTCGACTTCGTCGGCCACCTCGTCGATGTCCTGGTCTGCACGAGCATCATCGAGAGCGGTCTCGACATCCCGAACGCCAACACGCTGATCGTCGAACGGGCCGATCGCTTCGGGATTGCCCAGCTTCACCAACTGCGGGGCCGCGTCGGTCGGTCTGAGGTGCGGGCGTACGCCTACCTCCTCCTCCCGCCGGGCGGCGAGGCCTCCGAGGACGCGCGCGAGCGGCTGCAGGCGCTGGCGGACTACGCCGACCTCGGTGCCGGCTTCCGCCTGGCGATGCGCGACCTCGAGATCCGCGGTGCCGGCGAGATCCTCGGCGCTCGCCAGCACGGCCACGTGGCGTCCATCGGCCTCGACCTGTACACCAAGCTGTTGGCCGCCGCGATCAAACGCGTGCGGGCCGACGATCGCGATCCGGTCGAGGTGCCCGTCACCGTGGCCGCCGAGCTTGATGCGATCGATCCGGGGACGCTGCCGACCGTCGACCTGCCCGTGGACGCCTACCTTCCGGAGACGTACGTCGCCGAGACGGCGGAGCGGACGCGGCTCTACCGCCAGATGGCGGCGGCCGATACGCTGCCGGCCGTTGGCGAGATCGAGCACGAGCTCATCGACCGCTTCGGCCGGCCGCCGACCGAGGTGCGCCACCTCTTGGTCGTGCTCCGGTTGCGCGTGCTGGCCCACCAGGCCGGCGCGCAGAGCGTCGGCCTCGAGGGCGAGGACGTGGCGATTCGGTTCGCGCCCCATCATCACCTCGACCGGGCTCGCCTCGCCGCGGCGCTGCCGGCCGAAGCGCGCATCGGCCACCACCGGGTCGGGCTGCCCGTCAGCGGCGCCACCGCGATGTGGTTGGCGCGCGCCCTGTGGCTGGTGCAGACCGTTGCGGACATCGAGGGGACGTCGGCGGCGGCGTGAGCCACCGGCGACTGTAACCCCGCGGCGTCTGCCCGATCGTGGCCACCCACTCCCTTCTCCAGGATGCACAGGCGATCTCGCCGCGCCGCAGCGCTGCGCGCGACGCGGCGGATCACCCCACCGCCGGCCGCGACACGGACGGCGCCGCCGACTCCGACGAGTCCCTCGTTCGGCGTGCGCAATCCGGCGATCGCGACGCGATCGTGGCCGTCTATCGTCGTTATGTCAATGAGATTTTCGGCTACGCCTACCATCAGCTCGGCAACGCCCAGGACGCCGAGGATGTAACGAGCGAGACGTTCCTCCGGCTCGTGAGCGCACTCGACGGCTTCGACCACCGCGCTTCGTTCCGGACGTGGCTGTACACCGTCGCCCGCAACCAGCTGCGCGACCGCTGGCGACAGCGCGGCCGGCAGCCGGCGATCACGGACTGGGACGAGGCCGATAACGCAGATCGATCCGTCGCGGCCGACGACGCACGCCGCTCCGACGCCGCGGCGCTGAGTGAGGGCGACCACGCGCCGGGCCACTCACCGTGGGCCGAGCTGGGCCGCCAGGTGATGGCCGCACTGCCCGAAAGCTACCGCACCGTGCTCACGCTCCGCGTCGCCGACGGTCGTTCCATCCGCGACGTGGCCGAGGCGATGAACACGACACCCGGCAACGTCAAGGTGCTCCAGCACCGCGCCCTCAAGCGCGCCGCCGCCGTGGCGGCCGCCCTCGAGGCTTCCGGCGCGCCCGTACGCGCGCCCGCACGGAGGTGACGATGCACCCGCCCACCGTCCGCCCGGACCGCCGGCCGAGCGCTTTCACGCACGCCGCGTTGTTGGCCGACGGCGACCGGGTCGACGGCCGTGCCGAGGCGCTGGATATGGCGATGGCGGCGCGCGCCGCCGACGTTCCGGACGACGTCGTCGCGGCCGCGTTCGGCCTTGAAGCGGCCCATCTTGCCCGCTTTGCCGCCGCGCTCGACGGCCTCGCTCCGCCGCCTCCGGCGCCGGCTGCGCCGTTCGTCGCCGACCTGGAGTCGCGTCTCGAGCGCGCGTTCGACTCGCGGCCGATCGCGTCGCACCGTGCGATCCAGCGGCGCGGGCCATCCGTCCACCATCTCGGCCTGATCGCTCGGCTGCCCGGCGTCTCGGAGCTCGTGATGGCCGCCGCCGTGGTCCTCGCGCTCGGATCCGCGACCGTACATGACGGCTGGCGCCCGGCGCCCGCGCGGTCCGCAACGCCGACGACGACGGTCCATCGCACCCAAACGCCCCTCGGCCCGACCGGCACAGCCACGGGCGGCGCACCGGCGGCGAGGGCGACGGTGGAGCCGGTGGCGATGGCGGGGGGCGCCGGGCGGGTCGGCTGGTAGGGTCGGACGGCTGCGATCGGCGGTCGGCCTTTCGACGTCGACAGCCCATCGACTACGGCCGCGGCGCGTCCCGGTCCGTGATCGGCGTGCCGAGCGCGTCAAGCCAGGCCTCCCGGGCATCGGCGGCCACGAAGATCGAGCCCGTGGCGACCGCCACCCCGCCGGGTCCGGCCGCGGCGATCGCGGCCTCCAGCGCCTGGCCCATCGTTGCGCACGGTGTCACCGAGCGATCGTCCAGCCGCGACCCCGCCCCGATCGCCGCCTGCGCCCGCGCCAGCACGCGCGCCGCGACGGCATCGGCCGCCAGCGCCTTGGGATGATCCGCGCGCACCGTGAAGACCGCCGCGGCGCACGGCACGAGGACGTCCAGCATCCCGTCGACGTCCTTGCCGCCGCCGAAGCCGAGGACGAACGCGTAGCCGTCGGACGGGTCGTCGTGACGGAGGGCCGCGATCAGCGCCGCGGCCCCGTGCGGGTTGTGGGCGCCGTCGACGACGAGCGTTGCGCCGCTCGCCAACGACCAACGGTCATAGCGGCCGGGCCAGGTGGTGCGCGAGAGGCCGTCGCCGATGTGCGCCGCTGTGATCGCCCAGCCCGCCTGCCGCAGCACGGCCAGCGCGGTGGCGGCGACGGCGGCATTCACGTGCTGGTGCGGTCCGGCCAGACGGAGTTCGGCGGCGATGTGAAGCGGTTCGCTTGCGGGCCCACCGTCATCGGCGACGGCCGAGATCGGCGGTACGGGGTCGGTCGAGGGGTCGCGCCGGGATGCGTCGCCGGACGGCGGGTGGACGACGAAGTCGAGCGTCGGCGGACGGCTGTCCCGGACGGTCCACGTCGTGTCGCGGCCGACGAGCGAGAGCGGGCAGCCGAGGCGATGGGCTTCAGCGGTGATGACCGCCAGTGCCTCCGGCGCCTGCGGTGCGCTGACGACGGGCACGCCCGGTCTGAGGATGCCCACCTTGTCGGATGCGATCTGGCGGAGCGTGTCGCCGAGGATCTCGCGGTGGTCTAGGCCGATCGGGGTCAGGACGCTGACGACGCTCCGGACGACGCGCGTCGTGTCCAGCCGGCCGCCGAGGCCAACCTCGATGACGGCGATGTCAACGCCGGCGCGGGCGAAGTGATCGAAAGCGAGCGCGGTCAACACTTCGAACGTCGTGAGTCCGGTCAGGCTGTCCAACAGGGCGGCGTGCTCGTCCAGCCAAGCGATGACCTCGGTCTCGGCGATCAGCGTCCGGCCGACGCGGATTCGCTCCCGGACGGTGTGCATGTGCGGCGACGTGTACAGCCCGACCCGATACCCTGCGCAGCCCAGCGTCTCGGCCACGAACGCGCTCGTCGATCCCTTGCCGTTCGTCCCGCCGATGTGGACCGCCGGCCAGCTGTGGTGCGGTCGGCCGAGGGCGTCGAGGAGTCGCTCGATCCGGTCGAGGGCAAACTCGTGGGGCGTGCCCGGCGGGCGGGTCTCCCAGTTGGCGAAGCCGTACAGCCGGTCGAGGGCCGCCTGCCAATCGTCGGACATGTGCGCGTTCATCACGGGCGATTGTACCGCCTCAGAGCGGTTTGCTACACTCGCGGCCATGCTCCGCCGGCCAGCACTCGACGTGCGCTCGACAAACCGCAGCGGCATGGCGGCGGCGCTCGTCGCGCTGTCGCTTGCCGGCTGCGCCGGCGCTCCGCTCGTGGAACTCGTTTCGTTCGAACCGACGACGATCACGCCGGACCGGGACGGCCACGACGACGTCGCCCGTATGACGTACCGCATCGGACGGCAAGCGCACGTCACGGTCACGCTCACCGCGGCGGACGGCGCCGTGCACGTCGTCCGCGCCGACGCCCTCCGCCAGCCGACCCGCGAGGCGTACGAGCTCCTGTTCGGCGGCGTGATCGACGGTCGGATGCTCGCGGACGGCCGGTACCGGCTCGGTATCGAGGCCGTTGGGTCGGATGGCGGCGCGGCGATCACCGTCGACGGCGGCGAGCTGACCGTGACGAACGCCGACGCGCGGCCGCCGCAGGTCCGCGGCCTGACCGTCCTGCCGCCGCGCTTCACGCCCAACCAGGACGGCATCGACGACCGAGTGGCGATCAGCTACGCCTTGGACGAGCCGGCCGAAGTGCGACTCCGGATCGAGACGGCCGATGGCGCTTACGTCACGGATATCCTGGCGGACACGGACACCGCCAACTCACCCGGCGACGCCGGCCCGCACGTCTACGACTACGACGCCGGTGTCGACGCCGATGCGCCGCCGCCGCCGAACGGCCGGTATCAGGTCGTCGTCGAGGCCCGCGACCCCTCGGGCAACACGATCGTCGAGCGCCGGCCCTTCGAGATCGCACAAGCGGGCCTGCCGAACGCCGCCTTCATCGACGACGTCCGCTGGAGCGCGACGCGTCTCAGCCTGGGTCAGACGCTCGTCTTCACGGCGACCGTCAGGAACATGGGCGGCACGCCCATCCGCACGCGCGGTCCGGCGCCGGGCTATGTGTACGACAACACCCGCACGTTCAACCAGTTGGCGGACCGCGCCTTCGTCCTGCTGGCGCGCAAGGGGCCGCTGCGCGGTTCGGCGCGCGTGTCAGCCGACACGCCCCCCGATGTCGACATCCAGTTGGCGACGGAAGCGCCGCTCATCGACCCGCCGATCACGGGGGCCGAGGTCGGCCCGGCAACGCTGGACACGGCCGCCGGCGACGGCCGCGCCGTGCAACCGGTCCAGGTCTGCGGCACCGTCCGCGGCCCGGACGATGCGCCGTTGGCCGAGGCGGACGTGTACGCATTCGAGGCGGACGGCGACAATGGGCGCCATGTCGCCAGCGGCGCCGACGGTCGATTCTGTTTCGACGACCTCGTCCTTTCGCCCGACTACGAGCGCACGTTCGCCCGCAGCCCCGGCGCGCTGCGGGTCGGGTTCACGTACGATGACCGCCGCTCCGACCTGGACTACCCGTTCCGGTTCCAGGTCGGTTCGACCGCGGCACTCGACGCATGCCCGACCGGCCCGGACGGCGACCTCTACTACCTGTGCCTCATGCCGAACGAGACGGTGCGCGTTCAGGGCGCCGTGCGCTTCGTCGAGGCGCCGTACCGCCGCGACACGAACGGCTACCTGGCGCTCCTGCACGAGGATGTCGGGGTCATGCACGGTCCTTACGGCGTCCAGTCCATCCACGTCGAATACGACACGCCGCGCGAATAGCGCCGGCGCCGGATGATCTCGACGAAGTGGATGCGACCGTGAGCCCATCGGCAAAGCCGCCGCGCCTGGGTGTCGTGATCGTCAGCTTCAACACCGCGGCCCTCCTGGATGCCTGCCTGACGTCCGTTCGCGCCGCAGTGGACGAGGTCGGATGGCGGGACGCAGCGGACGTCGTCGTCGTCGACAACGGCTCGGTGGACGAGACGGTCGCGTTCGTGACGCAGCATCATCCGTGGGTGCGGCTCATCGCCGAAGGGCGCAACCGCGGCTTCACGGCGGCGAACAACGTCGCGCTCGCCCCGTGGTCGGCCCGTGACGCCGATGCTCCCTCGTTCATCCTGCTGCTCAACCCGGACGCCGCGCTCACCCCTGGCGCGCTGCCGACGATGGTGGCCGCGCTCGAAGCCGACGAACGCGCCGCTGTCGTCGGGCCGTCGTTGATCTATCCCGACGGAAGGTTCCAGCACGCGGCGTTCCGGTTTCCGGGACTCGTGCAGACCGCACTCGATCTCTGGCCGGTCCCCCGCCTGGCCGATACGCCGTTGAACGGTCGTTACGCGCGCCGCCGCTACCGGGCGGGCCGCCCTTTCGCCGTCGACGCCGTCCTCGGGGCATGCATGCTGGTCCGCGGCACGGCGCTGCAAGCCGTCGGGCCGCTCGATCCCGGCTTCTTCATGTACTGCGAGGAACTCGACTGGTGCCGCCGGTTCCGCAACGCGGGCTGGCGCGTGCTGTGCGCACCGGCCGCCATCGTCATCCACCACGGTGGGGCGAGCGCGGGCCAGTTTCGTTTTGCGGCATTCGTCCAGTTGTGGCGCAGCCGGCTGCGGTACTTCCGGCTGCACGCGCGGTTCTGCAGCCCAGTGTTGAATCTCCTCATTCGCACCGGCTTTGCCTGCCACGAGCAGGCCGACGCCGCCGCGGTGCGCCGCGGACGGATGTCCGCCGCCACGCACCATGCTCGGCGCGACGCGCGTGCCGCCGTCTTCGCCGCGCCGACCGGCAGCGAGACCATCGGATGACGGATGCGGCCGCACGCGGGTCCGGGATCGACGCGGCCGTCACGGCCATCGTCCTGACGCTCGACGAGGAAGCACACCTGCCGGACTGCCTCCGGTCGCTGCGCTGGGCCGATCGGGTCGTCGTCGTCGATTCCGGCAGCCGGGACGGCACGGTCGCGATCGCACGGGCGGCCGGCGCGGACGTCGTGCACCACCCATTCGTGAACTACGCCCGGCAGCGCCAGTTCGCCCTCGGCCTGGCGGACACGCGCTGGGTGCTCTTCGTCGACGCCGACGAGCGGGTGTCCGAGGCACTGGCGGCCGAGGTGCGCGCCGCCCTGTCCGAGGCGGCGCACGGCGCGTTGAGCGATCACGCCGCGGCGCCGTTTGCCGGGCCGCCCCGGTCGATGTCGCCGGCCGGCTTCTGGATCCCGCGGGCGAACGAGTTCTGGGGCCGCACGCTGCGCGGCGGCGGATGGTGGCCCGATCGGCAACTGCGGCTCCTCGACGCACGTCGGGCCCGCTACGACCCCGACCACGGTGTGCATGAGGTCGCGGATCTCGACGGACCCGCCGGCGTGCTCGAGCACCCGCTGCGCCACCTGAACTATGCTTCGTGGTCGGAATTCGACGCCAAGCAGCGCGCGTACGCCCGCCTCGAGGTTGAGCGGCGGCGCGCGACGGCGTGGCGGTGGCGACCGCATCAGCTGATCACGCAGCCGGCACGGGCGATGTGGCGCCGTTATGTCACGCTGGGCGGGTGGCGAGACGGCTGGCTCGGCGCGCGGCTTGCCCTGCGCATGGCGTGGTACGAGGCCGTCACGGTCATTGGGCTGCGTGATCCGTAGCGGGTCCGGTCGGGCCTGGAACGGGAGACTCGTCGGGGCGGAGCTTCACCTCACCGCCCGCCGACGGCGGCCGGCCCCGCCATGCCCCGTCGACGAGGATGGCCAGCTCGTCCGCCGTTCGCCGATAGTCCGACAACTCACCGCCGAGCGGGTCGGCGACGTCGCCGCGGCGGCCGGCGGCCTCGCTGAGCAGCCGAACCTCGACGCCCGCTGCGTCAGGCCATCGACGGGCGATCGTCGTTCGGTGGCGGGCGGTCATGACCCAGACGTCGGTCGCCCAGGCCAGCAGCGCTGCGTCGAGGCGCGCGGCACGATGGGGGGCAACGTCGAGTCCGCGCGCAGCCATGACGGTCAGCGCATGGGGCGACGCCGGGGCGCCTCGACGGGCGTTCGTTCCGGCAGTCCGAACCTCGACAGGCGTCCCGTCCTCGGCCGCCCGAGCGACGAGCAGCGCCGCGGCGATGGGCGAGCGGCACGTGTTGCCGCCGCACACGACGAGGACATGCCGCACGGCCGGCGACCGCGCGGCGGCCGGGGGCTCGTTCAGCACGCCGCTCCTGGCGTCCACACCGGGCGCACGATCAGGCCAGGAACGTCTCGAGAAGGCCGAGGTCGCCGCCCTTGCGGTGGTAGAGCACGTTCACTTCGCCGGAACGGGCATTGCGAAACACGAAGAAGGCATGGCCGAGGAGCTCGATCTGCTCTGCGGCCTCGTCCTCGGTCATGCTGTAGAGTTCGAACATCTTCCGGCGACTGATCCGCGGCAGCCGCGGGATGTCCGCGTCGTCGGCGTCCGCTGCTTCGATCCGTGTCTCGTCCACGGACGGGCCGGACTTTCGCTGGCCATGCCAGCGGTCGACGCGGCGGTCTTTGAAGCGCCGCATCTGCCGGTGCATCTTGTCGGCCGCCAAGTCGATCGCTGCAAACAGGTCGGCGTGCATCTCTTCCGCGCGGAGAACCCGCTTGTCCACCCACGACGTGATCTGGGCGGTGAACACCTCGCCCTGGTTGTGGCTGACGCCGTGCGACAGTTCGACGCGCATCGAGTGGATGTCCTGAAGGAACCGCTGCAGCTTGGCCATCCGCTTCTGGACGTGATCGCGAACCCCATCGGTCAGGTCGACGCTGCGGGCCAGCAACTCCAGCTCCACGTGATTCGTCCTCCATTCGGGGTGTGCGGTGGATGACGGCCGGCGAGCGCGGCACCCAAGGTTGGCCACCGATTATACCGGCGCCGGGTCGCGCGCGCGAAGCGCACCTGCGCACCACCACCGGACACGCCCGGGGCGCCACCAGAGTGCGGAACCCGGCGATTCTGCCGGGTTGGTGTACCGGGGCTCCGCGACGCGTCAGGATGCAGCGCTGATCGCGGCGCGGTCACGCGTGCCCACCGCGCGTCGACCGGGCCAGCGTCACGACGACGACGCGCTGGGCACCGGCCGCTTTCAGCGCTCGCGCGCACGCCTCGCCCGTCGCACCCGTCGTCAGGACGTCGTCGACGACGACCACGTGCTCGACGCACACGGGCCGGCGCGCCTCGATTGCGTCCAGCAAGTTGGCGAGCCGCGCGGCGCGCGACGAACTGACTTGGGGCGGTGTCGCACGAACGCGCTCGAGCGCATCGACGTCGGCGGGCACCCCGAGCGACGCCGCCACCACCGCTGCCAGCCGCGCCGGCACGTCGATTCCACGTTCTGCGCGCCGCGCGGCATGGGTCGGGACCGGGACGACGACCGTCCGATCGAGGTCCGGGCCGAGGTGCGGTCGCACGACAGCGGCGGCGTATTGACCCGCCAAGTCGGCGACGCGGCGGCGGCGATCGTACTTGAGGGCATGGATCCAGTGCGTGACCGGCGGCGCATGCAGCCAGGGCGCCACGGCGAGATCGAAGGCAGGCGGGCGGACAAGGCAGCGCCGGCAACGAGGCGAAGCGCTGCCGGCGCATGCACGGGCGGCCAGGACGGCATCGCCGCAGATCGCGCAGCGGCGGTCAGGCAAAGGCGGTGCGCCGGCCAGGCACGGCGCACACACCCACGCCCCGCGGCGCGAACAGCCCGGCGACAGGCAGCGCGGCGGGAAGAGACAGTCGAGCCCGATCTCGGCAAGCGCGCGCACGTGGACGGCCATGAGTCGCTCCATGGCAGCCGGCGCAAGGGTCGAGGAAGCGTAGCACGCCGCACGGGCGTCGGCGATCGACCGGCTACGGGTTGGCGCCGCTGCGACTCCTGGGATCCGCGTCGCCGGCGGCATGTCGCGCCGCATCGGCCACCATCCCGTCGATCGGACGCAGCGCGGCGATGAGGCCGAGGACGATCCGGACGGCGGTTGGGGTCATTCCTCGCGCAGCCTCCGCCAGTCGGCGGGCGGCCGGATCGTGCAGCAGCGCCGCAACGAGCGCAGCATCGCGCTGGGCGTCCTCGGCGTCGTTGTCCAGGCTGAAGAAGAATTCAGGCGGCACATGGAAGAATTCGGCCAGCGCCTCGATCACGTCTAGGCTTGGGTTCTGGCTCCGGCCGTTGCGCAGCTTCCAGACATAGGACCGCGACACCCGGCCGTGCGTCCCGCGCTCGATCTCATCGTACGTGTATTCGCGCCCATCCGGTCGACGCACGGTATTGAACAGGTACTCGATCTTGGCAGCGATCGCATCCGCGGCGCGCGTCACGAACGGTCTCGATTCATCGTGTCGTCTCGTCTTCGTGTCGCGTTGCCCAGACGGATCGCGCAGCGCTCAGCGCCAATCATGCCATGACACAGCCGCGGCCGGTCGTCCACAACCCGACACAGATGCGACGACCCCGGTCGGCCGGACCGCCTCGAAGCGGCACTGCATTGCCAACCTTAAGACGCGCCGATACAATCCGACCCCTGCCGCCACGGAGCCACGGAGCCACGGACGCGCAACCGCCATGTCTCGAACGAAGCCATTGCACGACCTACAGGTGCTCGACCAACAGCGCGACACCGCGCTCGACCGACTGACGCGCATCGAGCACGCCATGGGCCGTGCGCCGGCCGTGGTGGCGGCGCAGACCGCGCTGGCCGCGTGCGAGGCGGCGCTGGCACGCGTCGAGGAGTCGCTGGCGGCGTGCCAGGCACGGCGTCAGACGTTGAAGGCGCGCCTGGCCGCCGAGGAGGCGCAGCTCTACGGCGGCCGAACGGCCAGCGCGCGTGAGATCGAAGGCCAGAAGGCGAACCTGGACGCGCACCAGCGACAGCTGTCCGATCTGGACGATGCGGCCCTGGCGCTCATGCTCGAGCGGGATGCGGCGGCGGACGCGGCGGCTGGGGCACGGCGCTCCGTCGACGAGGCCATGGCCGCCGCCGAGGGCACCGACGCGCAGCTGCGTGCCGCGCGCACGCGCCTGACCGATGGGCTCGCGGTCCTTGGCCCGCGCCTCGAGCAGGCACGGTCCCAAGTGGCGGCGGCCGACCTGGCGCTCTATGACCGGCTCAGGGCCGATACGAAGCGCGGCGGCGTGTCCGTTGCCAAGGTGACGGGTGAGGCGTGCGGCGGCTGCGGGCGGGCGCTCACGTCGGCCGAGACGCAGCGGGCGGCCGCCGCGTTGACGCAGTGTCCGGCGTGCGGCCGCATCCTACACGCATAGCGACAGCTCGGAACCCGTCGTGGCCAGCGATGCCAAGTCGTACGTCCTCCGATCAGGCGACCTCGTGCTCGACGTCGGCGCGCGGACGCTTCTCCGACTCGGCCACCTCCACCACCTCACCCCCAAAGAGTGCCGGCTGCTCGAGACGTTTCTGACCCATCAGGGCCAGGTGCTGACCCGCCAGTTCCTCATGCGCGAGGTCTGGCAGACCGACTTCGTCGACGACACGCGCACGCTCGAGGTGCACGTCCATTGGCTGCGGCGCAAGATCGAGGACCCGTCGCCCGGCCCGGCGCCCGGCCGCATCCACACCGTGCGCGGCGTCGGTTATCTCTACCAACCCGTCATCACGGATCGTACGCCCACCCGCTAACGTCCTTCGCCCGCCAACTGGGCGGCGCCGACAGGTCGGACGAGCGACTGGAACTCGGATCGCGGATCGACCAAGGGCACGACGTTGGTCACGCCTGCCCGCCGCAGCACCGTCGCCGCGATGTATGCGCGGTAGCCGGTCTGACACTGGAGGATCGTCCGCTCCGTGCGCGGTATCTCGCCGAGCCGGCCGGCGACCTCGCCGAGCGGGATGTGCACGGCGCCCGGCAAGTGCCCGGCCTGCCATTCGGACAGCCCGCGCACATCGACGATGCTGGCCGTGCCCGCTTGGAGCATGGCAGCAAGCTCGGCCACCTCGATCGTCGGCAGCGCCGGATCGTCGTCCCGCAACACGTCAGGACCGGCGAAGCCGCGCACGTCGTCGACGCCGATCGCGCGCAAAGCCGTCAGGTGCTCCGGCAACGACGGCGGGTCCGCGACGATGAGGTGGACCGGGCGGTTGTAGTCCGTCACCCAGCCAACGTACGTCGTGAAGTTCGCCCGCGTCGCCGGGACGCTGAGCGCACCGGGGATGTGGTGACGGGTGTGCTCGGCCTGGGGCCGCAGGTCGAGCACCTGGGCTCCGTCGGCCAAGAGCGCATCGATCGCGGCCCGGTCGAGCCGCTGGGGCGAAGGGAGATCGGCGATCAGGGCCGGGCCGTCACGGTTGACGGCCTTCATCCGTCCGAAGTAGCGCGGCGGCTCGGGCTGACCGTTCAGCAGCCACCGGACGAATGCCCCCTCGTCGGCCATCTGGAATGCCGGGTTGAACCGCCGCTCGTAGCCGAGCGTGGTGGATGGAATCGCGCCGAGCGCCTTGCCGCACGCGCTGCCGGCGCCGTGGCCGGGCCAGAGCTGCAGGTAGTCGGGCAGCCGACCGAGGCGGGCGATGGACGCGAATTGCTGCCGTGCACCGATCTCTTTGCTCCCGGCGACCCCGGCTGCGGTCTCGAGCAGGTCGGGCCGGCCGACATCGCCGACGAAGACGCAATCGCCGGTGAAGATGCCGATCGGTGCGTCGGCAGCGGCGGTGTCGGTGACGATGAACACGATGTGCTCCGGCGTGTGGCCGGGCGTGGCCAGCACCTCGAACCGGATTCGGCCGAGCGTGAAGACGTCGCCGTCGCGCAGAAGCGTCGCACCAGCGGCTTCGGCGAAGCGGTAGCGCCAGTCCGGGGCGCCCTCGTCCGACAACAGGAGCTTGGCGCCGGTCGCAGCCGCCAACTCGCGCGCGCCGCTCACGAAGTCGGCGTGGATGTGCGTCTCCGTGACGTGCGTCACGCGAAGCCCATTGCGTGCCGCGGCGTCGAGATACGGGGCGATATCGCGCATCGGATCGACGACGCACGCAACCCCGCGCGCCTGGCAGCCGACGAGGTACGAGGCTTGGGCCAGCGCCTCGTCGTAGAAGTACTTGATGAGCATCCTGCGCTCCCGAGGTGGCGTTCGGTCCGGCGGACGTTCAAGTCGATGCTCGCACGGCCGCTGGCGAAGGGCTGAAGTGTAGCGTCGAGCGGGTTGGGGCGAAAGCCCATGGCCGGTCGGACCCGTCAGCGGCTCGGCCCCACCATCGCCGCCAGCACCTCGGCCTCTCGTTCGGGCGACAACCCGGCCGCGAGCGCTCCGCCCACGGGCCGCGCGCGGTGCCACGCCAGCGTGTCCGCAACGGTGACGCCGAGCGAGCGGAACGTCAACCCGGCGCCGATGGCGCGCGCGTTGCTGCTCCGCATGAGCGCGCGCTCGCCGGGCGGCAGCCACAGCGGCAGGTCGGCCCACGGCCGGACGCCGTGCGCCGCCAGCGTCGGCGGATCGAGCCAGATCGGCAGCGCCGCGCCGCCGACCGCCTCGGCGCACGCGGCGAACAGGTCCCCGAACGTCGCCGCCGGCGTCGGGCCGACGGCGTTGTACGTCCCGCCGGTCCCACGCTCGATCGCCCGCACGATCCACTCGCCAAGGTCGCGCGCATCGATGTACTGCAGCGGCGCGTTCGGGCCCTCCGGGGCGATGAAGGCGCCGCCCTGGTCGATGCGGGCCGGCCAGTACGTGAAGCGGTCCGTCGGATCGTGCGGCCCGACGATCACGCCGGGCCGCACGACAAGCGCTGCGGCACCGAATCCGGCGACGACCGCCCGTTCGCACAGCGCCTTCAGCGGCCCGTACGTCGCGCCGTCGACGGTCTCGACGGACGGATCGTCCAACACGCCGACCGGCGCCGACTCATCGGGACCTGCGGTGTCCGCCGGGTTCGCCCCGTCCGCGTAGACCGAAATCGTCGAGATGAAGACGTAGCGCTCCACCCGGCCGGCGAGTGCCGCCACGGACGCCCCGACGATCCGCGGGACGTAGCCGCACGTGTCGATGACGGCGTCCCATTCGGCGCCGTCCAGCGCGGCGAGTCCGCCGTCGCGGTCGCCGATCCGGTGCTCGACGTCGCCGAACAACCCAGGGTTCGTCCGACCCCGTGTGAACAGCGTGACGTCGTGGTCGCGTGCCCGCAGCGCGTCGACGAGATGGCGGCCGACGAAACGGGTACCACCGATGATCAATACGCGCATGGTTGATCCCTCCATCATCTTCGGGCAACGCCGTGGCGGTTCGTGAAACGTTGTTGCGACACCGGAAGCGCAGCTGCCGCCGAGTCGGTCCGCCGAAATGGGACGTCCGGGCGGGGCACGACGTGACTGTGCTAGCATCGGCCGATCATCCGTCGCCTCGTGGAGTCCGATCGAAGCATGCACGAACGCGTCGCCCGCCTGCCGCGCGCCGTTGTCGATGCGGGCGCAACGTCGCGACGCAAGCGCGCGGCGTGTGCCTTGGCGATGGCCGTTGGCGCTCTCGCCGCACCGCTCCTCAGCGGTCTGTCGCTCGTCGACCGGCCGACACGGCTGATGGGACAGCGCCAGCGGCACGGCCGAACGATATCAGCCGCCGCGCTGCGCCAACCCGGCTGGTTGGTCGATGACGGCCCGCCCGTCGGAATCGCCTATCGCCCCGAGACCGCCTCGGCCTATGCGGCGCTGCAGCCACGACTCGGCACGGCATATGCGGCGCTCGTCGACGCGTTCGGCGCTTCCTTGCCCGCGCCGTTCACGGTCCGGTTGTACGCCTCGGACGACGCCTACGGCGCGGATCACCCCCTCGCCCGCAAGGTGGGCGGCAATTGGGTCGAGGAGCACCGGCCACGCCGCGAGGCTTCGGTCGTCGCACCGACCACCGCCGACGGCAGCGTGGACGTGAACGCGCTCGAGGCGTCGGTGCGCTATGCGCTGGCGCATCAACTGCTGGCACATGCGTCGAACGGGCGGCTGCCGAGCGGACTCCAGGAGGGGATGGCCCGGCTCATGACACCGCCCTCGGGTGAAACCCAGACGGGCGTCGCGGCGCTGCGATCGGCGATGGACACGGGCGCGCTCATCGGCTGGACGGCGCTGATCGGCCCAGGTTCGGCCTACATCCAGCCGGAGGTCGGCGGTCCGGAGAGCCTCTCGATCGCCGTCTTCCTGGTGCAGGACCGCGGCTTTGGCTGCATCCGGGACGTCGCGCACGCCGCTGCCGGCGATGTGCCGTTCCGCACCGTGTTCCGGGCCGCATGCGGCGTGTCGTTCGCCGATGCGGAGGCGGCCTGGCTGACCTGGCTGCCGCGCTACGTGGACGGCGGCTGGCGCGACAGCCCGCTGTTCAGCCCCGACCTCGGACCCGCCAGGCAGCTCTTGGCTGAGGGCGAGGAAGCGGTCGTCGTCGCGCTCTTGCGCGCCGTCGTCGCGGCCAACAGCGGCGGACCTCTGGCACTGGATGCCCAGGCCATGCTTGCCCGGGCGGAGGCCGGCGCCGCGGCACAGGTGGCGCTGGCCACCGCGCAGGCGGCGCTTGCGGCGGGCGACTACGCCTCCGCCCGGCGCAGTGCGGCCGAGGCAGCCGACCGTGCTGCGCCCGTAGGCGCCAGTGGCGCGCTCGAACGGGCGGCAGCGCTCGACGCGCGCGGCGCCGAGGGATTGGCTGCGGCCCGCGAGCTGGACCGTGCGACCCGCCTGCCCCCGTGGCAATTGTTCGCCGCCCGCCGCGCCGCTCACCGCGCCGCGATCCTGTACGCGCGACTTGGCAACGACCTGGCGGCGCAGCGCGCGGTGGCCGTCCGCACGAAGCTCGATCGGCGGGCAGCGCCCTTTGCCTGGCTCGCGGTGCTCGCCGGTCTCGGCGTCCTCGCGCATGCCGGGCGACGCCGCATGCGGTTCGCCCGCGCGGCCGTCGTCCAAGGAGTCGCCGGACAGCCACGCAAGCGACACGGCCCGTCAGAGGCCCGGCGCACCGCTGTCCTCCCGCGCGCGGCGGCCCGGCCGCCGCGATCGGCCGGGCCGCATTGATCCAGTTTCGCGTCCGGTACGGCCAGCTGCGGGGCGAGATCGACCGTGCCCGCCGGCGCCTGGCGGCGGCGCGCGCGCTGTGGCTGGCATTGTGCGTGCCCCTGGCAGCGCTCGCGTTGCGCCTGGCCGGCGGCCCCTCGATCGGGACGCGATGGGTGGCCGTCGCCGGCGGGCTCGTGTTCGCCGGCACCGCGCTCGGCCCGCTGGCCCGTCGCCGCGGCGACGAAGCGCGGACGCTGGACCGGCGGTTCAACCTCGACGAGCTCCTCGTCACCGCCGTCGAGGTTGACGCGCGCGGCCCGCGGACGGCGCTGGAGGACCGCCTGTTGGATGACGCAGCGGGTCGGCTGGCGATCATCCGCCAAGCCGAGACGGCCGAGCCGGAGCGATTCTGGGTCGAGATCGAGACAGCGGCGGCGCTGGCGTTGCTCTTGGCGGGCGGGTCGATTCTGGCCGACAGCGTCCGCAGCCCGTCGTTGCCGGCCGCGCGCGATGCCACCGGCGTGTCGGCCGGCGCCGCCAGGTCGGCAACCATCCCGGAGTCGGCGGGCGGCCGGTCGCCCGGCGCTGCCGACCGCGCCATGGCCGGGGCCCTGCGGGACGAATCGATGGCGCAGTCCGTGGTGGCCGCGCTCGCGGACGGCGACCGCCGGACGGCCGTGCTCGCGCTGCGCACGCTGGCCGACCAGACGCGGGACCTCTCGCCGGCCGGCCGACGCGACCTGTCCGAGGCGCTCAAGGATGCCGGCACAGCGCTGGCGCCGATCGATCCGGATCTGGCCGCCGCGGCGTCGCTGGCGGCCGATGGCCTTCGCCGGGCCACACCGCCCGCCGATTCGCAGGCGCTCCAGTCGCTGGCCGACGCATTGGCGTCGAGCGCCGAGCGCGCGCCGAGGGCGGGGACGGCCGCGCTGCCGGCCGGAACGCAGGCGTCGCGAATCCAGGCGGCGGCGACGACGCGCGGATTCGCGTCCGGCCGGCCGGGCAGCATCGGCGCGCCCCCATCGGGCCTTGAGACGATCCGGGGCGAGCGGCTCGTCGATCCGGCGGCGGTCCGCGGCGGTGCGGCCGCCGGATCGGGCTCCGCCGCGGCGGCCGGCGCCGGATCGGTGCCGCTCGCGGAACAGGAGACCGTGCGGCGCTACTTTGCGCGCACGGGTGACGGCGGAACGGTGGAGCGCGCGCCATGAACGGCCAGCCGCTCCAGCCGGCGCACGACGCCGCGCGGGAAGCGCTGCTCTTCGACGACGCGTTCGTGCGCCGGCTGGAGCGACTGGCGCTGCGCGTGCGGCAGGTCGCGCCGGCCGTGGGCAGCCGGAGTGGCCAGCGCCGGACGCCGGCGGCGGACTTCGTCGACCACCGCGCCTACTCGCCCGGCGACGACCTGCGGCACATCGACTGGCCGGCGCTGGCGCGGCACGATGCCGTGTTCGTGAAGCTCGGACGGGTGGCGCAGGCGGCCGAGGTCCGGATCCTCTTGGACGTCAGCCCGTCGATGGCGGCGACGGGCGACAAGTGGCGGCTGGCGCTCGAGCTTGCCGCGGCGCTCGGCTGGCTGGGGCTCTCCCGGGGCGACCGCGTCGTGGTTGCCCCGTGGCCGCGGGGCGGGGCGGCACCGTGGGGGCCGGCCAGCGGTGCCGCGCGGGGCGCGTCGCTCCTGGCCTGGCTGCGCGCGCTCGGGCCTTCATTCACGCCGTCGGCTCCCCCGCCCGGCATCGCCGACGCTGTCCGCTCGGTGGTGAGCGATGCGGCCGGCGGCGCGCTCCTGGTCATCAGCGACCTGTGGCGCGTGGACGACCTCGATCGGGCGCTGACGCTGGCGCCGCGCGCACGTTGGGACCGCGTCGTCCTTCAGATCCTCGATCCACGCGAGATCCGGCCCGTCGCGACCGGGGCCGAGACGCTGCTCGACAGCGAGACGGGCGAGCGGCTGACGCTGCAGATCGACGAAGCGCTGTGCGACGCCTACATCGCGGCACTGCGCACGCGCCTGGACAGCGTGGCCACGCGCTGCGCTGCCGCCGGCGCCGCGTGGGCGCTGCTGCCCGCCGACTGGCCGCTCGAACAGGCGGTCGTGCCTTACCTGCAGCACCGGGGCATGATCGAGTGATCCGGCGATGAGCCTGCAGTTCCCGTACGCGCTGGCGCTCCTGGGCGCCGTGCCGGTCATCCTCTGGCTGCATCGCCTGCGCCGCCGCGTGCCCGAGCGCGGCGTGCCGTCCCTCGTGCCGTGGCTCGTCCTGCGCTCGGCCGAGCCGATGCGTCGCCGCAGCGTGCCGCCGAGCGTGCTCCTCGCCCTGCACGTGCTGTCCGGCGTCCTGCTGGCGCTGGCCGCTGCGGGTCCGCTGCGGCGCGGCGCCGCGGCCCCGAGCGGCGACGTCGCGCTGATCGTCGACACGACGCTGAGCATGCGCGCCGGGGACCGTTGGCCGGCGGCACGCGCTGCGGCAGCCGAGATCCTGGCGTCGGCCGCTGGCCGCGTGACCGTCATCGAGCTCGGCCCGCGGCCGGCGGTCCGCGTGGCGCGCACGCTCGACCGGGCGGCCGCCGCGGCGGCGGTGGAAGGGCTGGCGCCCGGCGCGGTCGGGGCGGATGTGGCGGGCGCCTTCGCGCAAGCGGCGGCGGTTGCCGGCGCAGGGGCGCGGATCGACGTCGTCACGGACGGCGCGCTGGCTCCCGCCGCCGACAGACGGCCGGCCGCAGCCCTTTCATCGGGGTCGACGAAGGTGCCAGCCGGTGACATGCCGGTGCGGTGGCATGTCGTCGGACGTGAAGGGGCTCTGCAGAACGTGGCCGTCGTCGGGATCGCCGCGGCGGACGATGCTTCGGGGGGCGTGCGCGTCGTCGCACGGATCGCGAACTTCGGGCCGGCCGCATCGACGGCGCGATTGCAGCTGTCCGTCGGCGGCCGTGTGCTCGATGAGACGAACATCGACCTCGCACCCGATGCCACCACTCCGGCCGCATGGAGCGTCGCGGCGCGAGGTGGCCTCGCGGAAGTCCGTGCGGTGCGGCTCGGTGCCGTCGGCGAGGTCACCGGCGACGCGCTGCCGGATGACGACGTCGCCGTCGTGCCCCTTGCGCCGCGCACTTGGTACGTGCAGTTCGCGGCGCACGGCAGCGCGCTGCGCCGTGCGCTCGAGGCCCTGCCGCACGTCCGCCTGGCCGAGGTCGGCGTCGGCACGCTGTCCGACGACGGGTCGGTGGATGTCACCGTTCTGGGCGGCGCGTCGGCGGCGGGGCTGCCGCCGGGCGGCCTTCCGTCGGGCGGTGCGCTCCTCGTCGACCCGCACGACGGACCATGGCTCGCGGCGGCGGCGGACGCGATCACGGGCACGTGGCAGAGCGCCGCCCCCCACCCGATCACCGCCGGACTCGACCTCGCGGACGCGCGGATCGCGGGCGTGCGCGCCGGCGGCGCGCCGGCGTGGGCCACCGTGCTGGCCGTCGTCGACGGGCGGCCTGCGGCATGGGCTGGAACGATCGGCGGGCAGCGGGTCGTCGTGCTCGGCTTCGATCCGGACGGTGGTACGCTGGCCGAGCGCGACGCGTTCCCGCGGCTCATCGGGCGTGCGATCGCCTGGGCGGCGCCGGACATGCCTCCCCCGTCGCTGCCCGTCGGCGCGCCGTTCGCCCTGCCGCCGTGGCCCGTGGCGATCGCCCATCCGGACGGCCGGCGATCGTTGGCCGCGCTGCGGTTCAACGCGCCGGCCGTGCCGGGCGTGTACACGATCCGACGCCGGCGCGTGCCGCGCGCCGGCGTCGTGGAGCCGGGCGTCAGCGTTGCGGTGCGGGCGGGCGACCCGGACGAATCAGGGCTGGCGGCCCTGACCGCCGCCGAGCTGTCCACGGTGTTTGCGCCGCGCACGCCCGGACCGGAAGGCGGCACGGACGCCGGCAATTCTCCGCTCCAGCGGCCGGCGAGCCCGGTGCAGCGTTGGCCGCTCGTTGCCGTGCTGTGCGTGCTGGCGCTCGAGGCCGCGTGGCGCGCCGCACCGGCCCGACGACCGACGGTCCGCGTGGCCGGCGTGCGGTGATGGACGCGACCGGTCGGCTCGTCGTCCTCCACCCTCTGTCCGGCCTCGCCGCCGCCGCGGGGGCGCTGTGCATCGTGTGGCTCGTGCGTCGGGCGGGCGCTGGGCGGCGTGCGCTCGGGCTGCGGACCGTGATCGGCCTGGCGGTGGCCGCGGCCATCGCCGACCCGCGGTGGGTCGTCGGCGCGAACGCAGCCCGGATGTTCGTCGTCGACGTGTCGGCCAGCATCGCCCCCGAGGCGCAGGCGACGGCCGGTGCCCTCGGCGGCGGCGGCGACGGCAGCGGAGGCACGGAGGCAGCGATGCGGCTCGCCTTCGGCGATGAAAGCGCGTCGGCGCTTGGTCCGGCGATCGACCTGGCCGCGCGCGCGCTGCCGGACGGCGGGCGGATCGTCGTGGCCAGCGACGGGGCGGCGACGGACGGCGACGCGGGCGTCGCATCCGCGGCGCTGGCAGCTGCCGGCGGCGTGCAGGTGGACGCCGTGCGGTTGGCAGGGCGGACGCGCGCCGATGCCGCCGTGCTGCAGCTGTTGGCACCCACAACGTGGCGCAGCGGGGACTTCGGCCGTGTCGATGTCGTCGTGGTGGCGAGCCAGCCGCTCTCGGGGACGGTCAGCCTGGCCGTCGACGGCCGCGTCGTACAGGCGCACGACGTCGGGATCGGGACGACACCGTCGCGGGTCGCGTTCACGGTGGCGGTGCCGGACGGCACGGCGCCGATGCAGCTCGAGGCCGCGGTGCAGGCCGGCGGCGACCGCGAGCCGACGAACGATCGTCGGGCGTGGGCCGTTCAGCGGGCGGCGGCGCCGCGGGTGCTGGTGGTGGGCGACTCCGCCGAAGCGGTCGGCCTGGCGGACGCGCTGGCGGCCGAGGGAATCGTGTCATCCGTGCTCGGGCCCGGACGGCTCGGCGGGCGGCTCTCGGCGCTGGACGGCTGGGACGCGTGCGTGCTCGTCGACACCCCGGCGGATGCGCTCGGGGTCGATCAGATCGCCACGTTGGAGGGCATCGTCGCCGAGCGGGGCCAGGGCCTGGTGCTGACGGGCGGTCGGCAGAGCTTTCTGCAGGGCGGCTGGCGGGGCACGGGCCTGGCGCGCCTGTCGCCGCTGGCGCTCGAGGCGCCGCCGCACGGCGACCGCGAGGCGGTGGCCTTGCTCCTCCTCATCGACCGCAGCGCCTCGATGGCCGGCGGCGACGCCGCCACGCGGCTGACGAAGCTCGATCTGGCGCGCGAGGCGGCGGTGCTGGCGGCCGAAGTGCTGCAGCCGGGCGACATGCTCGGGGTGATGGCGTACGACACAACGACGGAGTGGATCCTGCCGCTGGCGCCGATCGGTTCGGGCGGCGACCGCGTGGCCGTCGAGGGGCGGCTGCGGACGCTGTCGGCCGGCGGCGGCACGCTGATCGGCCGCGCGCTGGCCGACGGCCTGCCGGCGTTGGCCGCCGCGCAGGCGCCGACCCGGCACGCGATCCTGCTCAGCGACGGGCGGGATGCCGGCGAGTCGGACGAGCCGCTGCTCGCGGCCGTTCAAACGGCGAGATCGTTGGGCGTGACGTTCTCGACGCTCGGCATCGGGCTGGACGCCGATCCCGATCTGCTCGGCCGGCTCGCCCAACTGGGCCGCGGCCGCGCGTACCGAGCGGTTGAGGCCGCCGACCTGCCGCGCCTGACCGTCGAAGAGAGTGAGATCGTGCGGGCGCGGGCCGAGCGGACCGGTGAGTTCCGCGCGCAGCTGGCCGGCGACGAACCGTCCGCGCTCGTCGCCGGGGTCGACGTCGGCCTCCTGCCCGAGCTGACGGGCTACCTGGCGCTGCGGCCGCGACCGGGCGTCGACATCGCGCTCCGCACCCCGACCGGCGACCCGTTGCTGGCCGGTTGGCAGGTCGGCCTCGGCCGAGTGGCAGCCTGGACGAGCGACGTCGGTGCCGAGTGGGCCGCGGCATGGCCGGGCGACGCGGCGGCGCGCGCGGCGCTGGCCCGCGCGGTGCGCTGGACGGCGCGCAAGCCGAACGCCGGCGGCCTCGAGGCGACCGCCGTGACGGACGACGCGACGGGGGTGACGGCGGTCACCGTCGACGCCGTCGCGGCGGACGGCAGTCCGCTCGACCTGGCGGCGGCGACGCTCGTCATCTCGGACACCGAGGGCAGCAGCACGACGCGGCTGGCCGCCGTCGGGCCGGGACGCTACGCCGGGGCCGTGACCCTCGCCCGCACGGGCGCGTGGCCCGCCGCCGTCGTCGTCGAGCACGGGGGCGGTCGGTCGGCCGCGGCGTTGACCGTGGCCCGCGGCTACGCGCCGGAACTCGTGCCTGACGCGGGCGGTGCCGCCCGGCTCGGCGCGGTCGCGGCGGCGGGGGGCGGGCGGGTGTTGGACGCCGACGCGGCGTTGGAGCCGTCGGGCGAGGGACGGACATGGCCGTTGTGGCCGGCGTTCGCGGTGTTGGCCGGGCTGTTGTGGCCGGTGGACGTGGCGTGGCAGTTGGCCGGGAAGCGCAAGGCGATGGCCTAGGGCGATCGCCTTCGATTCCCGCCTTGGACGACAAGCAACGACGCGCCGACGCATAATCGGCAGCCGATCCTCCGAGGAGCCTGACGATGACGCAACCGCAGACAGCACCAGCATTGCGACCGGCGGCGCTGCCCGCGATGGACCCCGAGACCTTCCGCGCCCGCTTCGCGGCGATCGAGCGCGAGGTCGGGCGGGTGATCGTGGGGCACGAGGAGCTGATCCGGCTGACGGTGACGGCGCTGGTGGCGGGCGGGCACGCGCTGGTGGAAGGGGTGCCGGGCCTCGGGAAGACGCTCCTCATGCGGACGCTGGCCGAGGTGATCGACGGCGTCTTCAGCCGGATCCAGTTCACGCCCGACCTCATGCCGGCCGACATCGTCGGCACACAGGTGCTGTACGAGGACCCGGCGGGGGGGCGGCAGTTCCGGTTCGAACCGGGGCCGATCTTCGCGAACTTCGTCCTGGCGGACGAGATCAACCGGGCGACGCCGAAGACGCAGTCGGCGATGCTCGAGGCGATGCAGGAGCAGACCGTCACCGTCGGCAAGCAGACGTATCGACTGCCGCAGCCGTTCTTCGTGCTGGCCACGCAGAACCCGATCGAGATGGAGGGCACGTTCCCGCTGCCCGAGGCGCAGCTCGACCGCTTCTTGTTCAAGCTCGACGTGTCGTTCCCGTCCATCGCCGAGCTCGTGACGATCGCCGAGCGCACGACCGGCGCCGAAACGCCGCGTCCGCTGCGCGTGGCCGGCGTCGACACGGTGCTGGCGATGGGCCGCCTGGCGCGCGACGTCCCGGTGGCGGCCGAGGTGATCGACTATGCTGCCCGCCTGATCCGCGCCACGCACCCCCAGGACCCGACCGCACCACCGCTGGTGCGCGACGCGGTGCGCTACGGCGCAAGCCCGCGGGCGCTGCAGGCGATCCTGTTGGGCGCGAAGATCCAGGCCGTGATGAACGGCCGCCTGCACGTGGCGCGCGCGGACATCCGGGCGGTGACGCCGCATGCGATCCGGCACCGGATCATCCTGAGCTTCGCGGGGCAGGCGGAAGGCGTGGAGGTGGATCGGGTGGTGGGTGAGGTGGTGCGGGGGGTCGGCGAGTAGCCTCGGCGTTGAAACCCGGTGATGCGGTGCGAAGTTGCGGTGATTCGGCGCGAATTCAGGGTGATTCGCCCACCCGTTGACCGTGATGTGCCGGCCGTCTCACCGTGGCCTGCAGTCGCGGGCGCATCCGCGGGCTATCAACGCACCGCATCCGCGGCGGCGTCCTCCGCGGTGCGCACGCCGAGCCGCACTTCCTCCCGCCGCATCGCCTCCGCCCCCGCCTCGTCCGCATCGTCGTGCCCGAGCAGGTGCAGCAGCCCGTGCACCACCAGCAGCCGCAGCTCGTCGACGACCGGCGCACGTCGCGCCGCAGCGCTCCGCCCCGCATACGGCAGAGAGATGACGATGTCGCCGAGGATCGCCCCGCTGCCCGGCCAGCCGTCGACGTCCGCCTCCGCCCGAAAGCTGAGCACGTCCGTCGGCTTGTCGTACCCGCGGTAGGCCAGATTCAGCCGATGCACGTAGTCGTCGTCGGCGATGACGATGGACACCTCGGCCTCGGGCGCGACGGCGAGCGCATCCATCGCCCGAGCCAGCGCATCGATGGCGGCATCGACCTGCGCGTCGACCACAGCGTCCGCGTCAACGAGCACGTGCCGATGGATCGCCCGCCCGGTCACGACGATGCCGGCGTCCCCGGCGCCCCCGGCGTCCCCCCCGCCCGACTCCGCCGCCGCACCGGCTCGCCGTCGACGGCCTTCGGATAGCGGACGCGGGGGTGGTACATGGCCTTCAGCGTGGCGACGAAGCTGTCGGCGATCCGTTGGAGGTCGCGCAGCGTCAGGTCGCAGTCGTCCAGCTCGCCGTCGGACAAGCGGCGGTCGACGACGCCGTGGACGATCTGCTCGATCTCCTCGTCGGACTGTGGGGCGGCCGCGCGGACGCTGGCCTCGGCGCTGTCCGCCAGCATGACGAGGGCGATCTCGCGGCTCTGCGGGCGCGGGCCGGGGTAGCGGAACGCGGCGTCGTCGATGCCGTCGATGCCCAGTTCGGCGACGGCTTGGCGATAGAAGTACTCGACCCGTGTCGTGCCGTGGTGCTGCCGGATGAAGTCGATCACGCTGTCCGGCAGCCCGGCAAGGCGCGCCATCTCCGCGCCGGCGGTGACGTGCTCCACGATGATCCGTGCGCTGGCCGTCGGCTCGAGGTCGTGGTGCGGGTTCGGCGTGCCCGGCACCTGGTTCTCGACGAAGAAATAGGGCCGCCGGACCTTGCCGATGTCATGGTAGTACGTCCCGACGCGAACGAGGATCGGGTCGGCGCCGATCAGGTCGGCCGCCCGCTCGGCGAGGTTCGACAGCACCACGGAGTGCTGGTACGTCCCCGGCGCCTCCATCTGCAGCCGGCGAAGGAGCGCGTTGTCCGGCCGCGCCAGCTCCAGGAGCTGGAGCGGCGTCGCCAACTGCAAGAGGATGCCGGCGGCGATGACGTTCAGCGCCGTCAGCGCGCTGGACAGCGTGGCGTTCGCCACCGTCGCCCCGCCAAGCTCGACGATGCCCCGCACGTCGATCGACGCGTCCGGCAGCCGAAACAGGATGAGCACGGCCACGTTGGCCGCCAGGACCGCCACGGTGGCCACGAGGAAGGACTTCACCTTCTCGGCCCGGCCGATGCTCACCGCGCCGGCGAGGCTGGCCACGGCCACGTAGAGCGCCACCTCGAGCGGATCGCCCGTCGCGCCGGTCATGATCGCCACGACCGCCGCCATCAGGATGCCGGACAGCACACCGGTCTCGATGCCGGCCACAATCGACAAGGTCATCGCCACCGCCGCCGTCGGAAACGCCAGCGACAGGACCCGCTGGCCGACGAAGAACCGCGCGCCGACGGCGTACGCCAAGATGACGACGACCGCCACGAGGACGTGGCGCGGCCGAAGCAGCGCCTTCGGCGCAAGCCGCCACAGCGTGCCGGCGGTCGTCGCCACGAGCGTCAGGATGCCGATGAAGAGCGCCAGCACGTCGAGCCAGTTCGTCGCCTGTCCGACGACGCCGAGCGCCTGCAACACCTCGTAGTCGTTCTCGTCGATGATCTCGCCCTCGGCCATGATGGCCTGGCCGCGCGCGATCGCGACCTCGACGGGCGCCACCTCCTCGCGCGCCCGCGTGCGCGCCGCCGCGGTGGCCGCCTCGTCCAGCAGGCTGTTGGGCACGACGAATCGGCCGGCGAGGTCGGCGATCAGCTCGGTGTTCGCTTGGCCGATCTCGCGCTTGACGTTGGCGATCGTGCTGCCGCGGGCGGCGGAGAGGCTGTCGGCGCGGACAGGCACCCGCAGCGTGGCGTTCACCACCGCCGGTACCTCCGCCCGCACCTCGTCGAACGCGACGTCATCCAGGCCGAGCAGGGCGTCGCCCAAGTCGGACGGGCCGGCGCCGGGCGCTTGCAGCTCGGGCACCTCCGCCAACGCGAGGAGGGCGGCGGCACGCGTGACATCCGTTGCGACGCGCAGCGCGGCCACCTGGTCGAGGACGGCCCGGGCACGGCCCACCTGGGCGGCAGTGATGAGCATGTCCTTGGGTTTGTAGACCGGCGCGACGGCCGCCTCGGCATCCGCCCGCCTGCGCTCGGTCTGCAGCCGGCTGCTGAAGCGGAGGTCGCGGGACGCGAGGATGGTGCGTGGGCTCGGTCCGCCGGCGATCAGGCCCGTGTCGGCCACCGCGAGCGGCAGCGCGAGCACGGCCGTCAAGCCGGTGACGAGCGCAACGCCGAGCGCGAGGACGAAACGGCGCGGTCGGCGTTTCACCCAGGCGCGGAGCCGCGCCGCCGACTCGGCCAAGCCGGGACGGAACGCGAAATCCGCCGGGGACGGGGCGGTGGGGGGCATCGTTGGGGGCGCGTGGGGCGTGCGCCGGCCGGGCTAGCCGGCCAACAGCCGCCGTACGATCTCGTTGACCCGGCGGCCGTCGGCGCGGCCCTGCAGCGCCTTCATCAGCGGGCCCATGAACTTGGCGATGTCGGCGGCCGTCGTCGCACCGGCGGCGGCGATGTGTTCACGGGCGATGGCCTCGATGTCCGCATCGCTCAGCTGGATCGGCAGGTAGCCCTCGATGATCGCCAGCTCGGCCGACTCAGAGGCCACGAGGTCGCTCCGGCCGCCCTGCTCGAACAGGGCGATGCTGTCGCGGCGCTGCTTGGCCTGCGCCTGGAGCACGCGCAGCACGCCGCCGTCGTCCAGCGGGCCGCGCGCCTCGATCTCGGCGTTCTTGATCGCGGCGCGGAGCAGCCGCAGCGTGTTGCGGCGCACCTCGTCGCCGGCACGCATCGCGGTCATGTAGTCGTCGTTCAGGCGCTCGGCAAGGGCCATCTCAATGCACTCCGAAGGCAGTTCGTTGGGCCACCAGTGCCCCGCCACCGGACACTCCTGGCGTGCCCGGCTGAGTACGGAGGCCGGAGACGCTGCAGTGGCGGGGTCCTAGTAGCATGCGCCGAGGCTGCATGGGTTGACGTGCTGGCCGTTGAACATCACCTCGAGGTGCAGATGGGGTCCGGTGCAACGACCGCCGCGGCCGCGCGTGCAGCCGATCGTGCCGATGATCTGACCGCGCTGAACCTGCTGGCCCTGGCTCACGGCAATGGAGTTCATGTGCGCATACAGCGAGACGTAGCCGTTGCCGTGGTCGATGAACACGGCGTTGCCCGCCCACGACCACCAGCCGGCCAGCGTCACGGTGCCGCTGTCGATCGCGTAGATCGGCGTGCCGGTGCGGTTCGCGAGATCGGCGGCCCAGTGACCGCGATGGTAGCCGTTCGTCATGCGCCCGAAGGCGGCGATGTGGAACGACCCCGTGCCCTGCAACGACCCGGGCGGCGCCGAGGCCCAGCCGGCCGAGGCCGTCTCGTCCATCTGCGCCTGCTGGAAGTACGACGGAACCTCGATCTCCATCTGGCCGCCCGGCACGACGACGCGGCTGCCGGCGGCCACCGCATCGCCCGCCTTGAGCGCGTTGCCGTCGAAGGCGAGGATCGCATCCGGGCCCACCTTGTAGGATTCGGCGATCGAATCGATCGTATCGCCCTCTTTGGCCACGTGCACGACGCCGTCGAACGGGAGCACCGTCAGCTCGGTGCCGATCGGCACGTTGTGCGGGTCCTTGCGGATCTCGGGGTTGAACAGGAGCAGGCGCACGATGTCGATGCCGAAGGCGGCGGCGATACCGGAGATCGTCTCGCCGTTCTGAAGGACGTGCGTCTGCGTGGTGTCCCACGGCAGCAAGTTGGGATCGGCCTCGGCGACGACGCCGGGGGCCATGAAGCCGAACTCGGATGCCTCGACCCGGGCGGGCGCGCTCGAAGTGGTGACGGTGTCCGGCATGAAGCCCGGCGTGATCCACCACTGCCGCGCCTCGTCGCTGATGAGGGATGCCCAGCCGACCTCGCCGGCTTCCGCTTGCGGCAAGACCTCGGCGGCGCTTGCCGCCACCTGCGACCACCGGCTGGAGACGAAGATGCCGGTGGACAGCACGAGGACCGCGAAGTGGGACACCATCCGCCAGCGGGTCGGGGCGTCGATGCGCATGAGCCGCATGCTGGCGCGCCAGCGGCGGCGAAGCTGATGGGCTGTGTCCTGCGCGCGCGATCGAAGTCGGGTCATCCACATACCTGGCGTACTGCGCTGGCCGGTAGGCACTTCCGCGCGCCCGTCGCCCGCGGCCGCTTCAGCGGCGGCGCGGCGTCGGCCATCTGGCAGATCCGCAAACAAAGGTCTTCTCGCTGTGCATGCCCAGGGGCGCGCAACCGGGGAGCGATGACGAGAGCGGCGCGGGCCAAAGGGAGGAACCGGCGCGATCCACAACCGCGGCGCCGGGGCGACCGAAGTCCGGTCGTCCGAGCGGTCGGAAGCTCGTAGGCAGCGACCCGACCGGGCCGAAGGGTATCGGCCCGACACGGGCAAGTCAAGTGAATTGGGGCCGAAATCCGGTGCTTTCACCGCCGCGCAACCGTCGATCTGGCCGACGGTTTCCTTAACAAACCGTCGCGTCAGGCCAAGTCCTGGTGGATCGTGCTGAGGAATTCCTCGTTCGATTTCGTGCGCTGCAGCCGATCGATGATCGCCTCGGCGCCCTCGTTGCCGCCGCCGATCATGTCGATCATCCGGCGCATCAGCCAGACGCGGGCCAGCGTGTCGGCGGGCAGGAGGAGCTCCTCGCGCCGCGTGCTCGAGCGCTCGATGTCCAACGCCGGGTAGATCCGCCGCTCGGCCAGCCGGCGCGACAGGACGAGCTCCATGTTGCCCGTGCCCTTGAATTCCTCGTAGATCGAATCGTCCATCCGGCTGCCGGTGTCCACGAGGCACGTGGCGATGATCGTCAGGCTGCCGCCTTCCTCGGTGTTGCGCGCGGCGCCGAAGAAGCGCTTGGGCGGGTAGAGCGCGGCCGGGTCGAGGCCGCCGGAGAGCGTACGCCCGCTCTGCGGCACGACGAGGTTGTACGCCCGCGCCAGGCGGGTGATGGAGTCGAGGAGGATGACGACGGACTTGCCGTGCTCGACCAGGCGCTTGCCGCGCTGGAGGGACATCTCGGCGACGCGCACGTGATCCGTCACGGGCTCGTCGAACGTCGAGCTGTAGACCTCGGCATCGACGGAGCGGTCCATGTCCGTCACCTCTTCGGGCCGCTCGCCGATCAGGACGACCATGAGCGACACGTCGGGGTGGTTGGCGCTCACGCCGTTCGCGATCTGCTTGAGGATCGTCGTCTTGCCGGTCTTGGCCGGCGAGACGATCAGCCCGCGCTGCCCGCGGCCGATCGGGGACAGCAGGTCGATCAGGCGCGTGGCGGTGATGTTCGGCGTGGTCTCGAGGCCAAGTCGCACGGTCGGGAAGATGGCCGTGAGCTCCTCGAAGCGAGGTCGATCCAGCGCCTTCGCGGGCGGCTCGCCGTTGATCGCGTCCACCCGGAGCAAGCCCTGGAACTTCTCATTGTCCTTCGGCGCCCGCACCTCGCCGATGACGAGGTCACCCGTCCGGAGACCGAACCGGCGGATCTGGGTCTGCGAGACGTACACGTCCTCCGGCCCGGGCTTCAGATTGTGAGCCCGCAGGAAGCCGATCCCGTCCTGGACGATCTCGAGGATACCGCCGCCGAAGAGCTGGCCGCGGCTCTCCGTCTCGGCCTTGAGGATGCCGAAGATGAGGTCGGTCTTCTTGAGGTGCTCCGCGCCGTGCACTTCGTGCTCGCGTGCGACGGCGCGCAGCGCATCAACGGTCATCCCATCCAGTTCGGCGATCTCCACGCGGCGGTGCTCCGGTGCGGCGACGCGGGGGCGGTCCCCGTCGCGGTGGTGGGCCGCACCCACGTCGGTGGGCCCGGCTCGATGCGCTCGCTTGGCTCAGCGCATCGCGCTGTTCGTGCCGTCGTAGTCCACCTGGCTGATGACCATCAGCTTGTCCCAGCGGTGCTGGCTCTCGATCCGCCGAACCGTCCCCGACAGGCTGCGCATGACCACGGAGTACGTGGCGGCGCCATGCCCGAAGAGCTGGACGCCCTTCAGCAGCTCGCCGTCCGTGATTCCGGTGGCAGCGAAGAAGACGTTGTCGCCGGCCACGAGGTCGTCCGTCGTCAGGACGCGGTCAACGTCCATTCCGGCGGCGACGGCGCGCGCCCGTTCCGCGTCGTCGCGCGGGATCATCCGGCCCTGGATGGCGCCGCCGATGCACTTCAGGGCGCACGCGGCGATGATCCCCTCCGGCGTGCCCCCGACGCCCATGAGCACGTCGACGCCCGTCCCGTCCACCGCCGCCATGATCGCGCCCGCCACGTCGCCGTCCGTGATGAACCGGATCCGGGCGCCCGTGGCGCGGATCCGGGCGACGAGGTCGGCGTGACGCGGCCGGTCCAGGACGACGACCGTCAGGTCGTCGAGGTCCTTGCGGTACGCGCGGGCGATGGCGCGCAGGTTCTTTTCCACGGACGCCGTGATGTCGATCGCGCCGGCGGCTGCGGGGCCGACGGCGATCTTGTCCATATAGACGATCGGACCCGGGTTGTACATCGCGCCCCGCTCGCTCACGGCGACGACGGACAGCGCGTTCGAGCGCCCCATGGCCAACAGCCGCGTGCCGTCCACCGGGTCGACGGCGACGTCCACCTGCGGTCCGCTGCCCGTGCCGACGGACTCGCCGTTGTAGAGCATCGGCGCCTCGTCCTTCTCGCCCTCACCGATCACGACGACGCCATCCATCTGAATCGTGCGCAGCAGCAGGCGCATCGCGTCGACGGCGGCCTGGTCGCCGGCCTCCTTGTCGCCCCGCCCCATGTGCCGCGAGGCGGCAAGGGCGGCCGCCTCGGTCACGCGGACGAGGTCGAGGGCGAGGTTGCGGTCGGGTTCGTTCGACACGGATGGCACTCCATATCGGGCAGCGGGCGGGGGACGAGTATATCAGGGAGGGTCGGGGGCGCGGCAAGTCGGACGGCGAAGCCGCGCAGGAGGGGACATCGATGGCATGGTGTCCGCCGGCCGTCCGGAGGCGAAATCACCGGCGGCGGTCGTCCACACCGAGCATGCCCCTACAGCCATGACCTTACAGCCGGCCGCTCAACTCCCCCGCCATGTCCGACCCGTTCTTCAACAACCGAGTCGGCACGTTCATCGCCGCCAGCTCGGCCACGATGCCGAGGCTCGAGCCCGCCGCGCCGAACGTGCTCGGCTCGACGAGCACGGCCAGCGTGCGCACGCCGCGCATCGCCAGCGTGCGGGCGTTCTCGGTCCAGCGCAGCGTCATCGCGGGCGTGATCACGACGACGGTCGTGTGGCGCGTGAACTCGGCGTTCTCGGTGGACAGGACCTGCGAGAGACCGGTTCGGCCCGTCGCGCGCAGCACGGCCAGGCTCGAGAGAATCTTGTGGAGCTGCCGCTCGCCGCGGTCCGGGCGGTGGACCACCCGCCGTTGGCCGTACGCCACGAGCCCGACGGACCGGCCGCCGTCCAGGAAGTGGCGGGCAAGGCTGGCGGCGGCCGAGACGGCGTACTCCTCCGTCGTCGGCGGAAGGAGTTCGTCGCGCAGAACCCAATCGGCCAGGTCCGGACCGTCGGACGGCACATCGCCCACGTGGACGTCGCGGTCGAGGTCGAGGACGATCCAGAAATCGGCGATCGGATCGAGCTCGAACTCCTTCGTGAAGAGTTGGTTGCGGCGCGCCGTCGTGGGCCAATGGATGCGGCTGAGCGCGTCGCCGGGCTGGTAGGCGCGCACGGACCGCACGTTGGTGGTGGCGAACTGGGCGCGGCGCCGGATCACCTGGCCGCCGGTCAGGTAGCCGGTCGGGAGGTCGACGGCGTCCAGCGGGACAGTGCGCGGGTAGACGGTGAAGCTCTGCGTGGCGTCCAGGTGCCGCACCGCCTGGAACAGCCCGAGCGGGTCGCCCCCGATGAGCGTCACCGGGCCGAGCGTGAACTGCCCGCGGCGCACGCACATCGTGCGGACCGTCCAGGTGCGCATGACGCCCGGCGGCAGCGTGCTCACGACGCGGCTGGCACGGTGGCCGGGCAGATCGCTCTCGTCCCGCACCTCGATCCAGAGTTTCGGCAGCCAGCCTCGGTTCGTCAGCCGGAAGACCTCTTCACAGTAGCCGCCGACCTCGGCCCGGCGGGCGCGCGTGGTCCGGCTGATGCCGATCCATCGCACGCTGCCCCACGTGATGAACCGCGCCACGCCGACGGCCGCGAGCAGGATGTAGCACACCCGCATGAGCAGCGGGCTGCCGGTCGCGATGCCGATCAGGCCGACGACGAGGCCGAGGCCGAGCAGCGCATAGCCGAGCACGCAGCGCCGCCTAGGCGCGAGCGCGGACGGCGGCGCCCGGCACCGTCGCCGCGCCGACGATCTCGGCGACGATCGCCTCGGCCTCGACGTGGCGAATGCGGGCGGACGGGCTGACGATGATCCGATGCCCGAGCACGGCCGCGCTCATCGCCTTCACGTCGTCCGGCACGACGAACGCGCGCCCGAGGATGGCGGCGGTGGCCTGGCTGGTGCGCATGAGCGCCAGCGTGCCGCGCGGGCTCGCGCCGAGGTAGATGTCCGGGTGCGCGCGGGTGGCGGTGACGAGGTCGAGGACGTACTGCTTGATGAGCGGGTCGACGTAGACGTCCTGCAGCGCCTTCTGCGCCGCGATCAGCTCGGCCGTCGAAACGACCTGCGCCAGCTGCTCGATCGGATGGCCGCCGCGCTGGCTCTCGACCATCGCGAGCTCGGCCGTCGCGTCCGGATAGCCGAGCCGCAGCCGGAGGAGGAAGCGGTCGAGCTGCGCCTCCGGCAAGGGGAAGGTGCCCTCGTATTCGATCGGGTTCTGTGTGGCCAGGACGATGAACGGCTCGGGCAGCGCCCGCGTCACGCCGTCGACCGTCACCTGCCGCTCCTCCATCGCTTCGAGCAGCGCCGACTGCGTCTTGGGCGTGGCGCGGTTGATCTCGTCGGCCAGCACGATCTGCGCGACGATGGGCCCGGCGCGGTACTCGAACGTGCTGGACTGCTGGTTGAAGATCGAGATGCCGGTGATGTCGCTCGGCAGGAGGTCCGGCGTGCACTGGATGCGGCTGAAGCTGCACCCGAGGCTGCGCGCCACGCCTTTGGCCAGCGTCGTCTTGCCGACGCCCGGCACGTCCTCGATGAGCACGTGGCCGCGGCACAGGACGGCCACGAGCAGCCGCTCGACCTCCGGCCGCTTGCCCATGATCACGTGCTCGACGTTGTCCGCCACGCGGGCGGCGAGGGTGGCGATGTCCATTCGTTGCTCCATCTCTCTCGTCGGCGGTGGGGGCCGTCGGCGTCTGGGTTGCGTTGTCGCGATGCTGTAACCGGGTTGCGACGAACATCGTTCAGTGGGGGTCCAGCGGTCGGTCGGGCAACTATACCATCCGGGATTCGGCGGCGGATGAACGGCTGGTGAGGGGCGGCGGCGCGGGCCGATTGGCACATGGACTACGATGGCGAGACCGCGCCGAACGATCCGCCGGCCCCCTGTCGCGGGGCGTCGCCCGTTGCGGCGGCGCGTCGACGCGCCTACCATCTCGCAAGATGCTTCCCCGATCCCCTTCGTCGATGTCCGGACTCCGCCGAGTGCGTACCCGGCCGAACATCGCCCCCGCGCGTTTCCGACGGGTTGTCGCCGCGCTCACGCTGGCCGGCACGCTGCTGACGCTCGCCGTCGTCGGCCCGCGCGCCGTCCACCCCTCAAGCCAAACCCCCGTTGCGGCCGCCGTGGCCCAGTCAGGCGACTTCGCCGACGCCGACGCCGCCGTGGCCGCCGCCGTCCCGCCCACGATGACCGTTTTCGTCGGCACACCGCACGCCTACGTCTCGCTCGATCACCCGCTGCGGTGCGGGAGCGACACCGTTCAGAGCGCCGAGTTGCGCGATGCATCCGGCATCAAGGCGCTCGCCGTGGTCGAGTGCTTCTACGGCAGCAGCCTGTTCGTTCACTTCGTCCTCCGCCCCGACGGCCGACCGGTCGACCCTGCCGCCGCCGACTTTCCGCGCATCGTCGCCGGCGACACGATCGTCGTGCGGTCAGGCGACACCGTGTTCACGGGTGTGGCCCCAGTCCTCGACGGTGAGGTCTCGCCGGATGGCGAGCGTGTGTTCGGGCTCTTGACGCCGGGAACTGTAACCTCCCTCGCCGTGATCCGCGGATCGCTCACCGGCGTCGATGCGCTCTGGCCGTACGCCGACCGCGAAGACTACTGGTGGGAGCGCTTCCGCAGTGCCACTGAACGCTTCGCGGTCACGGCGGATGCGAACGGCACCTGGTCCGTCGACCTTGGCGCAACAGCGACCGCCCTCCGGCCTGGCGACAGCGCGGTCATCGAGCAACGGGACGCGTTCGGCAATCGTTATGTCATGGGCGTAGCCCCGCCCACGATCATCGTCGGCCGCGTGCTCGGCCGATCTCTCGTCGCAGTCCAGGCGACGAACGGGACCCGGCTGGCTGTAGAGGTCGCCGTGCCGGGCGAACCGCCGCTGCGCTTCACGAGGCACAGCGACGTTTGGGGCTGGTCGCTGCTCGCGTTCGACGAGCGCGGCGGCGCGATCCTGCCCGGGTTCGCGCCGCGGATGAGCACGATCGGCGCGTTCGAGCGGGTGCCGCCGGGGACGGTAGTCTCGTTCACGCCGCTTGCCCCGCAATCCGACGATCCGGTCGCTGCGGCACAACGGTTCGTCGCCGGCGACGTCGACCTCGCGTTCGACGCTGCGCCGGTCAACGGACCCGTTCGTGGCCGCGCCGGCCCGGGAAGGGACGTCGACGTGCGTGTTGCCGGTCCGCTCGGCCTGCAGCACGTCGCAGCCACCGCTGCCGACGCGAACGGCGTCTTCACGGCCACGCTGCCGGCCCCACTCGACCCCGGCTGGCGGGCGCTCGTCGTCGAGCGCGAGGGGCCGATCAGCGTGGCGCACTTCCTCACGCGGCGGCACGTCCGCGTGGCCGTTGGCTCGCCGTTCGTCATGGGGCTTGGACAGGATTACTACGGCAGCGACATCACGGTGACGCTGCGCGCCGGTAACGGCATCCTCCTCGGCACCGGGCGCGTCGACGCGCTCGGCGGCAGCGCCTGGATCGCGCAGCTCGACGGCGTGGCGGACGCCGCTGGCAATCCCGGTCCGCCCGTCGTCGCCGCGCCGGGCACGCGAGTCGAGGTGGCGTTCGACGACGGCGACCCCGTGGTCGTTCCGGTCGACGACATCAGCGTGGCCGTGGCGATCAGCGGCGACGGATTGACGGGGACGGCGCCGCCGGGCGCCCGCGTGTTGCTGTCCGGCACGGACGGGCGCGACATCGCCCTCGGCTGGGAGGACAATGGCGCCTGGATCGACGGGCTGACCGTGAACGTCGGCACGACGGCCGTCGCCGGCTTCGACGGCCGCTGGGAGGCCGGTGCGGAGTCCCTTGGGCTCGGGCGTCCGCTCGCGGCCGGCGATTACGGCAGCGCCACCGTCGTGTTGGCGAGCGGACACGCGTTGACCGCCGGCTGGGCGCCAATTCGGGTGGACTACGACCTGGACAGCGGGGCCGCGGAGGGCGTCGGACCGCCCTGGTCCAGACCGGACGTGGCGCTGCTGGATGCCGCCGGTCAGCGCGTCGGGCGTCGCGCCGACCGCGTCGCCGAGCCGTGGGCGTGGTTTAGCGGCTGGTCGGCCGAGCCCAACTGGCAGGCCGTCGTCGGCGACGAGCAGCGCGCGGGCGTCCAGCCGATCGACGGCGACCAGTTGCGGGTCACGTTCCGTAGCGACGGCGTCACGGTGCCGATTCCGCCTCTGGGCGGCGTGATCCACGCTGCGGACGGCATCATCGTCGGGCGATCGCGCCCAGGGTCGAGCGTCATCTGCACGCTGGCGGACGACCGGTGGCCGGTGGGTAGCGCGATGACGGCGACGGTCGATGCCAAGGGCGTCTGGCTGCTCGACGCGCGCGCCAGCGCCGGCACCGCCGTCAGCGCCACCCGCGGCGCCGCCTGTTTCGCGGCGGTACCGCCGCACCGGTTCCATCGCGCCATCGCCGCGCCGGGCCTGACGCTTGACCTCGACCGCGGTCGGGTCGAGGGCCGTGTCTCGGCCGGTGTCGCCGTGACGGTCAGCCGCGCGCACGCCGGCCGCGTCCACACGACGGTTGGGCGATCCGATCCGGAAGGCGCGTTCAGCGCGCGGGTGCCGGGTGGCGCGGCCGAGCCGG
Source organism: Candidatus Avedoeria danica (assembly GCA_016703025.1). Classification (NCBI taxonomy): domain Bacteria; kingdom Bacillati; phylum Chloroflexota; class Ardenticatenia; order Candidatus Epilineales; family Candidatus Epilineaceae; genus Candidatus Avedoeria; species Candidatus Avedoeria danica. The sequence goes on from JADJCV010000004.1 coordinate 1,305,730, forward strand.
CGGATGCCCCGGCGAACCCGCTCGCGGCCGGCGACGGCGTGACGGTGGCGGTGCCCGACCCGCGCGGCGGAGTATTTGCACAGGAGATCGTAGTTCCGCAGCTTGATCTGCAGCTGGATGTGACCGCCAACCGCATCACCGCCACGACGCTGCCATCGACTCGCCTCGAGCTGTCGATGGGCAGCACTGAAGTGCACGTCATCGGCCAACGGTACATCGGTGCGTCACGAGCGATGTCCGTCGTCGTACCGTCCGACGGGCGATTGGAGGTCGATGCCACACCTGTTGGCACGTTGGCCGGCGGCCGGAGCGTTGTGGCCGCCCTCTGGCTCGCATCGGGCCACCGCATACTGCGGCGTCGGATCGTTCCCCGCTTCGAAGTGCCGATCAACGGCCACCGGGTCTGCGTGCTGGGCGATTCCGCGGCGCCTGTGACCGCTGCGCTCGAGCGCGACGGAAGCGTCGTGGCCGTGGGCACCGCCAGGATCAGCGCAGCCGGCGGTGTGGCAGTGGACCTCGTTCGCGCGGACGGCCGACCCGACGCCACACGGCCTGGGGACGTCGTAACGATACGCAACGGTCACGCGGCTGCGGTTGTCGCGACGTCCCTCGAAATTCCACCGCTCACCTGGACGATGGACTGGGCCGACCAGATCGTTGAAGGTGACACAGTGCCGGACTCCGTCGTCGCGGTCGCGTTCTCGTCGCGTGCCGAATGTCAGCCGGCGCCCATCGACTTCTGGCTCGCCCACGGCGTTCAGAATACTGCCGCCAACACAAACGGCCACTTCCGATGGCAGCACGGCGGTGAGATGACCGCCGGCTTTTGGGCGCTTGAAGAAGCCGAACTCAACCTCACGCTCCCGCTTCCCGGCGGCCACGCCGCCATCGCCCGCGGCCGCGAGCTGCGCGCCGACGCGCACGTCGACACGCCGTGGCTGGCAGGCGAGGCGGACGCCGAGGCAGTCGTGACGGCGGGCGTGACGGACGCCGCCGGGCGCCCGCGCGGCGCGGGAGAGGTGCGCGCGGACGCGGGTGGGCGGTGGCGGATGGAGATCGGCAGCGGTGCGGGCACGCCGACGCTGCGGCCCGGAGATCGCGTCACGCTCGTATCCGGTGCCCAGTCCACGTTGCTGACCGTCCAGCCGTTCGGCTTCGACGTCGGGCGCGGCGGCGACATCGCCGGCACAGCGCCGCCGGACGCCACCGTCACCGCCGTCGTCGACCTCGATCCCGACCTCGGCTGGCACCAGCCATCCCGCACGTTGTCCATCACGGCCGACGCGAGCGGTGCGTGGGCCATCCCGGCAACAGCGGGCCGCCGCGGCTGGTCGCTCGCCGAAGCCGTCGCGCTCACGGCGAGTGTGGCGGCCGAGGGGCGGCACCGGACGGTGGCGGTGTGGCGGCGGCCGGTCGACCTCGGGAGCCCGGTGGTCCGGTTGGCGTTGCCGTGGTTGGGGCGTGGGCGGTAGCGTCCGCCTATAATCGCCCCATGCCCCGCCCCACCCGCCCGACGCACTCCGACGTTGCCCCCGCGCCCGCCCCACCCTCCGTCGCGCCCACCACCGACCCGCGGATCGACGTCTACGACCTGGCCCCCGCCGACCTCACCGACCTCGTCGCCCGCCTCGGTGCCCCGCCCTACCGTGCCCGGCAGATCCGCCGCTGGCTCTACCGCGGCCTCGCGACATCGTTCGAGTCGATGACCGACCTGCCGGCCGAGCTGCGGTCGCAGCTCGACGACGTCGCCCGGATCGGCGTTCTGGAGACCGTGGCGCAGACCACGAGCGAGGACGGGATGGCCGACAAGTTCCTGTTTCGGCTGAGCGACGGCCAGCTGATCGAGACCGTCCTCATGCATTATGTCGACCCGGCCGATGACGCGGAGCCGGATTCGTCGGTGGATTCGTCCGAGGTCGCGAGCGAGCCCGCGACCGCACCGTCCCCCACCCGCGCCCTGCCTCCCGGCCGCCACACCGTCTGCCTCTCCACCCAGGCCGGCTGCGCCATGGGCTGCGTCTTCTGCGCCACCGGCCAGATGGGCCTCATGCGCAACCTCACCCGCGGCGAGTGCGTGGCGCAGGTCATCCACTGCGCGCGGCTGGCGGCGGCCGACGGCGAGCGGATCGGCAACATCGTCTTCATGGGCATGGGCGAGCCGCTGGCGAACTGGGAGGCCACATGGGGCGCCGTCCAGACGTTCGTCGATCCGGAGGGCCTCGGCCTGAGCCCGCGCCGGCTGACGATCTCGACGGTCGGCATCGTCCCCGGCATCCTGCGCTTGGCCGCCGAGCGACTGCCGGTTCGCCTGGCGGTCTCCATCCACGCCGCCGACGATGCGCTGCGCGGCCGCCTCGTCGCGGTCAACGAGACGTACCCGCTTCAAGCTATCCTCGACGCCTGCCGCACCTACCAAGCCGCCGGCCATCGCCGGATCACGTTCGAGGTCGTGCTCATCCACGGCGTGAACGACGCGTCCGCCGATGCGGCGCTCCTGGCCCTGAAGCTGAAGGGCCTGCGCGGCCACGTCAACCTCATCCCGCTGAACCCGACGCCCGGCAGCGACCTCCAGCCGAGCCGCTACGACGACGCCGTCCGCTTCCAAAACGTCCTGCAGGACGCCGGCATCCCGACGACGCTCCGGATGCGGCGCGGCATCGAGATCAGCGCCGGCTGCGGCCAGCTCCGCTCGCGCGCCGCCGAGGGCCAGATGGGCCGCACGATCCCGCGTCCGTCGGTCGTCGAGGCAAGCGCGCTGTGAGCCAGTCGCGCGCGCTCGATGATGCCGCTGCCCGGGCCGCCGTCGCCCCCGACGCCGTCGAGATCCTGCCCTCGATCCTCTCCGCCGACTTCGCGCACCTCGCCGACGACATCGACGCCGTGCGCGCCGCCGGCATTCGGACCGTCCAGGTGGACGTGATGGACGGCGTCTTCGTGCCGAACATCTCGGTCGGCCTGCCGGTCGTCGCCGCCCTGAAGGCGCTCGGGACGATCCGACTGGACGTCCACCTGATGATCACCGCGCCCGAACGCTATATCGATGCCTTCGTGGACGCCGGCGCCGACGTCCTGACCGTCCACACCGAGGCGACGCCCCACCTCCATCGGGCACTGGAAGCGATCCGCGCCCGCGGCGCGCTCGCCGGCGCCGCCGTCAACCCGGCCACGCCGACCGCGGCGATCGAGGACGTCCTCGAGATCGTCGACGTCGCGCTCGTCATGACGGTGAATCCCGGGTTCGGCGGGCAGCGGTTCATCCGACTGTGCCTGCCCAAGATCGCGCGCCTGCACCGGCTCGCCCGAGAGCGCGGCCTGGCGACGGTGGTGCAGGTCGACGGCGGGATCGACGCGACTACGATCGGCGCCGCCGTGGCCGCCGGGGCGCGGCAGTGCGTCGCCGGATCGGCCGTCTACAGCGCGGGCGTGCCGGTGGCCGAAGCGATCGCCCGCTTGCGGCGCGCCGCCGCCGCAGGGCTCGACCAGGCGGTGTGACGCGCGTCGTCCCAGCCGATCGAGGTTCGTCGCGCGCCGTCCTCGCACGTCACCGCCCCAGTCGACGCGCACGCCGCGACGCTGCACGTCCTGGAGTTCGTCCCGCAGCACGGCGGCAGCGGCCCGCTCTCCTTCCGCCACAACGGCCAGCGCATCCACACGACCGAAGAGATCGAGATGCGCCACGTTCGGGCGGATGATGATCTCGGGCTGATCGAGCGTCAGTCGGCTTTCCAGCAGGGCGCGATGGCTGATGTCGGCCGCCCGGACGAAGACCTCGAACGCGCGCACGAAGCGGAGTCGCCGGAACAGGCGCGCCGCGGGCAGGCCGTCGAGGCGGGCAGCCGCGGGGTGCCGCGCGGTGCCGGCCGGGCGGGGCGTCAGCACGACGGCCACGACGGGCAGGCCCGGCGCGAGCCGGCGCGCGGCGCGCACCGGCACCGGATCGATCGCGCCGCCGTCGATCAGCCGCTTGCCGTGCAGCGTCTCGGGCGGAAAGAGCCCCGGGATGGCGATCGCGGCCCGCAGCGCCGGCGCGACGGCGCCCGCGTGCAGGACGTGCCGCGCGCCGGAATCGAGGTCGACCGTGGTCAGCGCCAGCGGCACGTCCAGCTCCGCGAACGTCCGCAAGCCGACGAGCGTGTGAATCACGTGGTGCGCGGCGCGCGCATCCAGCAGGGCCTCGCCGCGCCGGGCGCGCCGGAAGCGGGCGGACAGCTGCGTCGCCGCCAATTCCTCGATCAGGCGCGGCACGCCGTGGCCGGCCGCGAACCCGGCGCCGACCAGCCCGCCGGCGCTCGTGGCCGCCACCGCCCGCACGCGCAGGCCGGCGCGCTCGAACGCCTGCAGCGCGCCGAGCTGCGCGAAACACTTCACCCCACCACCCCCGAGGGCCAACACGACGTCCACAGCATCCTCCCGGTGCCGGCGCTATCATACCGGACCGCCCCGCCCCGAATCGCCCCGAACCACCGGCCATGCACCCCGCCGCGCTCCAGTTGACCCGCATCCTCGCCCTCGAGGCGGCCCAGGGCTGCCGCGATCACGCCGTGATCGGCGGGCTCGAGGCGTACGTCGAACATTGGCGATCGGCGGCCGCGCCCGCGCTGCCGACGGAAACGCTGGCGACCGTCGTCGCAACGCTCGGCGGCTACGCCCATCTCACACCTTCCGACCGCGCTGCACGGATCGAGCGCGTCCAGGCTGTCTTCGGAGACGCGCCACCGGCCGTACCGCCGCCGACGCCGGCGACGCAGCATTCACCGGCAGCGACGGTCCGCCGCCCATCCTTCGCGCCGCACCCCGATGACGACCCGCGCCTGGACGAGCCCGTCACGGCTCTCGCCGGGGTCGGCCCCAAGCTGGCCCGCGACCTGGCGCGGCTCGAGCTGCGGACGGTGCGCGACGTGCTGTTCCACGCGCCGCTGCGCCACCAGGACTTCAGCGTGCGCGTGCCCATCGCCCGCGTCCGGCCGGGCGACGACGTGACGGTCGCCGGCCGGGTCGTCGAGGTGCGGCGCGCGCCCGGGAAGGCGGTCCGCGACATCCTGACGGTGGTGATCGCCGACGACAGCGGCCGGATCGGGCTGACGTTCTTCAACCAGCCTTACCTGGCCAAGACGCTGGCCGTCGGCCGGGCGATCGTGGCCAGCGGGCAGGCCGCGGCCATCGGCGGCCGGGTCGGGCTCACGAGCCCGGAGTGGGAGCCGCTGGCCGGCGCCGGCACACACACCGGGCGGCTCGTGCCCATCTACCCACTCGTCGCCGGCCTCGGCCAGCGCACACTGCGCCGCGTGATCGCCGACGCCGCCGACACGTTCGCGCCGGGCGTCGGCGATGCGCTGCCGGAAGAGGTGCGCGCCGCGGAGGGCCTGATGGGCCGGGCGGAGGCCGTCTGGAACCTTCACCGGGCGGCCGACCGAGGCGCGTACGAACGCGCCCGCGCCCGCTTGGCCTTCGACGAGCTCCTGACGCTGCAGCTGTGGGCGCGTCGGCGCCGGTTGGAACGCTCGAAGCTGCCCGGTGTCGACCTTTCGGGCGGTCGGGACTTGCTGCAGCGCTTCGTGGCGGCGCTGTCGTTCACGTTGACCGAGGCGCAGGCGCGCTGTGTGGCCGAGATCACGGGCGACCTCTGCCGCCCGACGCCGATGAACCGCCTCCTGCAAGGCGACGTCGGCAGCGGCAAGACCGCAGTCGCGGGCGCCGCAGTGGCCCTTTGCGCCGGCGCCGGCCTCCAGGCGGCGGTGATGGCGCCGACCGAGATTCTGGCCGATCAGCACCACCGCGGCCTCGGGCGCCTGCTCGAGGCGATCGGGTTCGCCCCGTTCGACCCGACCTCCGGCGAAACACCGTCGGGCGCCGCGCCGAAGCGCTACGCGCGGCTCGTCGGCGGCATGAAGCCGGCGGAGAAGGCGGCCGTTGCCGCCGGGCTGGCCGACGGGTCGATCGACGTCGTGTTCGGCACGCACGCGCTGATCCAGGCAACCGTGCAGTTCGCGCGGCTCGGCTTGTCCGTGATCGACGAGCAGCACCGGTTCGGGGTGCTCCAGCGGTCGACGCTGGCCGCGGCACCCGGTGGGCCCGCGCCGCACGTGCTGATCATGACCGCCACCCCGATCCCGCGCACGCTGGCCCACGTCCTGAACGCCGACCTGGAACAGAGCGTGATCGATACCCTGCCGCCGGGCCGGCAGCCGATACGGACGCTCTGGCTCAAGCCGGACGAGCGGGCCAGGGCGTACGGCTTCCTCCGCCAGCGCGTCGAGCTCGGCGAGCAGGCGTTCGTCGTCTGCCCGCTCGTCGAGGAGAGCGAGACGATCGACTCCCCGGCGGCGACGACGCTGTTCGAACGGCTGCAGGGCGGCGTGTTCCATGATGTGGCGCTCGGGCTCCTGCACGGGCGGATGCGGCCGGCCGAGAAGGACGCCGTCATGCGCGCGTTCCACGCCGGCGAGATCCGCATCCTGGTGGCCACCACCGTCATCGAGGTCGGCATCGACGTGCCGAACGCGACGGTCATGCTGATCGACGGCGCCGACCGGTTCGGGCTGGCGCAGCTGCACCAGCTGCGCGGGCGCGTCGGCCGCGGCCAAGCCGAGAGCTTCTGCCTGCTGCTGGCCGCCGACCCGTCGCGCGGTGCGGCGGAGCGGCTGCAGGCCGTCGCCGCCACATCGGACGGCCTTGCCTTGGCGGAGCGCGACCTGCAGCTCCGCGGCCCGGGGGACTACTTTGGGACGCAGCAGGCCGGCATCGTCGACCGGTTCCGTTTCGCCCGCCTCGTCGGCGACCCGGCGCCGCTGGCGCAGGCGGCCCGTGTGTCCGAAGCGATCATCGCCCGCGACCCGGCGCTCGGCGAACGTGCGCACGCCGCGCTGTCGAAGGCGGTGGCGGCGTTCACTGCGGGGGCCGACCGTGCATAATGCGGTTCCAATGCCCTTGTGGGCGTGGGCGCCTTTCGCTGGAAACACGTGTGCCGACGGAGGTCCCGATGAGCCCGACAACCGGTGAGCACAGCCCAGATGACCGGCGCACCGACTACAGCGCCGCGGTCTTCCCGGCGACGTTCGATCCCGTCACCCGCGGCCACGTCGCGATCGCCGAGCGGGCGGCGCGGGTGTTCCCGCGGCTCGTGCTCGGCGTGTACGCCCATCCGGACGGCAGCGCCAAGTCGCCGCTGTTCACGACCGCCGAGCGGGTCGCGCTCGTGCGGGAGGCGGTGGGGCACATCCCCGGCGCCGAGGTGACGTCCTTCGCCGGGCTGTCCATCGAGTTCGCGCGCGGCCAGGGGGCCGGCGTGATCGTCCGCGGGCTGCGCGTGGCGGACGACTTCGAGTTCGAGCGCAAGATGGCGATGATGAACCGGCACCTGGCGCCGTCCATCGAGACGATGCTTCTGATCAGCGATCCGGCTCATGCCTATGTGAGCGCCTCGATCGTGCGCGAGGTGGCGCGGATGGGCGGCGACGTCAGCAGCCTCGTCCCGCCGGGCGTCCAGGCGGCGCTGATGGCCAAGCGAAACGCGGGCCTGCTTGCCGTCGAGGCGGGGGACGGGTATGCTGCCCGGTGATGCCGTGCGCCGGCCCGCTCGACGGGTCGTGACGCGCCGGCCCAGCGGTGAAGGAGGTGCACGATCGACATCGACTACCTGATCGACCGGCTCGAGGAATTGCTCGACCGCTCGGCGCGCATCCCTTACACCTCACGGGTGATCATCGATGAGGGCGAGTACCTGCGACTCGTCGATCAGATGCGGATCAGCGTGCCGCAAGAGATCAAGAACGCCCGCCAGATCGAGGCCGAGCGCGAGGCTCGGCTCGGCGCGGCGCAGGGACAGGTCGAGGCGATGATCCAGGCGGCCGGTGAGAAGGCGGACACGCTGACGGCCGAGCATGCCGTCCGGCTCAAGGCGCAGGCGCAGGCCGAGGAGATCATCGCTTCGGCCATCGAGGAAGCGAGCGCGATCCGATCCGATGCCGACGCTTATGCGCTCGAAGTGCTGCAACGCATCGCCACACAGCTCGAAGGCTTCGGACGCACCGTGCAAAACGGGATCCGCCATCTGCAGGTCGGCGGCCGTGTCGAGCCCGGTCCCGATGGCCTGCGTCCGCCCGAGCCGGTCGTCGTCCCTTCCGAGGCGAGCGGCTGAACGGAGTCGGGGCCACGCACCGCACCGGCGCCGGCGCCGGCGCGCGATATCTTGACTGCCCTCCTGCCCCGGGTTAGACTCCGGCGGTTGTGAATCCAGGGTCACCTGGAAAGGTCTTGACATGCGGTACATCGTGGCCGATCTGCTCATGCGGCCGACGGGCGCGTCCCGATTCGTCGATTTGGCCGAGCCGTTCGAACTGTCCGACGCCTCCGCGACGCTCGTTGCGCCGGTTTCGGGCCGGCTTCGATTCGTGCGCGACCACGCCGGCGTCCTCGTTCAGGGACACCTGTCGACCAAGGTGGAGATGGAGTGCGCCCGTTGCCTCGCGCCGACAACGGTGGCCGTCGACTTCGAGCTCGTTGAGCACTTTCGGCCGACGATCCAGCTGCCGGAGGGGCCGCCGATCCTCACGGATCCGGACGAGGAGGACGAGCCGGCCACGGAGATCGATGCACATCACGTGTTGGACCTGTCCGCGGTGATCGAACAGAACATGCTGCTGAACATCCCGCTCCATCCACTGTGTCGCGCCGACTGTCTTGGCCTTTGCCCGACATGCGGACACGATCAGAACGAGGGGCGCTGTAGCTGCGAGGCACCCACCGACCCACGATGGGACGCCTTGCGTGCTATGCTCGCATCACCGAACGGTGCGGGTGAAACGAACCGTTGAAGGAGTCAGACGATGGGCGCCGCTCCAAAGAGCCGTATCGGACCGCGCCGCCGGCGCTTGCGCCGAACGCACTACAAGCTCTTCAAGCTCAACCTCGTCCCGTGCGAGACATGCGACGCGTTGATGATGCCGCACGTGGTCTGCCAGACCTGCGGCAGCTTCCGCGGCGTGCGGTACATCGGCGCGGTCGAAGAGGCATAAGGCCGATCCGCGGGCCCGTTCGCGCGCCGGATCGGCGATGAGCACCGCCTGGCTGTTTCCCGGGCAGGGATCCCACTACGTCGGCATGGGCCAGGCATGGGCGGCCCGGTCGCCGTTGGCGCGCGCTGCGCTGGACGAGGCGTCGGACGTGCTCGGCGCGGATCTGCTCAGCCTCATGGCCGAGGGTCCGATCGATCAGCTCGAAGAGACATCGCGACAGCAGCCCGCCCTGCTCGTCGCGTCCGTCGCAGCGCTGCGTGCCGTGGCCGACGACCTCGCGCCGCCGGCGTTCGTGGCCGGCCACAGCGTGGGCGAGTACGCAGCGCTCGTGGCAGCCGGTGCGCTGCGCTTTGCGGACGCGCTGTCGTTGGTGGGCGCACGGTCGGCGCTCATGCGCGATGCGGGGACGACCCACCCGGGCGGGATGGCGGCCATCCTCGGACTCGAGGACGCGATCGTCGAAGCTGCCTGCGCGGCGATCGAAGGCGTGATGGTCGGCAACTACAATGCGCCGGGTCAGGTCGTCATCTCCGGCACGGTCGATGGTGTCGAAGCGGCTTGTGCGGCACTGACCCAGGCCGGCGCCAAGCGGATCGTCCCGATCCGGATCACCGTCGCAGCGCACTCGCATCTGATGGCCGAAGCCGCATCCGCGTTCGGCGCCCTGGTCGATGCCGTGCCCGTCGCCGATGCCGACGTTCCGGTGATGGCGAACGTCTCGTCGCGCCCGATCACTGCGAGCGCCGAGGTGCGTGCGGAGATGCGGGACCAGTTGACGCACGCCGTGCGATGGACCGCGGGCATCGAGGCGATGCTGGTCGCCGGCGTCACGACCTTCTATGAGATCGGCCCCGGCACCGTGCTCGGCGGGCTTGTGAAACGAACGGCGCGCGGCTTTCCCGACGCCGCCATAACCGTGCACGCGCTCGGCGAGCCGCCGACCGCGTAGTCGGCCGTGCGGTGCACGGCCAACAGGAGTCCTCCGCATGACTGCTCTCTCGGGGCGCGTCGCGCTCGTCACCGGCAGCTCGCGCGGCATCGGCCGCGCCGTGGCCCAGCGCTTGGCGCGCGACGGCGCGGCGGTGGCCGTCCACTACCGCACCCGCGTCGACGAAGCCGCCGCGGTCGTCGAGCACATTGCCGCGGCCGGCGGCACGGCGCGCGCCTTCGGCGGCGACGTGGCGGACCGGGCAGCCGCCGCCGGGCTCGTCGAGGCCGTCAGCGAGGCGTTCGGGCGATTGGACATCCTGGTCTTGAACGCCGGCATCACGCGCGACGGTTTGCTCATGCGGATGAAGGACGATGACTGGGACGCCGTGATCGCCACGAACCTGACGAGCGCGTTCGCCCTTGCCCGCGCTGCAATCAAGCCGATGATGCGCCAGCGCTCGGGTCGGATCATCGGCATGACTTCGATCTCGGGCCTCGACGGCAACGCCGGGCAGACGAACTACGCGGCCGCCAAGGCCGGCCTCGTCGGCTTCATCAAGAGCTTGGCCAAGGAGGTCGGCAGCCGCGGGATCACCGCCAACGCCGTGGCGCCCGGGTTCATCCCAACCGACCTGACGGCCGATCTGCCCGAGTCGGCGCTGACACAAGCCGTCGCCCACACGTCGCTCGGCCGGCTCGGCACCGTGGACGACGTTGCCGGCGCGGTCGCGTTCCTGGCGTCGGACGACGCGGCGTTCATGACCGGCCAAGTGCTGCGCGTCGACGGCGGCATGTCGCTGTGAAGCCGATCGATTGCCCGATGCCCGCTGCCATGACGTGCCCCGCCCGACGGCGCGTCCCCATGCGCACGTCGTGAAGGGCCGCCGCCGCGCCCGACGGCTGGCGCTGGAGTGTCTGTACGAGCTCGATCAGAGCACACACCCACTCGACCTCGTCGTCCAGCACCGGGCGCTGGCCGTGCTCGAGGACGTGCTCGGCACGCTGGGCGACCGCGTCCCGAAGTCCCTCGTCGCCGCGCTTGCCCACCCGGCCGCGCGTGCAAGCCTGGCCGAGGCCGCCGGGGCAGCGTCGGACTTTGGTGACCCGCCGGACGGCTGGTCGGACACGTTGTCCGACGCAACCGCCAGCGCCTTGGCGTCCACGACCGGAACGAGCGTCGAAACCGTGGCCGAGGCGCATGCCAAGCTCGTCGGGTTCCGACAACAGGTCGTGTACGGTGCGCGCATCGTGTACGGCGTCGGCCGCGCGCTGGGCAGGATCGACGGGGTGATCGCCCAGATCGCGCCCGAGTGGCCGGTGCCGCAGATGGCGCCGATCGACCGCAACGTGTTGCGGATCGCACTCTGGGAGCTCGGGACGGGCTCGGCCCCGCTGCGCGTCGTCATCAACGAGGCCGTCGAGCTGGCGCGTGAGTACGTCGGCGAGAGCTCGCGGCGGATGGTGAACGGGGCGCTCGGGACCTATGCCGCCGGCGCGCACTCCCTCCAACTGGATCCGAGCCCGTGACCACGGCCGACGGCATCGGCGCCCCGCGCATCGCCGACCGCGTTGCCGACCGCGTTGCCGACCGCGTCGCCGCGGCGCGCGCCCGGATCGCCGCGGCCGCGGCGCGCGCCGGGCGCGATCCGGATTCCGTGTCGTTGCTGGCCGTGACAAAGACGGCCAGCGCCGCGCAGATCGTCGTGGCGCTGGCGGCCGGGGTGGCGGACTTCGGCGAGAACCGGGTCGCGGATGCCGAAGCGCGGATCGCCGACGTTGCTGCGCTTCGCGCCGCCGACGACGCGCCGGCGGCCCGTCCGTGCTGGCACTTCATCGGCCATCTGCAATCGAACAAGGCGCGGCGCGCCGTGGCGGTGTTCGACCGCGTCGACACGATCCACTCGGTGCCGCTCGCCGATCGACTGAGCGCACTCGCCGGCGAGGCCGGACGAACGCTGCCGGTGCTCCTCGAGGTGAACATCGCCCGCGATCCGGCACGCAGCGGCTTCGCGCCCGAGGCGGTGGCCGAGGCTGCCGGGGCGGTATTCGCATTGCCCCATCTGCGCGTCGACGGGCTGATGGGCATCGCACCGCTGACGCGCGACGAGGCCGAGCAGCGCAGGGCGTTCGCGCTGCTGCGGACGTTGCGTCAGGCGGTGTCGGAGCGTTATCCTACGCAGCCGCTGCCGACGCTGTCCATGGGCATGAGCGACGACTTCGAGGCGGCGATCGGCGAGGGCTCGACGGAGGTGCGCCTCGGGCGCGCCCTCTTTGCCGCGGAGGGATAGGCCAGCGTGGACATTTGGTGCCCCATCGCCAACGCCGTTCAGGCCGTCGGCTCGCTGATGACGCTGGCCATCCTGGTGCGCGTGCTGTACGGCTGGGTCGACCCCACACCGTTCCCGACAAACGCGTTCAAGGGTCTCCTTTGGCAGTTGACCGACCCCATCCTCGAGCCCATCCGCCGCCTGCTGCCGGCGGCCGGCCCGCTCGACCTCTCGCCGATCGTGGCGACCGTTGTCATCCAGCTCGTCGCCCGGGCCGTGGCGGTCGGAATCGGCGGCGACTTCTGCGGGCCGGTGTGACGGACAACGGGCCGGCAGCCGCACCGACATCGAAGAAGGGCCGCCCCGATTTCACGGGGCGGCCCTTCTTGTTTCATGCGCTGCGGGCAAGGCGCCGCCGCCGCGCGCGGCGCCCCGGCGTTACGGCGCCGCGGTCGGCGCCCGCGGCTCCCCGGTCGGCGACGGCGGCCCCGGCTCTACCGAGGGCTGTGAAGTGGGATGCGACGGGTCCGCGGTCGGGACTTCGGTCGGCGGGGCGTCGGACGTCGGCTCGGGGGTGGCCGTCGGCACGTCGTGCCCCTCGAGCACGTGCAGGCTGCTGACGTACGGCAGGTAGATCGCCGATGAGTCGGCCACGATCCGAACCTCACGCGTCTGCCATCCCGCGTGATCGGGCTTGTTGGCGCGGTAGACCGAGAGGAGCCCGGTGTCGATGGCGCCTTCGAGGTCCGTGCAGACGTTCTTGAGCTGGGTCTTCGCGACGGCGTTCGGCGGGAAGTTCAAGCCGGCCGTTGGCGCGAAGAGGTCGGCGGTCCCGGTGACGGCCTCCTCCATGACGAGGCAGCCGTCCGTCGCCAGATCGAACGTGTAGCCATCGCCGTCGACCAGCGTGTCCGGCGCCATGTCGTCGCCGAGGAAGCTCGAAGTCTGGGCGAAGTCCTCGAACGGGTCGCTGACGGCCGCCGCGTAGCGGAAGCTCAGCGTTCCGGCCGCCACGTCGCTGCCGGGGAACACGTCCGCCGCCGGCACCGCCAGCATCGTGACGGACTCTCCGATGTCATACGACTGCAGGAACGCGGCCGTCACCTGTGCGAAGTTCGGCTCGAGGGTCGCTTGGTCCACGTTCGCCCAAGCCACGAGGTGACGTCCTGCCGGCACGCCGGCCGCGAAGGCGCCCTCCGGGAACGGGAAGATCACGCGATCCCACGTGCCGTCCATGTCGCCATCGATATAGATCTTGTAGCCGACCGGCGCCGGCGAGCGCCGAGCGCCGTAAGTCGTCAGGCTGAACTGCACGATCGGAACATCGCGCATCCCACCCATCCCGTCGCCCACCTGGACGACACCGGTGCTCACGCCGAGCGCGCCGATGTCGATCGGCGACGGCATGCCGCTGCCTTCAACGGCCGACTCCTGCGCGTCGACGCCGCCGAGGTGGGCAACGCTGAGCGGGCCGGGCTGCTGGCACGGGTGCTGGTAGAGATGATCGACGGGCTGACCATCGGCCGGCACCTCGACGGCATCGTTCGTCGTCGACTGGACACAGCTGCGCCGGTGGGGCAGCGCGTGGAACGGCACATGGAGGACCTCGCCGTCCGCGACGGGCTCGCCTGACGCGTTCGTCTCGGTGAGGATCACGTAGCCGTCGATCTCATGCGCACGGAAGATCGGCTCCTTGGCCGCGGCCATCCCATCCAGTCCGAACAGCTCCCAAGCGCGGATCTTGGCCGGCGTCAGGTCAAAGTGAACGCTGACGGTCTGCTCGTCCCGACTGTGAAGCGTGATCAACTCATCCGGGAACGAGACCGCGAGGCCTTTGTCGGCATCCTCCTCGGGGAACGCCAGCATGCTGGAGAGCTTGTAGTGCTTCGAAGTCTCGGTGAGGTTGCGCACCGTCAGCTCGCGCTCGATCGACGCGGCCTCGCCGACCTCGCCGGTCAGGTTGAGGTCGTTGAGGCTGAACTCCGCCAGCCCGCGGTCCGAGCGGACGAGGACGCTGCCCGTCGCCGAGTCGAAAGCGTTCGCGCGCCCGGCACCCTGACGGGTCACGCCCACCTGCGGTCCGGTGTCGTTGCGGCCCAGTCGGATCACGGGCTGCGCGTAGTTCATCGCCAACGCCGCCAGGTCCGGCGCCGACAAGCCAAGCTCCTGTTCACGGTTCCGCTGCGCCAGAAGCGCCACGATGCCGGCAACGGCCGGGCCGGACATCGAGGTTCCGCTGAAGCTGATGCCGTTCGTCCCCGAGCCTGCCAGCGCGCTGAACGTGTTCTCGCCGGGCGCCGTGATGTTCGGCTTGATCCCGCCCGAAGCGCGGCTGGGCCCGCGGCTGCTCGAATTCGAGATCGTGTCCGTCAGCCACGGCAGCTGGACGAACTTCGTCGGGTCGATCGTGGCCTTGACCGGCGTGCCGTTCTGGAGGAGGTCGCGGATCTGGAGGCCCTTGTCCCGGTCGATCATCACGGCCGGGATCGTCGGGTACGGACCGGGGGGCGTCGGGCCCATCGGCACCTTGGCCGTCGGGCCGGTGAAGACGACGACACCGATCGCGCCCTTGGCCTGCGCGTTCTTGACCTTCTCGGTGAACGAGCACGTACCGCGCTCGATCAGGGCGAACTTCTCGTTTACGTCCTGGAAAGGCTCCGTGGCGATGTTGTTGCAGGCCGAGCCGAAGAACGCGAGCGGCTTGTCAGCCAGCACGGTGGTAATCGGGGGAAGCCAGCCGCTGTCGCCCACGTATCCGGTCTCGAACATCATGGCCTGCCCGCCCTCGGTCCAGTTCGCGCGGAACAACTGCTCGGTCTCGCCGTTGGCGTAGGAATTGGCGACGGACAGAATCATCTCGGTCGCTGCGGGCGAGCCGGCGATGTAGTGCACGTTGCCGTTGTTGCCGGCAGATGCCACGACGGTGACGCCGGCCTGATGCAAGGCGGCCGTCATCTCGGCGTACTCGGCCGTGCCGGGGCCGTACTCCGAGCCGAGGCTCAGGTTCACGACATCGATCACGACGGCCGGCCGGTGGCCGGGGACATCCGCATCCGGGTCGTCCAGGTTCGTGTTGTGGTTGAAGATCCACTCGAGGGCCTCGAGCGCGAGGTTCGTCGTGTTGGCGGCGCCGACCGGTGAGCCGAACACCTTGATCGCCACGAGGTTGGCGCCGGGCGCCATGCCGGGCGCCACCTTGTCCGTGCCGATGCCGGCGGCTGTTCCGGCGACGTGCGTGCCGTGATTCGCACCGCTGCCCTTGTCGAGCGGGTCGTCGTCGGGCACCGGCGAGCGCGAGCACGTCGGCGTGTCCTGCTGGCAGCCCGGGCTGTAGAACTCGCCTGCCAGGTCGACGCCCCCGATGACCTTCTCGGTCGGGAACGAGACCTTCCCCTGCCACATATCGTCGGTCGTGTTCGGGTCATTCGCGGTGAACTCGGCCGTATCGCCCGAGCCGCCGAAGTCCTTGTGCGTGTAGTCGATCCCGGTGTCGATGACCGCGACCGTCACGTCTTTGCCGTCCCAGCCGAGCTCCTGTACGACGCGCGACGCGCCCGTCCACGGTCCGACGTCCTTGTTGTCCACGGAGTGGACCGGCGCCTTGCTGACGGAGACCACGCCTGAGAGCGCCACGATCTGCTTCAGCTCGGCCGCCGTGCAGTCCACATGCAGCGCGTTCATGCCCCCCGTGAAGCGCCCGATCACACGCCCGCCGATCGCCTCGACGGCGCGCACGAGCGGGGCCTGTCGGCGGGCAAGGTCGCGCCGCGCCGCGCGCACGCGGTCCTTGGAGACCGGCCGACCGCTCTTGGCCGCCGCATCCACGACGCGCCAGACGGGATCGCCCTTCAAGTGGACGATGACGCTGAGCTGGCCGGGCGCCAGCCCGGCGCTCGACCAGGCATCCGGGCTGATCGTCACCGTCGTGCCTGCCCCGACGACGGCCTGCGGTGCGGGCGGCTGCGCGGCCGCGGCCGGGTTCGCCCCAGCGGTCACGGCACACGTGGCGATGAGCACTGCAAACACGGCCAGGGCATTGAGCGGTCGCTTCATGGATCGTTCCTCCGTCAAGTAGTTCAGCGTGTAACGACCAGAGAAGCGACAACGTGACCCCTGGCTGGGGACCCGTGATCGCTTCTCCGGCGGATGGCTGGAAAGGGCGGAACCCGGAGACTCTGCCGTGGTGGTGTACTAGTTGCTGCGGCTCGGGCCATCGTAGCGCGGGCGATCGCCGCCTCGGTCACCGCCGCCCCCGCCGTAGCGCGGACGGTCGCCGCCGCGATCCCCACCGCGATCGCCGCCGTAGCCGCCGCCGCGCGGCGGGCCGCCTCGACCGCCGCCGCCGCCCCGGCTTCCGCCGCCGGCATCGTTCGCCCGAGCCTCCTCGAGCGTCCAGCCCTCGATGACCGCGCGCCGCGAGAGGCGCACCTTGCCGTCGGCGATGTCGGTGACCATGACGGTGACCTCGTCGCCGAGCTGGACCTCGTCGGCCACCGTCGCCACGCGCTCGTTGGAGAGCTGCGAGATGTGGACCATCCCGTCGACGCCCGGCATGAGCTCGACGAAGCAGCCGAAGTCCGTGATCCGGTTCACCGAGCCGGTGTACACCGCCCCGAGCTGCGGTCCGGCCGTCAGCCCCTCGATGATCCCGCGCGCCTTCTCGGCCGCCGCGCCGTCCGTCGAGGCCACATACACCGTGCCGTCGTTCTGGATGTCCACCTTGACGCCGGTCTGCTCCTCGATCATCCGGACGTTCTTGCCGCCCGGCCCGATCAGCTTGCCGATCGAGTCGGCCGGGATCTTGAGGGTCATGATCCGCGGCGCGTACGGGGACATCTCGGACCGCGGCGCGGGCAGCGTGTCCGTCATGAGGCCGAGGATGAGGAGGCGCGCCTCGCGGGCCTGCGCCAGCGCCTGCGTCAGCACCGCGTCCGGGATCCCGCCGATCTTGATGTCCATCTGCAGCGCCGTGATCCCGGCGGCCGTGCCGGCCACCTTGAAGTCCATGTCGCCGAGGTGGTCCTCCATCCCCTGGATGTCCGTCAGGACGACGTGCCGCCCGGCGCCCGGATCGCTGATCAGGCCCATCGCGATGCCGGCGACGGGCGCCTTGATCGGCACGCCGGCGTCCATGAGCGCCAGCGACGAAGCACAGATCGACGCCTGCGACGTCGAGCCGTTGGACGCGAGGCACTCGCTGACGACGCGGATCGTGTACGGGAACACGTCGTCGGCGGGCAGGACGTACTTCAGCGCCGTCTCGACGAGCGCGCCGTGCCCGATCTCGCGCCGGCGCGGGCCGCGCATGGGCCACGTCTCGCCGGTCGAGAACGGCGGGAAGTTGTAGTGGTGCATCCAGCGCTTGAGCGTCTCGGGCCGCAGCGAGTCCAGCTTCTGGCCCTCGCCGACCGTGCCGAGCGTCGCCAGCGACATGACCTGGGTCTCCCCGCGCTGGAACAACGCCGAACCGTGCGTCCGCGGCACGATCCCGACCTCGGCGCTCAGGCCGCGGATCTCGCGCGGGTGCCTGCCGTCCGGGCGGATGCCCTCGGCCAGGATCCGCTCGCGCACGGCCGCGGCGGTCACGTGCTTGGCGACGGCCTTGATGTGCTTGAGCATGTAGGGCTTGCCGTCCGCACCAAGCTTGGCCGGCGGCGCGCCGTCTTCACCCGGCAGGTACGCCGCCTGCCACTTCGCCAGCACCTCGTCGATGCGGGCGTTGCGCTCGTCCTTGAGCAACGTTGCGTCGGCGACGATGACATCGAGGGCGGCCCGACAGCTGGCCTGGGCGTCCGCCTCGAGCGCCTCGGGCGGCGCGTCGATGTGGACGTCGACCTTCGGCTTGCCGACCTCGGCGCGCATCCGGTTCTGGAGTTCGAACAGCGGCTGGATGGCGGCGTGGCCGGCGCGGATCGCGTCCAGCATCGTGGCCTCGTCCACCTCGGCGGCGCCGCACTCGACCATCAGGATGGCGCCGGCGGTGGCGGCCAGCCGGAGATCGAGCGTGCTCGTCTCCATGTCCGCGGTCGTCGGGTTCATGACGAGAGCGCCGTCGACCATGCCGACACGGACGCCGGCGATCGGCTCCGGGAAGGGCACGTCGCTAACCATCAGCGCCGCGGATGCGGCGTTCATGGCCGGGATGTCCAGGTAGTGCACGCCGTCGCTCGAGAGCGAGGAGGTGATGATCTGAACGTCGTTGCGCATGCCCTCGGGAAACAGCGGGCGCAGCGGGCGATCGATCAGCCGGGCGGTGAGGATCGCCGTCTCGCTCGGGCGCCCTTCGCGCTTGAAGAACGAGCCCGGGATCCGGCCGGCGGCATACATCTTCTCGTCGAACTCTACGGAGAGAGGCATGAAGTCGATGTCGCGCACACCCTTGCTCGTCGTCGCCGTCGCCAGGACGATCGAGTCGCCGAGCTGGCACGTGACGGCGCCGCCGGCCAGCAGCGCCAGCTTGCCGGTGCGGAACGTGAACGTTTTGCCGCCGACATCGCACGTGTAGACGCGCTCTTTGGACTCGATGCGGCGGAGGACGGGGGCTGGGCCGGCGAGATCGTCCGGCGACATCGGGAGACGGGGTTCAGACATGTTTCGGGATTCCTTCCCAATGACAGAGGGCGCCCGGGATCAGGAGCTGGGGGCTGCCCCGTCCGACGCCGGCGGAGCGGCGGGCGGAGCAGCCCCCAAGTCCTGAACGCGTGACGCCCTCGCGGTTCACAGACTGGTTGAAAGCAAAACGAGATCGCGGCCACCGGAGGGCAGGCAGCGACCGCACCTCCCGGTCCGGTGCGCGACCCAACGCCGTTCGCTCGCTCGAGCGGACGACTAACCGCGGATGCCGAGGCGGCCGATCAGCTCACGGTAGGCGGCGTGATCCGTGCGGTTCATGTAGCGCATCATCCGCTTGCGCTGGCCCACCAGGCGCAGCAGACCGCGCTTCGAGTGCTGGTCGTGCTTGTTCACCTTGGCGTGCTCGGTCAGGTTGCGGATGCGCTCGGTCATGATCGCGATCTGCACCGGCGGCGAGCCGACATCGTTCTCGTCTTTGCGGTAGTCCGCGATCAGCGACTGCTTCTTCTCTTGCGTGATCGACATGGCCTTGAATGGTCCTCCACCGAAACGTCGCCGGCGCGCGCCGGCTCTGATCGTGCGTCGTCTGGTCGGTTATCAATCTTGCGGAGTATACCACGGCTCGCCGGACGGGCCAATCCGCGTCGCAGCCAGGAGCGCCGCCGCCGCTTCGAGATCGCCGATGTCGATCACCTGGCCGGGTCGATGGGCGTGGCGCGTCGGGATGCTGACGGCGCCGGCCGGCACGCCCGCTCCGGTGAGCTGCAGCGCGGCGGCATCCGTCGTCCCGCCGGGCAGCACCTCCGGCTGGACGGGGATGTGCCCATCGCCGGCCAGCCGCTCGAGCCACGCGACGACGCCGCGGTGGCTGATCATCCCGCCGTCGCTGATCTTCACGGCCGCCCCGCCGCCGAGCGCCAGCGCGAGCGGCGCCGCCCCCGGCAGATCGCCCGCCCCCGTGATGTCCACGGCGATCGCGACATCGCACGGCACATCGAAGCCCGCCGTTCGCGCGCCGCGCAGGCCGATCTCTTCCTGCACCGTGAACACGCCCCACACCTCGGCCGAACCAGGCGACGCCGCGGCCCGCCGCAGCGCCTCGGCCAGCGCCGCGCACCCGGCCCGGTTGTCCATGTTGTGCGCCATCGCCCGCCGGCCGCCGTCCTGCGGCACCAGCCCGCCCGCGTACGCCGCCGCGTCGCCGACGCGCACCGGGCAGACCTCGCGGCTGGGCGCGCCGACGTCGATGTACAGCATGTCCAGCGTTGCCGCCTGGCCTGCGGCCGCCTTGCGCGCGATCGCTTCGGCGTCGATCACCCCTTCCAGGCCGCTCTCGAAGCGCACCCGGCAGCCGACGAGGTCGGCGATCGGCACGCCGCCGACGGCGCTGAACCGCACGAAGCCGTTGCCGTCGACGTGCGTGGCGATGACGCCGATCTCGTCCATGTGGGCGGCGATCAGGACGCGCGCCGGACGGCTGGACGCGGTTCGAGCGTCCGCCGCCGCGCCCGCCGTGGCGCTGCCGGCCGCGCCGACGCGCGTGAACAGGTTGCCCAGCGCATCGATCCGCACGATCTCGACGGTCGGCGCATGTTCGGCCAGCCAGGCGATGATCGCGTCGCGCACGCCGCCCTCGCGGCCGCTCGGGCCCCAGGCGGCGGTGAACGTCGCCAGCGCGTCGAGCAGCGGAGCGGATGGGGAGCTCGCGCCGGCGCTCGGAGATGTGGATGCCGTCTGCGGGTTCATGGGGCGACCTCTCGGTTCCTTGGGTACAGCGATCATCGGCGATCGAGCGCGATCGGCGCGACGATGTCGGGCGACCACGCTTCGAGCGCGGCGCGGACGAGGGCGACCAAGCCCGCGAGATCGTGCTTGGACACGAGCGCTTGCGGCCCATGCAGGTAGCGGCATGGCGCCGAGACGACGGCCGTCGGCACGCCTTGGCGCGACAGGTGGATCTTTCCGCCGTCCGTGCCGCCGCCTTTGGGCGCCCGGATCTGGTGGCGGATGCCGGCGCGCTCGGCGGCGGCGACGAGGTGGCGGACGAGGCGCGCATCGGCGACCATCGAGCTGTCCATGACGGTGATCGCCGGCCCGTCGCCGACGCGCATGACCGGCGTGTCGTCGCGGTCCTTGGGCGTGTCGTCCGTCGTGCCGCACTCCAGGACGAACGCAGCGGACGGGGCGAGGCGATGGGCGGCCGGGCCGGCACCGCGCGTGCCGGCCTCTTCCTGCACGGAGAACACGCCGACGATGTCCACTGGATAGCGTGAGCGAAGCAGCATCGCCAGCGCCCAGCAGCCCGCTCGATCGTCCATCGCCTTGCCGAGGAGCGTCGGGCCGAGATCGACGGTTGCGGTATCCCAGACCGCGCCATCCCCCGGCTGCACCAGCGCCAGCGCCGCGTCGCGCGTCGTCACGCCGAGGTCGATCCGCAGCTCCTCCAGCGCCGGCAAGCGGGCACGCACCGCGTCGGCCGTCGCGTGCGCCGGCGGCAGCCCGACGACGCCGACGACGCCGTCCGCGCCGATCCGCACGCGCTGCCCGACGACCGCCGCGCCGAGCACGCCGCCGACCGCGGCCAGCCGAGCCATGCCGTCGCCGTCGATGTCGACGACCATCAGGCCGACCTCGTCGAGGTGGGCGCAGACCATGAGCGGCGGCACCGCGGGTTCGGATGATCGGGCGGCGGACGAACTCGGCTCGTTCGCACCGGCGTCGGGTCGACCGACGCCGCGCAGATCCGTGGTCGCGACCGCCGCGCCGCGATCTCCGCGCTTGCGCGCGTACAGGTTCCCGATCGCATCCGTCCAGAGCTCGTCGACGTGCGGCGCGACGGCGGCCGCGACGATGTCGCGCACACGGCCCTCGTCGCCGCTGACGCCGCGCGCGTCGGACAGCGCGGCCAGCAACGCCCAGTCGAGCCCGTCGCCGCCGTACGGCAGGGACGGCAGGGTCGGCACGGCCGACTGATCGTCGGCGACCTTGCGTCCGCTCACGGTGTACCTGTCCCAGCCGCGCGATCGTCGCCGCCTTCCGAACCGACCGCGGCGACGGCCGGCAGCAAGGCGGCAACGAACTCTGCATCCAACCCAGCCGCGAACGCTGCGACGAGGCGCGCCAGCCGCGCCACGTCGACCTCGGCCACGGTCTCGACCGCCGTCCCGCCGTATCGCGCGGGCACTTGGACGACGGCGCAGGCAATTCCGGCGCCGGCCACCTGCAGCACGCTCGCCGACGTCCGGGTCATGCCCGGCGCGGCCTCCAATTGGTGCGGGATCTCGTGCCGCTTCGCCGTGGCAACGAGCGCTCCGTGCAGCCGCGGATGGACATTCGGCCCGCGCACGATCGTCGGCCCGGCGCCGAGAGCGATTGTCGAGTCGACGCCCCGCTGCCCGGCGCTCGCCGCACCGAGCACGACGGCGACGGTGCGGGTCGCTTCGAAGGCGTCGGCCGCGAGCGATACACCGAGCGCGGCGGCGCCGCGGTGCGAGAACGCGCCCTGCGCGGTGCCCGCCAGGACGACGTCGCACGGCTGCGGCGTCTCCGCCAGTCGCCGCGCGATCTCGACGAGCGCTGCCAGGAGCGAACCGCCGGCCACGGCGTTGCCGGTGAGGCGACCGCCCGCCATCCGCTCCGGCGCCCGCCGGAGCGTCACGGCGTCGCCGATCGCCACCGCCGCCCGGACGTCGGCCTCGCACAGACCGACGTCGACGAACAGCACGTCGATGTCCGGCGTCACGTCGCGCACGGCCAACTCGAGCACGTGCGGCGGCCGCGTGCCGATGGCGCCCGCGAGCGGACGGCGGCCGTGAACGGTCACCGGCTGGCCGAGCCAGGCGCGAACGTCGATGCCGGCGACCGGCCCGATCGGGCGGAAGCGCAGGAAGCCGCCCGGATCGATCCGGGCGACGATCAGGCTCGGCTCGTCGAGCGGGGCGGTGATGAGGAGGCGTGGCGTTGTGGCGACGTTGGGCGCGACGTTGGGCGCGACGTTGGACGCTGCGGCGGTCGGATCGCCCGCGCCTGCCGCGCTCTCGATCCGCGCGCCGCGGTGGGCAACGACGTTGCCGAGGGCATCGCGCTCGACCCGGTCGACGTGCGGGGCGAGGGCCTTCGTCAGGGCGTCGGCGACGACGTCCTCGGCGCCGGTCGGGCCGTCGAGGGCGGCGAAGCGGATGCTGTCGACGGACAGGTCGCCGGCTGCGGTCATGCCGGGTTCGCCGGGCCGGGGTCCAAGGGGGCGGGCACGCCGCTCGTCGGTTCGGCCGTCGGGTCGACCGGGGCGGACGTCGGCTCGGGCGGCGATGTCGGCGCCGCTGTCGGCGCGTCCGTTGGGACGGCGATCGTCGGCGCGTCCGTCGGGGGCGGCGGCGTTGCCGTGTCGGCGGACGGGATCGTTGGCGCCAGCGTGGGCGCGTCCGTCGGCGGCGGCGTGGCGGAGGGGGCGAACGGGGTGGCGACAGGTGTGTCGGTGGGCGCGGCCGGGGGCAGGACGGGGCCGGACGTGATCGTGGCCCGCCGGACGATCGTCGGGACGGCGGTCGAATCGTCGTCAGCCTCGGTTGGCTGAGGCGCTTCCGTGGCGGGGGGATGCGACTCCGCCTCGGTGGCCGCGGTCGTCGGCGTCGCGCTGTCCGCCGCCGGACCGCCGGGCGCGGGGGCGCGGACATGAGGTACACGGCACCGCCAACGCCGTAGCACGGGAGCGTGAGCAGGATGATGCCCAGCAGCGCGGCGCTGAGGCGGCGGCGGTTGGGGGGCTGGGCGTCCAGCCAATCGCCAAAGGCGTCGAACACGGCGGCCTCATGGGAGCGGCGCGGGGGAAGGGCCGGGGGATGGTAGGGGCGCGGGGGGTGGAATGTCAACGACCGGCCGAGAGTCGCAAGGGGGCGTGGGCGCCTCCGTCACGGACCGCGGTGATCACCCGAGGATCGATGGGTGTTCGCCGGGAGGGCGCGATCCTGCGGCGACGTTCGCGTCGGCGCCGAGCCGGCGTATACTCCCCGGCCGATCCGATCCGACCCGATCCGACCCGATCCGCCCCGATCCGCCCCGATCCGACCCGACCGACGCACCGCCATCGTCCGAACCCCCGGACCCCCACCAGAGAGGCCGCACCCCGTGACGCTGCCCGCCACGATGCGCGCAATCCGCAAGCTCACCGCCGGCGAGGGCCTCGGCATCGCCGAGGTGCCGGTGCCCCAGCCCGGCCCGGGCGAGGTGCTCCTGAAAGTCACCGCGGCATCCATCTGCGGCACCGACGTCCACATCTACAACTGGGACGCCTGGAGTGCCGGACGGATCAAGCCGCCCGTGACGCTCGGCCACGAGTTCGCGGGCGACGTCGTGGCGCTTGGCGAGGGCGTCGTCGACGTGCCGCTCGGCGCGCCGGCGTCGGGGGAGGGGCACATCCTGCTGGCCGGTGCGCGCCACGTCGTGCCCGGCCAGGAGCACCTGGCCAAGGACATGGAGGTCATCGGCATCGACCGCGACGGCGCGTTCGCGGACTACGTGATCGTGCCCCGTGCGAACCTCTGGTTGAACGATGCGGCGCTCGCGTCCGAGATCGCCAGCCTGCAGGATCCGTTCGGCAACGCCGTCCACACCGTCCACGCCCAGGACGTCGCCGGCAAGACCGTCCTCGTCACGGGCGGCGGCGGCCTGATCGGCCTGATGACGATCCCCGTCGCGCGCGTCGCCGGCGCGGCCGCCGTCTACGTGACCGACGTCAACGCGTCCCGCCTCGAGATCGCCCGCCAGTTGGGCGCCGATCTGGCACTCGACGCCCGCGGCGATGTCGTTGCCGCCGTCCTGGCCGCCACGGACGGCGCCGGCGTCGACGTCCTGCTCGAGATGAGCGGCAGCGCCAAGGCCATCGACCAGGGCTTCCAGGCGCTGCGACCGGGCGGCGAGGTCGCCGTCCTCGGCCTGCCGAGCGGCGCGATCGAACTCGACTGGGGCCAGCACGTCGTCCTGAAGGGCGCGACGGTGCGCGGGATCTACGGCCGGCGGATCTGGGAGACGTGGCACCGGATGCGCCGCCTGCTCGAAACCGGCGCCGTCGACCTCCGGCCGCTGATCAGCCACCGGTTTGCCCTGGGCGACTTCCAGCAGGCGTTTGACGTCATGCGGTCGGGGCAGAGCTGCAAGGTCGTTTTGCTACCGTAAGGAGACACCCCATGTCCGACCACCCATCGACCTCCGACGCCCGCCTCGCCTACCTCGAAGCCGACCTCGCCGACCTCAAGGCCAAGGGCCTCTACACCACCATCCGCTCGCTCCAGAGCCCGCAGGGCGCGTGGCTCCAGATCGACGGCCGGCGCGTGTTGAACTTCTGCTCGAACAACTACCTCGGCTTCGCGAACGATCCCGCGCTCAAAGACGCCGCCAAAGCCGCGATCGACCGCTGGGGCGTCGGCCCCGGCGCGGTCCGCACGATCGCCGGCACGATGGACGTCCACGGCGAGCTCGAGCGTCGCCTGGCCGCGTTCAAAGGCGTCGACGACACCGTCAGCTTCCAGAGCGGCTTCGCGACGAACCTGGCCACGATCCCTGCCCTCGTCGGCGAGGCGGACTGCATCATCTCCGACGCGCTGAACCACGCCTCGATCATCGACGGCATCCGGCTGACGAAGGCCGCTCGTTATGTCTATCGTCATTGCGACATGGATGACCTCGAGACCCAACTCAAGGCAGCCAGCGGCAAGGGCCACCGGGCGATGCTCGTCATCACGGACGGCGTGTTCTCGATGGACGGCGATGTCGCGCCGCTGGATGCGATCTGCACGCTTGCGGAGCGCTACGGCGCCATCACGATGGTCGACGACGCGCACGGCGAGGGCGTCCTTGGCCGCGGCGGGCGCGGGGCGGTGGACCACTTCGGACTGCACGGGCGCTTCGACATCGAGACCGGCACGCTCTCCAAGGCCTTCGGCGTGATGGGCGGCTACACCGCTGCCAAGCAGCCGATCGTCGATTGGCTCCGCCAGCGCGGACGGCCGTTCCTCTTCTCCAGCGCGCTGACGCCGGCCGACGTGTCGGCCTGCATCGCCGCCGTCGACATCCTCGAGCGCTCCACGGAGCGCGTCGAGCGGCTCTGGGCGAACGCGGCCACGTTCCAGGGGGCGATGCGCACGCTCGGCTTCGACCTCGGCGTCACCCGGACGCCGATCAGCCCGGTCATCGTCGGCGACGAGCAGAAGACGCAGGCGCTGAGCCGTGCCCTCTTCGAGCGCGGCGTCTTCGCGACCGCCATCGCCTTCCCGACCGTGCCGCTCGGCAAGGCGCGCATCCGGGTGATGATCTCGGCGGCCCACAGCCCCGAGGACCTCGAGGTCGGGATCGGCGCATTCGAGGAGGCCGGGCGAGCGCTGGGGATCATCGGCTAGCTGGGGATCATCGGTTAGCCCGGGTCGCGACCGAGCCTCAGGTCGCGCCGTCCCCTTCGTCCCATACCCAGGCGTCGCGGTCGACCTCGGCCTCGTCGTCCCACTCGGTGACGTCCGCAATCTCCGCCTCTTCGAGGTCGTCCGACTCGAACTCGCCGGGCGTGCGGGCCCGCGCGGCCGTGGCCTCGGCCCGCCGCAGGACGCGGCCGAGGGAGATCACGTCGTCCTCGTCGTCGTCCACCTCGTCTTCGTCGTCCTCGATGTCGTCCAACCAGCCGTCGAGGTCGGCGGGGTCGGCGTTCGCCTCGAGCCACGACAGGATGTCGTCGTCGCCGCCCGCCGCGCCGACCGTGCGAGCGCCGGACTTCGCTCCGCCGTCGCCGCCCTCCAAGTCGAGATCGACCAAGACCTCGTCGAGTGATGCCGACTCCGTCGCGGAGTCGATCGCCTCCAGCAGGTCGTCATCGGACTCCGTCTCGGCCAGCAGCTCGAGCGCCAGCGTGGCGTTGTACCCGCCGATCTCGCCCAGCGCCTCGATCGCGGCCCGGCGCACGGCGATCGGCGCGTCCTGTGCCACGCGGGCCAGCGGCAGGATCGCATCCTTCAGCCCGAGCTGGCCGGCAGCGAACGCTGCGCTCGCCTGGACGGCCGGCAGCGCGTCCTCGAGGAACGAGAGAACCTCGTCCCGCCAGCGAGCGTCGGCCGACCGGCCGATCGCCAGCAGTGCGGCCGATGTCAACACCGGCACGTTCGCCCCGATCGCGGCAGCGATGGCCGCCACCGCGGCGTCGCTCTCGGACCAACCGACCGAGGCGACGGCCTTGGCACGCACGTCCGTCGGGCCGCCGTCGTCGCGGGCGGCCGCCACCAGCACCGAGAGCGCGTCGGCGGCGCGCGTTCGATCGAGCTGGCCGAGCTCCGAGCGTTCGATGTACGGACCGATCGCCTCGGCGGCCGCGCCGCGGACAATGGGATCCTCGTCCGTGGCCAGCAGATCGGCGTACCGGTCGAGCAACCACGGCTCGGTGGCCTCCCACAGTCCGGCGATCGCCGTTGCGCGCACGACCGGGTCAGGGTCTTGGAGCAGCGCGACGAACACGCCCTTGAAGCTCACAAAGAAGTCGTCGTCCGCGAGCACCTTGAGCGCGGCGGTGATTGCCCGCCGCCGGGCGGGGGGTGCGGCGTTCCAGCGCGGCTGCATGGACGCGACGTCGGCCGCGGTCGCATTGGAGAGCGCGCGCAGCCACTCGCGTTCGGCGCCCGGATCGTCGGCCGTCAGCAGGCCGTCCAGCGCAACGTCGAACGGAACGACGGCGCGCAGCGGGTCGCGCTCGGCGTCCGCGTCGTCCGTCGAGGGATCGAGCGATGTCTCCACTGATCGCCTCAGGGCTGCGCGAACGACACGGGATTCAGGACCTCCATCACCGTGATCGCCAGCATGAGGAGCAGCACGAACCCGATCCCGAGCGCGTTGACGAGTGCCTCGCGTGTCGGCTCGACCCGGGCGCCGCGCACGACCTCGGCCGCCACGAAGAGCAGCCGACCGCCGTCGAGCCCGGGGATCGGGAACAGGTTGATCAGGCCGAGGTTGGCCGAGAGGATCGCCGCGAAGCGCAGGAGCGTCATCAGGCCGCTCTCGCCTGCCTGACGCGACAGCCGGGCGATGCCGACGGGACCGGCGAGCTGAACCTCGTCGGTGCCGCTCACCATCCGCGCCAGCCCCGTGACCATCATCTTCAGCATGTCGACCGTGCCCGTCACCCCGTACCACGGAGCCTTCCACCACGTCAGGGGCGCCTGATAGGCCACCGACCCGATCGCCACGCCCATCTTCGCGCGCCCGGTCGCCGCATCGCCCGCCGGCGTGACCATGATGTCCATCACCTCGGGCGCCGCGCCGCCGACGGCACGCAGCGCGACCAGCGCTTCACCCGGCCGCGGCTCGCGGGAGCCGTTGGCCACGTCGAGCGGAGCAAGGATGAGGTCGTTCGCCTGGAGCGCTGCGCCCCGTGCGGGCGAGCCGACGGTTTCGATCGGGCGGGCGGCGAACGACGGCCATACGCCGCCAAGGCCCGTGCCTTCGGTCGCGTCCACTTCGATCGCGTCGCCCGTTCCGCGCACGACGGACAGGCGGAGCGCACGACCGGCCGAATCGGCCGTCGCCTGGATCATCCCGTCCACTGCCGTCACCGGGAGCTCGGTGCCGGGCTCGAGCAACTCGCCCATCGGCACAGCCGACGCCGCGTACTCGGCCAGCGCCCGCCCGTCGATCGCGACGACGAGGTCGCCTGGCTGAAGGCCGGCAGCGGCGGCCGGCGAGCCATCCTCGACGCCGGCGATCCGGACGACATCGTGCGCCCGAACCGCCTGTTCGACGCCCCAGAATGCGCCGACGGCGGCCAGGATGACCACCGTCAGGGCGAAGTTGGCGAACGGTCCGGCGAGGAGCACCGCAGCGCGGGACCGCGGTCGCGCCGCGGCGAAGGCGCCGGGAACCGTCGGGTCGTCCTCCCCGTGCAACCGGACGAAGCCGCCCAACGGCAGCCAGTTGAGCGTGTAGTCCGTGCCGCCGGCACTGAACAACTTCACGATGCGCGGCGGAAATCCGAGCCCAAACTCGTCGACGCGGATCTTGTTGAGCTTGGCCACCGTGAAGTGGCCGAGCTCGTGGACCAGCACCAGCGGGTAGAGCGCGGCGAAGAAATAGAAGACCGTGATCAGCCAACCGGGAAGTTGCATCGCGCTGCTCTCGAGGAGGGACGGGAAAGCGCTCGGCCCTGCGGCACGTCGCCAAGATCGGCGCCAATCATAGCGGTCTGCGGCGCGAAAGTGCACGGAGCGCGCGTGCTACAATCGCGCAGCACGGACCTCCGCCGACGCCAACGGGTCGCGGAGCCCACGACATGCAACCACGAACGGAAGTCGCCGCCCCAATGGTCCCTATCGATCAGCTGACGAACATCGAAGCTCGCTACGACGAGCTCGACGCCCAGTTCGGGGATCCCGCCGTCACGTCGGACCCCGATCGGCTTCGGGCGATCGGCCGCGAACAGGCGTCGCTCGCGCCGATCGTTGCCGCCTACCGAAGTTTCCGCGCGCTGATCGAGCAGATCGCCGACAACGAGGCGATGCTCGCCGCCGGCGACGCCGAGATGGCCGAACTCGCCGCCGAGGAGCTCCCGGCGCTCAACGCACGCCGGACGGCGCTCGAAGTGGAGATCCTCGAGCTCCTCCTGCCCAAGGACCCGCACGACGACCGCAACGTCATCGTCGAGATCCGTGCCGGCACCGGCGGGGATGAGGCCGCGCTGTTCGCCGCCGACCTGTTCCGGATCTACCAGCGCTATGCCGAGTCACAGCGTTGGAAGGTCGACGTGATCAGCGCCAGCGAGATCGGCATCGGCGGACTGAAAGAGGTCGTGTTCGAGGTGCAGGGGGACGGGGCATACGCCCGGCTCAAGTGGGAGAGCGGCGTCCACCGCGTCCAGCGCGTGCCCGAGACCGAGGCGCAAGGCCGGATTCACACGAGCACCGCCACCGTGGCCGTGCTGCCGGAGATGGACGAGATCGAGATCGAAGTGCCGGAGAACGACATCCGGATCGACGTCTTCCGCTCGAGCGGTCCCGGCGGCCAGTCCGTGAACACGACGGACAGCGCCGTCCGGCTGACCCATCTGCCGAGTGGCATCGTCATCAGCTGCCAGGACGAGAAGTCGCAGCTCCAGAACCGCAAGAAGGCGCTGCAGGTCCTGCGCGCCCGGCTCTACCAGCTGGAAGAGGAGAAGCGCCTCTCCGAGCGCGGCGCGGAGCGCAAGAGCATGGTCGGCGGCGGGGAGCGCTCCGAGAAGATCCGGACGTACAACTACCCGCAGAGCCGGGTCACCGACCACCGTATCGGACTGACGAGCCATCGCCTGCCCGAGATCATGGCCGGCGACATCACCGACTTCCTCGACGCTCTCGCGGCCGCCGACCGTGCCCAGCGCCTCGAGGAGGCCCGCACGCTTTCGGCCGCGTGACGCTGGCCGAGGCCCTTGCCGCCGCGCGCGCCGCGCTCCGCCGCGAGCCGCAGCCCGACGTCGCCGCGCGCACCCTCCTGGCGCACGTCCTGGCGACGACCACCGCCGACCTCCTCGCCCGCCGGCGCGACCCGCTCGCTGCGCCGGACCACCGGGCCTTCGACGCCCTCGTCCGCCGCGTGGCCGACGGTGAGCCGCTGGCGTACGTCGTCGGCCACCAGCCGTTCCTCGACTTCAGCCTCCGCGTGACGCCCGCCGTCCTCATCCCGCGCATCGAGACCGAGGGGCTGGCGGAATGGGCGATTCGGCATGCGCACCGCCGCGCGGCCGCAGGCGCGCCCATCCGGCGGGTCCTGGACGTCGGCACCGGCTCCGGCGCGCTGGCGATCGCCCTTGCCCGCGCCTGCCCCGAGGCCGCCGTCACGGCCACCGACATCTCCGACGACGCTCTGGCCGTCGCCGCCGACAACGCCCGGCGCCTGGCGTGCGCCGACCGCATCGCGTTCTTGTCGGCCGACCTCTGGCCACCGGATCCGGGCGAACCCTTCGATCTCGTCGTCGCCAACCTGCCGTACGTCGGCACGGACGAGCTCGACGACGTCGGGCGATCCGTGCTCGACCACGAGCCGCACGGGGCGCTCTTCAGCGGCCGCGAGGGCTTGGATCTGCTCCGGCGGTTCGTCCCGGAACTGCCGAGCCGGCTGTCACCCGACGGCGCCGCGGCGCTCGAGATCGGGTGGCGGCAGGGGGAGACCGTCGTCGCGCTGGCGCACATGGCGTTCCCAGACGCGGTGGTCACGCTGCGGCCCGACGTGTTCGACCGGCCTCGGCTCGTGACGATCGAGCCGGCGACGTGAACGGCGGGCGCCGCGATCGGCCGAACACCGCGCGGCCTCGGCTCGCCATCGCCGTCGACGCCAGCCGTGGGTTCGATCCGCGGCCGACCGGCACGGAGACATACGCCCGGGCCGTGATCCGCGGCCTCGTCGACGACGGTGCGCACGACTATCGGCTGTACATGCGCGGCGCACCGGCGGCCGAGGCGGACGCCCTTCGCGCCGCCGGCGCAGCGGTCGACGATCTCGGCGCCGGTCGGCTCTGGACGCACGTCCGACTCGGCCGCGCCGTTCGCCGGCGCGCGGCCGACGTCCTGTTCGTGCCGGCGCACGTCCTGCCGGTGTTCTGCGCGACACCCGGCGTCGTCACCATCCACGACGTCGGCCACCGCCGGTTCCCTGAAGCCCACACCTTCGTCCAGCGCGCCTACCTCGAGCTGGCCGCCCGCCGTCATGCGCGCATCGCCCGGGCCATGATCGCCGATTCGACGTCTACGGCCGCCGACCTCGTGGCCTTCTTCGGCGCCCCGCCGGAGCGGGTCCATGTCGTCCATCTCGGCGTCGACGCCGGCCTCGCGCCGGCCGCGCCCGATGCCGTGCACGCGCTGCGCATCCGCCTCGGACTGCCGCCTGCGGCCGAGGCCGTCGTCCATGTCGGCACACGGCAGCCGCGCAAGAACCTCGCCCGCCTCATCGAGGCCCTCACCCAAGTCGTGCTCGTGCGGCCGAACGCCATGCTCGTCCTTGCCGGGCGTCGCGGCTGGGGCAACGAGGACCTTGCGGCCGTCGCGCGCCGCGCGGGCATCGGCGACCGGGTGACGATAATCGATTATGTCGACCGCACGGACCTGCCCGCCCTGTTTGGCCTGGCACGCGTCGTCGCCGTACCGAGCCTGCACGAGGGCTTCGGCCTGCCGATGCTCGAGGCGATGGCGTGCGGCGCACCGGTCGCCGCGGCGCGCGCCTCGAGCCTGCCTGAGGTCGGCGGCGACGCCGTCGCATGGTTCGATCCGCACGACGTGACCGACATGGCGACCGTGATCGCACGCCTGATGGGCGATGCGGACGACCGTGCCCGTTTGGCGGCAGCCGGCCGGGCGCGTGCGGCGACCTTTACGTGGCGGCGATGCGTGGACGCCACGCGGGCCGTCCTCGAAGGCGCCGCCCAACCGCTGGTGCGGCACAGCTGATGCGGGCCACCCGTCCATGAGCGCCGCGACCGCAACGCGCCAAACGCCCGCGCGGGCGCAGCGCCACATCCTGGTGGTCAAGCTCGCCGACCTCGGCGACGCGATCCTGACGACGCCGACGCTCGACGCGCTGCGCCGCCGCTGGCCGGATGCCGTTCTCGACGTCCTCACCACGCCGCAGGCTGCCGTCGCGTTCCACGCCAGCGGGCTCGTCGACGCCGTTCACGCCGTTGACGTCCACCGCCGCGCCCCCGGCGCAGCCCCGAACGCCATCCGCCGCGCCATCGCCGTCGTCGGCCTCGTGCGCCGCCTCCGACGGACGCGCTACGATGCGGTCGCGCTCTGCCATCCGCTCGTCACGCGCCGCGGCGCCGTGAAGCACGCGGCGCTCGTCCTCTCGATCGGCGCACCCGTGCGGGCCGGTCTCGTCGCGCCCGGCAGCCGACGCGGCTGGTTCCTCACCCATCGGGCCGTGGATCCGGGCTACGATCGGGCCCACATCGCGGACGCGATGCTCGGCGTCGCCGCCGCGATCGGTGCGCCGAGCGGTGCGGCGCGGCTGCGGTTCGTGCCCGGCGACGCGGCGGAGCGGGCGGCCGACGGCCTGCTGGCGACGGACGGACGCGCGGCGGCGCACGGTCGGCCATCCGCCGCCGCGACGGGCCTGTCCGCCGTCGCCCGCGACACCGGGCGGCTCGACGGTTGCACGGTGGCCATCCACCCCGGCGCCGGCGTCTACAGCCCTGCCCGCCGCTGGTCGCCCGAGCGGTTCGCCGAAGTGGCCCAAGCCCTCGCAGCGGCCGGTGCCCGGATCGTCCTCGTCGGCACGGACGGCGACGGCGGTGCCGACGTCCGCGCGTCCGGCGCCCCGATCGACCACGACCTCACCGGCGCGACGGACGTCCGGACGCTGGCGGCCGTGCTCCAACGGTGCCACCTTGTCGTAGCGAACGACGGCGGCGTGGCGCACCTCGCAGCGGCGGTCGGAACGCCGGTCGTGGCGGTGTTCGGCCCGTCGAACGACGTGGCGTGGCGGCCGTGGCCGCCGGATCGGCCCGGCGCGCCGTCGCCGCACCGCGTCGTGGCGCTGGACGTGCCGTGCCGACCGTGCTTCTATGTCGGCCACCGCCTCGGCCGGCCGGCTGGCTGCGCCACGCGCGACTGCCTGCGCTGGCTCGGCGCCGATCGGGTCGTCGCCGCCGCATTCGACGCGCTCGCGGCGGCGATCCCCCGCCCGCCGACGCCGTCATCGCCCGAACGCCGAGAGGAACGATGACGACGACGACCGCCGGCTCCGCCGACCGCCCAAGCGAAGACCGCCCCGGCCACAACCGCCCGAGCCGCGACGGCGGCGATGCCCTCACCCTGTCGGCCGCGGCCCGGATCCTCGAGCGCTTCGCGCGCCAGACCGTCGTCGTCGTGGGCGACGTCTGTCTCGACGAGTACGTGATCGGCCGCGCCGAGCGGATGAGCCGTGAGGCGCCTGTGCCGGTGCTGGCTTGGCGCCGGCGCGTCTGCCTGCCCGGCGGCGCAGCGAACCCGGCCGTCAACGCCGCCGTTCTCGGCGCGCACGTCCGGCAGGTCGGCGTCGTCGGCGACGACGCGGCGGCCGATGAGCTTCGCTCAGCGCTCGTCGCAGCCGGCATCGACCCGACCGGTCTGATCGTCGACCCTCTCCGGCCGACGACCGTCAAGATGCGCGTCGTGGCCGAAGGGCTCTCGGCGCCGCAACAGGTTGCGCGGATCGACCGCCAGGAGCGGCGGCCGGTCGACGGCGCGGCGGGCCGGGCGCTGGGCGAAGCGCTCGCGCTTGCCGCCGACGGCGCGGCGGCGATCCTCGTCTCGCACTACCGCAGCGGCGTCGTGACCGCCGAACTGTGCGACGCGGCGCGGACCGCGGCGCGCAAGAGCGGCGCGCTCCTCACCGCCGATGGCCAGGGGGACCTCGGCTGGTTCGCCGGCTTCGACGTCGTCCGCGTCGGCCGCGCCGACGCGGCCGCCAGCCTCGGGCGGCCGCTGGACACGGAGGCCGATTTCGAGCTGGCGGCCCGCGAGCTGCGCGCCGCGCTCGGCGCACGGGCCGTCCTCCTCGGCCGGGGAGCGCAGGGCACGAGCGTCGCCGATGCCGAGGGCTACCGTGTCGTGCCGCCGGCCAACGTGAGCGAGGTCTTCGACGTCACCGGCGCCGGCGACACCGTCATCGCCGTCGTCACGCTGGCGCTGTGTGCCGGCGCGACGCCGCGCGAGGCCGTCATCCTCGCCAACGCCGCGGCCGGCCTCACCGTCCGGCGCCTCGGCAATGCGGCGCCCCGCGCGGACGAGATCGTTGCCGAGTTGGCGCGCCGCCCGAACGCCGAGGCTTGAGCCGAGGGCGGCCGCCCTCTACAATCGCCCGCGCATGGACACCCCCCCCCTCGCGCCTCGCCGGACGGACGACGCATCGCCCGCGCCGCACGTCGCCGCCGACCTCGACGCAGCCGCACGGCTGTGCGCGCGCTGGCAGGCCGATGGCCGGCGTGTCGTCCTCACGAACGGCTGCTTCGATCTGATGCACGTCGGCCACACCCGCTACCTGGCGCAGGCCCGGGCGCTCGGCGACCGGCTCGTCGTCGCGCTGAACGGGGACGACGGCGTCCGCGCCCTGAAGGGCGAAGGCCGGCCGGTCCTGCCGGCCGCCGAACGCGCCGAGCTGCTGGCGGCACTCCGCGCGGTCGACCTCGTCATCGTGTTCGAGTCGCCGACCGCCGTGGAGGTCGTGCGCGCCCTCCGGCCGGATGTGTACGTCAAGGGGGGCGACTACGACGCGACCGCCCACCGCCCGCCGGAGGCGGATGCCGCCACGGCCGTCGGCACGGACGTCCGGTTCCTGCCGTACGTCGCCGGGCGATCCACGCAAACGTTGATCGCGGCGATCCGCGCCGGTCGGCGACTGTGACCGGCCGGCCGCCGGCGGACGAGATCGGCACAGGCGATTCGGGCGTGCCGCCGGACGACGTCGGCACGATGTTCCCGCCCACGGCGCCGGACGAGAGCGATCCGTCCGCCGGGCTGGCCGCCTCGGAAGCGGCGGCGCATGCACGGGGCGCCGAGGCCGGCACGCGCCGGCTCGTCGGATCGGCCGCGCTGCTCGGGATCGGCAACGTCGCCAGCCGGGTGCTCGGCTTCGTCCGCGATGCCCAGATCGCACAGGCGTACGGCGGCGGTGTCGCCACCGCGGCGTTCAGCATTGCCGAGCGGGTCCCCAAGCAGATCTACGTGCTCCTCATCGGCGGACAGCTCTCCGCCGCGCTCGTCCCGACGCTGGCGCACTACGGCGCGGCCAAGCGGGACGAGCTGACGCGCGCCGTCGCCGTCCTGCTCACGGCGGCGGCGGCAGCCACCGGCCTTGTCGCGCTCGGCGTCTACGTGTTCGCGACGCCGCTGGCCGAGGCGCTCGTGCTCCCCGAATCGCCCCTCCGGGCCCAGGGCGGTCTGCCGATCGTTGCCCAGGGCCTGCGGATCATGGCCCCGGCGTGCGTGCTGTTCGCCATCGGCGGCGTCGTGACCGGGCTGTTGTACGCGCTGGAGCGGTTCTCGGCGGCCGTGCTGGCCGGCGCCGCCTACAACCTCGGGATGCTCCTCGCCGTCTTCCTGCTGCGCGACCGCCTCGGCCCCGCCGCGCTCCCGACCGGCGTCGTCCTCGGCTCGGCCATCCAGCTGGCGGTCCTGCTGCACGGTGCGCGCGGCCTCTCGCTTCACCTCACACTTCGGCTGCGGCACCCCGTGCTCCGCCGCGTGCTCACGCTGTACGCCCCGATCGCCGCCGGGCTCGTCATCACGGATGCGCTCGTTCCGTTCGTGGACGCCGGCTACTCCTCTCTCGGCGCCGACGCCGCACCGGCCTGGCTGGCGTGGGCGACGCGCCTCGTGCAGTTCCCGCACGGCTTCATCAGCACGACGATCGCCCTGGCCATCCTGCCCGCCCTCGCCGCGGCGCACGCGCGGGGCGAGGCGCAGACGTTTGCCCGGACGCTGGCGCGCGGTATGCGGCTCGTCGTCGCGCTCACGCTGCCGGCGGCCGTCGGCATGGCGGTGCTTGCCGGACCGATCGTGGCGCTGGCCTACCAGCGCGGCGCCTTCGTGGCCGCGGACCGCGTCGGCGTGGCGCTCGCACTGCAGGGATTCCTCATCGGACTGCCGTTCGCCGCGATCGACCTGCCGTTGAACTACGCGTTCTACGCCCGCGGCAATACCTGGCTGCCGGCGCTGATCGGCGTGCTCAGCGTGGGCGTGTGGTGGCTGGTGGCGCGTTTCATCGGTCCGCCGGCCGTGCACGGCCCGTTCCCGCAGGCCACGTCGCACGTTGGACTGGCGCTGGCAGACAGCGCCAAGCACGCTGCGCATGCCGCGACCCTCTTCTGGCTCGTCCGGCGATCGAGCGGCCGCGAGGTCGCCAGCGGCCTCATCCGAACCGCCGCCGGTGCCGCCGCGGCGGCCGCCATCATGGGCGCCGTCGTCCTCGCCATGGACGTGCGCCTGGCGCCGCTCGTGCCGGAAGGCCTGACGGGCTGGGCGATGCGCGGCGGCCTGGGCGCCGTCGTCGGCATCGCGCTCTACGTCCCGCTGGCCGCGCGCCTCGGCGTGCGGGAGATCGGTTGGATCGCGGGGATCGCGCGCAGCCGGCTGCGGCCGGGCTGAACGAGCGAGGACGGACACCGCCACGATGACAGCGGGCAGGCGGGAACCCCTCGCCGCAACTCGACAGCCCGCCCTCCGCTCGCTATCATCGCCGTCTCGCCGACAGGAGAATGCCGATGGCCCGCAAGACGCCGCAACGCCCGCGCTCGCCCCAGGCGCCGCGCACACCCACCGCCGCACCGTCCGCCGACGCCCGTGCCCCGCGCGCCCCGCGCATGCCGGCCACCAGCATGACGGCCGTCGTGGATTACGAGGCCGACCTCGCCGAGCGCTACCACCACGTGAAGCGCGACCTCTTCCGGATCCTCGTCATCGGCGGCTTGCTCTTCGGCCTGATCTTCGCCGCCAAGTACTACGCGGACATGACCGGCGGGCAGCTGTTCTTCTCGTTCTAGAACTAGCCGACGATCGTGGGCTCGATGACCGCCATGGGTCGATCCGGCGAGATCGAGGGCTTGGGCGTCGTGCCGCCCGGCGGATAGCGGAGCGCCACCAGGGCCACCACGGCGTGCGCCGCCAGCCCGGCGCCGGCCGTTCCCGCGATCATCCAGCCGAGGTGGCTCGCCGCCGCCGCCACCCCGAGCGCCGACGCGGCGCGGGCCCCGTCCGGATCGATGGCGGCATGTCGGGCATGCGGGTGCACCCAGATCTCGGCGAACAGCAAGCCAAGGATCAGCGCCTGTCCGAGGGCGACGTACGCGCCGCCCGGCACGGCGAACCAGCCGGGAGCAGCGGCCACGACACCGGCGCGCACGAAGCCCCAGTGCGCCTCGCGCAACACGACGTCGGCGCAGCACGCGCCCAACCGCTCGAACGACGGTCGCCGCCGTCCCCCACCAGGTCGGTCCGAGCCGCGCGCGCCTTCCGGCCCATCGTTGGCGGCCACCCCAAGGATCGCTGCCCCGATGCCCGCCGCGAG
Source organism: Candidatus Avedoeria danica (assembly GCA_016703025.1). NCBI lineage: Bacteria > Bacillati > Chloroflexota > Ardenticatenia > Candidatus Epilineales > Candidatus Epilineaceae > Candidatus Avedoeria > Candidatus Avedoeria danica. Next base: position 1,343,546 of record JADJCV010000004.1, read on the forward strand.
CAGCGCCCCTGCGACCGCCACCGGCCACGACGCCGGCATCGTCCAGCCGGCCAGCCACAACGGCATGACGCCGGTGCCGAGCGCCGCCAGCGGCAGCCCGCCGAGGTACAGCCAGCGGGACACGGCCAGAAAGGCGTCGATCCGCCTGCCGAGCGAGGCCGGTGCGCGTTCGCTCGCCCACCACGCGGCGTTCACCGCGACGGCGTAGGCGAGGAGCGCCGCCGCCAGCCAGACCGACGCGTCGCGCACCATGGCGTCAGGGCGTCGGGCTGGGCGAAAGCGCGCCGGCCGCGGCCGGGGTCACCGGACGCAGCGTGCGCGTGGGCCGCGGCAGAACACGCTGCACCGTGGCCGTCGGCCGGGCAGTGGCCGCCGCCGCGGACGGCGGCGCGGACGGCGCGCTCGGGCTGAGCGTGCCGGCTGGTGCCGGCGTTGCGGTCTGCGGCGGCGTCGGCGTCGGGGTCACAAGGAAGCTGGCGAACACCCACCCCTGCATGCCGGTGCTGCCGATCCGCACGAGCCACCAGCGCGCATCGTCCGATACGTCGATCCGGATCAGGCGGTCGCCCTTGCGCAGCGTCGTGATCTCGCGCGCTTCGACGTTCGGCGCGGCGCGCAACGCCGTGTCCGCGACGTCGAGCATCGCATCGAACGCCACGGCGGCCGCGTCCTCGCCGCCTTCGCCGCCGATCGTCACCGGCGCGCGCGCACGGGCCTCGTCGTCGGGGGACGCCGCGGTCTCGATGGACTCGGGCGTCACGTCGATGACGATCGCAAACTGCGTCGGGGTCGGCGGCGGCGGCGGCGGCTCGGCCACGAGGACGACGGTCTCGGCGCCCGGCGCGGCCAGCTCGCCGTCGCCGGTCATCAGGTTGACGCTCAGGCGGTAATCGCCGACCGTCCGCGGGGCATCGAAGCGGAACGTCGTGGCGTCCAGCGGCTGGTCGGCCTGCATGACGATCCGGCCGGCAGCATCGAGCAGCTGCCAGCGCAGCCGATAGCTCGACTGCCCGGTACGCGCCTCACCTTCGCGGAGGTACGTTCGGACCATCCGCCACAGGAACGGATCGACGCCGTTGGACACGCCGTCCAGGACGATCGAGCCGATCCGGTAGTAGGCCGCCGTGTCGAAGACGGGCCGCAGCCCTTCGACGTCGGTCAGCCAAACGGTGTGCTGGCGGCGGTTCGCGTCCCAGTAGAAAAAGCGCCAGCGCTGCGTGGCCTCGTCCTTGCCGAGCTCGGACGCCCGGATCGTCGGCAGCTCGATCGTCGTCTCCCGGCCGGGGGTGATCCGGTCGGGCGCGTCGGAACGGGCGATGTCGAGGATCCGACCCAGCGCCTCGCCGTACGTGATCGGCGTCACGATGTTGTCGACGATGTCCTGACCCTGCACCGGGATCGCCAGCTGGAGCTTGCGACGATCGACGGCGGTCAGGCACCACTGCACCAAGCTGTCCAACGCGGCCGTGCTGAGCGGCGCGCCGCCGGGCAGCTTGACGCGCACCCCATCGGCGCCGTCCCCGATCCGCCGCCACTCCACGTTGCCGCCGCTCCACTCTCCGGCGGCCAGGCGCGGCATCGGCACGTTGACGATCAGTTGCTTGCCGGCGCGTCGAAGGTCGGCGCCGAGCAGTGCGACGAAGCCGGCCCATGCGTCGTTCAACCCCTCGTCGATGTCCTCGTAGTCCAGCACGATGCCGGCCAGATTGTCGGCTTCCGCGGCCCGGACGAGCTCGGAGCGATGGCGCAGGCGCGTCTCGGGGCGGGTGAGGATGTTGTTGATCAGATCCCCGCGGACCCGCCCCTCTTCGCGGTTGTCCGCCACACCGTACACCTGCGCCTGCGGGTTCACCGGCACGACGGGCCGGCGCGCGATCAGCCCGTCGTCGCGCTCGAGGGTAAACGCGCGCACCTCGAGGATCGGCAACTCGGCCGCGGCGGCCGGCAGCGCGCTCGGCGGCGGCAGGAGGACGGCCGAGACCGCCGGGCGACCGGTCTCGGCGCGCGCGACAACGAGGGTGCTCGGCACGTACTCGCCGGTCGGAACGAGGACTTTCAGCCGCCCGGCGATCATCCACTGCGACTGCAGCCAGCGCCACCGCGTCCCGTCCCAGCCGAAGGCGTCCACGAACGGTTGGTCCTCGGTCGATACCGGCACGTCGACGTGGAGGTAGGCCTCGCGCGGCGCCGGGCCGCGGATGCGCAGGCGGAAGAAGTCCGTCAGCGCGGTCGCATCGTCCGGCAGCGCGTCCGTTCCGGCCGGGAGACCGTTCTGTGCTTCCAAATCCGCCCGAGCTGCCCGCCCGATGCTGTAGCGATACACGAGCAGCTCGGCCCCCGGCGCGCCGCGCGCCTGTACGGTGGCATCCACGCCCGGCCGCAGTCGGTGATACGTGAGCGACCACAGCCGCGTGCCCAACGAGACCGGCGGCGAGAGGAGGCCGATGGCCACGAGCACCGGCAGCAGCACGTACAGCACGCGCCGCAGGTGGAGCGGGTTCGCCAGCCACGCGCCGAACCGCCGCAGCGCCCGTCCCGCGACGTGCCCGGCGCGCCCCGCGCGTGCGGCAACGACGCCAAGGCCGTCCCGTACGCGCCGCGCGGCGGACTCGACGCCGAGCCAGCGCTCGAAGAGCGGCGTCGGAACTTCATCGCCTTCCGGCGGCGGAGGCGACAACGGGGTCGGATCGAGGGCGTCGGGTGGTGTCGTCACGGGCGGGACCGTCCGTGGATCCGCGCGTCGCGCTCCAGGAGGAGACCGTGCACGCGGCGCATGATCTCGCCGGCCAAGTCGGCCTTGGCACCGAACGGCCGGGCGTCGACGGTTGTGCGGTCGATGAGCAGTGCCTCCGAATCATCCCCGCCGAACGAGGCCGGCACGGGGTTGGCGATGATCAAGTCCAGGTTCTTGCCCTCGAGCTTGGCGCGCGCATGACCGACGAGGTCGGACGTCTCGGCCGCAAAGCCGACCCGGACGGGGGCGTCGCACCGGTCGCGCACCACCGCGTCCAGCGCGACGAGGATGTCCGGTGTGCGGTCGAGAACGAGCGTCATGTCGCCCGGCTGTTTCTTCACCTTTTCGGCCGAATACCGCACCGGCTTGTAGTCAGCCACGGCCGCCGTCATGACGATCGCGTCGGCCGAGGGCGCGACGTCCAGCACCGCCGCGCACATCTCCTCGGCGCTCTCGACGCCGACGAAGGTCAGGGCGGCGGGCGGCGGCAGCGCCACCGGCCCGCTGATCAGCGTGACGTCGGCGCCGAGGTCCCGCGCCCGTCGCGCGATCGCGTAGCCCATCCGGCCCGTCGATCCGTTCGACAGGAACCGGACCGGGTCGATCCCCTCGCGCGTCGGCCCGGCGCTGACGACGATCCGACGCCCGCGCAGCGGACCGCCTTGCCCGAGCGCCGCCGCCAAGTGCTCGAGGAGCGTGTCGGGCTCGACCATCCGACCGACCCCGCGCTCGCCGGAAGCCATCCGGCCGCCGACCGGCCCGACGACGACGACGCCGCGCTCCAGGAGCGTGCGCACGTGCCCTTGGGTGGCCGGGTGGTCCCACATCCGCGGCTCCATCGCCGGCGCGACGACGATCGGACAGCGAACGGCGAGCGCCGTCGTGCCGAGCGCGTCGCCGGCGAGGCCGAGGGCGAGGCGGGCGATGGCGTCGGCGGTGGCCGGCGCGACGACGAACAGCTCGGCGCGGTGGGCGATCGCCACATGGTCCATTGCGATCACGCCGGCCGGGTCCCACAGGTCAAGCGCCACCGGCCGGTGCGTCAGTGCCTGGAAGGCCAGCGGCCGCACGAGTTCGCCGGCGGCGCGGGTCAGGATCACGTCGACGTGCGCGCCGCGTTGCACGAGGGCGCTCGCCAAGCCGAGGGACTTGTACGCGGCGATCGAACCCGTCACTCCGAGCGCGACGGCGCGGCCGTCGAACGTCGGCCGCGTGAAGACGGCGGCATCGACCGCTGGACCGGCCGGAGCGACTTGACTGGTCATCGACTCACGCTGCCCGGCGGGCATCGGCATGCCGCTGCCAGACGAGCCGAAGGCCGTCATGGATGAGACCGGGATGGACATGGGCGATCCGCGGCACTTGCGGCGCCATGACCGCCGCCCAGCCGCCGGTGGCGACGATCGGAACCGCGAACGTCGGCGCGAACGGCGGCGCGCCGACGGCCGGCATTTCGGCCGACAGATCGACCGGCGGCGCGGCCGGGCGGGCATCGAGCGCTGCGACGATCTGCTCCAGGAGCCCGTCGACGAGCGCGGCATGGCCGTGGATCAAGCCGCTCTGTACCGCCGATTCGGTCGTGCGCCCGACGAGCGGCGGTGTCGGCCCTTCGACATCCACGCGCACCAGGCGTGCGCCCGCGCGGGCCAACGCCTCGGCGGCGATCCCGATGCCGGGCGCGATCGCACCGCCTACGAACGCCCCGTCGGCATCGACGACGTTGATCGTCGTGGCCGTGCCGAAGTCCACGACGATCACCGGCGATCCGTACGCGGCCTTTGCGGCCACGGCATCGACGAATCGGTCGGCGCCGAGGGCGGAGGCGGGGCGGTAGCGTACCGGCAGGCCGGATCGCACGCCGGGCCGGACGACGAGCGGCGCCACATCGAACGCCGCGCGGCAGAGGGCGACAACGGTTTCCGTGGCGCCGGGCACGACGCTGCAGATGCAGGCCGCATGGACGTCGCGCAGCGCGAGCCCGTCGCGTGCCAGCAGGTCGGCCACCCACAGGCCGAGCTCGTCGACGGTGCGGCGCGGGTCCGTCTGCAGTCGGAAGCCGGACCGCCGGCCCGTCCCGCTGGACGGGTGGACGGCGAACGCGGTGTGGCTGTTCCCGATGCTGACGGTGAGGAGCATTCAGGCTGACCGAGGGGGTGGGCGGCCACGCCGAAAGGCCAGCCGCGGGCCGGTGTGGAGATCGGCGCGATTATAGCCGAGTCGCCGGCGGGCACCGCCGTCATGCGGACGACGGCAGGAATGCGGCGGCGACGGTGCGCGCTCGACGATTTGGCCTTAACGGCTGTTCCGCACCGCTTCACACGGCCTTAAGGCGAAGGGGCCCAAGCGTTCACGCGGGGCGGCTAGCCTCATCGCCGGGATGGCGCCACGCCGCCCGGCGCGCTGGCGGTCGCGCGTCGAGCACGTTGCGGGGGGGGCGTCCACCCATGCGCAATCGACCCACCCTTTCCGAGGAGAAGAGCATGCATCGCAGATTCGTCAGCGGCCTCGCGGTCGCTGCAGCAGCCGCCACGCTTGGCGGCTTGATCTTCGGCGCGCCGGCGGCCCCCGACGCGCGCGCCCAGGGCACGGTGCCCGAGCGGATCGATACCGGCAAGGCGTGCTACGTCCAGCTGCCCGACATGCCCGCGGAGCGTTACGGCGGCTTCGGGGGCTACAACCCCGAGACGGGCGTGCTGGTGTACGCCGGCGGCGCGACGAAGTTCGGCGCCAACGAGACCCGAGTGTTCGCCGACATGTACGCGCTCAAGCTAGACGGCGTAAAGGATGCCTGGCAAAAAGTGACGTACAGCGCCGGCGTTGGGTACGCCTCCGAGAAGAGCGACCAGGGCTGCCGCGAAATGTCTTCGGTCTCGCTGAACGGGTCGAACTGGCTGTCCGTCATGGGCAAGGACGGCTGCGACAACGGTAACACGGACACATCCAAGAAGGGCGGCGACATCAAGGAGCTGGCGATCGGCGACAGCGTCTCGTCCTCCGGTGTCCGTTGGATTCCCAACAGCGGCGTGAGCTCACTTCCAGCGGGCACCGAGCTGTTGAAGAACGAGGGCAAGCTGACGCGCCTCATGGCCGCGTACGACACCCAGCGCAGCCGGCTGATCTTCGGCCAGGGCAGCTACAACGACGAGATCCCGACGGAGTCGCAGGACGTCGTCTACTCGGCCAAGAAGTCCGGCTCGAAGTGGAACGTCCAGCAGCTGAACATCGGCGGCTCCAAGCCGGTTCGCCGGATGGGCACGTGCGCAGCGTACGTCTACGACAAGGACACCGGGGTGGACGGCGCGATCGTCCTCGGCGGCAACTCCGGCGGGCAGACGAGCACGACGTACAACGAGGTGTGGTGGATCGACTTCAAGTCCGGCGCCAACGGTGTCTGGCAGGAGATCACGGATCGCTTCGCGAATCAGAAGACGGCCGACGCCGAGGGCCTGAGCTTCGGCGGCCGGCGCGAGGGCGCGTGCGCTTACGACCCCGAGACGAAGATGTTCTACAGCTGGTTCGGCCGCGCGAGCTCGAGCATCAAGGACGGCGCGAGCCACTCCGCCGGACTGTGGCGCGTGAACCTCTCGCAGCTGGGTGACGCGTCGGCGAGCTTGAGCTGGGAGCGCCTCGGCGCCGACAACATCGAGTCGACGTCGGCCAAGAAGGTCCGCGCCGTGCGGGCGATCCCGAGCGTGTGGGACCCGAAGCACAAGCGCTTCTTCGTGCTCGGCGGCCGCGCCTCAGGCAATGACGGCAACGAGGCCGTCGACCAGGCGTGGGTGCTCTATCCCGACGTGACCGGCGAGGCCTGCGCCACGCTCGACCCGTACGCGCCGTTCCGGCCGGGCACGCTGCCGACGACGACGCCGCCTACAGCGACGACCCCGACCGGCGGCACGCCGGCGACACCGCGGCCGACGAACACGCCGGGCGTCCTTCCGACGGCCGACACGTCGGTGAGCGCATGCCCGCAGGTGGAGAGCAAAGCCCCGGCGGCAGCGCTTGCCTTGGCCCTCTCCAGCCCGGCCAGCCTGAGCGGCTACAACACGCCGTGCAACCCGAACGTGCCGCAGAGCCCGGTGAACCCGATCCGGCGCCACGTCACGCTTCGGAACGTCAACCTGCCGTATCACCCGCTCTACAACGGCTTCGTCTTGCGCTGCGGCTGCCAGTAACGGGACGATCGCACTCGACCCTGTTACCGCCCGTCCGCCACGGGCCGGCTTGCTGCCTGCTTTCGGCCCACCGGGTCCGGGTTTCCCCGGGTCCGGTGGGCCGGTCCTCTTCGCCGCGCATCGACGGCGGTCAGAGTCATCCCGAACCCCAATGCGCGAGGCCCGTGCGCGAGATTAACGCGACTTAACGTCATCGTGCGGCGGGGTTAAGGCCCGATTGATCTAATGGAGTGGTTGCCGCTGCTACGCTGACCGCGATGCGGCGCCCCACGTCGCCGCTCCGCCGCAACCCGACGCGGCGGCTTGGCCCGAAACGTCCAACGAGGAGAACACGCACACATGTCCACCCCCACGTTTTCGACCTTCACGCGGATCGGTTTCATCGCCGTCGCCGCCCTGACCATGGCCGCCTGCGGTCCCGAGGATGCTCCGCCGGCCGCTGAGCCGACGGCGGCCACGGTCGCCGAGATGCCGACGACCGCTCCGGCCGAGATGCCGACCGACGTCCCCGCCCCGTCCGCCGACGCCGGCGCCGTGACGCTCGCGCCGGTCGACCCGGCCGGCGTCACCGGTGACATCGTCACCGCCGGCAGCTCGACCGTATTCCCGCTCTCCGAGCGCATCGCCGCCCGCTTCAAGGACGAGGGCTACACCGGCAACGTCACGATCGACAGCGTCGGCACGGGCGCGGGCTTCGAGCGCTTCTGCACGGCCGGCGAGACGGACATCGCCAACGCCAGCCGACCGGTCAAGGACGAAGAGAAGGCGAACTGCGAGAAGATCGGCCGTGAGGTCGTCGAGTTCCGCGTCGGCACGGACGCGCTGGCGATCGTCGTGAACCCGCAGAACGACTGGGCCGATGACATCACGCTCGACGAGCTCAAAGCGATCTTCGCCGGCGCGGCGACGTGGCAGGAAGTGCGCGCGGAGTGGCCGGCCGAGCCCGTGAAGCTCTTCAGCCCGGGCACCGACAGCGGCACGTTCGACTACTTCGTCGAGGCGGTTTTCGAGAAGGACGAGGCCCCACTGTTGGCCGCCAACCCGCAGATGTCCGAGGACGACAACATCCTGGCGCAGGGCGTGGAGGGCGACAAGGGCGCGATCGGCTACTTCGGCTACGCGTACTATGCCGAGAGCGGCGGCAAGCTCAAGATCCTCAAGGTCGGCGGCGTCGAGCCGAACTTCACGACCGCCGAGGACGGCACCTATCCGCTGTCGCGCCCGCTTTACATCTACTCGTCGATCGATGTTCTGAAGGCCAAGCCGCAGGTGGCGAGCTTCATCAGCTACTACCTCTCCTCGGTCAACGAGGAGATCGAGGCCGCCGGCTACTTCCCGGCCAGCGCCGAGGCGCTCGATGAGGCGGAGACGAGCTGGACGACGGCCGCCGGTCAGTAGGCTGGCCCGTAATGGGGCGCCTGCCGCTGTCGCGGCGGGCGTCGATGGGCGGTACAATCCCCATCGGCGCTTCGCGACAGCGGCAGGCGCCCCGCGCGCGGCAACCGGTCGCCGCAGGTGACGCGACGGATGGGTGGCCAAACTCGATGGACGAGGCGGAAACGATGGCGATTGCAGCCGAAACAGTGAGCGCATCAGGGCGCGCACAGTCCGAGGTTCGCGCAAGCCTTCGCCGGCGATCACGGCCGACGGAGAGCCTCATCCAGGGTCTCCTGTTCCTGTGCGGTGCGATCTCGATCCTGACGACGATCGGCATCGTGTTCGTCCTGACCCGCGAGAGCCTGCGGTTCTTCGCCGACCCCGACGTCTCCGTCTGGAAGTTCCTGACCGGCACCACATGGCAGCCGCACCTGAAGCAGTTCGGCATCCTGCCGCTGGTCAACGCCACGCTCGGAACGTCCGCCATCGCGATGGTCGTGGCACTCCCGCTCGGGTTGGCGGTGGCCATCTACTTGAGCGAGTACGCATCGTCGCCGATGCGCAACGCCCTCAAGCCGGTGCTCGAAGTGCTCGCCGGCATCCCGACCGTCGTCTTCGGCTACTTCGCCCTCATGTTCATGACGCCGCTGCTGCGGCTCATCTTCGGCGCCGATCTCGTCTCGGGCTACAACATGGCGTCGGCAGGCATCGTCATCGGCATCCTCATCCTGCCGCTCGTCACCTCGATGAGCGAGGACGCGCTCCACGCCGTGCCGCGCAGCCTGCGCGAGGCCAGCTTCGCCCTTGGTGCGACACGGCTGGAGACGAGCGTACATGTCGTCCTACCGGCCGCGCTCTCCGGGATCGCCGCCGCGTTCATCCTGGCGATCTCGCGCGCCATCGGCGAAACGATGGTCGTCGCGATCGCGTCCGGCGCCAGCCCGAACCTCACGTTCAATCCGTTCCAGCCGGCCGAGACGATGACCGGGCACATCGCCCGCATCTCGTCAGGCGACCTCAGCTTCAACACGATCGACTACGACAGCATCTTCGCGATCGGCCTGATGCTGTTTCTCATGACGCTCGGCCTGAACGCCGTCAGCCAGCGGGTCGTGCGGCGCTTCCGGGAGCAATACGAATGATCGACGCCAAGGCATCCGCCGGCCGGAACGATGCCCAGCCGCCGCCGTCGCTCGGCGCGACCGAGGGATTCGAGCCGCGGGTCGACGTGCGCCGCCGCCGCGCCGATCTCTGGCGGCAGGGATTCCGCGCATCGACGCTCGTGGCAATCCTGGTGCTCGCCGCCCTGCTCCTGAACGTCGCCAACAGCGCGTTCGGTTACACGGCGGTCCAGGTGAAGCGCGACCCGGCGACGGTCCTCTATCACGGGGTGGCGCTCGATCAGCTCGACACGGCCGGGCTCGTCGGGCTGTTGGAAAGCGAGCTGAAGCCGGGCGTCATTCGGCGACTGAACGGCGAGGCACCGCTTGCGTCGCGGTCCGTACGCCAACTGCACGCCCTCGCCACGGAGCGGATCGTCCAGCCCAAAGTCGTCCGCACGTGGTCGCTGCTGGACTCCGTGTTCCGCCGGGGCACCGTCAAGCGCGCGCACGCGGCCGAGTTCCCGAACACGCAGCTTGCGTTCCGATCGTGGCTGACGCTCGACTTCCTCCTGTCGCCCCAGGATCCCGACCCCGAGAAGTCCGGTGTGAGCACCGCCATCAAGGGCTCGCTGTGGATGATCCTCATCACGATCCTGTTCGCGTTCCCGGTCGGCGTCGGCGCGGCGATCTATCTCGAAGAGTACGCGGACAAGCGCAGCCGGATCAACCAGTTGATCCAGACGAACATCAACAACCTGGCGGGCGTGCCGTCCATCATCTACGGCATGCTCGGCCTGGCGATCCTCGTGCGGTTCCTCCAACCCTTCACGAGCGGCGCCATCTTCGGCATGGCCAGTGGCGACTCGCCCAACGGCCGAACGATCCTCTCAGGCGGTCTCACGCTCGGACTCCTCATCCTGCCCGTGCTCATCATCAACGGCCAGGAGGCGATCCGCGCCGTGCCGCAGAGCCTTCGCCAGGCCAGCTTCGGCCTCGGCGGGACGAAATGGCAGACGATCTGGCACCACGTCCTGCCCGGCGCGCTGCCGGGGATCCTGACCGGCGCGATCCTGGCGGTCTCGCGTGCGATCGGCGAAACGGCGCCGATCCTTGTCATCGGCGCGAGCACGTACGTGGCGCTCGATCCGTCGGGGCCGTTCTCGAAGTTCACGGCGCTGCCGATCCAGATCTATCAGTGGACGAGCCGTCCGTCGGACGTCTTCCGCAACATCGCCGCCGCCGCCATCCTTGCCCTGCTCATCCTGCTCCTCACGCTGAACGCTTCAGCGATCTTCCTTCGCAACCGCTACCGCGCCAAGGGGTGATCCCGATGACCGTACAGACGCGCCCGCCGCGCCTGCAGTCAGTCGTAGGCGAACAGCAGCCGCATGTCTTCGACAGCACGACGAACCCGGATGCGCTGCGCGCGCCGCAGGGCATGCCGATGGCCATGGCGACCCGCGACCTCGCCGTGCACTACGCTGCCTTCCTCGCGGTGCGCGGTGTCGACTTGGCCGTCGCGCGCAACAAGATCACGGCGCTCATCGGCCCGTCCGGCTGCGGCAAGAGCACGGTGCTCCGGTGCTTCAACCGGATGAACGACCTGATCCCAACGGCGCGGGTGAGCGGCATGGTTGAACTCGACGGCGTGGACATCTATGCGTCCGACATCGACCCGGTCGAGGTGCGGCGCAAGGTCGGGATGGTGTTCCAGAAGCCGAACCCGTTCCCGAAGACGATCTACGAGAACGTCGCCTGGGGCGCGCGGATCAACGGCTTCCGCGGACGGATGGACGATCTCGTGGAGGACGCGCTCCAGCGGGCGGCCTTGTGGGACGAGGTGAAGGACAAGCTGCAGGCCAGCGGCCTCTCGCTGTCCGGCGGACAGCAGCAGCGGCTGTGCATCGCCCGGGCGATTGCCGTTCGGCCCGAGATCATCTTGATGGACGAGCCGTGCTCCGCCCTCGACCCGATCGCGACGCTGCGGATCGAGGAGCTCATGCAGACGCTCAAAAGCGACTACACGATCGTCATCGTCACGCACAACATGCAGCAGGCGGCCCGCGCCTCGGACTATACAGCCTTCTTCTCGGTGGGCAGCCAGCGAGACGGCTATCTGGTGGAGTTCGGTCCGACGGCCGAGCTCTTCACGAACCCGGTCGATCCGCGGACCGAGGACTACATCACCGGCCGCTTCGGCTGAGTAGGAGCGTCGCCAATGGCCCGCGCGCTGTACGACCGCGAACTCCACCGCCTCGAGAACGAGGTCCAAACCCTTGGCAACATGGTGCGCGACGCGCTGCGCCACAGCACGGACAACCTGCGCCGCGACGATCTTCCGGCGTCCGAGCGCCTGATGGCCTTCGACCGCGACATCAACAGCCGCCGCTACCGGGTCGAGAGCGAGATCATGACGCTCATCGCCACGCAGCAGCCGGTGGCCGGCGACATCCGCCTGCTGGCCGCAATGCTCGAGGTCGTCGGCGAGCTCGAGCGGATGGGCGACTACGCCAAGGGCATCGCCACGATCCACATCCGCCTGGCCGGCTGGCAGATGCCGTCCGGCGTCCTCGACCGCCTCGAGCACATGGCCGACATCGCCGCCGACATGCTCGGCCGCGCCCTCGACGCCTTCGAGCGCCGCGATGCCGCCATCGCCCGCGCCGTCATCGCCGACGACGACACGATCGACGCCGTGTTCAACGAGGTCTTCGCCGCGACGATCTCCGGTCCGGTGGACGACGCGCGCGCGATCGAGCGCGCCAACTACATGCTCTGGGTCGCCCACAACCTCGAACGCGCCGCCGACCGCGTGACGAACATCTGCGAGCGGGTGATCTACACCGTCACGGGTCGCCAGGCCGTGGTCGAGGAGGACGAGACGACCGATCGGGGCGATGCCGTCGGCGCCTTCGGATAGCGCAAGACAACGCTTCTGCGACGGCCGCGCGACGGCCGTGCGACGGTTGCGCGGCGGCGGCGCGGCGGTTTCGCGGCGCCAACAGCCCCTTGAGATGCGATATCTTCGTCTCCAGTCGATCCCGTCGCCACCGCAACTGGAGCCCACCGATGTCCACGCCGTTCCCCGTCCCGCCGTCCCGCTCGTCCCTCCCAGGCTCGCTCGCACCGCTGTGCGCCTTGATCGTCCTGGCCGCCGTCACCACCGCACAGGGTTGCCAGCTCCCGTCCACCGGCGACGCATCTCCGCCCAACGACACGGCCGTCGTGACGCCAACCGCCCGATCGGTCGCCGTGCCGCCGAACGCGGCGCTGCTGCCCGCGCCGGGGCCGTACCTGCTCCATCGCATCCCGTCCGCCCCCGAGTCCGCTGACTCCGCTGTCGTCGCCGAGACCGCCGACACTGTCGACGGCCAGGCGACGGACCTTGCCGTCCGCCACGCCGACGGCGCCCTCGCCGCCACGTGGCGCCTGCCGAACGGCGGCCGGATGCGCAACGTGGGCAGCGCGCTCTCGCCGGACGGCCGCTGGCTGGCCTACGTCACGGGCGACGAGCCGGACTGGCACTTGACGGCGCCGATGACGACGCCTCTCACACTGCACGTCCTGGATCTCGCGGACAGCAGCGAGGCATTCGCGACACGGCTGCTGCACAACGACATCGAGCACGACTTGCGCCGCCTGGCCGGCGACGTCGCCGTGCAGTACTTCGACGGCACGCCCACGCCGTCCGCCGCGGCGACCGATCCGCCGGGCGTCCCGACGCCGTGGCAGCCGGGCTGGGCCGCCGAGGACGTCCTCTGCGCCTTCGGATCCGGTCTTGGCGTCCTCGCATGGTCACCGGCGAGCACGCACCTGGCGTTCGTCGGCGCACTGGACGGGCCGTCCGGCGACGTGTACGTCGCGGACGTCGCCGGCTGGCAGGTGCGGCGCGTATCCGACGAGCCGACGCATGCGTTCCGGTTGGCTTGGTCGCCGGATGGGCAGTGGATCCTGCACGAGGGGGCCGCATGGTGCGGCCGCGCGGCGGGCGATGTGATGGCGGAGACCACCGACGTGTCGAGCATCGACGGCTCCGTCCAACGCCACGTCTGGGGCGGCAGCGGCATCGGAAGCTGGCTCGTCCGCTGGCCCGACGGATGGCTCGGCGACCACGACGCGATCGTCCATCAGGAGTCGAATTGGGTCGGCTGCTGCGACGTCGTTCGGCTGGACGTGCGTACAGGGATCAGCCGCTCGCTGGGGACTTGGGCAGGGGAGCCGTTCGTCATCGATCGGCCGACGCGCCAGATCGTCTTGAGCGGCAACTTCGCAGCATCCCCGCCGGCCGAGACAACGAAGCGTGGCGTGTTTGTCGTGGATGCCGACAGCGGGGCGCACGAGCAGCTGCACGACCAGGCGTGCCGCGTCGATTCGTGGGGCGCGCCCGAACGGCCGTTCGTTCGCCTGCCGGGCGACGGCGCCGGGCCGTGTGACGCGGCCGCCTTCGGCAAGGGCGTTGACGATGTGGCCATCGGCCCGTTCGGCCGATACGCTCGGACCCACGTCTCGATGGGCGGCGCATGGCGAGTGGTCGTCGACGAGCGAGGTTGGACGGCCTTCGACCCTGACGGCGGTCCTCACGCCGACCACACGCAACACGGGATTGCCGGCATCACGTTCCGGCCCGACGAGCGTGGGCTCTTCTGGGGTGCCAACGACCGGCTGTGGTATGCCGACGTGCCGGATGGCGAGGCACGGGCGGTCGGGCCGCTGGCGGAGCATGCGTTGCAACCGTTCGATATCGCGTGGCTGATGGTCGCGATGGAATAGGGGGCGATCAATAGGGGGCGATGAATTAGGGGGCGCTCAGGCGACCTTTTCCAGGGCGAAAGACGCACGTTCAAGGCCTTGATCCGAGCTTTTCCAGGCAGGAAACCGCTCGGATCAAGGCTTCACTTCACGTACAATCCCGCCATGCCGCCGCCCCCGTCCCCCCACGATCCCTCCACCCGCCTCCGCTCCCTCGCCGCCGCCCTCCGCGGTCGCTGCCCGCACTGCGCCCGCGGCCGCCTCTTCCGCCGCCTGCTCGAGCTGGCCGACGCGTGCGACGTGTGCGGTCTGCGGTTCGATGACGACGGCAGCGCCGTGACGGCGGGCATGGTCTTCGGCTTCGGCGTACCGTTGCTCGTCGCGCTGCCGCTCGGGTTCGCCCTGATCGCCCGCGACGCCCCGCTGGCGATGTCGCTCGGCGCGCCGGCGGCCGTCGTGATCGGCGCCGTGCCGGCGGTCGTGCGGTTCTCGAAGGCCGTCTGGGTCTGGCTGATGGACGGACTCGGCTACCTGACAACGGGGGCCTGACGCCCGGTCGTTCGGCGATCCGCCGGCCCCGGCGCACCTCGCCCGCTCCGCGCGGCCCACGGTGATGGGATTGGCCGCCGCCCGCCCGCCGCGTATCATGCCTGCCGTCGGCGCGGATGCCCGTCGCTGCGTGGCGCGACGACCGATTCGAGGCACGGCTGAATGCGCGGAAGCGCGCGCGGAAGGAACCGTTGAATGCGCCTGTTCGGTCGAGCTTTCGCCGGCTTCGTCTTCGCCTTGGCGGTCGCCGCCGCCGGCGCATCGCTCTGGTTTCGGCGCAGCTTGCCGCAGACCAGCGGGATGCTCCAGGTTGCGGGTCTTGACGGCGCGGTCGAGATCGTCCGAGACGCGTGGGGTGTGCCGCACATCTATGCGACGACGGACCATGACGCCCACCTGGCGCTGGGCTACGTCCACGCGCAGGACCGACTGTGGCAGATGGAGTGGCAGCGCCGGATCGGCGCCGGACGGCTCAGCGAGGTCGTCGGGATCGAGGCCGTCGCCACGGACAAGTTCCTGCGCACGCTCGGCGTACGGCGCGCCGCCGAGGCTGTGATGGCCGAGCTGTCGCCCGACGCGCTGGGCGCGCTCGAAGCCTATGCCGCCGGCGTGAACGCGCTGCTGGCCGAGAATCGCGCGCTGCCGCCCGAGTTCATCGCACTCGGCGTGGAGCCCGAGCCGTGGACGGTGCCGGACTCGCTCGTGTGGATGAAGATGATGAGCTGGAACCTCGCCGGCAACTACGATCTCGAGCTGCTGCGCACCCGTTTGATCCAGGCCGTCGGGGTGGAAGGCGCGAACGCCCTCATGCCCGGCGCGCCGCCCGGTCCGGACGCCGTCGGCGCCGCACGGAGCGTCGGCGCATCGCGGATCGATGCCCTGTTGACGCTCAACCGTGCCATCGACGGGCGCGTCGGCCAGCGCGGCCCGGACATCGGCTCGAACGGCTGGGTCGTCGCCGGCAAGCACACCGCCACCGGGGAGCCGATCCTGGCGAACGACCCGCATCTCGGGGCGCAGATCCCGTCGCAATGGTACCTGGCCGAGATGAACGGCGACCGCCTGCACGTCACGGGCGCCACGTTGCCCGGCCTGCCGCTCGTCGTCATCGGCCGCAACGCGCGTGTGGCGTGGGGGCTGACGAACCTCGGAGCGGATGTGCAGGACCTGTACGTGGAACGCGTGAAGCCCGATGACCGCAACAGCGTGGCCGTGAATGACGGCTGGGCGCCGATGACCGTCGTCGACGCGCCGATCCGGGTGAAGGACAGGCCGGACCCGGTGCCGTGGACCGCGCGCAGCACCCGCCACGGCCCCGTCCTGTCCGACGTCATCGACGAGCGCGCCGCGGCCGACGTCACGGGCGGCGAGGACACTGTCCTCGCGCTGCGCTGGACGGCGCTCGATCCCGGCGACACGACAGTCGACGCGTTCCTGGCGCTGAACCACGCCGCGAACTGGGACGACTTCACATCGGCCATGCGCCGCGTCGTCTCGCCCTGCCAGAACGTCCTGTACGCCGACGTCGACGGTCACATCGGCCACATCGCGCCGTGCCGGATCCCGATACGCGCGGCCGGCGACGGCACATTGCCTGTGCCCGGCTGGAACGACTCGCACGCCTGGACCGCCGACATCCCATTCGATGAGCTGCCACAAACCAAGGATCCCGAGCGCGGCTACATCGTCACCGCCAACCAACGGATCGTGCCGGACGACTACCCGCACTGGATCACGCGCAATTGGGCGCAGCCGTACCGCGCCCAACGGATCACGTCGCTCCTGCAGGGATTACTGGACAGTGCCGCTCCGAACCGTGGCGCTCCGGACAGTGCCGCGCAGCTCAAAGCCATAGACATGATCCCGATCCAGGGCGATCAGACCAGCCTGTACGTCCAGGCGATCCTCCCGCGCCTGCGCGCGATCGATCCCGCGGGCGACGAGCGTCGCGGTGCCGCGCTCGACATGCTGGCGAAGTGGGACGGTCGGCTCGATCAGAACTCGGCTGCGGCGGCGCTCGTCGAAGCCTGGCTCCATCACCTCGGCCGCCTCATCCTCTTGGACGACCTGCCCGGGCCCCTGTTGAACGACTACCTGCCGAA
Source organism: Candidatus Avedoeria danica (assembly GCA_016703025.1). Lineage (NCBI taxonomy): Bacteria > Bacillati > Chloroflexota > Ardenticatenia > Candidatus Epilineales > Candidatus Epilineaceae > Candidatus Avedoeria > Candidatus Avedoeria danica. The sequence goes on from JADJCV010000004.1 coordinate 1,360,335, forward strand.
CGACAACCTGCAGCAGCAGCCGCGCCGCTTTCTGGCCGACGCGCTTGCCGCCGATGACTCGCCGTGGTGCGACGACACGCGCACAGCGGCGAACGAGACGTGCGACGACCTGGCGCGCCGTGCGCTGGACGGTGCGATCGGTGACCTCGACGAGCGCCTCGGCGGGCGGATGTCCGCTTGGCGCTGGGGGCGCGTTCACCAGGCCCGCTATCTCCACCAGCCGTTCGGTGAGGTCACGTTGCTGCGGCGGATCTTCAACCGCCGGATCGCCAACGGCGGCGACGCATTCACCGTCAACGCCGCGCCGTCGAACCCAGCCGAGCCTTACCAGCAGGAAAAGGCGCCCGGTTATCGACAGATCGTAACGCTGCGAGAGGAAGACGTCGGCCGCTTCAGCATCGCCACCGGCCAGTCCGGCCACCCGCTGTCCGGCCACTACGCGGACCGGCTTCGCCCGCACCGCGACGTCGAGTACGTGCCGATGACGATCGGGCGCGGCAACGTGTCCGGCAACGTGCTCCGACTCGAGCCGGCATCGCCGGGCGCGGCGCCGCCGACCGGCGCGCCGACGACGACTGCTGCACCATGACCCACGACCGTGGGGCGATCCCAATTCCAGACGAAGTGCCCGACTCGACCGACGAGATCGTCGAGGGCACGCCGCCGCGCTGGTTACCATGGGTCGAACGCATCGTCGGCACGCTGCTGCTCGGCGCGGCCATCTGGGTGATCGGCCGCGAACTGCACGACGTCAGCGCGTTCGAAGTCATCCGCGCGGCCGCCGCGGTGCCGCGCTGGCAGCTCGGACTCGCCGTTGCGGCCACGGTGCTCAACTACGCGATCATGACGGGCTACGATCACCTGGCGCTGCGCCAACTCGGACGCACGCTGAGCGCTTGGCGGATCAGCGTGGCCGGGTTCGTCGCGTTCGCCGTCGTCAACAGCCTCGGATTCGCGCTGATCACCGGACCGTGGGCGCGCCTGCGCTTCTACAAGCGATGGGGTGTCGACTTGGCCGTGCTGCCGCAGGTCGTGGCCTTCAACGCGATCACGGTGTGGACCGGCTTGTTCGCCTTGTTGGGCGCGGTGTTGGCCATCAAGCCCGAAGCGGCACTGCAAGCGTGGGCCCCGCTGCCGTTCTGGCGCGCCGTGGGCGCCGCGATGCTCGGCACGGTGGTCCTTTACGTCTACTTTGCCGCGACGATGAAGCATCCGATCCGCGTGTGGCGCTGGACGCTCCACATGCCGAACGTTCGCCTCGCCATGAGCCAGGTCGCGCTCTCGTCGACCGACTGGCTCCTCGTGGCCTGGGTGCTGTGGCTGCTGTTGCCGAACGGCACGGTTCCATTTGGAACGTTGTTGGCCGCATTCCTGGCCGCCCAACTGATCGGCCTGTTGAGCCATGTGCCCGGCAGCCTGGGCGTGTTCGAGGGCACGATGCTCTCGCTCCTGCACGGCGACGTGCCCGCGCACGTCCTCATCGCAGGGCTGCTGCTCTTTCGGATCATCTTCTACCTGATCCCGCTCACAGTTGCGCTCGTGGCCGTGGCTGGCAGTGCCCTGTCCGGCCCGGCGCGGCGAGGGTGAGAAGGGGTTGGATTTCGGGTTAAACAATGAACGGGTCTGAAGGCGATGACCTGCTCTCCCACCGGGCTGCCCCGGAAGTACCATCGGCGCTGGCGGACTTAACTGCTGGGTTCGGGATGGGACCAGGTGTTGCTCCGCCGCTAGGATCACCTTTCAGACCCGTCATTGACGTGTCGGAAAGTGCTTATGCACTTGTTAATAGCGCTCGGACCCTAAAGTTGAACATGAGCCAAGTGAAGCAGAACAGACAGACACGAGGAAGCCCTCGCGCGTTAGTAGCGGTCAGCTTAAGACCTTGCAGCCCTTACACCTCCGCCCTATCAAACTGGTGGTCTTCCAGCGCGCTTACTCGGTTGCCCGATGGGTGATCTCATCTTGGAGACGGCTTCCCACTTAGATGCTTTCAGCGGTTATCCGTTCCCGACTTGGCTACCCGGCGATGCAGTTGGCACCACAACCGGCCCACCAGTGGTCGGTCCACCCCGGTCCTCTCGTACTAGGGGCAGCTCTCCTCAAATCACCTTCGCCCACAGCGGATAGAGACCGAACTGTCTCACGACGTTCTGAACCCAGCTCGCG